>DATGLG010000075.1:0-3503 GCA_035294245.1 Alphaproteobacteria bacterium | reverse complement strand
CTCACGGCGGCGGCACGGGTTCGAATCCCGTATGCGCCTTTCTGAGTCACAAAGTAACCCGCGTTTGGCTCAACCAAGCGGGACGTTTGTGACAGACATGCCACGGAAACGCGTCGCGTGCAGACCCCGGTGCAGACCTCGCCGAGTTGCCAGCCCTGTCGACAAGCAAGGGCCACGCGGTGTCAGGGCGACAGTACGCTCGCCCGGGCCAAGCTTCCTCATTCGCGTCACTAGAAGTCGTCGATGTTGCCTCGTCCGAGGAGAAGCAACGGACTCTCAGCGGTGCTTGTTCCGATGACGCGTCCGGAACGCAGCTCCACCACGTGGTCACGCTTCCACCCGGAGGCCGAGATGTACGCGCGACCGTTCGCTACAAAGTCGACCGAGACGGCCCGCCCAGGGAAGAGAGCGAAGCGACGCTTTCGATTGGTGCCGTAAGCCTCGAGACCCATCCCAGTCGGATTCACGCTGCCCCGCCAGCGTGCCCCGGTAGCGAGCAGCACTCCGTTAGCAACGGAAAACGAGTCGGCCTCGGGTGCAAGGACGTCGACAGTCCAGTTGCGCGTGTCGATCACCTCGAGACCCGCCGGATCAGAAGCAACCTGCTCCCTGCTGTCTCCGAGATTACGGCCCGTCACCAACAGGAAGCCGTTGCCGATCCACTGCGCCTGGCGGATAAGCCCCGAGTCGCCCTTCGCCGAAGCGGTCGGCTGCAGCCAGCCCTCCAGGCGTGCGAGGAGGGAGCGCTCTGCGTTCGGTTCGTGGTATGAGACCGCGAGCGTTCTCAGGTCGACCTCGGCGACTTGGCCGCCCGGATCGGCGACGTAGGCTCTCGCGCCGGTCGGATCGACCGCGAGACCCGGCAGTCGCCACTGGCTGATGCCGCCACCGCCGGGGATCTCGCCTGCCTGGATCGCCGGGAGCCGCGTGGCTCGCACGCCGCGCGCGTCGGCGACGACCAGGGACGCTGGCCCGATCGCACCTGTCGGGCCGGTGAGGAGTACGAGGCCTCGCGCCGAGCGCGCGATGTGGAGGACGGTTCCGCTTATAGGCGCGCGTCGAACGACACGCCTCGATTTCACGTTCACGACGACGACCCTCTGTGTCGCCGGACAACAGACGAACTTGCCCACGAGCGCCTCCACCTGCTGTGGCGAGATCCAGGCGAGCCCGTCGACGTCTCCGCCGAGGCCGACCGACCCGGGGCGCCAGCGCAACGACGGCAGCGTCACCAGCTTGAGCGAGTTCGCCTCGTTGACCGGATCCGGATGCACGGCCAGCGCGAGGGTGCGCCCGCCCTGGGCGACCGCCCAAGCGTCGGCGAACGGCAGCCTGAGCGATCTCGAGCCGGTCGGCCGCAGGATACGTGGATCGATGCGGGCGAGCCTCACGCCCTTGTTCGGATCGCGGCCCGAGACGAATCCGAGCAGCGGTCCAGCCGTGAGCTTCTGCGGCGCCTGGAGAGGCAGCCGCCGGGTGGGACTCCCCTGCACCGGCGCCAGCGCCAGCGCTCCGGCCGCGAGCGCGCCAACGAGGGCCGCGGGCTTCATCGCTGGGCAGTATTCGTGCAAGCAGAAGGATGGGTTAGCGCTAACTCCACAGCCCTAGTACGGCTAGGCAGGACGAAAGAGTCCCTCCGTTCTCGGCCCTTCAGGGCCGAGCGGAGCCGTTGCCCTCATCTCGTCGCCATCGGCCGCTCCGCTGTCAGCTCTTTACCTCTGCCTTCAGTGACATTGCCGCACTCAATGTAATCCTCGCCGTCCGCTTTGCCCGGTTCAGACCGTCCGCCGGAGGACGGCGCGCACAGTAGAGGGCCACCACCGCTCGCCCCCGTGTGCGGTGGGGACGTTGTCGGCGTTTAGGCCGTCGGCGATCTGGCGGAGGCTTCGGCCTGCCGATCGCTGGGCGCGGATGCGCTCGACGACTTCGGCCGAAACGCTCGGCCTCCGCCCCACCGCCGTGACCACGTGCCGGAGTGCCGTCGTGGGCCGGCGGCGTTCAGCGACGAGTCGCTCGAGTTCGTCGACGGGGATCAGGCTGGTGCCCCAGGGCAGCTCGATCGTCTCGATGTAGGGCAGCAGGCGGCGGAGCGTCGAGCGGCTGATCCCGAGTGCCTGGGCGGCCTGGCTGCGCGTGTAGGCGAGCCGGTCGACATGGCTCGCCTCGCGTACGAGCACTCGCGGCGGCGTGGTGGCCGGCGGCGACTGCACGATCGGAGGCCTCGGCTCGTGAGACGGCTCGAGGTGGCGGCGCGCCTTGGCGGAACGTCGCTGCTGGCGGCGGCGCGACATGGCGTACAAACGTACACGAAGCGTGCGACGGTATTGCACCTTGGTGCATCTGTGTCTCTCCTGCTATTCCTGTACGGAAGGAAGCGCCCATTGCCTGCGGTCGAGGCGTCAGCGCTCCATGTAGAGACCGCGCCTCAGGCCATGCTCGAGCTCGATCACGCGCTGCATCGTCTGCAAGGCGGGCCGGTCCTGCTCACGGGCGAGAACGGCGAGCATGCGCGCATGGTCGTCGGCCGAGGCGACCGAGGGGCGTAGGCCCTGGCCCAGCGGCTCGCGTACTGCGCGGCGGCGCAGGTCGTCGTAGCCGCGCGTGCCCGCCGGCTCCGGCACGATCTTCAACTCGCCCGCGTCAGTGCGCAGCTCGAGCACGCCGCGGCCGACGAGATCACGCTCCAGCGCCGGCTGCTTGCCATCCGGGCGGCGCGCGTTCAGCTCCTCCAGCGCGAGCCCGAGCCGCCGCAGGTTCTCCTCCCGCGTCGACGGGACGATGTCGATCCCGTCGGTCAACTCGGTCGAGCCATGGATCACCCGTCCCAGTCCCCCGATCACAACGTAGGTCACCCGATGGCGCTCCAGCGTCTGCAGCACCAGGTACGGATCAAACGGCTCGGCCACTCAGCCTCCCCGCGCCTTCAGCATCGCCTGCAGCCGCTCCTGCGGCGTCCGCTCCAACGCCCGCTGAAGTTCGGCCTCGTCGCTCGGATCGGGCGGCTGGTAGGGCACGAGCGTCATCTCCAGATCGAAGCCGCATGCCTGCAGCAACTCGCGGAGGGTCTCAAGACTCGGCGTCACGACATCACGCTCCCAGCGCGCGATCTGGGCTCGATCCTTGCCGCTTCGTTCCGACAGCTCCGCCTGCGAAAGACCAGACCGCGTCCGCGCCTGACGGATCAGCGTCCCACTCGTCATGCACGCATCGTACGCGTCTGATGCGTTCCGCGCATAGGTGACATATCTGTTACCATCTCTCATTAATGGCGCGAAGGGTGGATGCGCAGCAGCTCCGGCTCGATGTGAAACCCCAGTCGAAGCCCGCTGCCCAGACGCCACCCTCCGAGCAAGCCAAGCCAGTCCCTCTTTGATCAGCTCGGTGCGGTCAAGGGCTACGACTACATCGACGACTCCTCTCCTCTCTTGCTGGTCACGGGCGAGGGGCGCTCAATTCTCTTTCGGCGCTCGCTGGCGCAGGATGTCCGATCGGAGCTGTCCCGG
>DATGLG010000074.1:0-1903 GCA_035294245.1 Alphaproteobacteria bacterium | reverse complement strand
ATCCGCGAGAACATCGCGGACATCATCGCGGAGGAGTCCATCATCGGCCAGGACCGCGAGAAGGTGATCAAGGTCCCGATCCGCGGCATCCGCGAGTATCGCTTCGTCTACGGCGACAACACGCCGTCGGTGGCGCAGGGGACGGGCGAGTCGCAGACGGGCCAGGTCGTGGGCAAGGTGCGCGCGCGGGGGCGCGAGGGCGAGGAGAAGGCCGGCGACCAGCCCGGCACCGACTACTACGAAACCGACGTCACGCTCGAGGAGCTGATCGACATCATGTTCGAGGACCTCGAGCTGCCCGACCTCGAGCGCAAGGCGCTCCGCCAGATCGACGCGATGCGGTTCGTCAAGCGCAAGGGCTACCGCGCCGTCGGCATTCGCGTGCGCCTCGACAAGCGGCGCAGCGTCCGGGAGCGGCTGCGCCGGAAGGTCGCGACCAATCGCCGGCGGGCGGCCGATGCCCTCGCCGCCGCCCAGGCGGGCCTGGAACCGGTCGCGCGCGACGAGCGGTTCCCCTTCCACCAGGAAGACCTCGTCTACCGGCACATGGTCACCGACGTGAAGAAGGAGTCGAACGCGGTCGTCCTCTGCCTCATGGACACCTCCGGGTCGATGGACACCATGAAGAAGTACCTCGCCCGCAGCTTCTTCTTCCTCCTCTACCAGTTCATCTGCACGAAGTATCAGAACGTCGAGATCGTCTTCATCGCGCACCACACGGAGGCCAAGGAGGTCTCCGAAGCCGAGTTCTTCCACAAGGGCGAGTCCGGCGGCACCTTCATCTCCTCCGCCTACCTCAAGGCGCTCGAGATCATCCAGGAGCGCTACCACCCGTCGCTCTGGAACATCTACGCGTTCCACTGCTCGGACGGCGACAACTTCGACTCCGACAACCCAGCCGCGCTGCGGGCGGCCAAGGAGCTCGCCGAGGTGTGCAACCTCTTCGGCTACGGCGAGATCAAGCCGCTCGGGTCGCGGTACTACGAAAGCTCGATGCTCAACATCTTCCGGCGGCTCGACGCCGACAACTTCCAGACGGTCCTCATCGAGCGCAAGGAGGACATCTGGCCGTCGTTCAAGGCCTTCCTCGCCAAGGACCGCGCCCTCGAGTGAGGTGCCGGCGGTGGCCGACTACACGCTGAAGGACCTCGAGTACTGGGACGCCCGCATCCGGGAGAAGGTCGCCGAGTTCGGGCTCGACTGCTACCCGCAGGAGTTCGAGCTGTGCGATCACGCGCAGATGCTGGGCTACATGGCGTACTCGGGCATGCCGTCGCACTACCCGCACTGGTCGTACGGCAAGGCCTTCGAGAAGCTCAAGACGCTCTACGACTACGGGGTCTCGGGCCTCCCCTACGAGATGGTGATCAACTCCAATCCCGCGCTCGCCTACCTCATGCGGGACAACACGCTCTGCCTCCAGATCCTCACCATCGCGCACGTCTACGCGCACAACGACTTCTTCAAGAACAACTTCACGTTCCGCTCCACGCGAGCCGAGTTCACCACCTCCACCTTCAAGGCGCACGCCACCCGCGTGCGCCACTACGTCGATTCGCCGAGCATCGGGCTCGAGAAGGTCGAGGCCGTGCTCGACGCCGCGCACGCGCTTGCGCTCCAGTGCCGACGCAACCTCGCCATCCGCAAGCTCCCGGAAAGCGAGGAACGCGAGCGGCTCCAGGAGGCGGCGACGCCGCCCGCCGATCCCTTCCAGCGCATCCACCGCCGCCAGGAGCCGCAGGAACCCGACCTGCGCAAGGTGCCGCCGACCCCCGACGAGGATCTCCTGCTCTTCATCCGCGACCACAACCCGTTCCTCGCCGACTGGGAGCGCGACCTCCTGACGATCGTGCACGAGGAGGCGCAGTACTTCATCCCCCAGATCGAGACCAAGATCATGAAC
>DATGLG010000073.1:0-140987 GCA_035294245.1 Alphaproteobacteria bacterium | reverse complement strand
GGCGAGATCGCCTTCGACCAGAACGGCGACATGATCAACAAGGTGATCAGCGTGTTCCAGATCCACAAGGATCCGAAATACGCCGACGACGACGTGCTGCACCAGTACAAATACGTCGGGGTGGCGCCGCAGTCGCCGGCCGGCTGATCGCGATCGCCGGCATTCCTGGTAGCCCGAGCGCAAGGCGCGTGTCGTTTCGCGCTCGGGCTGCCATCCGTCCAAAAGGGCTCGACCAACGCAACCGGAGAATGGCGGTGAAAAAGATCGGCATCGTCGGGGGTGTCGCATGGCCATCCACGGTCGAATACTATACCGAGCTCTGCCGCCGCAGCGAGGAATGGCATCGCGCACGCGATCCCAACGCCGTCGCCCGCATGCCAGAGCTCAGCATCGAATCGCTGGACCTCGCAACGGCCGTCTCCTATCTCGGCAGCGACGGCGACGAGGAGTCCTGGTCGCGCTTCGACGACTATCATCGGGCCGCGCTCATTCGTCTCGAGGGCAGCGGCGCCGATTTTGCGCTGATCGCAAGCAACACGCCCCATCACCGCTTCGAGGCTATAACGCGGGGCGTGGGGATCCCCGTAATCAGCATCCTCGACGCGGCGGCGCGGGAATGTGCGCGGATCGGCGTGCGCCGGGTGCTGTTGCTGGGAACAGCCCTCACCATGCGCTCGGCGAAATTCCGCGAGGGCTTCGCGCGGCATGGCGTTCGCGCGGAAGGACCGCGAAGCGAGGCGGCGCGAGTGATGACCGTCGATCTGATCGCCGCCTTGCAGCGCGGGCGTGCCGAGGGCGCAGCGGCAAGGTTGCGCGAGATCGCAAAGCTCGCCTGCCCGGCCGGAACTGAAGGCCAACCTGCCATTTGCCTGGCCTGCACCGAGCTGCCGCTCGCCTTTCCGGAGCAAAAAGGCCGCGCGAATTTCGAGGACGACGGCACCGTGTATATCAATGCCAACATGGCGCATGTCGCCGCGGCCCTCGACGTCGCCGTTGCGCCGTAGCGCCCGAAGATAGGGCAAGTCGCGCTGCGCCTAGCCGAGATGGGCGCCGGCCGCCTCGTCGCGGCGGCTTCCCTGAACCTGTGAAATCTGCGCGGCGGTTTCGACGACGAGCGGCGTCAGCTCGCGCCGCACCCGCGCGGCCGACCAGCGCGCAGCTGGCACCGCGATATTCACCGCCGCGACCACCTGACCCGTGATGTCGAGAACGGGCGCTGCAGTCGACACGTCGCCGACGAAGGTCTCCTGGTCGGCCAGCGACCAGCCTTGCCGGCGCACGCGCGCCAGCTCCGCCATGAGCGCGTCGGGGTCGGTAACGGTGCGCTCGGTCAGCGCGGGACGCTCGGCATGGAGGATGATGTCGCGGGCACGCGCTTCGGGTAGGAAGGCGAGCATGGCGCGGCCGGGCGCCGTGCAGAATGCGGGGAGCCGCGTGCCCAGGACGACATCGACGCTGACGGCGTGCCAGCTCGGGAAGCGCGCGACATAGACGACCTCGCTGCCGTCGAGCTCCGTCAGGTTGACGGTCTCCTCGCAGCGCTTATTGGCCTCCGCAAGGAAAGGCGTTGCGCGCGCTACGAGAGAATCCGCGCGCAGATAGCGATAGCCGAGCTCGAGCACTTTGGGGGAGAGGCTGTAACGGCGGCTCTCCGGGTCCTTGCGCAGATAGCCGAGCGCCTCGAGCGTATAGGCGAAGCGCTGCGCGGCGCTTTTGTCGAGCCCGCTTGCCTCCGCGATCTCGCCCAGGCTCAAATTCGGACGCTTGGCCTCGAAGGCATCGAGCACGCGGAAGCCCTTGGCGAGCGAGTTCACGAAAAGCGCCAAGGGCCGCTTCGCTTGGGCGCGGCCCGCGCGCGCCGGCCTGCGCTTGGATTTCTCCCCGGCACCTTTACTTGCGTCCATGGCTTCCACCTTCGGCTCCGAGCCGAGCCTGCGCATATCGCGAACCGTTGCCGGCCGCAACCCCGCATTGTGGACTCTATCGTTGCTCGCGCGACCCCTTTCGCTTGACTCGCGAGCATAGGCCTTCCTATGCTGAAAATGCAATTTTACTTATTGCGATGCGATATAGAGGGCCGCAGGCAGCGCCCCGGGGAGATGGTCGGGTGGCGTCCTCCTTGTCGGTTTCCAGCAACGGTGCCGTTCGTATCCTGACGTTGAGCCGCCCCGAGCGTCTCAATGCGCTGGATACGGCCCTGCGCCAGGAGATCGCAGACCGCCTGGCGGCATTCCAGAGCGATGACGGCGTCCGCGCCGTCGTCCTCACCGGCGCCGGCGAGCGCGCCTTCTGCGCCGGGCAGGATCTCGACGAGAGCGCGGCTCTCAGGCCCGATGAAGGGCCGAGCTGGATGGAATCCTGGCGACGCTACTTCGATGCCCTCTCCCGGTTCACCAAGCCGATCATCGCCGCGGTGAACGGCGTCGCCGCCGGCGCCGGGTTCGAGACCGCGCTTTTGAGCGATGTGCGGCTGATGGCGACCACGGCGCGCTTCATCATGGCCGAGGTCGACGCCGGCCTTCCCGCCATCATCGGCGGCCACCTTCTCAAGATTCACCTCGGCATCTCGCGTGCCACCGAGATCGTGCTCACAGGCCGCGCCATTCCCGCCGAGGAGGCGCGGCGTATCGGGCTCGCCCGCGACGTGCTGCCGCCGGATCGGCTGCTCGATCGCGCCGTCGCATTCGCGCGCGAGCTTGGCGACAAGCCGCCGGTCGCCCTACGCCTGGACATCGAGCGCTTCCGCGCCGTCACGGGGCGCGGCTTTGCAGCGGCGACCGCCGCTTCGGTCGCCTATCAGAGCGAGGCGGTGGCGACGGGGGAGCCGCAGAAGGTCATGGCGGCGTTCCTGGCCCGCCGGGCGCAGCGGCGCGCCGGATGAACTCATTTGCAGCAACGAGGATCGACGGCATGTACAAATTCATCAAGCTGGCCAGCGACGGCGACGTCGCGATTCTGACGCTCAACCGGCCCGAGGTGCTGAACGCCTGGCATGCGCCGATGCGCAAGGAGATCGGCGACGCGATGGTGAAGCTCAACGCCGACTCCAAGATTCGGGCGATCATCATGACCGGGGCGGGCGATCGCGCCTTCTCGGCCGGCCAGGACTTGAACGAGACCAAGACGTTCAACCCCGATCGGGCGGCGGAATGGATCGAGGAATGGCGCACCATGTACAGCGCCATTCGCGCTCTCGACAAGCCGCTGGTAGCGGCGCTCAACGGCGTAGCGGCCGGCTCGGCCTTCCAGGTGGCGCTCCTTACCGATGTGCGCGTCGGCCACGCGGGATCCCGCATGGGCCAGCCGGAGATCAATTCCGGCATTGCGAGCACCCTCGGGCCCTGGCTGATGATGGAGATGCTTGGGCTGTCCCGCACGGTCGAGCTGACGCTCACAGGCCGCATGATGGAAGGCAAGGAATGCCATGAGATCGGCCTTATCCATTATCTCGTGAAGGCGCAGGAGGTGATGACCAAGTCGCTCGAGGTGGCGAAGCAGCTCGCCGCCAAGCCGCCCGTCGCCATGCGCCTCGACAAGCGTCGCTTCCGCGAAGTGACGCAGGCGGGCTTCGACGACGCGCTCGATGCCGGCATCCGCCTGCAGCGCGAGTCCTACGGCACCGGCGAGCCTCAAGCGGAGATGAAGAAGTTCCTGGCCGCGCGCGAGGCGCGGCGGAGCGCTGCGAGATAGGTAGCGATGCAGCTCTATGAGTTCGAAGGCAAGCGGCTTTTTGCGGCGCATGGCATTCCGGTGCCGCGCGGCGCGGTATGGCCGGATTTGCCCGCGGGCGTGGAGCGCTACGTCGCCAAGGCGCAAGTGAGGTCGGGCGGGCGCGGCAAGCGCGGCGGCATCCGCTTCATCGACGGCAAGGCTGCGCTCGCGACGGCGGTGACGGCGTTGAGCGGTCGATCCTTCGACGGCGATACGGTCGGCTGCGTCTATGTTGAGGAGAGGCTGGAGATCGCGAGCGAATTCTATCTCGCTGTCGCAATCGCGCGTGAGGCGCGTTGCCGCATCATCCTGGCGTCTCCTTCGGGCGGCGTCGATATCGAGGCCGTGCCGCCCGATCGGCTGCTCAAGTTGCCGATCAATCCGCTCCTCGGCCTACGACCGTTCATGACGCGCCGCATCGTCGATTTTCTCGCCGTCCCGACAAGGACGGCCGCGGCGCTTGCGGAGATCGTGTCCCGGCTCGTGGCTCTCGCCGCCCGCGAGGACGCCGAACTCGCCGAGATCAATCCCCTCGTGTTGACCACTGACGGCAAGCTGATTGCCGTAGACGCCAAGGTCCGCCTCGACGGCAATGCCCGCTTCCGCCATCCGGAATGGCAGGCCTATGGGCGGACGGCCGGCACCCCGTTCGAGGCGGCGATCGAGGCAGCGGGGTCCGTCGCGATCGAGGTCGATCCCGCTGGCGACATGATCGCGGTGATGAGCGGCGCCGGGCTGATGATGGCGACCCTCGACCTTCTCACGGCGCAGGGGCAGCGCGTGCGAGCGGTGATCGATCTCGGCGGCGTCGTTCTCCGCGGGGCGGAGGGATTGACTCCCGTCTTTCGCGCCGTCGCGGCGCTGCGCCCCAAGCTCACCTTCATCAACGCCTATCTGCAGACTGCGCTCTGTGACGAGCTGGCGCGCGGCATCGCCGAGGCCTATGCGGCGGCACCCTTTCCGGGTGCTACGGTCGTTCGCCTCAAGGGCCGAAACGCCGACCAGGCGCAGGGGATTCTGCGTCCCCTCGGCTTCGCCTTGCATGCGGAGCTGCCGGCGGCGCTCGCCGCCGTGGCGGCCTCGAGCTGAGGAGAGCGGGCGCATGGCGATTCTCGTCGACAAGGCGTCGCGCATCATCGTCCAGGGCATGACGGGCCGCGTCGGCGCCGCCATCGCTGCCCGCATGGTGGAAAGCGGCTCGCCCGTCGTGGGCGGCGTCGCGCCGGGACGCGGCGGACGCAAAGTCGCCGGACTGCCGGTCGTCGATTCCTGCTATGCGGCCGTAGCCGAGCTTGACGCGACGGCGAGCTTCGTCTCCGTGCCGGCTGCTCATGCCCTCGACGCCTGCCTCGAGGCGATCGATGCCGGGATTGAGGTGATCGTCGCATATACCGAGGGCGTTCCGGTCGCGGACGCCATCCAAATGGCGAGTTACGCGCGGGCGCGGGGTGTCGTGCTCATCGGGCCCAATTCCGCCGGCTGTGTCAGCCCGGGGATGGCGAATCTCTCGGACCTCAACGACGCCTATATGCGCCCCGGCCGGATCGGTATCGTCTCGAAGAGCGGAACCATGACCTATGAGGTGATCGACGCGCTCGATGCCGTCGGGCTCGGGCAGAGCACCATCGTCTGCCTGGGCGGTGACCCGGTGACTGGCAGCGGCCATACAGAGATGCTCGAGCGCTTCGAGGCGGACAGCGCGACCGAGGCCGTGGTATTGCTTGGGGAGATCGGCGGCCGCTCTGAGCTGGAGGCGGCGGCGTTCGTTGCCCGCATGACGAAGCCGGTGGTGGCCTATATCGCCGGGCGCCATGCGCCGGCCGGCAAGCGCATGGGCCATGCCGGCGCGCTGCTCGGCAGCCCTGAGGAGAATGCGCCCGGCAAGATCGAGGCTTTGCGCCGTGCCGGCGCCGTGATCGTCGATGACCTGACCGCGGTCGGCAAGGCGGTCAGGCGCTGCTGCGCCGTGCCGACATGAATTAACAAGAAGAACCCCTCCATCCACCAGAACAGGGAGACGAGCAATGTCTGATCCGAAAGATTTCATGGATGACGGTCCCTTTCCGCTCAACCGGCGTCGGCTTCTGCTGGGCGCGAGTGCCGGTGCCGCGGCGCTCGCATTGGCCGCGTCGCCATTTCGTCGCGCCTTCGCCAAGGAGAGCTTGACGGTTGCCGATCCCGGCGGGGTATGGACGCCGGCCTGCGATGCCGCCTTCGTCAAGCCTTTCGCCAAGGAGGCGAATATCGATATCAATCATATAGCGCGGACCCATTACCCGACCACCGAGATCAAGGCGAATGTGGAGACCAAGGCCTATACCTGGGATGTGGTGATCGCGACCGCCAGCGATGTCTACGAGCTCTCGCCCCAGCATCTCCTCGAGCCCCTCGACTGGAGCGGGGAGGACATGTCGGAGATCATGCCGACGGCGCGGAAGCCCGATTGGATGGGCACCGACGTCTATGCCACCATCATCGCCTATCGCACCGACAAGTACGGAAAGAACGGGCCGAAATCCTGGGCGGATTTCTGGAACGTCGAGAAGTTTCCGGGCCGCCGCGCCATGCACAAGCACCCGATCGACACCCTCGAGGAGGCGCTCATGGCCGACGGGGTCCCGATGGACAAGCTCTATCCGCTCGACGTCGACCGCGCTTTCAAGAAGCTGGACCAGATCAAGCCGCATGTGAACGTGTGGTGGACGGGTGGGGCGCAGACCACCCAGATGCTGGAGAGCGGCGAGGTCGATATGATCCCGACCTGGAATGCGCGGGCGCAGGTCGTGATCGAGGCGGGCAAGCCCGTCGAGATCGAGTGGAACCAGGGCATCTACTCGATGGAGGGTTGGGTCATTCCCAAGGGCGATCCCAAGGCCGCGCTCGGCAAGAAGTTCATCAAATTCTGCGCCAATGCGAAGCGCCAGGCGGCGTTCGCAACCCAGCTCTTCTACGGGCCCACCAATCCCAAGGCCTACGACTTCATTCCCAAGGATCGCGTGAAGTATTTCCCGACCGCGCCCGAGAACGTCAAGCGGATGGTGCTGTCCAGCACCGAGTGGTGGGGCACCAACAAGGACAAGACTCTCGAGCGCTTCAACGCGTGGCTGCTGTCATAGTTGGTGGGGGAGAGATAGGGAATGACGCGGCCGCGCTCCGCGGCCGCGCTTTCGCTTGCGGCATCAGGGGATAGGCGGTGGCCGGCGCGAAGGTCAAGCTCTCGGTCCGCAACGCGGCCAAGATCTATGGTAGCGTGACGGCGCTCGCCGACGCAACGCTCGACCTGCGCGAGGGCGAGTTCCTGACCCTGCTCGGGCCTTCGGGCTCCGGCAAGACCACGCTTCTCATGATCGTGGCCGGCCTCATTCAGCCTTCGAGCGGCGAAGTCTGGATCGATGGCAAGATCGCCACCTACGCGCCACCCCACAAGCGCGATATCGGCATCGTCTTCCAGAATTACGCGCTCTTCCCTCATTTGACGGTCTACGAGAACATCGCCTTCCCGCTGCGGATGCGCCGGATGCCCGAGGCCCGCATCGCCCAGGAGGTCGCGCGGGTCCTCGATGTCGTGCAGCTCGCGCATACCGCCGAGCGCTTTCCGCGCGAGCTCTCGGGCGGGCAGCAGCAGCGCATCGCACTCGCCCGCTGCACCGTGTATCACCCTTCGATCATCCTCATGGACGAGCCTCTGGGCGCCCTCGACCGCAAGCTACGCGACCACATGCAGCTCGAGATCAAGCACCTCCATACCAAGCTCGGCATCACCGTCCTCTATGTGACCCACGACCAGGACGAGGCGATGACGATGTCGGATCGTATCTGCCTGATGAACAATGGCCGCATCGAGCAGATCGGAGCGCCCCAGGAGCTCTATTTCAATCCGGCCTCCATCTTCGCCGCGGATTTCCTCGGCGAATCGAATCTGCTTCCGGGAACGGTCGCCGCGATTGGCGATCCGCTCCGAGTCGACGGTCCCGGCGGTCTCAAGATTCGCGCGCGCTCACGCGGCGGGCTGCGCCCGGACGAGCCGGTCAAGCTCATGGTGCGCCCGGAGAGCTTGCGGCTCCTCGGCCCTGGCGAAGATGCGGACAATGTCGCGGAAGGCGTACTGCGCGAGGTGGTCTTTGTCGGTGGCGTTCAGCGCTATTACGTGGCGCTGGCGGACGGCTTGACCCTCGCGATGAAGCGGCTCACACTTGGGGCGGATACCGCGGTCGGCCCCGGGCAGACGGTGCGCGTCGGCTGGAGTGCTGCCCATACGGTCGCCCTGCCCGACACGCGGGAGCGGGGATCATGACCAGCGCCGCGGCCGGCCTCGACTACGCCCGCCAGCGGCCGCAACGCGGCTGGGTGCGCGCCTGGCCGATCTATCCGCTCCTCGCCTTCCTCCTGGCCTTCTTCGTCTATCCCGTGGCGCAGCTTCTCTGGCTCAGCTTCTTCGATGCGGCGGGCCATTTCTCGCTGCGGAACTACATCCATATCGCGACGGCGCCGGTCTATCTGCAGGTCCTCGGCATCACCTTCCAGATTGCCGGCTGGACGACGCTTTTCGCCGTCCTCGGCGGCTATCCGATCGCCTATCTCCTGGCGACAAGTGCCGCACGCACGCGCAACGGCCTCATGCTCCTCGTCCTCATGCCGTTCTGGACGAGCTTTCTCGTGCGCACCTTCGCCTGGATGATCCTGCTCGGGCGCACGGGCGCCATCAATCGCCTGCTCCTCGCCCTCGGCGTGGTCGATGCGCCGGTCAGCCTCATCTACAATTTCACCGGCGTGATGATCGGCATGGTCCATGGCATGATGCCGCTCGCCGTCGTCACCATGGTCTCGGTGATGCAGAACATCGACGTCACGCTCATGCGCGCGGCGAGCACCCTCGGCGCGCGTGGGGGGCAGGCATTCTGGCGGATCTATTTCCGCCTCTCGCTTCCCGGCGTAGCGGCCGCCGGCCTGCTCGTCTTCATCACGGCGCTCGGCTTCTTCATTATCCCGGCGCTTCTCGGCGGCGCGCGCGACACCATGATCTCCCAGGTGATCATCTCCGTGATCCAGGAGCTGATGAATTGGCGTTTCGCCGGCGCGCTGTCGCTTGTGCTGCTTGCCGCCTCGGCCGTCGTCTTCTATCTATATGATCGCATTCTCGGCATGTCGACACTCTCGGGCGGCGCCGTCGGGGCGGCGAGCGGGATGCGGCAGCGACGGCCGACGCTCTTGGCGCGCGGCAGCGCCTGGCTCGGCATCGGGGTCGTCGCGGCACTCGGCTGGCTCTGCGATCGCGCGGGAGAGGCGTGGGACCTTCTCATCCAGCCTCGGCCCGATCGGCCGCGGCGCGCCTTCTCTCGAAAGGTGTTATGGGGCGCTTCCGCTCTCATCATTCTGTTTCTCGTCCTGCCGTCCTTCTTCGTGATTCCCGTCTCCTTCACCTCCGGAACGTTCATCGACTTTCCGCCGCACGGCTTCTCGCTGCGCTGGTATCACACCTATCTGAGCTCGCCGGCCTGGACTTCTGCGACCTTGCGCTCCTTGATCGTGGCGCTCGCCACCGGCGTGGTCTCGACGATCCTGGGGACGGCCGCAGCCTTTGTGCTTGTCCGGCAGCGCCTCGTCGGCCGAATGGCGGTGCTGACCTTGGTGTTGGCGCCGCTCATCCTGCCCCGCATGATCATCGCCGTGGCGCTGTTCTATCTCTTCGCCCGGATAGATATCGTGGGAACCTTGCTCGGGCTCGTCCTCGGTCACACGATCCTCGCGGTCCCCTATGTCGTCATTACGGTCATGGCCATTCTCAAGACCTATGACGAGCGGCTCGATCAGGCGGCATGGAGCCTTGGCGCGAACAAATGGCGCGCTCTCTGCCACATCACCCTGCCGCAGATCCGCGGCGGACTGATCGCAGGGTTCCTCTTCGCCTTCATCACCTCGTTCGACGATTTGACGGTGGCGCTTTTCATCTCGGGCGGCAACAACGCCACCCTGCCGCGGCAAATGTGGAACGACCTCTTGCTTCAGGTGAATCCGACGCTGGCAGCCGTATCGACCGTGATCCTGCTGTTCATCACCGTCTTCATTATCGCGGCCGAGCTGCTTCGCCGCCGCGCGGGAGGATATTGACGGCGGCTATTGGTTCATCTCTATGGAGGAGAGCGACATGGAGAAGGGCAAGGGAGCAATGAAAGCCGCCGCGGGAAATCGCGAGGCGGAGCTGCGAGACCGCATCGAGCTCGCGGCGGCCTTCCGCTGGGCTGCCCGGCTCAACATGCATGAAGGCATCTGCAATCACTTCACGGTGTTGCTCTCCCGCTCGCCCTGCCGCGTCCTGATCAATCCCAAGGGCGTGCATTTCGCGAAGATGACGGCCGGCAGCCTCATCGTCATCGACGAGACGGGCAAGACGGTCGAGGGCGAGGGGCGGCCCCCGATGAGCGGCGTCAACATCCACGTGCCGATGCACCTCGCCCATTCGGAGGCGCGCGTCGTGCTTCATTGTCATATGCCCTATGCGACGGCGCTCACGGCGATCAAGGGAGGGCGCCTCGAAATGGTCCACCAGAATTCGGCCCGCTTCTTCGGACGCGTCGCCTATGACGATCATTTCAACGGCATCGCGCGGGAGACGGATGAAGGCCGGCGGATGGCGGCAGCCCGCGGCGACAAGCCGATCCTCTTCCTCGCCAATCACGGCGTGATCGCGGTTTCCGATTCGATCGCGACGGCCTTCGACGACCTCTACTATCTCGAGCGAGCCTGCCAGGTTCAGCTCCTCGCAATGCAGTCGGGCCGACCCCTCAACGTCATGCCCGAGGCCGTGGTGCGCCAGACGGCGGCGGAGTTCGGCAATCTCGCGGTGAATGCCGAGCTGCATTTCACGGCGTTGAAGGCGGCACTCGATGAGGAGGAGCCGGCCTATGCGTCGTGAAGCACGCGCCTGAATGTCGTCTATCACCTTCCCTGCGTTTCAGCGAAGGATGACGGCTCGCGATCGTGGAACGGGGAAAGGGCTGCTTAAGAAAATGAGGCTATCTGCGAGTGGCGCGAAGCAGCTTCGTTGAAATCACGAAGCTCCGTTTCTGCCTTGCGAAGGCTCTCGATGGTGCCGATGTCACGATGATAGCTGGTATTATGGAAGGAATGGATGCGGCCGATAAACGCCGGAATAACCTCAGTGCTGAAGTCAACGACCGGGCGCCCTAGGCTGGCGATGTAAGCTACGACCGACGGCTCGAGGATATAGATCGCGGCATTGGCCCGGTTTCCCGGCGGGTGAGCGACTTTCTCGTGAAACCGAACGACGACGCCACGTTCGTCTTCTTCGACGATTCCACATGATCGAGGCTCATCGGTGTCGAACGTCATCATCGTTATCTCGACACCAACCGGACGAGCAGCGTGCCGCGCAATGAACGCCGCGATATCGAAACGAGTCAGATTGTCGGCGTGCGCGAGCAGGAAGCTGTTATCACCGAAGAAATTGGCGTTGCGCAGAACGGTGCCTCCTGTGCCGAGCAGCGAGTCCTCATGTGCAAGATCGATCCGATCCCGCCAGCGACTTGCGTCGACATGGCTGCGAACCATCTCGGCTAAATGATGTGTGTTAATGAGAATTCGCTCGATACCGCCTTCGAGCAAGAGGTCGAGCCAGTAGTCGAGGAGAGGTCGGCCACGGACAGGGACAAGGCACTTCGGCACCGTGTCAGTCAACGGCCTCAATCTCGTGCCAAGTCCAGCGGCCAGAAGTAGTGCCCTCACAGCATGAGTTCCTGGATGAGCTCCTTGATGCTCAACGGCGTATTGCCGACGCGGCTCACCTGGCACGCGGCCGCCAAGGAGCCGAGATAGGCGCTCTGCCAGATATCGGCGCCGACGGCGGTAGCGAGCGAGGCGCAAATGAGCAGTGAATCTCCAGCGCCGGATATATCCTTAGGGGATGTATTGAAGGCCGGTAAGCGGTCTGTGGCATAAGCTGCCGGCTCTACTCCAGCGTGGATGAGCAAGCCTTCAACGCCGAGAGTCACGAGGATGTGTTGTGCTTGCGCCTTCTGGCGCAGAGACTCCGCGAGCACAACGAGGCCGGACTGGAAGTCGCGCATGGCGAGCCGCGCCTCATATTCCGTAGGCGTCAAGAGTCGCATGCCGCGGAAGCGCGAGACGTCCGCCATCTGCGAGGAGGCCTGGCTGTCGGCCACCATCAGCACACCACGCTCGCTGCAATAGTCGATAAGGGAGTCGACCAGGGATTGGGGAAGGCCGCCGTAGTTGAAATCCGAGAAGACAAGGAGGTCGGCGCCGTCGAGGGTGGTGGTCACGCTGTCAAAGAGCTTACGCGCCAGCTCGGCGCTGATATCGTGCTGGCGCAAATGGCTGACGCGCAGCAATGTCTTGTTCTTGGCGCGATAGCGGCGCTTAAGGGTCGTCGGGCGGCTTGCATCAACAAATAGTTCATGGGCAACGCCATATCTGCGCAGGGTCTCGGTTGCGAAGGCGCCGGCCTCGTCCTCACCGATGACTCCAAAATATTGCACGGTGGCGCCCACTCCGGCGGCGTGGGCTGCGACGATTCCAGCGCCTCCAATGAAGCGATCGGTCTCGATCGGCATGACGACCAATGTCGGGTCTTCTTGTGACATGCCGAGCGCGTCGCAGCTTATATACTCATCCACGATGAGGTCGCCGACGACGACAACGCGCAGTCCGGCAAAGCGGCGAACCAGCGGAACGAGATCGGCTATCCTGAAGCCGTGGCGCTCAGGAAAATCGCGAGGCTTCACAATGGTGGAGAAGTCGGGCTCGTAGAGCTCCTTCTTCAGAAGATCGAGTGAGGAGAAGCGCATCTCGCCTGAGCTGAAGAGCAGCTTGCCGCCATAGGTATCCAAGATTGCCTGCTCCGGATTCGGGCGCGACTCATACTCTTTCCCCTTGACGACGATCGTGGGGCGAAGTGCTGCCAGCATCGCTTCAAGCGGCGTGCGCAGAATGAAGGCGAAATCAACCACCCCAATCGAGCGCACGCCTTCGAGGCGAAGGTTTTCGGCGACGATCGTGCCGGCGGACCCGTCGGCATGCACGGCCACGACGAGGACGTCGCCGCATTCGGCGGCGAAATTGAGCAGCCGTAGATGCCCTGGGTGTATGATATTGAAGTTGCCGGAGACGAAGACCAGGCTATCGTCCGGTCGGCGGAGCGCGCGTATCGCCGCGACGATCTGATCGACTTCGTCCTCGGCGGCGATTGCTTTCAATCGCGACACCCGGGTCCTCCTTCCATTTTCAGCAAACAACGGCCGGTGATGTGGCCCGCTCGCATTGCGGCGATGGCCTCGTTGACCTGATCGAGCGCGAAGCGATCGGTTATAAGGCTGGCCAGCGGCAGCCGGCCGGCACGGTAGAGTTGGTGGTAGCGCGGAATATCGCGCTCGGGTTGCGCTTCGCCGCCATGTGAGCCGGAGAGGCGCTTCCCGAAATGCAAGGGCAGGGAGTGGAGCGTCACGTCGCGGCCTTGGCGCGGGACGCCGACCAACACCACTCGTCCTTGCGGTTTTGTCAGCTTGTACCCAAGCGCGATCACGTCGGGGTTGCCCGTATTGTCGATGAAGACGTCGAGCCCCGAGGCGCCGACGGCACCAGCGATCGCGCGACCTGCGTCCTCGCGCTCTGCATTGACGAGGTGGGTGGCCCCAAGTTGACGAGCGAGTGACAGCTTGTTGTCGTGCAGATCGACGGCAACGATCGGAAAAGCCGAGACAAGCGCTGCAGCTTGAACAATGCTGAGTCCGACACCTCCAGCACCAAATACCACGATAGACTCGCCGATCCCCAGCCGCGCGTTGTTGAGGACGACACCGAAGCCGGTCGTGACGGCGCAGCCAAACAATGCCGCGACTTCAAGGTCGCTGTCGGCGGGAATTGGCGTAAGCCGGTTCTCCGAGACGATGGCATGCGTATTGAACGTTGTCACCCAGCCGGCATTGACGCGGCGGCCATCCCACGTGTATCGGGCCGGCTCGGCCTCGATCCCCGGCCCTTTGCGCCAATGCAGGACGACCTTATCGCCGGGCTTCGCATGTTTTACGCCAGCGCCGATCGCCAGTACCGTTCCCGAGCCTTCATGCCCGAGGAGATGTGGCAGGTATCGATCCTCTCCTTTCGCGCCATCTATCTCGCCGAGCTGTGAGCCGCAGATACCGCTGCAATGCACTTTCACCAGCACCTGCCCGGCTTCGAGTTTCGCCGGGAGTTCGATCTCGGCGATTGCTAGCGGCCGATGCTGCTCTACCAAGATAGCGGCTCTGGCGGTACGCGGCAGGTCCACAGCGCGGCGCTCCTATTCAAAATAAATGAAGGAATGATCACCGGAATAGCCGGTGTGGCGGAACCACCACGCCCACTCCTCCGGCGTATTGAAGGCCTCGCAGGTCACCTGCCAATAAAGAAGGTTCGCCTTCTCCTCCTCGTTTCGGTATGACTCCACGCAGATATATTTATGACGGCGACCGACCCGCTCGATCTCACGCAACGCTTTGTCGAGATCATAGCAATGAAGATTGTGGAGGGTATTGATCGAGACGACCAGATCAAAGCTGCGATCTGGAAATGGGAGGGCAATGGCATTGGCCTGCCGGACGCAGTGACGCACTTCCTCTTTGGCATGGGCGATTGCGTAGGCCGAGACGTCGATCCCTTCGGCCTCGATGCCTGGCACAACTTGCGTGAAATCGTAGACGAGGAAGCCCTTGCCGCAACCGACGTCGAGGACGCGGTCGCCCGGCTTTAATCCGTAATGATCGGCCATCGCCTTTGCCACCTTCGCCCATCGCCCGTCATAGCGATAGCCACCGTAATTGATACGGCGGTCGCCGTCCCAGTAATCGAACCCCCATTCCTTCGCGAGCCGTGCCGCTTTCGCTTTGGGATAATCAGGGTCATTGACGCGCGCCAGATAATCGCGCTTCGTCGCCTTATGTATCGTCGAGAGAAAATCGATATAAGCCATGCTCAAGCGTATCCGTGACAACGATGTAGAGCCTGCCGCGCCTTGGCGAGCTGCGTACGCTTGCGTTGCTCGCCACCGGTACCAGGATCCGCGAAACGGCGGCGACGGGCGGCCTCGGGAAGAAACTCATTCATCATGATGCAGCACCATTTGATCCGCAGCACCGGAAGTAGCAGGAGAGTACGCTGCTTAAGGAGTGCGGGATCCTCAGAAAAAGTGAGGGCTGTATCAAGGAATGCCGTCATATGAATTGGCGAGACGGCGACTGCAGGGTGGGAGAAGAAATCGGCAGCCATTTTTGCCGGATCGTCCCAGCCTGCGTATTCAAAGTCGATGAAGCAGATTGCACCGGATGGCTGCAAGATCGCGTTATGAAAGCCGAAATCGGATGGTGAGACGCAGCGCTGGGCCCGGTTGAGCGGCTCGGAAAGCGCCCAGCCGCGAGTATATGCGATCGATTGCGTCCGCTCTTTCATCAGGTTCCAAGTCGCGCGCAATTCTGCAATGAAGCGAATAGCCTCGACATCGACATCGGTCGCTGGCTCGATCGTCTCGAGACGTGCGAGGCGGCGTTCGACGAGTTCGAGATGCTCTGCGAGGCTGAAGCATGCTTCCGATGCCGCCGGGAGGTGGGCCGCCATCGCATGGCGGTCGGAACCGTTGAGAGCGCGGAAGAAGCGCGCCGCTGACGCCACTTCGTTTGCGCCGACTTCTTCGGCCATAAGCTTGCGCCCATCGACGTACTCATAGATCCCAATCCCCCGCTCCGCATCATGCATGATGGGTCGCGGCACGCAGGCGAGGCCCAGTCGTATTGACGCATAATTGAGGAACGCCCATTCCGCGCCAAGGCGGTCGCGATCATCGCCGCGGCCTTGAAAATAGGCCTTGGCGACGAGCTTGCGTCCGTCGCCCGTCTCGACAAGCCAAGCGCGGTTATTCCCCCCGGGTGGAAATGGGCGCAGAGCGAGGCGTGACGCGCGCAGCTCGCCGCGACCGAGGAGCGAGCTCAATGCGTCCTCTGCAAGCCTAGCGTCCATGATGCCTCGAAAAAGTCGCTAATTGCCTTCCAGCTCGGGAGGGCCCGGAGAGCCGATGCTTCGGGTGCCTCATCGTCCGGTGAGAAAAGCAGCGGCTGAGTCGACGGAGGAAACTCAGGCGCCAGGAGTATCTCCGGCAAATCGTCGATGAAATGGCTGCATTGGAGCGCGTCGATCCGAGCGAGTTTCTCCTTCTGTGTTAGCTCGAAAAAGACTTGATCGGAGGTCACCAGGGGTCCTTGACGGTCCCTCAACGCCATCTCTATCCAAAGGCGCGCGGCGTGGTGCAGATCATGGCGAGGCCCAAGGAACGGATAACGCGTCTTATGGCTGATGATGGTGACGCGGACACCATGATCGCGTGCGCGGCGTAGGAAGGTAAGAACCCCGGGGAAAGGCTCGGCCTCGGCCATTCGTGTTCCATAGACCTCGCCCTGGATCTCGGTCCAGCGCTCTTCCAAGCCGCTGCGGCGCAGGTAGTCGCGGACCGAGCGCTTCGAGACTGGAAGCTCGGGCGGGATCAGCCCGGCTTCGCGCGCGACGCGGTGGAAGACTCGATCGTATCCCACGATCGTGTTGTCGAAATCGATGCCGATGCGCATCGTCCGCCCCGCGTCAATGGGCCCCGGGATCATCGCGCGCGCCAATGCCGCAGCATGGTTGCTGCGATGTTCTCGCTGCTGAGCCCGAAGCGTTGCCGGGCGTAGTCCTGGGAGCCAACCTCGTGCATGAACTCGTCGGGCGTGCCAAAGGTGACAAGCCGTCCCTTGAAATCGGCTCGGCGCGCCAGCCACTCGGCAATGCTACCGCCAAGACCGCCTGCCAGGCCGTGCTCCTCGACGACACCGAGGAGCGGAAAGCTCGCGAACACTTCATCGAGCCTTGAACGGTCGAGCGGCTTTACCGTCGGGAAGCTCTCGACCCGAACGGATAGGCCGGCAGCGGCGAGACGATCGGCGGCGGCGAGCACGACCGACATGATCGTGCCTGTTGCGATAAGGCAGAGGTCCGCGCCGTTCCGCAGCGTAATGGCGCGGCCAATGGCGAAATCGGGCTCGGTGGCATGAAGAATCGGCTCACCCTTCTTCCCGATCCGCATATAGACGGGACCGTCCTGGCGCAAGGCGGCTCGCAGGGCGAGGCGGAGCTCGACGGCATCACAAGGAGCCAGCACCGTCATTTCGGGAAGAAGGCGGAGGATCGCCAAATCCTCGCATGAATGATGAGTTGGGCCGAGCTCGGCGTAGGAAAGCCCCGCGCCGGTGCCTACGATCACGACAGGCGCGCGATGGTAACAGACATCGACCCGGATCTGCTCGTAGCAGCGCGTCGTCGTGAAGGGCGTAATTGTGTAAACGACGGGCCGCAGGCCGGAGAGGCCGAGGCCTGCCGCCATGCTCATCATGTTGGCTTCAGCGACGCCGCAATTATAGAAGCGCGACTCGTTATGCGCCTTGAAGCGGTCGAACAGCTTATTGCCGATATCGCCGGACAGCAGGACTATGCGGGAATCCGCAATCCCAAGGCTGGTGATCTCCTCGGCGAAGGCGTTCCTCATGGAAGCAGCCCCAATTCGCGTTTGGCGGACAACACCTCCTCGGCAGTCGGAATTCGATAATGCCAGTTGTTGTCATCCTCCATAAAGGAGACACCCTTGCCCTTCACAGTATGGGCAATGATGGCTATCGGCTTGCCGCTGCCATCGGGAACCCTCGCAAGCGCCGCAAGAAGCTGGCGCATATCATGTCCGTCGATCTCGCACACGCTCCAACCGAATGACCGCCATTTCTCGGCGAGGGGATCGAGCGCCATCACATCCCGACTGCGTCCCGTCGCCTGCCATTTATTGAAATCGACGATGACCGCCACGCGCTCAAGCTTCTGGGCCGCGGCAAAGAGCGCCGCCTCCCAAATCGAGCCCTCGTTACATTCGCCGTCGCTGACAACGGCGAAAACGCGATAGTTCATACCTTGAATGCGACCTGCCAACGCCATCCCTAATCCCATTGGCAGTCCATGACCGAGCGACCCGGTCGCGGCCTCGATCCCCGGCAGGTGAGCTGGGGTGGGGGGATGCTCGGCGAAGACGCTTCCATCTTCGCCATAGCTCGCGAGCATCGCCTCGGAATAGAAGCCGCGCATGGCAAGAATCTGGAAGAGCGCCGGCGCTGCATGGCCTTTGCTCAAGATAAAACGATCACGGTCGGCAGCGCGCGGATTCGTCGGGTCGATCGCAAGATGCTGAAAATAGAGGGCGACAAGGATGTCGACGCAGGAAAGGCAGGACCCGAGATGTGGCGTTCCGGTACGGTGTGAGGTTTCGATGATGCGGCCGCGAATCTGGCGGGCGAGCTCGGTAAGCCGCTCTGTTGTGTCCTCGTTATGCAGGTGAGCTGTTGCTTCCATGATAAGCGCCAAGGTCATGGCTTATGAATGTAATCGAATGGCTGGGATCGTAGATCGTCGAAGTTATCCTCGATCCACCGTATGCAGGTCGCGATGCCCTCGTCGAGACCGATGGTGTCGCGCCAGCCGAGCTCGCTCCTAATTTTCCGGCTGTCGAGCATATAGGCGGTGTCTTTGCCCAGCCGCTCGTCACTTACCTCGACGGCATCGGCAAATCGGGCGCTCATCATCCCGCAGATGCGCTCGACGAGCTCGCGAATAGTAATAACGTCCTCTGTCGAGATGTGATAGCTCGCCCCGAGCCGGCCTTCGAGCATCACCCGCCACGTGGCATCGGCGACATCGGCGATGTGAATGAATGATCGGCTCGAATGGCCGCCGCCATGGAGGCTCAGCCGCCGCCCGAGCTTGATGAAGAGGATTGTTCGCGGAATGATGCGATAGAGTTGCTGTCCCGGCCCGTACACATTGGCAGCGCGCGTGTACACCACCGGAAAACCGTAAGCGGCGTGATAAGTGCGAAGACTCATATCCGCCGCCGCCCGCGATACGGCGTACGGCGTACTTGGGTTGAAGGGGGCATCTTCGGTGATGAATCCGGTTGTGCTGCCATAGACCTCGGGCGTCGTGATGTGGACGTAGCGGTCGAGAAAATCGAACTGGCGCAATTGGTCATGGAGCCGCACGGTCGAGACGACGTTCGTCATGAACCAGTGATCAGGATTCTTCCAGCTCTCACCGACCATGCTCTGAGCGGCGAAATTGACGACGTAACTCGGCCGCTCTTGGCGTATCAGAGCGGCGATGGCATCGAGGTCGCGATTGAGGTCGAGGGCATGGAAGCGGAAGGCCGATTGACGGTCGGACCAGCGATAGGGGAGAAACGCATGATGCGGCTCCGGCGAGCGACTGATACCGATGACGTCTGCGCCGCGCGCCAATGCGTGATCAACGAAGCTCGCCCCCGAAAAGGAATTGCTTCCGAGGACTGCAATCTTCATGGGCCGGCACGCTCCATTGGCCCATTGCGATGGAGTGATTGCATGATCATGTGGCCGACCACGAGTTGGAGATCTTCGCCAATCTGCATATCGTCTACGGCGAAGTGAATCGGAACATCCGCAAGCGCCTTCGCTTTACCCCCCGAATAGGCCAGGATGGCAAAGCTGCGCATGCCGATTTGCGCCGCAGTCTCCAGCGCTCTAATGATATTGGGGGAGTTGCCGCTTCCGGAGAGAGCGACGAGGACGTCGCGCGGCTGCGCCATCACCGCGAGCTGAAGCGAGAAAATCGCGTCATAGCCCTCGTCGTTGGCAAGGCAGGTGAGCACCGACGCATTGGCCGAGAGAGCATGGACCCGCAAGCCCGACCCTTCACGCTTGGAAATTCCATAGAGCAGATCATTGGCGAGGTGAATGGCGTTCCCGGCGCTGCCGCCATTGCCGCATAGAAAAACCTGTCGACCGCTGGACCAGCAATCGCGAAGCTCGTCGGCAAGCTGAGCGACCGGACCCCAGTCGGCATCGCGTAGCGCGGCCTGGAGCCGGGCTGCGTAGTCGGCGCAGCCATGATCCGGGCATGAGGCCAAGGCCAGGGTCGTATTCATGCTCATCGGACGACGTTCCGCTGCATCCAGCGCAGATTGTACCAGCGGTCCTCGTCGGCGAGAGCGCCGGCGTGATATTTCTCGGCGATCTCGCTGATCGCGTCAGCAACTCCCTTCTTTGGCCGGAAACCGGCTGCCAGGAGTTTGTCGGAATTCACGCGATAAGAGCGCGGATCATTGGAATCCGTGACGACGATTTGCGCCTGGATCCGGCTGGCGATCTTCTCGGCGATCTCCATCAGAGACATATTCTCGAAGCCGGCATTGTAGATTCCGCGACACTGGGGGTTTTCCAACATGAAGAGATAGACGTCCGTAATGTCGTCCATGTGAATGTTCGGCCGAGTCTGCCGGCCGCCGAAGACAGTGATCCGGCCGTTCCGCAAGGCCTGCATCGATAGCATGTTGACCGAGACGTCGAGACGCATGCGCGGCGACCACCCGCAAACGGTGGCCGGCCGGATGATCTGCACGATCATGTCGTCGGCGTAGCTGAGCAGTATGCGCTCGGCGACCATCTTGGTCTTGTTGTATTCCGAGATCGGCTTAAGCTCGAGTTCCTCGGTAACCTGCGGCTCCTCCTTGATCCCGTACACGCTACCGGATGAGGCGTAGATGAATTGCTTGACGCCGGAGCGGACGGCGCGATCGGCGAGCTGCATCGTTGCGAGCGCACTGATCTCCCAGGTAAGTTTTGGGTCGAGATCGCCGCAGGGATCGTTGGCGACCGAGGAGAGGTGGATAATGGCGTCGATGCCTGAAAGATCGAGCTTCTGGGTGTCGCGAACGTCGCCTTCGATCACGCTCAATCGAGGGTGCGGCTGGAGATAGTTGCCGAACCACATAATGTCGAGGGCGACCACATCATAGCCGGCGCGAAGCAATTTCGGGACAAGGACGGAACCCTTGTATCCACAGGCTCCGGTAACCAGCAGCTTCATCTCAAGTCCTCGCGATATGAATCGATAGGCTTCCTTTGGTTATCTTTTTATCGGGCGCGGATTCGGAAGAGTAGGGACTTTTTTGAGCAAATCGCCATGGCGGGCTCGGCCGAGTGCGAGAAATCGCGTTCGTAGAACGCCATTCACCTCGACTTGGTTGCTCCTCGTCCTTTCCTCGATGGCTTCAGCGCGGCGAGCCCTCATTTAGGGTCGAGCCCTCATTTAGGGTATAGTAACGCGCTCTGCAACCAAAAACTGTCCGACGGTCAAGAAATACACCTTCCGACCATCGGACCGCCTGTTTATTGGCTGTGATGGGTGACGATAGCATCTCGATTTTGACGAATTCAAGGTTCTGAACGGCCCAGACGAGGGCCCCAAGACAACCGGGCCGCTGGCGACTGCCTGATTCACCAATGTTATTGTGACCGAGTCGGCGTTGACGCGACTGGCGCGTCTTTCTCTGAGCAAAACAATCTTCTGTAAGACGCGCCGATCACGATCGCCGCTCGAAGATCATCGTCTTGGCCAGGCCGGTGGCCTTGCCGGGGTTGAGTCTCTTGGGGCAGGTCCTGGTGCAATCCACGACCATGTGGCGACGGTAGGGCCTGAAGGGGCCATGGAGCGCGCCCAGACGCTCCTCCGTGCCCTCACTCGACGGTCGGCGAGCCAGCCTCTTCTCGACCGGGTGCATGACAGCGTTGAGCCGGCATATGCCTTGCCGGCGTCGGCAGATGGCCCTCGAGCCGTCGCCCGAGCTCGCGGTGATCACGCGCGTGGATCATGACATCCGAGCGCCCGAAGGCTGGAGCGATATCGTCGAGGACGGATTATGTTTGTGGCTACAATCAGAAGGCGCGATGCTGCGACGGCGCATGGCGAGGTGGAGGTGATTCATGATCGTGGAGAAGCTCCGCGCTTTCGAAAGCGATGGTCGGACGTCGGTTGCATAGAGCCTCGGCCAAACCGCATCTTCCATCGATCCATCCGTCCGTAGCGCTTCGGCTATGTCCTTCCGTGACGATGAGCGTGGTGTCGATGCCGATGCAGCGCATGGACGAGCATGGTCGCGGCGCCTGTAATCGCAATTGTGAGGACCGCAAGCAGAAGCCCATGGAAGAGAGTGCCGGCGCCGGCGATGCTCGAAGGCATATCAATTGGGCCCAAAAGCGATATCGCAACGTCGTGCGGTGCCGGTCCGAGCGCGACTGTGGCGTGGATGAGTAGGCTCGTGAGCTTCGCCAGGGGCGGAATTAGCCAGTCCGCGATCAGGACCGCAAAGACCAATATCGTCGAACTCAGGATAAGAAGGACGAACGCTCCCGCAGCCAAGGATCCACGCTGCAGCCATATAAGTTTCCCGCCTCGTGAGAAGGCATCCATCCCCGGTCTTCGCCGAGAGCCTGTCGGGATTTCCGAGGCCCGGCAAGGCGCTGGAATCCTCGCCGACCTTGAGGGGAGGCCGGCGAGCGCTTGTGACCCTCTTTGCCGCTCGGCACAGGATGCCGGCCCGAGGACAGCCAGGTTGTGTGAAGGATATGGCGCGCCTGCCTCGCTCTTTGTGGTCATTGCCGCCTCCTAGCCGCGTCTTTCGGAACTCGGAGCAGCATCGTCCAAAGGCCCGCGCGCGTCTTTGTTCCGGCGCAAGCTCGGCGCCATTTCGACTTGCGAGTTTCTCACGCGCGGCGACGAGCTGAATTATGGCGTCGTTCCTATGCCGAGAGCGCCGGCATTGCGACAAATGGCGAGCGGCAAGCTTCCCAGCCGGAGCGGGCGGTTGTGCCCGGGTTCGGCTGGATACATCTGGGGGAGGACGCCACTCGGCTTCTACGGCTGTAGCACATAAGTTCCGGGGGCGGCGCCAAGGCGGGGATAACCCTTTTCGGGTGCCCCGAGGGCGGGAGGCGTTGCTTTTCCACTGGACAGGCTCTCGAGCCACTCAGCCCAGACCGGCCACCAGGACCCGTTGAGCTCGGGGGTCGTCTCGTACCAGGTTTCGGGGGCGACATAAGGATCCCCGGCCTTGCGACGCGAGACGCGATAATGCCGATGCGGATGTCTTGGCTCGCTGACGATGCCGGCATTGTGGCCGCCACTCGTCAACAGGAACGTCAGATCGGTGTCGAGCAGGAGATTGAGCTTGTAGACCGAGCGCCAGGGCGCGACATGGTCGGTCTCCGTCGAAACCGCGAATACGGGAACGTGGATGTCGCTCAGCGCTATTGCACGGCCGAGCACCTGATAGCGGCCCTCGACCAGGTCGTTGTCGAGAAAAAGCCTCCTGAGATACTGACTGTGCATGCGATATGGCATGCGGGTGGAATCCGCATTCCACGCCATAAGATCGCTCATGGGCTCGCGCTGTCCCATAAGGTACTCGCGCACGAGGCGCGACCAGATGAGGTCGCTCGAGCGCAGGAGCTGGAAAGCGCCGGCCATCTGCTTGCTGTCGAGATAGCCCTGCTCCCACATGACGTCCTCGAGATAGGAGATCTGGCTGTCGTCGACAAAGAGCGTGAGCTCGCCGGCGTCGGTGAAGTCGACCTGCGCCGCAAAGAAGGTGGCGCTGTTAAATGGGCTCTCGCCGTGATGGGCGAGGAACGAGGCGGCGATCGAAAGAAGCGTGCCGCCCAGGCAGTAGCCGACGGCATTGATCCTTCGCCCGGGCACGATCGCCCGGACCGCTCGCACCGCCTCGAGAACGCCAAGCTGGAGATAGTCCTCCATGCCGAGGTCGCGGTCGTCGGCTCCAGGGTTTCGCCAGGAGATCATGAAGACCGTATGGCCGCGGTCGACCAGGTATTTGACGAGAGAATTACGGGGGGAAAGATCGAGGATGTAGTACTTCATGATCCAGGCGGGCACGATCAGGATCGGCTCCGCATGGGTCTCCGATGTCGTCGCCGCGTATTGTATGAGCTCGATGAGGCGGTTCCGATACACGACCTCGCCCGCCGTAACGGCGACATCCTTGCCGGGCCGGAAGTTCTCGCTGCCCACAGGCGGTCGCCCCGCGATCGCGCGCTCCCAGTCCTCGATCCAGTTGACCAGGCCCTGATACAGATTGCTCGCCCCCGCCTCGATCGTTCTCCGGAGCAGCTCCGGATTGGTGGCGATGAAGTTCGAGGGCGACATCGTATCGAGGAGCTGGCGCGCGACGAAGGACACCACCTGTTCATGATGGCGTGATACGCCGCGGACATCCGTCGTGGCGTTATGCCACCACTGCTGACTCAGGAGGAACCACTGATAGATGAAGCGGAATGGTGGCAGCCGCCAGTCCGGGTGATCGAAACGATGGTCCTGAGGTAGCGGCTCGATGCAGGGCGGTAATGCCGGATCGGTGAGCGCGCGAGTGGCATGGACGGCGAAACGCGTCGCCTTGCGCAAGCCCTTTTCCACGAGCGCTTGCCGCTTGCCGGGTGCGATCGCGAGGTGAAACGCCCAATCAAAGTAAGCCGCCGCCAAGCTCGCCGGCGAAATCGCCAGCGTGACCCGGCCCATGGCGGCATGTATTAGCCGATCGAGGGGGCTGGGCGCCTCCATGGGCTGCGACTCAACTGGCCCACAAGACGCCTTGTCATCTATTGCTGACGAGATCTCACGCAAGGCATCTGACGATATTCGAGCAGACTCGTCCATCTCGGCGCGCTGCAGATTGGCCATTTCGGTTGGCTCCTGCTTCTCGGCGTGAATCGCCTGGCTCGTAGAGGCCGCGCCAACCCCTGAACCGGTCGATTTAACACGCCGCTCCCTGGGCGCTTTTAGTTTCATAGAGTGCTCGTTACGACCCACAGGCATCACCTCAGCCATGCTCCATTACTCCCGTCGTTGCGAGACCTGGATCGCAGTCAGCAAATTTTCTCTCAAATTGGAAACAAGGAGAAACAGAAGCAAGCATAGATAAAGACGAGGCATCATGTCTTTGCTCCAAATCAAGCATGCGGAATGGCCCGGTACGTGATGCGAGGAGTAAGCGCGGGCTTCGCATCGGACGCATTGCGGAGATTGCGATCAGGGTTAGCTTGGGATCGGATGTCGTCTCATCCCCTGGCCGTCACGCCGCGCCACCCAGGGTCGTGCGACCCGCCGAATGAGGCGTCACGGATCTGCTTGAGCTGCGCTCGCTGAAAGGCGCACGCAGCTTCTTGGCGGAACTGCCTGTCGATGCGTCCATAAGGCTCGGTCAAAGAGCCTCAGAGCCAGTCGGCCATATTGATCTAGATCATTCCGAGGTGCGCCATCTTCCCACAAGATGCATTTGCTCACGAGGATCTTGCGCCTCTCTTTTGACTTTTGCCAAGAATACAAGTGAGATAGAGCCAGCGGCAGCGGGTGTGGTGGAAGGCTCCCGCTCTACCCATTTGCCGCCTGGATGAGAGCGTGACCGTTCGTGGGACTCGGGCTAAGGTTCGAGTCTCCCCAAATTGATCGACCGCGAATTCAGTGGGGCGGCGGCATGTCGGAATCGAAAAGCTTGGTTGTGCTCTTCGCAAGCACGCTGGCCTTCACGGTGTGCTTTGCCGTTTGGATGATGTTCGGGGTGACCGGGATCCCGATCCGGCGCGAGTTGGGGCTCGACGCCTTGGAATTCGGTCTTCTCACCTCAACACCAGTTCTCACCGGCGCGCTCTTCCGCTTGCCGCTCGGTATATGGACCGACAGGTTTGGCGGCAGGATCGTCATGCTCCTTCTGCTGATCTTCTGTGCGATCCCGGTATGGCTGTCGAGCTATGCCAATCAGCTTTGGCAGTTCCTTCTCCTTGGCCTCGCCTTCGGTCTTGTCGGTGCCTCTTTCGCAGTGGGAACGCCCTATGTCGCGCGGTTCTTTCCGGGAAGTCGAAGGGGCTTCGCCATGGGTATCTTCGGCGCGGGCACCATGGGCGCCGCAATCAATATGTTCATTGCCCCGCTTTTGATCAGCCATTATGGCTGGCAAAGCGTGCCGCGATGCTACGCAGTGGCGCTGCTGGTGACTGCGGCGATTTTCTGGTTCTTGTCCGCGCGCGATCCGGGGGCGTCAGGAAGAGGAGGCCCGACGCTGCGCCAGCAGCTTGCGGTGCTAAAGAACCCCCATGTTTGGAAGTATTGCCAGTACTACTCCATCGTCTTCGGAGGATTCACCGCCCTTTCGGTCTGGATGCCCCAATACTTTGTTCAGGAATACGGCTTCAGCCTCGCGGAAGCCGCATTGCTGGCGGCGTGCTTCTCGCTTCCCGCGGGTGTCTTGCGCGCGTTTGGCGGCTGGCTCTCCGACCGGTTCGGCGCGCACAACGTGACCTGGTGGGTCCTGTGGGCGGCCTGGGTGGCTTTGTTTCTCCTGTCCTATCCGCAAACCGATCTCATCATTCACACGGTCCGAGGGCCGGCTCAATTTCACATCGGGTTGGCGTACCTGCCCTTCGCGGTGTTGCTTTTCGCGCTCGGCATCGCCTTTGCGTGCGGGATGGCGTCGACCTTCAAGTATGTTGGCGACGACTTCCCCGACAATATGGGCGTGGTATCCGGCATCGTCGGCTTGACCGGCGGACTGGCCGGGTTCTTGCTTCCGATCATGTTTGGCGCGATCCTGGACTGGCTGGGTATAAACTCGAGCTGCTTCATGCTGCTCTACGGTGTTGTCTGGGTCTCGCTGATCCTCAATTACCTGACAGAAGTACGGCGGCTGCCTGTGATGGGCGAGCGGGTATAGCGGGCAAAATTGGCGGGGAAGCACCATGGCACCAAATTACCGTTCTTCGATATGATTCAAGCAAGCCTGTGCTGCGACACCCTTTGAGGCGAAGGCGAGATCATGAGCCATTTCCTGGATAGACTGACTTATCTCACTCGCACGCGCGAGCCCTTCGCCGATGGACATGGTGAGGTCCGTCGGGAGAATCGTGAGTGGGAAGAGGGCTATCGCCAGCGCTGGCAGCACGACAAGATCGTGCGCTCCACCCACGGCGTGAACTGCACGGGATCGTGCAGCTGGAAGATCTACGTCAAGGGCGGTGTGGTGACCTGGGAGACGCAGCAGACCGATTATCCGCGCACCCGCGCCGACATGCCCAATCACGAGCCGCGCGGCTGCTCCCGCGGCGCCTCCTATAGCTGGTATCTCTACAGCGCCAGCCGGCTGAAGTACCCGATGGTGCGCGGCCGGCTGATGCGACTCTGGCGAGAGGCGCGAAAGGCACTGGCGCCGGTCGAAGCGTGGGCCTCTATCGTCGGCAACGCCGAACTGGCGCAGGGCTATAAGGCGATGCGCGGTCGCGGGGGCTTCGTGCGCTCGACCTGGGACGAGGTTACGGAGATCATCGCCGCTGCCAACGTCTATACAATCAAGACCTATGGGCCTGATCGTGTCATCGGCTTCTCGCCCATTCCCGCGATGTCGATGGTATCCTACGCCTCGGGGGCGCGCTACCTCAGCTTGATCGGCGGGACGCTGCTCTCCTTCTACGACTGGTATTGCGACCTGCCGCCCTCAAGTCCGCAAACCTGGGGCGAGCAGACCGACGTTCCCGAGTCGGCCGACTGGTACAATTCCGGCTACCTCATCGCCTGGGGCTCCAACGTGCCGCAAACGCGTACGCCCGATGCGCATTTCTTCGTCGAGGCCCGCTACAACGGCACCAAGGTCGTCGCGATCACACCCGATTATTCCGAGGTGGCAAAGCTCTCGGATCTCTGGCTTCACCCCAAGCAGGGAACCGACGCCGCTCTGGCCATGGCCATGGGTCACGTCATCCTGCGCGAGTTCTTCCTCGATCGTCAGGTGGCCTACTTTCAGGACTATTGCCGGCGCTACACCGACATGCCGATGCTGGTTCGGCTGGCGCGCCGGGGAGATCGATGGGTCCCGGACCGCTATTTGCGCGCCAGCGATTTTCCCCATCGGCTCGGCCAAGCTTCGCATCCGGACTGGAAGACGGTGGCCGTCGACGAGCTTTCCCGCGAACTCGTGGCGCCGCAGGGTTCGATCGGTTACCGCTGGCCGCAAGCGGGCAGCGACGGGGCAGGGAAATGGAATCTGGAGGAGAAGGAGGGCACCTCGGGCCGCGAGACGCGGCTCGCACTCACCTTGATCGACCAATGCGACGAGGTTTTGCCCGTCGCATTTCCCTATTTCGGCAATACGCCGCACGAGCGGTTCACCGGTAACGATCAGGGCACGGACATATTGCTTCGGCACGTGCCCGTGCGCCGGATCGTGCTTGCCGATGGCGAGGCCTGCGTCGCCACGGTCTTCGATCTCCTCTGCGGCAACTATGGGCTCGACCGCGGTCTGGGCGGTGAATGCGCGCGCTCTTTCGAGGACGATATTCCCTACACGCCCGCGTGGCAGGAGCCAATCACGGGCGTCGCCGCCGACAAGGCGATCGCGCTTGCACGCGGGTTCGCCGAGAATGCCGAGAAGACCAAGGGTCGCTCGATGGTGATCATCGGCGCCGGCATGAACCACTGGTTCCATCAGGACATGAACTATCGCAGTATCATCAACTTCCTGATGATGTGCGGCACCATCGGCATTTCGGGTGGCGGCTGGGCGCATTACGTGGGGCAGGAGAAGCTTCGGCCGCAGACCGGATGGACCGCCCTCGCATTCGCCCTAGATTGGGTGCGTCCGCCGCGCCACATGAACGGGACGTCCTTCTTCTATGCCCATTCCGACCAGTGGCGATATGAGAAATTGCGTGTCGCCGAGCTCCTGTCGCCGCTGGCGGACAAGGGAGCATACCAGGGCAGCTTGATCGACCTTAATGTTCGCGCCGAGCGTATGGGCTGGCTTCCTTCGGCGCCCCAACTCGCCGCCAATCCGCTCAAGCTGGCCGCCGAGGCCCACCGGGCGGGCAAGGAGACGAAGGATTATGTGGTCGACGGACTCTCGTCCGGCCAGCTCAGGATGGCGTGCGAGGATCCGGATAATCCAGTGAATTTCCCGCGCAATCTCTTCATCTGGCGCTCGAACCTGTTCGGCTCGTCGGGCAAGGGGCACGAGTATTTCCTGCGCCATTTCCTCGGCACGAAGCATGGATTGCAGGGCAAGGATCTCGGCGAGATGGGCGAAGAGAAGCCGGTGGAGGTCACGTGGCGAGATCCGGCACCGGAAGGGAAGCTCGACCTTGTCGTCACCCTCGATTTCCGCATGTCGACGAGCTGCCTATACTCGGACGTGGTGCTGCCGACCGCCACCTGGTACGAGAAGAACGATCTCAACACCTCGGATATGCACCCCTTCATCCACCCGCTCTCGGCGGCGGTCGACCCCGTTTGGGAGGCTCGCAGCGACTGGGAGATCTATAAGGCGATCGCTAAGCGCTTCTCCGAGCTTGCAATAGGCCCTCTCGGCGTCGAAGAGGACGTCGTCTTGACCCCCATCCTGCACGACACGCCGGCAGAGCTCGCTCAGCCCTTCGAGGTGCGCGACTGGAAGAAAGGCGAATGCGAGCTCGTTCCCGGCAGGACAGCGCCGCAGATCACGGTCGTGGAGCGAGATTATCCCAATACCTATCGCCGCTATACGGCCCTCGGCCCACTCATGGACAAGCTCGGCAATGGCGGCAAGGGAATTACCTGGAATACCGAGGATGAGGTGCGCGGGCTCGCCCGCCTCAATTACATGGTCACCGAAGAGGGTCCGACGAAGGGTCGGCCGCGCATCGAGAGCGACATCGACGCGGCCGAGGTGATCATGTATCTCGCGCCCGAGACCAACGGGAACGTCGCCGTCAAGGCATGGGAGGCCCTCTCGCATGCGACCGGTCGCGATCATCGCCATCTGGCCGAGACCCGCGAGGACGAGAAGATACGCTTCCGCGACATCCAGGCGCAGCCGCGCAAGATCATCACGTCACCAACTTGGTCGGGCATCGAAAGCGAATCGGTCAGCTATACTGCCGGCTACACCAACGTTCACGAGCTGATTCCGTGGCGTACGTTGAGCGGTCGCCAGCAGTTCTATCAGGACCATCGCTGGATGCGCGACTTCGGCGAGGGCTTTGCCTCATACCGGCCGCCCGTCGACACGCGCACGGTAGCGCCACTCCTCGGAAAGCGGAGCAACGGCCAGCCGGAGGTCGTGCTCAGCTTCATAACGCCGCACCAGAAGTGGGGCATTCACTCCACCTATACGGACAATCTGCTGATGCTGACGCTTTCGCGCGGCGGGCCGATCGTCTGGATCTCGGAGACGGATGCGAAGAAGGCAGGCATCGAGGACAATGACTGGATCGAGCTCTACAACCTCAACGGCGCTATCACCGCGCGAGCCGTGGTCAGTCAGCGCGTCCATGTGGGCATGTGCCTGATGTACCATGCGCAGGAGAAGATCGTGAACGTCCCCGGCTCAGAGATCACCGGGCTCCGTGGCGGCATCCACAATTCGGTGACGCGGACCGTGCTGAAGCCAACCCACATGATTGGCGGATATGCCCAGCTTTCCTACGGCTTCAACTATTACGGCACGGTCGGATCCAACCGCGACGAATTCGTCATCGTGCGAAAGATGGCCAATATTGATTGGATGGACATGCCGGAGCGCGCCAATTTGATAATTAATGCCGAAGGGCAGGCAGAGGTAGGGAGCCGGCTATGAAGATCCGCGCACAGATCGCGATGGTGCTGAACCTCGACAAATGCATCGGCTGCCACACCTGCTCTGTTACCTGCAAGAATGTATGGACCTCTCGTCAGGGCATGGAATACGCGTGGTTCAACAATGTCGAGACCAAGCCCGGCATCGGCTATCCCAAGGACTGGGAGAACCAGGAGCGCTGGCGCGGTGGCTGGGAGCGGAAGCGGAGCGGCAAGCTCGTGCCGAAGCAAGGCGGCAAATGGGCGATCCTTGCCAAGATCTTCGCCAACCCGCATCTGCCCGAGATCGACGATTATTACGAGCCCTTCACCTTCGACTACGAGTACCTGCACACGGCACCGGAGCTGCCCACCGCGCCGGTCGCGCGTCCGATGTCACTCGTCAGCGGTCGCACCATGGACAAGATCGAATGGGGCCCGAACTGGGAGGAGATCCTCGGCGGTGAATTCTCCAAGCGCTCGCAGGACTACAATTTCGGTAAAGTGCAGAAGGATATCTACGGGCAGTTCGAGAACACCTTCATGATGTATCTGCCGCGGCTCTGCGAGCATTGCCTTAACCCGAGCTGCGTCGCTTCCTGCCCTTCAGGCTCCATCTACAAGCGCGAGGAAGACGGCATCGTCCTCATTGATCAGGACAAATGTCGCGGCTGGCGCATGTGCGTCTCCGGCTGTCCTTACAAGAAGATCTACTACAACTGGACGACCGGGAAGGCGGAGAAGTGCATCTTCTGCTATCCGCGCATCGAGTCCGGCCAGCCGACCGTCTGCTCCGAGACCTGCGTCGGCCGCATCCGCTATCTCGGCGTGCTGCTTTACGATGCCGATGGCATCGAGAATGCCGCGAGCACGGAGAATCCTCAGGACCTCTACGAGGCCCAGCTTGCGCTCTTCCTCGATCCTTACGACCCGCGGATACAGGCGCAGGCGCGGGCCGATGGGGTCCCGGAGGCGTGGATTGAGGCGGCCAAGCGGTCGCCGGCTTACAAGATGGCGGTCGAGTGGAAGATTGCATTCCCGCTCCACCCGGAATATCGCACCCTGCCGATGGTGTGGTATGTCCCGCCACTCTCGCCGATTCAGTCGCATGCGAACGCAGGTAACGTCGGCGCCGTGGGCGAGCTTCCGGATGTGCGCTCGCTGCGCATTCCGGTTCGATATCTGGCAAACCTGCTCACAGCCGGCGCCGAGGCGCCCATCATCTCGGCCCTCGAGCGGATGCTGGCGATGCGCGCCTTCTTCCGCGGCCGCCAGCTTGGTGCGGGAGACAATATGGCGGTTCTCGAGCAGGCGGGCATCAGCCTGGCGGAGGTCGAGGAGATGCACCGCTATCTCGCCATTGCGAACTATGAGGATCGCTTCGTCATTCCCACGACCCATCGCGAGGAGGCGGAGAACGCTTACGCATTGCGAGGCAATTGCGGCTTCTCCTTCGGGAACGGCTGTGACGCCGGGGAGCCCAGGTCCAGCCTCTTCGGCGGAAAGATGGGGCGGCGCAAGATGACACCGATCCGGATGGTGGACGAATGAGAGACGAGGGTCGCATGAGCGGATCCGAGATGTTGGTTCTTCGCGCGCTCAGCGCTCTTTTGAGCTATCCGCGCCCGGAGCTGCGCGCTGCCCTGCCGGAGATTGCTGCGACGGTGCGCTCATCGCAGCTTCTGAAGCTCGATGACCGCGAGGCGGTGCTCCGTCTCATCGACCTTCTGGTCGCGATGGACGCGTTGCAGGCCGAGGAGCGCTATGTGGAGCTGTTCGATCGCGGCCGCGCCACCTCGCTCCACCTCTTCGAGCACGTCCACGGCGATGCGCGGGATCGCGGCACGGCCATGGTCGAGCTCAAGGCAATCTACGAGCGTGCAGGGTTCCAGCTCACGGCGAACGAGCTGCCGGACTATCTGCCCGTCGTCCTTGAATACCTGAGCTGTCGCGACCTGGCGGAGGCTCGCGAGATGCTAAGCGATTGCGCGAACATCCTGCGAGCCATCGGCGAGACGCTGATGCAGCGCGGAAGCTGCTACAGCGCCATTTTCCAGGCACTGCTCGTCGTTGCCGGTGAGCCGGGATTGGACACGAAGAAGGCATCGCGGCGCGCCACCGAGAGGGAAGACCTCGACAGCGACTGGTTCGAGCAACCGGCCTTTGCGCCGGAGCCGCCAACGTCTGGAGGCGCGGCGGGCGCGGGTTGTGCGAGGAGAATGTTCCCGTGACGCTTTGCGCTGCCTGCCAATCACCTGACGCAGGGAATTTGCCATGACCATTGCGACCTATCTCAACGAGTTCCTGTTTGGCATCTATCCCTATTTGGCCCTTGCGATTCTGCTGCTCGGGTGCCTGATCCGCTACGATCGCGAGCCCTACACCTGGAAGAGCGACTCCTCGCAGCTTCTTCGCAAGCGCCAGCTGCGTTGGGGCTCCAATCTTTTTCATTACGGTGTGCTCGTGGTGATCGCGGGCCATTTTGTCGGCTTTCTGACACCGGACTGGGCCATACGCTGGGCTCTGGATCCTGCCCAGCACCAGCTCGTTGCCATGGTGGCCGGAGGCATCGCCGGCTTGGTGGCGATCATCGGCCTGTCGATATTGCTTCACCGCCGGGTGGCCGACCCGCGAATCCGGCGAAACAGTCGCAAATGGGACATAACCGTCATCGTGATGCTGTGGCTGCAGCTCGCACTTGGGCTTCTGACCGTGCCGCTGTCCGCTGCCCATATGGACGGCGCCATGTTTGAGACGATGACCGCCTATGTGAAGGGCATCGTGACCTTCCAGGGCGGCGTAGCAGGCCTCCTCGTCGGCACGCCCTTGGTCTATCGTCTCCACATTTTCCTTGGCTTCACGATCTTCCTGATTTCGCCGTTTACGCGCATGGTTCACATTTGGAGCGGCGTCGGCGCTCTCGCTTATGTAATTCGGCCGTATCAGCTCGTTCGGACGCGCCGCTCCGGGCACCTCCATGGATAGTGCTGTTGTGGAAATATCAGTCAACGGCGTCGAAGTCGACCCCGCGAGCGCGCCGACGCCGGTGCTCGCCGCGATCCGCGAGCTGCTGCGCCAGCGTGCCGTGGCGCTGCGGCTCATTGCCGCCGATGCGGATGATAATGCCGTCGACTTGGCGGTCGAGCAGGTGCTCGAGTCGGAAGTGAAGACCCCGTCGCCCACGGAAGAGGAATGCCGTCGCTATTATGACGCCCACTCAGGCGAGTTTCGCAGCGGCGATCTTGTCTACGTCCGGCACATCCTGTTTCAGGTGACGCCGGGAAGTCCCTTGGAGTTGATCCGCTCCCAGGCCGAGCAGACCCTCGCCCAAGTCATCGCCTCGCCCGATGAGTTCGAAGCCTGCGCGCTCACTTTGTCGAACTGTCCATCCGGTCGGCAGGGCGGCAATCTCGGGCAGGTGGCCCGCGGCGACACGGTGCCGGAATTTGAGCAAGCGCTATTCGCGGATCAGTGGATCGGCATCCTACCGCGTCTCATCAAGACGCGTTACGGCTTCCATATCGTGTTGGTCGATCGGCGTGTCGAGGGCCGGGTTCTACCATTTGATGCCGTGCGGGAGCGCATTGCAGAGCGGCTGGCGGCGTGCGTTCAGCAGGTGGCCCTGAAGCAATATGTCCGGTTGCTGGCTGGTCAGGCGGATGTCAAGGGCGTCGAGCTCGAAGCGGCGCTGACGCCGCTTGTGCAGTAGCAGCACGGCGACATGCGATCCCGGACGCCCCGACGGTCGCGTGTCCTGGCCGCGGCGGCGACCCTCTATCCCGGCTATTTCGCGCTGGTGATGGCCACAGGCGCGCTTTCGATCGCGCTTTACCTCCTGCATCATAGGCCGGTTTCCTATGTCCTCTTTGCCTTGAATATTCTCGCCTATGGCACGCTCTTCGGGCTGCTGCTGCTCCGCCTCGTCTATTTCCGCTCTCGCGTCCTGGCCGACCTCGTCGATTATGCGCGGGCGCCCGGCTTCTTCACGCTCGTCGCCGGCACCTGTGTGCTCGGTACCAACATCGCGGTGACGACCGGGCTCGGAGGGATCGCGACGATATTCTGGGGAGTTGGCATCCTGTTCTGGGTCGTGGTGATGTACAGCTTTTTTGCCGCTGTCGTGACGCGCGCCGATAAGCCCAACCTCGAAAGCGGCATCAATGGCGCCTGGCTTATTGCCGCCGTCGCTACGCAATCGGTTGCCGTCCTTGGCAGTACGCTCGCACCGAGCTTTGCCGCGCCGGCTGCTCCCTTGTTCTTCTGCCTGATCATGTATCTGATCGGCGCGATGCTCTATCTGAGCATCATCACACTCATCTTCTATCGCCTGACTTTCATTCGGCTTACCAGCGCCGAGTTCACGCCGCCTTATTGGATCAATATGGGTGCCGTAGCGATTTCCACTCTCGCTGGAGCCACGCTCATTTCACGCGCAGGCTTGTCGCCGCTTCTCCGCGACATATTACCCTTCCTGGAAGGCTTCACGCTCTTCTTCTGGGCGGCGGCGACGTGGTGGATCCCATTGCTGCTCATTCTTATGGTCTGGCGCCACGTCGTCATGCGGCACCCGTTCCGATACGAGCCCCAATATTGGGGCATGGCATTCCCGCTCGCGATGTATACGACGGGAACGCTGCGGCTGGCGGACGAGCTGCGGCTCGACTTTCTTATGACGATGCCCCGCGTATTCGTCTGGCTCGCCGCCCTTGTTTGGCTCGCGGTCTTTGGAGGCCTGATTCACAGTGTTATCACGACATGGCGCGATAACGCTTTGGCCTCCCGCGCCCTGTGACGACCGATGATCCTGGTCCTCGCCGATGGTTCGCCGTCATATCGGCAGGCGAAAGGTGTCGCGCATTTCGCCACGGCGCGGGATAGAAGTCGCAGTGAGCCGGTCCGATATCCCCGTGCGCCAGATTTGCGGGCCGAGGAACCCAGGCATGCAGGTCACCTTTATCGGAGAGGGCGACCGCTCCGCGGCGACACGCCGTCCGACATCGCGGCGAGACCTTGAGGCTTGAGTATGGTGATGTGCCTGCGGCCGCTGCTGAGCAGCCCGGCATGTTCCCACGCGCTCAAGATTCGGCTGACCGTATGAAGCGTCGTTCCCGTCATCTCGGCAATATCCTGGCGCGAGATCGGGAACTCGATGCTCATTCCATCCTCAACCTTCTTGCCGGCCTGCCGAATGAGGCGAAGAATCGCCTGCGCAACGCGCTGCTCGACCCGCTCTGTCGAGAGCTCCCGATAGCGGTTCTGGAGTTCCTGAAGGCGGGAACCGACGATCGTGAGCGCATTTGACACAATGCGTGGATATCGCTCCATCAGCGCGTGCGTGGCGGCGCGGTCCCATCGCGCTGCAAGACTCTCGATCACCGCGATGGCGGCCGCCGGATAGCCCGTGTTGGTGAATAGCGGAACCGCGCCGAACACCTCGCCGGGCCCGATATAGCGGAGCACCACCTGGTGTCCTTCCGGCGTAACCTGCGCAATCTTCATACGCCCGCTAATCAGCACATAAAAAGCGGTCGCCTCGTCATCTTGCTCGAAGAGGGAGGCGCCCGCGAGAATCCGCATAACATGTGCGCGACGGGCGATCTCGTCGAGGGATCGCGCGTCGAGTTGAGCGAAAAGCTTTGCCTGGGCGATCGTCGAGCCGTCGAGCGAGCGATCCATTTTTCCGTCTTAGAGCCTGACGATCAGGTTGGCAAGCCTTCGACCGAGGCAGGGAAGGGAGGTCCAATTTGAGTCGATATAGCACCTTGTGAAAGCCCGCGCTGGAGGTACGGCGGGACCGGCTGGCGGGACGCCTCATCTGGCGGGGCGCGTTTCTGCGGCCTGAGAGCTAGCCAAGCCGCGCGTAGGCGAAGCGCGGAGGCCACGGACGATGGTTGGACCTCCGCACCACGCCGACGTCTCCGGACTACGCCGCGGCTTTCTGGCGGGTGATGCGAACCCGCCAAACCTTCGGTCCCGACTCGACGTACTCCCACCCGAACTGCCCGGGCTGCTCTGCGTCGAACTGATAGCGGAGCGGTTTCGGATCATGATCATTGACGAGGATGATGCCGTCGCCCACGTGAAGCTTCGCGACCGTCTGGAAAATGAGGGCGTGGCGCTGAACGGGAGGAAGGGTCCGCACGTCGAGTGTCTTACCGGTCTGCATGGTCACTCTCCTTCTTCAAGTTCGGGGTGGGACGGGTGAGGTAGTGCAGCGTCTTGTTGAGCCGCTCCGCCTCGCCGGGGTGATCGTTGCGGATCGCGGACCAGGCTTCGGCGGCGAGCCGGCAGGCGAGGTCCGTCTGCCCCGTGCCTCCCAATGCCTTGAGTGCGCGAACAAAAATGCCGTTGAGCCGCGGGAGGCAATGCCGTGACGCATCGGGCGATCCGGTGTGATCGGCCGGTCCCGTCGCGGCTGTCGGCGCTGGTGGCTCACGAGCGTCATCTGCGGACATGCAAATGCTCCTTGGCGGCATCGCTCATGCGGTCGGGAGACCAAGGCGGCAGCCAGGTCATCGTGACGTCGACCGCGGTGATGCCGGGGACTTCGCCCGCACAGGTCTCAACACCCTGTCGGATGTAATTGGTGGCCGGACAGCCCGGCGTCGTCGTCGTGAGGAGGATGCGGGCGCGCCCGCCGTCATCGACCTCGATATCGTAGACCAGGCCGAGGTCGACGATATTGAAGCCCAGCTCGGGGTCGATCACGCTTTTGAGAGCCTCGGCCAGGGTTTGACGAAGATCGTCGCTCACGCCGCAATCTCCCCGCCGCGGCGGATCAACAGCCGATATCCCTCGCTTCCGCGCGCCTCCGCGCGGAACTCATGACCACGCACCTTGAGCTCGGTGTAAAGGAACAGCGGCTCGCGGTCGGTGAGGACCTCGATCACCGCGCCGGGCGTGAGGGTTCCAAGCGTCTCCAGAGTTCGCACCAAGGGCTCCGGCGGCTGAAGCCCGCGATTGTCGAGGGTCTGCGCCGGATCGCCCCAGGATGCCGGCTGCGCCGCGGCCTTCACTGCGGTATTGCTTCCGTCATTGGCTGAGCTGCCGGAGAGCGGGGTCGGCGTGAACAGGACTTCCCAGTCACCGTTGCCGATTTCCCGTTCCGCATGGGCATAGCCCTTTTGCGCCATGACGGCGAAGAGCGGGACGGGCTTGAAGGTCGCGAGCAGGCGCAGGCTCTGGCCGGAGGTCAAGGACGCCACCGCGTGCATGATCTCGCCGAAGGGCTCGCCGCCCGATCGGAGAATCTCACGGACGTCCAGGGTCAGAGGGGATGGTGCACTCATGTCAGGCTTCCTCCTTGGTGCGCAACGCGATCGGGGTGGCGGGCCGTTGGGTTGGCTGGCTGAACAGGAGAATTGTGCTGTGGCTGAGCCGTCGTCCGAGGCTCGCGATAGCGCGCGCACCAGAGCTCTCGCGCGATCGCAAGGGTCGCGAGCAGGTGCCCGGCGATCGCGAGGCGCCAAAGCTCTGGCCAGCTAATCAGCCCGAAGGCAGTGCCAGCTGCCACGGATACGAAATAAAGGACGAACCAGGGTCGGGCCCGCGGCTCGCAAACGAGGTCCTGAACCCGGGGCACTGGGCCTTTGCCGAGCGCCGTGCCGTAGCGCTGGATCCAGGTCAGGAAGGGCACGATCTTGTAGAGCTGGCTGACGCCAAGGCCGGACAGCCAGCCGAACACGAACAGGTAGCCTATCGGCCCCGCAACCTCCTCGAGCCGGTCGGCGCCCCCGAACGCGACGGCGAGCACAAGGCTGGCGGCCAGCGCGCCGAGGGCGGCGGCAGCCGTTCGACTGTTGAGCTCGAGCGCCCGGCGGCGGCGGGCACGATAGAGGAGCGCCATGTCTGCAAGGTAGAGCGCGATGCCGAGCGCAACGATTGCCTCGCCATCATCCAGCACGAACTCTGGAATGGCGATGCCCGTTGCCCGAACGAGACCGACAAGCCAGGTGGCGGCGAGACCGAGCGTTATGAGGAGAAACGCCGACTCTCCCAGCCAGCCTCGCTCTTCCGGAGCCAGCATGAACATGCTAAGCAAGCGATAGCTGACCCCCAGCGCGATCAAGCTGAACCAGCCCAAAACGCCCCCCATCACGTGGAGCCGAAGTCCGTCGGCCATGAAGCGGCCCCAAGGGAAGAGGGTCGGGCAGGCGAAGATCGCGCCGAAGGTCAGGCCGAGGCCGACCGTGACCAGGAGGAAGCCGAAGGCGGCGAGGACGAAACGGGCCGGCAGAGTCAGCGGGCGGGCGCGCCAGAGCACCGGCGCGAGCCTCCATACGGCAAGAAGCGTCCCGCCGAGGACAAAGAGGCCTCCGATCGGCAACGCGGCGACCGCGGTCGACGGCACGGCGCCGGCGAGCGCCAAAAAGCCCAGCACCATCGCCGCAAGCCCAATTCCAATCCCGAGCAGCGACACCAAGGCCGAGCTCTGTGCGGCCGCCGGCTGGCCGGTGATGACGGGGACGAACTGGTGAAGGGCACCCAGCATGAGGAGGGTCAGCCAGCCGAGCGTGAGCAAGTGGACGGTGATCAGAGTCGCGGGGGCGAGTAGCGGCGCCGCGGGATAGCTACAGCCCGCGACCATTATGATCTGCGCCACGACGAAGGCGCAGATCGCCACGCCGAAATGGAGCATGGTCCAACGAGAGAGACTCGAGCCAAACATGGGGTCATCCAGAGTCGTCCAGCGCTGGCCACCATTGCCCGTCCGCGCCGTCCTGTCTTTGCGCTAGCGCAAAGACGGTGATTCCGATGGCCCAATTGATGCCGTCACGACTCAGCCGTGGAAGGGCGTCGGTGCCGGCCGGGAGCGCCCTGCCTTGGATGCTCTAAAGCCCCCCGTGACTGCCAACGACCGCCGCAAAGATGGTGACCAGGCTCAAGATGAGCAAAGCCCAATGGAGCCGCAGCATCAATGCAAGGGTTGACCTTGGCGCAGCCCGGCCGCGTCTCCGCACCCATTTTCCAAATACGAGGGGCTCGAAAATAAACAACATCATACCGAACAGGAGCCAAGTAAAAATCATCAGATGCATCCACCAAAATTGGCCGGAGAGGAAGCGATCCCAAAGGCCGTATCGGTAGAGCATGTATAAGCCGCTCAATCCGGTAAGAAGCACGGCGAGCCGCGCTTGCGGTGCGAATCGCCGCTCGATCGCATCAAAATCTCGAAGCCAATCCGCTGATTCTCCCCTGCGCATATACGGAAGCAGCACCGTAGCGACCATCGAGACGCCGCCAATCCAGACGACGACCGAGAGGACATGGATGGCTCGCGCAACAATTCCCCAATCCGACATCACTGGCTCCCGCGACATTCCGCTCGGGTGCGCGTCCGCAACGGACCCTCTGTCTTCTGCGGATTGCGCCTGGAGGGAGTTTCGCATTTTCGCGCCGCGTCGGCCAATTGATCTGGATCATCGGCCAGGCGGCGGGGCGATGCGATGATAGCTCAGAAGGCAATATCAGGAACTACGAATGGGACTCGGCACCCAAAATATTCCCGCATCGAAAGAGATACGCGCGCCAACGACGAGCGGAAAGATCGGGCTGCCACAGACGATTTTCCGCTACGTCCTGCGGATCAGCGGCTGGCATCAGCCGGTCCTCGTCGTACTCACGGTCGCCATCTTCCTTCTCGAAGTCGTGCCCCTCGAGTTGCAGCGCCGTATCGTCAACGATCTGGTTAAGGAGCGGAACTATCACCTCGTGGTCATGCTCTGCGCCGTTTACGCCGGCATCGTGATCGTGCAGGGGGGCATCAAGCTCGTGCTCAACGTCTATCGCGGCTGGCTCGGCGAGTGCGCCGTTCGCGATCTACGTCACCGCATCCGCGCCCTGGCCGGAGCTCCTCTCGCAAAGCATTCTGCGCTCGAGACAAACGGAATAGAGATTTCGATGATTGTTGCGGAAGTCGAGCCTATCGGGGGATTTGTTGGGGGAAGCATCTCCGAGCCACTTCTGCAGGGGGGCGTTTTGCTCTCAACAGTCGCCTACATGATCCATGTCGAGCCATGGATGGCACTGACTGCGCTCCTGCTCTTTACGCCCCAACTTGTCTTCGTTCCGCTCCTTCAGAGAGCTATTAATCGGCGCACCATGGCGCGCATCCGCATGCTGCGCGAGGTGAGTGCGGGTATTCTTGCTCCTGGTGGCCAATTGGATGGTGGGAGCTCCGATGACGCGAGGATTGATCATATCTTCGCAGTCGACATGGGGATCTTTCGCTTCAGGTTCACGCTCCACTTTCTCATGAACCTCTGCAATCACATCCAGATCGTTGCCATACTCCTGCTTGGCGGCTGGTACGTCCATACCGACCAGCTGGCCATAGGCGGCGTCGTGGCCTTCATCTCTGCCGTTGGGCGGCTCAAGGATCCTTGGAGCGAATTGATCGACTATTTCCGTGATTTGAGCGCCACCCAGGTCAAGTTCCGACTGATGACGGATATCATCGGCCAGTTGGAGAAGGGGAAGGAAAGATAAAAACGCGGCCTGACGATTGCCGATCGTCGCTCTCTGAAGCCGTGGACCGCTTCTCGGATTTTCGGATCCAAGATTTTCGACTTAAACTGCGTTAAATCAAAGCCCCGGCGTGTCGTTAGAGCAATAGTGAGTATCCGATGCTGTGCGAGCCAAAAGCCTTCGCATCGGACTTCCAGATGCTCGGGGCCTGATACATGCCCGAAAGACGACTGAAAGGACGGCAACTGGACATCGTCGCAATCGGGGCTTCCGCTGGAGGCGTCGAAGCTCTATCCGGCCTACTTAGGCATTTCCCTCGTCAATTACCTGCCGCCGTTCTTGTCGTACTGCACCGGCCCTCTAACCGAACAAGCCATCTGCGCCAAATTCTTTCTCGAGAAACGACTCTACCCTTGATCGTTCCGCGAGATGGCGAAACGTTACGACGAGGCTGCGGCTATATCGGGGCACCCGATCGGCACCTCATTGTGGGAGCGGATCTGCGCATGCATTTGCTGCCGGATCATTTCTATCGCGGTCACAACATCGACATCTTATTTTTCTCATTGGCCCGCCACGCCGGGAATCGAACCATCGGGGTCGTGCTATCCGGCATGCTCAAAGATGGTGCATTAGGGCTCAAGGCAATCAAGGAGGCCGGTGGGGTCGCACTCGTTCAGAGCCCTCAGGAAGCAACATTTCCTGAGATGCCGGAAAGTGCGATACGATATTGTGACGCGATCGACTTCGTGGGACCCGTCCACGCGCTAGCAAAGGAAATTTGCAGGCTGGTCGGCCAGGATGCCCGCGACATCGCCAACATGTATCATGACTCTTAATATTTGCCTCGCCGCATAATTCACTTCAATAGCAGGTGAAAGAAAGCCGCACCCAGTAAAATGCCTCCTCTGGCGCAAGCGCGAGGGCGGGGGCCAGATGCCGATGGAGCCACATGGGCTGCTCGAAGTCGGTCGGTGGCGCCAGCTCTTTTCTCATCGCGGGAATCGCGGTTGAAGCGCGTCTTCTTTTGAGCTTACTGGCCGGAGCGTCATGCTTCTCCTTTCTCCTGTTCGCTTGCTGATCCTTCTTGGCCTTTCCTTCTTCCTGGGCTTGGCGTTTGAAGAGCAGTATGGCACGAGCTCGATGAAGCCGCCCGGCGGCATTAGAACCTTCCCTCTGCTTTCGTTTGCAGGTGCCGGGCTTTATGCGCTTGAGACCAGGTTCGCCCTCCCATTCACCGCCGGAATGCTCGCGCTTGGGGCCTGGTTGCTCGCCTATTACAGGGCTTGGCTCGGACGGAATAGCTCGGAAGCTGAGTTCGGAGCCGAGTTGGTCGTCCCCACCTGCAATATGCTCGCATATGCGCTTGGAGCGGTTGCCTTGGCCGGCCCTCTCTGGGTCGGTATCAGCTTTACGGTAGTGGCTGTGATCCTCCTCGGGGCACGCCGGGCACTCCACAATTTGGCGCGCCAGGTTCCTTATGAGGAGCTTGTGACTCTCGGCAAGTTCCTGGTCCTCTCCGGTATTATTCTGCCGCTACTACCGGACAAGCCGATTACCACTCTGACATCGATCACGCCTTACCAGGCGTGGCTGGCCGTCGTAGTGGTGAGCGGCCTCTCATATTGCAGTTACCTGGCACAGCGCCTTCTTTTGCCGAGGCATAGTGGGTTGATCACCGCGCTTCTCGGCGGACTTTATTCGTCGACCGCGACGACCGCCGTATTGGCGAGACGATCGCGCCAGGGGTCCAGTCGGGCAGGCGAGCTACAGGCGGGCATCGTGCTCGCGACGGCCGTCATGTATCTGCGAGTCTGGATCATCGTGGCGATCTTCAATGCATCTCTCGCTCGCGAACTGTTTCCTGCTCTGTTCGCGCTGGCAGCGATTGCCCTGGTTCTGTCCGGTTTGATCTATTTAAGCCCACGTCGGAATGCTATTGAGCACGTGGAAGTGGGCCAACCCGCGAATCCCTTGGAGCTCAATACAGCGCTCATATTCGCCGTGCTGTTCGTGGTTGTGTCCTTGGCATCCGACTGGGTTCACACCGAGTTTGGCATTTCTGGTGTCTTTGGACTGGCGGCGTTGGTTGGCATTACGGACGTCAATCCCTTTGTGCTCTCGATCGCCCAAGGCGCTATTGCAGGCTCTTCGCTCCATCTACTCGCTATCGCGATCCTGGTCGCCACGTCATCCAATAACGTTTTGAGGGCTGTCTATGCGATCGGCCTGGGTGGTTATCGGAATGGTGCGGTCCCTGCAGGTGCTCTCGTCATGCTCGGCGGAGCAGGACTGGCGCTGCCCGCATTCCTCAGGTGAATTTTGCCAGAGACGATGCAAAATGGCTCGTAGAAAGAGGCTACGTCAACCGGCACGACGTCTTGGATGACGTCGTGCCGGTATGTCCACGAGCTCGCTCTGCAGGCGATTAATCAGCTCCTCGCGCTCATTGTCACCCGGCAATTTCCGGAGTGTTTGGCTGAAATCCAGGAGGAGACGAGCATAAGCATTGTGCCAGTCGGTAGGCTTGAGGGTCTGGCGGTCAAGTCGTGGAGTTGAGCCGGGCTCAGGTGGAAGCACGCGCGGTCTGCCATTCGGTACGAGCTCGATGGTCTCGTCGAAGCCGGGTAGGCAGACGGCGCTCCTGGTGCACCCAGCATTGATCAACGCGCGCTGCATGGCGATTCGGGCGGCCTCTTCCGCATGCGTCAAGAATATGGCGCTACGTACCGGAAATCTGTCTTTAGCCCAGCGGACGAGATCGCTCCGGCTGGCATGGCCTGAATACGTGTCCAGCGCACGGATCCGCGCACGAACGCGGACTTCCTCGCCACGGATGCGGACGGCCGGAACGCCTTGGAGGAGCAAGCTCCCGAGCGTGCCGGGCGCCTGATAGCCGACGAGGAGCACGGTAGCCTCTGGGCGCCACAAGTTGTGCAGAAGATGATCGCGGATTCGCCCCGCATCGCACATGCCGCTTCCGGCAATGATGATCGCGCCGCTGCTTATCCTATTGAGTGCCTTGCTCTCGGCAACCGATGTCACGTAATGGATATTCGGGCCGGCGAAGGGGTTGCGCTTTTGTTGTCCGCCTGAAGGCGCCTCAAGGTACGTTTGGAACACGCCGGTCGCTTTGATGGCAAGCGGCGAATCGAGGAAAAGGTTGGTACGGGGAATCGCCCCGCAGTCAAACAGCGAGGTCAGATCGTAAAGCAGCTCCTGCGTACGCTCTATGGCAAACGCCGGGATCAGGAGATTGCCGCCGGCAGCCCAGGCGGCGCGGACCTCTTCGGCGAGGAGAGCCTGACGCCTCTCCGGCTCGCTCTCGGCTCGGGCGCGGTCCCCATAGGTGGATTCCATGATGAGATAATCAAGCCCTTCTGGGGCTCGCGGATCATGCTCAAAGGCCTTGTGCCCGGGCCCGAGATCCCCCGAGAAGAGCAGGCGCAGTGGGGATCGAACGTTGGCCATCGGCGTGATCTCGAATTCGAGCGATGCAGCGCCCAGTATGTGCCCCGCATTCCATAGGCGGACGGAGAGGCCACGACCAAGCTCGCACCATCGATCGAAGGGCAGCGGGACCAGATGGCCCAAAGCCGCCTCGGCATCCCACTGCGTATAAATGGCCGATACAGATGGCCGCCCGCGCCGGGCATTACGCCGATTGAGCCGGTTGACTTCGCTCTCCTGAATGTGACCACTGTCGGGAAGGACATAGGCGAGGAGCGCCCCCGTCGCTTCGCTCGCATAGATGGGCCCCTTGAAGCCGGCGAGGTAAAGCTTCGGCAGGAGGCCGCTATGATCGATATGGGCATGCGTTAGAATAACGAAATCGAGCGAGGTGGGGTCGAAAGGAAACGCGCCGTAGTTGAGCTCGCGAAGGGTCTTTGATCCCTGAAACATGCCGCAGTCGACCAGAAAGCGCCCGCCCGGGTGGGTCACCAGATAACAAGAGCCCGTCACCATTCCTGCAGCGCCGCAGAATTTGACCGTGACCGGCATCACACCCTCAGCTAACCGTCTGGTTGATCGAATAGCCGCTCGCGGCACTGGCATGCTCGATCGCGAACTTGAAATTCGTCGCATGGAGAGCGTGAACGCGATAGAGCGGCTCGCCTTTCAAAACGCAATCACCGACCTTTTTCAACAAATCTATACCCGCACCCTTGTCGATGGGCGCGCCGGCAAGTCGCGCGATCCTGGCTATGCGGTAGCAATCAATTGCCTCCACCCTCCCTGTCATGGGTGACTCGATCTCCTGTATCAGGTGGCCGAGCGGGTATTCTCTGCTGCTCTGCCCTTGGGCAGCAATGATTCGCTCCATCTGTCTGAGCGCTGCGCCCGAGCTCAGCAGGAGCTCGGCGCGCCGCCTCCCGTCTCCACCACGAAGGGATGGATCGAATTCGAGGATACGGCTTGCAAGGGTGAGTGCATGGTCGCGAAGATCGGCCGGCGCATCTGGTTCATTATGCAAGATCTTCAGCACGTCGCGGGCCTCGAGCACAGGGCCCACGCCGCGGCCGATTGGCTGCGTTCCATCGGTGAATGCCACGTCGACCTTGATTGCGATCGCATCGGCGACATGCTCGAATAGCTTGCGCAATCGCACAGCGTCCTCGAGGCTGCGCAGTTTGGATGTCGGTCCGATGGGCATATCGATGACGAGGTGCGTTGAACCGGCCGCTGCCTTCTTTGAGAGGATCGAGGCGACCATCTGTTCCGGCGGGTCGAGGGAGAGGGGCCGCTCCACAGAGATCAGGATGTCGTCAGCCGGTGAGAGGCCCATGTGTCCTCCCCAGACCAGGCAACCCTTCTCGCGCTCCACGACTTCGCGGGTTTCTTCGACACTGAGGTCGACGCGTGCCAGGACCTCCATCGTATCGGCGGTACCCGCCGGCGAAGTGATCGCTCGGCTCGATGTTTTCGGTATGGTTAGCCCATGGGCCGCCACGATTGGCACGACGATCATGGAGGTGCGATTGCCGGGAATTCCGCCAATGCAATGCTTGTCAACGACGATGCTTTCGCTCCAGCTCAGACGCGTGCCGGCATTAGCCATCGCGCGCGTTAAGGCCAGCACCTCTGCCGGCGCCATGAAGCCGGCCGAGGAGATGAGAAACGCGGCAATCTCCATTTTCGAATACCGGTTCGCCGTTATGTCGCGCACGATGGCATCAAGCTCGGCCTCGCTCAAACTATGGCCGCGAATCTTGCGCCGAACCGCTTCGAGGCTGCGGGGAGGGGTGGCCTGAGCAATGCTCACATAGCTGCCTTCCGGCTGACCAAAGCTCCGGAATGCCCGTTCGCCGAGGCCCAACTCGTTGTCGGCGAGAATCCCAGGATCGTCCACAACGTTGAGAACCGCGACGATGTACTGTTCGCCGGCCGAGATCTCGACTTTCTCGAGTGCTGAGAACTCTTCCGGGCGATATTGGCGGCAGGAACGGGAAAGAAAGGCGATGCTTTCCTGATAAGCATCGATCTGGATTCGTCGAAGCTTGAGCAGTCCCGGAGCAGCTTCGGACATACGATGCCGATCTATCTTCCCGTACATCGGTCGCCATTCGCCTCTTGGCCGGATCGTCGCATCAGCAAGCGCACGACGGATTTGGTGTCACCATGGCGCATCGCGTAGCCGGTTGGACGGATAATCTCTTGCGTTTGTCTGCTTGAGCCATCCCTGTGTTCCGCTGCCCCGAGCCAGAGAAGACAAATCATCGCCTTTGAAATAATCGTGCTCTGTTGAGACGCTCGGATCGTTGATCCATGTCAAACGATGGAGAACAAGGAGGGCTTACTCTGAATAAAGTAGATCGGAGCCGTATTGGCTTTATGCGAGGGGGCAATGTGTTGCTGTATCAATGGCATCAATACCGGGGAGCGCCGCCTAGCGGACGGCGTCGAGGAAGCTAGCCTGACTCTACCCGGCAGAGGGGGACACCACTACTCTTTGAGCCAGCGCAAGGAATTCAGTCTTCTTCATTGGTAGACATGCGCCGTTCTATCGGTGTCGGCGCCGTTGATTCGGATTGATATGACTGCAGGTCGGCCTCCGGATAGGTTTCGGATGTCGGATGTGGGGTGAGGATGCAGTATGCGGAGAGATGCCGGGAAGCAGCCGCTGAGTTCCGGCGTCTTGCAGAGTGGGCATCTTATGAGGGCGTTCGAGCCGAGCTCTTCCAGACGGCGGTACGGTACGAGCAGCTTGCTCTTGAGTACGATAAATTGCAACGGGGTGAGAGCTAATCTATGCCGTTCGCCCGCCTAGATCGCCACGAACACCTAGTATGCGCAGCACGTCATTACGCGCCACTGAATCGACGCTGTCGGGAGTGTCGACTCGACACGAAGCATATAGGAAGCAACTCTCTACGAGAGTGATATAGCGGAATGAGATCGAATATTCTTTCCAAATATCTCCGCTCCGTTCCTCGGTACACGAGTTACCCAACCGCACCCCATTTCACGCCGGAGGTGAATGCCGATCGCTACCGCGAATGGCTGGTTGGGCTCGATGAGGCAACGCCGCTATCGCTCTATCTTCACATACCATTTTGTCGCTCGCTCTGCTGGTTTTGCGGCTGCCGCATGCAGGTTGCGAACAGCTATGATCCAATCCAGCGGTATTTGAAGCTCCTGCTCAATGAGATCGCGCTTGTAGCGAATGTGCTGAGTCGGTGTCCGCCGGTCAGCCATATTCACCTTGGCGGCGGTACGCCGACAATGTTGAGCGCGCGCGACCTCGCATCCTTGGCCAACACGCTTCGGAATCATTTCGATATTGAGGCCAATGCAGAATTCGCCGTTGAGATTGATCCGCGCGTCTTGACGGAATCACATGCGATCGCTTTGGGTGCTTCCGGGGTGAATCGGGCGAGCCTGGGTGTTCAGGATTTTGCACCAGTCGTGCAGAAGGCAATCAACCGCATCCAGCCTTATGAAGTAACGGCTCGCGCGGTCGAGATGTTGCGAAGCCATAACGTCAGCAGCATCAATCTCGATCTCATGTACGGGCTGCCGTACCAAACCGTCGAGGGCGTCGTCGCGACCGTCGAAAGAGCCGTGCGACTTGACCCCGATAGGCTGGCCGTCTTCGGCTATGCGCATGTGCCGTGGATGAAAAGGCATCAGCGCCTTATTCCAGAAGAGGCTTTGCCAAGACCGGAGGAGAGGACACTCCAGGCCGCTGCAGCCGCTTCAGCACTCGATGCGCATGGTTACGTCCCTATTGGCCTCGATCATTTCGCGCGCCCGTCGGATCCCCTTGTGGCAGCGCTTACCAGTGGGAGGCTGCGTCGAAATTTTCAAGGCTACACCGCCGACCGTGCGGAAACGCTCATCGGCTTCGGCGTGTCGGCAATCGGAACTTTGCCAGACGGCTACGTGCAGAACGCCTCGGATTCTCGCGCCTATGGCGAGGCGATAGCGCGCGGGGAGTTGGCCACGGCGCGCGGCATAGCCCTCGCTGATGACGACCGGCTGCGGCGCGACATTATTCAGAGCCTGATGTGCAAGTTCGAAGCGCCGGTGGATGCCTTCTGCCGGGCCTATGGCCGCGAGCCCGGCTCGCTCGAGAGCGAGCGCAGAACGGTCGCGGCAATGGTCGCCGACGGATTGGTGACGTGGGACGGTGGGAAATTGCGCGTGACTGCGAAGGGCCGCCCCTTGGTTCGCGTGATCTGCGCCGCCTTCGACCGCTATCTCACGTCCGGTGAGGCCGGCCATTCCGTTGCCGTTTGACGGGGTGTGGCAAAGGGGGAGGATCGGACCCGGATGATCGAGACGTTCGTCAGCTCGCTGTATTCACTTTGTGACGGCGGAGCGTGGGTTGCGGAGGTTGGCCGGGCGCTCGGCGGTCTGGGCCTCCCTGGTGTGCTATTCGCCGCCGGCCTGGCTGGAGGATTCAGCCATTGCATCGGGATGTGCGGTCCTTTTGTCCTTGCGCAAATCACCGCGGATGCGAATCGCAGCACATCATATGGCGAGCTGAGGCGATTACGAGGGGCGCTGCTCCTTCCCTATCATTTCGGCAGGCTGACAACCTACGCTGCTCTAGGCGCCTTGGCCGGAAGTACGACAGGCCTTGCGGCACGCCTCACCGGGTTCCACTGGTTGCTCGCGGGATTCCTCCTCCTAGCAGCGTTCCTCTTCCTTGCACAGGCGATGTCCGCGATCACGCCCTGGTTGCCTGCGCTGAGATCGCAGCCGCTCGGAGGCGCATTCTCGGGCCCGCTCGTTCGAATGGCACGGCCGCTACTGGTTAATCCGCGCGGGCCAAGGGGCTATATGCTTGGACTTGCGCTGGGCTGCCTACCCTGCGGATTCCTCTACGGCGCGGTCGCCGCCGCAGCAGCCGGCGGCAGCGCGACCCGCGGCGCGCTCGCGATGATTGCCTTTGGCGTAGGTACGGCGGTCGACTTGATGCTTGTCGGCTACGCGGGTGTCTTCTTCAGTCGTCGTCTGCCGGTCGCCGCTCGTGTGTTCTCGATGCCGCTCATGCTGATGAATGCGGGCCTCCTCGGCCTTCTGGCAATTCGCGCGTTTGCCTGAACCCAAAGCTACTCGACGACGTCCTTATAACAGTGCCAAGTGGCGTGCCCCACGAGCGGGACCGCGAATGCCAGGCCAACAAAGAAGGCCACAAGGCCGAATCCAGTAAAGAAGACGATAAGCGCAGCCCAGAGCGTCATGGCTTGCCAGTTGTGTCGGACGGCAACGAAGCTCGTCGCCACGGCGGTAACGACGCCGACGTTTCTATCGATCAGCATTGGAATCGAGACCGCAGTGATGGCGAACACAAGCGAGGCAAGTACAGCCCCGATCGCGGTGCCCGTCACGAGGAAGGGCAGGCTCATCGGCGAGAAGAAAAGAATATCGGGCAGATTGCCAAGAGAGGGGTTGGGTCCTTGAAAAAACAGTGGATAAAGCAGCATGGCGACACGCACCCAGGCCAGATGGAATAGCATGAGGATCGTCCCGAGCATCGACAGCTGCCCAGGATTGCGTCGCCAGGACGAAAGCGCGGCCTCCAACGAGACGGGTTCATTCGACGCCAAGCGTCGGCTCGTCTCATAAAGCCCGACGGCCAGTAGGGGAGCCACGAACATGAAGCCGGCCGTGAGCGGCAGGAGAAGATAAAGGAGATCGAAGAGATAGAGTGCCAGGGCAAGCGCAAGGCTGATTCCCACAAGGAGCCCGCCATAGGCGACGCTGACGCCCGGCGCCCGCAATAGGTCGCGCCACCCCTCAGCCAGCCAGAGCCATGGTCGGTCGATGGGAATCAGACGGATTTTTGGGCTGGGCGTCTGGAAAACCGGCACCGCGTCGATCATCTGTTCCTCCGCCTCGTCGATGCCGCTTACGCAGCTTGCGGCGGAATGCCGCGTCTCCACCCTGCCGCTCCTGCGCGCCAGCAACCTTGATCCATGTCAATGAGCTGGCGCGGCCTGCAGGCCCATTCTCCGCTTCGTAGGTCGGCGCCTCTCCCGCTGGGGGAGCGTGCCGTCCGAGGCCAAGAAGCGCTGGGGAGTTCAGATATGACAACAGAGAGCGACGCGTCGGCGGTGGCGGGGACGCGGCCGGCGGAGCCCTATGTGGACGATGTCATCCGCGCCTTCATGATCGCCACGATGCTCTGGGGTGTCGTCGCCTTCCTTATCGGCGTCTATATCGCTCTCGAGCTCGCTTACCCGTCGCTCAATATAGCGCCCTGGTTCAATTGGGCGCGCCTGCGGCCGGCGCATACCTCCGCGGGCATCTTCGCCTTCGGCGGCAGCGCCCTCCTCGGCACCTCCTTCTATGTCGTGCAGCGCACTTGTCGTGCGCGGCTCTTCGGTGGCCCGGCGCTGGGCTGGTTTGTCTTCTGGGGGTACCAGCTTTTCATCGTGCTGGCGGCTTCGGGATACCTGCTCGGCATCACCAAGTCGCGCGAATACGCCGAGCCCGAATGGTACACGGACATCTGGCTCACGCTCGTTTGGCTGCTCTACTTCGTGGCCTTTATCGGCACAATCGTGAAGCGACGCGAGCCGCACATCTACGTGGCGAACTGGTTCTACCTCTCCTTCATCATCACCATCGCCATGTTGCATATCGTGAACAACCTCACACTGCCGGTGTCGTGGTTCGGCGCCAAGAGCTACTCCGTCTTCTCCGGCGTGCAGGACGCGATGGTCCAGTGGTGGTATGGCCACAATGCCGTCGGCTTCTTCCTTACCGCCGGCTTTCTCGGCATGATGTACTATTTTGTGCCCAAGCGCGCACAGCGGCCGATTTATTCCTATCGACTCTCGATCGTGCACTTCTGGGCGCTCATCTTCCTCTATATCTGGGCGGGCCCTCATCACCTTCATTACACGGCGCTTCCCGACTGGGCGCAGACCCTAGGCATGATCTTCTCCGTCATGCTGTGGATGCCGTCCTGGGGCGGCATGATCAACGGGCTGATGACGCTCTCCGGCGCCTGGGAGAAATTGCGCTACGACCCCGTGCTCCGCTTCATGGTGACCTCAGTCGGCTTCTACGGCATGAGCACCTTTGAAGGGCCGGTGATGTCGATCAGGCCTGTCAACGCTCTCAGCCACTATACCGACTGGACCATCGGTCACGTGCACTCGGGCGTGCTCGGCTGGGTCGCCTTCATCGTCTTCGGCGCGCTCTACCATCTCGTGCCCGTCCTCTGGAAGCGCGGCCAGCTCTACTCGCCGCGCCTCGTGGCCTGGCATTACTGGATCGCGACCATCGGCATCGTGCTCTACATCACCTCGATGTGGGTGTCGGGGATCATGCAGGGGTTGATGTGGCGCGCCTATGACAGCCTTGGCTTCCTCCAATACTCTTTCGTCGAGACGGTGGCAGCAATGCATCCCTTCTATGTCATCCGTGCCGCGGGCGGGGTCTTCTTCCTCACCGGCGGGCTCATCATGGCCTACAACCTGTGGCGCACGATCCGCGGGGACATCGCAGCGGAGGCGAGGGTCGCCGTGGTCCCGCCGCTCGCAACGGCGGCGGGGGAGTGAGGCCGCCATGCGTCTTCGCCACGATGTCATCGAGAAGAACATCATCCTCCTCACGGTGCTGAGTCTGCTTGTGGTCTCGGTGGGCGGGCTGGTGCAGATCGTCCCGCTCTTCACGATCGAGTCCACGATCGAGAAGGTGAAGGGCGTGCGGCCCTATTCACCGCTCGAGCTTGCCGGGCGCGACATCTATGTCCGCGAGGGTTGCTATCTTTGCCACAGCCAGCAGATACGCCCCTTCCGCGACGAGGTGGAGCGCTACGGCCATTACAGCCTCGCCGCCGAAAGCATGTACGACCATCCCTTCCAATGGGGCTCGAAGCGGAACGGCCCTGATCTCGCGCGCATCGGTGGAAAGTACACCAATGCCTGGCACGTCGCGCATCTCATGAGCCCGCAATCCGTGGTGCCGGAATCGATCATGCCGTCCTATGCCTTTCTCGCCGAGATACCACTCAAATACGACGATATCGCCGCCCATCTGAGGACCCTGCGGGCGGTAGGCGTGCCCTACACGGATGAGATGATCGCCAACGCCAAGGCCGATCTCGAGGCCCAGGCCAATCCCGACGCCGACACCAAAGGCCTGCTCCGCCACTATCCCAAGGCGGTAGTTGGGGTGCTTACAGGCAATGGCGGCCAGATCACCGAGATGGATGCGCTCGTCGCCTATCTCCAGATGCTGGGCACGCTTGTCAACTTCGACGACTACACCGCCAAGGATCTCCAGCAGTAGGGCGCCACCATGGATGTCATGCACTACTACGGCCACGTAGCACCCGTCTTGATGGTGGCCCTCGTCATCATCTTCGGGGCCATTGTGGCCTGGGCTTATTGGCCCAAGCAGAAGGAGCGTTTCGAGAAGGATGGGAAGATCCCCCTTCACGATGGCGATTGAGGTATAAGGGCCATGCCGACGAAGATCGAGAAGGACGCCATCACCGGCAAGGAGACGACCGGCCACGAGTGGGACGGCATCAAGGAGCTCGACACACCGCTGCCGAAGTGGTGGGCGCTTGTTTTCTATGCGACGATCGCCTGGGCGCTGGCCTATTCCGTTCTCTACCCGTCTTGGCCATGGCTCTCCGGCTATTTCCACGGCGTTCTCGGCTATTCGACGCGCGCCCAGATCGAGCTGAGGCTAGCCGACCAGAAGGCACAGCGCGCCCCGATGCTCGACCGGATCAAGGCTGCGACGCCGCAGCAAATCGAGAGGAACCCCGACCTCCTAAACTTCGCGATCGCCGGCGGACACGCGGCTTTCGCGGACAACTGCGTACCCTGCCATGGCCCAGGCGGCGCCGGGTCGAAGGGCTTCCCCAATCTCGCCGATGACGATTGGCTTTGGGGCGGCGATCTCGACAACATCTACAAGACGATCTCCTTCGGCATCCGCAACGCGAATGCGAGCTCGCGTCAATCGGCGATGCCGCGCTTCGGCGTCGACAACATCCTCAAGCCCGAGCAGATCAACGACGTCGCGGAATACGTGCTGTCCTTCACCGGGAAGTCCACCGATCCCGTGGCGGCGGGCCGCGGCGCCCAGGTCTTCGCGGAGAATTGCGCCGCCTGCCACGGCGACAAGGGCCAGGGCAATATCGAGATCGGCGCCAAGCAGCTCAACAACGGTATCTGGCTCTACGGCGGCGACAAGAAGACGATTGTCGAGACGATCACCTACGCGCGCAACAGCAGCATGCCTGCCTGGTCGGAGCGACTCGACGAGCCCACCATCAAGATGCTCGCGATCTACGTCCATTCTCTAGGCGGCGGGAAATAGGCCGGAGTGGGGAAGGGCGAGATGAGTGCTGCCAAGAAACTGCGCGACCCGGCCGCCGCCGTGGCCAGGGCGCGCGAGAAGCCCGCCCCGGCGTCAACCCCAGGGCCGCGCTACGCCGACCGCATCAAGGTTTATCCCCAGCGCATCGACGGCCGCTTCCGGCGCATCAAATGGGCAATCCTCGCCTTTTGCCTGACCGTCTATTACGTGGCGCCCTGGCTGCGCTGGGACCGAGGGCCGAATGCCCCGGGCCAGGCGCTGCTCATCGACCTGCCGGTACGCCGCGCCTATTTCTTCGGGCTCGAGATCTGGCCCCAAGAGGTCTATTTCCTAACCGGACTTTTGATCATAGCGGCCATCGGGCTCTTTCTCGCGACGAGCCTGCTCGGGCGGGTGTGGTGCGGCTATGCCTGCCCCCAGACGGTGTGGACCGATCTCTTCATGATGGTCGAGCGCCTCATCGAGGGTGACCGTAATGCCCGTATGAGGCTCGACAAGGCTCCCTTCGGCGCAGCGAAAGCCGCGAAGAAGCTGGCGAAGCACGCCGCCTGGCTCCTCATCGCCGCCGCCACTGGCGGTGCCTGGGTCCTCTATTTCCAGGACGCTCCGACGGCCTTGCGCGAGATCTTAACCGGCGGCGCCTCGGCGCAGACCTATTTCTTCGTCGGTCTCTTCACCACGACGACCTACCTTCTCGCCGGCTGGGCGCGCGAGCAGGTTTGCACCTATATGTGCCCCTGGCCTCGTTTCCAGTCGGCCATGCTCGATGAGCAGTCCATCATCGTCACCTACGAGGCTTGGCGCGGCGAGCCGCGAGGAAAACATAAGGCAGGCACGAGCTGGGAGGGGCGAGGCGATTGTGTCGACTGCATGAAATGCGTGGCCGTCTGTCCGACCGGCATCGACATCCGCGACGGTCAGCAACTCGAATGCATCGGCTGTGGCCTGTGCATCGACGCCTGCAACACCGTGATGGCGCAAGTCGGCCGTCCCGGCAATCTCATCACCTTCGATACCTTGGCGAACCAGGAGGCCGAGGCTGCGGGTAAGAAGCCGGTCTATCGGCTGATCCGCCCGCGGACGGTCATCTACGCCTCGCTGCTTCTCCTCGCCTCCGGCGTCATGGCAACGGCGCTCCTGCTGCGCGCCCATCTCGACATCACCGTTCTCCACGAGCGCAGCCCACTCTTCGTCCGCCTGTCGGATGGTGAGTTTCGCAACGGGTTCACGATCCGGATCCTCAACAAGACCTATACGTCGGCGCGTTATAGCCTGACGCTCCACGGCCTTGCCGATTATCGCGTCGACGTGGTCGGGATGGAGGCAGTCGGGGGGCCACGGCGCGCCCTCACTCTGACGGCCAAGCCCGACGCGGTCGCGACCTATCGGCTCTATCTCACCGCGAAGCGCGGCGAGCTCCACGGCGAGACGACGCCAATCGTCTTCGAGATCGAGGACCAGGAAACTCACGAGATGGCGCGGCATGATTCGATCTTCGTCGGGCCAGGAAAGTGAGGAGGCAATGAAGGCAGTCGCTCACTTCGCAGGTGGGGATGCCAAGGTCCGATGGTTCGGCAATTACCGCTGGATCCCCTGGGCGATCGTTGGCTGCTTTACCGTCGTCGTCGCGATCAATGGCGGACTCGTCTACTATGCGCTGTCGAGCTGGCCCGGTCTCACCACCGACCATGCCTATAGCGATGGGCTCGCCTACAATCGCGTTATCGACGAGGCGGAGAAGGAGCGGGCGCTGGGCTGGTCGCTCGCTATCGACTTCCTCCCCGATCGGAAAGGCGTGCACACCGGCCGGCTTGCAGTCCAGGCGCGGGACGGATCGGGCGCGCTGCTCGACGGTCTCAGCATCCGGGCCGAGATCGTTCGGCCCGTCGAGGAGATGCGCGAGATCTCTCTGGTCCTCGGCGCCCAGGGCGACGGACGCTATCTTGCCGCTCTGGCGCTGCCGCGGCCTGGGCAATGGATCGTCTATGTCACTGCCGAGCGCTCCGGTGTTGTCTACCGCACGGGCAGGCGAATCCTCGTTCCATGACCCCATCCGATGCTGCGTCCGTAGCGATTTCTATTGCGCCGACCGGATGCGGCGACGCGGCGATAAGCGCCTGCGTCCATTGCGGAGGTCCCCTCTCTTCGGAAGCGATCGACGGCTTTTGCTGCCGCGGTTGCGCGGCGGCCTACGCTATCATCGACGGGCTTGGCCTCGACGCCTTCTACGCGCGCCGCATCCTCGATCCCGCCACCCGGCCCTTGAAGCCCGAGGACGACAGCGGCATCGATTATGCGCGCCGTGCGATGACGGACGCGAAGACGGGCATGTCAACCCTTCATCTCATGGTGGATGGGCTGCAATGCGCGGCCTGCGTCTGGCTCATCGAAACCGTGCTGGCCCGCGAGCCCCATGTGGTGGAAGGCCGGGTCAACATGTCCACCCGCCGCCTGCGACTGCGCTGGCGCGGACCTGCCTCGGAGGGCGCAGCGCTGGTGCATAAGCTGGCGCGGCTCGGCTTTCGGCTCATGCCCTACGACCCTCGGAAGCTCGCGAGCGCAGGCACGGCCGCGGAGCAGCGCCTCCTGCGCGCGATGGCGGTCGCCGGCTTCGCCGCGGGCAACGTCATGCTGCTCTCGATTTCCGTCTGGTCGGGCGAGGGCAGCATGGGGATCGAGACCCGCGACCTCATGCACTGGATCTCAGCGCTCATCGCCATGCCGACGATTGCCTATGCCGGGCGGCCCTTCTTCGCATCGGCCATCGGGGCGCTTCGGGCGCGACGGACGAACATGGACGTGCCGATCTCGATCGGCGTCCTGCTCGCAACCGCCATGAGCCTCTTCCAAACGATCCATTCCCAACCGGACGCCTATTTCGATTCGTCGGTCACCCTGGTCTTCTTTCTGCTGGTGGGACGCTATCTTGACGTCCGCGCTCGAGGGAAGGCGCGCTCTGCGGCCGAGCAGCTCGTGGCCCTCGGTGCCACGGATGTGCGCGTCGTGCGGTCGGATGGCGTCCTTGAGAGCCGGCCTCCTGACGGCGTGATCCACGGCGAGATCGTGCAGGTTGCCGCCGGGGAGCGTATCGGCGTGGATGGCCGTGTGGTCTCCGGCGAATCCGAGCTCGATACGAGCCTCATCACCGGCGAGTCCCTGCCGCAGCGAGCCTATGCGGGCTCGGCCGTCTTCAGCGGCACGGTCAATCTCACGGCACCCCTGCGCATTGAGGTGACGGCTACCGGCGAAGCGACGCTCCTCGCCGAGATTGCGCGACTACTAGAGGCGGCGGAGCAGGGTCGCGGACGTCACCGGGTGCTCGCCGACAAAGTGTCGCGGTTCTACGCGCCGGTCGTGCACGGGCTCGCATTCGTCACCTTCCTCGGCTGGCTCTTCCTTCTCGGCGCGCCGTGGCAGCAGGCACTGCTGAACGCCATTTCCGTCCTGATCGTCACCTGCCCTTGCGCCCTCGCACTCGCCGTTCCCGCCGTTCAGGTGGTCGCTAGCGGGCGGCTGCTCCGCCAAGGTATCCTTCTGAAATCGGCAACCGCCCTCGAGCGCCTGGCCCAGGTTGACAGCCTTGTTTTCGACAAGACGGGGACCCTCACCCTCGGCCGGCCCGAGCCGCTGGACCCGCCGTCCACACAAGATTTGCGTGCGGCGGCGTCCCTCGCGGCTTCGAGCCGCCATCCTCTGGCCCGCGCGCTTTGCCGCGCGGCACCAGGCGTGCCTGCCGCGGCAGGCGTTTCAGAGCATCCCGGGAAAGGCCTGTCCCTAGTGACGCCCGACGGCGAGATCCGCCTCGGCAGCCGCAGTTTTTGCGGCGTCGGTGACGCGCCTAAAACCATCGCAGGGCCCGAGCTCTGGCTCGCTCGCCCTGGCCGCGCACCCCAGCGCTTTGCCTTCGCCGATCGCCTCCGCGACGATGCCGCCGCTGTCGTCGCCGCGCTCAAGGGGGAAGGGCTACGAGTGGAGCTGCTCTCCGGCGACCGTGCGGCTACCGTTGCCAACGTCGCGCGCGCCGCTGGTATCGCGGAGTGGCGTGCCGACATCACGCCGGCGGGGAAATGCGCGCGCCTTGCGGACCTCCGGGCCCAAGGTCATTGTGTCGCGATGGTGGGCGATGGGCTCAACGACGCGCCGGCCCTAACCGCCGCAGATGTCTCGCTTGCGCCGGCGACGGCGGTGGATGCAAGCCAAACCGCGGCGGATATCGTGTTGCAGGGCGAGCGTCTCGCGCCGCTCCTCGAGGCACTCTATGTCGCCCGCAAAAGCAGCCGGCTAGTGCGGGAGAATCTCGGCATCGCCCTCGGCTATAATCTCCTGGCCGTCCCGCTTGCCGTTTTCGGCATGGTCAGTCCTCTCGTTGCTGCCGCGGCGATGTCGAGTTCATCGCTCCTCGTCGTCGGCAACGCGCTACGCGCTGCAGCCGGAGGTTGGCATGACTAGCCTTCTACTTCTTATTCCCGCGGCGTTGATTCTTGGCCTCGTCGGTCTCGCCGCGTTCATGTGGGCATTGCGCTCAGGTCAGTTCGATGATCTCGAGGGTGCTGCGAGCCGCATCCTCTTCGACGACGAGAATGCGGATAGCACGCCGTCAGCGGAGGATCGCAGCAAGCGGGGCGCCCGAAGGCCGTCTTGATCGGATAACGGAGGGTATGATCATGTGGGATACGAGCAGCTTTGTAATGTCGATCGTGGCGGGGCTTATCGGCTTGACCGGACTTTTTCTCGCCTCACGGGCAACCGACATCGGCTTTTACATTTTCGGGCTATCCCTTGCCGCCTTCGGTATCGTCTATGTTTTCACGACGATAAAGCGCCTCTACGACTCTAACCGAGGTTAACCACCCAACCCAAGAGTATCTGATGCGTGGCAAATGAGACTCGCGCTCTGCGGTTGATTCCAGGGAACAAGCAGCGCTGCGCCATCGAAATGGCACGCTCGCATCCACGTCGGCCGGCATTGCGGGTCGCTCAGTGTGACATGAAGACCGGCACGGTCATTTGCCCAAGAAGGCTGCGCGTCGCTCCGCCAAGAACTAGTTCCCGCAAGCGCGTATGCCCATAAGCCCCCATCACGATGAGGTCGGCCTCGAGGTCCGCCGCGCGCGAAAGGATCATGTTGCCGACTTCGACGTCATCGGCAAAGACGTGCGTCGCCTCGGCCTTGACGCCATGACGCGCAAGATGCAGCGCGATATCAGCTCCAGGAACTTCGCCATGCCCGCGGCTACCGTGGTGAGGATTGATCGCCAAAACCGTTACGGACTTGGCCTCCTCGAGAAGAGGCAGAGAGTCATTGACGGCTCGTGTTGCCTGGGGGCTGGCATTCCAGGCGATCATCACCCGCTTGCCAAAGGTGACAGGCGCGGTGACGTACGGGACCATCAACACCGGACGTCCGGATTCGAATAGGACGCGCACCGGCACCATACGCTCGGATTCGGTCAATACCTCATCGGGGTCAGTCTGTCCGATTATGGTCAAATCGACGTAACGGGCATGCAGCGCTGCTGCGTCGCCGGCGTCGCCCTTTACCTCTCGCCACTCCGCCTTGATCCCAGCCCTTCGCGTGACATCGTTGAATAAGGATTTCGCTACCTGGCACGCTCTAGCCTGCTCCGCCTCCTGAGAGGCGACGATGTCCGTAATCAGTAGCGGTTCCACGAAACTCGACGCATACATTTTGGTGAGATCAGGAACGGTATAGAGGCCAGTCAGGTGCGCATCGAACGCGAGAGCCATTCCAGCAGCTATCTCGATGCATTGGTCGCGATGACGCGACTTGCCGATGTGAACGAGAAGATCCTTGAATGCCATGCGAGGTTTCCTCCCGAATTTGGTGCCCTTCAAGGAGCTGAATAGAACTCTAGTGAAGCGGGAAGAGCAAAGAAGCGCTTTGATCTACGTCAACGGCCCGGCGCCTCAGCAGAGCTGTTTAGATTAGCCTCGCAACATTATGTTGGTATGAGGGCATTCCAGGATTATTGCCAGGAACGCGTTCGACGACATCACCGAAGAGCTTGGTTCGGCGTCGCCGGCGCTTATTGGCCTTGTGCGATGCTGGATAGGGCACCCTGATCAGCCAGGAGCACCTGAGAATTCTCCAACAGACGAATCACATGAGACGTCTTGAGTTGTGTGAAAGTACGGCTGACGGTTTCTGTCGTCAGGCCAAGAAAGTCCGCGATGTCTGTTCGACCCATCGGCAGATGGATGGGATTTTCGGGCTGGCCGCGCCGCGCCGCCCGCCGCGATATCATCAGGAAAAACGACGCGATCTTCTCTTGCGCGGTTTTCCGGCCGAGAAGCAGAATCTGGTCCTGTGCTTCTATTAGCTCGTTAGATGCCATACCGAGCAGGCGCTGTTCGAGACGAGGCATCTGCCGCATGAGAGTATAGAAGTCGTCACGCGGAAACCGACAAAGCCTCGAATCTGTGATCGCTTCGGCCGAATAGGCATAGCTGTCATGGACCGCGAGCCCGAGAAAATCCCCGGGATAGAGGAATCCGGTGATCTGCCGTCGCCCATCAGGCAGAAGCTTGTGGACCCGAATTGTTCCCTCAACGATGTTGAAGAGAAACGTGGCCGGATCGCCTTCACAGAGAACCGTTCCCTGGGCTTCGACCATTACCTGCGTCATTAATGCGGAGAGCTGCGCCAGCTCCTCAGGGTCCAGCGCGCCGCAAACCGCGAACTCGCGGACCTCGCATGCCACACACGGGTTTTCGTCCGGTAGCGGTCTGGTTCCACGTCCCGCAGTGATATGGGTTGCCATCGGCGATCTAACCTCACATGCCCGAAGGCTTGGCATTCGTTAAATATGCGCCCTCCCATCCTGCGGCGCAATCGGCGAATGCAGGGTCTTGAGATGGTGGATTTGCCCTCTCTCGCAGCTGGTGCATTCCAAATCGGCTGTCCCATGGCAGCTTTGTTGATGCATATCAATGCCAAAAACTTGCCTTGGACCCACTGTGTTGTGCCTTGCGGTCGTAGGCAGGTCGGGATGTCCTCGTGCATGGGTAGAACTTATCACGTACGCACGCTGTCGGAGAGCCAGCTGCCTCAAGCTTACCCGCTGGTCCAAGCCTTGGCTTCGGAACACTCGTTGAATGCCTGGCTTTCATACGCCAAGGGCTTCGTGGCAAAGGGCATTAATGCTGGTGGCGTACTCTCCGCGCAGGATGACGCCGGTTACATATACGGTCTCTTTTGCTATGAGGTCGTCCCCGACCTTGGCGGTGGCAGGGTCCTCGTCGTTGAGCCATTCGTGGCGCTGGACCTCGTCGATCGTTTAGGGCCGATAACGGTCTTGATCGAGGCTATGGAGCGGCTCGCACGCGAACAGGATTGCGTATCCATCCACTTGCAGATTCCCCAACGGGGTGATATGCGCGCGGTCGTCGACTTTCGGCCGTTCCGCGCCGCGGGCTATAAACTCGAGGGCGTCAGACTGTGCAGGCGACTCGCGCAGGAAGATCCTCGGAATATATAAGCGCGCCATCTCAAGACGCCTCGGCGATGAGGCGCCGGGCCTGTCCGGCTAACGCTCCCGCGGCGGCCACGGAACGAATGCAACGAGCCGGTTACCAAGTGCCGAGAGGGCTTGAAGAGAGTTCTCGGCGAAGGTTTGCGCTTCCGCCATTACCGATTCATCAACAGTGTGCGTCGCGATACTTGAGTAGGCCTCGAAACGCTCCTCTGCCTGGAGCAGGGCTAATCTCAGCGCAGCAATGGTATCCCCTTCAATGACTTCTGCCGACGCTGCGAACCACCAGATGGGATGGATGCCGGGCGCCGCGCCCGCGGTCTCGACCAATAAGGCGGCGCGAGCCTTGGCCTCGGCTGCGATATGTCGGAAGAGAGCAAGGGTCGCTGCATCGGCCTGCCTCTCAAGTCGCGCAGCGAGCAATTCCGCTTGCCGGGAGCTTTCCATTTCAATCGCGTAGGCGGCGCGACGGAAATCGGCAAGTGAGGAAATGATCAGGATCGGCCGCCGACCCGCCGCTCCCTCGCGATAAGCCCGTCGACGAAGGAGGCGGAGCCGAACTAGCCTTTCAAAGGCACTCCGCGCGAACCGCTCTGCCCACATCCTCGCGTCGCTATCAACCAGTTCGGCGGCCTGCTCTGTCAAGTTGTCGAAGAAGCGCTCCTGCTTTCGAATGGCGAGCGCATAGACGTCATAAGGGGTCATCAGCCACGGGCCACGGGTCTCCGCTAAAGCCTCCTCCGGAAGCCCTTGCCGGGATACCCAGTCGAACCCTTCGGGGTCTACAGGCTCGATGCTTGCACTGCGTGCGAGCGTTCGGAGCGAGGCCGCGACCGTCTCCTCTTCCGCGGCGAGGCGTAAGAAGACATCGGCGGCCGGTTCGTTGAGGTGAGCTTCGAGGATCTCCGCGAGCGTCTGATAGCGGCGCCGAGACTGCTCGGCGACCAATAGTGCAAATCCGAACAAATAGCGGGGGCTCTTGACCCCCTTGATGGAGCCTTGGAATGGCGTCTGCCTTTCAGCCATAGCCGCTCGGCTTATCGTCAGGAACACAACCAATTTATGGCGGATTCCGCCCGTCGCATTGATCTCGGTCAAAGAGAGGTCAGGAAGAAGCGAATAAAGTCCGGCGCGATTTGGCCATTCAGGGTGCCGCATCTGCAGAAATCCGCATGGTCGTCAGAGGGCTGGACGTGAAGGTGTTTACAACATCGCAGAAGATGTCAGGAGCGCGCAATTATGCTCGCATTTCCTACGCGGCCGCGCTCCTGTTATTGCTCGCGTGCATTCTCCCTTCCGTGGTTCATGCCGAGAGCCGACTGGCTGCGTTTCTTCAGCAGACACCGCCCCAGGAGCTCTTCCCTGGAGCGGATAAATTCGGTCCCGTCGAAGGTCGCCCTCCGGCTGTTGCCGCATATAAAGGCGACGACCTCGTCGGTTATGTTTTCCTCAACTCGGACTTCGCCGACGCGACCGGCTATTCGGGCAAGCCGATCGAGATATTGCTTGGGATCGATACGAGGGGTGCGATCACCGGCGCAAAGCTTGTCGAGCATCACGAGCCGATCGTCCTCATCGGGATTCCCGAGAAGCGCGTCACGGATTTCATCGCTTCTTATATTGGTACCAATCCCCTTCAACCGGCGACCGTCGCCGTCGATAGACCGTCGAGCGTCGCCGTCATCAGCGGCGCCACCGTGACGGTGATGATTATCGCCGACAGCATCGACCACGCCGTCCATGACTTCGCCCTCTCTCGAGGACTCGAGGGGGCGGCTTCCGTCGCTGCGGCTGGCGCGGCGACCAAGGTCACGCGCTCGACTCATGCCGCCATCGACATGGCGAAGGCGAACATCGAGGACTGGCCCACGCTTCTCGGCGACGGATCGGTTCGGCGACTTCATCTGAGCGTCGGTGAGGTTAACGATGCCTTTAAGCGCTCGGGCAACGAGTCCGCGGCGGCGCGGCTGGAGCCCGGCGATCCGAACGCGACCTTTATCGACCTCTACGCTGCCCTCGTCAGCGCACCCTCAATCGGGCGCAGCCTTCTTGGTGCCGAGGTCTACGATCAGCTTGCCAAGGAGCTGCGTCCGGGACAGCAGGCGCTCCTTATCGCCGGCGAGGGCCGCTACTCCTTCAAGGGCTCGGGCTATGTCCGCGGCGGCGTCTTCGACCGCATCCGCATCGTCCAGGGAGACGAGGTCATTCGCTTTCGCGACCACGACTATCGACGGATCGGAGAGATCGCCGCGGCGAGCGCGAAGCACTTTTCCGAGATTGGGATCTTCGTCGTTCCCGAGGAGACTCCTCTCGATCCGTCGCAACCCTGGCGGCTCCAGCTTCTCGTGCAGCGCCAGATCGGCGCGCTCGACAAGGCCTTCCTCAATTTCGACCTCGGCTATACCTTGCCGCAGAAATACCTGAAATCCGCTGAGGCCGCAGAGGCGCCGGCTCCAGCTGCCGTGCAAGCGGCCCTGGCAATCGGCGCACCGCCGCAGGTGTCGACGGTCAAGGCGAGCGGCAACGGCGGCGAGCCCTTGTGGCAAAAGATCTGGCGCCAGCACGTCGTCGACATCGCGATCCTCTTTACGGCTCTCGGCGTCCTCACCTTCATCTTCTTCTTTCAGGATTTAATCGTCCGCCGCCCGCGTCTGACCAAGGGGTTGCGCATCGGGTTCCTCCTCTTCACCGTCGTCTTCATCGGCGGCTATGCCCACGCGCAACTCTCGGTCGTTAACGTCATAACCTTCGCCAATGTGCTCCTTGGCGGTTTCCGCTGGGAAGTTTTCCTGCTGGCGCCGTTGATCTTCGTTCTTTGGTTTTCAGTCGCGGCATCGCTTCTTTTCTGGGGCCGCGGCGCCTTCTGCGGCTGGCTCTGCCCGTTTGGTGCGCTTCAGGAGCTCCTGAGCGAGGCAGCGCGCCTCCTGCGCATTCCTCAGATTAAGGTGCCCTGGGCTCTCAACGAGCGCCTCTGGCCGATCAAATACATCATCTTCCTTGTCATCTTTGGCACCTCGCTCGGCAATATGGCTCTTGCGGAGAAGCTCGCCGAGGCGGAGCCCTTCAAGACCGTCATCGTGCTCTTCTTCGACCGCGAATGGCCTTATGTGCTCTACGGCGGGCTGCTCCTCGCCGCGAGCCTCTTCATTGAGCGCTTCTTCTGCCGCTACCTCTGTCCTCTTGGCGCCGCCCTCGCCATTCCTGGCCGGCTGCGCATGTTTGACTGGTTGAAGCGGCACAAGGAATGCGGCTCGCCGTGTCAGCGTTGCGCTCGTGACTGCATCGTGCAGGCCATCCACCCCGATGGGCGGATCAACCCGCATGAGTGCCATTACTGCCTCTACTGCCAGGTGCTCTATTACGACGATCACAAATGCCCGCCGATGATCCAGCGCCGCCTCAAGAAGGAGCGCTGGTACGCACTGCAATCGAAATCGATGCTCCCTCCGGGAGCCGAAACAGCACGCTCGGTAGCGAGCGCCCTTAAGAACAAGAAACAGAAGACCGAGGTCTAAGCAGCGGGTTGCAGAATTGGCTCTAACGCAGGAAAGGACATCACCATGAGCGATAAAAAGGGCGACGATTTGGGCGTGACGCGCCGGTCGTTGTTAGGCACGACAGCGAAGCTCGCCACCCTTGCAGGAGCGAGCGGAGCGGTAGGAGCCGCGGGGATGACGGCACTCATCGGCGCCCATCCTGCGCGGGCCCAGGGTAAGAACAAATACGAGGTGGCTCCCGGCGATCTCGATGAGTATTACGGCTTCTGGAGCGGCGGCCAGTCGGGCGAGGTGCGCATTCTTGGCATTCCATCGATGCGCGAGCTTATGCGGATTCCCGTCTTCCACCGCTGCAGCGCCTCGGGCTACGGCCAGACAAATGAGAGCCGCAAGGTGCTCACCGAAGGCCTGCTGCCGGCGACGAAGAAGTATCTCGAGAGCCGCGGCGGCGTTTTCCTCAACGGCGACTGCCACCACCCCCATGTCTCCTTCACCGAAGGTAAGCATGACGGGCGCTACCTCTTCATCAACGACAAGGCGAATACCCGCCTCGCGCGCATCCGCCTTGACATCATGAAGACGGACAAGATCGTCGAGATCCCGAACGCTCAGGCGATCCACGGCACGCGTCTGCAGAAATATCCCCGCACCGGCTATGTCTTCTGCAACGGCGAGTTCCAGATCCCGCTGCAGAACGATGGCACGGACCTCGCCGACCCCAAGAAGTACTTCTCGGTCTATACCGCCGTCGACGGCGACACAATGAAAGTAGCCTGGCAGGTCCTGGTCGACGGCAATCTCGACAATACCGATGCCGACTACCAGGGCAAGTACGCCTTCTCGACCTGCTACAATTCCGGCAAGGGCACCACCCTCGAGGAGATGACCGACAAGGAGCAGGACTGGGTCGTCATCTTCAACATCAAGCGCATCGAGGAGGCGGTGAAGAAGGGCGACTACAAGGAGATGCAGGGCGTGCCCGTGATCGACGGGCGGCACGGCTCGAAATATACCCGGTACGTCCCCGTCCCGAAGAGCCCCCACGGCATCAACACCGCCCCCGATAAGCAGCATGTCGTCGCCAATGGCAAGCTTTCGCCGACGGTGACGGTAATGGACGTGACCAAGTTCGACGCGCTCTTCGACGACAAGATCAAGCCGCGCGATGTCGTGGTGGCGGAGCCGGAGCTCGGATTGGGGCCGCTCCACACGGCCTTCGATGGGCGCGGCAACGCCTACACAACTCTTTTCATCGACAGCCAGATCGTGAAGTGGAACATCGAGAAGGCGAAGCGCGCCTTCAAGGGCGAGAAGATCGATCCCATCGTGCAGAAGCTCGACGTCCACTACCAGCCCGGTCACAACCATACCTCGATGGGCGAATCCCTCGAGGCGGATGGCAAGTGGTTGGTGTCCTTGAACAAGTTTTCCAAAGATCGCTTCCTCAATGTCGGAATCTCGAAGCCCAACAATGACCAGCTCATCGACATCTCCGGCGACGAGATGAAGATCGTTCATGACGACTCGACCTATGCCGAGCCTCATGACGCGGAGATCATCCGCGCCTCGCTTCTGAAGCCGCGAGAGATCTGGGACCGCAACGACCCCTATTTTGAGGATGCGCGGAATTGGGCGGAGAAGGACGGCGTCAAGCTCGAGGAAGCCGCCAATGTCATCCGCGACGGCGGCAAGGTGCGCGTCTACATGCACTCCAATGCGCCGAAATACAGCCTCGATTATTTCGAGGTGAGCCAGGGCGACGAGGTCACGGTCTTTCTCACCAACATGGACGACATCGTGAACCTCACCCACGGCTTCACGATTGCCGGTTATGGCGTGGCGATGGAGATCGGGCCGCAGCAGACGAGCTCGGTGACCTTCGTCGCGGATCGTCCCGGCGTCTATTGGTACTACTGCCAGTGGTTCTGTCACGCCCTCCACATGGAGATGCGCGGCCGCATGCTGGTGAAGCCGAAGTCGGTGTGATGAGAAGAGCCCGTACCAGGGGGCTGAAGGCAGTCGCGGCCGGGGCGTTCCTGGCCGCGGCTGTCCTTCTCACCGGTGCTGCCGCCGAGGCGGCGACCGTCGCGGTGCCGGCCGAGGACGGTCGGCTCCAGGCGGTGCTTGCCGCGGCGCAGCCGGGCGACATCCTGGCCCTTGCGCCGGGCATCCATCGCGGCGATATCATTCTCGACAAGCCGGTGACACTTTCCGGCGTACCCGGTGCCGTCCTCGAGGGAAGCGGAACGGGCTCGGTCGTGACCGTTCTCGCACCCGGCGTGATCATTTCCGACCTCGTGATCCGGGGCTCCGGCAGCGACCTCTCGGCGCGAAATTCCGGTATCCTCGTCCAGCGCAGTGCCTCGAATGTGCGTATCGAGGGCAACCGCCTCGAAGGCAACCTCTTCGGCATCTACCTCGTCGGCGTGAGCAACGCCCTCGTGCGCAACAACACGATTATCGGTCGCCGGGACGCCCATATCACCGAGCGCGGCGACGGCATCTCCATCTGGAACAGCCCCGGCGCCCGCATCCTCGACAATGATTTCACCTTGGGACGCGATGGCATCTTCGTCACCACGAGCCACGACGACGTCTTCAGCGGTAACCGTTTCCACGGCGTGCGCATCGCCGTGCATTATATGTACACGAACGATAGCGAGGTAAGCGGCAACGTCTCCACCGGCAATTTTGCCGGTTATGCTCTTATGTATTCCCGTGGCCTCACCGTGCGCGGCAATCTTTCCGACGGCGACCGCGACCAGGGCATCCTCCTCAATTATGCAAACGATTCCGTGGTCGAGGGCAACGCCGTCTATCGCGGCGCCACCCAGTGCGTCTTCATCTACAATTCGAACAAGAACACCCTGCGCGGCAATCACTTCGAGGGCTGCCCTATCGGCATCCATTTCACCGCGGGCTCCGAGCGCAACACCGTCTCGGAGAACGCCTTCATTGCCAACCAGACCCAGGTGAAATATGTCGGCACGCGCTGGGTGGAGTGGTCGGCCAATGGGCGCGGCAATTACTGGAGCGACAATCCCGGCCTCGACCTCGACGGTGACGGCATCGCCAACACGGCCTATCGCCCCAACGACGTTGTCGACGAGGTCGTCTGGGCTCATCCCATGGCGAAGCTGCTGCTCACCAGCCCGGCGCTTCAGCTCCTGCGCTTCGCGGAGGCGCAGTTCCCAGGCCTGCATCCCGGCGGCGTCATCGACAGCGCCCCGCTGATGCAGCCACCACCTGCGCCGCTCGCCGCCAGGGCCAGTGCCGTCCAGCAAGGAGAACGGAGATGACGGCGCCCGCCATCGCGTTTAGCCACGTGACGAAGCGGTACGGTGCGCAGACGGCCCTCGGCGATGTGAGCCTCGCCGTCGAGCCCGGCGAATGCCTCGCCCTCATCGGGCATAACGGCGCCGGCAAGACCACGCTCATGAAGCTCTCTCTCGGCCTCATTCGTCCCAGCAAAGGCGAGGTGCGCGTGCTCGGCGTCGATCCCGCGGAGGCGCGCGCGCGCGAGCTCGGGCGCGTAATCGGCTTCCTCCCCGAGAGCATCACCTTCCACGATGCCATGACCGGGCGGGAGGCGCTCGCCTTCTATGCCAGGCTCAAGAGTGAGCCCGTCTCCCGAAACGAGGAGCTTCTCGATCGCGTTGGCCTCACCGCGGCTGCGGACAAGCGCGTGAAGACCTATTCCAAGGGCATGCGCCAACGCCTTGGCCTCGCCCAGGCTCTACTCGGGCGCCCACGGCTTCTCCTCCTTGACGAGCCGACCACAGGGCTCGATCCCGTATTCCGGCACAGCTTCTACGACCTGCTCCACGAATTCACCGCGCGGGGCACGACTGTCCTGCTCTCCTCCCACGCCCTCACCGAGCTTGCCGCCCGCACCGACCGAGTCGCCATCGTCAATGGTGGGCGCCTCGTCGCCCATGGCTCACTCGCCGAGCTCAGCCGCGCGGCGCGCCTCGCCGCCAGGGTCCGTATCTCCGTCCCGGCCGGCCAGGCTGCGAGGGTCGCCACGGTTATCGAGGTCGGCACGAAGCTCGCGCGCGTCAATGACCGTTCCGTCGAGCTCGTCTGTCCCCTCGAGGAGAAGCTCGCCTTGCTTCGCCGCATCGAGAGTGTTGCGGCACTCATCGACGACATCGAGATCGCCTCGCCGGGGCTCGACGAGGTCTTCGCCCATTTCACCGGAATCGAGGGCAGAGCATGAAGCAGGTTCTCATCATCGCCGGCAAGGAGATCCGCGACGGGCTGCGCAATCGGTGGGTTATTGCAGCGACCCTGCTGCTCGGCGGGCTCTCCCTCTCGCTAACCTTTCTCGGTAGCGCACCGGTGGGCACCGTCGGGGTCGATCGCCTCGCCGTTGCCGTCGTCGGCCTCTCCAGCTTGACGATCTATCTCGTCCCGCTCATCGCCCTCATGCTCTCCTACGACGCCATCGCCGGCGAGATGGAGCGAGGAACGATGCTCCTTCTCCTCACCTATCCGGTGCAGCGGAGCCAAGTGGTCCTCGGCAAGTTTCTCGGCCATGGGGCGATCCTTGCCTTCGCGGCAATCGTCGGCTATGGCGCCGCCGGCCTCGCCCTTATCAGCAGTAGCGACGCGGAGAGCTGGGAGGCCTTCGCCTCAATGACGCTTTCCTCGGTTTTGCTCGGCTGCGCCTTCCTGGCCCTCGGCTATCTCGTCAGCGCGCTCGTGCGGGAGCGCGCTACGGCCGCCGGTATTGCGGTAGTACTGTGGCTAGCTTTTGTGCTGCTCTATGATCTCGCGCTGCTTGGCGCTCTCGTTGCCGATAAGGGCCGGCATATCGGAACCGCGCTCTTCTCGGCCCTGCTTCTCGCCAACCCTACCGATGCCTACCGCCTTTTCAATCTCGCGGGTTTCCCCAAGGTGAGCCAATTCGCCGGGCTGGCAGGTCTCAGCGGCGAGGCCCATGTGCCGCGCGGGGTTCTCGTCGCGATCCTCTCGCTCTGGGTGCTGCTGCCGCTCGCCGCCGCCGCCGCGCTGTTCCGCCGGAGGGAGCTGTGAGAGCCGCTCATAAGTCCTTCGTTGCCTTCGTCCTCGCAGCGACCCTGCTCCTCGCCGGTTGTAAGGAGGAGAAGGCAACCGCCATCTCGCCCCAGGAGCCGACGGGAGCCTCGGTCGCTGCCTTCTGCGGCATGGCCGTGCTCGATCATCCGGGCCCGAAGGGGCAGATCTTCCTCAAAGGGCAGGGGAAGCCCCTGTGGTTCGGCTCGGCGCGCGACACCATCGCGTTCATGCTGCTTCCCGAAGAGCCGAAGGACATTGCCGCTGCCTACGTGAATGACATGGGCAAAGCGAGCTGGGACAAGCCCGAGCCGGGCGCCTGGGTCGAGGCGCGCAAGGCCTGGTACGTCATCGGAAGTCGTCGGGAAAGCGGCATGGGTACCGCGGAAGCCGTGCCCTTTGCGGAGAAGACAGCCGCCGAGCGGTTCGTCGCGCGCTATGGCGGCAGGATCGCCGCCTTCGCGGAAATTCCCGACGACTACATCCTGGGCGAGGGCGCGGGCAATCCCTCGCGAGGCCCTTCTCCCGGCGGACAAGGAGAACCATCATGATTCGACCGTCAATGAGCCGCCGGCGCTTTCTGAGGATCGCTGCTGCGGGCGCGACGCTCATGCCATTCGCTACCCGCGCAGCGCTCGCGGAAGCTGCGGGCGAGGTTCCCCTTCGCAGTTGGCGAGGCACGGCGCTCGGCGCCAAGGCGGAGATCCTCATCTATCATTCCGACCGCAGCGAAGCGGATCGGCTGATCCGGCTCGCGCTCGCCGAGATCGCGCGGCTCGAGCAGGTATTCAGCCTGTACAGAGAGGATTCGGCGCTATCGATTCTCAATCGCGAAGGCGAGCTGCGAAATCCTCCCTTTGATTTGGTGCGCCTCCTCGCTTTGAGCCAGCATTATGGAGCGCTAACCGGTGGCGCGTTCGATGTCACCGTGCAGCCGCTCTGGCGTCTCTATGAGGAGCATTTCAGGGAACCCAACGCCGATCCGAATGGCCCCTCCGCCGAATCGATCGATAGGGTTCGCCAGCTGGTTGGCTACCGGAACATTTCGGTCGATGTCGACAGGATCGCCATGACGCTCCCGAGAATGGCGGTCACGCTGAATGGCATCGCCCAGGGTTACATCACGGACCGCGTCGCGGATCTCCTCGCGGAGAATGGCTTGGAACACGTGCTCGTCGATCTCGACGAGATTCGGGCTTTGGGGCCTCGAGCCGATGGCACGCCCTGGAAGGTCGGAATCGAAGATCCAAGGCGGCCCGGCCGCTCGATCAAGACGGTCGAGCTGTCGGGCGGAGCGATGGGCACCTCGGGCGGATATGGCACGCAATTCGACGCCGAGGGGCGCTTCAACCACATCTTCGACCCGAGTACGGGACGGTGCGCAAACCGCTACCTGAGCGTTTCCGTGATCACGCCGCTGGCCACTACGGCGGATGGGCTTTCCGTTGCCTTATCGGTCCTGCCACATGCGGCCGTTCAGACCATTGTCGGCGCGCTGAAGCCCATGAGTGTCGTGTTCATAGCGAAAGACAGCTCGGTCATCCGAATGGCTGCCTGATCAGCAACGCCAGCTGACGCTATAGCCAAGCGGACATACCTGCGCCACCGCACATTCCGGCCGCAGCCCGTCAAAGAGCGGCGTGCTGACCTCGTGCCGCTTCCAGGACCAGACGGTACCACACTCGAAGGGTCTCTATCGAGCGACCATGGCCGCTCGCTTAAAATGAATCATTTGTTAATGACGATTCGGGAAACTCACGCCATCCGCGGAGATATCCGCTTGAATCCCATTCAAGGCGTCAGGGCATCGCATGGCGACCGCTTTAATTGTCGATGACGATCGTACGTCGAGAGACATCATCCAAGGGTATTTGGAGAGCGCAGGACATCGCATTGCAACTGCGGTGACCGGCCGCGACGCGTCGCGCCTTTTGGCAGCGCGACATGAGTTCGAGGTGATCGTCACCGACATCTTCATGCCGGACATGGATGGCCTGGAATTCATCCGGACGGTGAAAGCGTCGCATCCCCATGCGCGGATCATCGCCGTCTCGGGGGGCGGGATGCGCGTCGAGATGGATTTCCTGCATGCGGCAAAGAAGTTCGGAGCGGATGCCGTGCTGCAGAAGCCCTTCACCCGCTCGGCGCTGCTGGAACTCGTCGACAAGGCGCCGCAAGAGCGCTGAGCCATGCCGGCCGCGCACAAGCGGATGGCCAATCTGGGCGGATACTGCAGCCTCGTCTCGGTGGCGGCTATCGGCGCGCTCGGTATCGCCGTGGCGATCGGGGGGTTCATCGCCGTACGGAATGCGGAGCGAGAGCGGCTTCGCGCGTCTTTCGAGAGTCATGCGACGGAGCAGATCGTAGCGCTGGAGACCAGCCTCTCCTCGACGCTCGGCTCGCTGCGCGCCCTCGGCGGGCTCCACGATGCGGTCGGCACCGTCGACCGGGCAGCCTTCAACAGGTTCGTGTCGCCCCTGCTGGCGCAGGATCATACCATCCAGGCTCTCGAATGGGCGCCTCGTGTCGGTGCTGCCCAGCGCGCGGAGCTGGAGGCATCCGCGCGCCAGGACTGGTTCCCGGCTTTTCAATTCACCGAGCGCGGCGACGACGGCAAGATGCGAAGGGCCGCCGAGCGAAGTGAATATTTCCCAGTCTACTATGTCCAGCCCTATACAGGGAACGAGCCGGCCTTTGGCTTCGACCTGGCCTCCAGCCCGCCTCGGCGCGCAGCGCTGGAAACGGCGATCCGCACCGGCAGAATGCAGGCGACGGAGCGAATCGTTCTCGTTCAGGGCTCCAGCGATCAATACGGCATGCTCGTCTTCCTGCCCGTATATAACAAGCACGAGATTGCCGCCGACGCGGAGGCACACATTCGCTCGGCTGCCGGGCTCATGCTCGGCGTCTTCCGTATTGGCGATCTCGTGCATCGCGCGATCGGTAGGCACGGCAAAGCGGGCGGACTGGTGAATCTCTTCGTTTTCGACCAGTCCGCTCCGCCGGGCGAGCGCCTCCTGTATCCCAAGAGCAGCAACGTTGCGGACGCCAGAGATGTCATTGCGCCGGTATCGGTAACCGAGCAACTTCCGGTTGCGGGACGCCAGTGGCAGATCGTAGCGACACCCACCGCAGAATTCCTGTCCGCAGAGCAGCGCCAGCTCCACTGGGTCGTGCTGATCGTCGGCTTGGCCGTCACGGCGAATTTCTGCGTCTATTCGTGGGTCGCCATGCGGCGGCGGGCGGCCGTGGAGCAGTTGGTTGAAGAGCGGACCGCCGAGCTGCGGATCGCGCGCGATACCGCCGAACAGGCTACGCGCGCACGCTCCGACTTCCTGGCAGTAATGAGCCACGAGATACGGACGCCGATGAACGGCGTCATCGGGCTTGCCGATTTGCTATTGGAAAGCGGCCTGAGCAGCGAGCAGCAAAGATTGGGAGAAAAGCTGAGAAGCTCGGCGGATCATCTCCTCCAGATCATCAACGACATTCTCGATTTCGCGAAGCTCGACGCGGACAAGATGCGCTTCGAGGAGGTGCGCTTCGAGCTGGAGCAGGTCGTAAGGAGCGTGATCGACATCGTCGCCCCCCAGGCGCACGAGAAGGGCCTGTCGCTCTTAAGCGCGATCGACCCTGACCTTCCGCATTTCTTCATCGGGGATCCCGGTAGGCTGCGCCAGATCTTGCTGAATCTGGTATCGAACGGCGTGAAGTTCACGAAAGAGGGAAGCGTCAAGATCGCCGTGAGCGGCAAGGAGAGCGCGGTCCATGGCAAAGCCGTCCTGAGGTTCGAGGTTCGCGACACGGGCATCGGAATTCCTACGACAGCGATCCCCAGCCTCTTCCAGGAGTTTGCCCAGGTCGACGGCTCGATATCACGCCGCTTCGGCGGCACCGGCCTCGGCCTCGTCATCAGCAAGAAGCTCGTCGAGCGCATGGGCGGAGAGATCGGCGCCGAGAGCGAGGTGGGGCGAGGCAGCGTCTTTCACTTCACCGTCGTACTGCAGCCGGTCGCCGACCTGGCGGCGCCTACAGAATTGGCACCCCGGGCGGAGGCTGCGCCCGGCGAGCCTCGGATGCTGAATGTGCTGCTTGCGGAGGATAATCCGACCAACCAGATGGTCGCGATCGGCATGCTCGAGAAGATGGGATGCCGCGTCGAATTGGCCGTCAACGGCCACGCGGCGGTTGAAGCCGCGCGCGACCGCGTCTTCGACATCATCCTGATGGACGTGATGATGCCGGAGATGGACGGGCTCGCCGCGACCCGCGCCATTCGCTCCCTCCCGGCGCCCCAATCGTCAGTCCCAATCGTCGCAGTGACTGCCAACGCTTTTGCGCGGGACGCGGAAGAATGCCGCGAGGCGGGGATGAATGACGTCCTTGCCAAGCCTTTCACGCAGAAATCGCTCTCCGAAATGCTCGCTCACCACGCGAGAGCTGCGCGAGGAGCGGGAGACGCGGCCGAGTCTGCGCCATGTCCTTCAGTCGACCTTCCCCCTCTATTTGAATCCGGCGCCGTTGCGCAGCTTCTCTCCGATCTGGGATCCGAGCAAGTCAATCGCATATATGCGACCTTTCTGGAGGAGATTGGTGCGAGGCTGGATCGAATGGCAAGGCAGATCGCTGAAGGAGACCTGTCAAGCCTTGAGCGCGAGGCGCACTCCTTGAAGAGCTCCGCGGCGGCCTTTGGCTTTCGGCGGGTTCAGGCCATCGCGACGGCAATCGAAAAAAGCGCCAAGGCGGGCGCTGTCGAGCCGCTTGGTGCGAAGCTCGATGAGCTTGCTACTCTTGTCAAGGAAAGCAGGCGGCAAGCCGATGCAGTCCTTTGTAATCCCAAGGAGGTGCCGGCTTGATCGCAGACAGCGCGAAGATCGGCACCGATCGGTCAGCATTGATCATCGAGGACGCCCTCGACATGAGGATGATCGTCTTCGACATGCTGCGAACGCTCGGGTTCTCGGAGATCGCCGAGGCCGGCAGCCGCGAGGAGGCCGTCAAGCTCGTCGCCAATCGGACGCGGGGATATGACCTCATCGTCGTCGACTATCGGCTGCCCGACGGCGATGGCGTGACGACGATAAACTCCATACGAGCCAACCTGCCGGCGGGCACCGAGCCGCCGGAGATATTGATTATCACTTGGCATAGCGAGGAGGTCTATGTCCGGACCGCCCAAGAGCTGAACGTCCGAACGTTTCTCGCAAAGCCGATATCCTTGAATCAGTTGAAGGAGAAGGTGACGTATCTTCTGGCAATGAGAGCACAACGCCCGGGCTCTATCCGCTCGGCGAGGCAGGCCACTCCCATATCATGATCGCCAAGGTGAGAGAAGGGCAGGGTCGGGGGGTGCGACAATTCGCGATCATCCGAGCTCGGGGCCCTGGTAAAACGTTCGCGTGAGTGGCGCGAAGCGGACTTTCTCAGCGAGATGGATTTCGGCTGTCGCTGAATCCAAATGCCCATCGAGAGTATCCCTGAACAGTCGCGAGATCGCGACCATGTCAGCCGATTGCGGCCATAGGCGGAATACCGAAACGCCGAGGCAACGGAGGGCAGCTAGCTCTGCCAGGAGGTTGATCACCGTGAATGACATCGTCATGGTTCCGTTAATCGCCAGGAAGCCGTCGCCATCGAGCGTCGTCACGGAGAGGCCATCGGCATCGAGGCTGCAGACGTACTGGCAGCCATCCTTGTGCAGCCCGTGAGCCCGGGCGTGATAACAGCGCGAGGAGAGGGCTAAAGGCAATCGGCCGAATGCCTGGACCTCGAGCGCCGCCCCCGAGGAATCCGAGGCGAGCGCCGCCAGCGCTTTCTTGGGCAGCTCCGCGGGCAGCACGACGCGCTCGGCACCCCGTCGGGCCAGGTAGCGAAGGGTTTCCTCGTTGTAGACATTCACAAAAGGCCCGATGACGTGACGTCGGCCGGCGACGAGGTCGGCGCCGGCGAGATCGTTGAGCTCGACGACCAGGCCGGGCTCCATGGCGAGCGTGCATAGCGCCGCCGTCTCACGGGCGCTCATGACGAGAGCGAGGGTGGAATAAACGACCTCCTTGCCGGCCCGCGCGAGCCGCTCGGCGATCTCGGGCAAATGCGGTTCGAAGAAGGGCGCGCGCTTCGAGCAGGCCGTCTCGCCGAGATAGACGATATCTATCGGTGCCTCGTCGGCTATGCGAAAATAAAAGTCCCGCTTTGCCGCTGCCTCCCAGTGAAATAGGATGGGGCCGAGCGCAAGCCGTGCCGGGCCCATGTCGGTTCGGTTCGCGGCAGTCACCGCCAGCTCCGGTCGTAGGCGCCGGTGGTGTTGCGACCCCCCTCGGAAAGCCCGTCAAGGATGGTCTCGGCAATCGGTCTTCCTTGCGCCGCGGCGTCGATCGCACGACGGAATGCGGAAACCGTGCGGGCCACATAGTCCCGCCCGCGCTGGCGGCCTTCGATCTTGAGGGCGCGCACCCCGGCTGCCATCAACTGTGGCAGCATCCCCATGACATTCAGCGAGACAGGCTCCTCAAAAAGATATGAGGCCCGATCGCGCGCGGAAAATCGGCCTTTGCACAGTGTCGGATAACCCGCGCGCTCGCCTTCCTCGAAACGATTGATGGTGAAGCGTCCGAGCCGTGAGATCAGCTGGTCGTCGCGATGCTCGTACCGAACATGACTTGCCGGCGAGCATACGCCGTCGATGTTCGGCGATCTGCCCGTCGCATAAGAGGAAAGGGCGCAGCGACCCTCGGCCATCACGCACATGCCGCCGAAGGCGAAAACTTCGGTCTCGATCGGGATTTGCTCGCGAATGGCGGCAATCTCCGCAATCGTCAGTACGCGGGGGAGGACGACCCGCTTCACGCCAAAAGCATCCCGAAAAAAGCGAATCGCGGGCGCGTTGGACGCCGAGGCCTGGACGGAGAGGTGCCGACGCATGGCGGGATAGCGCTGCGCCGCGTAATCGAGCAGGCCAATATCGGCGAGGATAAGGGCGTCCGCCCCCATCGTCGTCGCGTCGTCGACGGCGCGATGCCAGGGAGTGAGATGACCGGCTGCGGGGAACGTGTTTATGGCGACATAGACTTTCGCGCCACGCGCATGCGCATAGTTAATGCCTTCTTGCAGCTCTGGTCGGGTGAAGTTGAGGCCGGGAAAGTTTCGTGCATTGGTCTCATCGCGAAAGCCAGCATAGGCAACATCGGCGCCGGCATCGATTGCCGCGCGCAGCGCTACCGGCGTGCCTGCAGGGCAGACCAGCTCGAGTGTCGAGGATTTCATCCACCCCCCTAATCTCGCGCAGCCTCGTGCCTCGGTAGCGCTCCTCGTCGGGGCGCAACCATCGCCTTGGTTGCCTCGATTTCCATCGCCAGACGAGTCACTCTTTCCTCAAGTGGCGCCAGGAGCGCAGCACGTAATTTTTCCAGATCTTGGGTGGCAATTCGCAGGAGCTTGTCCAAGCCGGCAGCCACGGCGCGGGCTGGCCCTCTGAAGGGGCCGAGCTCGTCTGCGAGGTCGCGCATGAGATCGATTTCCACATTCTCGATTGCGTTGCGCAGCGCGACTACGGCCTCGACGTCACCTTCAATCGACAGCGTGCGAGAAAAGAATAGTGCATCGCCATCAATGCGCGCTTCGAGCAGAGCAATGAGGGCGGTGACCGGGCCACGCACAATAGCGCTGACTCGTGCGCAGCGCTCATGTGGGCGCTGCAATCGCAGGCGCGGCCCTTGGGAATCGAATCGAACGATAAATCGGAGCGGTAGATCCGTTGGCTCAATAACGAAGGCGGCCCCACCGATCATGCACATCCGTTCATGAAGCTCGGGATGGCATCGGTGGATGATGGCAAGCGCATGCCGACAGGCTGGAGCGAGCACGGCGGGCGGGCAGGGCCGTAATGCGAGCCCCAAGAGGAATGCCGGCGAGATCGGGGTGCAAGGGCCGCCATCGTCAGCCATGCCGGTTCCCGCCGTATTGGACCGGGCGTCCTTCTCCCACGCAGCACTGCCTCGTTTGTAGGCCATATCGAGGCCACGCCACCTTTCAGGCGGATGGCGCCCGAGGCTCGTCATGAGACTTTGAGGCGAGTCGCCTGCGTCTGAGGAGGCGCCCGAAGTACCATCCGTTGGGACAGAAGGTCGGGTACGGATCACCCTTTTTCGCTAGATCAAACCAGCGGCGACACGCACGGTGGTGCATACACAGCGCACAATTACGGTAAAGGTCGTTGTGCAGAAGCGACTCATCCACCGACGCGTCGGAGTCGAGGTCAAGATGACGCAACATTTTGCCGAGCTGCTCGGTTGCGCGGGGGTGCGCCTTTACGAGCTGTCGGGCTTGCCACCGCGTGAGGCCGAGCTCAGCGAATACCAAGTCGTCGAGCGTCTCAAGCTCCTGCGCCTCCACCCATCGTTCTCGCCATGTGTGCATCCGTTGCCGTGCGGCAAGCGCCCAGCGCCTCCCGAACCATCCGCCGGGGCCAAGATTGGTCGAAGCACGTTCCGCTTGTCTCGCGTGGCTACACTGATTGGCCATGGGCGTCGCTCCATTCCTCGGCCTTACGCGGGTAGGCTATCTTCTCCACGGCGATCGCTTCCGTCATTGATCTGGATCAAGGATTTTAGGCCGTTCTCCGATTACCTTTGCCTGACAGGCGGACAGGGAATTCTCGAAGGCGAATGAGGAGAAAGGCAATGGAGACCTATGCGGGGCAGGAGCATCCCCAGAGCGTCTCGCCGCAGGCGTTGAGGCCGAGTGAGCTCAAGCGAATGATCGTCAAGCTGCGCTGGATTGGCTTGGAGCATGAGGCCGAGCGCCTCGGAACCTTACTCGTCGAATCTGGGCACGCCAGCAGCGTCCTCGCAATACCGCGCGACACGGATTAGCTGCGCCACTTCGATACAGCTCAAAGCACGACTTCCTCTGCAAGCACGGTGTCCAGTCGCGCGTGCGAAGTGGCGGGCCTCACGTTCCGGCACCTGGCCTCGAAATCGCGGATATGGATCGGATGTGAATTGGCGCCCGATTGACGTAGGTCAGTGGCATTCGGTTTATACTGTGTCCAAGCTCATAACTCCGACACAGCGGAGGACATCATGGCAATCCGATCAATCTTGGCGCCAATTTCCGGTTACGAGGTGGATAGCGTCGCTCTCGCAAGCGGCATGAGGTTGGCGCGGCGCCTCGGGGCATATGTGGACGTTATCCATGTTCAGCCGGACCCCAAGGACATGGTTCCGCCGCTTACGATAAACGATATCGGCTCCATCATGGAACGCGCCATCTCGGAGGTGACGAAGGATATCGAGGCGCGGGCAGGGCGCGCGAAGCTGCTCTATGAGGAAGCCTGCAAGGGTGCGAAGTTCATTACTTCGGGCCCTGGCGCCCAAGCCAGCTTTCGCATTCTTGGCGGTCGGTCGGCTGATGCTCTACCGGTGATGGCGCGAGTCTCGGACCTGATCCTTTTTAGTCGAGTACCGGAAGCCGTTGAAGCGGAGTGGCGGTTGACGCTTGAGGCTTTGCTGCTCGAGAGCGGCCGTCCCGTCCTTCTGATGCCAAAGGCGCCGGTTGAACCGATCGGCGACTCCGTAGCCGTGGCGTGGAACGGGAGTGTCGAGGCAGCGCATGCCGCGAGTGCCGCCTTGCCGCTACTCGGCCTCGCCCGGCGTGTTTTGCTGCTATCGGGCAGCAAAGGCGCGCCGCTGGAGCCCTCGCTCGATGACGTCGGCGTATGGCTGGAGCGTCACGGCGTGTTGGCCGAACGCAAGCACGTCCGTCTGAAGGCCTGGCCGATCGGTGAGCAACTCGTCGATGAAGCGGCAAACGAGGGAGCCGACCTCCTGGTGATGGGAGCTTATGGGCATACCCGCATGCGCGAAACCATCTTTGGCGGTGCCACCAGAGCTGTTCTCAATGAATGCCGGCTTCCTGTTCTTCTGGCCCATTGATATCGCTCATGCCGCGGCATAGCCGATAATCTCGGGAGTGGTCGAAAGGAGCGTCGAGCGACCGACATTGGGTATGAAGTGGGCGAGCTTCCTGACTTCACGAGATCGGGCTATTGGGAAAGGCCAGCTCGTGACGCGCACGCCACTCGGTCGTGACGTAGTTGATGATAAGAGAACGGCGAATGCCGCTGAGCTGGCGACGCCGAAAACCGTGCCAGGTGTTCGCGCCAGGAATGAAGATAAGGCCTCGATTGAACGAGCCCGGGGCTGAACCCATCCAATTCATCGACGCATCATAAATATCGGTCCCCCAGCTCTCCGCCGCTGCATCGGTCGAGACATAAATGAGCATGGTGAACAGCTTGACGTCGATGTCGGTATGTGGCTCCAGCCAGAAACCATCGGTATCCTGGCAATACTCGATACGGAGAAAGCTGCCGCCCAGTTGAACGCCGCACAGCGACTCGATCGCGCATACAGTGTCGGTCGCCTGAAACGCTAGCGCCAACTCCCTGCAAACTGCGAAGCGATGCCGCCGCTCCGGGGAAAAGAAGACACGCATGTCATTATGGGTCTCGCGCCGTCCCTGCGTATCGCGAATCTCCGGAAGCCCGATTGGCAAGCGCGTGATGTCGAGTGCCACCTCCTCGGGTAAGGCGTCGCGCAGCAGCCAATGACGAAAGGGATGAGCGATCACGCGACTCTCCCCAAGGCAATCAAGGAAACGATGCGCAATTGTCGTGCTGGGCTCGTCCATAGCTGCTCTCCTAGGAACTGCGGTCGCTATCCTTGTCAGAAGGGTCTCCGCCGGGGAAAGCGCCTCAGATGATCGTCGCATTGACTGCATCCACTGTGTTGCGACGTCTCATTCGTATTGAGAGGATCCCTGTTCCGGAAAACGGACAGGATGCTCTTGATACCTGCCGACAGCTGGTGGCGGGCAAGCTCTCGCCAAAGAGCGGCGTGATTGGCCATCCAGTTGAGCATCACATATCGACGTACGCCGATATACGGATTGTGACCGTGGAAGGAGCGGGCGCAGACCCGGAAGGCTGCAAGCGTGCCGGCATCCGGCGGAATCTCGGCCACGGGATCTTCCAGGGAATCGCCGCGTCGTAGGAAACGTAAGCGGCCGCCGGCACTTTCCCACGGCTTATTCAGGTAGAGAAGGGCGGTCGCCACCTTGTCCCGTGAATCGGTGTGGATGCGCCCATCCTTTGCGTGGCATCGGCCACGCACCGTGATCATGAGCGGTCGTCTCGATAGATCGAGGCCGAGCTTTCGAGAGAGGATCGAGCTGAAACTCTCGCTCCGTAACTCATCAATCAGCGCTGCGAATGCCGGCCCATATTTGAGCGCCGAGAGCGGCATCAACCCTGAATGAGTAATAGCTGGAAAGTCCGCGAGGACTGCCCCGAGATGCGCCGGCCTGATCATCCCGGTAGCAACGGCAAAGTCGAAAGGATCATGAGATGAATGCGCCCCTTCGAGGGCCGTATAGTCAAGAACGGCCATGCCATCTCGTCCGATCATTACCCGGCACAGAAACGAGGCGCCGGCTCGATTGCTGCAGCCGTAGCTTATATCGGAGAGCCCTTGCTATTGAATTGATTTGGATCAAATCTCTCGGCGCGACACAAGCCGGCATTCTCGGATTCAAAATGCGCCTGCGCTTGAGAGCGTAGATCAAGGCATCATGGCCGAGGCGGTCGCACCGAGTTACATCACCACAATACGGCTCGGGCCATGCCGAAGCCGGCGGCTGGTTTGGCCTTTTCTCTATTAGGAGGGCGGGTCGGTTGTCGGTGCGCGGCGTTGCTCTACGATTAGCTCGCAGGCTTCGGGTAGGAAACACCTCGTCGCTGGGCCATATCGCGCCCTAGGGAAACCAAGTCAGCCGGCATGAGACGCCGGCGGGCAATCGCCAGCAGTAAGGCGTTCTCCCAGGATAGGTGACGTCGCTGCGTTTGAATATATGCCAGAGCCACCCATTTCAGCGCTCGGCCGCCTGCTCGGCCTCGTGCAGTTGAAAGCCGCCGTAATTCGGCAATGAGATCCTTAGCGAGAGCTTCGTCAGAGGCGTGTTCCTCGCTCAGGATCTGTAGGACCTGCTCAATATCGTCCTCTGGTTGGCAACGCAGTCGAAGAAGGGGAAACAAGCTGTCCTCCTCGTCGGCAATGTGGAGGGGCAGATCCTGCTCCATGAAGGCTAAGATCTCGGCTGCCTCATGGCGCGCGCACGGATCGTCAGGATCCTCGATCAACTGCTCCAGCTTCACGCAGACGGCGCGCTGGCGGAAGTGATCGGCGTAGATGTAGTCCAGAGGCTCGAGGAGCAAGCTCTCGGGAATTGGACCGAGCTCAAGCTGGCTCAACATAGCTGTCCCACCCTGATCCAAAAGCGAAAATATGGCACGAAGACCGCTCAGCATCGTTGATCCCGATCAAATTCCCGGATTGTTTTTCTGCTTTTCGGCCAACTCGATGATGAGACGCGATACACCGGCGTTCTTTGTGCTTGGGCAAGGACCGAGCGTCCTTGCATGGGCATGCTTACGATCTGCGGCCACATGGGGCGCATATCTGAAGGAGGATAAGGTGGAATATCCGAGCTTCTACGACGAGGCACCTTGCATCATCATGTATGATCCTTTGGCTGACTTTCTCGGCGCAATCCCCGGAGGCCGGGTAGAATACCGATACATCGATGTGGTCAAGCTCGCAGGGCATTCTTGCCCAACGACGGCGGGCGCCTTTCTGATGGTCGCGAAGGGGTTGACCGCCTTATATCAGGATCAAGTTCCTGAACGTGGCGCGATCAGCGCGGCACTGCGCGCTGATAGGACCGACGGAGCGACCGGCGTCGCTGCCAAGATCGTCTGCCTCATCACCGGCGCAGCACAAGATGATGGATTCAAGGGGTTGGGAGGGCGGTTCGATCGGCGAAACCTGCTCTCCTTCGGCGCCGCCATACCCGGGGATCTCCGCCTCACGCGACTCGACACGAAGCGCGAGGTCGATTTGCGGTTCGTTTCCAGTGTCGTTCCGGCGCCCAGGGATTTCGGCAACCAGATCCAGCGTGCGCTCTCGAATGATGCAACAGACCAGGAGCGCAAGATGTTTGTGGCGAGCTGGCAGGAGCGCGTCCGGAGGATCCTCGTCGATCAGCACGCCAATCCGGATCTGGTCGTCATCAGCTAGCGGGAGACCGCGACCGCAAGGCACTTTCGATTCGGGACAAGTTATCGACTCATCCTCCCTCGGCGAGCTGATGGGCCACTTCTTTCGGCACGTCATCGAACGCGCCGGCATCGCTAAGATGCCGCCTGCGAGCTCTCGATACTCGGAAAAAGAAGGCAGCTGCGCACGGTGACGCGTGAAATTAGCTGGCCAATCGTTCCGGAGCGGAAAGGTGTTCGGCGATCCAAATGGCGCAAGGGGATGCGCCAAAAGGCTTTCGCGAAAATCCGCAGAGATCGCTTCGTTTGATATACGTCAATGTCTCTGCGCTCATTGCGGGACATCATGCGATGCAATTTAACGATGCGTGGGTGCTCACGCAGCTTTCGAGAGAGGTGCGATATGACATCATCTGGCAAAGAGACCATTGGCAAATCCGGTAAGGAAACCGCGGTTGCGGCGGCCACCTCGGGCGGTAAGCATCCGATCTTGACTCTCCGTGAGGAGGTCGATCGTCTGTTCGATGACTTCTTCCGAGGTTGGCCGAGCAGGCTGTTTCCAAGCCGCCTCTCCACCATTGAGCCATTCGGCCTTGTCGGCGAGCTTATGCCCGTGAACACTCTAATGCCCAAAGTGGATGTGTCGGAGACGAAGGACGGTTTCGAGATTGAGGCCGAGCTTCCTGGTGTTGACGAGAAGGATATCGCCGTATCGCTCAAGGATGGTGTGCTCATAATCACGGGCGAGAAGAAGGCCGAACGGGAGGAGAAGAAGAAGGACTATTACCTATCCGAGCGGAGCTACGGCTCGGTGCGGCGCGCCTTCGAGCTTCCCGACAGTGTGGAGGAGGATAAGATCTCGGCCAAGTTCGAGAAGGGCGTACTCTCCATCACATTGCCCAAGTCGAAAGAAGCGAAGACGGCCGAGAAACGTATTTCTATCGCGTCGAAATAGCGCCGCTTCATGTCGCTGTGAGTGCCGGCGGGTTCCCCCACCCGGCGGCCTCGCGCGATGTTCGCGTGGTTGGAGGATATCGGAACAATGGCCTTCGCTCGGGTTTTCGCCACTCCCGCCATTGCCGAGCGGCGCTTCAAACCGAATAAGACGGACGACAGCGACCCAGCGAAGAAGCGCGATCGTCTCGCGCTCATACTGTCCGGGCAGCCACAAAGGGCCCGCCGCCAATGAGCGTTACCGCCTGGAGACGATCCCTGACGCTTGCTTCGATGGCACATTGATTGATTTGGGTCAAAGCACCAATCCCTGGGTTATGCGTATCGTCTCGTCTATCGTCACAAGCGCTCCTCATCCAGCTCCTCGCGGAGCCGGAGGCCATTGGGGCGAACGCAGGAAGCGGCAACTAGGGAGTATGATGTGATGACGAAGCAAGCGAATGCCAGGGCTCAGCGGCGCGAGGATGGGTTCGGGTCGCTGGGGATGTTTACTCAGCAAAACCTTGAGCATGCCATCCGGATCAACGAAGAGGTCGTCGAAGGGCTTTTCGCAACGTGGCAGGAGCTGCTCAATCTTGGAAAATCCCGCGTTCATGAAAACCTGGAGGCATGGAAGGCACTCGGCGCCTGCCAATCGCCCGGCGCGGCCGTCGAATGCCAACGTCGTTTCGCTGAAAAAGCGACCGAGCAATACTTGGGGACAGCCGAGAGACTGACGCAGCTTCTTGGCAGAGTTGCGATGGCGCCTTGCTCACCTCATTACATATCGCGGGCGGCTGGTGCTGCGAACGGGCCGAAGACGGCGTAAAAGAGGTTGCGAAATTGGCAGCGTCCCATTGCAAGGGGCGCTGCGAAAACGGCTGCTGTCGTTCAGCGCATTGTTGAGCGCCGAGTGCAATCTCGCATGGCAGCCAGCCTATGCTCCCTCGCTCTCCGGAGCGCAGTGAGATCGTCATCAGAGAGCCGAATGTATTTCTGTAATTATCAAGTCAGGTGTCACCCGAATTACAGGATTGCAGCTGAGAAATATTGATCGAGGCCGTTTCCTTGCGACGAGTTTTTTGATAATAGTTAAGAGCTTGTGGACTGCTGAAGCGCGACCTGAAAAGTGATCCAGAACGGGAGGCTATCGAGCGCAGCCGGATCCTAAATTACCTACCGACAGGCTTGGATGGCCCCTGCGTCAGGGGGAATACATGGCAAGGGTTAAGCGCTGGCTTTTTCAGGCGATCTGGGCCGTCGCGATCGTGGGGGTGGGGGCCGTCGCGGTCTCGTTGGGGCTTTCGACCCCCGTCCGCGCCCTCCCAAGTTATGCACGGCAGACGGGCCAAGGTTGCCCCGCATGCCATACCAACTTTCCCGAACTCACACCGTTCGGTCGCGTCTTTAAGCTAAACGGATACACGCTGAGCACCGGTGAATCGGACATACCCCCCTTTGCGGTAATGGTCATACCGGGCTTTACCAACATTAATCGCGATCAGCCGGGCAATGTGCCGCCTCATTTTGGGCCGAACAACAATTTTTCGCTCGAGGCTGCGAGCCTGTTCTACGGCGGCAAAATCGTCGATGACGTGGGCGCCTTTGCGCAGGCGACCTATAGCGACACGGCAAAGAACTTCAACTGGGACAACACGGACATCCGCTTCGCAAAAAACGCAACGATCTTCGATCACGACCTGATCTTCGGCGTCGATTTCAACAACAATCCGACGGTCCAGGACATCTATAACAGCACCCCCGCCTTCGGCTATCCCTACGCCAGCCCCAGCCTGGCACCCAAGCCGATTACGGCGACCTTGATTGAGGGCGGCCTTGCGCAACAAGTGGGAGCTCTCGGCGCCTACGCGATGATCGACAACACAATCTATACGGAATTCAGCCTGTACAAGACATTGCCCCAGGACATGCAAAGGACGTTCGGTATCCACCCCGACAACGAAGCACAGATCAACGGAGTTGCGCCCTACTGGCGCGTCGCATTGCAGCGGGATTGGAGCGACAATTCCGCATCGATCGGCACTTTCGGTCTGGCCGCGAATACCTTTCCCGGTCGAGATCGCAGCCAAGGCACGGATCACTTCACCGATATTGGCATCGATGCCCAATATAATCTGGTCAGCGGATCCAATATCGTTGCGCTCGAGGGTTACTATATTCACGAAAATCAGGATCTCAACGCCACCTTTGGGCTAGGCAACAGCGCCAATCCCTCCAACACGCTCAACAGTGCGAAGTTGAAAGGCTCCTACTACTATAGTCACGGCGACGCCAAATACGGCGCCACCGTGCAGTACTTCTCGATCTGGGGCAGCGCCGACACTGGCCTCTTCGCGCCCGGCCCGATCACGGGAAGCAACAACGGCAGACCCGATACGCATGGCTGGATTTTCGAGCTGAATTACCTACCGTTCATCAACTCGAATATCACATCGTTATGGCCGTGGGCGCAGGTGAAGTTCTCGCTCCAATACACGCTCTACAATAAATTCAACGGAGCGGGTTCCAACTACGACGGCTTCGGACGAAACGCGTCCGACAACAACACTCTCTTTCTCTATGCCTGGCTGGCCTTTTAGCGAAGAGTCTGGAAGTCGACGGCCTCATCTGCCGAAGGTTCAGGGAAGGCTGCCCGGTATCAATGAGCCATAAGTACCGGCAGTGTGGATTTCTGGAGTACGGCCTCAGTAGCGCCGCCAAAGACAGTCTCGCGCAAGCGGGAGTGCCCGTAGGCACCCATGACCAGAAGATCAGCACCAGCGTCTTCGGCTTCCCTAACAAGTTGCGTGCCGACCGGTGAATCTCTCAGGAACACGACTTCGCATCGCGAGGATATCCCATGACGCTCCAGCCATCGCTCGACCTCGGCGGGCGGGGGCGAGACCGGCTTACCTTCGGTACCGACGAGTAACAAAATGCGCTGCGCGCCGGCGAGAATGGGCAGTGCTGAACTCGTCGCTCGCCCTGCTTCTGCACTGCCGTTCCACGCCAATGCGACGGTACGACCAATGGGCCCCCTTGGCTCAACGGGTAAAATGAGCAAGGGCCGACCGCTTTCCATGAGCGCAGCCTTGAGAAGGCCCTGCCAATCTGTCTGTCCTGCCCCTGAAGCGCGACCCAGCGAAACCAGGTCGAACACGCGCCCGCGCAAGGCCACGATGTCCGAGATGCGCCCGACGACGGCCTGAAACCGAGCCCTGGCGTCCGGACGATTGATGCCTGTCTCCGTGCAGGCTTCTTCGAACAGCCACCGCGCCTGCGTGGTCAAAGCTTCGGCTTTCTTTTCGGCTTGTTTCTTTATTTCCTGAACAAATGCGCCGGTCCAGTCCTGAAACGGAAAGGGGAGGGCCTCGCGCGGATCGGGTGTGATGTGAAGGACATCAATAAATGCATTGAGCTTTTGTGCCAGGCGCATGCTGCTGGCCAATGACAGGCGATCGGCTTCATGGCCCGTGACCAATGCGAGGATCGACCTGATTGTCATAATGTGCTCCACACCTCAAGCTCTTTAACCTAGCCAAGGTAAAGCAGTGTGCACGATGATATAGATCAATCGCCGAAACCATTTGCCACCGACATGGGAAGAGGCGCGGAGGTCCGTCGGGTTCGGCTTGAGGGCGAGCCCGCGCATTGTAGGTTAAGTTTACCACCTCGCGCATGCAGAGGGGCGTCATGGAAAGGAATTGCCGCGCGGCCCTGGCAGCCTACTTTTCTAGGCGGCGCTCCGGGTAGGATCCAGGGGCGACCAACACCAATCCCTCACCTCGGGCATATCCTCCCCGTGCTGGCGAATATAGGCCTTGTGCTCTATCAGCTTGTCGCGGAGAGCCTGCTTCGCATAGGCAGCGAGATAGCCGAGCCTCGGCAATCGATCTATGACATCGGAAGCGAGGTGGAAACGGTCCAGATCATTGCGCACGACCATATCGAAGGGGGTCGTCGTGGTGCCCTCTTCCTTGTAGCCGCGGACGTGGATGTTTTCGTGATTGGTTCGCCGGTAGGTCAAGCGGTGAATAAGCCATGGATAACCATGGTGAGCGAAGATCACCGGCTTATTGGTCGTGAACAGCGCATCAAAATCGTGATCCGTTAGGCCGTGTGGATGTTCCTCGCTGGGCTGCAGGGTCATCAAATCGACCACATTCACCACCCGAATCTTGAGATCAGGGACGCTTCGACGCAGGAGATCGACAGCCGCAAGGGTCTCCAGCGTCGGAACGTCGCCGGCACACGCCATCACGACGTCCGGCTCGCTGCCGCGATCGTTGCTCGCCCATTCCCAAATGCCGATGCCAGCGGTGCAGTGTTTGATGGCTTCATCCATGCTTAGCCACTGCCACTGAGGCTGCTTCCCGGCGACAATCACATTGATGCGGTTCCAGCTACGGAAGCAGTGATCGGTCACGAACAGCAGCGAGTTGGCATCGGGTGGGAGGTAGACCCGCACGATGTCGGCCTTCTTGTTGCATACGTAGTCGATGAAGCCCGGATCCTGGTGGCTGAAGCCATTATGATCCTGACGCCAGACATGCGAGGTGAGCAGGTAGTTGAGGGAGGGTATCGGCCGACGCCAAGGTATCTCACGGCAGCTTTTGAGCCACTTTGCATGCTGGTTGAACATTGAATCCACAATGTGGATGAACGCTTCATAGCAATTGAACAATCCGTGGCGGCCGGTCAGCAGATAGCCTTCGAGCCAACCTTGGCAGGTATGCTCCGAGAGGATTTCCATAACCCGTCCCCTGGGTGCCAGATGTTCGTCATATGAGAGGGTTTCGGCATCCCACGCTCGATCGGTGGCCTCGAACACGCGGGACAGACGGTTTGACGCCGTTTCATCCGGGCCAAACAAACGAAAGTTCCGCTGCCCCTCGCTCGCCTTGATAATATCGCGGAGAAGCTCGGCCATGATCGCCGTTGCCTCCGCTGTGCGTTCGCCGGGCTTCTCGACCTTGACGGCGTACGTCGCGATATCGGGCAAATCGAGTTCGCGCATCAGCAAACCGCCATTGGCATGCGGATTGGCGCTCATCCGCCGGTCGCCCACCGGCGCGAGCGCGGCGATTTCAGGCATTAGAGTTCCGTCAGGGTCGAACAGCTCCTCCGGCCGATAGCTCTTCATCCATTGTTCCAGCAGCTTCACATGCGCAGGCTTTGTCGCCATTTCTGCAATAGGCACCTGATGCGAGCGCCAGAAACCCTCGGTCTTGAGTCCATCGACGTCCTTCGGCCCGGTCCAGCCCTTGGGCGTTTTCAAGATGATCATCGGCCATTTCGGACGGTGGCGCATCCGGCCTTCACGGGCTTCACGTTGAATCAAGCTGATCTCGTCGCATACCTTGTTCAGGGTCGCAGCCATGAGCTGGTGCATAGCCCGGGGATCATCACCTTCGACAAGATGCGGCTCGTAGCCGTATCCAAGGAAAAGATCGCGCAGCTCGTCAGGTCCGATGCGCGCAAGGATCGTCGGATTGGCAATCTTGTACCCGTTCAAGTGCAGAACGGGCAGCACGGCGCCATCCGTCACCGGATTCAGAAACTTGTTGGAATGCCAAGACGTCGCCATTGGTCCGGTCTCGGCCTCACCATCGCCAACAACACAGGCCACAATCAGGTCCGGATTGTCAAACGCGGCGCCGTAGGCGTGCGACAGGGCGTAGCCAAGCTCACCGCCCTCGTGAATGGAGCCAGGGGTATCCGGCGACGCGTGGCTCGGAATGCCGCCGGGAAAGCTGAACTGTTTAAACAGGCGCCGTATCCCGACGGCGCTCTGAGGAATGTGTGGATAGATTTCGCTGTAAGTTCCCTCGAGCCAGGTGTTAGCGACCATACCGGGCCCGCCGTGGCCTGGTCCGGCGATGTAGATCATGTCCAGATCGCGCGCCTTGATGATGCGATTGAGATGCACGTATAGAAAATTCAAACCGGGAGTTGTGCCCCAATGTCCGAGAAGCCGCGGCTTTATGTGCCTGAGCTCGAGCGGCTCCTTTAGGAGCGGATTGTCGAGCAGGTAGATTTGCCCGACTGATAGATAGTTGGCAGCGCGCCACCACCTATCTATGAGTTCCCGCTCGTGATCGGAGAGCGGAGTTTCTTGGGTCACCGAAGGGTTGGTGGATGCGGGCATAGGATATTCCTCGCGCGTGAGATGTCTCCGAGAGTTTTGCCGCAACCAGGTCAGCGTTCACTGCCCCAGACGAGGAACAGGCCGATGTCGCCTGGCATTCCGCCCGGAAAGTCGAGGACACGAGCGGCGAGGCGGAAACCGCTTGGCTTCAAATCGCGTTCCCAGCGGAGATAAATTTCCGCAGCTTCCCCGCGCAGTGTCGCGGGCCACGCCGGTTCGGCGACATTGATTGCCCGTCCACCATCGCTGCAGAGCTGACTTGGAAAACGCAGAATCATGAATTCCTTTTGACCATTCTCCGCGGCCTGCCGCGCCTCATGGAGGAGAGCACGCCACGCCTCGTCCGAGATATGCTGCTCGATGAACTCGCGAACTTTGTAGCGCTGCTGCTCGGCGGCGATGCGACGTGCTTCGTCCCGATGAATCGCTTCCTTGTGTTCGAAATCGGCGACCAGCCTCTGGAAGTCGGTCACCTTTATCCGGCCTTCGTCGGGTTGAGCGGGCGATCCTGAGGGAGCCACGGTCGGCCGGCGAGGACGATGGAGAAAATGCTCGTCAAGGCTTGCAAGCGTACTGGCCAGAAATCCTTCGGAAGGCCGGGACTCCATCGGCTTCGGTTGCGTCATTATGGCCCGCACCAGGTCGGCCCGACTCACGATTCCAACGATGCGGCCATCGCGTAAGACAGGGACCCGCTTGATGCGGTATGTCGTCAGAAGGCGCGCAATTTCCGTAATGCCTGTATCTTCATCAACAGTGACAACCTGCTTCGACATCACGTCGCGCGCGGCCCGCTCTGGTGTCCGCAAACCAGCGAGAAAATCCGGATTAAGCGCCTCACCTTCCGCCAAGAGGGCCAGCCACCAGTCCCGGCGAGCGTCGCGATCCGCCTCCACACGACCGATGAGGTCGCCCTCGCTCACCATGCCGATGACAACATTTCTCTCGTCGACAACGGGAACAGCGCTGATTCCTCTATCAAGCAGCAATTGTGCCACGTCTCGCGTCGAGGCCTCGGGGCTCACTGAAGCGACATCCAATGTCATCACGTCGCGAGCCTTCATCGGCACTGGCCCCTATCGAGCGCTGCGTTCGAGCAATCGGCGCGTATGGCGGGCGACAATCAGGTTCTCATCGGTCGGTATAACCCAAGCCGAGGGGCGCGACCCGAGTGTCGAGATCAACGGGCCACCTTCGGCGTTCGCCTCTTCATCGAGCCGGATTCCAAGCCATCCTGCGTCCCGGCAGGCCCGCGCCCGTATGACTGCCGCGTGCTCGCCGATGCCTCCCGTGAAGATGACGGCATCGAGGCCGCCAAGCGCGGCGACCAACGAGCCCAGCTCCCGCCCGATCCGATAGATGAAGAGGTCAACGGCCTCCTTCGCGGCTGGAAGGTCGCTTGCCAACAGAGTCCGCATGTCGCTCGATAGGCCGGAGACGCCGAGAAGTCCCGACCGCTCATATATGAGATGCTCGATGGCATCGGCGGTCATTTTCTCCTGTTGCAGCAAATAAAGAATGACACCCGGGTCGAGCGCGCCCGTCCGCGTGCCCATCGGCAGTCCGTCGATAGCCGTGAAGCCCATGGTGGTGGCGAGGCTGCATCCATTGTCGACGGCACACATGCTTGCGCCATTACCGAGATGGGCAATGACCAGCTTGCCAGCAGAAAGCTGCGGCGCGATCTGGGAGAACGTAGACACGATATATTCGTAGGAGAGGCCGTGGAAACCATATCGGCGCACGCCTTTGGCGGTGAGCTCCCGTGGGAGGGCGAACGCCTGAGCAATCGGAGGTTGCACTCTATGAAAGGCGGTATCGAAGCAGGCAACCTGCTGAACATTTGGCGCGACGCTGCTCACGGCGCGGATTGCCGCGATCTGATGGGGTTGATGCAGCGGCGCGAGCGGGATCAAGGCCTCCAGATCGGCAATAACCTGCTCCGTGACAAGTACCGGCTTGGCATAGGCCATCCCGCCATGGACGATGCGATGGCCGATCCCGGCGAAGCCAGCCTCGCTTCCGATATGCGTAGAAAACCACTCATGCACAGCAGCGATCGCCTCCTCATGGCTCGCATGAGCGATGGGTCGCGCGGCCAACTTGCCACCTGCGGCATCGAAGGCCTCGAATCGAGCCGAGGCGCCGATTCCCTCGACTTGACCGTGGACGCCAGCCGAGAGCGAATGGTCGACCGCCGCCTCGAACACCGAGAACTTGATGCTGGAGGAGCCGGCATTGAGGACAAGGATCGGCTTTCGCATAGAGCTTATCCCGAGAGCTTATCGATTTCGGCGGCGGTCATGCGGGGCATCCGGCGCGCCGGCTGGCAAAGCCTCGTCGCGGGGATGGGCGACGGCAGTGCGCACCGGTGCCAGTGCATGACGGCCCTAGATCAGGGCATCGTATTTTTCATGCTTGTGCGGTCCGGGCATTTTCGGCTTTCCGATGAGGGGCGGCAGCACGGCGGAAGGCGCAGTTTTCAGCCATCCTCATCTACGCCCTCGGGTATGTGATGCAGGCTGGTATCCGCATGAGGAATGCGCACATATTCGGCTTGCGTGCCGTCGATTTCGTTTCCGAGGATCCAGCCGCCTGTCGTGCAATGGGAGTACATTCTCTTGCGGCAATACTCGCATTTTCCGCAAGAGGAGATGCAGGAGATGAGGACGCGGTCGCCCTGATGAAATGACGTCACGCCAGGCCCGATCTTCTCCACCGTGCCGACACCCTCGTGTCCCAGGACACGGCCGGGAGAGCAGGTTCGGACGTCACCCTTGAGGATGTGCAAATCGGTACCGCAGATTGTCGTCTTGACGATCTTGACGACGGCGTCGGTGGGAGTCGCGAGCTCCGGCTCGGGGCGCTCCTCAAGAGCCTTCAGTCCCGGCCCCTGGTAGACAAGAGCCTTCATGCTCGTCCTCCAACTCGTTGGCCATTTGCCACGGCTCAAATGGGCCGTAAGTCGCGGGAATATCGTTCTGATAAATAAGGCATTGCGCCTTGATGAGTTCCCTCGACCGCCGGAGGCCGGAGCTACCCTGCGCCGGAGCCGGGCACACGATCTCAACGCCGGTCCTAACGTCCCCGGGCGATCCCGCGCCTTATCACCACGGGATGTTTTAAGGGGTAACCGTAAGCCTCATTTGGGCGTCTTGCTCGCCGCGGCTTGCATCGATGCATCTCCCGCCGGTGCCTCGACGACAAAACCTGAATACGGTTCGAGCCAAACGAGATGATCTCGAACCTCCCTGACGCCGGGTATGTTTTCGGCGGCAACACGTAGGGCCTCGCGCTCACGCTCGTCGAATATCGAGCCCCAAAGCTCGACAATCCCATTTCGGACAATGACATTGACGGAAGCGTGCGGGCTCCACGCCTGTCGTTCCATTTCCGCCAATAGCCGGTCTCGGATGGTGGCATCATCAAGAAATTGATTTTTGATGGCTGAGGAGACTGCATCCGAGGCCTGCGCAGCGAGCGCATGCAGCAGATTGGCCCTGCTCACGATGCCGACGAGCTGGCCATCTCGCACGACCGGCAAGCGTTTCACGCGATGACGCTCCATCAGCAGGACAACCTCGTCGAGCGTGGTATCCTCGGTAACCGTCACGACATCCCCGGTCATCAGCTCCGCAATCTTGCGGCCGTGCGTCTTGACATACTCACCGGCGAGCTTGCCTGGGCTAATCAGAAATTCGAGCCACCGGGTACGATGCTTCTCCGTGCCGGTCTCCGTCCTGCGAAGGAGGTCTCCCTCGGTGATGATACCGACAAGCTGCTCGTTGCGGTCGACGACGGGCAGGCCGCTAACTCGATGCTGCAGCATCAGGCGCACCGCCTCGGTCATCGAGGCCTCGGGCGCAACCGAGACGACCTTACGGGTCATGACATCGGACACTTTCATAGCGAATCTCCTGGTGGCGCGACCCTTCACGGGTGTGTCGCGACTTTGTCGTCTGCCTATTATCGCAGCGCGCGGCCTTCCTGCACGAATGCAGCGTGCTTGGGCTAAGCGTCAAAACACAGTTGACCACGCTCGGATCGGTCAGCCATTGACGCAGATCAACATAGTATCGGCGATAATTTGAGTCTAAGAACAAGGAAGCGTCAGTGGCGCATGATCGATGCCAAAGGGGAGCGTTGTAAGAACCAGGAGCAAAAATGGGCCGATTGCGGATTGCTACCTTCAATCTCGAAAATCTCGGCGAGGAGGCAGGGGGCAGCGGACTGAAGGAGCGAATTACGATCCTCCGTCCACAACTTCAACGGCTGGACGCCGACATACTTTGCTTACAAGAGGTGAATGCGCAGGAAATCCCGGGGCTTCATCGCCGGGCTCTGACTGCGCTCAATCAGCTTCTAGAGCACACTCACTATGCCGCCTATTCACGCATTGCGACAGCTGGCCAGGGGGATAGCTGCTTCGTGGATCGGCACAACCAAGTCATTCTCAGCCGGCAACCGATCGTTGCAAGCCGGGAGATTTGGCATGAATTCGTGCCGCCGCTGCGATATTCACCAGTTACGGCCGCTGATGACGCCGCAGTGATCGAGGCGAGATTCGATCGCCCGATCCTGTATGCCGCCATCGAGCTGCCGAACAGTCGAACGCTCCATCTCCTCAATCTTCATCTGAAGGCGCCGCTCGCAGTGCCCATTCCAGGACAGAAACGACCCGTGTCCGGCTGGAGCTCGGTTGCCGGATGGTCCGAGGGCTTCTTCCTTGCCTCGATCAAGCGCGCCAGCCAGGCGCTCGAAGCACGCGTATTTCTCGATCGGCTCTTCGATAAGGAGCCTGACGCGCTTGTGGCCGTCTGCGGCGATTTTAATGCCGATAGTCGTGAAGTGCCGGTGCGACTCATCCTCGGCACCGACGAGGATACGGGCACAGCAGGGCTATTACCCTCACTGATGACGGCTCTTGAGCACAACGTTCCAGTTGAGCAGCGATATTCGGTCACACATGGTGGTCAGCGCATCATGCTGGATCACCTTCTGGTATCGCCTGCTCTATTGGCCTTGCACGGCCGCACGGAGATCCATAACGAGCAACTCGTGGACGAGGTCCTCGGATCTTCGCGCGATTCGCGCTCCGCAGGGTCCTTTCATGCGCCGGTCGTGGCGGAATTCACGCTGCCAAGCTGACCGTATTGCCGAAGGCGATGGTCGTTTAGGGTTGGATTCAGAGCAGCTCTGCTTGTTTGAGGCGCGCCTCGATTTCCGTTGGGTTCAATGCGGTTAGATCCTTTTCCAATGTCCCCGCCAGTCGCTCACGAGAGCGTCGGCCAAGAGAGGCATGCAGATCGCCCAGCGTTCGAGGCGGCGCGATCAGGATAAGCTTGTCGAAGGCTCCGCGCTGTGCGGCCGCCTCAAGCGCATCGGAAAGCTTTCTGGCGAATGTTTCCTTCTCCACGCGACTCCGGTCGGTGCGCGGCGATATGGCGTGATGCGCGGCACTGGCGCTTTCCTGCACACGGCCCGGTCTGTCGGTTCCGAGTTCACGCGCCTGATGAATTTCTTGATGGAATTCGCCGCCCGGCATCGGTAAGAGGCTGGATGTCGCATCCTTGCGCTCGAGGATGCGGCCGCGAGCGCCGTCCGCAACCAATACCCAAATGACCTTCGGCCTCATGACAATAACCTCTATCAGCTTCGTAGGTGTAGGTGAAGCCTGGGGAGCTTGGAGGTCATTGACGTACGTCAAAACACCTTCGCTTAGGGTCTGGGCTTGGCGTTCAACGGGGCGGAGTTGCTTAGCCGATAAGATGCGGCGCCAGGCAACGTCGCGGGAATTGTGGCTGCGGCCGGGCCTGTCCGTACCAATCGATGGTGCTCGCCCACTGTTGTTGACCTGCATCAAAGCGCGCCTCCTGGCGACGACGTATATTGCCAACGTGGTTATATCCCCTGAGCGGTGCCAGAGGTCCGGGATGATGGTTCCGAGGGAAAAGGAAGGTCGATTACCCGTTGCGGGGGAGAAGGCTGAGCCAGAACTGAGCATCAGCCGCGAAAAAGTTTGCTACATCATAACCAGGGCGCGCGAGTTCGATGCGAAGGTGGAGCCCGTCGAGCCTGACCCAGGGTCGAATCCGGCGGATAGCGGGGAGCGCGAGGTTCTGGAAGATTACGCCGATGATCCAACCTTGGCGGAACTGCGGGCCGCTATCGATGGCCTCAACGACGATGAGGTCGTCGACCTGATCGCCCTCGCCTGGATCGGAAGGGGAGACTTCACAAAAGGCGAGTGGCAGGAGGCGAGGGCGCTTGCTTGGGAGCGGCATCGGCACAGCTCCGCGCCTTATCTCGTCGGCATGCCGACACTGGGCGACTACCTCGAAGAAGGGTTTGCGGAGCTCGGATATTCGTGCGCCGACTTTGAAACGGGTCGATTGTAGGATCGCCTGACGCGAGAGTGTCGTAACGCGTCTCCCGCGGAGGGAAGATGGCTCTCATTTTAGCGCTTAGCCAATGAACGCGGAGCGCGCGCGAAGATGTACGCTGGCGCGGGTTATCAAAAAGCGGAGACGATCTCCGTCATCCACCGGGATAATCCTTGCCGCGCTTTCGCCCATTCAACATGGCTGCGACAAGATTTTCACGATGAGCGCCCTAGTGCCCGAGCCGCACCAACGGATCCCAGATAGCGACTCCTGTTGCCCGCCTGAGCAATCGCGACGTTACGTCCATCGCCGTCTCCAAATCTACTGACGCGGTATCGAGCAACACAATCAGGTGTGATCGATACAGCCTTGATCCACCGCAATAGGCGGGTGAGCCGTCCACAGGTCGGCGCGATTTCATGTAGCTTTGACCTCGCTCAATGCAAGACTTTGATAAAGAAGCCACAAACGGCATGATCCGATTGGGCAGATAGCTGAAAATGACTTTCGATCGCATGTTGCGTCGCGGGCTTCTCGCCACTGCCTTCGTTGGATTGGCAGTGGGAATGCTCGCCTACGCCGCCGATCGGCCCGGCGCCGCCGATCTATTCTGGATGCTGGCGACGATCCCCGTCATCGGTGGCCTCGCCGCCTCCATCCTCCACGATCTTCTGGCTAAGCGGATGGGCGTCGACGCGATCGCCCTGTTCTCCATGACCGGCGCCCTCGCGCTGGGTCAGCCGCTCGCCGGCGCCGTCGTGGCACTCATGTATGCGGGCGGCACCGTGCTCGAGGATTTTGCAGTCGCGCGCGCCGAGAAGAACCTGCGCGCGCTCGTCGATCGCGCGCCTCGCATGGCTCATCGCCTCGCCGACGGGGATATTAACGAAGTTCCCGTTGCGGATGTGGCCATCGGCGACAAGATCCTGGTGCGGCCTGGTGAGGTCATCCCGCTCGACGGCATCCTCGCGGGGTCAGCCATCATCGACGAGTCGCCGCTGACCGGAGAGTCCATACCCGCGACGAGGAGCAAGGGCGATTCTATCTACAGTGGCACGGTCAATGCCGGCCAGGCATTCGAGATGAACGTCTCGTCGTCGGCCGGCGAAAGTACCTATGCAGGTATCCTTCGCCTCGTCGCGTCGGCACAGACCGCCAAGGCGCCCTTTGTGCGCCTTGCTGACCGATTTGTCCTAGTGTTTATGCCGGTCACTGCGGCAATCGCCTTCATTGCATGGTTTGCATCAGGCGACCTTCTGCGTGGCCTCGCAGTCTTCGTCGCAGCGACCCCCTGTCCTCTCATCCTCGCCGCCCCGGTCGCTTTTATTGCCGGCGTGGCCCGCGCGGCGTGGCGGGGCATCCTCGTCAAGGGCGGGGGTGCACTCGAGGCGCTGGCGCGGACGCGCACCGTTCTGTTCGATAAGACGGGGACGCTCACCCTGGGGGGCGCTCGCTTGCTTTCGATCGAGGTCGCGCCCGGCGAGAATGCCGAAGAGGTGCTCAGGCTCGGCGCCTCGCTTGAACAAGCATCTCATCATGTCCTCGCCGAGGTCATCGTCAAGACTGCGGTCGAGCGCGGACTTCGCTTGGAAGTGCCGAAGGAGGTGCATGAGGCCGCGGGAACCGGCCTTCATGGCGTTATCGATGGAAGACATGTGAGTGCGGGCTCGCGCGAGATGATCCTCGCGGGCGCCTTGGCCGAAGGATGGGCCCTTCGTGCTGTGCGTCGCGCCGCGTGGCGATCAGCGCTGGTCATCTTCGTCGCCGTCGAGGGGCGCCCGGTCGGCGTACTCTTGCTGGCCGACGAAATAAGGCCGGAGGCGCCACGGGCCGTCCAGATGTTGCGGGAGGCCGGCGTAGCGCGTATCGTGATGGTAACTGGCGACCGCGCCGCAGCAGCACAAACGATCGGCGCCGCTCTCGACCTCGATTCGGTTCTTGCCGATCGTACCCCCTCCGACAAGGTCGACGCGGTGCGCATCGAGCAACGGCTGCATCCCACCGTCATGGTTGGTGACGGCATCAACGACGCGCCGGCGCTGGCCGCCGCCGACGTGGGCATTGCGCTTGGCGCGCGCGGCGCAAGCGCCTCGTCACAAGCAGCGGACGTCGTGGTCCTTGCGGATCGACTCGATCGCGTCGGGGAGGCAATCCTCATTGCCCAGAGGGCGCGCCGCATCGCCATGGAAAGCATTGTTGTCGGCATGGGGCTGTCAGGCGTCGCCATGCTGGCGGCAGCAATCGGTTGGCTCGCTCCGGTACCGGCGGCAATCGTTCAAGAGGCGATTGACGTAATGGTCATCTTGAATGCCCTCCGTGCCTTGCAGCCGGCTTGGAGACGGATTCGGAAGACGATTCCCCCGGAGATCCGGCACAAGCTGCGGCACGACCACCTGGCGCTTAATCGGGCGCTTGACCAGTTGCGCCTAATCGCCGATGCGCTCGACGATGCCGATCCGCAGAAGGCCACAACCCTGATCGCCGAAGCCAACTGCCTCATCAGACAACACGTCGCCGCTCACGAGCGGGAGGATGAAGGCGGCGTCTATCCACAACTATCGAAAATCTTGGCCGATGAAATCGGCCTTTCGGCCATGAGCCGAGCGCATCGAGAGATCTTGCATCTTGCGCGATTGCTCGAGCGGCTCGTTCATGACCTACCATTGGAGACGGTCGATCGCTATGTGATCCGTGATGCCCAGCGGATCATCGAGTCGATCGAGCAGGTCGCGCGTATTCACACCGCACAGGAAGAGGATATCTACGATGCGGCTTCGGCCGCATAGCATTACCGTACTGTGAGCGTTTTCGTAATCGCATGACTCTACGGCTTGAGCGATCAATTCACGTTTTGACAGAGGACGGGGCTCGGCTCGAATAAGAGGAAAGGTTGACCGAAGAACCACCAATTATCGAGTTCAGCGACGTTTGCATGGCCTTTGCCAAGCCGTCCGGTGAGCCGGTGCCCGTGCTCGCGAACGTTAACTTCGCCGTACGGACAGGAGAGATTCTCGGCCTGCTCGGTCGCTCTGGGTCCGGCAAGTCAACCCTGCTTCGTATCGCCGGTGGGCTGATCGAGCCGAGCGCGGGCCGTGTCCGTTACCGCGGTAAGCCGCTGTCCGGCCCGGCAGAAGGAATTAGCATCGTATTCCAGACTTTCGCTCTTTACCCCTGGTTGACCGTACGCGAGAACGTCGAGCTCGGCCTCAGCGCTCTCGGCCTCCCTCTGAATGAGGCGCGTCGGCGGGCATTGTCGGCGATCGACCTTATCGGGCTCGACGGCTTTCAGTCTGCCTATCCACGCGAGCTCTCCGGTGGAATGCGGCAGCGGGTGGGATTCGCCCGCGCGATCGTGAGCAATCCGATCTTGCTGCTTATGGACGAGCCGTTCTCGGCCCTTGATGTTCTTACCGCTGAAACCTTGCGAACCGATTTCCTCGACCTCTGGGTCGAGCATCAGTTTCCGACCAAGGCTGTGCTGATGGTGACACACAATATCGAGGAAGCGGTTCTGATGTGCGACAGAGTTTTTGTCCTCGGCTCAAATCCGGGGCATATTGCTGCTGAAATCCGGATCTCGTTGCCTCAGCCGCGCAATCGGCTCGATGCTGCGTTCCACGGCATTGTCGACGAGATCTACGCTATCCTGACGTCACGCATGACGGAGTCGATTGGCGCCCAAAGCCGGATCCATGGCGGCTTAGCGCAGCACCTTCCCGAGGTATCAATCAACCGTATCTCCGGGTTCCTCGAAGCCCTGGCCTCCCCGCAATACGACGGGCGAGCCGAGCTGGCCAGGATCGCCACGTCCCTTTCTCTCGAGCCCAAGAATCTCTTCCCGATTGCCGCGGCCCTGCATATCCTGGAATTTGCTGAGCTCAAAGATGGTGCGATCAGGCTCACCGCGGCGGGCCGCGTGTTCGCCCAGAGCGCGATGGAGGAGCAAAAGCGCCTCTTCAGAGAGCACCTCCTTCGCTTCGTGCCTCTCATTGCTCACATCCGTCAAGTCCTCGACGAGCGCGAAGGACACCAGGCACCTCGGGAGCGGTTCGAGTTGGAATTGCAGGACCACATGAATCAGAGCGATGCCGAGAAGACTCTGCGCGCCGCCATCGGTTGGGGACGCTACGCCGAACTTTTCGAGTATGATGACAGCTCACGGAGATTCCGCGTTGCAGCGTTTGAGGCCACCCGTTGAGTTGAGGTCGGACGACGCCCATATCGCAGGAGGCGTCACCCTGTTACGGAGAGTAGAAGGCCTGGTGAAGCGCAGGGCGTGCCAGTTGCTGGCGATTGGAAACCGTATCTCAGCTTCGGGTATGGAGGTGAATATCGGCTGCGCCATTCCGCTGAAGGATCTCGCAGGCCGCCGTTTGCCGGCTTTTATTCTCGGCGCGTACCCACAGGAGCACAGCCCCATTCTCCAGCGCCCGCGCAAACTCCCGCGTATGCGGCGTCGCTCGGATCGCACCCAGTAGTTCGTAAAGCGCCATGCCGCCCAGCCCCGCGGCGACAGCGCCAGCGAAGGCAACGCCGACGCTTCCCGAGGCAAGGAGGATGAGACCTGCCGCGGTAAGGGGCTCGATGTACTTGACCTCGCCAACGAGGCCGGCCAGGGTCTCGCGCCAGCCCGCATCGGGGCTCTCTGCGGCGCTCAGGGTATCGTGGGTGTCGAGCACCGAGAGGTCGGTTCGGCTGAACCCCGCTGCCAATAATTCTTCAACCGCTGTCTTGAACGGACCGCGTGACGGAAAGCGGCCAACGACTTCCACTGCTGATCCGGTCGGCATAGTTACGCTCTCCATCTCCGTCGGACCCGCCCGATTATCGCCGGGGCGGATCGAGGTACATTGCTATCGTCGCCTCCGCGCTCAAGCCCTATCACGGACGAAACGCTCCTCTTGTCGGTCGAGCCGAAGCCGGCCGGTGACCAATTCGAGTGAGCGTGCATACCCTAAACCGACCGTCGGCAAGGTTGCTTTGATTTAGCTCAAGCGCCTATCTGCGGTCCGCGGAAGGATCAGCGAGGAATGAACGTCGAGCTGGGCTCGATTTGCTCGGGACCATAAGGCTACCGTTGGCGCCACGCGGCCACCACCTTGCTTTCGGCACGCGCGTCAGCGCTCCTCTCGCGCGCCGGCCCGAGGCAGGCCTCAATCTGAGCGCGGCCAAGCGTCTCATGCTCTTCGAGCTCCACGATCAGCTTGATGAGATTGGTCTTGTGCTCGCGGATGATCTGAGCTGCCCGCTCCTCGGCTTGCACGAGCAGATGGTGCACCGCCTCGTCGACGAGATGGGCCGTCGCATCGCTGAATCGGCGCGGTTGGGCAATTTCCCGGCCCAGGAAAGGGTGCTCCTCGCTGTCACGCACATCCATCGGACCAATTTCCGTTGACATGCCCCAGCGGCTCACCATCGCCCGCGCGAGCGCCGTCGCTTGGCGAATATCATCATCGGCGCCCGTCGAGATGCTCCCGAGCAGCTCGCGCTCGGCGGTGCGCCCGCCGAGCATCACGGCGAGGCGGTCACGCAAATACTCCTCGGGGAGCGTGTGGCGCTCCTCCTCGGGCAGCGACTGGGTAGCGCCGAGCGCACGACCACGGGGAATGATCGTTACCTTGTAGAGCGGATCGGCATGGGCCAAGGAATGCGCCGTGACCGTATGGCCACTCTCGTGCACCGCGAGGCGGTGTCGCTCCTCGGGCTGGATTGCCAGGGTCCGGACGGAGCCCATCATGACTCGATCGCGCATCTCGTCGAAATTGCGCATCGTCACCCTGGGCGCACCTTCACGCGCCGCCATCATTGCGGCCTCGTTGACCAGATTCTTGAGCTCGGCCCCGGAGAACCCCGGCGTGGAAGCCGCAATCGTCTCGAGGGAGACATCGTCGGCGAGCGGCACCTTGCGCACATGCACTTTGAGGATCTCCTCCCGGGCGCGCTTGTCGGGCAGCTCGAGGGTGACATGGCGGTCGAAGCGGCCAGGGCGTAGAAGCGCCGGATCGAGCACATCGGGCCGGTTGGTCGCCGCCAGCACGATCACCGCCTCGTGACCCTGAAAACCGTCCATTTCGGCAAGGATCTGGTTCAGGGTCTGCTCGCGTTCGTCATGGCCGCCGCCAAGCCCTGCGCCGCGCATGCGGCCGATCGAGTCCAGCTCGTCAATGAAGATGATGCTCGGCGCCCGCTTCTTGGCTTCTTCGAACATCTTGCGGACCCGCGAGGCCCCAACCCCGACAAAGAGCTCGATGAACTCCGACGCGGAGATATAGAAGAAGGGGACCTTGGCCTCGCCGGCGAGCGCGCGCGCCAAAAGGGTTTTCCCGGTCCCCGGCGGTCCCATCATCAGAATGCCCCGCGGCGGCTCCGCCCCCATCTTGCGGTATTGCTCGGGATTCTGCAGGAACTCGACCAGCTCGGCCACCTCCCGCTTGGCATTGTCCTGGCCCGCCACGTCCGCAAATGTAACGCGCGCAGGCCCCTTCGCCTCCCGCTTGGCCGAGCCGTAAAGAAAATCTGTTACGTCTCGACCGCCGCCGAGCCCCCCGGCCATGTTGCGAGACATGCGATTCCAAAACCACCAATATCCGCCAATGAGGATCAGCCACGGCAATACCGCATAAAGCAGGCTCCTGCCGGCGCTTTCGTCCGGTAGGCTGGTCAGCTCCACATCCTTTGCCTCTAAAGCGGGCATCAGGCTGGAGTCAGCAATCGGGGGCAGGCGGGTGCGGACTTCGTCGACCTGTGCGCCCTTCAAGCCGAGCGGCTTTGCCGTCCTGAGGCGTGCGCTTGCCTCTTGGCCATGGAGGGTAACGGCCGCCACCGCGCCACCCTCGATCAGTTTCTTAAACTGGCTGTATGGCACCTCGACGACAGGCGACGTCGCTGTGATCGTCAGGTTGCCAAACAGGAGAGCGGCGAGGAGCAGGCCCAGCAAAGCCCAAGGCAACCAGCGCGGCATATGGCTCATCGCCAAGTCCCCAAATACAAGGGCTACCCCTAGCGAAACGTTTGGATGGCCCGATGATGGAATTCCGCGATACCGCTGTCAAATGCAGCCGCTCATTGCCTCGCAATGCGATATGAGAGATCAGGACAGTCAGGGTAGAATTTCGTAACGGCGATTCCGGGCTTGAAGAACGTCTCCCCCTGACTCTAGGCTGTCGGGCGAGACTGGGCTGGCCAACCAACGACGAAGAACGCCGTATCATGGAAGCCGAAAAAGGAGAAACAGCGCCGCCGGAATCCTCCGCCTTTGCGTCACCGGCACCCCCCATCGAGGAGCGCCGCGCCCGCTCGCCGCAACCACTGCCTCCGGAAGCGCTTCGCCGCTGTTGTGATCCGGCCGGCTTTTCCTTCGAGAGCACCTCCGAGCTACCGGATCTTGACGAGGTGATCGGGCAGGATAGGGCTGTTGAAGCCTTGCAGTTTGGGATCGGCATAAAACATGCCGGTTTTAACGTCTTCGCGCTCGGGCCAAGCGGGGTTGGGAAAGAGCATCTCGTCCGCCACACTCTCGAGGCGCAGGCGGTCCGCGAGCCGACACCGGACGATTGGTGCTACGTTAACAATTTTGCCGAGCCGCAAAGGCCGTCGGCGCTGCGGCTTCCAGCCGGCCGTGCGCAGGCATTTCGACGAGATATGGACAGTCTCGTCGAGGAGCTCAAGGCTGCAATCCCCGCTGCCTTCGAGAGCGAGGAATATCGCCACCGCAAGGATGTCATCGAGGAGGAATTCAAGCGGCAGCACGAAGGCGCCTTCGAAGCGCTACAACAAAAGGCGCTCGAGAAGAGCATCGGGCTGATCCGAACGCCGGTCGGACTCGCCCTGGCCCCCTTGCGCGACGGCGAGGTCATCAAGCCCGATCTCTTTGAGAAATTGCCTGCCGGCGAGCGCGAACGCATCAAAGGCGATATCGAGGCGTTGCAGACAGAACTTCAAGCCTTACTGCGTCAGGTGCCCATATGGGAGCGGCAGCAGCGCGAGCGGCTGCGCACGCTCAATCGCGAGATGGTCAGCTTTGCCGTAAATCACCTGCTCGACGAGCTGCAGCAGAAGTATCGAGATATTCCAGCGGTCGTGGCCTATCTCGATAGGGTGCAGGCCGACCTGATCGAGAATGGCGAAATGTTCTTGCGTCGTCTCCTATCCGAGCAGGCGGACGGGCCAACCACCCCTCCGGCAGCGGTGGCCGCCGGAGAGGAGGCCTTCTTCCGACGCTATCGCATCAACGTAATCGTCGCGCGCGAATCCGATGCTGGAGCGCCGGTGGTTTTCGAGGACCACCCCACCCTGGAGAACTTGATCGGGCGTATCGAGCACGTCTCCCAGTTCGGCACCCTCATCACGGATTTCAACTTGATCAAAGGCGGCGCCTTGCATCGCGCCAGTGGCGGCTATCTCGTACTGGACGCGCGCCGGCTTCTGCTTCAACCCTTTTCCTGGGAAGAGCTGAAGCGGGCGCTTCGCTCGTGCGTCCTTCGCATTCAATCCGCTGGGCAACTGCTGAACATGGTTAGCACCGTGTCGCTCGAGCCCGAGCCGATACCACTCGACGTCAAGCTCGTGCTGCTGGGCGACAGATCGATCTATTACCTGCTAAGCCGATTCGACCCCGATTTTCGCGAGTTGTTCAAGGTTCCAGCCGATTTCGAGGATCGCGTTCCGCTCACGGAGGACAGCCGCGCCCGCTATGCTCGCCTGATCGCGACCTTGGTGCGTCGAGAGCATCTGCGCCCGCTTGATCGCGGGGCGGTCGCGGGCGTGATGGAGCAGGCGGCAAGACTGGCCGAGGACTCAGAGCGCCTTACCACTCATATCGAGGGCATCGCGGATCTCCTCCGCGAGGCGGATTTCTGGGCGGGCCAGGCAGATGCCAAAAGGATCACGGCGAGCCATGTTGCGCGCGCGGTCGAGGCGCGTATACGCCGCTCGGACCGAATTCGGGAACGCGTCCAGGAAGAGATTGAGCGCGGAACGATCCTTATCGATACCAAGGGAGCCGTTGTCGGCCAGATCAATGGCCTCTCGGTCGTTCAGCTTGACGGCTTCGCCTTCGGACAACCGACGCGAATCACGGCGCGCGTCCGCTTAGGGCGAGGCCAGGTCGTCGACATCGAGCGGGAAGTGGAGCTCGGAGGACCGATCCACTCCAAGGGTGTGCTGATCCTCTCGAGCTACCTGGCCGCTCGCTACGCGCTCGACAGGCCGCTTTCACTCAACGCGAGCCTCGTCTTTGAGCAGTCCTACAGTGGCGTTGAGGGCGATAGCGCGTCCTCGGCCGAACTCTATGCTCTCTTGTCCGCCCTTGCCGACGTACCGATTAAGCAGTCGCTAGCGGTGACCGGTTCCGTCAACCAGCGCGGCCAGGTACAAGCCATCGGCGGCGTCAACGAGAAGATCGAGGGATTTTTCGATGTCTGCAACGCCATCGGCCTCGCGGAGGGGCAGGGCGTGCTCATTCCGACATCGAACGTGAAGCATCTTATGTTGCGTCAAGATGTGGTCGATGCGGTAGCTGCCGGTCGGTTTCACATCTATCCGGTAGAGACGATCGATGAAGGCATTGAGATCCTGACGGGCATTCCCGCCGGGATTGTCGACCGGGTCGGCGCATACCCACCGGACACCATTAACGGCCGAGTGGACGCGCGCCTCGCGGCCTTCGCGGAAGCTGCACGACGGTTTGCACGCCCTGACCATGAGCGCGACAGTCACGAGCCAAATAGTTCGAGGGTGCGAGATTAATTGCCGTGAACGAGGAGAATGAGTCAGTACCGCGGCGCGTTCTTGTCGCCCTCGACGCGGCGAGCCTTTCGCGCCACGCGCTCGAAGCAGCCGCGAAGCTCGCTGCCCGCATGCAGGCGGAGCTCTACGGTCTTTTCGTCGAGGATGACGATCTATTGCGGGCGGCTGCGTTACCTTTCGTACGGCAGTACAGCATCACAGGCGCCGGATGGCACGAGTTCAGCATAGAAAGCCTCGAGCACGAGTTAAAGATCATGGCTTCGCGCGCGCGCAGAACCCTGGAGAAAGCGGCGCAGCAAGCCAATGTTCCCGCTTCCTTCCATGTCGCGCGCGGCCCATTGACGACACAAATCGTCGAGGCGTCGCAGGCGGCTGACCTCATCATTCTGCAAGGGAGTTGCCGCCCGTTATCTCGATATCTGCGCATGGACGCGCCAAGTCGTGCGGCCGTGCTCCGGCTTGACCGATCCGTCCTGCTGCTCGAGGCGGAGGTCGAGCTGCCTGGTCATGTGGTTGTCATATTTGACGGCACCTCGACAAGCATGCGGGCTTTACGCTTGGCGGCACGCCTAGCAGAGGCGTTGGATGGTCGGCTCGATATCCTTCTGCTGGTGGACGAGACATCCGGCGTGGCTCAGTTGGAGGCCAATGCGCGTTCGATTGTCGATCGCGAGAACGTAGCGGTCGAATTCCAAGCTGTGCCCATCCGCGATACCATCGCCCTCCTGTCTCGCATGCGGCAGGAGCGGCCGTCGCTGCTTGTCCTTAGCGTCGCCTCGTCCATCTTCTCGATCCCGGGTCAAGACGGCTTCATCGAAGCACTGGGGTGTCCATTGCTTCTTGTGCGATAGCGCAGGCTGAACCACCGATCACCCGAGCTACACAGTCAACTTCTCACAAGCAAGAAGCGGCTCCAATTGGCACCGAGCTGAAATGACGCCACGGCGCCCGATACCACGCACTGCGGCAGGGGCCATTCACTTGGAAGCCGGCACGACTGCGAAGATATAGCCGGCTCCGCGCACGGTCTTGATCAATCGAGGGTTGCTGGGGTCCTGCTCGATCTTCTTGCGGAGGCGCGCCACCTGAGTATCGATGGCGCGGTCATACGCCGCCCAGTCACGGCCTTTGACAAGATCCATCAACCGGTCGCGGCTGAGAACCCGATTAGGGTTCCGCGCGAAAGCCAGGAGTAGATCGAACTCCCCGGTCGTTAGCGCGAGAATATTGCCGTTCGGCTGGCGCAGCTCTCGCTTGAGTGTATCCAGATGCCAACCCTGAAAGACGATCGTCTCACCATCTTTCGTGGTTTTGCCATCGACTGCAGGTGCCGAATTTGCCGCGCCCGAGCGAAGGCGGCGCAATACGGTACGGATGCGTGCGAGCACTTCTCGCAGATGGAAGGGCTTTGCGATATAGTCGTCTGCGCCAGCCTCCAGGCCGGCGACCCTGTCGATCACATCGCTTTTCCCGGTGAGCATAATGATGGGGGTTTCGGCGTTCTGGCGGATATAGCGAGCAAGCGTCAACCCGTCCTCACCTGGCATCATCAGGTCCAGCAAGACAAGGTCTACATGCTCACGCGACAGAACGGTGCGCATGGCAGCACCATCGGCTGCCTCGCTGACGCGGAAACCCTCTTCGACAAGGTAGCGTCGCAGCATGGTTCGAATACGCTGCTCGTCGTCGACGACAAGGATATGCGGTTGCTCAGGCATATCGGACGGGATGGTTGCAGATGCAGTTTGTCACAGAGTGTAACGTTTTGTCTCATCTTGTCACGGGCGTGCCAAGGCTCGTCATCATGCGGTGATGTTCTCCTCCCTAGATTGGTTGCCGATTTTCGGTTCGGAAAAAGGGGACGGAGTCATGCAGGTCCAAACGGTGGCGAAATCGACCCCGCGCATCGACTTTGCCGCACTCACTCTATGCCGCGGGCTTGGGCAACAGGCGACATCCCGTATCGCCACGATCAGCACCATTCAGAGCGTGAGCGCCTCGCAGGTCGTCTTCTATGAAGGAGATGAGGCTGATAGCATCTATGAGGTCGTTCGGGGCACGTTGAAGATCTACAAGCTCCTGCCGGACGGCAGACGCCAAATCACGGGATTTTTGTCGGAGGGCCATCTCCTTGGATTGTCCCTCGATGGTACCTACACCTACTCTGCCGAAGCCATGACGGACCTCGTCCTTTGCCGCTATCCGCGTTCCCACTTCGATCGTATTGTCAGCGAGATGCCAGGCTTGGCGCAACGGCTGCTTACGGCAACGTCGGACGAGCTGCGCGCCGCTCAGGATCAGATGTTGCTGCTGGGACGTAAATCGGCCGAGGAAAAAATCGCCAGCTTCCTTCTTATGTTGGCTCGCTCGCATTCCCTCGGCGACGAGGAGAACGTTCTCGAGATCCCCATGGGGCGCGACGACATCGCGGACTATCTTGGCCTGAGTATCGAAACCGTGAGCAGGACGCTTACAAAGCTGAAGCGCGCCGGAATTATCGCTTTGCCAATGTCATCGCGCGTCGTATTGCAAGATCGCGGTCGGCTCGAGGAGCTGGCTGGCGGCGAATTTGCTGAAAGCCTCTGACGAGTGGGCTTGTCCAGGAAATCCGAATGAAATCGCGTTTCTCGCGAAACCGCCATCCCGCCAACATGCCTAAGAGAGCGCGGCGACTGCGGTCGAACGAAGAGTCGGCGCTGCTAAGCGAGTTCGACGGCCGCTATATGGGGCGGCGCGCGCTTGTCGTCGAGGCCGACGCCGGGACGCGAGAGCTGTGCGGCAGGTTGCTCGAAGGCCTCGGGTTCGTGGTGGACGCTGTGGATAGCGGTGTGGCCGCGGTTGCGTTGGCACGCCGACGCCCACCCCACCTTGTTCTTCTCGATCTGGGGCTACGCGACGTTTCGGGCCAGGAGGCGGCAAGTTGGCTTCGATCCAATCCTCTTCTTAATTCGACCCCCGTCATTGCGATCAGTGCGCTCGCGAGAGGCGCCAAGGATCTGACCCAGAAGGGCTTCGATGCGGCAATCGGCAAGCCCGTGTCGCCCGAAGAATTTGCGCGGGTCGTTCGCGGGCTTCTCGCGCTGAACGACTGAAAGCCGTTTCTATTGCAGCTTGTTCGGCGCCGCGGACCGCTGCAATGCGTCGAAGTGGCGAACATTCGGGCAGAAGGCTCGATAACCCTTCTTATCTGTCGTTGTCGCAAGCCAGCGACGGCAGCGCCGCCGGTGGTCACACATGACGCAGCCGCGGTAGAGGACATCGCGCTCGGTATCGTCGAGCGGATGCTCTTTCGTATCGAGGCCTAACCGTTCCAGCATCTCTTGAAGCTGGTTCGCCGCGGCCGGATGGGCATCGACAAAGCGGGGGATTAGGCCGCGAACGACGCCGATATCAAGCAGCAGGCCATCGTCGAGATTATTGAGCTTGTTCGCGAGCACTTGGCGCTCACGCCATGCCTTGAGCGCATCGATCGCCTCATGCGCATAGCGTTTGGTGAACGCAAAAATGGCGTGCATTTTGCCATCGGCGTCATACCCAGGTCTCGCGCACATCCCTCCATCCGCCTCCCGTTTCGACTCCATGGCATCCTCCCTCCCTCGGGCGACGATTTAGCCTAGGCGTTGCCTCGGTCCAGCGCCCTGATCTAGATCAATTCATGCCACCGCCCCGGCCGCAAGGCTCCCGCCCGGGATCGACTTGGCCGAGCTCGATCTGCCTGATGGTGTTCGGAAGGGTGCCGCGAAATGCGAGGCCGTGCCTGCCCCCCGTCAAAATCAAACAGGTCAGCCGCAACTCTCCAGAAAAACCCTTATTTTTCAGAGGATTTCGGTGGTGGGCGCTGCAAGGATTGAACTTGCGACCCCTACCGTGTGAAGGTAGTGCTCTCCCGCTGAGCTAAGCGCCCGCCCCGCCCGCATATAGGGGAGAGCTTGCCGCCCTGTCAAGCAAGGCGCCGCCCGTGGAAGAGGATTATCGGGCCATGCTCCCCGTGATCACGCCAGCCGGTCGAGGGCGGCGGGTAGCGCCGCCATCTCGTCGATGAGGAGGTCGGCGCCGAGATCCGCCGGCGCCATGCGCGGATACCCATAGGTCACGGCGATGACGGGAACGCCCGCGCCATGGGCTACCGCCACATCATTGGCATTGTCGCCGACCATCACCGCCTCGGCGGGCTCGGCGCGGAGGACGGCGAGGGTCGCAAGAAGATGTGCCGGATGCGGCTTGTGAGCGCTCACCTGCTCCGGGGTCACCACGGCGTCGAAGAACCGCGCCAGATCGAGACGGTCGAGCACGTCCGCGGTCGCGGTCTTCGGCTTGTTGGTGCAGATGCCGAGGCGGAAGCCGCGGTCCAGAAGCCATTCGAGCGTGGCCCGGACTCCGGGATAGGGCCGCGTCAGCCCGGCGGTCTCCGGCCCCTCATAGCAGGCGAGGAAGCGGCCATAGGCGCGATCGAGGCTCGCGGCGTCAAGGGCAGGGCCCGTCGCCGCGAAGCCCTTCTCGACAAGCACGCGCGCACCGTCGCCGACCATGAGCTTGACGGCCTCGATCCCGACTGGGTGCCGCCCGGCTTCGTCGAGGACGCGATTGAGTGTGCGATGGATGTCGGGAACGCTGTCGATGAGCGTTCCGTCGAGGTCGAAGACGATCGCACGGCGTTTGCGGGGCATGGCCATAGAGCCTTACAATTGCTAACAAAAGTTGAATTGGACCTGCCGGGGCGCTTGTGGCACCTTCGCGCCGCTCATCGGGGGCGTTTGTGCGGGCCATTGGCTTTAACTCAGACGGAGCGTGATGACCAAGGCAAATATCGCCGCCGTGATTCTTGCCGCCGGCAAGGGCACGCGCATGAAGTCGGACCTCCCCAAGGTGATGCATCCCCTGGCGGGGCGGCCGATGATCCGCCATCTCCTCGCCACCGTGGGTGCGCTGGGGCCGGCGCGCACCGTCGTGGTGATCGGGCCGGGCATGGAGCGGGTCGCCGAAGCCGTCGCCCCCCATCCCACAGTGATCCAGGCGGAGCAGCGTGGCACCGGCGATGCCGTGCGCGCGGCGCAGCCGCTGCTCGAAGGCTTCGCCGGCGACGTTCTCGTCCTCTATGGCGACACGCCCTTGATCACCCTCGCGACGCTTGAGTGCCTGCTCGAGGCGCGGCGCCAGCCGCCGCAGCCGTCGGTCGTCGTGCTCGGCTTCCGTCCCGCCGATCCCGGAGAGTACGGCCGCCTCGTCACCAGCGCGGATGGCTCCCTCGAGGCCATCGTCGAGTATCGCGATGCGCGCCCCGAGGAGCGGGCACTGGCGCTGTGCAACTCCGGCGTGATGGCGATCGACGGCGCGCGGCTTCCCTCCCTCCTCGACCACCTCGACAACAGGAATGCAAAGGGCGAGTACTACCTCACCGATATCGTCGCCCTGGCGCGCCGCGCCGACGAGCCTTGCGCCTATGTGGAGGCGCCGGAGGCGGAGCTCCTCGGCATCAACTCCCGCGCCGAGCTCGCCGCCGCGGAGGCCGTGGTGCAGCAAGGCTTGCGCGTCCGCGCCATGGCGGGAGGCGCCACGCTCACGGCCCCCGAGACTGTGTGGCTCTGCCACGACACCAGGCTCGGCCGCGACGTCATCATCGGCCCCAATGTCGTCTTCGGCCTCGGTGTCGAGGTCGCCGACCGGGTCGAGATCCGCGCCTTCTGCCATATCGAGGGCGCACGCATCGCCGAGGGGGCCATCATCGGCCCCTTCGCCCGGCTCCGCCCGGGTACCGAGCTCGGCCGGGACGTGCATATCGGCAATTTCGTCGAGGTGAAGAACGCGACCGTCGAGGCGGGAGCGAAGGCGAACCACCTGACCTATCTCGGTGATGCCCGGGTGGGGGCGGGGGCCAATATCGGCGCCGGCACCGTCACCTGCAATTACGACGGCTTCTCCAAATACCACACGGAGATCGGGAAGGGCGCCTTCATCGGCACCCATTCCTCGCTGATCGCACCGGTCAAGGTTGGCGATGACGCTTATGTAAGCACGGGCAGCGTCATCACCCGCGACGTGCCGGAAGGCGCGCTCGCGATCGCGCGTGCGCGCCAGGAGGAGCGCCTCGGCTGGGTCGAGAAGTTCCGTTCGCGCAAGCGCGCCGAGAAGGCGGCCAAGGCATCGGCTGGCAATGCGCCGGCGCCGCAAACGAAGAGTGGGGGCTGAATGTCATGTGCGGGATCATCGGGATCATCGGCAAGGACGAGGTCACGCCGCGCCTGGTGGATGCGCTGCGGCGGCTCGAGTATCGCGGCTATGATTCGGCGGGCGTCGCCACCCTGCTGAACGGCACCATCGAGCGCCGCCGCGCCGAGGGCAAGCTTGCCAATTTGGATGCGCGGTTGCGGGAGAAGCCCCTCATGGGCCGCACCGGCATCGGCCATACCCGCTGGGCGACCCATGGCGCGCCCAGCGAGAACAACGCCCACCCGATCGCCACCAACCGGGTTGCCGTTGTCCACAACGGCATCATCGAGAACTTTCAGGAGCTGCGCGACGAGCTCGCTGCGCGCGGGCGCAATTTCGAGACCGAGACCGATACCGAGGTCGTGGCCCAGCTCCTCACAGTCTATCTCGAGGAAGGCTTGGCGCCCCAGGCGGCGATGGCCAAGGCGATGCCGCGGCTCCACGGCGCCTTCGCTCTCGCCATCATGTTCGCAGGCCGTCCCGACCTTCTGATCGGCGCGCGCCGCGGCACGCCGCTCGCCGTCGGCTATGGCGACGGCGAGATGTATCTGGGCTCCGACGCCATGGCCTTGGCTCCCTTCACCAACCGCATCTGCTATCTCGAGGAGGGGGATTGGGTCGAGGTCAGCGAGACGGCAGCCCTCGTCCATGACGAGGCGGGCAACGCCGTCGAGCGCCCCGTGAGCGTCACCCAGCTCTCGGGCGCCGTCATCGGCAAGGGCAATTTCCGCCATTTCATGCTGAAGGAAATCTACGACCAGCCCTCGGTGCTCGGCGATGCCATCCGCACCATGGTCAACCCGACGACCTTGAGCGTCAGCCTGCCGGCGCTGCCCTTCGATTTCGCCAAGGTGAGCCGGCTCACCATCAGCGCCTGCGGCACGGCCTTCTACGCGGGCATGGTCGCCAAGTACTGGTTCGAGCAGATGGCGCGGCTTCCCGTCGAGGCGGATATCGCCTCCGAGCTCCGCTACCGCGAGGCGCCGCTGCCGAAGGATGGCGTTGCGCTCTTCATCTCCCAATCGGGCGAGACCGCCGACACCATGGCGGCGCTGCGCTTCGCGCGCTCCGGCGGGCAGAAGATCGCTTCGGTCGTCAACGTGCCGGAAAGCTCGATCGCCCGCGCCTCCGACGTGGTGCTCCCGACCCATGCGGGTCCCGAGATCGGCGTCGCCTCGACCAAGGCCTTCACGACGCAGCTCACGGTGCTCGCCTGCCTGGCCCTCGCGGCGGCGCGGGCGCGGGGCGCCATCGACGCCAAGCGCGAGGCGAAGCTCGTCGCCTCGCTGCTCGAGGTGCCGGCGCGCGCTGCCGAGGTGCTCAATCACGACGAGCGCATCCAGGAGCTTGCGAAATCGATCGCCGAGGCGCGGGACGTGCTTTATCTCGGCCGCGGCACCGGCTATCCCATCGCCCTCGAAGGCGCCCTCAAGCTCAAGGAGATATCCTACATCCATGCCGAAGGCTATGCCGCCGGCGAGATGAAGCACGGGCCCATCGCGCTCATCGACGAGACGGTGCCGGTGATCGTGATTGCGCCCAGCGACGCGCTCTTCGACAAGACGGCGAGCAACATGCAGGAGGCGATGGCGCGCGGCGGCCGGGTGATCTTCCTCTCAGACCGCAAGGGGATCGCCAAGCTCGGCGGAAAGGCCGCCGTCACCATCGAACTGCCGGCGGTCGATCCTTTCGTCGCGCCGATTCTCTATGCCATCCCGGTGCAGCTCCTCGCCTATCACGTCGCCGTGCTCAAGGGCACGGATGTCGACCAGCCGCGCAATCTTGCGAAGAGCGTCACCGTAGAATAGCGCGCTCCCTTACGCCCGCGTTTCACCGCGGGCTGCGGCGTGCCGTGATATACCGTGACCTGCGCCGGTCCAGGCTTCCCATCGCGCGAGTGCGCTCTCAGGCCGCAGCCTCGCCCCCGTATTTGGCTGCGAGCTCACGCTTTAACACCTTGCCACTCGGGTTGGTGGGCAGGCACTCGAGGAAGAGAATGCGCCGGGGGCGCTTGAATGCCGCCAGCTCGTCGCTCTCGCGGCAAAAGGCTTCGACATCCCCCTCCGTAAGCTTGGGATCGGCGCGTACGATGAAAGCCGTGACGACCTGCCCCCATTTCGGATCGGGCAGGCCGATGACGGCCGCCTCCTTGACGCCGGGGCAGCGATAAAGGACCTCTTCCACTTCGCGGGGGTAAATATTCTCGCCGCCGGAGACGATCATGTCGTCGGCGCGCCCGTGGAAATGGTAGAAGCCATCGGCGTCCTTGCTGAACAGGTCGCCGGTATAAAGCCAGCCGCCCTTGATCTTCCTCCCCGTGTCGGCGGGGCGGTTCCAATACCCCGCCATGACCTGTGGGCCGCGAACGATCAGCTGCCCGATCTGGCCGACCTCGACCGTCTCGCTCGGCATGACCTCGCGTCCAGCCTCATTGGCGACGATCCGGCACCGGCTGATCAGGGTCGGCTTGCCGCAGGAGCCCAAGCGGCTGAGAGCATCCTCCGGGTGGAGCAGCAGGGTCAGGCTCGCCTCGGTCATGCCGTAGCCGTTATAGATGCGCGGGCAGAATTCGCGCAGGGCGCGCGCCATCGTGGCGGCGGAAATCGCGGCGCCGCCTGTCGTGATCATGCGCAGGCTGGTCACGTCGAATTTCTTGAACTCCTCGTGGCACAGCATCTCCTGGATCTGCGTGGGAACGGCGAAGAGCGTCGTGACGCGCTCCTGCGCGATCACCTCGAGGGTCCGGACCGCGTCATAGCGGCCAAGCACGACGTTGGTGCCGCCGACCATCAGATGGGGGATGAAATAGGCCTGCATCCCGCCGACGTGATAGAGGGGAGCGATATGCAGCGCGACGTCGGTGTGCTGCAGGCTGTACTCCATCACGCAATTCATGGCGATGGCGACGTCGTTGGCGTGGCTGTGCATCACCCCCTTGGGACGCCCCGTCGTCCCCGAGGTATAGACCAGCGCCGAAAGCTGTTCGCCCGCCGGTGTCGCGCGTGCCTCGTCGCGATCGAGCGTCCGCTCTGCCAGCGCCTCGAAGTGATGGTGGCCCGCCGGGACATTGGCCGCATCATAGGCGCAGGAGATGAAGTCGTAGACGCTGTGCACCCGTTCCTGCACTTTGAGGGCGTTCTCGGTGAGATAGCGGCCATAGACGAGGATGCGGGCGCCGGAATCCTGCAGAATATAGGCGACCTCGCCGGCGGAGAGCCGGAAGTTCAGCGGAACGGCGACCGCGCCGAGGAGCTGGGTGGCGAAATACGTCGTCACCGAGTTCTCGGAGGTGCTCACATAGAAGGCGACCCGATCGCCGGCGCGAACGCCGAGATCGGCGAGCGCCTGCGCGAAGCGCCGCACGCGGCGGTGCCATTCGCCATAAGTCCAGCGGCGATTCTCGAAGACGAGCGCCGTATGATCTGGATAACGCTCGACGGTTTGCTCGAAAAGGGAGCCGATATCCATAGTGCGCGTCCCGCTGAATAGAGGTGTCGATTAGAGGCTCGGTCGAATATCCGGCAGGTCGCGGCTGGCGATCAGGTACTTCACCATTTCCGAGGTGCCGCCGACGATCGTGAGCGCCCGCGCGTCGCGATAGATTTGCTCGGCCCGTCCATATTCCTTGGTGATGCCGTCGCCGCCGAGGATCTGAACGGTCTGGTCCGCGCAGAAATTGGCAGTCTCGGTCGCGACCAGCTTGGCCATCGCCGCCTCCTTCATGAGCTCCCGGCCCGAGACGCCGCCGTCATAGAGCTTGGCGGCGCGATAGGTAAGAAGGTCGGCCGCGTCGAGCCGCCAACTCATCTCGGCGATCTTGTCCCAGACAAGCTGCTTGGCGCCGAGAGGCTGGCCGAAGCTGACGCGCCGCTGAGAATGGGCCGTCGCGATATCGAAAGCGCTGCGCGCGACGCCGAGCCCCGACCCGCCGAGGATGATCCGCTCGAAGTTGAACATGCCGAGCATGATGCGGAAGCCCTGTCCCGGCTCTCCGAGGAGATGGTCGGCGGCAACGCGGCAGTTGCGGAACTCGACCTCGCCCACGATGCAGCCGCGCCGGCCCATGAAGCTGTAGCGACGCGGGAAGCGCATGCCTGGCGTGCCCTTCGGCACCACAACGGCGGTCATTCCCTGCTGCGCCGGTACTGCGGGATCGGTGATGCCGTAGACGATATAGCAATCGGCGACGGACGCATTGGAGATGTAGCGCTTGAAGCCCTCGATTATCCATTCGCCTGTCGCTGTATTCCGCGTGATCCGCGTCGCCATGCCAGCGGTATCCGAGCCGACATTCTGCTCGGTCACGCAAATGGCGCCGATCTCGCGGCCATCGACGATGCCGTGAAGAAAGCGCTCGCGGAGCGCCGGTCTCGCATAGCGATGGAGCGGATAAGCGCAGCTCAGAGCGGTCGAGATGGTGGTCTCAAAGGCGTAGTTGATATAGGCGGCCTCCTCGGAAAGGAGCGTCGCATGGGTGAGCCCCGGGCGCGCGAGGACGCCGCGGTAGAGATCGGGGAACATCAAGCGAAGATAGCCGGCCTTGCCGAGGGCACGGACAGCCGCGCGAACCTCGGTCCAATCCTCGTGCTCCTCGATTGCGGCTGCACGGGGCGCCAGCTCGCGTTGCAGGAAGGCGCGGATTTCGCCACGGAAGGCTTCGTCCTCTGCGGTCAAGAGCGGATTGGTCATTGCACGCCGTCGGGTTCGACGCCACCCTTGGGCCGAAGGAGGCGCTCGGTTTCCCGCAGCACCAACACCGGATTGGCGTCGCGCACGGTCGGCAGAAGGTAACGCGCGCGCCGGAGCGCCTCGTAATCGAGCTCCGTAGTGACGAACTGCTCCGAGGGGCGTTCGGCCATGGCCACGACCCGGCCGAACGGATCGACGACCCGCGAGCCGCCCCAGAAAGTGAGCCCGCCCTCCTGTCCGACCCGGTTCGCCATCACGAGGGGAAAGCCGTACATCATGCCGTAGAAGCGGAGGCAGAGATCCCAGCCACCGGGATTGTCGAACTCGGCGCCCACTGCCTCGACTGCCGAGCTGACCGGGGCCAGCAGCAGCGTCGCTCCCTGCAATGCGGCGAGATGAACGAGTGCCGGATTCCAGAGATCGGCGCAGATCAGCACGGCGACCCGCCAGAGCGCACCGAGCGCGAATATCTCGATGTACTCTCCGGCGCCGAAATGCTTGCCGTCTTCGAGCGCGCCATAGGTGGCGAGGTTGACCTTGCGGTGGACGAGATCGACGCGACCTTCCCTGACCAGGGCGGCGGCGTTGTAGAACAATCCGCCCGGCGCCTCCTCGATGAAGCCGAAGATCGTCGCCATGTCTCCGGCAGCGGCCGCCAGCTTGCGGAGGCGCGGGTCGTCCCGGCGCAAGGCAAGCTCCAGGGTTTGCCGGCCGCCGTTATGCCCCGTAAGCGACAGCTCGGGGAAAAGCAGCACCTCGGCGCCGATGCTGCGGGCAGCCCCGATCATGTCGAGGTGCTTGTGCAAGGCGGCGTCGATATCGCCAGCGATCGTGTCGATCTGCGCGATCGCGACCTTGAGCTTTGTTGGATTCTTCGCCGGCATCGTCTCACTCGGCCCTGGAATGCCGCGAGGCAGAAGCGCCGCCGGCTTCCGCCCCGCCTGCCGTCACCGCTTCGTCAAATCAGCTTCTGGGATTTCAGGAAGTCCTGCGCGACATTCTCCACAGACTTCTTGTCGACATCGACGCTGGCGTTGAGCTTGGCCATGGTGTGGTCGTCCAGCTTGGCCGACAGTGCGTTGAGCAGCTTTGCGATTTCAGGATGCTTGTCGAGGATTGCCTTCCGCACCACCGGGGTTAGGGCGTAGGCGGGGAAATAATCCTTGTCGTCCTTGAGGACGACGAAATGGAAGGCCGGAATGCGACCGTCCGTCGCGAAGACAAGCGCGACGTCGACCTGGTGCTCCTTGAGGGCCTGATAGGTGAGGCCGCTATCCATCCGCTTGATGTCCTCCCGCCGGAATTGGAAGCCATAGGCCTTCTCGAGCGGCGTGAGGCCGTCCGGCCGCGCGTAGAACTCGGCGTTGCAGGCGAAGGTCAGATGCTTGCCCCCGTTGATCGCCTTGGCGAGGTCGCTGATCGTCGCGATCTTGAGCTTCGCCGCCTCGTCCGCATTCATGGCGAGGGCATAGGTGTTGTTGGCCTTGGAAGGATCGAGCCAGACGATTCCTTTCCCAGCGTCGAGCTCCTTGACCTTCTTGTAGGTGTCGGCTGCGGAGAGGCGCTCCTTCACCTTGTTGTAGACGATGAGCGACGTTCCCGTGTATTCCCAATACACGTCGATCTGCCCGTTCTCCATGGCGTTCCGCACCGCGGTGCTGCCCATGCCTGCGCGCTTGTCGACATCGAAGCCATGGGCCTTCAGAAGCTCGGCCGTCATCGCAGCCATGATCTGCTGCTCGGTGAAATTCTTGCCGCCCACCACGATCGTGTCAGCGGCGGCAGGGTGTAGCCCTGCAATGGCCAGCCCAGTGGCGATGAGAATGCCGAGAATCGTTGTTTTCCTCATGTCGTCGCCTCCCTTTCTACGAACTGCATCAATCGTCGTCACCTGAGCGGATTCACGCCCCGGGGCACGAGCCAGAGCTGACACTGCCCGAGCAGGAAATCCGCGAATACTGCAAGGAGCGCGGTGGGAATGGCGCCCGCCAGCATCATCCCCGTATCGTCGAGATCGATGCCGGTGAAGATGAGATCGCCGAGCCCCCCGCCGCCGATGAGAAACGCCAGCGCCGCCGTGCCGACATTCACAGCGATCGCCGTGCGGATGCCGGCGAAGATCACGAACAGCGCATTGGGCAGCTCCACGCGCCATAGGATCTGGGCGGGCGTCATGCCCATGCCGAGGGAGGCCTCGATCAGATAATCGGGGACCGCCAGGATGCCGGCGAAGGTGTTGCGCACGATCGGCAGCAGCGAGGCGACGAACAGGCCGAAAATGGCCGGCACCGCGCCAATCCCGAGAATGCTCATCGCCAGCGCCAGGACGGCCAACGTAGGGATGGTCGTGCCGATATTGACGACCTGAAGGACCGTCTCAGCCGCACGCCGAAAGATCGGTCGGGAGAGGAGGATGCCGAGCGCGACGCCGAGCAGGATCGCGAGACTCCCAGAGATCGCGACGAGGACGATGTGTTGCTGCGTGTCGAAGACGATGTCGCCCCAGTGCTGGAGTATCGGTCCGACGAGGCCCGTCGCCCCGGCAAGCGCCGCGAGCGCCACGATCAGGAGCGGCAAGCCGAAGCGAAACGCCCCATGCGCTTGCCCCCGCTCGGCAATGGCGCTCATCTCGAGTCACTCCGCCGCCGATCGCCGAGAAGCTGCGTGATATCCTCCTGCGTCACGCAACCTCTGAAGAGACCACGCGAGTCCACGCAGGCGAGCCAGCGCATATCGTGGGCGAACATCAAGGAGACGGCGCTGCGCAGATCCTCGTCGAGGTCCACGGTTGCCGGGAGATCGCGCCGGTGCTCGCTCACGATACCGGGCCGGCCCTCGAGGAGATCGCAGGCGACATAGCCGCAAGGGCGCCCCTCCGCATCCGACACGACGAGCATCGGCTGGGCATGCTCGTCCATCAGACGGAGCGCGTCCGTAACGGCGGTCTCCAGCCCGATGGCGGGGGCGAGGCGCCGCATGGCATCGGCGACCTTGACCAGCCGGAGTCGCTTCAGGGTGCGGTCGCGGCCGACGAAGCTGGCGATGAACGCGTTGACCGGATGCGCGAGGACATTATCCGGCGTGTCGAACTGCTCGAGCCTCCCGTCGCGGAAGATCGCGATGCGATCGCCCATCTTCACCGCTTCGTCGATGTCGTGACTCACGAACATCACGGTCTTGCGGATCTGGTCCTGCATCTTCAGGAACTCGTCCTGGATGATTTCTCGGTTGATCGGATCGATGGCCCCGAAGGGCTCATCCATCAGCAGCACCGGCGGATCGGCGGCGAGTGCGCGGATCACGCCGACTCGCTGCTGCTGCCCGCCCGAGAGCTCTTTGGGATAGCGCTTGAGAAAGCTCGACGGCTCGAGCGCCACCATCGCCAGCAGCTCCGCAGCACGCTTGCGCGACTTTGCCCGGTCCCATCCCAAGAGGTCGGGGACGACGCAGATGTTGTCCTCGACGGTCATGTTGGGGAAGAGCCCGATCTGCTGGATGACGTAGCCAATGCTCCGGCGGAGATCGACGACGTCATAGGCGTCCGTGTCCTTGCCATTGATGAAGATCTTGCCGGAGCTGGGCATGATCAGGCGGTTGATCATCTTGAGGGTCGTCGTCTTGCCGCAGCCCGAGGGGCCAAGGAGCACGCAGATCTCGCCGGCGGGAACTTCGAGGCTGACCCGGTCGACGGCTGTCACGGTGCCCCGCAGCGTCGCGAAGGTCTTCGTCAGGTTGTCGAGCTTGATCAAGCGTCCGACCTCGGCCGATCCATCACGCTATTCCCGTTAGACTTTGACGCCGCGCGGCGTCAGCCCGTTCTGCGCCCACAGCAAAAGGTAGTCCGCGACGATCGCGAGCAGGCTCACCGCGATGGCTCCGGTGACGAGCTGCCGGACATCGGTCTGGGAGATGCCGCGGCTGATCAGAACACCCAGGCCGCCGGCGCCGATATAGGCCGCGATCGCAGTGACGCCGATATTGATCACCACGGCGGTGCGCACGCCCGCCATAATGACGGGAACGGCGAGCGGGATCTCGACACGCCGGAGACGCTGGAGCGGCGTCATCCCCATGCCGCGCGCGGCCTCGCGCAAGGCCGGGTCGACGTTCGTGATCGCTGTATAGGTGTTCCTGATGATAGGGAGCTGGGAATAGAGCAGCACGGCGATGACGGCGGGGAGATAACCGATCCCTTGCCCGATCAGGGACAGCACGGGAATCATCACGCCGAACAGGGCAATCGAGGGGATCGTCATGATGATCGAGGCGACATAGAGGACGGCATCCGCGGCGCGCCGGCTCTGGGTGATGGCGATGCCGATGGGGACGCCGGTGAGGATCGCGAAACCCACGGCGACACCCACGATGGAGATGTGCTGAAGCGTCAATTGGATGATGACGCCCAGATTGCCCTCGATGAACCGCAGGGTTCCCATGAGGTCCTCTCCACCGTCGCGGGCGCGATGCGCCTCGATTTTGTTCTGTCCGTGCGACGAGCAACGGGGGCGCCTTCTTTCGCCGTTCCCGATGGGCGAACGGCGCGCGCTCGACGCCTAGCATGCGCGTGATCGCACCTCCAGAATTGACTTAGAGCGACTGTGATTTGCATTCTCACGACATGGCGCGATACATTCGGCGCGCAGGCGGGGGAGGCGGTCGGTGATGGCGAAGCCTGAGATCGGAACGGATTGTGAGGAGATCGGCTTCTTCCTCGTACCGCGCTTCTCGATGATGGCGTTCACATCGGCGGTCGAGCCGCTGCGCGCGGCCAACCGTTTGAGCGGACGGAGCCTATATTCCTGGCGTCTGATTTCCACCGATGGTGCCGCTGTCGCCGCGAGCAATGGTATCACCGTTCTGCCCCATGCGGGCGTCGCCGAGGTCGAGCATTGCGCGACGGTTGCGGTCTGCGCTGGCATCGAGGCTGGCGCATTCGACGACCGGCGCAGCCTGGCCTGGCTGCGGCGCCTGGCGAAACGGGGCACCGTCATCGGCGCGATCTCCACAGGGACTTGGGTCCTTGCCAAAGCCGGCCTCCTCCAAGGGCATCGCTGCACGATCCATTGGGAGGAGCTTCCCAGCCTGGCCGAGGCGCACCCCGAGCTCGATCTTACCGCAAATCTCTTCGAGATCGATACCAGCCGCTTCACCTGCTCCGGCGGAACCGCGGCGCTCGATCTCATGCTGCATATGATCGGGCTGCGCCACGGCCACGACCTGGCGACGGCGGTTTCCGAGCAATTCATTCACACGTCCTTGCGCGACGCCCATGACGCGCAGCGCATGACGCTGCGCCAGCGCCTCCGCATCAGCAACCCCAAGCTGCTCGCCGCCGTCGCGCTGATGGAAAGCCGGCTCGAGGAGTCGCTCTCCCCGGACGAGCTCGCCAAATTTGTTGGGCTCTCCCGGCGTCAGCTCGAACGCCTCTTCAAGGATTATCTCGGGCGAACGCCGTCGCGCTATTATCTCGACCTGCGCCTCGATCGCGCGCGTCGGCTCCTGACGCATACCTCGCTCTCGATCATGGAGGTTGCCGTCGCCTGCGGCTTCATCTCGGCGGCCCATTTCTCCCGCTCCTTCGCCGCCCGCTTCGGCTATCCCCCGCGGGCGGTGCGCCTGCCGCGCAAGCTGCGCGGCTGAGCGGCAGACGGGATCGCCTGCCGTCAAAGTTATGGCGCTTCCAGGCAAGACGACGGGCGAGCACTTTGGCAGCGTTGAGTCCAGGTGTCATCCGTGATGGGGCGGCGCATGGGCGCAGGCGACGAGATGTTGCGGGCTCTGGGGCAGCGGCGGAAGCTCTTCTCCCTGCCACAGCGCTTCTACAACGATCCCGATTTCTTCGCGCTGGACATCGAGGCGATTTTTCACCGCCGCTGGCTCTTCGCCGGTGCGACCTGCGAGATTCCCAAGCCCGGCGACTACTTCACCTTGACCATCGGCCGCAGCCCGATCGTGGTTTTGCGCGATCGGGCCGGCGACATTCGCGCCTTCTTCAACACTTGCCGGCATCGCGGCTCGAAGCTCTGCACGGCCGAAAGGGGCAGGGCCAAGAAGCTCGTCTGCCCCTACCATCAATGGAGCTACGATCTCGATGGTCGGCTCGTCGCAGCCGGGCATATGCACAAGGACTTCGATATTGGCGCCTATACGCTCAAGCCGGTTCATGCCCGGACGCTCGGCGGCACCATCTATATCTGCCTTGCGGATGAGCCACCGGATTTCGCGCCCTACAAGGCGACGGTCGAGCCCTATCTCGCCCCGCACGATCTTGCGAACGCCAAGCTGGCCTATGAGAGTCATCTCATCGAGCGGGGCAATTGGAAGCTCGTCATGGAGAATTCTCGCGAGTGCTACCATTGCGCGGCGCGGCACCCCGAGCTCATGCGCACGTTTCTCGATCTCTACGACTTCGACGATCCGCGGAAGAGCCAGGGCATCGTCGAGTTTTGGGAAAGATGTGCTGCGATCGGCCTGCCCAGCGGCATAAGCCATGGCGAGGATTTCCGTGTCGTTCGCCTTCCTTTCACGCACGGGGCGGTGTCGACGACCATGGACGGCAAGCCGGCCGTGACGCGCCTCTTGGGGCATGTGCCCCATAACGACATCGGCTCGGTGCGCTGGGTGCATTATCCCAGTACCTTCAATCACGCCCTCGGCGACTATGCGGTGCTCATCCGCATGCTCCCCATAGACGCGCAAACGACGCTCGTGACCGCGAAATGGCTGGTCGACCGGGAGGCCGAGGAGGGACGCGACTACGACCTGCGGAACCTGGTGAGGATTTGGGACGAGACCAACAGCCAGGATCGCATCCTCGTCGAGCGAAACCAGGAGGGCGTCAATTCCATCGCCTATCAGCCGGGCCCATATTCCCAGGAGAGCGAGAGCGGCGTGATCCGCTTCGTCGAGTGGTATTGCCGGACGATGGAGACCTATCTCGAGGAACGGCGCGGCTCTCCGGGGCTCGCCGCTTAGCCGGTTTACGTTCAGGTCGAATCGCTATGGTCGCATCCGTCATTCCCGCGCAAGCGGGAGTCCAGCATCTCCTGGGCCCTCGCCTCCGCCGGGGCGACGGTTGCGCGCCTCAGCTCAGACGAATCATGCTCTAGCCGGAAGGGTGCGACGTTGAAGTCTCATGCTCAAGTGGTCGTGATCGGCGGCGGGGTGGTGGGGTGCAGCGTGCTCTATCACCTGACCAAGGCAGGCTGGCGGGACGTGGTGCTGCTGGAGCGTGACGAGCTCACCTCCGGCTCGACCTGGCATGCTGCGGGCGGCATGCACACCATCAATCTCGATCCCAACGTCGCCAAGCTGCAGCAATACACGATCAATCTCTACAAGGAGATCGAGGCGATCTCCGGGCAATCCTGCGGCGTTCACATCACCGGGGGCATCATGCTCGCCGGCACCCCCGAGCGGCTCGATTGGCTCAAGCTCGCCCATGCGCGCGGCCGCTATCTCGGCATGGAGACGGAATTCGTCTCCGTCGACGAGGCGGCGCAGCTTTTTCCCCTGATGGACAAGCGCTATTTCGTCGGCGCGCTTTACGATCCCATCGAGGGCCATGTCGACCCTTCCGGCGTCACCCACGCCTATGCCAAGGCGGCGCGCATCCAGGGGGCGGAGATCTATCGCTTCACGCGCGTCACCGGCCTCATCCCCCGTCCCGACGGCACCTGGGAGATCGTCACCGATAAGGGCAATCTCGTCGCCGAGCACGTCGTCAACGCCGCCGGGCTGTGGGGGCGCGAGGTCGGCCACATGGCCGGACTGGAGCTGCCGGTCCTCGCCATGGAGCACCAATATCTCGTCACCGAGGAGATCCCCGAAGTGAAGAGCGCTGCGAAGGAGATGCTCCACGTCATCGACTTCGAAGGCGAGATCTATATGCGCCAGGAAGGTGCCGGCATGCTCATGGGCACCTATGAGCGGGCTGGCGTGCCCTGGTCCGAGCGGACGACGCCGTGGGATTTCAGCCACGAGCTGCTGCCCCCCGATCTCGATCGCATCGCGCCCAGCCTGGAGGTCGGCTTCCGCCATTACCCGGCGATCGAGCGCGCCGGCATCAAGAAGATCATCAACGGCCCCTTCACCTTCGCGCCCGACGGCAATCCCGTGGTCGGACCGGTGCGCGGGCTCAGGAATTACTGGGTCGCCTGCGGGGTGATGGCGGGCTTCAGCCAGGGCGGCGGCGTCGGCCTTACGCTCGCCAACTGGATGGTGCATGGCGATCCCGGCTCCGATGTCTGGGCAATGGATGTGGCGCGCTTCGGCGACTGGGCGACCATGGCCTACACCAACGCCAAGGTGCGAGAGAACTATTCGCGGCGCTTCCGCATCCGTTTCCCCAATGAGGAGCTTCCCGCCGCGCGACCGCTGCGCATGACGCCCGTCTATGACCGCCTCAAGGCGAAGGGGGCCGTATTCGGCGTCGCCTTCGGCCTCGAGCATGCGCTGTGGTTCGCGCCCGAGGGTGCGGCCGCGGTCGAGGACGTCACCTTCCGGCGCTCCAATGCCCACGAGCCGGTGGCGGCGGAATGCCGCGCGGTGCGGAGCGCCGTCGGGCTCATCGAGATCTCGACCTACGCGAAATACGAAGCGACGGGTCCGGGGGCGGAGGCTTGGCTCTCCTACCTGCTCGCCAACCGCATGCCGCGGGAAGGCCGCATCGCCCTCAGCCCGATGCTGAATCCGGGCGGCAAGCTGATCGGCGATTTCACCGTGGCCAAGGCCGGGCCGGAGCGCTTCTACATCTTCGGCTCCGGCATTGCCGAGGCCTATCACATGCGCTGGTTCGAGGCGCATTTGCCGGCGAGCGGCGTCTCGCTGCGCTCGCTTCGCAGCGACCTCCTCGGCCTCGCCATTGCCGGGCCCCGCGCGCGCGAGCTTCTCGCACGGCTGACGCGCGACGACGTGTCGAACGATAGCCTTCCCTTCCTGTCGTTCCGCGACATGGAGCTCGGCATGATTCCCGCCAAGGTCGGCCGCATCAGCTTCACCGGCGAGCTCGGCTACGAGCTCTGGGTCGGCGCCGATTACCAGCTCGCGCTCTACGACCTGCTACTGGAGGCCGGCCGCGATCTCGGGCTCAGGCATTTCGGCTCACGGGCCCTCAATGCCCTGCGCCTCGAGAAGAGCTTCGGCACCTGGGCGCGCGAGTTCCGGCCGATCTACGGGCCCTTCGAGGCCGGGCTCAGCCGTTTCGTCGATTTCCGCAAGAACGACTTTATCGGCCGCGACGCGGCGCTGCGCGAGAAGGAGAGGGGGCCGCAGCGCCGCCTGATCACGCTGGCCATGGGCGCTGACAGCGCCGATGCGATCGGCGACGAGCCCATCTGGCATGGCGGCAAGGCCGTCGGCTGGGTGACCTCGGGAGGCTACGCCCACCATCTGGGCTGCTCCCTCGCGCTCGGCTATGTCCCGGCAGTGCTCGGCGCGGCTGACAGCTTCGAGGTGGAAATACTGGGCGAGCGGCGGCCGGCCCGGCTCGCGCCCGAGCCGCTCTTCGACCCGAAAGGCGAGCGAATGCGCGGCTAAGCGGACCGTCTCGCCGTTGGCCCGTACTGAACAGCTACCATTTGAACAGGGGAGCGTCATGCAGAGCAAGAACACCGCCAAGACGAATCGCAGGCCCGGACTGCTCGATCGCCTGGAAAAGGGCGCCGTCATCTGTGCCGAAGGCTACCTCTTCGAGTTCGAGCGGCGCGGCTATCTCCAGGCCGGCGCCTATGTCCCCGAGGTCGTGCTCGAGCATCCCGAGCTCGTCGAGCAGCTTCACCGCGAATTCGTGCATGCGGGATCCGACGTTGTAGAGGCCTTCACCTATTACGGCCATCGCGCGAAGCTGCGCCTCATCGGCCGCGAGAAGGACCTCGAGCCGATGAACCGGCTGGCGCTCAAGATCGCCAAGAAGGTGGCGAAGGACACCGGCACGCTGGTCGCCGGCAATATCTGCAACACCACGACCTATGCGCCGGACGACAAGGCGGCCCACAAGGCCGTGCGCAAGATGTTCGACGAGCAGGTGCAATGGGCCGTCGATGCCGGCGTCGACTTCATCATCGGCGAGACCTATTCCCATGGCGGCGAGGCGCTCATCGCGCTCGAAGCCATCAAGGCGGCGAAGCTGCCGGCGGTGATCACCCTCGCCATCCATACGAACGGCGTCACGCGCGAGAACTGGAGCCCGGAGGAGGCGTGCCGGCGCCTCGAGCAGGCCGGGGTGGATGTCGTCGGGCTCAATTGCAGTCGCGGGCCGCGCACCATGCTTCCGCTCCTCAAGCGGATTCGGCGCAAGGTTAAATGCCACATGGCGGCCCTGCCCGTTCCCTACCGCACCACAGCCAAGGAGCCCACCTTCCAATCGCTGCGGGACCGGCATTGCGATTGCATCCCGAACGATCATCCCTTCCCCGTGGCGCTGGATCCCTTCACCTGCAATCGCTACGAGATCGCCGAGTTCGGCAAGGCGGCCTATGATCTCGGCGTGCGCTATCTCGGCGTCTGCTGCGGCGCCGGGCCGCATCACATCCGCGCCCTTGCCGAGGCACTCGGCCGTCATCCGCTGGCCAGCCGCTATTCGCCGGACATGTCCAAGCATTACGTCTTCGGCAAGGCGAAGGGCCTGCAGGCGCGGAACCTCGCCTATGCGCGGCAGCTTCGCGGATCGTAAGCGACATGAGCAGGCCGAAGGAGACATCCCTCATCCCGCAAGCGGCCGCAGGCCTCCGGGACAACGAGCGCCAGATCGACATGGCGCGGCTGCGCGCCTATCGCCTGGGGCGCCTCCAAGCCGAGCTCCGGCGGCGAGACTATGCCGCAGCCCTCCTCCTCGACCCGATGAACATCCGCTATGCCACCGGCAGCCGCAACATGTCGGTCTGGACCTCCCACACCCCCGCCCGCTACTGCCTGATGCCGGCCGAGGGCAAGGCGATCCTGTGGGACTTCCATAATTGCGAGCATCTTTCGGCCGGCCTCGAGACACTCGACGAGATCAGGCCGGCGACGGGATTCTATTTCTTCGGCGCCGGCAGCCGCGTCGTAGAGAAGGCGAACGCTTGGGCCGATGAGATCGCCGATGCGCTCTCGCGGCGCTGCGGGGAAAACCGGCGCGTCGCCGTCGACCGCCTGGATCCGCCGGGCGCCGATGCGCTGCGGGCGCGCGGCGTCGCCATCTTCGACGGACAGGAGCCCTGCGAGATTGCCCGCTCGGTGAAATCGGTGGAGGAGATCGCCTGCATGATGCAGTCGATCGCGGTCTGCGAGGCGGGGATGGCGCGGATGCGCGAGGCGCTCAGGCCCGGCATGACCGAGAACGCGCTCTGGGCGATCCTGCACGAGACGAATATCCGGCTCGGCGGCGAATGGATCGAGACGCGCCTTCTCGCCTCGGGCGAGCGCACCAATCCCTGGTTCCAGGAATGCGGCGATCGCCTGATCCGTCCCGGCGACCTGGTCAGCTTCGACACCGACTTGATCGGGCCGTTCGGCTATTGCGCCGACATCTCGCGCACCTATTTCTGCGGCCCGGGCCGGCCCAGTGCGGAGCAGCGCCGTCTCTACGGCCTGGCGCTCGAGCAGATCCATTACAACATCGACAAGCTGATGAGGCCGGGCATGAATTTGCGCGAGGCCGCCGAGCTTGCCTGGCGGATCCCGGACGCCTTCGTCAAGAACCGCTATTCCAGCGTCGCCCATGGGGTCGGGCTCTGCGACGAATGGCCCAAGATCACCCATGCCCGAGATCGCGAGCGCAGCGCCTATGACGGCGAGCTGGTGCCGGGGATGACCATCTGTGTCGAGAGCTATATCGGCGAGGAGGGGGGCCGGGACGGGGTGAAACTTGAGCAGCAGGTGCTGATCACCGATGACGGCCATCGCCTGCTTTCGAATTTTCCCTTCGAGGAGAGCCTGAGCGCCTAGGCGAGCGGCGAATCGTCAGCAGTGATAGGCGCCGTTGCCGTAGGTCGCGGGCGAGCCGTTGGGGCAGATGACAGTGGCGCCCGGCGGCAGCACGACCGTGGGGCCCGATGAATAGCTGACGCAGCCGGCGAGCGACGCGGTCAGGAGCAGGGCCCCGACGAGGCCGGCGATGCGGCGCACGCGCTCCCAGCTCGATCCCGGCATTGCCTCGCGACTGCTTTGGCCCTTGAAACGCCTCATTCGCACGCTTTCCCAATTTCCTAGTTAAAAACGCGCCCCGCGAGGATGGGTTCCATTCCGGACTCTCCCGCGTAGCGGCGCTGCTGCGACGAGGGTGGCGATCCCAACGGTGGCGTCGCAAAATCATTTGTCCGGACAACTTGTATTTGTCCGGACAATATGGTATCGAACTTGAGAATCCGTCGAAGGGCGCTGCCGATGTCGATACCGGCCTATCTTCAGATCCTGCAGGAGCTGCGCACGCGCATCGTCGGCTCGGTCTACCGCATCGGCGATCGAATCCCGACAGACGAGGCGCTGATGGAGGAGTTCGGCGTCAGCCGCTTCACCGCGCGCGCCGCCGTCGACGTGCTCGTCGCCGACGGGATCGTCAAACGCTATCGCGGCCGCGGGACCTTCGTAATCGCCCGTCCGAACGGAGCCGGGAGCTGGATGCTCGCCTCCCTCGACGACATCGTCCTCAGCAGCTTCCCGAGCGCGCCCGTCATCGTCGATTGCGCCAATGCCGTCTGCGACCGGCGCGTCGCCGCGGCGCTGGCCCTCGACGACGATGCCGAGGCCTTCCGCATCCGTCTCATGCGCCGGGCGGATTCGGGCCCCTATGCCTATTCGATCATTCACGTCCCGCTGCCCTTCGCCGCCAGGCTCCCGCGCGGCTGGCGCAAGAAGCTGTCCTCGGCGACGGCCCTGGTCGGCATGGTGGCCGAGGCGAATGGGCTCTCGCTCTACAAGGCGATCCAGGTCGCCTATGCCAAGCCCGCCGCCGCGGCAGAGGCACGCGCGCTCGAGCTTTCTCCGGGCGCGCCGCTCCTGGTCCTGGAGCGGACCTTCATGAGCCGCGACGGCTTGGCGATCGAGCATTCGCAGATCTTCTGCCGCTCCGATCGCTACAAGCAGATGATCGAGTTCCGGCGGCCGAGCGCGCGGGCCGGAGGATGACGCTCTCTCAGGGAAGCGCAGGGGAGGACACCGATGAGCTGGCGAATCGCGATTCCATGGCTTCTGACGGCCGGGCTGATGCTCGGCGGCAATCCCGTGCGGGCCGAGAACCATGCCGCTCTCGTGGCGGGCGCTCAGCGCGAGGCGCAGCTCAATATCGCGGATGCGGCACCGGGCGAGAACTTCACGAAATTCCTGGCGGCGTTCAAGGCGAAATATCCGTTCCTCGATCTTGCGACCGGGTTCTATTCCGCGCCCACGGGCCGCGTCCTGGCGCGCGTGAATGCCGAGCTCGACGCCAAGCACGTCACTTTCGACGTCATGCTGGCGGCGAACATGGCCGCTTTCGTCAAGATGACGCGCGCCGGCAAGCTCCAACGCTACGACTCCCCCGAATACGCGGCTTATCCGCCGAACGCCAAGCAGGACGGCTATTGGGCCGCGGTCCAGGCGATCGGCGTGATCATGGCCTATAACGAGAACCGTCTCTCGGCGAACGACGCGCCCCATGCTTGGGCCGATCTCTTGCTGCCGCGCTTCGCAAACCGCCAGATCGCCTTGCAGAACGCCGCCTCGGGCACGCAATTCAACCAGATCTATCTGCTGCAGCAGGCCCTGGGCCTCGATTACCTGAAGAAGCTCGGCGCGCAGCGGCCCGTCGTGATGGCCACGAGCGCCCAGGTCACGGACGCCGTCATCCGCGGCGAGGTGCTGATCGGCGCCACCCTCGATCATTGGCGGGCCTTCGAGCCTGCCGCGGCGAAGGCGGGGCTGCGCCCGATCTATCCGGCCGAGGGGATGCCCCTGACGCTCGCGCCCGTCGGCATCGTCGCCGGGGCGCCCCATCCCAACGCCGCCAAGCTCTTCATGGATTTCATCTTGTCGCAGGAGGGCCAGACGCTGCTCGATACCAAGCTCTACGGCATGTATTCGATGCGTCCCGACGTGCCGCCGCCCCCGGGGCAGAAGCCGCTCGCCGAGACCAAGCCGCTGCTGCCGACCAATCTCGACGATTACCTGCGCGCCAGCGCGCAGTTCCCCGCCGAGTTCGATTCCCTGTTTCATTGATCACAAGCCGACACGGTCTGGACATGATCGGAACGGCGGCGACGGTGCGGCGATCGGACGTCGGAGCTTTCCGGCTCCTGCGGCCGCGCTGGCCGTCGCCCGAGCGCGCGCTCTTCATCGCCGCCGCCTTCGCGGTCACGCTGCTGGTGGCGCCGCCTCTCGTGGCGGTGGTCGCGACCAGCATCGGACAGGGTGCTGCGGCCGCCCTCCTCACGCCGCTGCATCAGCCGGCGATCCTCCTGAATACGCTCGTGCTCGGCCTGGCGGCGACGACCGGCGCCGTCACGATCGGCGGGGGATTGGCGCTGATGCTGGGCGGGAATGGCGTTCCGGGTCGCGGACTGCTCGAGCGCCTGGTGATCGTCCCCCTCTATCTGACCCCGCTCCTGACCGCCATCGGCTGGAGCTGGATCGGCTCGCCGCGCAGCGGCCTTCTCAATCTTTTTCTCCATGGGGTGGGCCTGACCGAGGTGGACGTCAACATGGTCTCGGCCGGCGGCGTCGTTGCGGTCAGCATATTGTCCTATGCGCCGCTGCCCTTCCTGCTGATCTCCGATGCGCTGCGCGGAATCGACGCCGCGATGATCGAGGCCGCCCGCGTGCACGGGGCGTCGCGGCGCTTCGCGCTGCGCCGGATCGTGCTGCCCTTGCTTCTCCCGGCCGCGCTCGCGAGCTCGCTCCTCGTCTTCGTCCAGGCGATCGGCATGTTCAGCGTTCCCGCCGTGCTCGGCATGCCGAGCGGGTTCAATGTCGCCACCACCGAGATCTTCCGGCTGCTCGAGAACTATCCGCCGCGGATCGGCGAGGCGACCGCCTGGGGTCTCTATCTCCTCGCCGTCACCGCCGCGCTCACCTTCGCGCAAAGCGTGCTATTGGGGCGGCGCTCCTTTGCGACGATTACCGGAAAGTCCTTTCGTCCCCACGTTCCGGGACGATCCAAGGCTCGCCACCTCTACGCGGCGGCCGCATGGCTCTACGTGCTACTGGCGACCGTCCTGCCCTTGCTCGCCTTGCTCTGGGCGGCGTCGATCGACTTTGTCACCGCCGATCCTCGCCTGATGCGGCTCACCGCCCGGCATTTCGCCTTCGTGCTCTTTCAATATCCGAAGACCTGGCTTGCTGCGGGCAATAGCGCGCTCCTCGGCGTTGCCACCGCCACGCTCGTGACGCTGCTCGGTCTGGCGGTGAGCTGGGTCGTGATCCGCACCCGCCTCCGCGGCCGCACCTCTCTCGACCAGCTCAGCATGGTGCCGCTCAGCATGCCCGCGATGGTCTTCGCCCTCGGCCTGCTCTGGGTCTATGTCGCCATCCCGTTCCTGCCCATCTACGGCACCATCGGCATTCTCCTCGTGGCCTATGTGACCCATTACTTGCCCTTCGGGGTGCGTGCGGCGGCAGGCGCCATCCGCCAGCTCCATCCCGAGCTCGAGGAGGCGGCGCGCGTGGCGGGAGCGTCGTGGCTCCAGAGCATGCGCTGGATCACCATGCCGCTCCTGCGGCCGGCCCTCTTCGCCAGCTGGATCCTCCTTTTCGTCATGGCGTTGCACGAGGTGAGCGCCTCGATCCTTCTTTACACCAGCAGCAGCACGGTGCTTTCGGTCACGACCTTCGATCTATGGGAGAACGGCAATCCGAGCGACGTCGCCGCCCTTGGCTTCGCGCAGCTTGCCGCCACCTTCGTCATTGTCGGATTTCTGCTGCGCGCGCGGCGGCGGGCGGTGCTGGCATGACGGCGCACGCGACCCGCGAGGAGGGCGACAGCATTGTCGCCGTGGAGGGCTTGGCCGTCTGGCATGGCCCCGTGCCCGCGGTACGCTCCCTGGACCTCACTGTCCGTCGCAGCGAAATCTTGACGCTGCTGGGGCCGAGCGGCTGCGGCAAGACGACGACCTTGCGCGCCATCGCCGGGCTGGAGGCCCCGCGCGGTGGCCGCATCGCCATCGATGGCCGGACGGTGTTCGACGCCGGCCGTGGGGTCAACCTGCCGCCGGAGAAGCGTGGGCTCTCGATGGTGTTCCAGTCCTACGCCATTTGGCCGCATTTGACGGTGTTCGAGAACGTCGCCTTCGGCTTCCGCGCGCGGGGCATCGGCGGCGACCGGGTGCGGGAGGCCGTGCGGCGCAGCTTGGCGCTCGTGGGGCTCGACGCCCTCGCCGAGCGGCCGGCGACGCGGCTCTCGGGCGGGCAGCAGCAGCGGGTGGCGCTGGCTCGCGCGATCGCCTGCGATCCCGGCGTCATCCTCCTCGACGAGCCGCTCTCCAACCTCGACGCCCAGCTCCGCCTCGCCATGCGCGCCGAGCTCAAAGAGCTGCAACGCAAGCTGAGCCTGACCGCGATCTACGTGACCCATGACCAGGAGGAGGCGCTGGTCCTCTCCGATCGCATCCTCGTGATGCGGCAAGGCGAGGTGGAGCAGGCGGGCGCTCCCGCCGAGATTCGCGAGGCGCCGGCCAGCCGCTTTGTCGCGGAATTCATGGGCGTGCGCAACATCTTCCCCTGCATGGTCGCGGGAGGCCAGGGAGGCCGTCCCGTCGCGATGCTCACCGGAGGCGTGCGGCTGGAGACGCGAGCCGCGGCGACCAGCACAGGCCCGACCTTCGTCTGCTTCCGTCCCACCAGCGTGCGCCTCTTCGCTGCTGCGAATGGGGGCGGCTATCCCGGCACGCTCGTCCGGCGCGCCCTGCTGGGCGATCTCATGCAATCCGTCGTGCGTTCCGGCGAACTCGAGATCTGCGCGCACCACTTCCCGGGCGACGGCCTTTCCGAAGGTGATTCCGTGCGGTGGTCGGTCGCGCCCGATGCCTGCTTCCTTGTGCGCGCGTGACGACGCGACTTATCCGAAGGAGAGACTCGTGAGCGTATCCATCCAGCACCAACGTTCCGCGAACAACACGCTGCGGATCGTCTGCCCGAACGGGCATCTCGGCTTCGCGCCGATCCGGACGGGCAGCTACGAGATCGGGCTGAAATCGGAGCCCGACCTGATCTGCGCGGATTCGGGCTCGAACGATATCGGTCCCGGCCCTCTCGGCGAGGACGTCTCGTGCAGCCCGCTCGCCTGGCAGACCCATGATCTGGAGCAGATGCTGCTCGGCGCGTGCCGCCTTGGGATTCCCATGATCGTCGGCTCCGCCGGGGATACGGGCAGCGACAGCCGCGTCGATCTCTTCGTCGGCATCATCAAGGAGCTCGCGGCGAAGCATCGCCTGCCGAAATTTCGCATCGGCTATTTCTATTCCGAAGTGCCGAAAGCGGTGCTGCGAGACAAGCTCGAGGCCGGCGAGGAGATCCAAGGACTGGATTCGCGCCCGGCCCTCGATCTCGCAACCTTGGACGCGACCGACCGCGTCGTCGCCATGGCCGGCGTGCATCCCTATATCCGGCTCCTCGAGGCGGGGGCGGATGTCATTATCGGCGGGCGCAGCAGCGATTGCGCCATCTTCGCCGCACCCGCGATCCGCAAGGGCTTTCCCGAGGCGCTGGCCTATTACTACGGCAAGGTGCTGGAGTGCGCCTCGTTCTGCGCCGAGCCTTACGGCGGCAAGGAATCGGTGCTCGGCGAGATCACCATGGAGGACGTCAAGGTGACGGCCTTGCTGCCGGAGCAGCGCTGCACGATCGCCTCGGTTGCAGCGCACGCCATGTATGAGCGTCCGAATCCGTTCTACGAGCATTTCCTCGGCGGGCATATCGACATGAGCGAGTGCCGCTACGAGCAATATGACGAGCGCACCACCCGCATCTCCGGCCCACGCTACGTTCCCGCCCGGGAGCTGCGCGTCAAGCTCGAGGGCTCGGGCAAGGTCGGCGAGCGGTATGTCGGCATGGTCGGCGTGCGCGATCCCTACACCATCGCCAATATCGACGCCGTCATCGCCTGGGCCCGCCAGCAGACGCGGGATCGCTTCGGCGAGAGCGGCTACGAGCTGCACTATACCGTCTATGGCCGCAACGGCGTCATGGGCGCGCTCGAGCCGCTCAAGGACAAGCCGGGGCACGAGCTCTGCATCCTTGTGCAGGGCATCGCGCCGACCCGCGACGTGGCGATGGAGGTCTGCATGACGGGATTGCGCCAGATGTTTTATGCCCGGCTGTCCCAGACGAAGGGAACCGCCGGCGGCGTCGCCTTTGCCTTGGACGAGGTGCTGCCGGCGAGCCCCGCCTATCGCTGGACGGTGAACCACACGATGCGCGTCGACGATCCGATGGGGCTGTTCCGCACCGGCCTGACCGAGGCGGGGATATGAGGCGGGCGATGGCGACGCGCAAGCTCTTCGATATCGCCAAGACGATCCGCAGCAAGAACGCGGGCGTCGACCGCATCACCTTCGACATCATCTTCCCGGATCGGGCGAGCTATGACCTGGTCCGCCGCAGCGGCGTCATCTCCCGCGAGGCGGTCTGCCGCATTTTCGCCATCCCGCTGGAGCGGATCACCGACTACGTCGCCTTCGATCCGGCGCTCGCCATCAAGTTCACCATCGCGCGCACGATCGCGAGCGGCAGCCCCGGGGACAGCGACATCTTCGGCAGCCAGCAATACGGTCCGCTGCTCGGCGTCGAGGTGCCGGCTTGATTGCGGCGGGCCGGTCTCCGAGAATGTCCGGCCATGACCGCCGCGCTTCCGAACGCTCCCAGCCCCGGTAGCCTCCGCTCGGCCTATCTGCGCGAGGAGCATGAGATGCTCCGGCGCCAGGTCCGCCGCTTCGTCGAGGAGGAGATCAAGCCGAACGCGGCGGAATGGGAGGAGCAGGGCTCGGTCCCCCGCGCGGTGCTGCGGCGCATGGGCGAGCTCGGCTTCTTCGGCATCCGCTATCCTGCGGAATATGGCGGCGCCGAGATGGACACGCTGGCGAGCGCCGTTTTCGCCGAGGAGCTCGGCCGCTCGACCTTCGGCGGCGTCGCCATCACGGCGCTCGTCCATACCGACATGGCGTCGGTCCATCTCTTCAACGCGGGATCGAAGGCGCTCAAGGACCGCTTCATGCCCGGCATCGTCGCGGGCGAGCTCATCACCGCCGTCGCCATCACCGAGCCCGGCGCCGGCTCCGACGTCAAGGCCATCCGCACGACGGCGCGCCGCGATGGCGCCCATTACGTCCTCAACGGCAGCAAGCTCTTCATCACCAACGGTGTGCTTGCCGACCTCTATTGCGTCGCCGCCAAGACCGACCCGCACGCCAAGCCGTCCCAGGGACTCTCGATGCTCCTGGTCGAGAAGGGAACGCCCGGACTGCGCGTCAGCCGGGCCCTCGACAAGCACGGCTGGCGCTCCTCCGACACGGCCGAGCTTGCCTTCGAGGATTGCCGGGTGCCCGCCGAGCACATCCTCGGCGGGGAGGGGCGCGGCTTCTACGCGATCATGCGGAATTTCCAGAACGAGCGGATCGTGCTCGGCGCCATGGCGATGGGCGAGGCCCAGGCGGCGCTGGCGCTGACGCTTGCCTGGGCGAGGGAGCGCAATGCCTTCGGCGGGCCGCTGTGGAACAAGCAGGCGATCCGGCTCAAGCTCGCCATGCTGGCCGCCAAGGTGGAAGCCGGGCTGCAGCTCGTCCATCACGCGGCATGGCTGGACGCGCAAGGCTTCGACGCCGTCAAGGAGGTCTCGATGGTGAAGGCCTATTGCGGCGAACTCGTCAACGAAGTGATGTATCACTGCCTCCAATGCCATGGCGGCATGGGCTATATGCGCGGGACCACCATCGAGCGCATGGCGCGCGACGCGCGGGTCCAGGCGATCGGCGGCGGCGCCACCGAGGTGATGCTCGAGGAGATCGCGAAGCGCCTATAGGCGAGAGCTCAGGCGGCGCTCCGCATCGAAGAGTCGGCGCTGCTCTCGCGGCTTACAACGAGCATGAACGACGAGACGTCGGCGCCCTCTCGACGCGCGAAACGGAGCGCGTCATCGTATTCGCGGAAGATGCCGAGAACCATCCCATCGGATCGCAGCGCAAACCAACGGCCGATATCATTGGCGAAGGCATCGAAAGTTGAGCTTGGACCCGTATCGCCGTGGCGCGGGTCCGGATCCATTTTCAGTATGGTTGACATCGACGTGGCTCACTTGCGGAAATGCGGCGGCCCTCAGAAGGCGAGGGGCAGGATGAAATCGGCGGCGATCGTCCAGGAATGGTGGCTCGTGCTGTTGTTGAAGGGCGCGGTGCCGTTGAGCGAGCGGTCATAGCGCAGCTCCGGCCGGATCACGAATCCGTCGATGGCTTTCGGCAAGCCCTGAGGCTTGACGTTGACGCCGCCGGTGAGTGCGCCATAGGTCGTGCGCCCGCCGCTGACGACGCCGCCCGGGCTGATGTCGAAGCCGCGCTCGGCGCGGACGAAGTCGAGGGGCTCGTTGAAGGAGGCCACGAAGGCGCCGTTATTGTCGCGCCACACCTCGCCGCGCCCGACGAAGGTGAGCCAGTTATTAAGCGTATAGGCGACATATTGAGCGCCGCCATAGCCTGTTGACCTCAAACCGTCGTCGTGGACGTAGTTGAGGTCGGTCGTGAAGGTGAGCTTATCGCTCGCCTTCCAGGTGATGACGCCGTCATTGATGTAGCGCAGGTCGTCATTGACGCTGTTGCCGAAGGCGCGCTTGGGGTTCTCCGGGCCAATATGGGTGAGGCCCATGATGGTGAGGTCGCCGCCGAGCAGGGTGAGCCCGACCCCACCCTGGCCGTGAAGAAGGGTATCGTTGTTCAGACCGTCGCCGCTGCTGCCGAGCCAGGCGTTCACGCCGGTATCGAGACCGGCATAGATGTCGAGTACCGAGTTGACATGCGTCGTCGTGAGAACGCCGGTGTGCTGGAACGGCACACCGAAATTGAAGATGTAGGAATGGGAGTAGAAGGAGTTCTGGGTGGCATCGATCGCCTCGGCGCTCATGGGCGAGGCGAACTGGCCGAGCTTCACATTCATGCCGCCATCGGTGAGGATCGGCAGATGGGCGCTACCATAGGCCTCGACGATGGCAATCTGGTTGGTGTCGTTGATGACCCAGTTGAACTGGCCGTAGACGTGGGTGAAGCGCGCATCCGAGCCGTATAGGCCCTGGAGCTTGAAGCCGAAATCATAGCCGGTTGCCTTGGGATCAAGTGGCCGCTCCGCGGTGACCATCAGCTGGTTGAGCGACGGCTCGTTGGTGTGGTCGTCGAAGAGCCGGCCGAAATTGCGGCGAGGTGCATTGGGATTGCCGGTGATCCCCGCCTCGAGATGGCCGTAGAGCTTGACCGCATCCAACCAGCCTGCGGGCGCCGCAGGCTGTTGGCCGGCATCGTTCGTCTGCGCGGGCTGGGCATTCTCCTCCGCCGCGCGGGCGGCGTCGGCCGCCCACGCCGTTCCGTCGGACGCGAAGGTGGACAAAAGGAGCAGCAGCCCTGCCGTCATGCCGGTCTCGCCATGGCTGGGGTGCTGCCGGTCCGCACGCTTTCTCATTACGCGATTCTCCCTCATTGTTCGCTCAAGGAGCGGCCGGCTCGAGCTCGACCGTAACGGCGTTCATGCCGCATCATGTCAGGGCCGCGCATCGATGAGCTCGATGCGCACGGGGACCAGCCCGCGTGCCTTGAAGTCGAGCAGCTCCGCGGCTTTCGCGGACAGGTCGATGACCCGGCCCGCGACATAGGGCCCACGATCATTGATGCGCGCGATGACGACGCGGTCGTTGCAGAGGTTGATGATGCGGACCCAGCTATTCATGGGCAGCGTGGCACGCGCCGCCGTGAGCGCATTCATATCGAAGATCTCGCCGCTCGCCGTCCGCCGGCCGTGATAGGGCCGGCCATACCAGGATGCAAGGCCCGTCACTTGGCTCGAGCAATCCGAGGACGGCTTCGGCCGGTGACGAGGCGGCGGGGCAAAGCAGGGCGGATGTGGATCCCGTTTCGGCGCCGCCGGCGACCAGGACAGGGCCTGGGCAGTGCTGGGCAAGGTCAAGAGCAAGGCAATGACTAGCCCCGCGAGGCCGATGCGGCGCAGGCGTCGATCCTGCGCGACGCATCGGGAGCGCGTGCGCAACGATGCGGCCACCTTCGCGGCCGGGGTGATGACGACCCGGATCGCGGTGAGTGCAAGCGCGGGCAGAATGTGCAGAAGCTGCCGGTTGAGCACGGTCCCTCACACCGGCGCCGCTCAATGGCGCCGAGATTGGAATACCGCTGCGCGCCGTAAAAAATCGATTTGAGTTTCGAGCCGCGAAAATAAAAGGCGAAGGCGCAGCGGGTATGGGATGCCGCGCGTCGGGCCATGCACGGGGTTGATCTGGGTCAACGAAACGACATGCCGGCGATGCTTAAATTCTTTGAGTGCTCGTGAAAGGCGGCCGATCTTTATGGGATTTTTATTCGCGGCGCGATTTCCATATCGATTTTTTATGCGCCTTTTCCCTAAGAGTGTCGTCGTCCGCGCCTCTGCTCCTGCGCATGTAACGGATGGCGTGTTGTCGCGCCGAAAGCGGGGCGGAGCCTTAAGGAAGAGGCGTCCATGCTCGACGTGATCATGCTGGCCCTGGGGTTGGGCTCCTTCGCCCTCCTCATCGGCTATGTCGTCCTCTGCGAAAAGCTATGAGGTCGCCGTGATGCTCGACTTCGTCCTCGGCGGTGTGGTCTCCCTCGGGCTGCTCGCCTATCTCGTCTACGCGCTCGTCCGCCCCGAGCGGTTCTGACCACGCGGGAAGCCTGCCATGACAATCAACGGATTGCTCCAGATCGCGATCTATTTTGCGATCATCTTGGCGCTCACCAAGCCATTGGGCGGCTACATGACGCGCGTCTTCCAGGGCGAGCGCACTTTCCTTTCGCCCGTCCTCCTGCCCCTGGAGCGGCTCTGCTATCGCCTCGCCGGAGTCGATGCGAAAGCCGAGCAGCACTGGACGATCTATGCGGTCGCCATGTTGCTCTTCAACCTTGCGGGCTTTCTTTTCCTCTACGCCCTCATGCGCCTCCAGAATCTCCTCCCCTTCAATCCCCAGAGCCTGGTGGCGGTGGCCCCGGACCTTTCATTTAATACGTCTGTCAGTTTCGTGACGAACACGAATTGGCAGAATTACGGCGGAGAGGGCACGCTGAGCTATCTCACCCAGATGCTCGGCCTCACCATGCACAATTTCGTCTCAGCCGCGACCGGCATCGCGCTCGCCATCGCGCTCATCCGCGGCTTCGTGCGCAAATCGGCGAAGAGCATCGGCAACTTCTGGGTCGATCTCACCCGCTGCGTGCTCTACATCCTGCTGCCCATCGCGGTCGTCGCCGCCTTGCTCCTCGTCTGGCAGGGCGTGCCGCAGAATCTCGGCGCCTACACCACGGCGACGACCCTCGAGGGGGCGAAGCAGGTGATCGCCCAGGGCCCCGTCGCCTCCCAGGAAGCCATCAAGATGCTGGGCACGAATGGCGGCGGCTTCTTCAACGCCAACTCGGCCCATCCCTTCGAGAACCCGACGGCGCTCAGCAACCTCCTCGAGATGCTGCTGATGATCATGCTGGGTGCCGGGCTCACCAACGTCTTCGGGCGCATGGTGGGCCGCGAGATGCAGGGCTGGGCCCTCTTCGGCGCCATGGCGATCCTCTCGATCGCCGGCGTCCTCGTCATCTATGGCGCCGAGAGCGCCGGGAATCCGGCCTTCGCCGCCTTCGGCGTCGACCAGGCCCCGAGCGCGCTTCAGTCCGGCGGCAACATGGAGGGCAAGGAGGTGCGCTTCGGCGTTGCCGCCAGCGCGCTCTTCGCCGCCGTCACCACCGCCGCATCGTGCGGCGCGGTCAATGCGATGCACGACAGCTTCACCGCGCTTGGGGGCCTTGTCCCGTTGTTCAACATGCAGCTCGGCGAGATCGTCATCGGCGGCGTCGGCGCAGGCATCTACGGCTTCCTGCTGTTTGCCATCCTGGCGGTGTTCGTCGCCGGGCTGATGGTCGGCCGCACGCCCGAATATGTCGGCAAGAAGATCGAGGCGCGCGAGGTCAAGCTGGCGGTGCTCGCCATCGCCGTGCTGCCGCTCGTCATCCTCGGCTTCAGCGCCATCGCGAGCGTCACCCAGGCGGGTCTGGCGGGCCCGCTCAACAAGGGCCCGCA
>DATGLG010000072.1:0-13022 GCA_035294245.1 Alphaproteobacteria bacterium | reverse complement strand
ATCATCGGCAAGCGGAGAACCCTCGAGCTCGTGCTCGTCGGCGTGCTCGCCCGAGGCCACGTCCTTCTCGAGGATGTCCCCGGGACCGCCAAGACCTCAATCGCCCGCGGGCTCGCACGCGTTCTCGGCCTGCGGCTCTCGCGGATCCAGTTCACGCCCGACTTGATGCCGGCCGACGTCACCGGATCGGCCGTGTACGACCGCGGCAGCGGGCAGCTGCACTTCCAGCCAGGTCCCCTCTTCGCCAACCTCGTCCTCGGGGACGAGATCAACCGGGCTCCGCCGAAGACGCAGGCCGCCCTGCTCGAGGCGATGCAGGAGCGCACCGTCACGGTGGCGAACACGATCCATGTGCTGGAAGAGCCGTTCTTCGTGCTGGCCACCCAGAACCCTATCGAGATGGAGGGCACCTATCCCCTGCCCGAGGCGCAGCTCGACCGCTTCATCATGCAGATCGACGTGAGCTATCCCGAGCTCGAGGCCGAGCGGCGCATGCTGGCGGCCACGACCGGAGTCGCCGAGACGCTGCCTGAGTCCGTGATGGGCAGCGACGATCTGCTCGCGGCCCAACGGCTCATCCGCCGCATTCCCGTGGGCACCTCCGTCGTCGACGCCATTCTGCGCCTGGTGCGTCAGGGCCGCCCCGAGACGAGCGAGCTTGCCGAGATACGCGAGCAGGTCGCCTGGGGACCCGGGCCGCGCGCGAGCCAGGCGCTCATGCTCGCCGTGCGCGCACGCGCCGTGCTCGAAGGCCGCCTCGCGCCCTCGGTCGAGGACGTCCTGGCGCTGTGCGGCGCCGTTCTGCGCCATCGCATGGCCCTCAACTTCGCGGCGCGGGCCGACGGGATCACCATCGATCACGTGATCGATCGGCTCGCCGCCCCCTTGACCTGAGCGCCGATGAGCGCCGCCCAGGCCCTCCAACAGCGGGCCGAGCGCCTCGCGGCGGTGCTGCCGCCGCTTCTCGTCCATGCGGAGCGGGTCGCGGCCACGGTGGCCCAGGGGGTCCATGGGCGGCGACGCGTGGGCACCGGCGGCACCTTCTGGCAATTCCGCCGCTACGAGCCCGGCGATTCGGTGCAGCGCATCGATTGGCGCCGTTCCGCCCGCTCCGACTTGCTCTTCGTGCGCGAAACCGAATGGGAGGCGGCCGCAAGCGTCTGGCTGTGGTGCGATCTCTCGCCATCGATGGCATATCGCTCGGCGCCCAAGCTGCCCGAGAAGGGCGAGCGGGCCGCGCTTCTGCTGTTGGCGCTCGCCGCACTCCTGGTGCGCGGCGAGGAGCATGTCGCCCTGCTCGGCTCGGGCCTGCCGCCGCGACCGGGCCGAGGCACCCTCAACCGCATGGCCCTGCTCCTGGCGCGCCGGCGACGCGCCACCGATGGCAGCGGGAGCCTGCCCGCTTACGAGCTGCTGCCGCGCCACGGCCAGGTTGTGCTCATCGGCGATCTCCTGGCGCCCCTCGATGAGACGGATCGGCTGGTGCGGCGCTTTTCCGCCCAGGGCGTGAAAGGGCATCTCGTGCAGGTGCTCGATCCGGCGGAGGAGAGCCTGCCCTTCTCCGGGCGCAACCGCTTTGAAGGGCTCGAGGAGGAGGGCCATGTGCTGGTGCGCCGGGTCGAGGCCGTGCGCGACGCCTATGTCGAGCGCCTCGCCGCCCATCGCCGGGGGCTCATGGACATCGCGCGCGCCGTCGGCTGGGATTATCTCGCCCACCGCACCGACCGGCCGCCCGAGCCGACGCTGCTCTCCCTCTATACGACGCTCTCCGCGCGTTGGGGACGGCGCTGATGCTGCAGCTCGGCGCCCTCGCCTTTCTCAACCCGGCGCTGCTCGCGGCGCTCGTCGCCCTGCCGGCCCTGTGGTGGCTGCTGCGCATCACGCCGCCGTCGCCGAAGCTCATCCGCTTTCCTGCGGTGCGCCTTCTCTTCGGCCTTGCCCAAAGCGAGGAGACGCCGGCGCGCACGCCGCTCTGGCTCGTTCTTCTGCGGCTGCTCCTCGCCGCCCTGATCATCATCGGCCTGGCGCAGCCGCTCCTCAATCCCGTCGGGCCGCAGACGGGAAGCGGGCCGCTCGTCGTGGCGATCGACAATGGCTGGGCCGCCGCGCGCAACTGGTCGGCGCGCCAGAGCATGCTGGCGAGCCTGCTCGAGAGCGCCGAGCGCCAGAGCCGCCCCGTCGTCCTGCTGCCGACAGCACCTCCCGCGAACGGCGACAAGCTGCAAGCGAGCGGCCTCCTGGCCGCCGCCGACGCCATGCGGCTGGCCCAGGCTTTGAAGCCCCTGCCCTGGCCAACAGATCGCAAGGCCGCCCTCGCCGCCCTCGACGGCCTGAAGCTGCCGTCGCTGGCCCATGTGGTCTGGCTCTCCGACGGCATTGCCGAGGGCGACGCTGCGGCGTTTGCGAAGGGGCTCCAGCGCCTCGGACCCGTGCGGGTGGTCGGCGACGCCATCGGCTCCCTGCCCCATCTCCTGCTGCCGCCCTCGACCCAGGGCGCCCAGCTCGGCCTCACCGCGGTGCGCGCGACCAGCGGCGGGAGCGAGACCGTGACGGTGCGGGCGCTCGATGACCGCGGCCATCCCGCGGGAGAGGTCTCGCTCGCCTTCGAGCCGGGCAAGCGCTTGGCACTCGGCACCTTGGCGCTTCCCGTCGAGCTGCGCAATCAGGTCGCGCGCCTCGAGATCGCTGGCGAGCGCAGCGCCGCCGCCACTGTGCTTCTCGACGATCGCTGGCGCCGCCGTCCGGTCGGGCTGGTGACAGGCGGCGGCAACGAGCAGGGCGAGCCGCTGCTTGGTGGACAGTATTATCTGGAGCGGGCCTTGCAGCCCTATAGCGAGGTGGTGGAGGGCGGGCTCGAGCAGCTGCTCCAACGCCAGCTCGCGGTGCTGGTGCTGACGGATCGCGAGGCCTTGACCGCCCCTCAGCGCGGGCGGCTCGATCGCTGGATTCGCGCGGGCGGCACCCTGCTCCGCTTCGCCGGGCCGCGCCTCGCCCAGGGCAATGACGACCTGGTGCCGGTGAAGCTGCGCCGCGGCGAGCGCGAGCTCGGCGGCGCCATGTCGTGGGAAAAGCCCGAGCCTCTCGCCGCCTTCGACGACAAGAGCCCGTTCAGCGGCCTCGCCGTTCCCGCGGACGTGCTGATCAAGCGCCAGGTCCTCGCGGAGCCTTCTCTCGACCTCGACAGCAAGACATGGGCGCGGCTGGCGGACGGCACGCCCCTCGTCACCGCGGAGAAGCGCGGCCAGGGCTGGCTCGTCCTCGTCCATACGACGGCGAGCCCCGACTGGTCGAACCTGCCCCTCTCGGGCCTCTTCGTCGAGATGCTGCAGCGGATCGTCGCGGCGAGCCAAGGCGTCGTCGGAACCAAGGCGCAGGCGAGCCTGCCGCCCTTCAAGTCCCTCGACGGCTTCGGCGAGCTGACGAGCCCGCTGCCGGCGGCGAGTGCGCTCACCCCCGAGGACCTCGCCCATCCCCATCTCGGGCCGCGCCACCCGCCGGGCTATTACGGCAGCCAGGCGAGCCGGCGCGCGCTCAACCTCACCAACGAGGTGATCCAGGTCTTTCCTTTGGGCCCGCTGCCCGCCGGCGTCGAGCGCAGCTTCTATAGCGGCACCCGCGAGCGCGACCTGAAGCCATGGCTCCTCGGCGCGGCGATGCTTCTCGCCCTCATCGATCTCCTGGTCAGCCTCGGGCTCCGCGGCCTCCTCATCGGCCGGCGCCTGCGCCCCGTTGCCGGCAAGGCGGCCGCGCTGCTGCTCTTCGCCGCCGCCCTTTGCGGCGGCCTGCCGGCGCACGCCGCGACAGCGACGACGGATGCCGACGACTCAACGGCGATCGCCGCCACCACCTCGACGCGGCTCGCCTATGTGGTGACCGGCGATCGCCAGCTCGATGACATCAGCAAGGCCGGGTTGACCGGGCTGACCTTCGCGCTCAACGCCCGCACCGCCGTCGAGGCCGCCTCGCCCATGGCCGTCGATCCCGACAAGGACGAGCTCGCCTTCTTCCCGCTCCTCTACTGGCCGATTCCCGACGAGATGCCGGCGCTCTCCGCCCATGCCATCGAGAAGCTCGTCGAATATCTCCACAATGGCGGCCAGATCCTGTTCGACGCCCGTGATCCCAACCGCAGCGCGCCGAGCTGGATCGTCCTGCGCCAGATCCTCGAGCAGCTCGATCTGCCGGCCCTCGTGCCGGTGCCCGAGGATCATGTCCTGACCCGCTCCTTCTACCTGCTGCGGGATTTTCCCGGCCGCTTCGACGGCTCGACCGTGTGGGTGGAGCGGCCCGACGACAACGTGAATGACGGCGTCTCCGCCGTCGTCATCGGCGGCAACGACTGGGCCGGCGCCTGGGCGGTCGATGAGACGGGCCAGCCGCTGGAGGCGGTGACGCCGGGCGGGGAGCGCCAGCGCGAGATGGCGCTGCGCTTCGGCATCAACCTCGTCATGTATGCCCTGACGGGGAACTACAAATCCGACCAGGTGCATCTGCCGGCGATCCTGGAGAGGCTCGGGCTATGATGCTCCAGAACCTCTCCATCACCTTCGCCCCGCTCTTGCCCTGGCTCGCCGTGGCGGGCTTCGCGGCCGTCGCCGTTGCCCTCCTCGCGCTCGGCTGGCTGCGCCGGGCGCGCGGCATGGCCTGGCGCAGCCTCGTCCTCGCCGTGCTGCTGCTCACCCTCGCCAATCCCGCGGCGGTGCTGGAGGACCGCGCCCCCCTCGACGATGTCGGGCTCGTCATCGTCGACGAATCGCCGAGCCAGGGCATCGGCCAGCGCCACGCCCAGACCGAGGCGGCGCTCGCGGCACTCGAGACGCAGGCGAAGAAGCTCAAGCATTTCGAGCTGCGCGTGGTGCGCACGACCGGGCAGGACGCCAGCGATCGGGACAGTGGCACGGAGCTCTTCAAGGCCCTCGACGATGCGCTTTCGGAGATTCCCCGCCAGCGCTTCGCCGGCGCCGTCATGATCACCGACGGCGAGGTTCACGACGTGCCGAGCGCCCAGACCGCGGCGGCCCTTGGCGCGCCGCTCCATGCGCTTCTCACCGGCGCGCGCAACGAGCACGACCGCCGCCTCAAGGTCGTGGACGCACCGAGCTACGGGCTCGTCGGCAAGCCCTTGAACCTGACCGTGCGCGTCGACGACCTGCCCGGCCCGTCCCAGGGCGAGGCGACGCTCACCTTGCGCCGCGACGGCGGCGACGAGACGACCATGCCGATCCCGCTCGGGCAGGACGTCAAGATTCCCATGACCCTCGACCACCCGGGACAGACCGTGTTCGAGCTCTCGGTCGATCCCGGCCCGCATCCGCTCACGCTCCTGAACAAGCGCGCCGTCGTCGCCGTCAACGGCGTGCGCGACCGTCTGCGCGTGCTCCTCGTCTCCGGCGAGCCCAATCCCGGCGAGCGCACCTGGCGCAACCTGCTGAAATCCGATCCCTCGGTCGATCTCGTGCATTTCACCATTCTGCGCCCGCCGGAGAAGCTCGACGCCACGCCGGTGCGCGAGCTCTCGCTCATCACCTTCCCGGTGCACGAGCTCTTCGATGTCAAGCTGCACGAGTTCGACCTCATCATCTTCGACCGCTATCGCCGCCGCGGCGAGCTTTCCAATGTCTATCTGCAGAACATCGCCGACTACGTGAACAAGGGCGGCGCCATGCTGGTCGCGGTCGGCCCGAGCTTCTCGTCGCCGGTGAGCTTCTATTACACACCCCTCGCCGAAGTCATGCCGGCCTCGCCGACCGGGCAGATCCTGGTGCAAGGCTTCCGCCCCAAGGTGACGGCCCTCGGCGAGCGCCATCCGGTGACCGCCGACCTTCCCGGCGAGAACAGCGAGAGCGGCGGCGAGCCCAGCTGGGGGCGCTGGTTCCGGCAGGTCGATGTCAGCCCCAAGGGCGGCGACACCCTGATGACCGGGATCGACAATCGCCCGCTGCTCCAGCTCGAGCATGTCGGCAAAGGCCGCGTGGCCCTCTTGGCGAGCGATCAGATGTGGCTGTGGTCGCGCGGCTATGAGGGTGGCGGGCCCTCCTCCGAGCTGCTGCGGCGCATCGCCCACTGGCTGATGAAGGAGCCCGAGCTCGAGGAGGAGTCCTTGCGCGCCGAGGTCGCCGGCAAAACCATCAAGGTCGTGCGCCAGAGCCTCGATCCCAAGCCGGTGACGGTCGAGGTGACGACGCCTTCGGGGCGCAAGCTCGGCCTGCCGCTCAAGCCCGATCACGGCGGTCTTTCGAGTGCCACCCTCACGGCGGATGAGCTCGGCCTCTATCGCGTGAGCGACGGCAAGCATACCGCCCTCGCCGCCGTCGGGCCGCTCAACCCGAAGGAGTTCGCCGATGTGCGCGCGACCGATGCGCGCCTCGCTCCCGCCGTCGCCGCCACGGGGGGCGGCATCCATTGGCTGGCCGATGGCGGCGTCCCCGAGCTACGCCAGGCGAGTGCCAGGCACAGCTATGCCGGGGCCGGGCTTGGCGGCGCGTGGCTCGCCTTCAAGAGCAATGGGGACTACGTCGTCACCGGCGTGCGCCAGGCCCCGCTACTCCCCGGTCTCCTCGTCCTCCTCGCCGCCCTGGGTGCGCTCGCCTTCGCTTGGCGCCGCGAGGGCCGCTGATCCTCACGGTGAGACCACCTGATAGATGTGATAGCTGCCCGGTGCGGCGCCCTCGGGAAGCTCGAAGCGGCGCAAGGCGGGATGGGGCATGGGCTGATCGCCCAGCACGATGCCACTCGGGGCCATGAGGGGGACGACGAGGGGGGCGATGGTCACCCCCATGGCGCGGCTCTTCACCGGGTCGTGGGAGCCGATGTCGCAATGGGCGATGGCGGCGGGAGCGCCGATGCGGGCCCCGGCGGTCGGCAGGGTGTCGCGGAAATCCCCCTGGATGAAGAGCGCGACCTCGGGCCGCGAGGCCGGGTGGGAGGCGAGCTCGCGGTCGAAGACGAAGATCGCGCGGCCGGGGCAGCGCTCGCGCAGATGGTCGTAGCTGCGGCCATTGCCGAGCCCGAGCTCGAGGATCGGCCCGGGAAGGTCGCGGACGAGGCGCACCGCCTGCTCGATGCAGGCGCGCTGCGCGAGAAGGCGCTGGATGACGAGATCGAGGCGGCTCATGGCTCCCTTGTGGCAGGCGATGCAGGCCAAGGCAAGGGTGGTCCGGGGTGATTTCGATATCCCCACCTCCCCTCCCGCTCTCGTGGGTCCCTCCCTCTCCGCCCCCACCTCACCCTCGTCGCACCTGCGGTGCTCCTCTCCCTCTCCGCCCCCCGGCGGGCGCAAGCCCGCCTCTTTGCATCATGCAGAAAAGCGCGCGTTCGCGCGCGCGAGCGGAGAGGGAAGCGAAGCGGGTGGGGGAAATAATTAATAAGGAGGAACCCATTGGCAGGGGCCGGCTTTGCCCTTACCTTCCTGCCATCCGAGCACGGGCGCGGAGGGACGGGATTGAACCGCAGGGACAGGCGGCGGGCGGCGAGGAGCGGGGGGGCGACGTTGGCATCCCCGCGCATCCCCCTGTCGGAGGCGCAGCGGCTCCTCGCCCAGGCCTTGCAGCTCCACCAGGCGGGCCGCCTCGCCGAGGCCGAATCGATCTATCGCCGCGTGTTGGCCCTGCGGCCCGACGATCCGGAGGCGCTCCACTTCCTCGGCCTCGCCGCCCATCAGCGCGGCGATGACGCTCAAGCCGTTATGCTGATGGAGAGGGCGATCGCGCGCGAGGGCGGCATTGCCACCTGGCACAACAATCTCGGCGAGGTCTATCGCGCCCAGGGGCGGCTCGACGACGCCATCCGCTGCTACCGCCGCGCCGTAGCCCTGGCGCCGGCGCTGGGGGCGGCGCGCTATTGCCTCGGCGCCGCCCTCCTTGAGAAGGGTGATTACGACGCGGCCGCCGCCGAGCTCACCGCGGCGGTCAGAGCAAGCCCGGGAGATGCCGAGGCCCATCTCGCCCTCGGCGGCGCCCTCAAAGGGAAAGGCGACCTGCGGGGCGCCTATGCGGCCCTCGTCCGCGCCGCCGAGCTCGCCCCCGGGTTGGCCGAGGCCCATTACCGGATCGGCCTCGTGCTCTCCGCTCTCGAGCGCTATGACGAGGCGGCCCTCGCCCTGCGCCGGGCGGTGCAATTGGCGCCCACGCTGATCGGCGCGGTCCTCGCCCTGGCCGAGGCCTTGCGGCTGCAGCAGAAATCCGTCGAATCCATAGCCTGCTATGAGGAGGCTCTCAGGCTCGATCCCGCATCGCTCGTCGCCGTCAACGGCATCGGCCACGCGCTCCTCGAGCAGGGGCGCTTCGACGAGGCGCGAGCCTGGTTCGCGAAAGCCCTGGCGCACGATCCCCGCTCCGCCGAGGGCCATTTCAACATGGGCCTCGCCTTCCAGCTCCAGGGGCGCTTCGAGGAGGCGATCGCCTGGCACGAGAAGGCGATCGCCCTCGATCCCGGCCACGCCAACGCCCATTACAACCTGGTGAAGAGCCGCAAATTCGGCTCCCAGGACGACCGCCGCCGCGAGCTCGAGGCCGTTCTCGCCATGCCGTCGCTCGCCGACGAGCAGCGCGCCGGGCTCAATTTCGCCCTCGCCAAGACCTGCGACGATCTCGGCGATTACGACGCGGCCTTCCGCCACTACAAGGAGGCCAACGACCTCAAGAGGGCGAGGCTGCCCTATCGCCCCGAGGATTTCACGACCTATGTCGACCGGCTGATCGCCGCCTTCGACGAGAACCTCTTCGCCGCCAAGCGCGGCATCGGCAGCCAATCCGAGCTTCCCGTCTTCATCGTCGGCATGCCGCGCTCGGGCACCACCCTCGTCGAGCAGATCCTGGCGAGCCATCCGGAGGTGCATGGCGCGGGCGAGCTCGACTATCTGCGTCAGCTCGTGCACGAGCTGCCTGAGCGGCTCGGCGGCGCACCCTATCCCGCCGGCATGACGCGGCTCGACGCGGCGGCGGCGCAGGCGATCGCCAACGCCCATCTCGCGCGCCTCCGCGAGCATTCCGCCACAGCCGCCCGCATCACCGACAAGATGCCCAACAACTTCGCGCGGCTCGGGGTGATCGCGCTCCTCTTCCCCAGGGCGCGACTCATCCATTGCGTGCGCGATCCTCTCGACACCTGCCTCTCCTGCTATTTCCAGGAATTCGCCCACGGCCAGCCCTTCGCCTACGACCTCGACGCCCTCGGCCGCTACTATCGCGATTACCAGCGGCTCATGGCGCATTGGCGCGCGGTGCTGCCGAGCCCGATCCTCGACGTGCCCTATGAGGCCCTCGTCGCGGATCAGGAAGGCTGGAGCCGCAAGCTCGTGGCGTTCCTCGGCCTGCCCTGGGACGAGCGTTGCCTCGCCTTCTACGAGAACGAGCGCCTGGTGCGCACGGCGAGCTTCTGGCAGGTGCGCCAGCCCATCTACGCCTCGTCGATCGGGCGCTGGCGCCATTACGCCCGGCATCTCGGGCCGCTCTTCGCCGCCCTAGGCATCGCACCTCCACCGGCGTGACGCGGGAGGGGCGATGGCCGCTTCCGGCTGCGCCCCAGCGACGTCGCGAAGACGCTGCGGGAGGAGGCGTGATAGCCACGCTCGTAGATGGCATTTGCTAAAGAATTTTTGTCGTCCCCGCCTTCGCGCGCTTTCGCGGGGACGACGAAGAAGAGTGAGGCATGTGGATCGACGCCCCATTGGGGCGGAGAGGGTGCACCTCGGACTGTGATCCGGGGGAGCGGGTGAGGCGGGAGGCGAAAAAGAGAAGGCGAAATCGTCAGAAGAGCCGCGGATCGAAGTCGAACGGCGCGAGCGCGGCGATCGTGATCGCGGCCGCCTCGGGATGCGCGTGATTGATGAGCAGGTTGCGGTCGGGCGAGGCCGCGAACGGGACAATCACCGAAGGCACTTGCAGCAGCGGCGTCGCGAGCGATGCGAGCCACGCATCGCCCCTTTGCTGCGTCCATGCTTCCGAGCGCCGCCAGTCCGGGGGCAGGTCGTGAAGCGCGAGCGATTTAACGGCGAGAGAGTCGGGGGCTTCATAGGTGACCATGACGAGCTCGGGGAGCAGCGATGGCTCCTCGATATGGACCAGCTTCTCGAGGAAGCAGAGCGACGGTGAGGTCGCGCAATAGGTGACGGCGTGGCCAACGGTGTTCCATCTGCCGCCGAAGAGGAGGCCATAGCCGCCGTCGAATATCTCGGCATGCTGCTTGCCCGAGAGCCGCCACAGCAGCATCAGGCAGCGGCACCCCACGCGATCTTGCCGAGGATCGCCTCGACCACGCGCGCGCCGGCTTCCGTCTGCGCCACAACGAGCGGAGCCTCCCCGTCGAGCTCGGTGAGCGGGCGGCGCAGCCAGCGATTGGCCTTTTCCCGGTCGCCGAAGGTCTCCTCGGCCAGCGTCTGAACGCGCAGGAGCCGCACGGCGCGATCCGATTCGTCGACGGTCAAGGGCTGCTTCCGCTCCGCACGATGCCGGCGCGTGCGTTGCGGGATCACCAGCCTCTCGATCTCCTGCTCGCTGAGGCCGGCCAGGCTCAACCCCTTCAGCGCCGCCAGGGGAAGCCGCTTGCGCACCGCCTCGGCCAAGTCGGCCTGGGAGCGGATGACCCTCCCGAGCACGGTCGCACCGCCAAGCTTGCGGGCGACTTCCTCGACAATCACAACCGACATGGCGACCTCGATGATTCGGCAATACGCCGGTATTCTATACGGCATATTGCCGTCCTGCAAGGTGATAAAGCCTTACCGCTTCCCGGCGCGGAAGCGGCGGCGATAGGCGTCGCGCTGGTCGGCGAGGGTGCGGCGCAGCTCGATGATACGCTGGGTCGCCTCCGCCGAGAGGGTCCCGCAGCGCAGCGCCCAGGCCTCGCGCTTGACGGGGATGCATTGGGCGACCGGCGTCCCCTTGGGCAGCACGCCGGCGAAATCGTCGTCGCGCCACATCGCCGGGAAGTTGGTGAAGTTGTCCGTGTAGCGGTCGGCGTCGACGAGGCCGGAGAGGGTGAGGTGGGGGCTGGGTGGCGGCCTCCATCTCAACCCGAACCATGCACGCCCCGCGCACATAAGAAAAGTGGCCTTCGCGGCGTCTCGTGCTTCGGAGATTTTCGCGAGAGCGCGATCCGCTCATTCCCGTCGCGCGGAATCGGATAGGCCGGCCAGCATGGCTGCGAGCTCATGCAATCCCATGACCTCGACTCCCCCGCCCTTCGGGTAGCGCTCATCGCCGGAATACACGATGAAGGAGCGCTCCGGCTTCAGGTCTTCGCGGGCGTGATGGAACCCTTTTTCGAGTTTCGGCACGAGGCCGCGCTTTATCTCCACCGCCCACCGCTTTCCGCCGGGCATCTCGAGCAGCAGATCGACTTCCGCGCCGGCCGACGTGCGATAGAAAGAGGCGCCTGTCCGCTCCGGCGCTGCGCTCAGCAGGTTCTCGACGACGAATCCTTCCCAGCTCCCCCCAGCAACTGGATGGCCCAGGACCGCCTCCCGGTCATCAAGCCCGAGCAGCGCGTGGACGATCCCGCTGTCTCGGATGTAGACCTTCGGCGATTTCACCAGCCGCTTGCCGACATTTGCGTGGAAGGGGGGCAGGCGGCGCACCAGGAGAAGATCGACCAGCAAGTCGAGATAGCGCGCGACGGTTTTGCCATCGACCCCGAGGCCGCGCGCGAGCTGCGCTGCATTCAGCATTCCGCCCTGCGCATGGGCGAGCATGGTCCAGAAGCGGCGCAGCGTTTCCGCCGGCGCCCGCGGCCCGAGCTGCGGGATGTCGCGTTCCAGGTAAGTGCGGATGAAATTCTCGCGCCAGATCGCGCTGGCTTCATCGCTCTCAGCAAGGTAGCTGTCGGGGAAGCCGCCCCTGATCCACAGCTTGTCGCGGCCGTCGCCATCGACTTCGAGCACGTTGAGCGGCCCGAGCTCGACATAGGCAATGCGCCCGGCCAGGGTTTCGCCCGATTGCTTGAGCAGGTCGACCGACGCCGAGCCCAGCAGTAGGAAACGCCCGGCACGAAGGTTGCGGCGACGACCCTTGTCGATAAGGCCGCGCAGGCTCTGGAACAGACCCGGCATACGCTGGACTTCGTCCAGGATCACGAGCTTGTCTTGGTGGCTCGACAGATAGAGGGTGGCGTCTGCCAGCTTATCCCGGTCCGCCGCATTTTCGAGATCGAGATAGAGGCTTGGCCGCTCTTCGGCGATTCGCTCCGCGAGGGTGGTCTTGCCGACCTGGCGCGGTCCAAGCAGGGCCACAGCCGGAAACTGATCCAGCCGGCCGCGGATAAGCTGGGTCGTCCGCCGGGATATCATCCTTGTAATTATGGCATAAAATTCCATGATTGCAAGGATAACCAGCGCATGTCCGCCAGCCATCTCGCGAAATCTGCTTCGAATGCCAGATTTGCGAGGATAACCGTCGGCTCTGATCAATCCCTTCCATGCACGCCCCGCGCACATAAGAAAAGTGGCGCCGCCTCCCCGGGCTACGCGGCGCGAAATGATGGTGCGGTCTCAAGGAGAAAATCCCACACCGTTTATTCGTCGTTCCCGCGCAAGCGGGAACCCAGAGAAGTAATTCTGCTTAGCGCACATAAGAAAAGTGGCGCTGCTTGCGCAGCGCCACCGGTAGTCACGTCTTGAGCGAGCCCGTTGGCCGGGCCTGATGATTAGAACACGTATTGCATGCTGGCCATCAGGCGCTTGGCGTCGCCGCGGCTGCCGCCCGCGAGATCGCTGCCCGGGGCCGTGCGGTAGTAGTCCTCGCCCCACATGAATTCGAGGCCGACATTGACCGCCTTGACCGGGCTCCAGATCAGGTTGGCGTGGATCGTCTGCGCCCGCTTGACCTCGGTCGAGCCCGCGGATGTGGGCACCGGGCCCTGCCAGTCGGTCGACTGGCTGCCATAGGCGAGGGTCGAGCGCAACTGGTCGGTCCAGAAGTGCTGGTACCAGATGAACCCGCCATAGTTGGTGTTGAGCAGGATGCTCGGCGTCGTCGTGCCGTTGCCGGTGATGACGCCGTCGCCGAAGGGCGAGGCACCCGTCTGGA
>DATGLG010000071.1:0-1239 GCA_035294245.1 Alphaproteobacteria bacterium | reverse complement strand
GGTCAGGTGACCTTGTCGCGCGCCCTGAACTTGGCGCTGTCCCAGGCGCGGGTCCGCAAGATATCGGCGAGGTGTCCGACGGCGTCGAAGATATCGGTGTAGCCGATATAGAGGGGCGTGATGCCGAAGCGCATCAGATCGGGGCTGCGAAAATCGCCGATCACCCCGCGCTCACGCAGCGCCTGCGCCACCGCGTAGCCGTCGGGATGCCGGAGCGATACGTGGCTGCCGCGCAGCGCGGCGTCGCGGGGCGAGGCCAGCGTCAAGCCGGGATCGGCGCAGTACTGGTCCACCAATCCGATGAAGAGCTCGGTCAAGGCCATGCTCTTGGCCCGAACCTGCGCCAGATCGACCTCCGCCCAGATGTCGAGCGCGGCATCCAGCGACGCCATGGCTAGTACCGATTGCGTCCCGCAAAGGTTGCGCGCGATGCCGGCGGCCGGCTGGTAATCCGTCGCAAAGGCGAAGGGCTCGGCATGGCCCCACCACCCCGACAAGGGCGGGCGGATGCTGTCCTGCAAGTCGCGGCGGACGTAGAGATAGGCGGGGGCGCCGGGACCGCCATTGAGATATTTGTAGCCGCAGCCGACGGCGAGGTCGGCCGCCGCCCCCGCGAGGTCGACCGGAACCGCGCCGGCGGAATGGGCGAGATCCCACAGCATCAGCGCCCCGGCTTGATGGGCGGCCCCGGTGATCCGCGCCATCTCGTAAATCCGCGCCGTCTTGTAATCGACATGGGTGAGCATCACGACGGCGACGCTGTCGTCGATCGCCTCCTGGATCGCCTCGCCGGGCACCAGCTTGAGCCGATAGCCTTGGCCGAGCATCGCGGATATTCCCTGGGCGACGTAGAGATCGGTCGGGAAATTCCCGGGATCGGAGAGGATGACCTTGCGCCCGGGACGCAGGGCAAGGGCCGCCACCAGCAGCTTGAAGAGGTTGACCGAGGTCGTGTCCGTGGCGACGACCTCGCCGGGCGCGGCGCCGATGAGGCGGGCGATCTTGTCGCCGATCGTCTTCGGATAGTCCCACCAGCCAGCGTCGTTCCAGCTCCGGATCAGCCCCTCGCCCCACTCGGTGGCGACGACTTGCTGCAGCCGCGCGGTCACCGCCTTGGGCAGAACGCCGAGGGAGTTGCCGTCGAGATAGATGACCCCCTCGGGCAGATGAAAGCGCTCGCGGAGCCTGGCCAAAGGATCGGCGCGGTCTCGGGCCATACAGTCAACGCGATCGATCATG
>DATGLG010000070.1:0-39754 GCA_035294245.1 Alphaproteobacteria bacterium | reverse complement strand
CCCTGAGTGCGCCGCCTAAGCCGCTTCGCCGGCGCAACGGCTGTGGACAAGCCTCCGGCTTGCCCACAGCCCCAACCACAGCAGAAGCGGTCATTTGATGCGCTACAAAAACCGGTCAACTTGACGCGTCAGCTACATGGCGTATCCTATCTTCCGCTCCCTTCGGACAAGCAGCTCCAACAAAAAGCCCCGCCGGAGCGGGGCGATTTCCGTTGCGGGGCGACGCCATATTGCTTGGATGAAGCCTCGTCGTTCTGCTTACGCGCCGTGAAAAAATATTAGGAGTGTGGCAAGCTCTCGTCAATTCTCGCGAGTCGCGGGTCTGGTGAGTCGCGCGTCGCTACGCCGGCGTCCCGCAATAGGCCTCAATCCGGTAGCCCTCGGGATCAACGACGAAGGCGGCGTAGTAATTGTCGCCGTAATCGGCGCGCAGGCCGGGCTTGCCGTTATCCTTGCCGCCGGCCTTGAGGGCTGCGGCGTGGAAGGCATCGACGGCGCCACGGCGCGCGGCGGCAAAGCAGATATGGAGCCCCGATTTGTCGTCGGCGGGCACCGGGTGCTCCACTCGGGAAATCCAGAAGCGCGGGCCGTCTGCGCCGTATCCCAGCGAGCCCCCGCCTTCGCTCAGGCATTTGTAGCCGAGAGGCGTCAGGATTGCGTCATAGAACCGCTTGGCGCGCGCGATATCCTTCACGCCGATGGAGAGATGGTCGATCATACGCCGTCCTTCCGTTTTGGTTGCGAACGGCGCGGAAGCTAGCAGGGCGGCGGGGCTCAGACTGTCAGGATCTTGCGCATTTCGCCGAGCCGGCGGCGGGTCGCAATGCGCCGATAGGCGGAGGGCGTCAGCCCGAAGGTCCGCCGGAACGCTGCCGAGAAATGACTGTGGCTGGCGAAGCCGAGATCGAGGGCGAGGCTCAAGAGATTGCTCGAACCGTCAAGGAGCCGCTCGAGGGCGAGGGCCAGGCGCAGGCGGAGCTGGTATTGATGGATGGGCAACCCCTGATCGGCGCGGAAGAGGCGCGCGAGATGGAAGGGCGAGCACCCCACCTCCCGCGCCAGAGCCGCGAGCGTGAGGTCGGCCTCGGGGCGCGCCGCCAGCCGGAGCTTCGTCGCCTCGACCCAGTCGCGCCGCAGCCGGAGGCTCGCCGCCCGTGGACGGCACGGCATAGGTGGCGTGTCCGCGACAGCGTCGGCGGCGACGGTGCCGAGGAGCGCCAGCGACGTCTCCTCAATCTCGAGAGTGCCGGCCTCGCCCCGCACGAGACGATGGCGCAGGGCGCGCTCCGGCAGGAGCGCTGAAGCCTCGGCCCGGCCGTGGTTGCGCGCGAAGGGCGCTTCGGGTCGGTCCTGCACCCGCGGATCGACGGCGGCGAGGGCCTCGATCAGCACCTCGTCGCGATAGGCGAACACGGTGCAATCGTCGCCGCCCGCGACCGGATGGCTGACGCGATAGGGCTCGCCTGCGGTGAAGAACAGGACGAGGCTCGGATCGACGGTGACCTTCCGGCCGCGCACATGCTTCACGAAGACGCCTGCGCGGGGGAAGACGATGTGGTGGCGCGACACGCACTCCTCGCCGCTGCAATCGGGATGCTCGGGACGGCAGCGCACATCGAAGATGCGGACAAGAGGCCCATCGTGGAGGGAAGCGGTATGCATGCGCCGATCCTAGCAATGGAACCCGAGGGCGGCCACGGAGCCGGTCACCGATCCGCCGCCGGCTCCGCCTCGGCGTCGTAGAGCACCTCGAGCACGACGAACCAGGGATAGCGCGGGTCGAGGATGGTGCCGTCGGGTGTCGCCAGCATTCCCGTCGCCGTCACCGGCACGTGGGTCAGGGTCACGGCATCGTCCACATTGCCGCCGATGATGCTGAGCTCGTCGCCCTCGATCGCGACGACGATGGCGCAGTGCCCCGGCCAGAGATGGCGGGTGGGAAGATCGACGAAGCGCAGGCTGCGCGCTTCGAAGCGCCCCCGGCAAATGAGATCCCCTGGCTTGGGCGCATAGCTCTCCGGCGAATGGGCGCGGAGGATCGGCGAGCGCCCGGCGGCCGCGGCGTTGACATAAGTGGCGTGGTTTGGCGCATAGGGGAAGCGGTCCCCCGCCCCGGCGATGCGCATGACATAGGAGATGAAGGCCGCGGACCAGGCATATTGGCCGTCATCGAGGAAGGGAAACACATGGCCGTCGCCGTCATGCTTTCCCGTCCACGCCGCTTCCGCGGCACCCGGGTCCTGGCCGATCCACCAATATTCGCCGACGCGTTGCCACAGCCCCGGCTGGCGCTCGGGCTTGGCCGCGGGGTCGCTCGGCAGCGGGCGGCCGATCGGCGAGGCGTCGTCAATGGGCGAGTCGAAGAGGCGCCACTCCCTGAGCGCGATCGCCACCGTGTCGGCGCGGTTGAAGGGCTCGTAGGGCTTGGTCGCGAAAGGCGGCGCATGGACGCGCGCGCAAGCGGCGACGAGAAGGATGAGGAGGCAGGCGGCGGGCAATCGCGTCATCGCGGCTAGCGATGGCACGCGGCGGCCGCCGGCGCAAGAGGGGCACCCAGTTCTCGCCGGCGCGTCTCTGAGTGCTGACCTGGCTAGGCTTTATCGATGTTGCAGATAATGACGAGGAGGGTCATGGCCACCGCGGCGGCCAGGGGAGGGATCAAGATGTTGATGATCGCCGCCTTGGCCGACAGGCGCTCTTGCCACGTTTGGAATTCGCCTTCGAGCCAATTGCGCGCCGTTGTCGCGGGCATCGCCTCATCCATATGATCGCGGCGCCAGAGGCGCCACAGATTGAGCGGCAGCAGCACCGTCATGGCGGCGAAGCCGGCCACGATCTCGTACCAGAAGCTGGGGGCGCCCTGGCTCTTGCCGAGGAAGCCGAGGGTCGCGAGGATCATCCAGATCATGCAGACGACGATCGCCTTATAGACAGCGGGATGCAGGCGCCGGCGCGCCTGCTGTGGCATTCGCGTGTCCATGGCCATAGCCTTCTCCCTTTATTTACATATTTCGTATATAGGGCATGGCTTGGCTGCCGCCGGCGTTGCCCCTCGTTGCTGCGACATCGGGACGCGGGACATGGGGTCGCAGCCTATGCGAAAGATGCACCCCTCTTCGACATCCCAGCACCGGAGGCGGATACCGTGGCCGATCTCGACGGCTTTGCTGCGACCTGGACACCGCGAATGCTGAGTATCCTGCGCATCGTTGCCGCCCTGCTCTTTATCGAGCACGGCACCTCGAAGCTTTTCGGCTTCCCGCACAACCCCAGCTTCGACCACCTGCCGCCTCTGCTCTGGGTCGCGGGTATCCTGGAGTTCGGCGGGGGCATCCTGGTGCTACTCGGGCTCTTCACCCGGCCAGTCGCCTTCCTGCTCTCGGGCGAGATGGCGGTCGCCTATTTCATGGCGCATTTCCCGCGCGCCTTCCTGCCGCTCCAGAATGGCGGCGGGCCGGCCGTGCTCTTCTGCTTCGTCTTCCTCTTCCTCGCCGTTGCCGGTGGAGGTGCCTGGAGCCTCGATGCCTTGCGCGGCGGCACCAGGCGCACGACATAGGCACAACGGCAATCTCCCCCATAGCGAAAGACGATCGATCGATGCGTGTTCTTCTGCTGCTCGCGGCCGCGCTCCTGTTCTGGGCCGGCGGCCCACGCCAGGCCCGGGCGATGGCGTTCGAGTTCCCCGCCAATCATTGCGCGGCCGGCCAGTATCAGCCGGCGCCCGCCCATGCCGGGGGCTCCGGCATGCTGCTGGGCACCTCGGCCTGGGCCGAGACGGGAGTGTGCCTGAAATTCCCCATCCAGCGCCTGCGCGAGGCCGCCCGGGATATCGATGTGATGACCTGGCCGGGGACGACGCGGATCATCGCCGTTCATGATCTCGCGCCGCAGGGGTCGGACCAGCTCCTGCGCCGCCGCGTCGACTACGAGGCCAATCATTCCCATCTCTTCGCCTGCCATCGCGCGGAATGGCCGATGGAGTGGCGCGAGCGCGTGGCGCCCGGCGCCGATGCCAGGGCCGGCGCCATCGACATCAGCGCCGACCGCCTGCCGGGCGGGAATTCCGACGGCGCCTATATCACCCATTGGTCGGCACGCGCCGAGCTCGTCCCCGTCTCGGCGACCGAGACCTCGCTCCATATGCGCTATGAGATCACGGCGCCGGGCCAGGACGCCAAATGGGCCGTTGGCGCCATCCAGGGCTATATCGCGCGCTTGACCGCGGTCGCCGCCGGCGGCAAGGCCCCCGGCGCCGTGCTCGACCCGGATTGCCGGGGTTGATCCATCTCGGAGGCCGGCCGGACATCCGCTGCGCCGAAAGTCCCAAACGGCGTCTCACCTGAACTTGTCGAGTGCCGCCTTGACAGCAGGCGAGAGGACAAGCGTCTTCTGGTCCAGGCGCGCGACTCCGTCCGAATAGGAGTAGGGATCGGAAGGATCGCCCGGCCTCGGGATGGCAAGCGCCTTGAGGCTGGCCGGCACCAGCTCCTTGGCGATCCGCTCGCTCAAGCGCTTGCGGGACTGGTAAGGCTCGCCGAGCGTTTTCGCCAGCATCATGCTGTAGGACAGAATGCTTGCCCCGGCGCCCTTTCGGGAGGTGAAGAGGCTGAAGACGTAGTTGCTGTCGCCGTCGTAGATATTCGCTTCGGTGACGCCGACATACATGGTCCTGATGTCGCTCGAGCGATATGACGCCAGGATGTCGAGGAAGCGGTCGAGGTAGGGGGCAGTCCGATACTGCCCCGGCTTGTCGTCGAGCTGCTCGATGTAGCGTATCGTCCAGAAGCGGCTCAAGGCATCCTGGCCCGTTGCGTTCTTCATGAGCTCCGATTCATAGCGCGCTTTCGTCCAGCCCGTGAAATCCACCCCCGGGCCCTCCTGCTGCACGATGGCCTGCTGGATGCGCTTCTGATCGGGAATGCGGTCGGGAACGCCAAACGCCCAATCTTCCCGAAGCCGCCTGATCTTCACGGGAACGTTCGTGATCTGCTCGTAGACCTTCGCGGCATCCGTCAAAAGTCCCGCATCACAGGGGGGCAGCGGGATGAGGATGAGCTGGAGACCCTTCTCGTCCTTGTCCAAGATCGGTATCGAGACAGCGCCCTGCTCGTCGATGCCGAGGAGTCGCGTGGCCCGCGCGATGAGCGCGGGGTCCTCGGCGTTGTCGAGCACGACCCGAGCGTTCGCCTGCGCCTCCTTCGCATCGCGCGCGTTCGCGGCGAGGTCCATATGCGCCTCGTAGTCATAGGGCGAGGTCTCGACGACGTCTTTGAGGACCGCCAATGCCGCGTCCCTGCGGCCGTCCTTCAGCAGCCGGCCTGCCAGCTCGCGGAACTGAGCGTCCCACCGCCCCATCTCGACGTTGTCGGTCGCTCGCGCCTCGTCGTAGCGCTCCTGGTCGACGAAGAGCTTGACCTCGTCGAAATAGGCATCGATATCGAGCGGACGGCTCAGGCGCGTGCTATAGGTCCAGAACAGCAGCGAGTGCGGCAGCACGAAGACGAAGGCCGAGACGTCCGCAAGGCCCGTGTGCCACTCGGCCTGAAATTCCGTGGCCGTGACGGCATGGAATTTCCCGGCGTTCCGCGACGCCTCGGTGTCGGCGTATCTGAGCGCATTGTCAAACACCACCTTGCAGCGCGCGCTGTCGCATTTATAGCCGTCGATGGTCAGGGTCGCCGACAGGTCGTCGGCGCCGTAGACATAGCGATCGATGTTGTCCTTCTCCACATGGTCGGACAGCTTGAGATGCGTACCGCCGACGACGAACGCCGGTGCGTAATAGGACGGCAGGAAGGGCGGAAGCTCCCCGGCACCATCGCGCGCCGCCGCCGCATCCGCGGTGGGACTCCCGAGAATGGCCGCGACGATTGCTAGAAGCCCCAGAATAATCGTCGAAATCATGGCGGCGATTCATGCTTCGCCAGCTAAGGGCCGTCAAGTGCGGCCAAATGGTTAAAACAATCGCGCCAATCCCGCACCGCCCTCGTACCAATATGCGCCGTCCCCGATGTATTCGGGGCGCCCATCGGCTAAGATGCAGCCGCCATTCATCGCCGTATCGGTATCGAGGGGAATTCCGCATCATGGCCTGGCCGTCATTCCGCAAACCGCAAATGAGCTGGCGCGCCTTTGGCTGGGCGGTAATCGGCGTTATTCCCGCCATCGGAGCCTACGCCCTGCTCGCGCACTTTCTCGGCGGCGCCGGAGTCACCTCCGCGAGCGTCGATCGGGAGCTGGGCCAGTCGCCGCTCTATGCGGCGATCCGCCAGGCGGATCCTGATGCCTATGCGCGCCTCCGCGACACCGTCGTCGACGCGCGCAGGGATGGCACGCCGAAATCCGAGCTCGACGCCGCTCTGCGTAGCGATGTCGGCGTGATTGCCAGGAAATACATTCCCATCGCGTCCGGCGATGCGCTTATCGAGTTCGCTCGCGTGATGACCCTGAGCATTGACGAGATCGGCGCCAAGAGTGCCGATGCCTGCTTCGACTTCCTCTTTCCCCGCCCCGGCGGCACGGTGGCGCCCATCACGCAGCTGATCACGCCCGAGCTCAGCCGGCGGGACGACGAGGCCCTCGGCGCCATCATCGCCACCGGCGCCGCGAGTCCTCAGCGCGTGCCGACGAAGGACGAGGTGGCGCCGGCCCTCGGCCAAGTTGCGCGCCAGCTCGCCGCGAAATACGGCAACGCCGCCGTGAGCGATCTTACCCGCCTCACCAGCCTGGATCATGGCAAGGCCTGCGCCTTGACGAGCAGCCTCTACAAGGAGGTGCTGAGCCTGCCGCGTGACCAGGCAGTGGCGGTGCTCCGCTTCATGTTCGCGCAGAATCCGGCGATCTAGCCTTTGCGCGTCCCCCAGGCCCCCGGCGGTGACGGCGAATACCGCCGCGGCGCACGCCATTGCAGCCACGCCTCGACCCTGGAAACTATCGCGCCCGGTCCCAACGTTATCTAGAGCGGGCGCGCGACAGGCGGCCCGCCGCGATGGAAGGGCCGGGAATGGACAAGAAGACGAAATACCACATCTGGTATGCGATCGCGGCGATCTTCGGCATCTACCTGCTGCAAAGCTGGTGGATGAGCAACCGGAGCACCGAGTCGATTCCCTATAGCCAATTCGAGCAATACCTCCAGCAGGGCAAGATCAGGAGCGTCGCGGTCGGCAACCAGGTCATCACCGGCACCCTCAAGGCCCCGGACCGCAACGGCGCGACGCGCTTTGCCACCATTCGCGTGGCGCCCGATATCGCCCAGCAGCTCGCCAAGGCCGGGGTGACCTATACGGGCACCACGGGCGACTCTGTGCTCCAGGATGTGCTCTCCTGGATCGTGCCGACGGCGATCTTCTTCGGGCTGTGGTTCTTCGTGGTCCGCCGCATGGCCGAGCGCCAGGGCTTCGGCGGCCTCATGCAGATCGGCAAGAGCAAGGCGAGGATCTACGTCGAGCGGGACACCAAGACGACCTTCGACGATGTCGCCGGCGTCGACGAGGCCAAGGAGGAGCTGCGCGAGGTCGTCGAGTTCCTGAAATCGCCAAAGACTTATGGCCGGCTCGGCGCGCGCGTACCCAAGGGAATCCTCCTCGTCGGGCCGCCGGGCACGGGCAAGACGATGCTGGCGCGCGCCGTCGCCGGCGAGGCGGGGGTGCCCTTCTTCTCGATCAGCGGCCCGGAATTCGTCGAGATGTTCGTCGGCGTGGGGGCGGCGCGCGTGCGCGACCTCTTCGTGCAGGCGCGCGCAAAGGCCCCCGCCATCGTCTTCATCGACGAGCTCGACGCCCTCGGCCGCGCCCGCAGCGCCGCCCATGCCGCCGGCGGCTTCGACGAGCGCGAGCAGACCCTGAACCAGCTCCTGACCGAGCTCGACGGCTTCGATCCGCGCGAGGGCATCGTGCTGCTGGCTGCGACCAACCGGCCGGAGATCCTCGATCCCGCCCTGCTGCGCGCCGGGCGCTTCGACCGTCAGATTCTCGTCGACCGCCCCGACAAGGAAGGGCGTATCCAAATCCTCAAGGTTCACATGAGAAAGGCGCGGCTGGCGAGCGATGTCGATCCCGAGCAGATCGCGGCGCTGACCACCGGCTTCAGCGGCGCCGATCTCGCCAATCTGGTGAACGAGGCGGCGATCCTGGCGACGCGGCGGCGCGCCGAGGCCGTCACGATGGACGACTTCACCCGCGCCATCGAGCGCATGGTGGCCGGGCTCGAGAAGAAGAACCGCCTCCTCAATCCCAAGGAGCGCGAGGTCGTCGCCTATCACGAGATGGGCCATGCGCTCGTCTCCCTCGCCCTGCCGAGCGTGGATCGCATCCACAAGGTCTCGATCATCCCGCGCGGCATCGGCGCCCTCGGCTACACGATCCAGCGGCCGACCGAGGACCGCTTCCTCATGTCGCGCGCGGAGCTCGAGGACAAGATCGCGGTGCTCCTGGGCGGCCGTGCGGCGGAGAAGCTCGTCTTCCAGCAGCTCTCGACGGGGGCGGCCGACGATCTCGCCAAGGCCACCGACATCGCGCGCAGCATGGTGGCGCGCTACGGCATGGATGACGGGCTGGGCTACGTCACCTATGACAGCGACAAGCCCTCCTTCCTCGGCCAGCCGGCAGACGGCTCCTATTTCACCCGCCGCTTCAGCGAGGCGACGGCGGAGCGCATCGACGAGGCGGTCCAGCGCATCATCGCCGAGGTCTTCGCGCGCGCGACGCAGATCCTGAGCGAGAACCGTGCCGTGCTTGACCGCAGCGCCCACGCCCTCCTCGCGGCGGAGACCCTCGACGAGCACGCCCTCGCCGACCTCACCAAGAATCTCAAGCGCGCGCCGCGGCCGCGCGACATGCTGCGCGGCCCCGATCCCAGCGCTCGCAAGATCGCGGGGTGAACGGCGGCCTCCTACCGCGCCACCACCCAGTCATTGCCGCTTCCATCAGCACGACGAAGCCGCCATTGCTTCCGCGCAACGTGGGTGCCGCGCGCCGTCCGATAGGCATCGACCGCGATCGCGATCTCCCCATCGCCGGCGGATTCCCATGTCGCCGAGCTGATTGCGCCATCACTGAACTCCACCAGCGCCGTCGCCGCGCGACCCGCCTCCCGCGGCAAATCGGCGATCGTGGCGCGGCAGCCGGGATAGGCATGGGAATGGTGGAAGGAGATCCGCATCCGTCGCTCCGCAGCCTCGGCAGTCTGGCGCGCGCCGCCGACCGCGGCAAGGACGCGCTGCTACCCGCGCAAGTTGTGTTCTCCGCGCGGCCATGACATAGTCGGCGGCCGCGTCATCGCAATGGAGGCCGGCGTGAGCATCGGGTTCCTGATCACCTCTCTCGTCATCATCATCTCGCCCGGCACCGGCGTCCTCTACACGCTCGCCGCGGGGCTCTCGCGCGGGCGCCGCGCCAGCGTCGTCGCCGCCTTCGGCTGCACCCTCGGCATCGTCCCGCACATGGCGGCGGCGATCTTCGGCCTCGCAGCCCTCCTCCATGCGAGCGGACTCGCCTTCGAGGCGTTCAAGTATCTGGGCGTCGCCTATCTTCTCTATATGGCGTGGAACACCCTCAAGGAGCACGGCGCGCTGCGCGTCGAGCCGAAGGTCGACGCCCGCTCGGCCCGGCAGGTGATCGTCTCGGCGATCCTGGTCAACCTTCTCAATCCCAAGCTCTCGATCTTCTTCTTCGCCTTCCTGCCGCAATTCGTGAGCAAGGACGAGGCGCATCCGCTCGCGCGCATGCTCGAGCTGAGCGGCGTCTTCATGCTGCTGACCTTCGTCGTCTTCGTCGGCTACGGGCTCTTCGCCGCCGCGGTCCGCAACCACGTGATCTCGCGCCCGCGAGTATTGAGCTGGATGCGTCGCATTTTCGCCGGCGCCTTCGTCGCCCTCGGCGCCAAGCTTGCCTTCGCCGATCGTTAGGTCGCGTCAAATCGGGTAGCGTCTAAGTTTGAATTTCCGCTCACGACCCCTTTTGTGGCCGCTCGCAAGCTATAAAGGGGCGCAGGCCTTTTTTCTCTAGCGAGCAGGTGAAGCCGTGGCCTTTGTTGTCCTGATCGGTGCTTCCGGTTCTGGAAAAACCACGATTGCCCGCGCGATCGCGGCTCGTTGCGGCACCACGGCCAAGGTTTTCTTTTTCGACAGTATCGGCGTTCCGCCCGTCGACGAGATGATCCGGCACTATGGATCGGGAGAGGCGTGGCAACGCGCCAAGACCATCGACTGGATGCGGAGGCTCGCCGGAGAGGCGAAGGCGGCTCCTCGGCTCCTCTTTGAGGGGCAGACCCGCTTTTCATTCCTGGCGGATGGGGCGGCCGCTGCCGGCGGCCTCGCTTATACCCCCATACTTGTCGACTGTGATGACGACACGCGATCGAGGCGATTGGAGATTGAGCGGAAGCAACTCGAACTCGCCAACGAAGACATGATGATGTGGGCTCAATATCTGCGTAAAGAGGCTCTCACCCATAGCTACCCAATACTTGATACATCCGCGCTCTCGCTTCCAGACAGCGTCGAATGGGTAATGGCGCGCCTAGAGAGCTGAGACTCGGTTACCACTCAATCCCGAAATTCAAACTGAGACACTCCCCCAAATCGCGCTCGCTTTACCGGGCGCAATTTAAGGCTTAAGCTCCGTCATGCCGACGCCGCGATAGCGCCGCGGCACCGCCAACGATTTTCCGTCACACGGCCGTTCCGGATCGCTTCCTCATGTCGACGATCGAAAACGCCGCCTTGTTTGCAACGTTGCAGCAATCCGCCGAACGCGATGTCGTGACGGCGATCGAGGCGCTCGTGCGCGACGGTGACGACCGCGCGCTCAACCGGATCAACCTTTGCGATTTCGCCCAGGCCCACGGCTTCGACGAGGACAAGGTGATCGCCGCCTTTGTCCATGCGGCGCGCCTCGGCCTTTTCGAGATGTCGTGGAACGTCCTCTGTCCGAGCTGCGGCGGCGTCCTCGACAGCGGCGTCACCCTGAAGGCGGTCAATCGCTCGGAATATAGCTGTGCCTTCTGCGCGCTTGGCTATGAGCCGACCCTCGACGAGACGGTCGAGGTGAGCTTCACCGTCAGCCCTTCCGTGCGCAGCATCGCCGCCCATGCGCCGGACACGCTCCCCTTCGCCGAATATTGCCGCCAAATTTTTTGGAGCACCGGCGTCGACTTGCCGGAGGATTTCGCGCACGCCGCCGACGAGATCACCCTCGACATGGTCGAGCTGCCGCCGGGCGAGAAGGCGATCCTCTCGGTCCACCTGCCGCCTCAGCTCGTCATTATCTTCGATCCGGTGACCCACGGCGCGCAGTTCGTGGACGTGAAGGGCGAGCCGACGCGCGAGCGCCAGAGCCTCGCGATGATCCTCAGCAAGGGCCACGCCGCTGTGGGCAGGATCGCGCTGCAGCCGGGACCTTTGCGCGTCTCCTTCGAGAATCACAGCGGGCGGCGCGCGCTGCCCGCGCTGTGGATCGCCGATGAGCGCATGGAGGCGATGCTGGGGCGGCGCAAGCCGTTCCTCACCGCCAAGCGGCTGCTCACCAACCAGACCTTCCGCGACGTCTACCGCACCGACACCCTCGATGTGGATCAGCGCCTCAAGATCACCAGCCTCACCTTCCTCTTCACCGACCTCAAGGGCTCGACCGAGCTTTACGAGCGCGTCGGCGATCTCGTCGCCTATGATCTCGTGAAGGCGCATTTCCGCATTCTTCAGGAGATCGTCGCCGCCGAGTCCGGCGCCGTCGTCAAGACGATCGGCGACGCGGTGATGGCGACCTTCCCGACGCCGAGCCGCGCCGTTGCCGCGGCGCTGCGCATGCGCGAAGCTATTCGCAAGCTCGACGAGGGGCTGACGCTCAAGATCGGCATCCATGTGGGGCCCTGCCTCGCCGTCGTGCTGAACGAGCGGCAGGATTATTTCGGGCAGACCGTCAACATCGCCTCGCGCGTGCAGGGCCTGGCGGAGACCCGCTCGATCTACGCCACCGATCAGGTGCTGGGCCATTCCGACACCGCCAAGGTGCTGGAGGCGCGCGGCATCACACCGAAGCCGCAAACCCACGTCCTGCGGGGCATCGCCCACGAGGTGCTCGTCTACGAGATCGCCTGACACGACCTCTTGCGCTCTTCATCCGAGCGGCCGCGCGCGCGTCACATCCAGCGGGTGGTCGATGAGCGGCGCGACGCGCGCGAGAAAGCGCAGCGTATGCGGCAGCTCGGCATGGCGCTCGAAGGCGGCCTTGTCGGTCCAGCGCGAATGGATGTAGATGAGCCGCGCATTGCGGGTGGAGCGATAAGCGTCGATAAAAAGACAACCGAATTCCCCGCGCGTGGGCGGAATGACCTCGCGCACCGCTGCCACGACGGCTTCCGCCTCCTTCTCGCGGGCATGGAACCGGGCGAAGATGAAAAGCTCTGCCATCGGTCTCTCCGTTCGCGATCGCGCCTTCATCCCGTCCGCGCGAAGTTCATGCTCCAATTCGTCTCCCATGTGGCGCCACCATCGGCGGAGAAGGCCTGCTCCCAGCGCGGACCGCGCGCCGTGCTTGCCGTCCAGATGAAGCGCACGCGGATCGGTCGGCCGTCGAGCACGTCATCGCCGAGGAAGGTCCCGACTCCATTCTCGAACCGGCCGTGGACCGGCGGATCGAGCACGGCCTTGCGGCCGTCGATCCACCAGATCGACCACAATTTCTTCGCCGGATCGAAGAGCCGCAGCGTCACCGCGCGATAGGGGCCCGACGGGAGATCGATGACATTGTCGTCAACATTGGCCTGCCCACCCAGGAGCGGGCGGAACTCGAGGCTTCCCCCGAACTCGTCCCATTGGCGATCGCCGACGAGCCGCCGCCTGAGCCGGCGATGAGAAACGGCCCAGCGCCCGATCATGAAATCGAAATCGTCGCGGCCGTCGCTCGCCACCGGCCCCGTGGCCGCCTTCGCGAATAATGCGGTCATTCGCCCGATCCTTTCGCTAGAGATCGCCGGGGCGTAGTATCGACGGGGATAACTGACATCCTGTGTCAGGATTTTGGATTCATCGAATGCGCGCCGATCGCCTTCTCTCGATCCTGATCCGCCTCCAGCTCCGCGGCCGCGTGACGGCGCAGGCCTTGGCGGCGGAATTCGAGGTCTCCGTGCGCACGATCTATCGGGACATCGATGCGCTGAGCGCGGCGGGCGTGCCGGTTTACGGCGACCGCGGCCCCGGCGGCGGCCTTCAGCTCCTGGATGGCTACCGCACGCGGCTGACCGGCCTCACCCCCGGCGAGGCCGAGACGCTGCTCCTCGCCGGGCTTCCGGGGCCGGCCGCCGAGCTCGGCCTGGGACAGCCCCTCGCCGCGGCCCGGCTCAAGCTGCTCGCGGCGATACCCCCTGCGGCGGGACAGCGCGCGGCGCGCATCGGCGAGCGCCTCCATCTCGACCCGGTCGACTGGTATCGCCGTGCCGCCCCTCCCGCCCATTTGCCGGAGATCGCGCGCGCCGTGTGGGGCGAGCGGCGCCTTTCCATTCGCTATGAGAGCTGGTCCGCCACGGTGCGGCGGAAGATCGATCCCCTCGGCCTCGTCCTCAAGGCCGGAGCCTGGTATCTCGTCGCGCGCGCGGGTCGCGACATTCGCACCTACAAGATCGCCCAGATGCGCGAGATCGACGTGCTCGACGACAGCTTCGCCTATCCTGCCGGCTTTGATCTCGCCTCCTATTGGGACCGCGCCGTGCGACGCTTCGAGAAGAGCCTACAGAAGGACGAGGCCACCTTGCGCGTGTCCTCGGCGGCGTTGCCCCATCTCGATTGCCTGGGCGTCGAGGTCGCTGATGCGGTAAGGCAAGCCCGGCCGGACAGGAAAGGCTGGCGTCAAGCGACGGTTCCGATCGAGAGCACGGAGCACGCCGCGCGCCTGCTGCTCGGTTTCGCCGACGATATCGTGGTGCTGGCGCCGCCAGAACTACGCCGCTGCTTGGCCGGCTGCGCGCGCCGAATCGCGGCGGCTTATGGGGATGAGCGAGACGTGAGGCTCAGACCCAGCGGATGACCTTGGATTCGGAGTCCAGCACGCAGTGCAGCCTTGTGGATATGGTGCTGCGCACCGGATGGCGGCGATCGCGGCCTACCCTTCCAGCTTCTTCCGCAGCAGCTCGTTGACGAGCTTGGGATTGGCCTTCCCGCCCGTCGCCTTCATCACCTGGCCGACCAGCCAGCCGACCACACCCTGCTTGCCGCCCTTGAACTGTGCCACCTGTCCGGGGTTGTCGGCGATCACCTTGTCGATCACCGCCTCGATGGCACCGGTGTCGGTGATCTGGATCAGGCGTTTGGTCTTGACGATCTCGCCTGCCCCCTTGCCGGTGAGGAGCATCTCGTCGAACACGTCCTTGGCGATGCGGCCGGAGATGGTGTCGTCGGCGACGAGGTCGAGGAGCTCGCCCAGGGCCGCGGCGGGCACGGGGCTCTCGCCAATGCCCTTGCCCAGCTTGTTGAGGCGGCCGAAGAGCTCGGAGATCACCCAATTGGCGGCGAGCTTGCCGTCGCGCGTCTTGCCGCCGGGGCCCTTCGCCACCGCCTCGTAATAGTCGGCGCTGGCGCGCTCGGCCACGAGCACGCTCGCGTCGTAAGGCGTCACCCCGTATTCCGCGATGAAGCGCGCCTTCTTGGCGTCGGGCAGCTCGGGGAGTGCGGCGCGCAGCTCCTCGACCCAGGCGGGGTCGAGCTCGAGGGGCAGGAGGTCCGGATCGGGGAAATAGCGGTAGTCATGCGCCTCCTCCTTGGAGCGCATCTCCCGCGTGATGCCGCGCTTGGAATCGAAGAGGCGCGTCTGCTGCACGACCGCCCCGCCCTCCTCGAGGAGATCGACCTGGCGTCGCGCCTCGTACTCGATCGCCTGCTGCACGAAGCGCACCGAGTTCACGTTCTTGATCTCGCAGCGCGTGCCGAGGGGCGCTCCCGGCTTGCGCACCGAGACGTTCACGTCGGCGCGCATGGAGCCCTCCTCCATATTGCCGTCGCAAGTGCCGAGATAGCGCAGGATCGAGCGCAGCTTGCGCAAATACGCCCCCGCCTCCTCGGCCGAGCGCATGTCCGGCTTGGAGACGATCTCCATGAGGGCGACGCCGGCGCGGTTCAGGTCGACGAAGGTGCGTCGCGGGTCCTGGTCGTGGAGGCTCTTCCCCGCATCCTGCTCGAGATGGAGACGCTCGATGCCGACCTCGCGGGTCGAGCCATCGGGAAGGTCGATGGTGATGCGGCCCTCGCCCACAATCGGCTGCTTGTACTGGGAGATCTGATAGCCGGCGGGGAGATCGGCATAAAAGTAGTTCTTGCGGTCGAAGACCGAGACGAGATTGATCTGCGCCTTGAGGCCGAGGCCGGTGCGCACCGCCTGGGTGATGCATTCCGCGTTGATCACCGGCAGCATGCCCGGCATCGCCGCGTCGACAAAGGAGACCTGGGTGTTGGGCTCGGCGCCGAAGGCCGTCGCCGCCCCCGAGAAGAGCTTGGCGTTGGAGATCACCTGGGCGTGGACCTCCATCCCGACGACGATCTCCCAGGGGCCCGTCCTGCCCTCGATGGTTGCCATGCTCAGCTCCTTTCCGCCCATCCTCGTCATGCGCGGACTTGCTCCGCGTATCCAGGATCTACCTACATCGTCACCCCCGCGAAAGCGGGGGTCCAGGGACATTGGATTCCCGCTCCCCGCCTGCGCGGGGACAGGCTTCGCGGGAATGACGGTACGGCTAAAGCGATTCGATCGAAATACATTCCGCTCTTGCGCCGCAAAACCGTGGATGGCCGGCCATGACGGATTACGGTCGCGCCGCTCACGCCCCCTCCGCAACGAAGCCCGGCCGCGCATCGAAGTTCGCCGCATCCTCGATTGCCGCAGCCGCGCGCAGCACCGTCGCCTCGTCGAAGGCGCGGCCGACGAGCTGGAGCCCCAAGGGCAGCCCCTCCGCCGAGAGGCCGGCGGGCACCGAGATGCCCGGCAGCCCGGCGAGATTGGCGGGCACCGTGAAGACGTCGTTGAGATACATGGCGATGGGATCGTCCATCTTCTCGCCCATGGCGAAGGCGGCACTCGGCGTGCTCGGCGCGAGGATCACGTCCACCGTCTTGAAGGCCTCCGTGAAGTCCCGAAGGATGAGGGCGCGCACGCGCTGGGCCTTCAAGTAATAGGCGTCGTAATAGCCGGCCGAGAGCACATAGGTGCCGATCATCACCCGCCGCCGCACCTCGCGGCCGAAGCCCTCGCCGCGCGTGTTCTCATACATGTCGATGAGGTCCTCGCCCGGGACGCGCAGGCCGAAGCGCACGCCGTCATAGCGCGCGAGGTTCGAGGAGGCCTCGGCGGGCGCGATGATGTAATAGGCCGGCAGCGCGTATTTGGTGTGGGGCAGCAAGACCTCGACGGGCTCGGCCCCCGCCGCGCGCAGCCAGACGAGGCCCTGCTGCCACAGCCTCTCGATCTCGGCGGGCATGCCGTCGACGCGATACTCCTTCGGGATGCCCACCTTGAGCCCCTTGAGCGACTGGCCGAGCGCCGCCTCGTAATCGGGCACCGGGACATCGACCGAGGTCGAATCCTTGGGGTCGTGCCCCGCCATCGCCCCCAGCATGATGGCGGCGTCGCGCACCGTGCGCGTCATCGGTCCCGCCTGGTCGAGGGAGGAGGCGAAGGCGACGATGCCCCAGCGCGAGCAGCGCCCATAGGTCGGCTTCAGCCCCACGACGCCGCAGAAGGCGGCAGGCTGGCGGATCGAGCCGCCGGTATCGGTCCCCGTCGCGCCCAGGGCGAGCCGCGCCGCCACGGCGGCCGCCGAGCCTCCCGAGCTGCCCCCGGGGACGAGCGGCCGGTTGTCGCCGCGCCGACGCCACGGATTCTCGACGGCGCCGAAATAGCTGGTGACGTTTGACGAGCCCATGGCGAACTCGTCGAGATTGGTCTTGCCCAGCATGACCGCGCCGGCGCGCCACAGCTTCGCCGTCACCGTCGACTCGTAGGGCGGCGTGAAGCCATCCAAGATATGGGAGGCGGCGGTCGTCCGTACCCCTAGCGTGCAGAACAAATCCTTGATCGCCAAGGGAATCCCATCAAGGGGGATGCCAACGTCGCCCCCCTTTCCGCCCTTGCGACGCGCATCGGATTCGGCGGCCATGGCAAGGGCCCGCTCCGGCGTCTCGGTGATGAAGGCGTTCAAGGGTCGCGCCGCTTCGATGGCGCGGATATGGGCCTCCGCGAGCTCCTTGGCCGAGAAGGCGCCCTTGCGCAACCCCGCGCGGGCGTCGGCGATGGTCAAATCGGTGAGGTCGCCCATCACTCCACCACCTTGGGCACGGCGAAGAAGCCCTGCACCCCCTCGGGCGCATTGGCCAGCACCTTTTCAGGATAGCCGCCATCATCGATGATGTCCTTGCGCCAGGGCAGCTTGGCATTGACGGTGCTGGCGAGGGGCGCCACGCTCGCGGTGTCGACGCTGTCGAGCTGCTCGATCCAGCCGAGGATGTGGCTGAGCTCCTTGGCGAGGGGCGCCACCTCCTCGTCCTTCACCTTGATGCGCGCCAACCGCGCGATCTTGCGTACCGTGGCTTCGTCGACGGACATGGGCGGACCGACCGTAAGGGGTTGTTGACCGGCGCCGCGGGGGGCCGGAAATCGCGGCGGAACCTAGCACCCGGCCCGGCACGCCGCAACAGCGCGCGGCCGGAAGCGAGAGGAAAAAGAGGAGAGAAAGCAGATGGCTACCGCAAGGACCTTCCTCGTGACCGGGGCCAGCCGCGGCCTCGGGCGCGCCTCCGTCGAGGCCCTTATCAAGGCCGGCCAGAAGGTCGTCGGCATGGCGCGCGAGGCGCCCAGGGACGGCTTCCCCGGCGATTTCGTCGCCTGCGACCTCTCCGATCCTCACGCGACCGCGGCGGCACTCGCCTCGATCACCCAGCGCCATCAGATCCTCGGCCTCGTCAACAATGTCGGGCTGTCCCGCCCCGAGTCGGTCGACAAGGTCGAGCTTGCGGCCATGGACAAGGTCTTTGCGCTCAACCTCCATCCAGCGGTGCAGGCCATGCAGGCCGTGCTGCCGGCCATGCGCGCCGCCGGGTGGGGCCGCGTGGTCAATATCTCGAGCCTCACCGTCCTGGGCACGCCGGAGCGCACCAGCTATGCCGCGGCCAAGGCGGCCCTTATCGCCTTCACCCGCACCTGGGCCTTGGAGCTCGCCACCGCGGGCATCACCGTCAATGCCGTCGCTCCGGGACCGGTCGTCACCCGGCTCTTCCGCGACAACAATCCGCCGGGCAGCGCCAGCGAGCAGCGCTATCTCGCGAGCATTCCGATGAAGCGATTCGGCGAGCCCGAGGAGATCGGCGCCGCGGTCGCATTCCTTCTCTCGGAGGCGGCGAGCTACATCACCGGCCAAACCCTCTATGTCGATGGCGGCGCCAGCATCGGCAAGGCGCCGGTGTGAGGGGCCGCGGTGGCCTCGCCGACATTCACGGCGGAATCCTCGCCGGCCGCGCTCAAGGCCCGCCTCGCGCGCGGCCAGCGCCTCTTGGGGCTGGACGTCGGCAGCAAGACCATCGGCCTCGCCCTCTCGGACACGACCCTGACCGTCGCCTCGCCGATGGCGACGATCCAACGCGGCAGATTCGCGGCCGATGCCGAGGCGATCCGACGCATCGCGGCGAAGCAGCAGGTGGGCGGCTTTGTCTTCGGCCTTCCCATCAATATGGACGGCAGCGAGGGGCCGCGCTGCCAGTCGGTCAGACAATTCGCCAAGAACCTCGTCGAGCGTATTGATCTGCCCTTCCTTTTCTGGGATGAGCGGCTCTCGACGGCGGCCGTGACCCGCACGCTGCTCGCCGCCGACATGTCACGCCGGCGCCGTGCCGACACCGTCGACAAGCTGGCCGCCGCCTATATCCTCCAGGGCGCCCTCGACGCCGCTCGGCGATAGTCCGTGGTTGCCTCGCCCCGCGTCGCCCCTTATAAGGCGCGCCATGCCCGGACCTCTTCACGGCCTCCGCGTCTGCGACATGACGCGCATCCTGGCCGGCCCCTCCATGACCCAGATGCTGGGCGACCTCGGCGCCGACATCATCAAGATCGAGCGGCCGGGCGCCGGCGACGACACGCGCAAATGGGGCCCGCCTTATCTCAAGGATGCGACCGGCAATGACACCGGCGAGAGTGGCTATTACCTCGCCGCCAACCGCAACAAGCGCTCCGTCACCATCGACTTCACGCAGCCCGAGGGCCGCGATCTCGTGCACCGGCTGGTGGCGCAGTCGGACATCCTGACGGAGAACTACAAAGTCGGGACTCTCGCCCGCTACGGCCTCGGCTACGAGGATCTCAAGGCGATCAAGCCCGATCTCGTCTATTGCTCGATCACCGGCTTCGGACAGACCGGGCCCTACGCCCCGCGCGCCGGCTATGACCTCCTCGCCCAGGCCATGGGCGGCATCATGAGCATCACCGGCGAGCCCGACCGCGATCCCGTCAAGGTCGGCGTCGGCATCGCCGACCTGATGGCGGGGATGTATGCGGGCGTCTCCATTCTCGCCGCCTTGCGCCACCGCGACCTCACCGGCGAGGGCCAGCATATCGATATTGCGCTCCTGGACACCCAGGTGGCCTGGCTGGTAAACGAGGGCGTCAACTATCTGCTCTCGGGGATCGTCCCCATCCGCCGTGGCACCGCCCACGCCAATATCGCCCCCTATCAGGTCTTTCCGACCGCCGACGGCTACGTCATCCTCGCCTGCGGCAATGACGGGCAATTCGCCAAGTTTTGCGCCTTCGCAGGACGTCCGGACTTGGCGCAGGATCCGCGCTTCGCGGCAAATGAGGACCGCGTCCACAACCGCGAGATTCTCATACCGATCGTCCGCGACATCCTGCGGGCCAAACCTTCCCGGCACTGGATCGAGGGCCTGGCCCAGCTCAAGGTTCCGTGCAGCCCGGTCAACACCCTCGATCAGGTCTTCGCCGATCCCCAGGTCAAATATCGGGACATGGTGCTGGAAATGCCGCACCCGGCAACCGGCAATCGCGGGATCAAGCTGATCGCCAGCCCGATTAAGATGTCGGCAACGCCTCCGGAGTATCGTTACGCTCCGCCGACCCTCGGCCAACATACGGTAGAAGTGCTGGACGAGGTGCTCGGCCTTGGCGAAGGCGAGATCGCGGCGCTGAGGGCGAAAGGGGTCGTCTAGCCTCGCCCTTGCGCAAACGCATTTGGGTGCCCATTTGCGAGCGGCACGGCCATAGACGGACAGCAATGACGGAATTGAGGAAGCCAATCGCCTGGCGGCCGGCGATTCGCACCGCGCGGGTGGACGATATCCCCGGGCTCGTAGCCCTGGAGAATCGCGCCTTCGCCGGCGATCGGGTGAGCCCCCGCAGCTTCCGCCACCTCCTCACCCGCGGCAACGCGGCAACGCTGGTCGAGGAGGAGGGAGGTGTGCTCAGGGGCTATGCGATGCTGCTCTTCAATCGCGGCACGTCGCTGGCGCGCCTCTACTCCTTCGCGGTGGCGCCGGAGCATCGCGGCCGCGGCATCGCCAAGGCCCTTCTCGCCGAGGCGGAGCGGGTCGCCCTCGAGCATGGCTGCATCTATCTCCGCCTCGAGGTGCGCCGGGACAATCACGAGGCCCAGTCCCTCTACCGCAAGGCGGGCTACCGCGAATTCGGCATGGCCGCCGACTACTACGACGACCACATGGACGCGGTCCGGATGGAGAAGCCGCTCTCGCCCAATCTCCAGCCGGGGCTTCTCCACGTCCCCTATTATCCCCAGACGCTCGAGTTCACCTGCGGCCCCGCCGCCCTGATGATGGCCATGTGCACCCTGGACCCCAAGGTGCCGCTCGACCGCAAGTTGGAGCTGCGGCTCTGGCGCGAGGCGACCACCATCTTCATGACGACCGGACACGGCGGATGCAGTCCGTTCGGCATGGCGCTTTCCGCGGAGTCCCGGGGCTTCGACGTCGAGGTCTATGTCAACGATCGCCGCACTCTCTTCGAGGACACCGTCCGCAAGCCCGAGCGGAAGGCGGTCATTCGCCTGGTCCAGGAGGATTTCCTCGAGGAGATGCGGGAAAAAAAGGTGACGTTGACTTATGGCCGGCTCGGCGTCAAAGACTTAATTAGAGAGTTCGAGCGAGGGGGAATCCCCATTGTCTTGATCAGCTCCTACCGGATCGACCGCGACCGGGAGCCTCACTGGGTGGTTGTAACAGGATTCGACGAGCGCTTTATTTACGTGCATGATCCCTATGTGGACTGGAAGGGTCACCGGACCACCACCGACTGCATCAATATGCCGATAACGAAGAAGGACTTCGAGCGCATGGCCCGCTTCGGCCGGGCTCAACAAAAGGCGGCTCTCATCATCCGCAAGGCCAAGAGCGACGCATGACGGCTCACATCATCGTCGTGGACCGGCGCGCGGATTTCAAATGGGACGATTCGGGCCATCCGGTGGTCACGGCAAGGGAGTACCTCGCCCGCCCCGACGCGTTCATGTCGCGCTATCCCCGCATCGTCAATCTCTGCCGCGACTACGACTATATGAGCTTCGGCTATTACTGCTCGCTCCTCGCCGAGGCGCGCGGCGAGCGGGTCATCCCCTCCGTCGCGACGATTCTCGATCTTTCCAAGAAGTCCATCTATGGCCTGGCGCTGGACGAGCTCGACGAGCTGCTCGAGAAGGCGGCGAAGAAATACGGGCAGCAAGCGGCGCCGACCAGCCTCCATGTCTTCTTTGGCTTCACCGAGGAGGAGCGCTATCAGGAGATCGCGCACCAGATCTTCGATCTCTTCCGCTGCCCGCTCCTCAAGGTCCAGATCGCTCCCGGCGAGAAGTGGCGCGTCACCTCGATCCAGCCGATCCCCATCAACGAGCTGAAGCCCGAGCAGGAGCCCCTCTTCCAGAAGGCGCTCGAAGCCTATACCCGCACCGCCTGGCGCCCGCCCAAGACCAAGGCCCCTCCGCGCTTCTATCTCGCCATCCTCCAGAACCCGCAGGAGCAGCTGCCGCCCTCCAGCACGCGCACCCTGCAGAAGTTCGTCAAGATCGGCGAGCAGATGGGGCTCGAGGTGGAGCTCATCGAGAAAAAGGACTATTCGCGGCTCGCCGAGTACGATGCGCTCTTCATCCGCGAGACCACCGCCCTCGATCACCACACCTACCGTTTCGCCAAGAAGGCGACCTACGAGGACATGGTGGTCATCGACGACCCCAGCTCCATCCTGCGCTGCACGAACAAGGTGTATCTGGCCGAGCTCCTACGCTCCCGGCGCATCCCGACGCCGCGCACCCTCATCGTCGACCGCAGCAAGATGGACCAGATCGAGCAGGAGCTGGCCTTCCCCCTCGTCCTCAAGATTCCGGACGGCTCGTTCTCCCGCGGCGTCTTCAAGGTCACGACGAAGCAGGAGCTCAAGGACGTCGCGACGGACCTCTTCCGCCGCTCGGAGCTCATCATCGCCCAGGAGTTCATCTATACCCAATTCGATTGGCGCATCGGCGTGCTGAACGGGCAGCCGATCTATGCCTGCCAGTATTTCATGTCGCGCAACCACTGGCAGATCGTGAAATACAGCGCCAATGGGCGCTTCTCCGAGGGCGGCTGCAAGACCCTGGCCGTCGAGGACGCGCCGCGCGCCGTTGTCGACACCGCCGTCCGCGCGGCGCGGCTGATCGGCGACGGGCTCTACGGGGTCGATCTCAAGGAGACCGAGCGCGGCCCCATGGTGATCGAGATCAACGACAATCCGAGCATCGACCAGGGCGTCGAGGACACGATCCTCAAGGACGAGCTGTACCGCATCATCCTCGCCGAATTCATTCGTCGCCTGGAGGCACAGATGGAGCCGGCGCGCAATGGAAACGGCGAGCTCAACGGTACCGGCGCAGCGTCCGGCCATGGCGCGCCGGAGCGGATGGCGGCACCCCTGGCACAAGCGCGGAAGGGCTGAGCCTAGGCCACACCTTCGGCGGCCGGCGCGCCTCCTGTCGCGTCTTGCGGGATCCGTGCCGCGCGACTTATAGTGCGGCTTTAATGACCGCGCCCTCCCCGACGATACTTCTCCGCTTCCCCCACCGGCACCTCCTCGGCATTCGCGGCCTGTCCGCAGCCGAGATCACCCTCCTCCTCGATCTTGCCGAATCCTATGTCGACCAGAATCGGCAGGCGGACAAGAAGAGCGCCATCCTGCGGGGGCGCACGGTCATCAACCTGTTTTTCGAGAACTCGACCCGCACCCGCACCTCCTTCGAGCTGGCCGGCAAGCGCCTCGGCGGCGATGTCATCAACATGTCGGTGTCGACCAGCAGCATCAAGAAGGGCGAGACGCTGATCGACACGGCGATGACCCTCAATGCCATGCATCCCGACGTGCTGGTCGTCCGCCACGCCGATTCGGGCGCCGTCCAGCTCCTCTCGGAAAAGGTCAATTGCGCCGTCATCAATGCCGGCGATGGGAGCCATGAACATCCGACGCAGGCGCTCCTGGACGCCCTCACGATCAGGCGGCGAAAGAAGCGGATCGAAGGCCTCCTCGTCGCCATCTGCGGCGACATCCTGCACAGCCGAGTCGCCCGCTCGAACATTTTCCTCCTCAACACGATGGGCGCGCGGGTGCGCGTCGTCGCACCGCCGACCCTGCTCCCCTCGGCGATCGAGAAGCTGGGGGTCGAGGTCTTCCATGACATGCGCAACGGGCTCAAGGATGTCGACGTCGTGATGATGCTGCGGCTTCAGACCGAGCGGATGCACGGCTCCTTCGTCCCCTCGATCCGCGAGTATTTCCGGTTCTTCGGCCTCGACTATCCCAAGCTCGAAGCTGCCAAGGACGACGCGATGATCATGCATCCCGGGCCGATGAATCGCGGCGTCGAGATCGACAGCGAGGTTGCCGACGACATCGGGCGGAGCGCCATCCACGAGCAGGTCGAGATGGGGGTCGCGGTCCGCATGGCCTGCCTCGATGTGCTGATGCGGCACGATATGCCGAGCAACCGCGATGCGGGAGCCGGGCGGTGAGCATTCCGCCGGAGAAGCAGCCCGGTCGTGTCGCCTACATCAATGCAAGGCTGCTCGACCCGGCCACGCGACTCGATCAGCCCGGAGCCCTGCTCACCGATGGCGAGACGATTGCCGATTTCGGCCCCAGCCTCTTCGAGGCCGGCGTTCCCGACGGCATCCAGATCGTGGATTGCCATGGCGCCTGTCTCGCACCCGGCCTCGTCGACATGCGGGTGCAGCTGCGCGAGCCCGGCGAAGAGCACAAGGAGACGATCGAGACCAGCAGCCGCGCCGCCGCCGCGGGCGGAGTCACGGCGATGGTGTGTCTTCCCAATACCGAGCCGGTGATCGACGACGTTTCGGGAGTGGAGTTCATCGCCCGCCGCGCTCGCGAGGTTAAGCTGGTCAAGGTCTACTGCCACGCGGCGGTGACCCAGGGGCTCGCCGGCGAGCAGCTTTGCGAGATCGGCCTGTTGAAGGAGGCCGGCGCGCTCGCCTTCACCGACGGGCTGCAAAGCGTCGCGGACGCCCAGGTGATGCGCCGGGCCCTGAGCTACGCCCGCACCTTCGACGCTCTCATCATTCAGCATCCCGAGGAGCCGTCCCTGGCAAGCGGCGGGGCGATGAACGAGGGGGAGATCGCGACCCGTCTGGGGCTGCCAGGCATCCCGCGCGCCGCCGAGGTGATCATGGTCGAGCGCGATCTCCGCCTCGTCGAATTGACGGGGGGCCGCTATCACGCGGCCCATCTCTCGACCGCAGAGGCGGTCGACGCGGTGAGACGGGCCAAGGCAAAGGGGCTTCGCGTCTCCTGCGATACGGCACCCCCCTACTTCACGCTCGACGAGACGGCCGTCGGCGACTATCGCACCTTCGCCAAGCTTTCGCCGCCCCTGCGCACCCGCGCGGATTGCGCGGCGATCATCGCCGGGATCGCCGACGGCACGATCGACGCCATCGCCAGCGACCATGCCCCGCATGATCAGGACAGCAAGCGACAGCCCTTCGCGCAGGCGGCCAGCGGCATCATCGGACTCGAAACCCTGTTGCCCTTATCCCTGGCACTCTGTCACCAGGGCAGGCTTGGGCTCTTCGACATCCTTGCCCCCCTTACCTACAAGCCGGCCGATCTGCTCGGCCTCGGCGCCGGCCGCCTGCGCAAGGGCGCGCCGGCCGATCTGGTCCTCTTCGATCCCAATCGCAGCTGGACCATTCAAGAGAGTAAGTTCCGGAGCAAATCCAAGAACTCGCCCTTTGCCGAGCGCGAGACCAAGGGCTGGGTCCTTCGCACCGTCGTCGATGGCCGCCCCGTCTTTATTGCCGAGGACTGAGCCCATCGAGTTTGCGCTCCCGCGGTCGAGGGCGGGCGCTCGGGAAAGGAAACCGTCCGCATGTCGCGGCGGTAAGCAAAAGGCAGGCAGAGATGCCCTCCCCCTTGGGTGATTTCTCCTACACATGGCCGTTCCTCGTCGCGGCGATCGCGGGTTATCTGCTCGGCTCCATTCCGTTCGGGCTCGTGCTCACCCGTCTCGCCGGACTCGGCGATATTCGCCGCATCGGCTCCGGCAATATCGGTGCAACCAACGTCCTGCGCACCGGGAACAAGGCCCTCGCCGCGCTCACCCTGCTCCTCGATGGCAGCAAGGGCGCCGTGGCGGTTCTGGTCGCCGCGGAGATGGGGCCGGACATGGCGGTTCTTGCCGGCGCGGGTGCCGTGCTCGGCCATCTCTTTCCCGTCTGGCTGCGCTTCAAGGGCGGGAAGGGCGTGGCCACCGGACTGGGGGTGCTGCTGGCGAGCGCCTTCCCAGCCGGGCTTGCCGCCTGCGCCACTTGGCTCGCCGCTGCGGCCCTTTTCCGATACTCGTCCCTCGCGGCACTCCTCGCCTTCCTGCTCTCGCCGCTCTATGCGTGGCTGCTCGCCGATCCGCAACAAGCCCAGCTCGCCGCCTTCATCGCCCTGCTGGTCTGGCTGCGCCACCACGCCAATATTCGGCGCCTGATCAGGGGCGAAGAGCCGAAAATCGGGAAAAATCCTAAACATTCCTGAAGCTTCTGCGCCGAATTTGATAGAGTTGACGAAATCGGGCGACTTCACCATTGTCGCCCGATGCCACGGAACACCGCTTTCGGCACCGAGGAACGCCTCGCTTGGCTTCGGCTCATCCGCAGCGAGCATGTGGGCCCGATCAGCTTCTATCAGCTCCTGGCCCGGTTCGGATCGGCCGCCGCCGCTCTCGAGGCGCTCCCGGATCTCGCCTGCCGCGGCGGACGCGACCGCGCGCCCCATATCCCCACGCGCGCTGCCGTCGAGCGCGAGCTGGCCAAGATCGAGTCCTTCGGCGGCGAGATCATCTGCCGGGACGAGCCCGCCTACCCCTTGCCGCTGGCCGCGATCGAAGACTCGCCCCCCGTCCTCATCCTCCGGGGCCGCCGCGAGCTCCTGAGCCGAGATATGATCGGGATCGTGGGCGCGCGCAACGCCTCGGCAAATGGCCGGCGCTTCGCTCACACCCTCGCCGCGGAGCTAGGCCAAGCCGGGCTCGTCGTCGTCTCGGGACTTGCCCGCGGCATCGACGCCAGCGCCCATGATGGCGCCCTCGCGACCGGGACGGTCGCCGTCATGGCCGGCGGCGTCGACGTCGTCTATCCGGAAGAGAACCGCGCCCTTTACGAGCGCATCGTTGCGGAGGGCCTCGCCGTCTCCGAGATGCCGCCGGCGACGATCCCGCAGGCGCGCCATTTTCCTCGCCGCAACCGGATCATCTCCGGTCTCTCCCGCGGCGTCGTCGTGATCGAGGCCGCGGAGCGCTCCGGCTCGCTCATCACCGCGCGGCTCGCGCTCGAGCAGGGCCGCGAGGTCTTTGCCGTTCCCGGCTCGCCCCTCGATCCGCGCTGCCGGGGCACCAACGGCCTCATCCGCCAGGGCGCCGTCCTCACCGAGTCGGCGGCGGATGTCCTGGGTGCCTTGGGAAATATCAAGATCGGCGTGTCGCGAGTCCCGCCCCCGGCAGCCCAGACGTCGAGCGAAAAGCTCATGGAATCAGACAGTTCGGAAGCGCGCCGCCTCGTTCTCGAGAGCTTGGGGCCCCATCCCGTCCCGGTTGACGAAATCGTTCGGCAGTGCCATGTGTCCCCCGCCATGGCATCCATGATCCTGCTGGAACTCGAGCTTGCGGGCCGCCTCGAGCGCCATTCCGGCCAGCGGGTGAGCTTGCTCTCCTAGTCGAAACCAAATAGCCTCCGCCGTCTTTGCGCGCCAGGTGTTGCTGCAATGATCGTTGTCGTCGTCGAGTCGCCGGCCAAGGCCAAGACCATCAACAAGTACCTGGGCAAGGACTATGTGGTGGTGGCGAGCTATGGCCATGTCCGTGACCTGCCGCCCAAGGATGGCTCGGTGCGGCCCGACGAGGACTTCACCATGTCCTGGGAGGTCGACAGCGGGTCCGAGAAGCACATCAAGGCGATCGCGGCGGCACTGAAGAAGGCGGACCGCCTCTGCCTCGCGACCGACCCGGATCGCGAAGGCGAGGCCATCTCCTGGCACGTCCTGGAGCTGCTCAAGGAGCGCAAGGCCGTCGACAAGATCGACGTCAAGCGCGTCGTCTTCAACGAGATCACCAAGGACGCCGTGCTCGCCGCGATGGCCCAGCCGCGCGCGGTCAATCGCGAATTGGTCGAGGCCTATCTCGCCCGACGGGCCCTCGATTACCTCGTCGGCTTCACCTTGTCCCCCGTGCTCTGGCGCAAGCTGCCGGGAAGCCGCTCCGCCGGCCGGGTCCAGTCGGTCGCGCTGCGGCTCGTTTGCGAGCGCGAGGCGGAGATTGAGAAATTCCGCCCTCAGGAGTACTGGACGATCGAGGTCGAGCTGCGCAATGGGGCGGGCGCCGTCTTGACGGCGCGCCTGACCCATCTGAACGGCAAGAAGCTCGACAAGTTCGATCTCGGCGACAAGGCTGCCGCCGATGCCGCCGTGGCCGTCCTCGAAGCGGGCGATTACGCCGTCGCGAAAGTCGAGCGCAAGCAGGTTCGGCGCAATCCGCAACCGCCCTTCACAACCTCGACCCTCCAACAGGAGGCATCGCGCAAGCTCGGCTTTGGCGCAAGCCGCACCATGCGCGTGGCCCAGCGCCTTTATGAGGGGATCGACCTCGGTGGCGAGACGGTGGGCCTCATCACCTATATGCGAACCGACAGCGTGGCGCTGGCGAATGAGGCGATCGGGGCGAGCCGGCGCCTCGTCGAGCAGCAATTCGGCAAGACCTACGTCCCGGAGTCGCCGCGCCGGTACAAGGCAACGGCGAAGAACGCCCAGGAAGCGCACGAGGCCATCCGTCCGACCGACCTGTTCCGGCGCCCCGACGAGGTCGCCCGCTTTCTCGACGACGACCAGCGTCGGCTCTACGAGCTCATCTGGTTGCGCACCGTCGCCAGCCAGATGGAAAGCGCCGTGCTCGACCAGGTTACGATCGATATCGCCGAGAAGCGCGGGACCGCCGCCTTGCGCGCCACGGGCGCCATTCTGGTCTTTGATGGCTTCCTGCGCGTCTATCAGGAAGGGCGCGACGATCCCGGCGAGGACGAGGACGAGCAGAAACGCCTGCCCCAGGTCAAGGAAGGCGAAGCGCTTGCGCGCGGGGCGATCACCCCGGAGCAGCATTTCACCCAGCCGCCGCCGCGCTACACCGAAGCCAGCCTCGTCAAGCGGCTCGAGGAGCTGGGCATCGGCCGGCCTTCGACCTATGCCTCGATCCTCCAGGTGCTGCAGGACCGCAAATACGTCACGCTGGACAAGGGCCGCTTCACGCCCGAGGATCGCGGCCGGCTGGTCACGGCCTTCCTCGAGAGCTTCTTCCGGCGCTACATCGAGTACAACTTCACTGCCGATCTTGAGAACCGGCTCGACGATATCTCCGAAGGGCGCATCGACTGGAAGCAGGTGCTGCGGGACTTCTGGACCGATTTCAGCAAGGCGGTCGACGGCACCAAGAACCTGACGATCAAGCAGGTCATCGACGCGCTGAACGAGGAGCTCGGCCCCCATTTCTTTCCCAGCCGCAGCGACGGTGCCGACCCGCGCACCTGTCCCGCCTGCGGCACGGGTCGGCTGGGCCTGAAGCTCGGCAAGTACGGGGCCTTCATCGGCTGCTCCAATTATCCGAGCTGCCGCTATACCCGGCGGCTCGAAGTCCCCGCCGACGGCGATGACAACGGGCAGGCGGCAATCGAGGGCCCCAAGGAGCTTGGCCTCGATCCGCAAACCGCTCTGCCGGTGATCCTGCGCAAGGGGCCCTATGGCCATTACGTCCAGCTCGGCAATGACGCGGCGGAAGCGGAGGCGGAAGCCGATGGCGAGGCCGGCAAGGGAAAACGGAAAGCCAAGAAAAGGCCCAAGGTGAAGCCGAAGCGCGTCTCGCTGCCGCGCGGCGTGAGCCCCGAGAGCATGACCCTTGATCTCGCCCTCAAGCTTCTCGCCTTGCCGCGCGAGATCGGGCTGCATCCCGAGAGCGGCAAGCCCATCGTCGCGGGCATCGGCCGTTTCGGCCCCTATATCAAGCATGAGAGCACGTTCAAGAGCGTCGGCTCCGTCGAGGAGGTGCTCACCATCGGGCTCAACCGCGCCGTCGATCTCCTCAGCCAGGCGAGAAGCCGCGGTCCCATTGCCCTCCGCGAGCTGGGGCCGCATCCGGCCGACGGCCAGCCCGTCCGCATCCTCAAGGGCCGCTACGGACCCTATATCAAGCACGGTGCCGTGAACGCCCCCTTGCCGAAGGGCCAGGAGCCCGAGCAGGTGACGTTCGAGGCGGCCGTGGCGGCTCTGGCCGAGCGCGGTGCGGCTGGCGCTGGCCGCGCGAAGAAGACGGGCCGAGCCAGGGCCACAAAGCCCCGCGGCAAGTCGAAGACGGCGGCGTCCTCGGACGCCGAGCAATAGGCAGGATTTGTCGACCAAGCACCCGAAGAAGAGGCCGGCGCCCATGCCCACCAAGGCGGCGCTGCTCGCCTATATTCAGGAGAGCCCGGTTCCCGTCGGCAAGCGCGAGGTCGCGCGCGCCTTCCGGATCTCGGGCGCCGAGCGCATCGAGCTCAAGGCCATGCTCAAGGAGCTGCAGCAGGAGGGTGCGCTGGGCCGCGACCGCGGTCGGCGGTTCGGCGCGCCGGGCCGGCTTCCCGAGGTGACCATGGTGGAGATCATCGGCACCGACGCCGATGGCGAGCCGCTGGCCCGCCCCTTGGCCTGGAAAGGCGAGGGGCCGCCGCCACGAATCTATATGGCGCCGGATCGTCGCGGCACGCCTGCACTCGGCCCCGGCGACCGCGTTCTCGCGCGCCTCAGGCATATCGGCGCCGACAAGTATGAAGGCCGCACCATACGGCGCGTCAGCGAGGCGCCCGGGAAAGTGCTCGGCGTCTATATGCTCGGGGTCGATGGCGGCCGGATCCGCGCGACCGACCGCCGCGACAAGGCGGAGTATGTGGTCGCGCGCGGTGATCACGGCGGGGCAAAGGAGGGGGAGCTGGTCCTCGCCGAGATCCTGCCCGGGCATCGGCTCGGGTTGCGCCAGGCGCGCATCGTCGAGCAGCTCGGCGATATGGGCGACCCCCGCTCGATCAGCCTGATCGCCATCTTCAGCCGCGGACTTCCGGTGGATTTCCCGGCCGAGGCCCTCGCCCAGGCGGCCCAGGCCGGCCCCGTGGGGCCAGACGGCCGGACCGATCTGAGACAGCTCCCGCTTGTCACCATCGACGGCGAGGATGCCCGCGACTTCGACGATGCCGTCTGGGCGGAGCCGGACGATGATCCGGACAATCCTGGTGGCTGGCACATCCTCGTGGCGATCGCCGACGTGGCGCACTATGTGCGGCCCGGCGAGGCGCTCGACCGGGCCGCCGCCGAGCGCGGCAACTCCGCCTATTTCCCCGATCGCGTCGTCCCCATGCTGCCGGAGGCCTTGTCCAACGGCTGGTGCTCCCTCAAGCCGGGGGAGGAGCGCGGCTGTCTCGCCGTCCATGTCTGGCTGGACGCCGATGGGAACAAGCGCCGCCATCACTTCGTGCGGGGCTTGATGCGATCGGCGGCGCGGCTCACCTATACCCGCGTCCAAGCCGCCCATGACGGCCATCCCGACGACGCCACCGGGCCGCTGCGGGATCGAGTCATCGAGCCGCTTTACGGCGCCTTCCGGGCGCTCCTCAAAGCGAGGACGGCGCGCGGCGCCCTCGATCTCGACTTGCCCGAGCGCCAAGTCGTCATCGGGGCGGACGGCCGCATCGATCGCGTCATACCGCGCGCGCGGCTGGATAGCCACCGGCTGATCGAGGAATTCATGATCGCCGCAAATGTCTGCGCGGCGGAAACCCTCGAGGCGCGCAAGGCGGCCTGCATGTATCGCGTCCACGACGCACCGGCACCCGAGAAGGTCGAGGCGCTTCGGGAATTCCTGGCGAGCCTCGGCTACAAGCTCGCCAAGGGGCAGGTGCTGCGCCCGCGACACTTCACGCAAATCCTCGACAAGGTTGCCGGCACGCCTTATAGCCGGCTGGTCAGCGAGGTCATCCTCAGGAGCCAGGCGCAGGCGGTCTACAGCCCGGACAATCTCGGCCATTTCGGCCTGGCGCTCCGCCGCTACGCCCATTTCACCTCGCCCATCCGGCGCTACGCCGATCTCCTCGTCCACCGCGCCTTGATCAGCGCCCTCGATCTCGGGCCCGGCGGCCTCCCGGCGGGAGCCGAAGCCGCCTTCGCGCGTATCGGAGAGCACATCTCCATGACCGAGCGGCGGGCCGATGCCGCCGAGCGCGAGGCCAAGGATCGCTTCGTCGCCGCCTTCCTCACCACGAAAGTGGGGACCAGCTTCGCGGGACGGATCTCGGGCGTCACCAGGTTCGGGCTCTTCGTGACCCTGGACGAGACCGGCGCGGATGGCCTCGTCCCAATTCGCACGCTGCCCGCCGACTATTACATCCACGAGGAAGCCCGCCATCGCCTGGTCGGCCGCAAGACGGGCCGAACCTATGTCCTCGGGGATGCGGTGGAGGTGCGCCTGGTCGAGGCGGACATGGTGACGGGAGGCCTCGTCCTTGAGCTCCAGAGCGAGGACAGCGCTTCCAGCGCTTCTCGCAGGAGGGGAAGGCCGCGGCCTCGCATCACGGCTCTCGATGGCGCCAGGGGACGCGCCAAGCGGCGCAAGCAGCGGGCTTAGCGGCCGCTCATCGTTCATTAACTATTGGAAAGCTACGGTACAGCTGAAGATCCCCTCCTTTCGCATTGCAAAATTCCTGTGCTTTCGCGGAGGGATGCGCTAGATATTTATAGTTAACGATTGGCCATATCCGCTCACTTAATGGAATTTCGGTCACAAGCGCCTGGCGGCGCCCCTGGTCTTTGGGCGGCCCTAAGACGAGGATTCGCCCGCCGCTGCCCGCGCTGCGGCCGGGGCGCGGCATTCGGCGGCTATATCGCCGTGAACAAGTCCTGCGCGTCCTGCGGCCTCGATCTCAGCCGCTATCGCATTGACGACGCCCCGCCTTATTTCACGATTCTCGCCGTCGGCCATATCGTGGTGCCGGGAATGGTGCTGCTGGAGCAATTCGAGAATCCGCCCAGCTGGCTCCAAATCATGATCTGGCTGCCACTTACCCTGCTTCTCACGCTCGTCCTCCTGCCGCGGGTGAAGGGCGTCCTTCTGGGGCTGCACTGGGCGAACGGGATCAAGGATTAAGGCAATGCCACGGAGCGTCCCTGGACCAGGCGGGTTCGAGGCCACGGGCCGAGCGGCGATCGCCCGGATCGGCATCGCCCTCCTCCTCACGCTCTCTGCCTGCGCGCGTTCCGGTCCTCCGCCCCAGGATGCCTTCGTGGTCATGGCCGACGAGGTGTTCGGGGCCGGCTATACCCATATCTCCGAGCGCTATGTCGAGCCGGTCTCGATGAGCGACGTAGCCCTCGCCGGCATGGCGGCGATCGACAAGATCGACGACCACCTTCACGTCCTCCGCCGGGGGGCCGACATCGTCCTGACGTCGGATGGAACCACGATCCGCGTCTTCCCAGCCCCGCAGGACGAGGATCCGGTGGCCTGGGCCAATCTTACCACCGAGGTTCTCGAGAGCGGACGCGAGGCCTCGCCTTTGCTGCGCGACGCCGATCCGGAGCGGATCTACGAGGTCGTGTTCGGTGGCGCGCTCTCCGGCCTCGACCCCTTCTCCCGCTATGCCAGTGCCGCGGTCGCGCGTGAGCAGCGGGCGCAGCGCGACGGCTTCGGCGGCATCGGCATCACGATCAAGCTCGCCGAGGACCAGCTTCGCGTCGAATCGGTGGTCGAGGATTCGCCCGCAGCCAAGGCCGGCATCAAGGCGGATAGCGCGATCCTCGAGATCAACGGGCAGCCGACGACGGGACTGTCCCTCGAGGATGCGGTCGACCGCCTCCGGGGCACGGTGGGAAGCAGCCTCTCGCTCGTCGTCGCGGCGCCGGGCGATCCCCACCGCCGTGAGGTGTCGCTGCGGCGCGCCCTCATCGTGCCGCCGACGGTCACCTATGCCCGCTACGGGAACATCGCCTATTTCCGGATTTCCAGCTTCAACCAGCGGACGACGTCCAGCCTCTCTCATGCGATGAAGCAGGCGTTGCGCGATATGGGGCCGGCGCTGCGGGGCGCCGTGCTCGATCTGCGCGGCAATCCCGGCGGCCTGCTGGACCAGGCCGTGACCGTCTCGGACCTGTTCCTCACCCATGGCCGCATCCTGTCCACGAGCGGCCGGCATCCGGACAGCAACCAGATCTTCGACGCGGCCGGCACCGATCTTCTCCATGGCCTCCCCGTCGCGGTTCTGGTCAATGGCGGCACGGCTTCCGCCGCCGAGGTCGTGGCGGCAGCACTGCAGGATGAGGGTCGCGCGATCGTGGTGGGCAGCGCCTCCTACGGCAAAGGCACCGTGCAGACGGTTCATCGCCTGCCCAATGACGGCGAGATCATCATCACCTGGTCGCGGATCATGGCGCCGTCGGGCTATGGGCTGAATCACTTGGGCGTGATCCCGACGATCTGCACAAGCAAGGCCGAGGCCGACACGCCGGAAGCGGTAAGCGCCGTGCTCGACGAGGTGAAGACGGGCCGGCTCGAAACGGCCGCCGCCCGCAGCGCGCTGCGCGCGAATGGGGCGCCCAGCCGGGCCGAGATCCGCCTCCTGCGAGCGAGCTGCCCCCCGCGCAATGGCGACAGCAAGGTCGACCTCACCGTCGCCGAAGACCTCATCGAGGACGGCAATCTGTTTGCCCATGCCCTGGGGCCATCATCGTCCGAGATCGCCAAGCGGCCTTAGAAGCGGGCAAGGCGGCAGCCGGGATTGACAGCGCCGTTGAACCCGCTATGTTCTGGCACTCTCACGGAGCAACGCTGAAGCGCAAGGGGCGGAGACGCCCGAAGGATCGTGATCATGGCCAAGTCGAACACTGTCGTCATCAAGATGCAGAGCACGGCGGATACCGGATATTTCTATGTCGCCAAGAAGAACGCGCGGAAGCAGACGGAGAAGCTCGAGTTGAAGAAATACGATCCCGTCGCGCGCAAGCACGTCTTGTTCAAGGAGACCAAGCTGAAATAGCCGACTGCTGCCGCCATAGGGCCTATCAAGGCCCCTTCGGACGAGGCCGCCGCCCGATGGCGTGGCGGCCTTTCTGATTCGAGGGGGGATTGGCCGGTGCTACGCCGTCGCCTTGGCCGGCGGTGTCGCGAGGAGCGCCCTCTCGGCGACGACGACGCGGTTGCGTCCTCCGCGCTTGGCTTGGTAGAGGGCATCATCCGCTCGCTTGAGGAGGGCTTCGGGCTTCTCGCTTTCGCTGGTCGCCAGCGAGCATCCCACGCTGACGGTCACGCTAAGCTCGCCGGTGGCATGGGAAATGACGAAGGGCTTGCGCGCCACTCTCTGGCATAGCCGCTCGGCGATCGTCGCCGCGAGATCGAGCGCCACGTCCGGCATGACGACGACGAATTCCTCGCCGCCGATGCGCGCGATGAGATCGAAGTTGCGAACGCTGTGGAGCAGGCGCTCCCCAAGCTCCCGCAGCACCTCGTCGCCGGCCGCGTGGCCATATGTGTCATTGATCTGCTTGAAATGGTCGATGTCGATCATGAGCAAGGCGACCGCCTTGCCGCTGCGGAGGACCCGGGCCATGACGTTCCCGAGATGGGCGTCGAGATAGCGCCGATTGTAGAGCCCGGTCAGGCTGTCGGTGAGCGCCAGCGAGAGGCTGCGCTGGAAATTCGCGCGAAGCCGCTCCTGGTAGCGCTTGCGCCGCACTTGCGTGTTGGTGCGCGCCAGCAGCTCGTTGCGGTCGATCGGCGCGATCAGGTAGTCGTTGACGCCGAGCTCGAGGCTCTTCGCCAACCGCGTGGTGTCCTCGCCCTCGATCAGGAGCAGGATCGGCGTCTGGCGGGTCAGCTCCTGGGAGCGGAGCTGGGAGCAGAGCCGCAGGCCGTCATAGTTGCGCAGATGCAGATTGACGATGATGAGATCGTAGTCCCCCTGGAGCGCCTGCCGCATCGCCTCCTCGGGTGCGGCGGTGCTCATCATGGTATGGCCGGCCTTGGTCAGCGTCTCCTCGATGCGGCGGAGATTGTTGGGATTGTCATCGACCAGCAGGATCGAGGCGCGCGAGACGTTGACGGCGCGGGGGTCGGCATCGTCGTCGAGCGCGCCGAGCTGCTCGCCGGTTGCCGCGCGTATCCGCCACTCGTCCATCAGCATCTTGAGGCGAACGAGGGAGCGCACGCGCGCGAAGAGCGCGAGATCCTGCACGGGCTTCGTGAGGAAGTCGTCGGCCCCCGCCTCGAGGCCCCGCACCCGGTCCTGGGCCTCGGAGAGTGCCGTGACCATGATCACCGGGATGTGCATCATCTTGGGGTCGGCCTTGATACGACGGCAGACCTCAAAACCATCCATTCCCGGCATCATCACGTCGAGGAGGACGATATCGGGCGACGCAGTCGCCACGAGCGCGAGGGCGGAGGCGCCGTCGGTAGCCGTGATGACCTCGAAATATTCGCTGGTCAGCTTCGCTTCGAGCAGCTTGACGTTCGGCAGGATATCATCAACGACTAGAACGCGCGCCGACATGGCAGATCCGTCGATACTGACTGAGCAAAGCTTCGGCGAAGGTCAGTTGAGAAACTTCTCAACGGTCTCCATGAACTTCTGCACCGAGATTGGCTTGGCAATATAGGCCTCGCATCCCCCCTTGCGAATCTTCTCCTCGTCGCCCTTCATGGCGAAGGCGGTAACCGCCACGACCGGGATCGACTTCAAGCTGTCATCCTCCTTGATCCACTTCGTGATCTCCAGCCCCGAGACCTCGGGAAGCTGGATATCCATGAGGATCAGGTCGGGCCGATGCTCCCTCGCGAGCTTGAGAGCCTCCATGCCGTCGCGGGTCTGGATCGTGCTGTAGCCATGCGCTTCGAGAAGGTCATGGAAGAGCTTCATATTGAGCTCGTTGTCCTCGACGATCAGAACCGTCTTCAACATCCCCTCGTTCTTCATGATGTCGGCACCATCTCTCGGCATGTTGCGGAGGCGAGTCGCGCGGATCCCAGCATAGCCTTCATCGGTGCGCCGCGGAAAGGTATCGCGCGAGCATCGCCGGCCTTCCGCCCAAGCTGCGCCCGTGGCACCCTAACGGAAACAACGTTAATTATTTGCTAATCGACCTTTAACGGATACGGCCCGGCTCAAGACCGAGCCTCGAGGGCCGCGGGCTCGACCGGTCACGATGAGAATCGGCGTCGATTTGGGGGGCACCAAGATCGCGGCCGTGGCTCTCGACGGCAGCGGCCGCGAGCTGCTCCGTCGGCGTGTCGCAACGCCTGTCGACGACTATGCCGCCACGCTCGCGGCGATCCGCGATCTCGTGGCCGGAATGGAGCGCGAACTCGGCCGCCGCGGCAGCGTCGGCGTCGGGATCCCGGGCACCGTCTCTCCGACGACCGGCCTCGTCAAGAATGCCAACTCGACCTGGCTGATCGGCCGTCCGCTCGATCGCGACCTCGCCGAAGCGCTCGGCCGCCCCGTGCGGCTCACCAATGACGCGAATTGCTTCGCATTGAGCGAGGCGGCGGATGGCGCCGCAGCCGGCGCTGCGGTCGCCTTCGGCGTCATCCTCGGCACCGGCGTGGGCGGCGGGATCGTCGTCCACGGCGATGTGCTGGTCGGCCCCAATGGGATCGCCGGCGAATGGGGGCACAATCCCCTGCCCGCGCCGCGCGACAGCGAGCGCCCCGGCCCTTCCTGCTACTGCGGCCGCCATGGCTGCATCGAGACGTTCCTCTCCGGCCCCGGATTGCGGCGGGACCATGAGCGAGCCGCCGGAGAAAGCCTCGCGCCGCCGGAGATCGTGGCGCGCGCCCAATCCGGCGACGGGCCCGCCTCGGCAACCCTGGAGCGCTACGAGGAGCGGCTCGCCCGCGCGCTTGCGCATGTCATCAATCTGCTCGATCCCGATGTGATCGTGCTGGGCGGCGGCCTGTCGAATATCGCCCGGCTCTACGAGCGCGTGCCGCGCCTCTGGGCGCCCTATGTCTTCTCGGACCGGATCGCGACGCGCCTGGTGCCGCCGCATCACGGTGACGCCAGCGGGGTTCGCGGCGCCGCCCGGCTATGGCCCGCGGAAGACGGCGGCTGATGCCGGCGCGACGCCGCGCCTAAGGCTTGCATGCCGGGTAGAGAGACATTATATCATTACCTCTGTAATGATAATAGGAACACAATGGCCAACGTGGTCACCATCAACCGTCCGGAAGTGGTGGCGCTGATCGAGGAAGCCGCCAAGAAGCTGACGGACGGGAATAAGACGGAAGCGGTCGCCCTGGCCGTGCGGCGCCTGCTGGAGCAGAACGCCCGCGCTGGCTCGCTCTTCGGGGCACATCGCGGCTCGGTGCAGGTGCACGAAGGCGTCGACCTCACCGCGCCGGCGCTCGATGTCGTGCCCGATGCCGAGACTGGCCGAGAGGTCGAGCGGTGACCGATCGCCTTCTGCTCGACACGCACGTCGCTCTCTGGCTTGACAGCGGGGACGATCGCTTGCGAACCTCGACGCGCGCATTGATCGACGGGTGCTGGCGGAACGGCGGTACTATTTTCCTGAGCGCCGTCACGGCTTGGGAGATCGCGCTGCTTGTCGACACCGGCCGGATCGATCTCGACATTCCCGTTGAAGCCTGGATCGAGCGCTTCCTGGATCGTCCCGGCATCGAGGCGGTGCCGCTGGGCTACCGGGCTGCCTTGCGCAGCTATCAGCTGCATCATCTCGAGCACCGCGACCCGGCGGATCGGCTTCTGATTGCGACGGCAATCGAGCTCGCTTGTCCGTTGGTCACCTATGATGATCGCATTGCGCGTTTCGGCAAGAGGCACGGCCGGCAGTACCGATTCGCAGTCGGCGCGTAACCCGGGACATCGTTGGGAGAGCAAGGAACGGGCGGTCAAGGGCGGCGCAAGCTGTCGTGCCAGCGAGCGGCCGCGCCAGCGGCCGACCCTTGACGGCACGACGACGGACTGGCCCGCTCCGCGCTCGAGCCGGAGAAGGGCCGGCATGTGCAGGTGGAGCGGGCGATCGACGCCGTTCGCGCCAAGCTCGGCAGCGGCGCCATCATCAGAGGCCGCGACCTCGGCCGACCGAAGGCTCCGAAGGCAGGCTGAAACTCGACGGCTGCCTCGACCAGGGACGCATCGAACCGGCCGGTGGCGTGGATGGGCCCCTCGGAGATATGGCCGTGGAGGACGATGCGCCCCTCCTGGGGGATCATGGTCCCCTCGAGGCGCGGGACGGCATGGGGAAGCCGGTTGTCGAAGATGAGGAGCTGGTTGAACGACGCCGGGATCAGCTCGTAGAGGCCGTGGCCCGAGAGGGCCTGGGTGATGGCCGGCGACCCGAAATAGTCCCGCTCCCGGAAGAGGAGCGTCTCCCCGCCGGCGAAGCGGCGCTGGTCCCAGTTCGTGAGGGAATAGACATAGCCGAGCCGGCCGTTCCGGGCGTCGTTATGCAGGCCCTGGCCGCAGCCCGCGACATAGAGGCTGAGAAAGGGCCAGGTGACCCGCGTCAGCCCGAGCTTTTGGGTCGTGAGCTCGACGAGGATCACGTAGAACTGATCCATGAGCCCGCGCGGGATGACTTTCTCCGGCTGGGTGCGGAGGTAGTTGTACTGCTCGGGGACGTTCCAGTAGTTCCAGACCTGGTGGGTCTCGGGGCGATGCCGGTGAGGATTGGCGAAATGCCGATCTATGGCGGCGCGCAGCTCCCGCGCGTTCAGGAAGAAATCCGGATAGGCGAGGTGAGCGGGGAGCATCTATCTCGCTATTGACTGCTATGCTAGGCATTCTGTTTTATTAGGATGCGATTTATTCGGGTTTGTAGATATGGCAGAGATGCCGCATAAAGAAATGAAAGTAACGTCATTAAAATGCCATGAGCAATACGCCGACCGAAGCTTGGCTTTTTATCTTCGATTGTTAATAATTTCTGGTCCAGCGTGAGAATTATCAAAAACAATGAGACATACAAACATGCCGCCGTTAGCATAGCGATCTTCGTTATCGTTATTGTGAGAGTCCGTTTGAGAATTGGGATTCCCTCGGAGGCGCATTCGTGATTCACACTATCCATGTGGACACGACAGACGCGAGGCCGTATGGCCGCGATCGAGCGGAAGACCAAGCGCTATCCGACCGATCTCACCGACGAGGAATGGGACC
>DATGLG010000069.1:0-6948 GCA_035294245.1 Alphaproteobacteria bacterium | reverse complement strand
CAGTCTGCACTCTCCCCCTCGTCATTCCCGCGAAAGCGGGAATCCAGTATTTCCGCGGAAAACCTGGATTCCGGCTCTCCGCTGCGCTCCGGCCGGAATGACGGCTATTCCTTTGGAAGCGGCGCCCATCCAGACTTGTGTGATGCCCTAGCGCTTTCGCGGGAATGACGACATCGCGACAAAGGCCATCCTCATCCCAGGCGCGCGAGGAGATCGAGGAGGCGCTTTCGTTCTTCGGCGGCGAGGGGCTTGAGCGTCTCCGCACTCACCGCGACGGCCGCGGCGACGAGGCGCTCGACGAGGGTCGCGCCCGCTTGGGTGAGCGCCAGGCTCTTGCGCCGCCGGTCCTTGGGATCGGGCAGATGGGCGATGAGGCCGCGCGCGGCGAGGCGGCGGATGACGCCCTGGATCGTCGCCGGGTCCATCGCCGTCAGCCGGCCGAGGCGGTTCTGGGAGAGGCTGCCCTCCTGGCGCAGCTTGGCGAGGGCCGCCCATTGGGTCGGCGTCAACTGATGGGCGCCGAACTGGCGCAGGAAGATCGCCGTCGCGCGCTGCTGGGCCTTGCGCAAAAGGAACCCCACCTGCGCGTCGAGGACGTAGCGCTCGCCCGCGCGCGCCGCCGATGCCGGCCGGCGCGGCCGCGCCGAGCTGGCTGCCGCTTCCGCTCGCGCCGCGGTCATTTGCCGACGACCTCGGGAATCTGCGTCGCCGGCGGCGTGTTGCGGCTGCGCCCCGAGCGCACGATGCCGTCGATGATGGTCATGCCGACGCCCGGAATGTCGCCGAGCGCGACGCTTTCGAGAAGCGTCTTGCCGGCGGTGTGCTGGGCGCGGTCGAGGATGACGAAATCGGCGGCGCGCCCCGCCTCGATGAGGCCGGTGTCGAGCTTGCGCAGCCGCGCGGTGTTGCCCGTCGCGAAGCAGAAGGCCTGCTCCGCCGGCACCTCGCCGAGGCTCGATAGGAGGGCGATCATGCGCAGGATGCCGAGGGGCTGCACCCCCGAGCCCGCCGGGCTGTCGGTGCCGAGGATGACGCGCGCGAGCTGGCCGAGCTCCTTGGCGGTGCGAAGGGCGTAGAGCGCCGCGCGCTCGTTGCCGTTATGGACGATCTCGATGGCGCGGTCGCAGCCCTCGCAAAGCGCGCGGATCTGCTCGACGGGAAGCGCCGTGTGCCCGCCATTGATATGGCCGATGACGTCCGCATCCGCCTCGAGCACGACGTCCTTGTCGATGAGGCCCGAGCCGGGAATGGACGGGCCGCCGGTGTGGATGGTGCTGTTGATGCCGTATTTGCGCGCCCAGGCGACCATGCGGCGCGCCTCGTCTCCCGCCTTGACCCCGCCGAGCCCGACCTCGCCGAGGAGCTTGACGCCGGCCGCGGCGAGCTCCTGGAAGTCGCTCTCGACCATGCCCTGCTCGAGCACCGGCGCTCCCGCATGGACCTTGACCCCGCCGGGGCGCAGATTGGCGAAGGCGCGCTGCGCCGTGATGGCGAGGGCCTTGAGGCCGACGATGTCGCGCGGGCGTCCCGGGAGATGCACCTCGCCCGCCGAGATCATGGTCGTGACCCCGCCATGGAGGAAGCTGTCGATCCAGTTGAGCTGGGACTGGCGCGGCGTCCAGTCGCCGAAGACGGGATGGACGTGGCTGTCGATGAGGCCGGGTGCCACCGTGGTGCCCTTGGCGTCGACGACCGTCTTGGCCCCCGCCTGGTCCACGTCCTTGGCCTTGCCGATCGCCGCGATGCGCCCGTCCACCGCGACGATGGTGTCGGCGTCGAGGATGGGTCGGGCGAGATCGCCCGACAGCAGGAGACCGATATTGCGGATGACGAGCTTGCCGGCTGCCGCCGTCGCCTGAACCTCTGCCATGTTCCCCTCCTCCTTGCCTTTCCGCGCCGGCGCCCCGGCGCTAGACCACTCGGTCGTCGCCCCCGCGAAAGCGGGGGCCCAGGAGCCGCTGGATTCCCGCTTGCGCGGGAATGACGATGTGACTATGGCGATTCAACCCAAACGCAACCCGCGCTAGATCGTGAGATAGGCGGCGCGAACCTCGTCGCTCCGCGCCAGCTCCGTCATGGCGCCATGATAGCGGATGCGGCCCTTCTCGATGATATAGGCGCGGTCACCGACGGCGTCGGCGAACCGCAGATTCTGCTCCGAGAGCACGACGGTGAGCCCCTCGTCCTTGAGCGCGCGGATGGCGCGCGCCATCTGCTGCACGATGACGGGGGCGAGGCCCTCCGACGGCTCGTCGAGGAGGAGAAGCGCCGGATTGCCCATGAGCGTGCGCGCGATGGTGAGCATCTGCTGCTCGCCGCCGCTCATCATGCCGCCGCGCCGGCCGCGCATCTCGGCGAGATTGGGGAAGAGCGCGAAGAGCCGCTCGGGCGTCCAGGTGGGAGCGCCCGGGCGCGGCGGGCGGCGGCCGACCTCGAGATTCTCCATCACCGTGAGGTCGGTGAAGATGCGGCGCTCCTCGGGCACATAGCCGATGCCGCGGCGGCAGATGGCGTGGGGCGCCAGGCCGCCGATCGCCTCGCCCTCGAAGGCGATCTCGCCCGAGGCCGCGCGCACCAGGCCGATGATGCTCTTGAGCGTGGTCGACTTGCCGGCGCCGTTGCGGCCGAGCAGCACCACGACCTCGCCCTTGGCGGCCTCGAAGGCCACGTCGAAGAGGATATGCGCCTGCCCGTAGAAGGCGTTGAGGCGGGCGACCGCGAGCATCATGCCCCCACCTCGCCGAGATAGATGGCGCGCACCTGGGGATCGGCGCGCACGCGTTCGGGCGGCCCCTCGGCGATCAGCTCGCCGCGGTTGAGCACGAGGAGGCGGTTGGCATGGGCGAAGACCACATCCATGTCGTGCTCGGTGAAGAGCACGCTGGTGCCGCGCTCGCGCACGATGGCGGCCGTGAGCTGCATGAGCGCCGCGCGCTCGGCGGGCGCCATGCCCGCGGTCGGCTCGTCCATCAGCAGGAGCCGCGGCGCATTGGCGAGGGCGATGGCGAGCTCGACGCGCTTGAGGTCGCCATAGGCGAGGACGCCGCAGGCGCGCTCCGCCTGGTCCGCCATGCCGACGCGCGCGAGGAGGGCCGTCGCCTCGTCCCGGTAAAGCCCGCTTGCGCGCGGCCACAAGGCGCGGCTGCGGTGGTGATGGGAGATGAGCGCCATCTGCACGTTCTCGCGCACGGTCATGGAGGCGAAGGTGGCGGTGATCTGGAAGGTGCGCCCCACCCCGCGCCGCCAGATCGCGCGCGGCGGGAGACCGGCGAGCTCCTGGCCGTCGAAGCGGATGCTGCCGCGATCCGGGCGCAGCTGCCCGCCCAGCATGTTGAAGCAGGTCGATTTGCCGGCGCCGTTGGGGCCGATCAGCGCCAGGATCTCGCCGGCGGCGAGCTCGAAGCTCACCTCCGACACCGCGGCGATGCCGCCGAAGGACTTGGCGAGGCCGCGCACGGACAGCAATGTCATGGCCCCGCCTCCGCCGCCCTTCGCCGCGTCCGCACGAGGCGGGTGATCCCCGCGATGCCCTGGGGAAAGGCAAGGACGAGGACGAGGATGATGAGGCCGACGATGCCGCGCCAGTAATTGGTGAGCGCGCCAATCTCCTCCTGGAGCCCGGTGAAGACCGCCGCCCCCACGAGCGGCCCGGCCAAGGCGTGGACACCGCCGAGCAGCACCATGACGAGGGCGTCGATCGAGCTCGGGATCGACATCACGTTGGGGAACACGCTGCCCTTGGAGAGGGCGTAGATGCCGCCGGCGATACCGGCGAAGACGCCCGCGAGCGCGAAGGCGAGCCATTGGTGGCGCCGCACGTCGATGCCGATGGCCTCGCAGCGCATCGGCGAATCGCGGCCGGCGCGCAGCGTATAGCCGAAGGGCGCATAGATGAGGCGGCGCAGGAGGTACACCGCACCGCCACAGAGGAGCAAGGCGAGATAATAGAAGACGCGCTTGTCGTTAGCCCAGGCGGCAGGCCAGACGCCGAGAAGGCCGTTGTCGCCGCCGGTGACGGAGTCCCACTGGAAGACGCCGGACCAGGCGATCTGCGCGAAGGCCAGCGTCAGCATCGCGAGATAGACCCCGGAGAGGCGCACGCAGAACCAGCCGAAGACGAGCGCGCCGATCCCCGCGAGCACGGGGGCCGCGACGAGGGCCGGCTCCATGCGCAAGCCGAGCCGTGTCGTCACGAGGGCGACGGCATAGGCGCCGAGGCCGAAATAGGCGGCGTGGCCGAAGGAGACCATGCCGCCGGTCCCCATGATGAAATGCAGGCTCGCCGCGAAGAGGGCCATGACGAAGATCTCGGTGACGACGACGAGGGTGTAGTCGCCGGCGCCGAGGGGTAGCAGCAGAAGAAGAGCAAGCACGGCATAGAGGAGGAGACGCTGCGCGCCCGTCATGGCGCGGAGCGGCGGCTCGAGGGCGACGCCCGAGACGCGCGGCGTGCTCTCGGGCCGCCCGAGCAGGCCCCAGGGTCGCAGGATGAGCACCGCCGCCATGACGAGGAACATCAGCACCAGGGTGATCTGCGGGAAGACGAGGATGCCGAAGGCCTGCAGCTCGCCGATGATGACCGCGGCGAGGAAGGCGCCGAGGATGCTGCCCATGCCGCCCACCACCACGACGACGAAGGCCTCGGCGATGATGTTGAGGTCCATGTGGAGATTGGCGGCCTCGCGCGGAAGCTGCAGGGCGCCCGACAGCCCGGCAAGGAAGGCGCCCAGGAAGAAGACGCCGGTGAAGAGGCTCGCCTGCCGCACGCCGAGGGCGCCCACCATCTCGCGATCCTGGGTCGCCGCGCGCACGATCGTCCCCCAGCGGGTATGGTGGAAGAGAAGCCAGAGGCCCACGAGGACGGCGAGGCCGAAGCCGATGAGGACGAGATCGTAGGTGGGAAAGGGCCGCCCGAGGATGGCGACGGCTCCCCGCAGCCCCGGCGCGCGCGGGCCGAGCAGATCGTCGGGCCCCCAGATGCCGAGGGTCGCGTCCTGCACGACGAGGACGACGCCGAAGGTCGCGAGCAGCGGGAAGAGCGCCGGCGCGTCATAGATGCGGCGGAGCACGAGAACCTCGACGGCGACTCCAATCAGCCCCACCGCGGCGGCGGCAAGGAGGATCGCCGCCCAATAGCCGACGCTGCTGCCGCCGCCGAGGCGCGCCACGAAGCTGTAGGCGATATAGGCGCCCAGCATATAGAACGAGCCATGGGCGAAATTGACGATGCGCGTGACGCCGAAAATGATGGAGAGCCCGCAGGCGACGAGAAAGAGCGACGACGCCGTGGTGAGGCCGGTCAGGAACTGGACGAGGACGAAGCTCAAGCGAAATCCCGTGCGCCGTCGCGGTCGGATCCGGCGGCGCCCCTTCTAGCGATGCGGAGTCCAGAGAATGGCGCGGCGCCGCCCGTGATGTCGAGGCGGCGCCGCAGCCGGCGGGCTCAATCGGCCGGACGCATCTTCTTGATCTCGGCGTTGCTGGGCAGGTATTTGGCGCCGTCCGCATAGTGCCAATCGACCATGACGCCCTCGCCGTTCTTGACGTCGGTCTTGCCGACCCAGGTTCCCATCGTCGATTGATGGTCAATCGCGCGGAAGGTGATCTCGCCCATCGGCGTCGCCATCCTCATCCCCTCGGTGGCCTTGATCAGCTTCTCGGTGCTGGTCGAGCCCGCCTTGCGCAGGGCGTCCGCCACGGCGAGCATGGTGTTGTAGCCGACCAGCGAGCCCATGCGCGGATGGTCCTTGTACTTCGCCATATAGGCCTTGAGGAACTTCTCATGGGCCGGGGTCTTGATGGCGTACCAGGGATAGCCGGTGACGATCCAGCCCTTGGGCGTCTCGTCCTTGAGCGGGTCGATATATTCGGGCTCGCCGGTGAGCAGGCTCACCACCGCGCGGTTCTGGAACAGCCCGCGCGTATTGCCCTCGCGCACGAATTTCGTGAGATCGCCGCCGAAGAGCACATTGTAGATGGCGTCGGGCTTGGCCTGGGCGAGGGCCTCGACGGTCGCCCCGGCGTCGATCTTGCCGAGGGCCGGCCATTGCGCGCTCACCCATTGGATATCGGGACGCCTGGCGGAGAGCAGCTTCTTGAAGTCCTCGACGGCCGACTGACCGTACTCATAATTGGGCGCCACCGTCGCCCAGCGCTTGGCCGGCAGCTTCGCCGCCGCCTCGGCCAGCATGTCGGCCTGCATATAGGTATTGGGCCGCAGGCGGAAGGTGTAGCGGTTGCCCTTCTCCCAGGTGATGGCGTCGGTCAGGGGCTCCGCCGCCATGAAATAGATCTTGTTCTGCTGCGCGAAGCTCGCGACGGCGAGGCCGATATTCGAGAAGAAGGTGCCCATCAGGGCGACGACGTGGTCCTTGCTGACGAGCTGCTCGGCGCGGTTGATCGCCTCGCCCGGCTTGCCGCCGTCATCATAGGAGACGACCTCGATCTTGCGCCCCAGCACGCCGCCCGACTTGTTGATCTCCTCGAGGGCCATCTGCCAGCCGTTGCGATAGGGAATCGTGAAGGCCGGAAGCCCGGTATAGCTGTTGATGTCGCCGATCTTGATGGGCTCCGCTGCCGCGGCACCGGGGACGCCCGCGAGCGTTCCCAGCAACAGCGCGGCGGCTCCCAGAAGCAATGTCCTCCGCTCGATCATGATGCTCTCCCTCTTCCTCTCGTTGACCCCTCGTTTATCGTGTTGTCGTGATATTTAGTAGGCTAAGAAAATGCCACCTACTCGTCGTTCCGGCCGCAGCGAAGCGGAGAGCCGGAACCCAGCGGTTCATGATAAAACTGGGTTCCCGCTTGCGCGCTACGGCATGCACACATCTCAGTCTGCACTCTCCCCCTCGTCATTCCCGCGAAAGCGGGAATCCAGTATTTCCGCGGAAAACCTGGATTCCGGCTCTCCGCGGAGCCTGTCCTCGGGCCGGCCTTCGGCCGGACCCG
>DATGLG010000068.1:0-211305 GCA_035294245.1 Alphaproteobacteria bacterium | reverse complement strand
ACCGGCAGCCCAATCCGGCTCATCTCCGCCAACCCAGCCCCCTTCCCCCCCAACAGCTCCCCCATCCCTCCATCCCCCTCCGCCTCACCCCCGCCAAACCCATAGACCCACTTCCCCTCAACCATCTCTCCATCCTCGCTCGCTGATCGACACAGACTCAGAATCGCTGACGCGGAACTCATCCCGTGGCCCGCCGCCGCGGCCGTCTAGAGGGCTCGGGCGAAGGCCGCAGCACCGGCGCCGAGATTCCGCTCAGGCTCAGCTGCTCGGCCAGCGCCGCCTTGAGAGACTCGAGGCCCGTGGGCGAGGCCGCTTCGCAACGGGCGACGAGCACGTCCTGGGTATTCGACGCGCGCAAGAGCCACCAGCCGTCAGCCGTCTTCACCCGCACGCCGTCGATGGTGTTCATCTCCGCCCGTGCCGTCTCCAGGCGCCGCTTCACCTCAGCGACCACCGCAAATTTCCGCTCGTCGGGACAGGGGAAACGCAGCTCGGGCGTGTTGATCATCTTGGGGAGTCGGCCGCGAAGCTCGGCGAGCGTGCCCGTCGCGCGGGAGACGACATTCATGAACCGAATTCCCGCGTAGAGCGCGTCGTCATATCCGTAATAGCGATCGGCGAAGAAGATATGCCCACTCATCTCGCCGGCGAGCAGCGCCTTGGTTTCTGCCATCTTCGCCTTGATCAGGGAATGGCCGGTGCGCCACATGAGCGGTGTCCCGCCCATCCGGGAAATCTCATCGAAAAGAACCTGGCTCGCCTTCACATCGGCGATGATCGTGGCCCCGGGATTGACGCTGAGGACATCCTCGGCGAGGAAGACCATGATCTGGTCGCCCCACAGGATCTCGCCCTCATTGTCCACAATGCCGATGCGATCGCCGTCGCCGTCGAAGGCCACGCCGAAATCGCAACGCTCCGATAGGACAACCTTGCGCAGCTCTTCGAGGGTCTCCGGCACTGTTGGGTCGGGATGATGAGCGGGGAAGGTGCCGTCGACGGCCCCGTTGAGGACGATATGCCGGCCGGGGAGGTTGGCGCACAGCTTGTCGAGAAGGGCGCCCGTCGCGCCGTTCCCCGCGTCCCAGGCGATGGTGAGCGGTCGCCCGACATCCACGTCATGGAGCAGCCGATCGAGATAGGCCTCCATGACGGGTCGCTCGACGACGCGTCCGGCGCCGCTCGCGAAAGCGCCGGCTTGCGCGATCTCGCCAAGCTTCCGAATGTCGTCGCCGTAAATCGCCGCACCCTTGACCACCATCTTGAAGCCGTTCTGATCTGGCGGGTTGTGGGAGCCGGTGACCATGACGGCGCCGTCGGCACCAAGCGATTTTCCTGCATAGTAGAGCATCGGCGTCGGTCCGAGGCCGATGCGAAAGACGGCCATGCCCGTCGCGGACAGGCCCTCCGCGAACCGGGAGGCGAGGGCAGGCGAGCTCACGCGTCCGTCTTCTCCCAGCGCCACAGTCCGTCCGCCCCGCGCGGCGACGAAGGAGCCGAAGGCGCGACCAAGGGCAAGGGCGTCGTCCGTCGTGAGAGTCTCGCCCACGACTCCGCGAATGTCGTATTCGCGCAGGATGGATGGGTGCATGCGATAGCCGGCCATGGTCTACCCCGCCTGTTGTTCGTTCGACAGCGGTTGATGCCGGCCGAGCCGGCGCCACCGGACTGGATACGCGCGAAGCGTAGCCCTAAACGCCGACCGCGACGTCCGCTTTCGGCGTCCGGAGGGAGGGATAGGGAAGGGTGCGATCCTCCTCCTCGGCTCGGGCGGCGGCATAACGCTCGAGCAGCCGATGCGCCGCAGGGGCCAGGTCCGGCCGCGCGAGCGTGAAGGCGAGATTCGCTTCGAAAAACCCGATCTTGTCGCCGCAATCGAAGCGCCGGCCCTCGAAACGATAGCCGTAGAGCGGACTCTCACCGATCAGCTTCGCGATCGCATCGGTCAACTGGAGCTCGCCGCCGGCGCCCGGGCGCAGGCGCCCGAGGTGCTGCAGCACGCTCGGCTCCAAGATATAGCGACCGATGACGGCAAGATTCGACGGCGACTCCTTCGCATTCGGCTTCTCCACGAGACCGCGCATCTCGATCAGATTGCCGCGCGATGCCCCGGGGTTGACGATGCCATAGCGGTTCACTTGCGAGGGCGGCACATCCATGACCGCGAGTACGCTGCCGCCGGCGTCTTCGTAGGCCTCCACCATCTGTGCGAGGCAAGGACGCTCGGCCAGAATGAGGTCGTCCGCGAGCAGGACGGCAAAGGGCTCGTCGCCGACCAAATTGCGCGCGCACCAGACCGCATGGCCCAGCCCAAGCGGGCGCTGCTGCCGAATATAGGCGATCTGGCCCGGCTGCAAGACGGATTGCTCCACCTCTTCGAGCTGCTTCGTCTTTCCGCGCGTGGCGAGGAGATCCTCGAGCTCGTAGCAATGATCGAAATGGTCCTCGATCGCCGTCTTGTCGCGCCCCGTGACAAAGATAAATTCCTCGATGCCGGCAGTACGCGCTTCGTCCACGGCATATTGGATCAGGGGCTTGTCTACGACCGGCAACATCTCCTTTGGCATGGCCTTGGTCGCGGGAAGAAAACGGGTTCCCAAGCCTCCGACGGGGAAAATTGCCTTCCGTATGCGTTTCACCATTAACGACGACCTCCGGACAGGACGAGCCGCCATCGCAAATCGGCGATCCAGGCGCATGGCGGGCTCGGCGGGAATGCGCTCGCGATACAGGGCAGTAGACGTTTCAGGGACGATATTATTCCGGAGAAGGCGGCGGCATCGGTTGCGCCCATCATATATTTGCATTGGCGCGCATGGCGTTATCGGGAGCCAATGCGCGCGCCGGTGCTTTCGATCGCGATGGAAGGCGGCGCGCGGGAATAAAGCTCGGAGTCCAAGGTCAGTAGGACAAGCTCATAACAGCGACCGGTCGGCCTTTGACCAGATCCGGGCATGAGGGCCATCGTGTTTAAGGATCAATGGAAAGACGCTTGGACGCCGAGCGAAGAGGATCGGCAGGGCGTTGCTCCTCCAGGGGCGATCTATTTTTTCCCACGCGAAGTTGCGGAGACGGAGATCCACGCCTATGTGGACGACCACCTCGCGCCGTTGGACCGCCGCCGGATCGAAGTCTATCTGACGCGGCACCCCCAGCAGGCCGCCCGGGCCCGCTGCTATCAGAGGCTGAACGCCGAGCTCCGCGAGTTATTCCGGATTCGGCCCGGCTCGCCGCCGCTGAAGCTGCAGCACCTTGCGAGCAGATTGTCCCGCTACCTGCTCGTCGTTGCCATCACCCGCCTGGCCTTGTGGGGCGCCGTCGTGCTGGTCGGGCTTGCGGCCATTGCGGGTCTCGCCGGCTCCTGGTCCGTTCCCTGACCGGAAGCGCCCATGCGCCGCCCACTCGCAAGGTGGGCATCGAGGTCGCGGCCGTCGTGATTGCCGGCCTCATGCTGTCCCTCAATGGCCTACTGTCGGGTACGGCGGCGCGAGGCGCCGAAGCGCTGCCGCCCCCGCCGCCTTGCAGTGATCGCGTACGCAAGCTCGCGGACGCTCTCTCCGACCGGCCGGAACTCATGGACATCAAAAGGCGGCTGGCAAAGGCAGCGGTCCTTTGCAGCGACGGAAAGAACGACGAGGCCAACGAACAGCTTTCGCGCATCGAGCGGACGTTGAGAGGAGAGCATCCGGAATCTCCCGCCGCTCCGGCACCTCCCACTACCGGAAAACACTGAACTGCTCTGCGGCAATCTGGCCGATGATCGACGTGGTGACAACCTGAAGCAAATCGCCCGGAATAAACCGTCTCGGATCACGTCCATACCGTTGCCGCTCACCGGCGAGGCGGAGCTGTCGTTCCGCTTACGCTGTGACAATTATGTGAGCGATCACAAGTTCACCCTTCACCTTGGGGACAGGCGTGAGGCGTACGACCAAGACCTGGACATGGCGTTGAGCATTGCCGGGGCCGCGGCCGAGGGGCCTGTGGCGTGGTCGATGGCAAGGGGTTGAACAGATAAACGGGGTAGGGGAGGGCTGAGAGGCGGGCGTGTTGCCGCGTGCATGACGTTTGCGGAAAAGGCCATGAAATGCAAAAGGCCGTGGCAGTGGATCTGCTGGAGTATGGGAGTCGTGCTGTTGTCGGGATGTGACGCGCAACGGTTCTTCGCTCAACCGGCGGGGCATGCTGCGGGCTACCAGATGCATGCGAGGGCGGAAGGCTCCAGGCACGGAATACGCACCCTGGACAAGGCCAACCTGCCCATTCCCGAGCCGCCGCCGGAGTCGGGCGCATCGTCGTCGAACAGCCTGATCGGGTTGGACGAGGATCAGCTCGCCGCCCTCTTCGGGCCGCCGACGTCCCAGCAGGACCAGGCGCCCGGAAAGACCTGGAAGTACCGCAGCGGGAAATGCACGCTGGACGTTTCCCTTTATCCGGACGTTCAGACCCACGTTTATCACACGCTTTCCTATGAGGTATCGAGCGATGACAACTCCGCTGAGGGAAAACGCCTCTGCCTGGTCGAACTCCAATCCCTCGCCCATTCCAAATGAGCTGCAGGAGGCGAAGAAGACGCGGCTTGTGCTGGTCGACGACGATGATGCCTATCGCGAGGCGGTGAGCGCAGAACTCGAGGATCTCGGCTTCGACGTTGTCGCGCTCGCCGACGGCTCGGCGATGTTCGAGTTCTTCGCCCAGGGCAACAGCGCGGACATCATCGTCCTGGACTGGAAGCTCCAGACCGGCTCGGGCATCGATCTTTTGCCGCAGCTGCATCGGCATGGAATCCTCGTGCCGGTCATATTCCTTACGGGAATGCCGGCGACGAACTATGAGAACATCGCTCTCGACCGCGGAGCGCTCGACTTCGTCGACAAGTCCCGCGGCGTGGAAATTCTGGCCAAGCGCGTCAGGCTCATCGTTGAGTCCGGTAAGCGGCCGCAGCAGCTGCCGAGCGACGACGATATCGTCTGCGGAAATCTGCAATTGCGCCCGAAGGTCAGCCGCGCGTTCTGGAAAGGCGTCGACATCAACCTCACGGTCACGGAATTCAATATCGTGCATATGCTGGCAACCCATGCGGGGGAGTACGTGACCTATCGGGCGATCTACGATTGCGTCCATCGCGTGGGTTTCATCGCCGGAAGCGGCGAGGACGGCTTCCGGACCAATGTGCGTTCGTCAGTCAAGCGTATCCGCAACAAGTTTCGCGCTATTGATGATGGATTTTCCGAGATCGAGAATTTCCCGGCCTTTGGGTATCGTTGGCGAGGCGCGACTCCGGATTCCACACACACTGACTAAGACCGCGTGGCGCTTACGCGCCTCGCTGACCGTCAAGCTGGTGTTGCTGGTCGGAATCTTCGTGGCACTGCCGATCGTGCTCTATGGCCAATTCGAGAGCGCCGATCGCAAGATGCAGGATCTCGTGGCGCGCAGCATCCAGCATCGGAGCTGGCTCATCGCGCAGGCCATCAGCCCCATTCTCGACCAGTCCGAGGGGCCGCCGAGCCGGTCCCTCAACGAGATCCTGCGGAAATACAGCTTCGACGGGACGATCCTCAAGCTGATGTTCCGACCGGCCGCCCTCAAGGGCGGCACAAACTTCTATTACGTCGCATCGGCTCCCCAAGTGGGATCCGGCCGCGTCGATGCGGAACTGAACAGCCTCGCCCAGCACGGCATCCTCGAGAAGCTCTCGGACACCTGCACCTGGGACTCGCCCCTGGAGATCCGCTACACCCGACCCGATGGCGGCGAGCAGATTCTCACCTCGGTCATCCCCATCCAGAGCCGGTGGGGATGCTGGGTGCTCATCTCGGCGCATGCCGCTTCGGAATTCCTTAACACGTCCATAGGCCGACCCTATTGGCAGACGCGCGAGGTCCGCATCGCGGCGCTCATCTACCTCGTGGGGCTCTTCCTCGCCGGGCTGATCGCCTGGAGCGTGAGGACCAACGTCAATCATTTCCGCCGGGTCGCGCGAGAGATAAGGCAAGGCCGAATCGGACGGCATTCCTTCACCGCCCGCAACGTCATCCCCGAGCTGGCCAGCGTTGCGGCGGATTTCGACAAGCTGGTGCTCGACCTGCATCACGTGGCCCGCGACATCCGCCAGACGGCCGAGGACAACGCTCATTCCTTCAAGGCGCCTCTCGCCACGATCCAGTCGTCGCTGGAGCCGATCAAGCGGCTGCTGCCGAGCGACAATCCGAGGGCGCAGCGCGCGCTTTCACTCGTGGATTTGTCGATCAACCGGCTGCGGGCGCTCGTCATTGCCGCGCAACGCCTCGACAACAACACCGCCGATCTCATCGACAGCCCGCGCGCCCTCGTGAACCTGACCCAGGTGATTGCCGATGTCCTGCTCAGGTATCGCGATATCCTGAGCGAGCGCGGCATACGGCTGTCGCGCCATCTCGATGACGGCGTCATGGTAAGAGCGGGGGTCGGCGTCATCGACGTCGTAATCGAGAACATCCTTGACAACGCCATCAGCTTCTCGCCGTCCGGCGGGACGATAACGGTAACGCTGCTCAGGAACGAGAATCATATCGACCTCCTGATCGAGGACGAGGGGCCTGGCATCGATCCGAAGAAGATCGACCGTATCTTCGACCGCTACTTCTCGCTGCGCGCATCGGAGGTCGCGGCGGTGCAGGAGGATCCGGCGCAAGGTGGTGACGAGCAGAAGCAAGGTCACGCCGGCCTGGGGCTCTGGATCGTTCGCCGCAATGTCGAGGCGCTGGGCGGCCGCATCTCCGCCGCGAACCGCCTCGGCGGCGGCCTCTGTGTGCACGTTACATTACCGATCAACGACTTGTAGCCGGCGGTGACACAGTTTGATCACTGGTGACCCGGCGAAATAGATCGCTAGGTTAGCGCTCTGCGGCGCCCCTTTCCGAGCGCCATAATCATTTCCGGGTAGGGCGAACGATGCACGCGATCGTCGATCTGGGGAGGTTCCGTCCGCAATCTTCCGCCCAGATACATCCCGTGATTCTCTCGGGCGGCGCGGGAACGCGGCTATGGCCGCTGTCGCGCGCATTTTACCCCAAGCAGCTTTTACAACTGACCTCTGATCGCACCCTGCTTCAGGAGACGGTTGCGCGCGGCCTGGTCGATTCCGGCTTTGCGGATCCCATCGTGATCTGCAATGACGAGCACCGCTTTCTGATCGACGAGCAGCTCCGTCAGATCGGGGTCAAGCCCCGGCAGATTCTGCTCGAGCCGGTGGCGCGCAATACGGCGCCGGCCATTGCCGTGGCCGCGCTTTGGCTCGCCGCGCGCGAGCCGGACGCCCTCATGCTCGTGCAGCCCTCGGACCACGTGATTGGCTCCGTGGAGGAGTTCCACGAGGCGGTCGGTCGTGGCGTGGCGGCGGCGCAAGCCGGGAAGCTGGTGACGTTCGGCATCAAGCCGACCCGCGCCGAGACGGGTTACGGTTATATCCATGGCGGCGATCCTCTCGACGGCAGCCCGCACGTCCTCGCGGTCGAGCAGTTCGTTGAGAAGCCCGAGCGCGAGAGCGCTCAGCGCTTTGTTGAGAGTGGCGTGTTCTTCTGGAACAGCGGGATTTTCCTCTTCAGCGCGCGCGGCTTCCTCGACGAATTGCGACGGCTGCATCCGGGAATGTTCGACGCGTGCTCCCGCGCCGTGAAGAACGCCAAGGAGGATTTGAGCTTCTTCAGGCTCGAATCATCGTCGTTCGGGGAGGCGCCGTCGCTTTCGGTGGATCGCGCGGTCATGGAGCACACCGAGAACGCCGTGGTGATCCCGGTCGAGATGTTCTGGAGCGACATCGGCTCGTGGCAAGCCTTGCGCGAGGTCAACTCCTCCGACGAGAACGGCAACGTGATCCACGGGGATGTCATTTGCGAAAACGTGCGGCGCTCTTATCTCCGCACGGAAGGAAAGCTCATCGCCGCGATCGGCCTCGAGGACGTCGTTGTCGTGGCGACCGACGATGCGGTGTTCGTTGCCAGGGCCGACTGCGCGGCCGAGGTTTCGGGAATCGTCGAGCAATTACGAAAGCGAAACCGGTCGGAGCCGATACATCACACGACGGTTCATAGGCCCTGGGGCTTCTATCGCAGCGTCGACACCGGCGACCGTTTCCAGGTCAAGCGCATCATGGTCAAGCCGGGCGCCAAGCTCAGCTTGCAAAAGCATTTCCATCGCGCCGAGCATTGGGTGGTGGTGCATGGCACGGCGCTGGTCCAGCGCGGCCAGGAGACCATGCTCGTGAGGGAGAACGAGTCCGTCTACATACCGATCGGTACGGAGCACCGGCTGGAAAATCCGGGCAGGGTTCCGCTGCATCTGATCGAGGTTCAGTCCGGGAGCTATCTGGGCGAGGATGATATCGTCCGCATCACGGACAATTACGGCCGTGCCTAACGAAGCATTGCCCGTCCTTGTCACGGGCGGCGCGGGTTATATCGGCAGCCATGTCTGCAAGGCGCTTGCAGACGCCGGGTTCCGCCCCGTCACCTACGACAATCTTTCCCACGGGCACCGCTGGGCCGTGCGCTGGGGGCCGTTCGAGCAGGGCGACCTCGCCCATATCAGCAAGCTGGAGGATGTGGTCCGGCGTTATCAGCCGATTGCCGTCATTCACCTGGCGGGGTCGATCGCCGCGGGCGAGTCGGTTGTGCGCCCGGCACGGTACTATTCCAACAACGTCATGAACATGCTGGGGCTCCTCGGCGTCATGCGGCGCGCCGGCATGTCGCGGCTGGTGTTCTCCTCGAGCGCTGCGGTCTATGGCGAGCCGCAATGGACGCCGATGTCGGAAGAGCATCCCCAGGCGCCGGTCAACGCCTATGGCGCAAGCAAGATGATGTGCGAGCGCATCTTGCAGGATTTCGCCACGGCCTATGGCATCCGCTCAGTCTCGCTGCGCTATTTCAACGCAGCGGGCGCCGACGCCGATGCCGGGATCGGCGAGGCCCATCGTGATGAGACCCATCTCGTTCCGCTGGTCTTGGAGGTCGCGGCCGGACGCCGCTCCCACGCCGTCGTGTTCGGAACCGATTATGACACCAAGGACGGAACCTGCATCCGCGACTACGTGCATGTCAGCGACTTGGCGGCCGCGCATTTGGCCGCCTTGAAGTTCCTGGGACAGGCGGCGGGCGCGCATGCCTTCAACCTGGGAAGCGGAACCGGCGCCTCGGTCTGGGAGGTCATCGAAACCGCGCGTGCCGTAACCGGCTGTGCGATCCCGGTGAAGACCCAGCCGCGCCGGCCTGGCGACCCGGCCATCCTGCTCGCTGATCCATCCAAGGCGAAACACGAGCTCGGCTGGCGGCCCGCTTATCCGCATCTTGAGCAGCAGATCGCGAGCGCCTGGGCCTGGCATAATCAAGATATCGCGCGTGCGGTGAAAAATGTCAGACGCGCCTAGCGCCGGCTGGTCCCTCTTGGTCGCCGTCGCCCAAGCCCGCCAAGCCCCATTGCGGCTTCGGAATCGGGCCCATTCCGGCCCCGGTTTGGTCACAACAGGGCGGGGGGATTTGTTGGTACAACCCCTCATCGGACTACTCCCTTGGAGGAGCCGCTCCCTTTCGAGCGGCCGCGAGGCATATGCGGCCGCGGATACACAGCAAAAACGAGTGACGACATGCGGTGGAACCTCGACATCGCTCGTTTGATTCGTCGCCGGGTTTTGGTGTCGGCATTGGCCGCGCTGGCACTTCTCGGGGCAGCGGGCGCTTTCGCGGCGGCCCGGGCCGCCGCGAATGAGAGCAAGCACGCCGCGAACATCGCTTCGACCGGGCCGGCAAATCAAACGCCGGGGCAGCAGGTGCCTGGATATCGGCTCGGCTCGGGCGACCACGTGCAGATCACCGTATTCGGGCAAAAGGATCTCACCGGCGAGTATCTCGTGGATGGCACCGGCATGCTGTCCTTTCCTCTCGTCGGGCAGGTCAAGGCGGGCGGCTTGACCGCGGACGAGCTGGCTTCCGAGCTCATTTCCAAGCTGCAGCCGAATTACTTGAAGGACCCGAAGGTCAGCGTCCAGGTGCTGACCTACCGGCCGTTCTACATCGTTGGCGAGGTGAGGACGCCGGGCAGCTACGCCTATGTCTCGGGCATGACCGTCATCAATGCCGTGGCCCTTGCCGGCGGCTTCACCTATCGCGCCCGGGACGACTCCTTCTACGTCACCCGCTCCGAGAAAGACGGCCGCAAGGTCAAGATCGATGCGGCCCCCGACACGCCGGTCCAGCCCGGCGACGTGATAACCGTACGAGAGCGTTTCTTCTGATGTCGCTTCCAGATCTTGTCCAGGCACGGCATCACGGCTTGCCGCGCGAGCGGGTCATTGAGTCCCAGCCGATCATCGCGGCGCCGCCACCGCAACAGGATTTCGTCGACACGCTGCGGAAGCTCTGGCGGCATCGGCGCCTGATCCTCGCCTGCACCATTGCGTTCGCGATCATCACCACGATCGTGGCCGTGCGCATGCCGTCGCACTACGTGGCGGAGGCGCGGGTCCTCGTCGGGGTGGAGCAGCCCAAGGTGCTGACCGCCGATTCGATCCTGAGCAACACCCCGCCGGATGCGGAGATCGTTCAGGGCGAGGCCTATGTCGTCCAATCGCGCGACCTGGCCCGAAAGGTCATCGATCAGCTCAATCTGGCGAGCGACCCGGAGTTCAACCCGGCCCTCGTGCTCCATAGCGGCTGGATGCCCCGCCTCAATATCGGCGAAAGGCTGCACGACTGGTTCGGAGCCGGCAAGGCGCCGGCGCCGGCGCTCGACCCCGCCAAGGCGGCGGCGCTCAAGGAAAACCAGATGGTCGACATCTTCCTCTCCAAGCTCGATGTGTCGACCTTGGGGCGGACCCATGTCTTGAGCATCCAGGCTTCGGCAGAGAATCCGGACGTCGCCGCCGCGATCGCCAATACCCTTGCGAAGGACTATATCGAGCAGGCGCGCAACAACAAGATCGCGACCACCGACGAGGTCGAGAAGTTCCTCGCCGACCGCATTGCCGAGCTACGCAAGCAGGTCGAGAAATCCGAGCAGGCCGTCGAGGACTACCGCAGGCAATACGGACTCTATAACGGCGCGAATACCGGGGTCACCTCGCAGCAGCTCACGGAGCTGAACACGCAGCTCATCCTCGCGCAGACTGCCAAGGCGGAGGCCGATGCGCGGTTGAACGAGGCGCTCTCGGTCAGGCGGCACGGACTCAACGGCGAGAGCGTGCCGGCGGTTTTGCAGTCGGCGCTGATCCAGAATCTCAAGCAGCAGCAGGCGGAGGCCGAGCGGAAGCTGGCGGAATTGTCGGCGAGCTACGGGCCCAAGCACCCGGCGATCATCGATCAGAAGGCCAACATCGCCGATATCCGCGAAAAGATCAAAATGGAGGTGGCGCGAATCATCGACGGGCTGCGGAACGAGGCCATGACCGCCGACGCCCGTTACGAGACGCTGCGCAAGAATTTCGACCGGACCAAGACCCAGATGGGCGGGGTCAACGAGAAGAGCATCCATCTCGACGCCTTGGAGCGCGACGCGACGGTCAACCGCAATCTGCTGCAAAGCATGCTGAGTCGCGCCAAGGAGATCATCGGTCAGCAGGAGCTGCAGCGCTCCGACGCCAAGATCATATCCTCGGCGGCTCCGCCGCTCTCGCCCGCATTTCCACCGAAGCCGCTGCTTGTCTTCCTCGGAACGCTGGGCGGCGCGCTCGTCGGCATTATCCTGTCGCTTCTGCAGGAAGGCGCGGACCGGACGTTCCGCCGCGGCAGCCAGATCGAGGCGGTGACGGGACTCCCGGTGCTCGCCATGGTGCCGAATCTCGGACGCGGCCCGTCGCCTGTCGCCCATGTCCTGCGCAAGCCGGTTTCGCCCTATAGCGAGGCATTGCGCAAGCTCCATATCGGGCTCGAGCTCTCCGGCTCGGCGCAATCCTCGCCAAAGACCGTCATGTTCTGCTCGGCGACACCCGGCGAGGGAAAATCGGTTCTGGCCGCCTCATTGGGCCGGTTGCTGGCGAGCAATGGGCGCCGCGTTCTCCTGATCGATTGCGACTGGCGAAGCCCCAGCTTGCACCGGCTGTTCCATTGCTCGAACAAGGACGGCCTGGCGGCCCTGCTGACGGACGAGAAGGTGGCGCTCAACGAGATCATCTACAACGATGCGCTCTCGGGGCTCGACGTGATCCCGGCGGGAAATTGGCGACCGACGGCCGTCCACGCCCTCACCTCCGAGCGGATGCGGCTCATCCTGCGCGCATTCGCCAAGAGCTACGATTTCGTCATCCTCGACACGCCGCCCGTGCTGGTGGGCGCCGAGGTCCTCACCTTATCGAGGATCGTCGACAAGGTGGTCTTCGCCGTTCGCTGGGGCCATACGCGGCAGGAAGTGGCGCTCGAGGGGCTGAAGCAGATCATCGAGGCGCAAGGCGATGTGGCCGGCGTCGTCCTCACACGCGTGGATCCCAAGCGCTATCGCCAATACGGCTATGGCCGCCTGGACTATGAGTATGTGAGGCCGGCGTTGACGCGGTTGGGATAGGCCGTGCATGCGAATGGTGCCACTGCGGGCGCTTCTCATCACGCAATACTATAAGCCTGAGCTCATCGGCTCGGCGCCGTTCTGTGCCGACCTCGCGGAATGGCTGAACCAGCACGGGCGTCGCACCACGGTGCTGACCGGGCTGCCCCATTATCCCCGGGCCGAGGTATTCCCCGATTACCGCAAGCGCCGCTGCAAGCAGGAGATCATCAACGGCGTGGCCGTCGAGCGCGTGCGGAACTGGATTCCGCGGCACAGATCGGCGCCCTACCGCATTGCAAGCGAGCTTGCTTTCGCGATCCAGGGAGGTGCTGCCCTTGTGACCCGGCGCTTGGGGCGGCGGCCGCTGGTATTTTCTCTTTGCCCCTCGATCCTCTGCCTGGCGTTGGGCCAGATCGCGCGTCGAAAAGGAGGATGCCACATCGCGATCGTGCACGATATCCAGTCGGGCTTGGCGCGCGGGTTGCGGCTCGTCGACAACGGTGTGATGATTCGCGTCATGCGCTGGTGCGAGCGCCAGCTCCTCAATCGGGTCGATCTCATCATCGTCCTGACCGAGGATATGAAGCAGGAGCTTCGGCGCATCGGCGTCGAGAGGCCCATCCAGGTCGTGCCGATCTGGGTGGATACCGAACGCATCTACCCGCTTCCGGAAGAGCGCCACGAGCCGACCAAAGTCCTTTACAGCGGTAATTTCGGCAAGAAGCAGGGTCTCGGCCAGATCATCGCCATGGCCGAGGAATTGCAGGCCCGACGCCCCGATATCGAGATCATGCTTCGCGGCGGCGGAAGCCAGGCGGAGGCGATCGCCGCCGAGATCGCCCGCCGCAACCTGCGCAACGTTCGCCTCTCGGAGCTCCTTCCCGATCACGACCTGTCGCGCGGCCTCGCTTCCGGTGACATTCACTTGGTTCCGCAGAATCCGGAGGCGGCGGAATTCGCGATTCCGTCGAAGGTGTTCAACATCATGGCGGCGGGGCGGCCCTTTGTCACCTCGGCGCTGCCCGGAAGCTCGCTCTGGGAGCTTCAGCGGGAGAGCCAGGCCTTCCTTTGCGTGCCGCCCAACAATCCTGCGGCGTTCGCCGATGCCGTGCTCAAGCTGGCCGATGACCCGCAGCTTCGCGCCGATCTGGGCCGGCGCGGCCGGAGCTTCGTGGAGCGGCATTATTCGAAGCGGAAGGTGCTCGGCGACTTCCTGATGCTCATCGATCGTCTCTACGCCAGGGGATGAATTGCAAGCGAGGCGCTTCCTCTTTCTCGAGCCCGACATCGAGGGGCATCCGAGAGAATGGCTGCAATATCTCCTGCGCTTCGCCATCGCCGACGCGCGGCGGTCGATGGTGTGGTTTATCGTCGCCGCGGAGCTTCATGCGGAGCTTGCGTCCGAGCTGCCGCGGGAGGCGGAAGAGCGCGTCCGCCTCGTGCCGCTTCGTGCCTGGGAGCATCGCCTCTGCACGCACCGGCTGCTCTCCATCAACGCCTTCGCGCGTTGGTGGACGATGCGGCGCTACCTGCGCCTGACCGGCGCCGAAATCGGTCATTTTCTGATGTTCGACCAGCTCGCCTTGCCGCTCGCCCTCGGCCTCCGCGCAGGGGGGAAGAGCGTGAGCGGGATCCTCTTCCGCCCCTCCGTGCATTATCGGTCGCTGGGCCGCTATCGCCCTCGCTTCGGCGAGAGGGTGAGGGATTGGCGGAAGGCGCTGCTCTATCGGCTGATGCTGCGCAATCCCAGCGTTGGGCTCGTTCTCACGCTGGATCCTTACTTTCCCAACTATGCAGCGCGCCATTATCGCTGTGGCGATCGGATCCGCAGCGTTCCCGACCCCGCGCACCCGCCCGTGAATCATACATCCGAAGACGCGCGCCTCGCGGAATCGATGCCGGTCGACCGCGTCAAATTCCTGCTGTTTGGATTTCTAACCGCGCGCAAGGGGGTCTTGGTGCTCCTCGAGGCTCTTCGGCTCCTGCCGCGTGATAGCGCGCAGCGTATAGCGGTCGTCCTCGCGGGGAATATCGATCCCGGGATTCGCAACACCGTCCTCGCGCAATGTCGAAGCCTGGCTGCAGAGCGGCCGGAGCTCTGGTTGCATGTCGAGAACCGGTGGCTCGCGCGTGGCGAGCTCGACTGCATGGTCAAAGGCTGTGACGTCGTGCTTGCCCCCTATCAGCGCTTTGTCGGCTCGAGCGGCGTTCTCCTTTGGGCCGCGCGAGCGGGGCGGCCGGTCCTGACGCAGGACTTCGGCTTGATCGGGCGATTGGTGGCGGATCATCGGCTTGGCCTCGCGATCGACGCTGCCGATCCGCACGCCTTGTCGCAAGCCATGGTGCAGATGGCAAGGCATGGATCACGGTCCTTCTTCGATGCCAGCGCTGCGGCCGCCTTTGTGACGGACCGTATGCCGAAGCATTTTGCCTCGGCGATCTTTTCATCTCTTTTCGAGATGAGCGACGCGACGTAACGGATTGATCCCGGGAGTGATTCCTGCAACCGTCGCTGCCCCAACTTGGTCACAAGACCAAGCCCGCCCCGATATGGCAAACCCGAACCTGCCAGGCCGCTGCGCGCCGAAGCCTGCAGGGGCCATGGCCGTGGATTCCCACGACATGCCGAGAGTTCGGGATCATGCGATGAAAAGCCAGGCTGCATCGAAACCCTTGCTACGCGCCGTCGAGGGAGGGCGAGCGGCGGAAAGACATCGGCGACCGGCGAAGCCACGCATCTTCGCCGAAGCTCCGAGACAGGTGTCCGGCGCAATTGTGAGCGGCCTGGTCGGCATCGCCGACGGCTTGGGCATGGTGGCCGTGGCAACGGCGTCGACCATTTGGATAGCGGGCCAAGTAGGCGATGCGTGGCGGGTCATGGCTGTGGCCGGCCTGCTGGGCGCCGTTCTGCTCGTCAATTTGCTCTATTGGGCCGGCGCCTACCGCTTCGGGACCTTGAGCGCTCCCGGCGCCTCGTTCTGCAGGTCGGCGGGGGCCTGCCTTGCCGTCACCGCCATCCTGGCGGCGATCAGCCTCGGCGCGGGAATATTCGGTCCGTCGGAGCGGCGATGGCTGGTGGCCTGGTTCGCCGGCGGAGTCCTGCTCCTCTGGGGAATCCGAGTCGCCGTGCTTCTTTTTATCCGCCACGCTCGGACGAAAGGAAGCCTTGGCAAGGTCGTCGCGGTCGTCGGCGCCGGCGCGATTGGGCAGCGGCTCCTGCGGCAGCTCAATGTCAAATCGGATCCCGACCTCAAGATCCTCGGCGTTTATGATGACCGGCTGAGCCGGCTTCCGCCGCGTTGCATGGGACATCCGATCCTGGGAAACGTCGACGATCTGGTAAGCGACGCGCGCTCACACCGGATTGATACGGTAATCGTCGCGCTGCCGCTGTCGGCCGATTGGCGCCTCACGGAAATCCTTAACAAGCTTACGGTGCTTCCCGTCGACGTGCGCCTCTGCCCCGACCAGTTCGGGTTTCAGCTCTCCACCTGCGGGATCAGCCATATGGGGGGGCTCAGCTTCCTCACTATCGCCGACAACCCGCTCCATGATTGGAAATGGGTCGCGAAGGAGATCGAGGATCGGCTGCTGGCGGCACTCATCCTCGCCTTGATCTCGCCCATGATGCTCGCCATCGCCGCTCTCATCAAGCTGAGCAGCCGCGGGCCGGTCTTCTTCAAGCAGAAGCGTTATGGGCTCAATAACGAGCTCATCGAGATCTTCAAGTTCCGCACCATGTATCATCATGCGCGGGACGATAATGCCGAGCAGCTCACGCGCCGGAACGATCCGCGCGTGACGAGGATCGGTGCCTTCCTGCGCAAGACCAGCCTCGACGAGCTGCCGCAATTCATCAATGTCCTGCGTGGCGAGATGTCCATCGTGGGCCCACGGCCGCATGCGCTCGCCGCCAAGGCGGGCGGTCTGCTCTACCAGGACGCGGTCCGGTACTACGACGCCCGGCATCGCATGAAGCCGGGGATCACGGGCTGGGCGCAGGTGAACGGCTGGCGAGGCGAGACCCAGACCATCGAGCAGATTCAGAAGCGAGTGGAGCATGACCTCTATTACATCGAGCATTGGTCGATCCTCTTAGACCTCCGCATCATCGCCCGGACGGTTCTCGGCGGCTTCACCGGCCGTTATGCCTATTGATGGGCCCACTGCTAGATCAGTGCGACAAATGCGCTGTCTATGGCTAACCCTTGCCGATCCGGAGCCGCGGCATAACGGCCAGTTCATCTACTCGGGCGGCTTGATCGAGGCGCTCGCGAATGCGGGCGCCCTCGTCGATGTGCTCGGGCTAAGCCGGCCGGAATCGAATCGAACGCACGCGGTCGACGGCAATGTGCGGTGGTGGCTGGCCGATCATCAGCCGCTCTCTCGCTGGGCAAGCCTAGCCTCGTGCCTTCCCCATATCGCCCATCGATGCCAGACCGCGGACATGCAGAGGCTGCTCGGCGACCTGCTCCGGCAGGATGGCTGGGACTGCATCGTCTTCGACGGCATTTCCGTCGGCTGGGCCATGCGGCCGGTGTTGCAGCATTATTCCAACAAGCGACGGAGGCCGAAGCTCGTCTATATCTCCCATAACCACGAGGAGAGCATACGGGCCCAGATCGCGAGCAACCAGGAGCAGCCGCTGAAGCGGCAGGCGATGTGGCTAGATGCGCTGAAGGTCCGTCTGCTCGAGCGGCGCCTGGTGGACGCGGTCGATCTCGTGACGGCCATCACCCCCGAGGACGGCTCCCTCTACAAGGCCCGCCGACCGGACAAGCGGATCGATATCCTGACGCCCGGCTATCAGGGGCGCCACGTGGCCGGCCGCAGGATCACGACCGATTTTCCTCGTCGCGCCGTCATCGTCGGGAGCTTCGACTGGGTCGCCAAGCGCATGAATCTCGAGGAGTTCGTCAGCGTTGCCGATCCGGTATTCGCCTCTCATCGGGCGGAGCTTCAGGTGATCGGGAGCGCCGAGGAGTCCTTCCTCAATCAACTGCGCAAGAAGGTGACGGCCACCGTGTTCACGGGAACGGTCGGCGATGTAACCGACTACATGGACGCGGCGCGCATCGCCATCGTTCCGGAGCGCAACGGGGGCGGGTTCAAGCTTAAGGTCCTCGAATATGTCTTCAACCGATTGCCGATCCTGGCGCTCGACGGATCAGTCGCCGGTGTCCCGCTTCGGCAGGACCGCAGCATTCTCCTTTATCCCGATCACGCGGCGCTCGCCCAGGGTGTGCTCAACGTGATGGACGACCTCAAGCTCCTCAACAGTCTGCAAGACCACGCCTATGCCGAGTGCCGCGACAAGTTCGACTGGTCGAGCCGCGGCAAGCAGCTCATCGCCGCGATCGCGGCGTTGTAGCTATCTGGGTTGTAGCTACACGGAAGGATCCGGGCGAATAGCCGCGATTTCCCAAGGAGGGGCGGGCGGGGGCGGCCGCCCGCGCTCGTAGCGGCCGCCCGATAGCGCGCCGGACGCCGCATCATTGCGCGGCGCGCAGGCGCCTCTCTTGGGTGAAGTCGACGTGGGTCTGCAGCAAGGCGGCGCGATCGGCTTCGACCATCTCCGCGACGAGCTGCTCGAAGCTCGTCTTGTGTCGCCACCCGAGCTTCTTGCGTGCCTTCTCCGGGCTGCCGAGCAGGAGATCGACCTCGGTCGGCCGGTAATAGGCCGGATCGATCGCGACGAGGATCTCCCCCGTTCTCGTGCAAAAGCCCTTCTCGCTCGCGCCCTTGCCTTCCCACACGATCGGGCGATTGATGCACCGAAACGCCAGCTCGACGAATTCGCGCACCGAGTGCGTCTCTCCGGTCGCCAGCACGTAGTCGTCCGGCTCGTCCTGCTGCAGGATGAGCCACATGCCCTCCACGTAGTCGCGGGCGTGGCCCCAGTCGCGCTTGGCGTCGATGTTGCCAAGATAGAGCCGATCCTGCATCCGGTGCTCAATGGCCGCGACGGCCCGCGTGATTTTGCGCGTGACAAACGTCTCGCCGCGGGTGGGGGATTCGTGATTGAACAGGATCCCGTTCGAGGCATGGATGCCGTAAGCCTCGCGATAGTTCACGGTGATCCAATAGGCATAGAGCTTCGCCGCTGCATAGGGGCTGCGCGGGTAGAAGGGCGTAATCTCGCGCTGTGGCGTCTCCAGCACCTTGCCGAAAAGCTCCGAGGTGGACGCCTGGTAGAAGCGCACGTGGTCCTGCATCTTCAAAATTCGGATCGCCTCGAGCACCCGCAAGGTCCCGAGGGCGTCGGTATTGGCCGTGTATTCCGGCGTCTCGAAGCTGACCTGGACATGGCTCTGGGCGGCGAGGTTGTAGATCTCGGTCGGACGTACCTCGTCGATCAGGCGAATCAGCCCCGTCGAATCGGTCATATCGCCGTAATGCAGGAAGAACCGCAGGTTCTTCTCGTGCCTGTCGAGATAGAGATGATCGACCCGAGCCGTGTTGAGGGAGGAGGAGCGCCTCTTGACACCATGGACGATATATCCCCGCTGAAGCAGGAACGCGGCCAAATACGCGCCGTCCTGACCCGTCACGCCCGTTATCAGAGCAACTTTATCCGACATGCTCATGTCCCTTTCATCGTTGATCCGATGGATTTTGCCGATTTCCGTTGATCGGCACTCACGCCGAGCGATATCGAGACGGCAACCCGCCCGTACTCACCGGTAGGCGATTCGCTCCGCCACGCGATTCCATGAATAGGTGTTGAGGGCGTGGCGCTGGCCGCTCATTCCCATCTCCGCCAGCCGGCGGGGATTCTCGACCGCCGCGAGGATGGCGTCCGCCAAGGCCTGAGGATCGGCCTCGTCCACGAGAAAGCCGTGACGCCCGCCTTCGGTGATCTCGGGCAGGCCATTGCGATTGAGTCCCAGGACCGGCGTGCGCGACACCAGCGCCTCCAGGTAGACCTGGCCCCAGGGATCGTTCAGCATCGGCTGCGTCAGCAGGCTGGCGGTGCGATAGAGCTGCTGCAGCTCCAGCCAAGGCAGGTGCGCGCGGAAGACGATGCCCGTGTGGGAGGGCACGAAGTGGCGGCTCCTTTCGTCGCCGACGATTGTCAGCGTCAAGTCGGGGCGGCGGCGATGGGCGCGAAGGAAGGCGTCGACTAGGAGGGCGCCGCCCTTCGCCTTGAAAAGGTGCTTGGCGACGAAAAGCAGCTTTGCCTGTCCGTATTCCTTGGGGCCGAAATAGGGCTCGACATTGCCCATCCCGGAGCCCACCGTCGTCACCCGCTCCGGAGAGACCCCGTAATGCTCGACGATGTTGTCGCGCACATAGGCCCCGAAGGTGAAGACATGATCGAGGCCGCGCAGGGAATCACGCTCCAGGCGCTCGTATTCCTCGACCGCCTTCGCCGTGTAGCTGTTGCGATCGGGGCGATAGCGCATCGACAGCGCCCAGGTCTGGTCGCAATAAAGGTAATGCTTGACGCCGCGCAGGAGATCGAGGGCAGGCAGATCGAGGGTTCCCAGGTGCAAAACGTGGCGGACGCCCAATCGCTCGACGGCCGCCGCGAGCTGACGCGCACGAATTTCGCGCGCGCCGCGGCCGCGGATGATCTGCTCGCTGGTGATCGGGCGGCCATAGCCGGCGAGAATTTGACCCGCCGCCAACCGCAGCTTCTGCCAACGGGTGAGTTTCGGCCATATCCCTTCGACGCTGATCCCCAGGCGCTCGAGCCCCGAGATGACGTTGCTGGGCGCGCCGGACCAGGTGCGGGGACTCCGCGGATCGCCGAACACGGACGTCACCGCCACGCGCTCGAAGCGCGGCGCCTGGGGCGCCGGCGTCGACGGTCGAGGCTCGGATTGGACCACGGTCGCGCTCACGCGCATCCCCCGCTTCGATATGGGCCATAGGCAGCCACATGGAACATCGGGGGACCTGGTCGAGCCAGTGATCAACCTGTGACTGTCCCGGCCTCGCGGATTGCGCGTTAAAAGTTGGAAATGCTGGAATTTTCAGGATCGCGGCCGAACCACAAATTGATCACAAGGGGCGCTATTCCTCTTCACGGATAATGCTCGCCCGGAAGCCCGGCCCGCATTCGTCGATCACGCCATTCTCGCCGACATCTGCGGACGGTTGGGGGAAGTGAGCGGTCTGCGCTTGACTTGAGGGGAAGCCGTGGAGCGGAGCGTGGCGGACAGGGCTGAGAAGGACGGTCGACGGCTCATCTTCTTCGCTCCCGATCTCACTGATGGCAGCACGATCAAGCGCGTCCAGGACTTCATCGACTACGGCTATCGCATCACCGTCTTCGGCTTCCGCCGTCAGCGATACAATCGCGACTACAACCCGCCCTGGTCGTATGTCTCCCTCGGCGCGACATCCGACGGTCGATATTGGCATCGCATCTGGGCGCTGCTGAAGGCGATCCCCATCGTCATCAAAAATCGGCGCCGCCTTCGCCGCGCCTCCGTCTTTTATGCACGCAATATCGACCAGCTCATCCTGGCGCTGATCGGGCGGCTGGTGGCCTGCGGGCGGGTCACCTTGGCGTACGAGGTTCTGGACATACCGCCGATCCTGACCGGTCGAAAGCCGGCATCAATCCTGTTGCGGATGATCGAGCGCTGGTGCCTGCGCCATGTGCGCCTGCTCGTGCTGTCCTCCCCGGGATTCCATCGCAACTATTATCTGCCGACTCAGGGTTATCGGCGGGAGTGGTTCCTCCTCGAGAACAAGCTTCACCCCTCCGCGCTGAATCATCTCTCGGGTGAGCGGCGAATGCGCGGGGATGGCGCCGACGAGCGGGGGCCGTACCAATGGGTGGTCGGCTATTTCGGGTTGATTCGCGGCGAGGCGACGTTCGATCTCATGACGCGGGTCGCCGCGCGACTGCAGGATCGGGTCCTCTTCAAGTTCCGCGGCATCCTCACGACCGTCGACGAGGAGAAGTTCTTCGCGGCCCTGAAGCGCAGCCGCAACATGGTCTATGAGGGTCCTTATCTCGCGCCTCGCGACCTGCCGTCCCTCTATCGGCAAGTCGATTTCGCCTGGGCCCTCGATCTCGAGCACGCCGATCACAATTCGCGCTGGCTGCTGCCTTGCCGGTTCTACGAGGCAGGCCTCCATGGCGTGCCGTGTCTTGCCGTGCAGGGCTTCGAGATCGGCGCGCTCATCGAACGGCTCGGGGTGGGGTGGACGTTCGACGGTTTACTCGAGGAGGCGATCGTTCGTTTCTTCGAAACGCTGACGCGGGCAGCCTATCAGGAGAAATGCCAGCGTCTCCTCAGCCTGCCGATCGCAACCTTCGTGTCCGGAGACGACGTCACGGAGCTCTGCCGCATCCTCGAGGGACGGCCGCGCCCGGTGGGGAATCTCCCTATTCAGCCGATCGCCAAGGCCGGGTGATCTCCACCTCGGCCGACGCAGCCGCGACGGCTGACGTCATGCAGCCTTCACGATCGCCTTGATGATGTGGATGCTGTCCACGGCGAGCACGCGCAGATCGTAGAACAGGATGGCGAGCTCGTAAGTGAGCAGGAAGGCGAGGCAGTAGAAGATCGCCCTGTGCGTCCTTTCCAGATCGACGATTCCCTCGACGAAGCCGGAATTGGTGAACAGCCGGTGAGCGGCCATCATGATGAGCACGCCGAGAACGGCGCCGACGATGACGTCGCTGGGGAAATGGTAGCCGAGATAGACCCGTGGCACGCATATGACGAAGAACGTCCAGATCATCGCCACGACCCCGAGGCGGCGCGAGTAATACCAGACCGCCATCGATAGGGCGAAGAAGAGGACGGCGTGGTCGCTCGGGAACGAGTTCCAGAAGCTGAGCGTGGCGGGATTGACGCCGATCGGCACCACGAAGCCGAGATCGGCCGTGTGCAAGGGGCGGCCATGATAGGGAAGGGCGATCTGGAGAATCCGCGAGATGATCGCCGCCGCGATGCCGCCGAGGACGAAGACGACGACGGCCCGGCGCCGCACCGGCGCCTCGTAGCTCTTGAACCAGAGCCACCAGAAATAGGCCATGAAGATGCCGCCCTTGAGCAGGTCGGAATCGGCGACGTCGAAAACGAAAGTATCGAACGCCGGGCTTTTTCGGGCGAACTGGTTCAGGAAGTGTATGATGGAGTAATCGAATTGCTTAATATAATCCATATTCTCTGCCTTTTGTTTCTCTTATTTGAAGAATAGGGGGCGGCGTCGCGGGGGCAAAATCCATCCTCTGTGATAAAGGTGTGGCTGTAACGGCATTACTGCGTCACGCGCAGCGGATGGCCCGGCTTGGCGCAGCCGCTCGGGCGCCGTATCGCGCGCGGCTGCTCCGGTATATTCTATACCAGCGGGTAAGCGTCCAAATCCACAACAGGGGAGAGCCGGTCGATGTCCGCAGCACCTCAACACCGCGGATGGTATTGGAATCGCTGGAGCCAGCTCGGGCTAGGCTTCCTTTCGATGATGGTCATTTCCAGTCCGCAATATGTCTGGACCCTTTTCGTCCAGCCCTTCGGCCAGAAGCTCGGGGCCGGCCTGGCGGCGATCCAGGTGACGTTCTCGCTTCTTATCGTGCTTCAGACCTTTCTCTCGCCGCTTCAAGCCTATCTCGTCGATCGCTTCGGCCCGCGTCTCCTCATCACCGTGGGGACGACGATGTCCGCGGCCGGCTGGATACTCTCGTCTCATGTGACGAGCATTTGGGCGCTCTATATTACCTATGGGGTCATCGGCGGCTTCGGCACCGGGATCGTCTATGTGGGGATCATCGGCCTGATGGTGAAATGGTTCCCCGATCGCCGCGGCTTCGCCGCCGGACTGGCGGCCGCGGGCTATGGCGCTGGCGCCATCCTCACCACCTTTCCCATCTCGAGCATGCTGCCGAGCTCGGGGCTCGAGAAGACACTCTTGGTGTGGGGATTCATCCAGGGGATCATCGGCATCATCGTCGCGCAATGGCTGCGCGTTCCGGCGAGCGGCTGGAGCCCCGCCACCCCACCCCATTCGGTCGCCCACAAGCAGGTCGACCGCCAATCCCGGCGCAGCTACACGCCGGGCGAGATGCTCCGCTCCCCGGTCTTCTGGCTGCTCTTCGTCATGATGTCGATGATGTCGACGAGCGGCTTGATGGTGACCTCGCAGGTCGGCCCCTTCGCGAAGGATTTCGGCGTGAGCACAGCGCTCGTGCTCGGGCTGGCGGCGCTTCCCCTCTCGCTCACCCTGTCGCGGGCGACCAATGGCCTGACGCGGCCGTTCTTCGGCTGGGTCTCGGATCACATCGGGCGGGAGAACACTATGTTCATCGCCTTCGCGCTGGAGGCGGCGGCAATCCTGATGCTGCTGGTCTTCGCCAGCAATCCCGCGATCTTCGTCGTGCTCACCGGGCTGGTCTTCTTCGGCTGGGGCGAGATCTTCTCGCTCTTCCCATCGACTCTCACGGATCTCTTCGGCCCGAAATACGCTACCACGAATTACGGGTTCCTCTATATCGCCCAAGGCGTCGGCTCGATCCTGGGCGGTCCCCTCGCGGCCTATCTGCGCGTCGTTGCGGGGAATTGGACCTCCGTGTTCATCATCGTCGTCGCCCTCGACGCCCTGACCGCACTCCTGGCCCTGTTCGTCCTCAAGCCCATTCGCGTTCGCTGGGTCGGCCAGAGTTCGGGGGCAGAGGCCGTCGCCGTCCGTGCCTAGCATGCCGAAGGGGCGCTTCGTCGCGCTGGGCGGAGCGCCTCCTCGACGACCATGTCGCCGCGGTGCCGGAACCCGCCGAATACATGCCAACGGGCGGAAGGGGGGAATTTTTATCGTGAACGAGTTGTTAACCACGCAGCAGTGAAATAACGCTGCGCGCGTGGCGACTCGATGGGCGACGTGAATTTCTCGTGCACGATGTGCGGCAAATGCTGCCGCGACCACAATCTTCCGCTTTGCATCGACGAGGCGATCGCCTGGATCGAGGATGGCGGCGAGGTCTGTGTTCTTTGCGAAGCCGCCGATTGGTCGACGGAGCCGGATGCGCAGGATCGCCGCGCCGCCTACACCAAGGGCCGCTCCTTTGCCGCGACCTGCGGCGGCTCGCCGATCCGCGTGACCGTTGTGTTGATCGGCATGGTCTCCGGCAACTGCCGGAACCTGGGTGACGATCTGCGCTGCCGGATTTATGAGCGGAGGCCGCGGGTTTGCCGCATCTATCCGGCGGAGATCAACCCGTTCATGGTTTTCGATGCGCGCGCCAAGAGTTGCCCGCCGGAGGCCTGGCGAGCCGCGGCATCGCCCTCCTCGGCAGGCGATATCACCGATGGAGAAACCCGGGCGCTCGTCGAAGCCTTTCGCCGGGCCGATCGGGAGGACGCGCCGCGCAAGCGCCACCTTTGCCGCTTGCTGGAGATCGATGTCGCCGCCCCGACGGGCGAGGGCTTCGTCATTCATCGTCCCGAGAGCTCGCGCCTCCTTGCCGCCCTGCAAGAATCGCGGCATGCCCAGGCGAGCCCGCCCGCGGATTCCGGATGGCGTATCTACTCGACGGAGTCCGCGACGGTGTCATCCCTGCAATCTCGCGGCCTCGAGGCGACGCGCCACCAGCGCAAGGGCGAGACCTTCTGGTATGTGAGCACCGCGGCGATGCGGCCCGCGGCGTCTGCGCCCCAGGTCGAGGAGAAACCTCACGCTTAGCCTCCACCGGCTCATCCGAGCCAAAATGCTCGCTCTGGCCATCGGCGCTCACCCGATGTAAAGCTACCAGGGAGGATTGCTGACGACCGGACGATCCGATGCTCGCAACGGCCGATCTCGCGCGTTATGCCGACCAGGCGCTTTGGGACGCCACCATTCCCGAGCTTCCCGGCCACTATCGCGGCAAGGTGCGGCATAATTACGACCTTCCGGACGGGCGGCGCATTCTTATCGCGAGCGACCGGCTGAGCGCCTTCGATCGCATCCTCACCGCGATCCCCCTCAAGGGACAAGTGCTGACGCAAATCGCCCGCTTCTGGTTCGAGGCGACGCAGGACGTCTGCCCCAACCACGTCATCGAGTACCCCGATCCCAACGTCGTCGTGTGCCGGCGGCTGAGCATCTTCCCCGTAGAAGTCGTCGTGCGCGACTACCTGGCGGGGACCACCGCCACCTCGATCTGGAGCATGTACAAGGCGGGCCGGCGCGAGATGTACGGCGTCCGCTTCCCCGACAGCATGCGCGAGAACCAGAAGCTTCCGGCCACCATCATCACGCCGACGACGAAGGCGGCCGATGGCGGGCATGACGAGCCGCTGACGGCGGAGGACATCATCGGCCGCCGATTGCTCACGGCGGCGCAATGGCGGACCGCGTGCGATCTGGCGTTGGCGCTCTTCGCGCGCGGCCGCGAGATCGCGGAACGCCACGGCCTCATCCTCGTCGATACCAAATACGAGTTCGGCTTCGACGACGTCGGCCGCATCATCCTCGCCGACGAGGTCCATACGCCCGACAGCAGCCGCTATTGGTTCGCCGCGAGCTATGGGCGCCGGTTCGCCGCCGGCGAGAAGCCGGAGAGCTTCGACAAGGACTTTGTGCGCAGCTGGGTCGTCGCCCGTTGCGATCCCTACCGGGACCCGATCCCGGAGATCCCGCGCGAGATCATCCTCGAAGCCGCCCGCATCTACGTCAGCGTGTTCGAGCGGATTACCGGCGAGGCGTTTCCGCTTCCCGACCCGCGGGTTCCGGTGCTCGAGCGCATCCGCGCCAATCTCGCCCCGTATTTTGCGCGCCCGAGGAAATCCGCGGCCGGCGCAGGCGCGCCTCAGGCGTGAGGGAGAAGAGGCCGTGACCTCGCGCATGACGGCGATCTATCGGGTTCGCAGCGAGGCGGGATCGATTGAGGCGCGCGCCCGCGCCATCGCGGTCGAGCAAAGCGTCGAAATGCCCGTCGCGGCGATCGAGGATCGCTTCGTGCTCGCAGAAATCATCGGCCGTGTCGAGGGTATCGAGGAGATTGCAGCGGGACTGTTCGAAGTCCGCATCGGCATCGCCACTGCGACCACGGGGCTCGAGGCCGGGCAGCTCATGAACATGCTGTTCGGCAACACCTCGATCCACGACGATGTGACGCTCGCCGATGTCGTCTTCTCTGTGGAGCTGCTTGCGGCCTTCGGTGGCCCCTGCCATGGCCTCACCGGTTTGCGTCAACGGGTCGGTGCCGAAGGACGCGCCATGACTTGCTCGGCCTTGAAGCCCCAGGGTCTGCCGCCCGCAGCGCTGGCAGAGTTGGCCGGCCGGCTCGCCCGCGGCGGGCTCGATTACATCAAGGATGATCACGGCCTGGCCGACCAGGCCTACAGCCCCTTCGCCGAGCGGGTGCACGCCTGCGCCGCTGCCGTGCGCGAGGCCAATCGCGCGACCGGGCATGCCACCCGCTACGTCCCGAGCCTGTCGGGCAACCTGGACCGGCTGCGTGCGCAGATGGCGATAGCGCGGGAGGCCGGGGTCGATACGGTCCTCATCGCGCCCATGATCGTGGGCCTTCCCGCTTTCGATGCGCTGGTGCGCGAATATCCGGGCATGGCGTTCATGGCCCATCCGGCGATGGCGGGCGCGGCGCGCCTGGCGCCGCCGCTTCTACTCGGCAAGCTCTTTCGTTTGCTGGGAGCCGACGCCACGATCTTCCCCAATCATGGGGGCCGCTTCGGCTATACGCCGGAAACCTGCCGGAGATTGGCGCTGGCGGCCGTCGAGCCCTGGGCCGACAAGCGCGCATGCGTGCCGGTGCCGGCGGGGGGCATGACCGTCGCGCGGGTGCCGGAGATGCTTGACTTCTATGGTGCCGATGTAATGTTGCTGATCGGCGGAGGGCTGCTCGCTGCGTGCGAGCGCCTGACAGCGGAAACAGCGGCCTTCGTGGCCCGCGTCGCCCAAGGGGCTGCCGTGATGAGGGCACATGCATAAGGGCAAGCCGATGGATGCGGCCGCGCCAGCAGCCGCGCGTCTGCGTCGCTTCCAGAATTACCGGTGGGAGGCGACGGATCGCCTCCCCTACAAGGAGGAGGGCAGCGCGCCGTTCAAGGCCATTTCGCGGCAGGTGTTGTTCGCGGGCGCCGACTTCGGTTGCGAGCTGCGCTATTTCGAGATGGAGGCCGGCGGCTACTCCTCTCTGGAGCGCCACGAGCATACGCACGCGGTCATGATCTTCCGCGGCCGCGGCCACTGCCTGATCGGCGACACGGTTCAGAACGTGGGGACTTACGATCTCATCACGATTCCCGCATGGACCTGGCACCAGTTCCGCGCGACGGCCGGCGAGCCTCTTGGATTTCTCTGCATGGTCAATGCGATGAGGGATAAACCTCAATTGCCGTCCAATGAGGACCTGCGAGAGCTCAAATCCCACCCCGAGGTCGCGGCATTCCTGAGCGGTGCCTGATGCGACGACGGTTATCGTTCGCGGACAACGCGCTCAACGATAATTGACGACGCCGTCCTTCGGCGACCAAAGCCGCTGCCGATCAGCCCGCGGGGTCCATTTCACGTCCAAGAGATCACCGGCCGGCGCCGTGAGGCAGTCCTGCAACTGGTCGTGCAGGTCGTTGAGCGCGGCATCGAAGACATCGGCATCCGGACCCAGCTGCTCCGCGAGGGCCCCAACGCTGACATAGGCGTAGAGCTCCGCGCTGCAGGCGGCGACATCGTCGGGCCCGATCGTGCGTGGAAGGGCGGCACTCGGCGGCGCTCGCCGTGGATCTGGCGCTGTAATACTCATGCAAGATGCAAGAGCAAGCGCGACGAGGGACGACGCGGCGACGCGCCTCGCGCAAGCATATCGCTTGGCTGCGGCTGCGCTCCTTCGCCGAAGCGGGCGCGCATCCCATACCATGTCCATGACGGTGGAATCATCACGATGGAGACGGCGGAACGGCCACGAGCACCGGCAGCGCATCATAGCCGCATATTAACGCATTTTCGATAGCTGAACGAGCATATATAAAGTTGTGCGACGGCGTTGTGGCAGCTCGGAGGCGTTGATGCGGCTTGCGCTGTGGTTTCTTGTGTTGGTGAGCGCCGCAGGTTTGGCGAGCCCGACTGCGTTCGCGGCCCCGATGGGGCAAGCCGAGGTCGAGAATTTCGTGAAGACCGTCGGCGAGCGCGTGATCAGCTTGGCCGGCGCCTATCACCAGCGGCATGACGCCCGCCATCGCGCCGCGCTCGAGGCGCTCCTCCGCAAGAGCTTCGATCTTGACGGCGGCACCCGTTTCGTCCTCGGCCGCCATTGGAGCGAGGCGACCGCGGCGCAGCGGCGGGAGCTCATGTCCCTGCTCCCGAATTACGCCCTCGAGGTCGCCACACGGACGCTCTCGTCCTTCAAGGTCAACGAGGTGAGGAACTTCATCGTGGTTGGCAGCCGCCCCGCCGGCGACACGGACAGGCTGGTGGAGACGAGCGTCCAGCTCGGCGATGGCCAGCCCTTCGTCGTGGGATGGCGCGTACGCGAGGTGGACGGGGAGCCGAAAGTCGTCGACGCCTTCGTTCAAGGCGTCAGCATGGCCGTGACGATTCGCGACGCCGTCGATTCGGTGATCGCCCGGCAGGGAATCGACGGGCTGATCGCCGAGGTGCAGGCGAAGCTCACTCAGCTCCAAGCCTCGAAATAGCCGGCGCCGACATCATCAGGGTCGCGCTTTCGCGCGCGGGCCTGCGCCCTCGACGACACGGTAGCGTATTTGCGCGTTGTCGACGGTCTTCCACGCCCATTCCTTCCAGACCTTATGGGCTTCGTCCTTGCTCGCAAACGGCCCGAGCCAGGTCTCCTCGCCGATCACGGTCTCGTAGCGGTTCGGGTCCCGGTATTCGCCCCCCACGACCCAATAGGAACGCCGTCCTTCAGCCATCATCCCGACCATGCCCTAATGGGCGCTTGCCTCGACCAGCCTGGAGATAGTGGGCATTAGCCCGCGACGCAAGACGCATCGGGAGATCATTTCTGGTCGCGGCGCCGTGGCCGCGCCGGGGCATGCTCGGGATGGATGGCGAGATCGTCGGCGCCGGTGAGGACGGCCTCGACATGGGCGAGGTGCGCGGCCATCGCTGCTCGGGCGCCGGCACCGTCCCGCTTGCGCAGTCCTTCATAGATCGCCCGGTGATCGGCGATCGTCATCTGCTTGTGATCGGGAAGATGGGTATGCGCGCTGAGGCTGTGGAAGAGGGGCGCCGACATGCCTTCCCACAAGCCGTCGACGAGTGAGACGAAGACGCTGTTACGGGTTGCGCCGGCGATCAGGCCATGGAATTGGCGGTCCTCGCGCTGGCCCGAGCCGCCTCGGGCCATATCGCGCTCCATTTCCACGATGCTTTCCTTGATCGCGGCCAGATCGCGGATGGTCGCCTGCTCGGCCGCCTGGGCGGCGATCTCACATTCGAGGAGCCGGCGCGCGGCGAGCAGATCGAAGGGGCTCGGGCCCGCATCGAGGGCCGGCAGCAAAGCCTGGACATCGCGCGTCGCCTGATCGGAAACGAAGATGCCGGCGCCGGCGCGGATATCGATGATTCCGGCGATCTCCAGCGCGATCATCGCCTCGCGTACGGTCGGGCGGCTGACGCCGAGCCGTTTCGCGAGCTCGCGCTCGGAGGGAAGACGATCCCCCGGCGCATATTCGCCCCGCCGGACCAGGCTGCGGATCTGGTCGGCCGCCTGCTGGTACAATCGCTGGGTCTCGACGGGTTGGATGGGCATCGCCGCTCCTGTTTCCTCGCTCTATGTCGGGAGCATCGAGGCCGTGGCTGCGCTACTCCCGCGGATCGAAGAACCGAGCCGCCGCAGCTCTTCGGCCGGAAGCGTCGGCCACAGGCGAACCAGCTCGGCGAGACCGAGAAAGAGGTGATAGAGGACGCGCACCGGCAGCTCGCCCGGTATCTCGCGGCCGTCGGCGGCGAGGCGGTTTCGCCAGCGCGCCGTCTCGTCGACGAGAAACCAGCGGAAGAGCAGGACTGTATGATCGAGGACTCGCCGCGCGGCGTCCCGGTCCTCGAGAAATTCCCAGCGCGCGAGAAAGGCCTTGACCGCCTCGGTCTGAGGCCACAGCAGCTTGCTCTCCGTAACCAGGCGGCCCATGCGGTCGATCTCGTCGAACGCGGCGGGAATCCGGCCGGGTCGCTTGTCGAGGCCATGACGAAGGGCGAAATGGTAGAGGCGATCGGCGGCCACCAAGCTGGCATCCGATCCTGTGAGGCGCGCGTGGTGGTGGAGCAGCCAAACCCATTCGAAATGGTGTCCCGGCTCGCGCAACACCCCGAGGGCGCCGGGCGCCGGTTGCCAATCGGCCGTGAAGAACTCGCCGAGACTGCCCGTCTCCCGATCGAAGAAATGCCGCTCGAAAAGATCGATGATTGCACTTGCGAGCGTAAGCCAAGCCTCATCGCCGGTCGCCTCGAAGAGCGCGTGAAACGCCTCGAGCAGGTGCATATGGGGATTTTGCCGTCGCGGCAGCGGCTGCGGGTCGCCGGTCCCGATATGCTCGCGATAGCCGCCGGTGGGATCGGTGAGCGCTTCGTCCATATAGGCGATGATTCGCGCGGCCCAATCGAGCGGCTCCCGTCTCCTGGTCGCGCGATGGAGCCAAGCCATGGCGAAGAGCGCGAAGGCGTGATCGTAGGCATCCTTGCGCCGATCGATGGGTGTGCCGTCCGCGGCGACCTTGTGGAAGAATCCGCCGTCACGCGCATCCCAGCAGCGCTCGACGAGAAAGCGGAAGCCGTGCTCCGCAGCCTTGAGCACATCGCGACCGAGCCCAAGCACATGGGCATGGCTGAAAACATAAATCAGACGGGCGGTGACGAGGGGCGTCTTCTCAGCTCGCGCGTCCCGCACGCCGTCGCGCGTCAGATACTCGACATAACCCGCGGGCTCGGACGCCACCGCCACCACCACCACCCAATAGGGCAGCACCGTGTCGCCAAGCCAGGCGCGCCATTCCTCGATCGTTCGCGGAATCTCCACCATTCTGGCTCCGCTCCTACCAATCATGCATGGTGCCGTCGAGGAGGCGATTGACAGGCAGATAGGCCCGCCGATACGGAAATCTCGCGGCGAGCTTCTCGTCGATATCGACCCCGTGCCCAGGCGCCTCGCCGGGAAAGAGATAGCCGTCCTTGAAGGAATAGGCATGGGGGAAGACCGCATCCGTCGCCTCGGTATGCCGCATATATTCCTGGATGCCGAAATTCGGCACCCAGATGTCGAAATGCAGTGCCGCGCCCATGCAGACCGGCGAGAGATCGGTGGCGCCGTGGCTGCCCGTCCGCACATTGTAGAGCTCGGCCAGTGCCGCGATGCGGCGCATATGGCTGATCCCGCCGGCATGAACGACCGTCGCCCGGATGTAATCGATGAGCTGCTCGCCGATCAGCGCGCGGCAGTCGTGGATCGAGTTGAACACCTCGCCGACGGCGAGGGGAGTGGTGGTGTGCTGGCGGATCAGCCGGAAGCTTTCCTGGTTCTCGGCGGGGGTAACGTCCTCGAGCCAGAAGAGCCGGTAGGGCTCGAGCGCCTTCCCGAGCCGCGCCGCCTCGATGGGCTTCAGCCGATGATGCGCGTCATGGAGCAGATGCGGCTCCGCGCCGAACTTCACGCGCAGCCTCTCGAACAGGCTCGGAACGAAATCGAGGTATTTCTCCGTCGACCACAGGTTCTCGGTCGGCAGGGCCGCGTCGGCCGGCTCGTAATACATCTTGTTGCGCGCCACGCCATAGGTCGAGGCCAAGCCGGGAATCCCGCATTGCGCGCGGATGGCCTTATAGCCGAGCGCGATATAGCGCGCGACCTCATCGACGCACGCCTCGATGTCGGTGCCATTGGCGTGGCCATAGACCATGACGCCGTCGCGGCTGCGGCCGCCGAGAAGCTGATAGAGGGGCATGTTGGCGGCCTTGGCCTTGATGTCCCAAAGCGCCGTATCCACGGCGGCGATGGCGGACATCGTCACCGGCCCGCGCCGCCAGTAAGCCCCGCGATAGAGATATTGCCAGATGTCCTCGATCCGATCGGCGTCGCGACCGATGAGACAAGGAACCACGTGCTCGCTCAGATAGGCGGCGACGGCGAGCTCGCGCCCGTTCAAGGTCGCATCGCCGAGCCCATGGAGCCCATCATCCGTCACGATCTTGAGGGTGACGAAATTCCGCCCGGGGCAGGTAATGATGACGCGGGCTTCCTTGATCTTCACGATCTACTCCTCTGCGGCGGCGCGCGGGCATCGAGCCGCCGATATCGGCCGCTACGCTCGCCGCTGCTCCTTCACGCGCGTAACGAGCTGGGTCGGATTGACGAAGCGAAGCGCGACGAGGAGCCAGACGAGAGTGGTCACCATATAGATGACCGCCATGGCGTCGATCGATTGCCCGGCCCGCACTCCGGCGGCGAACACCGAATAATAGAGCACGACGACGAGGGTCTGGCTGTCCGGTCCCGCAGTCAGGAAGGAGAGCTCGAACATGGCGATGGTGCGCACGAGGACGAGCAGCGCCGCCGCCAGAATGCCCGGCGCCAGCAGCGGCACGAGGACATGGACGAACATGCGGCCGAGCCCGGCGCCGAAGACACGCGCCGCCGCCTCGAGCCTCGGATCCACCTGCTCGATGAAGGGGGTCATGACGAGGACGACGAAGGGGACCGACGGCACCAGATTGGCGAGGATGACCCCGGCCAGGGTTCCGCCCACGCCGCTTTGATAAAGCACCGTCGCAAGCGGGATGCCATAGGTGATGGGCGGGACGAGGAGGGGAATGACGAAGAGCAGGAGAACCGCGCGCTTGCCGATGAAATCCCGCCGCGCCAGGGCGTAGGCTGCGGGAACGCCAACGACGACCGAGATGATCACGACGGCGAAGACGACCTCGAAGGTGACGACCAGCACGTCGTAAAGCTGGAAATCGTCCCAGGCAGTGAAATACCAGCGCGTCGTGAAGCCGGCGGGGAGCCAGGTCGCGAACCAGCGCGTGCCGAAGGAGTTGACCGCGACCGAGGCGATGACGCCGGCGACGTTGATGAGGAAAAAGGCCATCAATGCCCAAACGAAGCTCGTCCACAGGATCTCGCGCCAGGATTTGCGCACGACGCCGGTCCCGCCGGCGAGGCCGGGATCGGCGGCACGAGCGGCGAGGCCGGCGGCGCTCATCCCTTGGCTCCGGCGGCGGGGCCGCGATAGAAGACGTTGCGCAGCCCCAGTACGGCGACGACGATGACGAGCTGCGCCGCGCCCATGATCATGGCGACGGCCGAGGCCATGGCATAGTCGTAATCCTCAAAGGCGGCCTGGTAGGCGGCGATCGAGATGACCCGGGTGGGGCCGGCGGGTGCGCCCAGGAGCACGGCAGAAGGAAACACCGAGAAGGCCTGCACGAAGGCGAGGCAGAAGGTGATGGCGAGGCCCGGCGCCAGGAGCGGCAGGTAGATATGGAGGAATTGGCGGCTGGGGCCGGCGCCGAGGGTCGAGGCCGCCTGCGCCAGCACCGGATCGATACCGGTGATGTAGGAGAGCGTCAGCAAAAAGGCGAAGGGAAATCCGGTAATCACCAATGAGAGCAGGACGCCCCAGTAATTATGGGTCAGGCGCACCGGCGTCAGTACGAGATGGAGATCGACGAGCACGCGGTTGAGCCAGCCCTGCGGCCCGAGATAATTGAGAAGCCCCTCGGCCACCAGCACGGTCCCGAGCGTGATCGGGATCACCAGGAGCGTGGTGACGAAGCGCTGCAATCGTGTTGCTCGGCGGAGCTTGAACGCCATGGGAATGGCGAGGCCAAGATTGATCAGGGTCGCCGGCACCGCGATCCAGAAGGTGATGCCGAGGGTGTCCTTGAATCGCGGCTCGGAGAAAAACCGGGCGTAGTTCGCCCAGATGCTCCCGGCCTTGGGCTCGAAGGAGAGGATAAGCCCGTAAATGAAGGGATAGATGAAAAGCAGCAGCACGACGAGAACGCCGGGCACGACCAGAAGCACCGAGCGATCGAGGCCTGTCTCGCGCGAGCCGGTCATCATTCTTCTCACCCCGCCGCGAAGACGAGAACCCGGTCGGGATCGACATGGCAGCGTAGAAGATCCCCGGGCTGCACGCGCTGGGCGCTGCGCGCGTGGAGCCGCAAGCCCGCCGCGGTGACGAGATCGATCACATAGTCGCGGCCGCAATACTCGACGGTCTCGGCGCGACCGTCGATGGCGTTGGGGCCATCGCCGAGGTCGATGTCCTCGGGCCGGATCGCCAGGGTGGCCCGGCCGCTCGCGACGATGCCCTGTGCAGCGCTGACGAGGCCGAGCGTTCCCACCTTGAGCCGGACGCGGCCGTTCTCGACCCCCTCGACTTGCGCATCGAGGGCGTTGCGGTAGCCCATGAACAGCGCCACGTCGAGATTGGCCGGCCGCATGTAAAGGGCTTCCGGCGTGCCGATCTGCTGGGTGACGCCGTCCTTGAGGACGACGATGCGGTCGGCAAGCGAGAGTGCCTCCTCCTGATCGTGGGTGACATAGACGGTGGCGCGGCCGAGCTCCTGATGGATGCGCTTGATCTCGGAGCGCATCTCGAGGCGCAGCTTGGCGTCGAGGTTGGAAAGGGGCTCGTCCATCAGCACGACGGGCGGCTCCACGACGATGGCGCGCGCGATCGCCACGCGCTGCTGCTGGCCGCCCGAGAGCTGACCGGGGAGCTTCTCCGCATGGGCCTCGAGCTGAACCAAAGCCAAGGCCTGATCGACGCGGCGCTTGATCTCGTCCTTGGCGACATGGCGCATGGCAAGCCCGAAGCCGATATTGCGCCGGACGGTCATATGCGGAAACAAGGCGTAGTTCTGGAAGATCATGCCGAAGCCGCGCTGCTCCGGCCGCAAGGTGTCGATGCGCCGGTCGTCGAGCCATATGCTGCCGGCGGTGAGCGGCAGCAGCCCGGCGAGGCAATTGAGCGCCGTGGACTTGCCGCAGCCGGACGGGCCAAGCAGGGCGATGAACTCGCCCCGCTTGATCGTCAGGCTGAGGCTGTCGAGGGCGTTGAGTCCGGAGAACCGGCGGCTGACCTTGTCGAGCTTGAGCTCGTCGAAGCTCTGATCGCCGATTCTGAGCATGCCCTTGCGCTCACCGGCCATGTCGGTCCCTCGCGGCATCGCCCGGCATTCCTCTCATCGTCGCGTCATTTCATCTTCTGGGCACCGATCTTCTCGTCCCACATATGGAAGGCGACGACGAGCGGATTGCCGAAGAGCGGCGACATGATCGGGTATTTGGCGATGAGCTGGTCGTATTCGGGACGGCCGAACTCCTTGAGGACGTCCTGGCTCGACTGGGGCGCCATGCTGAGCGGCACGTTCTTGACCGCCGGACCCGGATAGAAATAGCCATCGTCCCAGGCATAGGCCTGCTGCTTCGGCTCCAGCATGAAGGCGATCAAGTCGAGGGCCACGGCGAGCTTCTCGGGCGCGATCCCCTTGGGAATGGCGACATACTGGGCATCCGAGACCCATTTGAACCCAGCCGGCCCGCTGAGGATGGTGACCTTAGCGGATTTCGGCACGGTGCCGATCACGCGCGGATAGATGTCCCACCCCGGCATCGAGGCGATGATGTCACGGGAGCCCTCGCCGAACTCCTTCATGGTGACGCCGGTGCCCGATGGGTAATATTCGATGCAGCTGTCGAGGGCCTTGAGATAGGCCCAGGTCTTCGCCCAGCCATTGACCGGGTCGCGCGGGTTGCTGTCGCCGAGCTCGTAGGGGAGCCCCTGGAGGAAGGCGCGGCCGGGGCCGGAATTCGTCGGGCGCGCGTAGAAGAAGCGGTTGGGATGGGCCTTGCACCAGGCAAGCAGCTCATCCGTTGTCTTGGGCACATCCTTCACGCGCTCGGGTGCGTATTCCAGCATCGGGCCCGCCGTCGCGAACACGACCTCGATGGCCTGGCCCTCCGTCGGCTTCTGCATGTCGAGCGCGCCCGGGAGGTAGTTCTGGTCGAGATTGGGGAATTTCGCCGCGTAGTCGGGGAGGATCCGCGTCCACAGATGCTGCTCCATCCCGGCGGAGATCGCGTCGGTGCCGCTCAGCACCATGTCGATGTCGACGCGGCCGGCGGCCTGCTGCGCCTTCAGCTTGCCCGGGAGCTCCGGTGCCGGCGCCTTGTTGAAGACGAAGCGCGACACCAGCTTGGGATGAGCCTTCTGGTAGGCCTCGATCGCCTTCTGGGTGAGGGCGAGCTGGCCGCCCACATCGACGATATTGATCGTGACGGGGGATTTCGGCAGGGGCGGCAATGCGGCAGCATGGCCGGGGCCGGCCCCGGCCATCAGAACCGCGGCGCCGAGCGCGGCGGCGATGCTCGTCGATGTGACCACTCGCATGGTGTTCCTCCCTTCGATGTTGTTCTCGGGCGGTGGGGTCCTAAGACCCCCCGTAAGCCGGCATGCGCAAGACCTCCTTCGCGCCGCGCTCGCGCAACGACGACAAGGCGCCCGTCAGCGCCTGTCGGAGAACAGGGCTCGCCGCGAGCTCGGGCGGGAATATGCGGGAGCGGTCGAGGAGATTGCCGACGATCGCCGCGTCGCTCTGCCCGGGTGCCGCCCAAGCCATGAGCTCATCGGCGCGCGGATCGGAGATCGCGATGGGCATGCCGCGATCGTCGCGCGCGCCGAGGAAGCGCATCCAGGCGGCGACGGCCAGCGCCAGCCGCCCCAAAGGCGCGCCCGCGCGCAGGCGATCGGCGATGGTGCCGAGAAGGCGTTGAGGCAGCTTCTGGGAGCCGTCCATGGCGATCTGCCAGGTGCGGTGCTTGACCGCGCGGTTGCCGAAGCGGGCCAGGACCTGCGCCGCATAATCCGCGAGGCGGCCGGGGGAAAATTCGGCCAGGGTGGGGGCGATCTCCATCCGCATCATGCGGTCGAGGAAGCGGCGCAGCGCCGGATCCCCCATGGCATCGGCGACATACTCATAGCCCGCGAGCTGGCCGAGATAGGCGAGGGCAGAGTGGCAGCCATTGAGAAGGCGCAGCTTCATGCGCTCGTAAGGGGCGATGTTGGTGACGAGCTCGACGCCGACCTCGTCGAGGGCCGGCATGCCCGGCGCGAGATCGCTCTCGACGACCCATTGCCGGAACGGCTCGGCGACGACGGCCCCGCGATCCTCGAGCCCGAGGGCCTCTGCGACTTCGGCGCGATCGGCGGCCGTCGTCGCCGGGACGATGCGGTCGATCATCGAGGCCGGGACCGCAACGGCATCCTCGATCCAACGCGCGAGCTCGCCGTCGCGGCGGGCCGCGAAATCGCGCAGCGCACGGCGCAGGGTATCGCCGTTGGAGGGCAGATTGTCGCAGGAGAGAATGGTCGGCGGCCGCAGTCCTGCGGCACGGATGCGATGCAGCGCCTCGACGAGAAAGCCGACGGCGCTGCGCGGCGTCGCCGGATGAGCGAGGTCGTGGACGATCTCGGGATGCGCGAGATCAAGGCGGCCGTCCGGCGCCAGGCAATAGCCCTTTTCCGTCACGGTGATGGTCACAAGCCGCGTGGCGGACGCCGTAAGCGCGTCAAGGACCGCCGCGGGATTCTCGGGGGCGACGAGCACCTGCTTGACGCTGCCGACGATCCGGAAATCAGTGCGAGCCCCGTCGCGCTGAATGAGCGTGTAGAGGCCGTCCTGAGGCGCCAACGCGTCACGCACCGATGGGCTGCGCAGGCTGACGCCGATGATGCCGTAGGGGCCGAAGCGCCGCTCGAGCAGATCCTCGACATAGACGGCCTGGTGCGCACGGTGAAAGGCGCCGATGCCGATATGGACGATTCCCGCCGTGAGCTCCGCCCGGTCATAACGCGGACGCGCGACATGGAGCGGTGCCGCGGCGAGGCTGCGCGCGCCGAGGCGAGGCCGCCCCTCGCTTGCGCGCCGGGCTTGCGGGGCGGCCGTCACAGCTTATAGGCCTTCTTGACGAGGTTATAGGCGAGGTCCACCGCTACCTCGCGCGCCTCGTCCTCGTCGAGGCGGTGGTCGGCGACAAGCTCGGCGAGATAGGCGCAATCCACGCGCCGCGCCACATCGTGGCGCGCCGGGATGGAGAGGAAGGCGCGCGTGTCGTCGTTGAAGCCGACGGTGTTGTAGAAGCCGGCGGTCTCCGTTACCGCCTGGCGATAGCGCCTCATGCCCTCGGGGCTGTCATAGAACCACCAGGCGGGACCGAGCTTGAGGGCGGGATAGACCCCCGCGAGCGGCGCCAGCTCGCGGGCGTAGCTCGTCTCGTCGAGGGTGAAGAGGATGATGCTGAGATTGCGCTCGGTGCCGAAGCGGCCGAGCAGCGGCTTCAAGGCGTGCACGTAATCGGTCGCCATGGGGATATCGAAGCCCTTGTCGCGGCCGAAGGCACGATGGATCGCCGGGCTATGGTTGCGGAACGAGCCCGGATGAATCTGCATCACCAGCCCGTCCTCGAGGCTCATCTGCGCCATCTCGGTCAGCATCTGCGCGCGGAAGAGCTCGGCCTCGGCCGCGGTGCAGCCGCCGCGGCGGATCTTGTCGAAGAGGGCTTCCGCCTCCCGTGCCGGAAGATCGGCGGTCCGCGCAGTGGGATGGCCGTGATCGGTCGAGGTGGCGCCCATTGCTATGAAGAATTGGCGCCGCTCCGCCAGCGCCTCGAGATAGCCCGTCCAGGTCGCGGTGTCCTTGCCGGTGATCGCGCCGAGCTTGGCGAGATTGTCCGAGAAGCCGTCGAATTCCGGATCGACCACCGGATCGGGCCGATAGGCGGTGACGACACGCCCGCGCCACCCGCTCGCCTTGAGCCGCTTGTGGTGCTGGAGCGGATCGAGAGGGGACTCGGTCGTGGCGAGGACCTCGATATTGAAGCGCTCGAAGAGCGCGCGGGGGCGGAACTCCGGCCGCGCCAGGCAGGCTTCGAGATGATCGTAGATCGCATCCGCCGTCGCGGCGGAAAGCCGCTCCTCGACGCCGAAAACCTCGACCAGCGCGTGCTCGAACCAGAGCCGCGACGGCGTGCCTCTGAAGAGATGGAAATTCTCGGCGAAGAGGCGCCAGATCCGTCGCGGCTCCGCCTCGACCGGCCCGCCGTCGCTGCGCGGCACGCCCAGGCTTTCCAGGGGAATGCCCTGGCTGAACAGCATGCGAAAAATGTAGTGGTCGGGAACGATGAAGAGTGTCGCCGGATCGGGAAAGGGCTCGTTCTCGGCGAACCAGGCCGGATTCGTGTGGCCGTGGGGGCTCACGATGGGCAGGTCGCGCACTTCCGCATAGAGCCGGCGCGCAATCGCGCGCGCTTCCGTCCCCGGCGGGAAGAGACGGTCGGGATGCAGGCGCAAGGCCGATCGGCGCGTGCTTCTCAGCGTCGCTTCCATGGCATTTGTTGCGGCAATCGGGTCAACGGGTGATTTCGCGGCGCGGCAGAGCGGATGCTCGCACAGCGTTGAACGCACCGCTGCAGCCCGCGGTGTGGCACCCGTGACACGGCAATTGTCGTCCTCCCGGTTTTATGCTCTTCTGGTCAGGTGGTAAGGCCAGTACTTAACAAGCCGCCGGCGCCTTGTCAAACGGGTGATGACGATGGGAGTGTGCAGTCAGGCGCGGACGACGTGGCTGGCCCAGCGCAGCCGGGTCGCCGGCCGCCATGTCGGAACAAGGGCGTCGCGGTGGACGTTTATAATGCGCCTCGGGCGCGATCCAGGAAGGTAAAGATCGGGGCGCGGCCGCGACAGGGATGTAATTTCGACGAGGCGGCGAGGCTTGTCGCCGATGTTGGCTTTCCGCTTCGCGAAATCGTAGTAATATGCTGAGGACGCAACGGGAGAGGGAGTAGCCGCTTGGCAAGGCTCGGATCCAAATGAGGGTCGATAACGACCCCACGGGGCTCCCGTTTCCGGCACAGGCATAGAAACTCCAGGGAGGCAAATGCCATGGGTGTGACACGACGGAGAGTAATCAAGACGGCGGCACTGGCGACAGCGTCGGTGGTCGCAGCGCCTTTCGTGCGCGGCGCCTATGCGGCAGGCAAGCTATCGCTCGGCTGCTGGGACCACTGGGTCCCCGGCGCCAATGCGACCTTCACCAAGCTCTGCAATGAGTGGGGCGCCAAGAATCACGTCGAGATCCAGATCGACTACATCACCTCGCAAGGCGAGAAGGACAAGCTGACCGCGGCGGCGGAGGCCCAGGCGGGCGCCGGCCACGACATCATGACGCACCGCGACTGGAACATCACGGTGCATCGCCGGGTGCTCGAGCCGATCAGCGACGTCGTCGACGGCCTGGTCAAGCAATACGGCCCGATCAGCCCGGTCGCCGAGTATCTCGCCAAGCATGGCGGCACCTGGTACGGCGTGCCGACGACCTGCGGCAGCCAGGTCAAGCCCTGCTGCTCGCGCATCGATCTCTATAAGAAGTATTGTGACCTCGACGTCACCAAGATCTTCCCGGGCCCGGGCCAGCCGCGCGACCAGAAGTTGATCGATACCTGGACCTGGGATCTCTATCTCTCGACCGCCGAGAAGCTCTTCAAGGGCGGCTATCCGGTCGGCCTGCCGATGGGCCAGACCAGCGACGCGATCGACTGGACGGGCGCCCTCTTCAAGTCCTTCGGCTCGGTGATGATCGACGAGAAGGATCAGATCAAGGTCGACTCGCCCGAGACGCGGCAGGCCCTCGAGTTCATGACCAAGCTGATGGCGGTGAACCCGCCCGAGGTCTACGCCTGGGACGATGCCGGCAACAACCGGTGGCTCATCTCGGGCAAGGGCTCCGGCATCATGAATCCGCCGAGCGCCTGGACCGTCGCCGTGCGCGACAACCCCAAGGTGGGCGAGCAGTGCTGGACTCATGCGATGCCGCGCGGGCCCAAGGGCCGCTTCGTCGGTCAGCTTCCGATCTTCTACGGTATCTGGAACTTCTCGAAGAACAAGAGCGCGGCCAAGGACCTTCTCACCTTCGTCTCGCAGAAGGACTCCTCGCGCCAGCTCGTCGCCGCGTCCAACGGCTACGATCTGCCGTCCTTCAAGAGCTTCTACGATTTCGATACCTGGAAGGAAGTCAAGCCGCCGCCGGGGACCGTCTACAACTATCCGCCCCGCGACGACGAGGAGACCAGCATGGCCGGCTGGCCGGCGCGGCCGGATGTGGGCGCCCAGATCTACAACCAGGCGCTCCAGACGGTGATGGTCTCGAAGGTGACCCAGGGCAAGCAGAAGATCGACGACGTCATCAAATGGGCGTCGAACGAGCTCGAAGGCTATCTCCGCACCTAGTCGCGGATGCGGGAGTCGGGATTGAGGCTGGGAGGGCGCGCTCCGCGCGGAGCGCGCACCTCCGGGCCGTCGATGGACGGCCGGCCGCCGGCTGGTCGAATGAGAGCCGGCGCAACAGCAGGACGTAGGCACCATGGTTGACGCAGTTCGCGAGTCTGTGAGCGTACCGACGCCGTCGGGCGCCGTGCCGGCGGCGCGCCGCGGGCGAAGCGGGCTCCGCCGCATGATGGGGCGGCGCTCCACCATCGCCTTCCTCATGTGCCTGCCGTTGCTCTTGATCATCGCCTTCCTGGTCGTCTATCCGGCGGGCTACTCGATCTATCTCTCGACCCTCAACAAGTCGCAGACCAAGTTCCTCGGCCTCGGCAATTTCAGCTTTCTGCTCAGCCGCAACACCTTCTGGATGGTGGTCGAGCAATCGACGATCTTCGCGGTCAGCGCCGTGTTCTTCAAGGCGGTGATCGGCCTCATCACCGCGCATCTGGTCAACAACCTGCCGAGCAAGGGTCAGCGCAAGTGGCGCGGCATGCTGCTGGTGCCCTGGGTGATGCCGCTGGCGCTCTCCACCCTCGGCTGGTGGTGGATGTTCGATCCGACCCACAGCGCCTTCAACTGGATCATCCGCTCTCTCGGCGGAACCGAGATCCCGTGGCTCAGCGATCCTTACTGGGCGCGCTTCTGCGTCATCCTCGTGAATGTCTGGTACGGCGCGCCGTTCTTCCTCATCATGTATCTCGCGGCGTTGAAATCGGTGCCCGAGCAGCTCTACGAGGCCGCGGCCATCGACGGCGCCAATGCCTGGCAGCGCTTCATCCACGTCACCCTGCCGATGATGCGCAACATCATTGCCATCACCGTGCTGTTCTCGCTGATCGTCACCTTCGCCAATTTCGACATCGTGCAGATCATGACGGCGGGCGGGCCGCGCGACATGACCCACGTCTTCGCCACCTATGCCTTCCTGGAAGGCATCCGCGTTGGCGACATTCCGCTCGGCGCCTCGGTCTCGCTCTTCATGTTCCCCATCCTCGGCATCGCCGCCGTCTTCATCCTGCGCGGGGTGCGCAGGCGCGTAAGGGAGATCTGATGACCGCGAGCACCGTCGTCGTCGGCTCGCAGCGCCGGATCGGCCTGCGCGCCAGCCTCAAGCGCAATCGGCGCTGGGCCTTGATCCTGTCCTATGCCTTCCTGATCCTCTTCGCGATCTTCTTCCTCACGCCGCCCTATTACATGATTGTCACCTCGCTCAAATCGAACGCCGAGGTGGCGCGGATGGCGACGAGCCCCTGGATCATCGCCGACGGGGTGACCCTCGAGCACTTCAAGACGCTGCTCTTCCAGACGGATTTTCCCATCTACTTCAAGAACACCGTGATCGTCACCCTGTGCGTCGTGGCGATCACCATGGTGGTGAGCGTGCTCGCTGCCTTCTCGCTTGCGCGCATGAAGTTCTGGGGCTCGGGGATGCTCGCGACGGGCATCTTCCTCACCTATCTCATTCCCGATTCGCTGCTCTTCATCCCGCTCTTCCAGATCGTGCGCGGGCTCGGCCTCCTCAATAATTTCTGGGGCATGGTGCTGGTCTATCCGACGCTCACGGTGCCGTTCTGCACCTGGATCATGATCGGCTATTTCTCCAGCATCCCGAAAGAGCTCGACGAGGCGGCGGTGATCGACGGTGCCAATCACATGCAGATGCTGTTCAAGATTTTCATACCCGTGGCGCTGCCGGGAATCATCGCGGCGATGATCTTCGCCTTCACCGTCTCCTGGGCCGAGTTCGTCTATCCGATGGCCTTCCTCTATAGCTCCGGCCAGCAGGTGCTGACGGTCGGGACGGTGACCAGCCTGATCCGCGCCGACGTCTATCAATGGGGCATGCTGATGGCGGGCTGCCTGCTTGCCGCAGCACCTCCGCTCGTCATCTACGCTTTCCTCATGGACTATTACATCGCCGGCCTGACGGCGGGCGCCACCAAGGGATGATCCGAGACGGAAACGAGAACGGCCGCGCGTGAAAGCGGCGCGTCAAGACGGAACAGGAGCGTTACGCATGGCTGAAGTTGCCCTTCGCAGGGTCGTGAAGGCTTTCGACGAAGTTCAGGCCGTCCGCGGCATCGATCTCGACATCGCCGACAAGGAGTTCGTCGTGCTGGTGGGGCCGTCGGGCTGCGGCAAGAGCACGACCTTGCGCATGATCGCGGGGCTCGAGGAGGCCAATTCGGGCGACATCCTCATCGGCGGCGAGCTGGTCAACGACGTGCCGCCCAAGGACCGGGACATCGCCATGGTGTTCCAGAACTACGCGCTCTACCCGCACATGACCGTCTACGAGAACATGTCGTTCGGGCTTCGCCTCAAGAAGTTCCCCAAGGCCGAGATCAAGCAGCGCGTCGAGAACGCGGCGCGCATCCTCGACATCACCGAGCTCCTCGACCGCCGGCCCAAGCAGCTCTCGGGCGGCCAGCGCCAGCGCGTCGCCATGGGCCGCGCCATCGTGCGCAATCCCAAGGTGTTCCTCTTCGACGAGCCGCTCTCGAATCTCGACGCCAAGCTGCGGGTGCAGATGCGCACCGAGATCAAGCGCGTGCATCAGAAGGTCAAGACCACGACGGTCTACGTCACCCACGACCAGGTCGAGGCGATGACCTTGGCCGATCGGGTGGTGGTGATGAATGGCGGCCGCATCGAGCAGATCGCGGCGCCCAACGAGCTCTATCACAAGCCGAAGACCCGCTTCGTCGCCGGCTTCATCGGCTCGCCGGCGATGAATTTCCTACCCTGTAATCTCGTCGTGAACGGGGACGCGCTGAGCGTTCGCTTGAGCGACAAGCTGACTTTGCCGATCCCGGCCGACCGCACCGAACGCTATAAGCCCTATGCTCGCAGTGATCTTGTCTTCGGCTTGAGGCCCGAGCACATCACCGAATCTCGCGGCGCCGAGAAGCCGGGGCAGGTGGAGTTCTCCATGCAGATCGACGTGGTCGAGCCGATGGGCATGGAGACGCTGGTCTACTACACGGTGAACGGCACCGAGGTCTGCGCCCGCGTGGCGCCCCATGCGGCACCTCCCGCCGGCGGCACGATGCGGCTCCTCGCCGATCTCAACCATATGCACCTGATCGATACCAAATCGGATCTCGTGCTGTAGTGCGCTTCCCCCGCGGCCGGCTCAGCCGGCCTCGGGCTCCGGCTCCGGCTCGAGGGTGAAGAGCTCCTGCGGCCGCCCGACGCCGCGCAGCGCGTAGCGCCCGACCGAGACGATGCGCCCGCGCTCCTCACCCGCCGCAGCGACGAAGGCATCGGAGAGGAGGACCTCCTGGTCCGCCGAGCGGCACATCGCGGCGATGCGGCTCACCTCGTTCACGGCGGGGCCGACCACCGTAAAGTCGAGGCGGTCTTTGCTGCCGACATTGCCGTAGAACACCTCGCCGACGTGGAGGCCGAGATACATGTGGGTGGTGGGAAGGCCGCCCTGGGCGCGGCGGCGGTTGAGCTCGTCGATGTTGCGGCGGGCCGCCGAGGCGGCGGCAAGCGCAGCATTGCAGGCGCGCTGGCGCTCCTCGGCGCGGAAGATGGCGAGGATGCCGTCGCCCATCAGCTTGAGCACGTCGCCGCCTGCATCGTGGATCGCCGAGATCACCGCCTCGGCGTAATCGTTGAGCAGCGGAATGATCTGCTCGGGCGGTGCCGTGTCGGTAATCCGGGTATAGCCGCGGAGATCGCTGAACCAGAGCACGGCGCCGATCCGCTCGGCGATGCCGCGCATGATGCGGCCGCTCAAGACGCGCCGCCCGGCATCGCGCCCGAGATAGGTCTCGACCAGCGTGCCAGCGATCTGGCCGAGCGAGACGCATTTGACCGCCAAGGCGAGCGACGGCGCCAGCGCGCGAATCGCCGCGAGATGCGCCTCCTCGAAGCCGGCCGGCGCCGCGGTGGCCCAGGATGTCATGACGCAGTCCATCTCGCCGATCACGCCGCCCTCGCTGAAGCGCGTCACGATTCCGATGTAGTCGGTCATGCCGGCGTCGCGCAGCTCCACGAAGATCGGGAAGTCGTAAGGCGATTCGCCGTCAAGGCGGCAATGCAGCATCGACTCGCCCGATTGCAGGAGATGGTAGAACGGGCTGCTCCGCCAGGCGACCGCCGCCGGGCCTTCCTCGTTCGAGCGGCCATATTCCGAGACGGTGGTCACCGCCTCACCCTGCTGCCAGCGGACCACGCGGCCCTCATAGACGGGGTGCAGGGTATCGACGACGAGCTGGACTCGGCCGAGCGGCAGGCCGGCGGCGACAACGCGCTCGCAGAAGCCCTCAAGCAGATCCCGCTCGGAACGGCCTGCCAATCCTGCTTCGGTAAGCCAGGCAACGAGCTCGGTCGTACGCGCGTCGTGCATGAGCCCATTATGGCGTCCCCGGCGCGCGAAATCAGCAGCCGATCGGCGACGAGGCGATGCGGTGCATCGGGGCCTTGCGCGAAGGCCGGATTTGCCGAACACTCCTTGGCGGCGAATCGCAATCGATCGCCGCGACTGAAGGGGAGGAAGAGATGGCCGTCATCGACGAGCACCACCGGAATCGCATGCGCGCCACGCGCGCTCTTCGCCGTCGCCTGTGCAGCGCGGCCGCGGCGACCGGCCTCGCGGCTGCCGCCTTGGCGCTGCTGCTGCCGGGTACTTCGGCCTGGTCGAAGGCGAAAGAGCCGCCCGCCTGCGCCGCGATCACGTTCCGGCCGCTGCCCCAGGGCCTCAACGACGGCGACCAGGATGCCGGCCTCTACAAGTCCCGCTTCGGCCGCATCGTCGTGAAGGGGACGGTCAAGGGCGGCCAGGTCGAAACCTATTTCGTCACCCTCAACGGCGCGCGCCCCGCCGAGGCGGCAAGCCTGCCCAAGAGCGTCGCGACCTGTGCTGCGGCCAAGCACTTGCCGGCGCCGGGCAAGGCCGCCGGCGCCTGCACGGGGGATCATCTCCGGGTGCTGGTCGATCATTCCGGCGACAAGCGCTACATTCTTCTCTACGCTCACCAGTCGGGCGGCTGGGAGCTCTGCAGCGCCGGCACGGCCTGATCGGCGGCGGTCACGGGCAGCGCCCGTGGCACCGATGATCGGCAGAGAGAGGGACGAGCCCTGATGACAGGGTCGCGGAAGAGGGTCGGCGTCATCGGCGCCGGGATCGTCGGGATCGCCACGGCGAGCTATCTTCAGCGCGACGGGCACGAGGTCTTCGTCGTCGACCCCGACCCGCCGGGCCGCGGTGCCTCCTTCGGCAATGCCGGCTGCTTCAATTCCTCCTCGATCGTGCCCATGGCCATGCCGGGGACCCTGCGCAAGGTGCCGGGCTGGCTTCGCGATCCTTTGGGACCGCTGGCAATCCGCTGGCGCTATCTGCCGACCCTCGCCCCGTGGCTCATCCGCTTCATTCGCGCCGGAACCCCAGGGCGGGTCGAAGCCCAGGCGCGCGCCCTGGCCGGGCTCCTGGGCCCATGCCTGGAGGCGCTCGCGCCGCTGGTGAAGGAGGCCGGCGCTCAGGACCTCGTCCGCCGCCTCGGCCATCTCGTGGTCTATCGCTCCGACGGGGCGCTGGCCAAGGATCACGCGGCGCTCGAGCTGCGCCGGCGCAACGGCATCACTTGGGAAACCCTCGATGCCGACGCGCTGCGCCAGTTCGATCCCGCGCTCTCGCGCGACTATACCCGCGGCGTCCTCTTCACCGCGAACGGGCACACGGTTGATCCCCAGGGGCTGGTCGCCAGGCTCGCCGAGGCCTTCCAGCGCCGCGGCGGCACGCTCCACGCCACCCGCGCGCTCGGCTTCGCTCTCGACGGCGCGCGACTGCGCGCCATCCGCACCGAGGCGGGAGAGCTGCCGGCGGATGCCGCGGTGGTGGCGGCGGGCGCCTATTCCAAGCGCCTGGCTGCGGCCCTCGGTGATGATGTGCCGCTCGAGACCGAGCGCGGCTATCACCTGATGATTCGCGACCCGGAAGTCGCACCGCGCGTGCCCACCAACGATGCCGAGGGCAAGTTCGTCGTCACGCCAATGGCGAGCGGGCTGCGTTTCGCGGGCACGGTCGAGCTGGCCGGGCTTAAGGCGGCGCCGGATTGGCGTCGCGCCCATATGCTGCTCACGCAAGGCCGCCGCCTCTTTCCCGGCCTCGCCGCGCATTATTCGCCGGCGCGCCTCTCCGTTTGGATGGGCCACCGGCCGAGCCTGCCCGATTCCCTGCCGGTGCTCGGCCCGTCGCGCCGCTCCCCGGACGTGCTCTATGCCTTCGGCCATGGCCATGTCGGCATGACCGGGGCGCCGATGACGGGGAGGGTGATCGCGGCACTCGTCGCGGGCCGGCCCGCCGGCCTCGACCTCGCGCCTTTCCGGCCCGGCCGCTTCGCTTAGAATGGGGCCGTGATTTTTAGCGCTGCGCCCGTGGGGCGCGGCAAGGGAGTCGGATGGCAGAGCCACTCCTCGAATATCGGCATGTCGGGATGAGCTATGGCGACTTCCGCGCGCTGCACGATATCAGCGAGCGAGTCTATAAGCGCGAATGCGTGGTGATCTGCGGGCCGAGCGGCTCGGGGAAAAGCTCGCTCCTCCGCTGCACCAACGGGCTCGAGCGGTTCCAGGAGGGCGACATCGTCGTCGACGGCACGAGCTTGCGCGGTTGCCGCGATCTGCCGCGCCTGCGCGCGCGCATCGGCATGGTGTTCCAGCAATTCGACCTCTACCCCCACATGACCTGCCTCAGGAACCTGACGCTGGCCCCGATGAAGGTCCTGGGCTGGTCCCGGGCCGCGGCGGAGGCGAAGGCCGAGGCGCTGCTGGAGCGCTTCGGCATCCGCGACCAGGCGCGCAAATACCCGGCGGAGCTCTCGGGCGGCCAGCAGCAGCGCGTGGCGATCTGCCGCTCGCTGATCCTCGAGCCCAAGCTGATGATGTTCGACGAGCCGACCTCCGCCCTCGATCCCGAGATGGTCGGCGAGGTGCTCCAGGTCATCCGCGACCTCGCCTGCGACGGGATGACGATGCTGATCGTCACCCACGAGATGCGCTTCGCCCGCGACGTGGCCGACCGCGTCCTCTTCATGGCGGAGGGGCGCATCCTCGATCGCGGCGACGGCGCGAGCTTCTTCGCGCAGCCGAGCCATCCGCGGACGAGGCAGTTCCTGGCGCGGATCGGCGGTAGCTGACTCCGCCGCCCGGCGAAGGCTCGGCGGATATGAATATTGAACGGGAGGCTCACATGACAAAGCGAAAAGACAGCAACACGGCGGCACCGGCAGGAATGGTGAGCCGGCGGCGATTCGTCGCCTCGGCCGGGCTCGGTCTCGGGGCTCTGGCGATGCCGGGGGCCGCGCGGGCTCAAGGGGCGACCGGCAGCGAGGACACGCTCGATCGGATCAAGCGCACCGGCGTCTTCAACCTCGGCGCCCGCGAGGCGACGCCGCCTTACGGCTACAAGGACGCCGCGGGCAAATATGTGGGCTTCGCGACGGAGATCGCCCAGGCCATCCACGCCAATGTCGAGAAGGCGCTGGGAAGCTCGATCAAGCTCAACTACATCCCGGTGACGAGCGAGACGCGCATTCCCCTGCTGCAGAACGGCACCATCGACATGGAGGCGGGTGCCACGGTCGTCACCCAGGCGCGCGTCGAGGTCGTCGACTTCTCCGTGCCCGACTTCCTCACCGCGACCGAGGTGCTGGTGCCGGCGGACAGCCCGATCAAGTCCCTTGCCGACCTTGCGGGCAAGCGGATCGGCGTTCCCCAGGGCGGGCTCGAGGAGGCGGCCTATCGCGAGCTCAACGCGAAGGGGAGGCTCAAGCCGCCGGTCACGACCGTCGGCTTCCCCGACCATCCCCAGGGCTTCACCGCACTGCAAACGGGCTCCATCGACGCCTATAGCTCCGACGGACCCATCCTCTATGGCATGAAGGACAAGGCGGCGGACAAGGCGAAATGGCGGGTCTTCGATCCCGGGATCAACACCTTCCTGCAAGCCTTTCCGCTGCGGCCCGAGAGCTCGAAATTCAAGCGCATCGTCGACCTCACCATCGTGCGGCTCTGCGCGAGCGGCGGCTGGGACAAGCTCTACGAGAAATATTTCGGCCCGCAGGGCGTGGCGCCGTTTCCCCAGACGGAGGCTCTCAAGACGCTCGTCGTCATGAACGCCTGGCCGCCGCGCTGAGCGGCGCGAGGGCGCGCGCATGCCGGCGGGACTCGATTGGTCGGTGCTGTGGCGCGAGCCCTATGGCGAGATGGTGCTGAATGCGGTGCTGACGACGATCGAGCTTTCCCTCGCCTCGTGGGTCCTGGCGCTCGTCATTGGCACCCTTGCCGGCCTCGCGCGCGAATCGCCCCATCGCAGCGTCCGCCTTCTCGCGGCAGCTCATGTCGAGATCTTCCGCAACATCCCGCTCCTGGTGCAGCTCTTCTTCGTCTATTACGTGCTGCCGCGCCTCCTGCCGATGCCCCTGCGGCGGGAGCTCTTCCATCTCGGCTGGGAGATGGGCAGCGCCATCCTCACGCTCTCGCTCTATACCTCGGCGAAAGTCGCCGAGCATGTGCGCGCCGGGCTCAATGCGGTGAGCCGCCAGGTGCGATGGGGCGCTCTCTCGACCGGGCTCACCTGGTGGCAGGCGCAGCGCTATGTCATCGCGCCCCTCCTGCTGCGCGTCATCGTGCCGAGCCTCACCTCCGAATTCGTCACGGTCTTCAAGAGCTCGTCCCTGGCGATGACCGTCGGCGTGGTCGAGACCTCCTATCTCACCCAGGAGATCGGCTTCCAGACCTTCCATTGGATCGAGTCCAATACCCTCGGCACGGGCGTCTATCTCGCCTGCGCCTGGAGCGTCGCGGGGATCATGGCCGTCGTGGAGCGCCACACGCGCGTGCCGGGCTTCCTTCGCCGCGGGAGCGGGCAGGGATGATAGCGCTTCTCGACAATCTGGGCACGCTCCTCTTCGCCTTCGTCGTCTACAACCTGCGCCTCACGATCAGCGCCGTCGCCATCGCGCTGCCGATCGCCTGCCTCTTCGCGGTGGGGCGCCTCTCGCGCTTTCCTCTCGTCCATTATCCCGTCACCGCTTACGTGAATGTCCTGCGCAGCAGCCCGCTCCTCATGATCATGTTCTGGGCGTATTACACGGGACCGATGATCACCGGCCGCCCGAGCTCGGCCTACGACGCCGCGCTCGTGGCGCTCGCCGCCTTCGAGGTCGCCTATTTCACCGAGATCGTGCGCGCGGGCATCCAATCCATCGCCGTGGGGCAGCGACTCGCCGGCCTCGCCACGGGGCTGACGCCGGCTCAGGTGACGGTCTTCATCATCCTGCCCCAGGCGCTCCGCCGCATGGTGCCGTCGCTCCTGACCCAGAGCATCATCGCGTTTCAGGATTCGACGATCGCCAGCATCATCGGCGTCTCCGACGTGTTTCAATCCACCAACATCATCAACGCCCGGGAGCAGCGGCCGATCGCGCTCTACACGGCGCTCGCGGTCATGTATTTCGTCATCTGCTTCGCCCTGAGCCGCTGGGTACGCCGGCTCGAGGCGCGCACGGCGCGCCGCATCGCCGGGACGGCTTAGGGATAAAGGATCCCTCAGCCGCGCCGCGCCGCCTCGATCGCGGCGACGTCAATTTTCTTCATCTCCATCATCGCTTCAAATGCGCGCCTTGCTTCATCGCCGCCGGCAGCGAGCGCCTCGGTCAGCACGCGCGGCGTGATTTGCCAGGAGACGCCCCATTTGTCCTTGCACCAACCACACGCGCTTTCCTGGCCGCCATTGCCGACGATGGCGTTCCAGTAGCGGTCGGTCTCCTGCTGATCATCAGTGGCGATCTGGAACGAGAAGGCTTCGTTATGCTTGAACGCGGGGCCGCCATTGAGGCCGAGACAGGGGATGCCGGCGACGGTGAACTCGACCGTCAGCACATCGCCCGCCTTGCCGGACGGGTAGTCGCTGGGAGCGCGGTGGATGGCGCCCACCGAGCTGTTGGGAAACGTCGCAGCATAGAAGCGGGCTGCAGCCTCTGCGTCCTTGTCGTACCATAGGCAGATCGTGTTCTTGGCAATCGCCATTGCGTATCCTCTCGCTTTTGAAGCCAATTCCGGCCCGATTTCCCGCCCACGCGGAGGCGGTCGACAATCCCAACGGAGCGCCACGAATATCGAATTCGCTCGCGCCGTCTGACGCTCGGCCGGCAATGCCTGAACGGTTATAGCGGCATCGGGGTTGCCGCTTCCAGCAATAGGATAGGCAGCCTTATCGGACCCTCGTGGAGCGAATCCGACAGTTGCATCCGTTTTATTCGTCACCCCGGACAAGCCGTGCGGGAGCACGGCGCGATCCGGGGCCCATATGATGCCATTGCGCCATGGGCCCGGGCTTCCCCCGGATCAGGTCCGGGGTCGGCCGGGGCGACAGGGGGAATCGAAATGAGGGACGTTAATCACGAGCTTCCCTCGCGGCGGCGCAGGTGTCGCCGCGATCCCGGCTTGACGGCAGGCCGGCCGCAGATGAGATCGATTCCGGCGGCGGCCGTCGCCTCGAGAGCGGCGCGTTGCTCACCGGCGCGCGAGCGGAGCGCAAGCGTGTGGAGGACGGCCGCGGCGAGCCTCGCCAAGGCAGCGGAATCGGCATCGGCGCGGAGCTCACCCTGCCGCTGCGCCAAGCGGATGCGCGCCTCGATGGCCGCGTCAATCTCGCCGAGGGCTTCGGCCAGGGCCGCGCGCACCGCGGGATCGAGCACGGCCTCCGTCGCCGCCGTGCCGATCAGATAGCAGCCGCGCGCACCGTGCTCGCCGGAAAAATAGAGGGCGAGGGCCGTCGCGTAGAGGTGGCGGAGCGCCTCGCGGAGCGGGCGGTCCCCGGCGAGCGTCTCCTTGAGGGCGGCGCGCGCCGCCGCGCGATAGCGCTCCAGGGTCTCCAGATAGAGGGCGCGCTTGTCGCCGAAGGCGCCGTAAAGGCTCGGCCGATTCATTCCCGTCGCCGCGCTGAGATCGTCAAGGGAGGTCGCGGCGTAGCCCGCGTCCCAGAAGGTCTCCATCGCCCGCGCCAGGGCGGCGTCGGGATCGTAGGCGCGGGGGCGCCCCCGCCTCGGTACCAATTTTTGTACCATTCCGCAAAAAATCCTTGACCGCGACAATTTTATACGAGACGGTACAAAAAACAATCACTCAACCTGTCACCACGTCGTCGCTTGATCCTCGCGGTGACGGGGATGCGCTTCAACCGATCGCTTTGAAAGAACGATTCTATAGGAGGATGCCATGGAACTCTATTTTGCTCCGCTCGCCTGCTCGATGGCCACGCGGATCGCGCTCTACGAGGCCGGCGCGGTCGCCGATTACCACTATGTCGACCTGAAAGCGAAGCGCGTCGAGGACGGCACGGATTTCCTCGCCGTCAACCCGATGGGGCAGGTCCCGGTGCTGCGCCTCGACACGGGCGAGCTGCTCACCGAGAACCCGGCGGTGCTGCAATACGTCGCCGACCGCTATCCCGAGGCCGGGCTGGCGCCCGCAAGCGGATTGCCGCGCTACCGCTTGCAGCAATGGCTGAACTTCATCACCTCGGAGCTGCACAAGCGCGTCTTCACGCCGCTGCTCGACAGCAAGAGCCCGGAGGGAGCGAAGGCTTACGCGCGCGAGAAGGCGCCGCCGCGCTTCGCCCATCTCGCTGCCCATCTCGACGGCCGCGAGTTTCTGCTCGACCGTTTCACCGTCGCCGACGCCTATCTTGTGACGGTGCTCAATTGGGCGCGGCCGAGCGGGCTCGATCTCTCGTCCTGGCCGGCCGTGCTGGCCTATTTCCGCCGCATGCAGGAGCGGCCGAGCGTCGCCAAGGCCTTCGCCGAGGAGTTGGCGCTCTACAAGGAGGAGCAAGCGCGTCGCAGCGCGGCGTGACGACGCCGTATCGCGACCCGGGGCTAGGGATTGGCGGCCGGTGTCGTTTGCTGGTCTGACGGCGTCGATGGTGCGTTCCCAGGCGCCGGGCCCGGCGCCTGGGCGGGGGCGGGTGCCGAGGCCGCAGGCGCCGACACACTCGGCGTCGATGCCGGCGGCGACGGCGGGGATGTCGATGCCGAGGGTGTAGACGCTGCGTTTGCCGGCGCCGAATTCGAGGCCGGCGGATTCGCAGCGGAGGGCGTCTCGGCCGGTGTCGCTGCACTGGGTGCCGGCGTGGCCGCGCTCGACGGCGTCAACGGAATCGGCTGGGAAACGGCTTGGGGTGTCCCGACCGGGCTGGGAAGCCCCAGCACGCCGGTCACGGCCGGCAGCGCCCCGGCCGGGGTCGCGGGAACGGTCTTCGGAATCGTCGCGGCCGGCGTCGCCGGTGCGGCGCCTGGCGCCGGGCTCGACGGCGGCTGCGCACCCGAGGCCGGCGCGGTCACGGCCGCCGCCGGCGGCGTCGCGCTGGTTGCGGCGGCCTTGCTCTTCTCTTTCTCTTTTTCCTTGTCGTTGTCCTCGGCCTTCTTTCCCGTAGAGGGCGTTGCGGGCTCGTTCACCGTCACCGAGTAGTCGGGGACGATGCGCGCCTGATCGCCGGTGATGACGAGGACCTTCTGTCCGACCGGGATGGGCTCGGGCTCGCGCTGAGTGACCGAGAGCAGGTCGCCATTGGGCTTGCGCACGATGTATTCCCAGCCCGTGGTATCGCCGGTCGCGTGCTCGATCGTGGTGCCGACGACGCTGCCCACCAACGTGCCGCCGACGCCGCCCAGTGCGGAATAAATGCCGCCCGAATCGGCCTGCGCGCCGAGGATTCCACCGGCCGCACCGCCGGCCACGGCGCCGACGGTGCCGTTGGCGCTGATCTCGACCTGGCGGAAGCCGATGACGACGCCCGGCTCGACCTTGTTGGCCTTCTGCACGGCGCTGCTGCTATAGGTGTTCGGCGAGTAATCGGGCGAGCAGGCGAAAAGCGCGGCCACCGCCGCCGCGGACAGACAGAGCTTGGCGAGACGCAGCAAGAGGACACCCCCTCGGAAGCTGCGCGCTAGATATGAAATCGGCTCCGGGGTGTCACGGGACATTTTTGTGGTGGAATTTGGGCAGTCTCGCCACATTTGCGCGGTCGAGCAGGTGCGCAGAGCGTGATCTCACTCCGCCGCGCGCCAAATGCCGGTCCGCTCGGTGGTCGGCGCATAATCGATGAAGGCGCCGCGCAGGGGAAACGCGCCGCGGCGGCGCCAGCCGCGCGCGAGACGAAAACGCCACAAGCGCTCCGCGCCCTCGATGCGGCGCGCAGCCTCGCCGCTCCAGTCGATTTCCACCGTTCCTTGCAATTGCAGCAGGTCGCCGCGCGCGAAATCGATGAAGAGCAGTGATCCGCGCGGCTCGCCGAGAAGATTGCCGAGGGTGTTGAAATAGCGGTTGCCGCGGAAATCGGGAATGACGAGCGCATCGCCGTCGAGATGGGCGAAGCCGGGCCGGCCGCCGCGATGGGAGATATCGGCGCCTCCCGCGGCGCCGCTCTCCGGGCGCGCCTTGCTCGCGACGAGCAAGGTATCGGCCTTCGCGATCAGCCGCCGCGTCTCGTCGTCGAAGGCGGCAAAGGATTCCGCATCGCTCGGCATGGCGGATGCCGGTTGCATGTCGCGGCGCTGGATGTATTGCGGGCAATTGCCGAAGCTCTGCCGCACGGCGACGGTGAGGCCGGCTGCATCCAGGGCGGCGATCCGTCCATTGGCGCGATTGCGCCGCCGCGTGCCGAAATCGATGCCGAGGACGCCGATCTCGCGCCCGAGAGTGAAGCCCGCCGCGGCGGGATCGCTGCGATCCGGCAGCGCCTCGATGCGTAGGGTCACCGGGTCCGGGGAATGGACGAAGCCGGGCGCGCCGGTCAGCGCCGTCGCGATCGGCCAGCCCTCGTCGTCGATGGCGCCGATGAAGAGATAGGGCAGCAGCGCGAAGAAGCTGCGATGCTGGTCGGGCATGAAGCTCCGGATGCCGCCGCCGCTCGCGCCAGCGCCGGCAAGCGCCTGGGCGGCGAGCTCGTCTGCATGGAAGGGCGAAGGGATCATCGGTGTCTCAGCTCTTTTGCGGTATTGGGGACGCCGGCATCGCCTTGAATTTGGGCAGCGCCTCGATGCGGCGCAGCCAGGCCTGCACGGCGGGATAGGGGTCGAGAGCGATGCCGCCCTCGGGCGCATGGGCGACGTAGGAATAGCAGGCGAGGTCGGCGATCGTCGGATACTCGGCCGCCAGATAGCGGCGCTCGGCGAGATGCGCCTCCATGAAGCGCAGAAACCGCTCGGCGATCACGGCCGCCCGCGCGGGATCGCCCTCCATTCCCCATTGCGCCACCATGCGCGCCGTCGCCGGCCCGTACATCACCTCGCCCGCGGCGATCGAGAGCCAGCGCTGAACCCGGGACGCCGCAACGGGCTCCTCGGGTAGCCAGGGGCCTCCGGGCGCGTAACGCTTCGCGAGGTAGACCAGGATGGCGTTGCTATCGGCGAGCACCAGCTCGCCATCCTCCAGGACAGGGATCTGGCCCAGGGGATTGAGCCGGCGCCGGAACGCCTCGCTGCGCCTCACCTCGGCGGGCGCCGGCACGAGCCGGTAGGGCAGGCCGAGCATCAGCAGGAGCAGCTCGACCCGGTGGGTATGGCCGGAGAGCGGGGTGCCGTGGAGCGTGATATCGGGAGTGGTCATGGGGCCTCCTGAAAGCGAGGCGGCTATGTTATCGTTGCCAAATCCAATGAGAACTCGGCAAAATGGAAAGTCAGAATTTCGAGAATTGGAATAATCATGGATCGCCTCGACGAGCTGGCGATTTTCGTCGCGATCATCGACGCGGGGAGCCTCGCCGGCGCGGCCCGTCGCCTGCGCCGCTCGCCGCCGGCGGTGACCCGCGCTCTCGCGGCCCTCGAGGCCCGCATCGGCCTGCGCCTCGTCGAGCGCACGACGCGGCGCCTGTCGCCCACGGAAGCGGGTCGCAGCCTGGCGGAGCGGGCGAGGGCCCTCCTGACCGATTACGACATCGCGGTGACGGGCGTCGCCAGCGCGCCGCTGCGGGGCCTGTTGCGGGTGACGGCGCCGGTGCAGTTCGGCCGCCGCCATGTGGCGCCCGTGGTGACCGGATTCCTCGACGCCTTTCCCGAGATGCAGGTCGAGCTCGTGCTCAATGACCGCAATCTCGACCTCATCGAGGAAGGGCTCGACGTGGCGGTGCGGATCGGGCCGCTCTCGGATTCCGCCCTCGTGGTGCGGCGGGTGGGCTCCGTCCGCCGCGTCACTGTCGCCAGTCCCGCCTATCTCGCGCGGCGCGGCATCCCGCGGGCACCGTCGGAGCTCGTCCGTCACGACATCATCTTCGGGACCTCGCGCTCGGGGCTGCTGGAATGGCGCTTCGGCCCGTCGCCGCGTGGTTCCTTGGTGCGATTGGCGCCGCGGCTCCTCGTCAACGAGATCGAGGCGCAGCTCGTCGCCGCGCGGGCGGGACGGGGCATCGCGCGCGTCCTCTCCTATCAGGTCGCGGACGATCTCGCGGCGGGAACGCTGGTGCGCCTGTTGCGGGATTTCGAGCCGCCGCCCTTGCCGGTGCAGCTCGTCACCCAGAGTCGCAGCCAAAGAGCGCCGAAGGTGCAGGCCTTCCTCGACTACGCCGCGGAGGCGTTCCGCGGCTTGCCCGTCATCCGCCCGGAGGAGCGCAATTGAGCCGAGAAATCGGGCGTGTAGAGCCCCCTCACAAGAACCCGATCGACAGCCAGGGTGCTGCGGCGACGATGACGAGGGCGAGGAACAATGCCCCGAGATAGGGCCAGACGCGGCGCATGGAGTCGTCGGGGGAGACGCGGCCGATGACGCAAGCCGCGTAGAAGCCGACGCCGAAGGGCGGCGCGAAGAGGCCGAGGCCCATGGCGAGGATCACGACCATGGCGTAATGCACCTCGTGCACGCCGATGGCGCGCGCCACGGGAAAGAGGAGCGGGCCGAAGAGCACGATGGCGGGAATGCCCTCGAGCACGCTGCCGAGCACGACGAAGACAAGGATGGAGACGGCGAGGAAGCCCGCCTTGCCGCCGGGGGCGCCCGCCATGGTGGCGACGAGCTGGTGGGAGAAGCCGGATTGGGTCAGCGCCCAGGCCATCGCCGTCGCCGTGCCGATGATGAGGAGGATGGCCCCCGAGAGCGAGGCGGTCTCGATGAGGATCGGATAGAGCCGGCGCCAATCGAATTGGCGATAGACGCAGAGCCCGACGACGAAGGTGTAGACCACGCCGACGGTCGAGACCTCCGTCGCCGTCGCCACACCCTCCACCACCGCGGCGCGGATGACGAAGGGAAGGATCAGGGCCGGCAGGGCGACGATGAAGGCGCGCAGCACCTCGCCGCCGCGCGCGCGGCGGACATGGCTCAGATCCTCCTTGCGCGAGCGAAAGAAGCAGACGACGACAAGCGCGAGGGCGCCCACCGCCGCGGGGACCAGCCCGCCGGCGAAGAGCGCCGCGATGGAGACGCCGGTCACCGAGCCGATGGTGATGAGGACGAGGCTCGGTGGGATCGTCTCCGACATGGCCCCTGACGAGGAGAGCAGGGCCACGAGCTCGCCGGGTGCCGCACCCCGGCGCTTCATCTCCGGGAAGAGCACGGGAGCGATCGCCGCCATGTCGGCAGCCTTGGAGCCGGAGATGCCGGAGACGAGATACATGGCGCCGAGCAGCACGTAGGAGAGCCCGCCGCGCACATGGCCGAGGAGGGCGGCGAGGAAATCGACGAGGGCGCGCGCAAGGCCCGTCATCTCGATGAGGAGCCCCAGGAAGACGAAGAGCGGCACCGAGAGCAGCACCAGATTCGACATGCCCTCGTCCATGCGGCTAACCACGATGGTGAGGGGCACATGGGTCGCGAGGGCCAAATAGGAGAGGGTGGCGACGCCGAACGCGAAGGCGATGGGCACGGCGATGGCGACGCAGGCGGCGACCATGACGACGAAGAAGATGAGAAGATCGAAATTACCGAGCGCTAGGAGGAGCGGCTGCGCCAGGCGGAGCAGGGCGGCGATGGCGAGGACCACGACGATGGCGCCGAGGGCGTGGCGCCAGCTCGAGCGCTCGATCAGGCGCAACACGGCGATCACCAGCATCAGCAAGGCCGCGACGCCGATCGCCGCCACGCGATAGCCGTCATGGATCTCGAGCGCGGGCGTGGTGATCGCCCATTGACCCTCGAAATAGGCTTCGGCGGGGAGGACGATCTCGAGGACGAAGACGGCCACCACCATGGCGGCGACCGTCTCCCACCAGCGCCGCCAGGCCGGAGAGGCGACCGCGACGACGGCGGTGAGCCGCATATGGCCGTCGCGGCGCAGCGCGATCACGGCGCCGAGCATGGCGAGCCAGAGAAAGAGGATCGCCGCGAGCTCGTCGGACCAGGTGAGCGGCCGGTCGAAGACGTAGCGCGAGACGACGCCCGCGAAGAGTACCACCGTCTCCACGATGACGAGAACGGCGGCGGGGATCTCCGTCAGCCAGGCAAGAGCGCGGTCGAGGCGGGGGAAATGCAGCGCCGCCGGGGCTTCGCCCGCCGCTTCGGCCGCGAAGGCCGTGACGTCGCCACGCGCGGTCCGCTCCGCGGTCATCGTGCGACCGCGAAAACGACGTCGGGCGCTTTCTCCTGCCCGTCATTGCGAGCTCCCGAAGGGAGCGACGCAATCCAGCCTCTCGAATCCCTGGATTGCTTCGTCCCGCACGCTGCGCGTGCGTTCCTCGCAATGACGGCCGTCAGCGGCGGCCTCCCCGCTCTGTCACGCGAGCTGGCCGACATATTTCTCGAGGAGTCCCCAAGCCTCGTCGCCGTATTTGCCCTTCCATTCCTTGTAGAAGCCGGCCTTGCGCAGGGCGGCGCGGAAGGGCTCGGCGTCCGGCGCATTGAAGACCATGCCCTTGGACTTGAGCTCGCCCTGCAGCGAATCGTTGAGCTTCTTCACGTCGGCGCGCTCGCCGAGGGCCGCCGCGTTGAAATTCTTCGCGGCGATCTCGCGCAGATTGGCGGGCAGCTTGGTCCAGGCCAGCTTGTTGGCGAGGAACCAGAAGCCGTCCCACATGTGATTGGTGAGGGAGCAGTATTTCTGCACCTCGTAGAGCTTGGCCGTCTGGATGATGGCGAGCGGGTTCTCCTGGCCCTCGACCACGTGGGTCTGGAGGGCGGAATAGACCTCGCTGAAATTGATGCTGGCCGGCGAGGCGTCGAAGGCCTTGAACATCGAGGTCCAGAGCGGGCTCACCGGCACGCGGATCTTGAAGCCCTTGAGGTCGTTGGGGGTATTGATCGGATGCGTGCTCGAGGTGATCTCGCGATAGCCGTTGTCCCAGATCTTCTCGAGGGCGACGAGATTGGCCTTGTCAATGGCGCCGCGGATATGGGCGCCGAGCGCGCCATCCATGGCGGCCCAGACCTGGTCGTAGTCCTTGAAGGCGAAGCCGATGCCGTTGATCGAGGCGACCGGCACAAGCGTGGCGAGGATGAGGCCGGAGAGGGTGAAGAACTCGATGGCGCCGGAGCGGACCTGGGAGAGCATGTCCGTGTCGCCGCCGAGCTGGTTGTTGGGGAAAATCTGCACCTCGAGACGCCCGCCGGACTCCTCCTTGATCTTCGCCACGGCGGCCTGAGCCCGCAGATTCATCGGGTGGGTGAGCGGCAGATTGTTCGCATATTTATAGGTGAACTCGGCGGCGTCCGCAGGCCGCGTCAGGATGTTGAGCGCGGCGAACGAGCCGCCGCCAATGGCGGCGGCCGTGCCGAGAAATCGCCGCCGGCTGAGCTTGGTCATGTGTCGTCCCCTCCACCCGGTTTCTTGGATTTGCGCGCCCTCATATGCCACGGAACGGGAAGCGGCGGAAGCCTCAAGGTGCCGCGGTACCGCTCATTCGTATGTCCGGATATCGTCGATCACCTTGCCGTCATTGGGGAGGGTTCCCGGCGGCACCAGCTCGACCTCGCCGCGCAGCTTGCAGACCTCGTGAAACGAGTGGGCGATCTCGCCGGCGAGGCCTGCCGCGGCGTCATCCCGAACCTCGCAGCGGAGCACCGCCAGGTCCTGGTGCTCGCGGCTGTCGATGACGAGCCGCGCCTTGACGATCGCGGGATGGCGCTTGATGACGGCGGCGACCTGCCCCGGATGCACGAACATGCCGCGCAGCTTGGCCGTCTGGTCGGCGCGGCCCATCCAGCCGCGGATGCGCAGATTGGTGCGGCCGCAGGGGCTCGGGCCCGGCAGCGCGGCGGAGAGATCGCCGGTGCCGAAGCGGATCAGCGGGTAATCGGGGTTGAGCGCCGTCACCACGACCTCGCCGACCTCGCCCTCGGGGACCAGGTCGCCGGTGCCGGGGCGCACCAGCTCGAGAATGACGCCCTCGTCGACGATCATCCCCTCCTTCGCCTCGGACTCATAGGCGACGAGGCCGAGATCCGCCGTGCCGTAGCATTGCAGCACGCCGAGGCCGTGGCCTTCGAGCTCGGCGCGCAGGCTGGGCGGCAGCGCCTCGGCGGAGACCAGGGCGTGCCGCAGCGCGCCGAGATCGAGGCCGAGCTCGCGGCCCTTGTCGAGGAGGAGCTTGAGGAAGGAGGGCGTTCCCACATAGCCTGCGGGCCGCAATGCGGCGATGGTGCGCGCTTGCAGCTCCGTCTGGCCCACGCCGCCCGGAATCACGGCGCAGCCGAGGGCGGCGGCACCCGTCTCGAACATCATGCCCGCCGGGGTCAGGTGATAGGAGAAGCTGTTGTGGATCACCTCGCCGGCGCGGAAGCCCGCGGCGAAGAGGGCGCGCGCCATGCGCCAGTAATCGGGCCGACGCCCCTCTGGGTCGTAGATCGGCCCCGGGGAGACATAGATGCGCGCAAGCGCGCCGGCGTCGCTCGTGATCAGGCCGCCGAAGGGCATCGCCGCAGCCTGGAGCGAGACAAGCCCGGATTTGCGCGTGACGGGGAGGGCCGCGAGCGCCGCGCGATCGCCGAGGCCCGCCGGATCGACACCGTCGAGGATGCGGGCCCAGCCCGGCGCCTTCGCCTTGGCCAGCGCCGCGATCTCGCGCAGCGCCGCGAATTGCTCGCGCTCCCGCGCCGCCGGCTCGCGGATCTCGAGGGAATCGAAATAAGCACCCGCCTTGGTCATGCGCGGCTCTCAGGGCAGCGGCCGGATCGCCGGCGCGGGGCGGAGGCTCATGCGAGCCAGCGCTTGCGCCGCTTGTAGTGCTTCACGTCGCGATAGCTCTTGCGGCGCTCGCCCGCGAGGCCGAGATAGAACTCCTTCACATCCTCGTTCTGGCGCAGGGTCTCGGCCGGGCCGTCGAGCACGATGCGGCCGTTCTCGAGGATGTAGCCGTAGCCGGCGAAGCGCAGCGCGATATTGGTGTTCTGCTCGGCGACGAGCACGCTCAATCCCTCGTCCCGGTTGAGGCGCTGGACGATGGCGAAGATCTCCTCAACGAGCTGGGGTGCCAGGCCCATGGAGGGCTCGTCGAGCAGCATCATCGCGGGGCGCGACATCAAGGCACGGCCGATGGCGATCATTTGCTGCTCGCCGCCCGAGGTATAGCCGGCCTGGGAGCGCCGGCGCTCCTTGAGGCGCGGGAAGTAGTGATAGACCCGCTCGAGATCGCGCTGCACCGGCGCACGGCCGTCGCGTCGGGTGAAGGCTCCGGTCAAAAGATTGTCCTCGACGGTGAGGTGCGGGAAGACGTGGCGGCCCTCCATCACCTGAACCACGCCGCGGCGCACCAGGTCGTTGGGCGAGAGCCGGTCGACGCGCTCGCCGCGGAAAGTGATGCTGCCCTTGGTGACGTCGCCGCGCTCGGCGCGCAGCAGGTTCGAGATCGCCTTGAGGGTCGTGGTCTTGCCGGCGCCGTTGGCCCCGAGGAGGGCGACGATGCCCCCCTCGGGAACCTCGAGCGAGACGCCCTTGAGCACCAGGATCACGTGGTCGTAGATGACCTCGACGTTGTTGACGACGAGGAGCGGGCCGGGCTCGGTCACGGCTGGCCTCCCGAGGACATCACCCGGCGCGCAATCGTCGCGGCGCTATTTCGCCGCCGCCTGCTTCGCGCAATCGCGCGGCGTGATGTTGTTCTCCTTGGCATAGGCCATGGCCGACTCCTTGTACGCCTCGCGCAGCGCGGTGCGGTTCGGCTTGATCCAGCCGCTGATCATGTGCCAGGTCTTGCCGTCCCATTGCTGGATGCGGACATTGCCGTCGCCTTCGTGATCCTCGCAGGAGAGCTTGATCGGCGTGACGAGGCCCTCGGCGCCGAGCGCCTTCACCCGCGCGTCCGTCAGATTGAGGTGCTCGAGGCCCCATTGCACCTGCTCGCCGGTCAGGGACTTCTTGCCGTACTTCCCCTGGGCGGTGCGGATGGCCTCGAGGTCGTAGATCGCGTTGATGACGCCGCGATCATAGAGCGGGCCGCCGACGCCGTCCTTGGGGCCATGCCCGCCGCCCTTGGCGTAGACGTATTTGAGGATGTCCTGGATCACCGGGTAGTTGGTGCCGACGCCGTGGAAGGTCGCGGCCTTGTAGCCCTTGGCGGACATGCCGGCCGGCTGCACGTCGGGATTGTCGCCCGACCACCAGATGCCGATGAAGTGATCCATGGGATAGCCGACCGAGACGGCATCCTTGATCGCCGTCGAGTTCATCACGCCCCAGCCCCACATCAGCACCCAGTCGGGCTTCGCCTGGTGGATCTGCAGCCAGGTCGCCTGCTGGTCGAGGCCCGGCGAATTCACCGCGTAGCCGGTGAAGGTGTAGCCGTATTCCTTGGCGAGCCGCTCCAGGGTGGGGATCGGCTCCTTGCCATAGGCGGCGTTCAAATAGACGAGGGCGATCTTCTTGCCCTTGAGCTTGGCCATGCCGCCTTCTTGCTGGCCGATATACTGGATCATGGCGTCCGCACCCGCCCAATAGGTCGCCGGGTAGGTGAAGACATAGGGGAAGACCGGGCCGTAGCTCGCATCGGCGCGGCCATAGCCCATCGACACCACCGGGATCTTGTCGGCGGTGGCGCGGCCGATCAGGGCATAGGTGATGCCCGTCGAGAGGGGATCGACCAGCGAGGCGCCCGTGGGCGGATGATGCTTCAAGCGCTCATAGCACTCGACGCCCTTGTCGTTGTTGTAGCCGGTCTCGCATTCCTCGTAGGTGATCTTGACGCCGCCGACGCCGCCGTCGCGGGCGTTGACCATGTCGAGATAGTCGGCATAGCCGTTGGCGAAGGGGATGCCGTCCGGCGCGTAGGGGCCGGTGCGGTAGACGAGGCGCGGGATGAATTGCTCGCTCTGAGCGAATGCCGCGGCCGCGCCGAAAGCCCAGCCGACTGCCCCGACGACAGCCAAGCCGATGGTGACTTGTCGCAAGTTCATCGCAACCTCCCATGCTGTCCGTCCGCCTTCCGTGCGCCATGGCACGGGCCCGAGGACTTGTTATGAATTGAGGCTAGCATCCCCTCGGCAGGGGCGCAAATCCCGCGAGTCGACCCGCCCGAGCGCCTGCCCGGAACATTGAGGAATATCAATGAGGAAAGGGCCATAGGCGCAGCTTCTCCTTGCCGATCTGCCAGAGCCGCGCGAGCCCGTTCGGCTCGACGATGAGGAAGAAGACGATGAGCAGGCCATAGACGATGTCCTGCAGATTGGTCACCAGGGTCACCCCGACATTGATGCCGAGGAGGCCGGGCAGGTTGTTGAGCAGGATCGGCAGCAGGATGATGAAGGCAGCGCCCAGGAACGAGCCGAGGATGCTGCCGAGGCCGCCGATGATGATCATGAACAGGATCTGGAAGGAGCGGTCGACGTCGAAGGCCAGCGCCTCGACGCTCGCCGTATAGATGAAGGCCCAGAGCGCCCCGGCGACGCCGATGTAGAACGAGCTGACGGCGAAGGCGAGGAGCTTGGTGCGCAGCGGCCGGATGCCGATGATCTCGGCGGCGATGTCCATGTCGCGGATCGCCATCCAGGCGCGGCCCACGCGGCCGCGCACCATGTTCTTGGCGGCGAGGGCAAGGAGAATCGCGACGGTGAGGGTGAAGAGATATTTGTTGACGGGGCGCGCCTCCGGCCCGGTCACGAAGAAATGGCCGAGCACGGCGCGCGGTGGTGCCGTGATCACGCCCGAGGCGCTGTAGTTCTGGAACCACGGCACCTTGACGAAAAGCCAGATCAAGAAGAACTGTGCGGCGAGGGTGGCGACGGCGAGGTAGAAGCCCTTGATGCGCAGGCTGGGGATGCCGAAGAGGAGACCGACGCCCGCGGTGACGAGGCCGGCGGCGATGAAGACGAGGACGATGTTGAGGCCGGGGAAGGCCGTCGCGAGCTTATAGGCGGCGAAGGCGCCCACCGCCATGAAGCCGCCCGTGCCCAGGGAGAGCTGCCCGGCATAGCCGGTGAGGATGTTGAGGCCGAGGGCGGCGACGGCGAAGACGAAGAACGGGACGAAGATCGTGCTCAGCCAATACTCGTTGGCGGCGAAGGGCACGACGAGATAGGCGATCACGAGGATCGCCAGCATGCCGAGGCGGTCCTGGCGGATGGGGAAGATCGCCTGGTCGGCGGCGTAGCTCGTCTTGAACTGCCCGGCTTCGCGATAGAACATGGCCTAGACCCGCTCGATGATGCGCTCGCCGAACAGGCCCTGGGGCCGGAACAGCAGGAAGACGAGGGCGAGGATGTAGGCGAACCAGTCCTCGATGCCGCTGCCGATGACGGGGCCCCAGAACACCTCGCCGAGCTTCTCGGCGGCGCCCACGATGAGCCCGCCGGCGATGGCGCCGGGGATCGAGGTGAAGCCGCCGAGGATGAGCACGGGGAGCGCCTTGAGCGCCACCAGCGCCAGCGAGAACTGCACGCCGAGGCTCGAGCCCCACATGATCCCGGCGGCGAGGGCCACCATCCCGGCGATGCCCCAGATCACCACCCAGATGCGCTTCAGGGGAATGCCGACGCTGAGTGCTGCCTGGTGGTCGTCGGCGACGGCGCGCAAGGCGCGCCCGATCTTGGTCTTCTGGAAGAAGAGGGCGAGGGCCGCGACGAGGGTGCCGGCGAGGATGGCGGCGTAGAGGTCGAGCTGGTTGATGAGGATGCCGTGAACGGTGAGGGGGCCCGCGGGGATGCCGATGTCGAGGGGATGCACGTCGCCGCCCCACAGGATCTGGCCCAGCCCGACGAGGAAATAGCTGATCCCCAGGGTCGACATGAAGAGGATGATCTGGGACTGGTTGACGAGGGGGCGTAGCACCACGCGCTCGACCGCGAAGGCGAGGACGATCATGACGGCGATGGTGAGGACGAGGGAGAGCCAGAGCGGCAGGCCCTTCTCGATGAGGCCCACGAAGGTCAGGGCCGCGAACAGCACCATGGTGCCCTGGGCGTAATTGAACACGCCCGAGGCCTTGTAGATGAGCACAAAGCCGAGGGCGACCAGGGAATACATGACGCCGGTCAGGAGCCCGCCGATCAGCACCTCGACAAGGAAGGCCGGCTGCGTCGCCATGGTGACGAAGGGGCCGATCAGGATCGCGTAGAGAATATGCATGGTTGCGCCACTTTCCGCCGAGGCCGATCCAGCCCCCACCTCACCCGCTCGCTATGCTCGCTTCCCTCTCCGCCCCGATGGGGCGGAGAGGGAGAGGAGCGATCGATGCCCCGTTAAGGAGGCGTCGATGGCGACGAGGGTGAGGTGGGGATCGATCATGTCTAGCTAAGAATATTCACTCATGCGCTACACCGAGATAGGCGTCGATCACCGCCTGGTCGCGCCGCACCTCGTCGGGCGTGCCGTCGGCGATCTTGCGGCCGTAGTCGAGCACGACGATGCGGTGCGAGATGTCCATCACCACGCCCATGTCGTGCTCGATGAGGGCGATGGTGGTGCCGAACTCCTCGTTCACGTCGAGGATGAAGCGGCTCATATCCTCCTTCTCCTCGACATTCATGCCCGCCATCGGCTCGTCGAGGAGGAGGAGGTCGGGCTCGGCGGCGAGCGCGCGCCCGAGCTCGACGCGCTTCTGGAGGCCGTAGGGAAGCCGCCCCACCGGCACCTTGCGGATGGCCTGGATCTCGAGAAAGTCGATGATCTCCTCCACGAAGGCGCGATGCGCCATCTCCTCGCGCTTGGCGGGGCCGAGATAGAGGGCGTCGAGGAGGAAGTTGCTGCGCATCTTGAGGAGGCGCCCGGTCATGATGTTGTCGAGGGTGGTCATGCCGCGGAAGAGCGCGATGTTCTGGAAGGTGCGGGCGATGCCGCGGGCGGCGGCCTGGTGTGGCCGCATGTGGCGCACCGTGCTGCCCTTGTAAGTGATGGTGCCCGCGCGTGGCTTGTAGAAGCCGTTGATGACGTTGAGCATCGAGCTCTTGCCGGCGCCGTTGGGGCCGATGATGGCGCGGATCTCGCCCTGACGGATGTCGAAGCTGACGCCCGAGAGCGCCTTGATGCCGCCGAAGGAGAGCTCGATGCCCTCGACCGCGAGCAGTATGTCGCGGTCGGGACGCTCGGGATCGCGCCTCTCCATGCCGGCGCCGCGCTCAGCCCGCCTTGCGCAGGGGTGCCGCGGCGGCGGCGTCCTGAGCCCGGGGGAAGACCGCGGCATCGGCGATCGCGATGGTGGCGCGGAGCCGGCCGGTGCGGCCGTCCTCGAACTTGACCTCGGTCTCGATCTCGCAGGCGCCGGCGTCGCCGTAGAGCGCCTCGACGAGGGGCGCGTATTTCTCGGCGATGAAGCGCCGCCTGACCTTGCGGGTGCGGGTCAGCTCGCCGTCATCGGCGTCGAGCTCCTTGCGCAGGATGAGGAAGCGGCGGATCTGCGAGCCGGCCAGCACCGGGTCGCGCGCGAGCTCGCGATTGACCGTCTCGATATGGCCGCGGATGAGGTCGTGAACCTCGGGCTTGGCCGCGAGCTCGCTATAGCTCGTATAGGCGAGGCCCTGCCGCTCGGCCCAGTTGCCGACGGCGCCGAGATCGATGTTGACGAAGACAGCGGCATAGTCGCGGCCATGGCCGAAGGCCACCGCCTCGCGGATCGCGGCGAAGAACTTGAGCTTGTTCTCGAGATATTTGGGCGCGAAGAGCGTGCCGTCGGCGAGGCGGCCGACATCCTTGGCGCGGTCGACGATCTTGAGCTGGCCGCGCTCGTCGAGATAGCCGGCATCGCCGGTATGGACCCAGCCGTCCGCCGACTTCGCCTCGCGCGTCGCCTCGGGGTTCTTGTAGTACTCCTGGAACACGCCGGGGCCGCGGAACATCACCTCGCCCGCCTCGCTCACCTTGAGCTCGACGCCGGCGACCGGCCGCCCCACGGTATCGGGCCGCACCTCGCGGTCCGGCTGGATGGTGACGAAGACCGAGGCCTCGGTCGAGCCGTAGAGCTGTTTGATGTTGATGCCGAGCGAGCGGTAGAACATGAAGGTGTCCGGCCCGATCGCCTCGCCTGCGGTATAGGCGAGGCGGATGCGGCTCATCCCGAGGGTGTTCTTGAGCGGCCCGTAGACGAGGAGCTCGCCGAGCCGATAGCGCAGCTGCTCGCCGAGGCTCACGGGCTCGCCGTTGAGGAGGCGGGGGCCGACGCGCCGCGCCAGCGCGATGAAGGAGTTATAGAGCCGGCGCTTGGGGGCGCTCGCATCCTCCATGCGGATCGTCACCGTCGTGAGGATGCTCTCCCAGATGCGCGGGGGCGCAAAGAAATAGGTGGGGCCGATCTCGCGCAAATCCTGCATCACCGTCGCCGCGGATTCCGGGCAGCTCACGCAGAAGCCGGCGCAATAGGCCTGGCCGACCGAGAACATGTTGTCGCCGACCCAGGCCATGGGCAGATAGGCGAGGGCCTCCTCGCGCTCCGTCAGCCCCTCGAAGGCGATGGCGGCGCGGGCCGTTGCGAGGATGTTGTCGAAGCTGAGGATGACGCCCTTGGGCTGGCCCGTGGTGCCCGAGGTGTAATAGAAGCTGGCCGGATCGGCGCCCTTGCCCTGCGCCGCCTGCGCGGCGAAGAAATCGGGTGCCGCCGCCACGCGCTCGGCGCCCGCCGCCTGCACCGCCGTGAGGCTGGCGAGGAAAGGCTGCCGGTAGTTCCGCAGGCCGCGCGGATCGTCATAGAAGATGCGCTCGAGCCGTGGGCAGCGCGCCTTGATCTCGAGCAGCTTGTCGACCTGCTCCTGATCCTCGGCGACGGCGAAGCGCACCTCGGCATGGTCGAGCACGAACTCGATCTCGCCGGCGACGGCGTCCTGATAGATCGGCACCGGCACGGCGCCCAAGGCCTGGGCCGCCACCATCGACCAGTAAAGGCGGGGGCGATTGTCGCCGATGACGGCGAGCTTGTCGCCGCGCCCGAGCCCGAGGGCGGCGAAGCCGGCGGCCAGCCGCGCCACCTCGTCGCGCACCTGTCGCCAGCTCCAGCTTTGCCAGATGCCGAAATTCTTCTCGCGCATGGCCGGGCGGTCCGGGCGGGTCGCGGCGTGATGCAGCAGGAGCTTGGGAATGGTGTCGAGATCCGAGGAGCCCGGCGGATCTGCGGGGCGGCGCCTTGTCGATTCAACGGCGACCATCCTGCTCCTCACTCCGCACCGGACGAGGCTGACGCGGACGGCCGCGTCCGCTCGCGAAGGGACGCCGCGCAGATTCCGGCGCGCTTGGCCGCTCAGCCCGCTCGCCCGGCGCTCCCTGTTTGACGTTCTCTTGTCGTTGCCGGCGGATGCGAGTCAGTCACAGCTAGCCAATTCCGCAAGGCGGCGTCAAGCGATCCGTTCGAGTGCCAGGGCGCTGAACTCGGGTTAACGAGGATTTACGGCTTGCGGTAGATGTGATTCGGTTGGGTGTCTCGATTCGGGAGCCCCTATGAGCCTTGCCGCCGCTGAGTTTGGAGAGAAGTCGCGCCTTTGCGCCCTGTTGGATCATTTTGCGGTCATTGAGGACCCGCGCGAGCCGTGGCGGATAGCGCATCCATTGCCGGAGGTCCTGCTGTTGGTGGTGTGCGCCACGATTGCCGACTGCGAGGATTACGAAACGATCGCGGCGTGGGGCGAGCAGCGGTTGGAGTTCCTGCGCCGCTTTTTGCCCTACTACCACGGCGTGCCGGGAGCCCGCTGGCTCACCCTGTTGATGAACCGCATCGATCCGGCGCTGTTCTCGGCCTGCTTCACCGCGTGGGTTCGCGAGGTGTGGCCGGATCGGCTCGATCTCATCGCCATCGACGGCAAGACCTCTCGGCGGACCCATAATCACAGCGCCGGACAGGCCCCGCTCCATCTCGTCTCCGCCTTTGCCACCACCGCCCGGCTGGTGCTGGGGCAGGAGGCGGTCGAGGAGAAGTCGAACGAGACCCGCGCCATCCCTCTGTTGCTGGAGCGCCTGGCCGCGGACGGCGCGCTCAAGGGGGCGGTCGTGACCATCGATGCCATCGCCTGTAATGCGGACATCGCCGCGACCGTCACCGACGCCGGCGCCGATTACCTTCTCGCCGTCAAGGCCAACCAGCCCACGCTCAGGGCCGAAATCGAGACCTTCTTTAGGGATGCGCCGGCGAGCGATCTCGACACCAGCATCGATCTCGACAAGGGCCACGGCCGCATCGAGGAGCGAACCGTCACCGTCGCCCGCGAGGTCGATTGGCTCAGGGGCGATAAACGCTTCCCCGGCGAGCTCCGCCTGCCAGGCGTGGCCACCATCGTCAAGGTCGCCGCGCGCACCGAGCTCAAGGACCGCGGCCGCTTTGATACCCGCTATTACATCTCCTCCGCCAAGCTCTCGGCCCAAGCCGCCGCCCACGCCGTGCGCGGCCATTGGGGCATCGAAAACCGCCTCCATTGGGTCCTCGATGTCGTCTTCAATGAGGATCAGTCGCGCCTCAGGACCGACCACGGCGCCAAGAACATGGCCGTCGTCCGCCACTTCGCCATCAATCTCGTTCGCACCGCCAAGGACAAAAAGAGCATCAGGCTCCGCCGAAAATTGGCCGGCTGGGACCTCGACGACCTCGCCTCAATCCTTGGGGCCACGCCCCATTAACCTGGATTCGTTGCCCTGGTTCGAGTGCGACCCGCTCAATCGCGACGGTTGACTGCCGCGAGGGCCGTGCGCAGGTCCTGCATGCGGAAGGGCTTCTGGAGGGTCGGCCGGTCGCCATAGGGCGGGCGCAGCCGGCTCTTGGTATAGCCCGTGGTGAAGACGAAGGGGATCCCGCGCCCGGCGAGGGCCTCGGCCACGGGGTAGACGTCCTGTCCGTTGAGATTGACGTCGAGAATGGCGACGTCGAAGGCTTCTCGCCGCGCCGCTTCCATCGCCTTGGCCAGGCGGGCCACGGGCCCGCCGACGCGGTGGCCGAGCTCGGCCAGCATGTCCTCCATGGCCATCGCGATCATCATCTCGTCCTCGACCAGGAGAACGCGAAGTCCGGCCGTCCGGGTCTCTGGCACGGTGCGGGCCATCTTATAAGGACGCGATCGCGGCGTCGTTACTCCATTACCGTTCTATTACCCCCCCCCCGAGGGCGGCAGCGGAATCCTGATGGTGCAGATAAGGCCCGCGCTCTCGAAGGCAAGATCGACCTTGCCGTCGAGCTCGAGGGCCAGGCCCCGCTCGATCACCCGCGACCCGAGCCCCCGGCGCTGGGGCGGCGCCACTGTTGGCCCGTCGCGCTCGGTCCAGGTGAGGCAAAGGGCCGGCGGCGATGCGCTCTCCTCGATCGCCCAAGCCACGCGGATACGCCCCTTCGCGTTCGACAATGCGCCGTATTTCGCGGCATTGGTGGCGAGCTCGTGAAAGGCCATGGCGAGGGCGACGGCGGCCTTGGGCGCCAGCCTGATCTCGGGCCCCTCAAGGCTCAGGCGCCGGCGCCTCTCCGAGCGATAGGGATCGAGCTCCAGGAGCAGCAGCTCGGTGAGGGAGGCCCCCTCCCAATTGCTGCCGGTGAGGAGATCATGGGCCCGCGAGAGGGCGACGAGCCGGGCGTCCAGGGTCGCCAATTTCTCGGGCTCCACCCCTTTCAGCGACTGCGCCACGATCGACTGCACCGTGGCCAGGGTGTTCTTCACCCGGTGGTTCAGCTCGTCCACCATCAGCATGCGCGCCTCGTCGGCGCGGCGGCGCTCGGTGATGTCGTGGGCGATGATCGAGATGCCGATCACCTTCCCCGCCTCGCCCTTGACCGGGGAGAAGCTGAGCAGGAGGTGGATGGGCGTGCCGTCCGCGGCCTGACGCGCGATCTCGTAATACTCGACGCGCTCGCCGCGGCGCACCTGATCGAGGAGCGCCGTGATCTCGTCGGCCCGCTCCGCCGGCAACACCAGCGACAGGCTCCGCCCGATCGCCTCGCTGGCCGGATGGCCGAAGAGGCGCTCGGCGCCGAAATTCCAGGTGGTGATGGTGCCGTCGAGGGCGCTGCCGATGATCGCGTCCAGCGACGATCCGACGATCGCGGCGAGCCGGGCGCTCTGCTCCTCGTGCCGCTTGCGCTCGGTGATGTCGACGAAGGTCAGCACCACGCCGTCGATCACGTCGTCGATGGTGCGATAGGGGCGGATATGCATGAGGTAGGTGGCGCCGCTCTCCTGGGCCGTCACCTCGCGCTCGATGGGTGCGAGGTCGCGCAGGACCTTCCTCACGTCGCGCCGGAGATCGTCATAGAGGATGCGGGTGACGATCTCGGTGATCGGCCGGCCGCGGTCGCTGTCGCGCACGGGCACGATCTCCGACATCGCCGGGGTGAAGGTCTTGATGCGCAGATCGTGATCGAGGAAGAGGGTGGCGATCTGGGTGCTGTCGAGGAGGTTCTTGAGGTCGCTGTTGGCGCGACTCAGGGCCTCGTTCTTGCTGCTCAGCTCGGCATTGATCGTCTGCAGCTCCTCGTTGATCGAGGTGAGCTCCTCCTTCGAGGTCTCCAGCTCCTCGTTGGTGGATTGGAGCTCCTCGTTCACCGACTGGTATTCCTCGTTCGAGGACTTGAGCTCCTCATTGGCGGTGCCGAGCTCGTCGATCGTCGTCTGGAGCTGGGCCCGCGTGGCGCGCAGCTCCTTCTCCAGGGTGCGGGCGCTGATCGTGCCGTCCTCGGCCGCACTCGCCGCGGCGTCGCTGCCGATCGGCCCGTGATCCTGGAAGGCGATGACGCTCAGCTCGTCGCCGGCCTCCGGGAGCGGGATCGCCACCACGTCGACGACGCGATTGGCGCCTTCGATGGCGGCGATGAGGCCGGACTGCACCACCGCCTGGCGCGTGTTGCGCGCCTGCTGCAGGGCGGTCCGCGCCGCGGCCTGTAGCTCGCGCTTCAGGATCTTGGATAGATTGAGGCTCGCGGCACCTGCCGAGGGCTCGATATAGCGCCCGATCTGCGCCGAGAAATGCAGCACCTCGTTATCCTTGTTGACGACGAGATGGGCCGGGGAGAACCGCTCCAGGGCGCGGCGGGCGTGCTGGTCGATGCGATCGATGGCCGTACGGCCGGTCTCGGGCGGCGGCGGGGCCGCCTCGCCGCTTGCCGTCACGGCGCCGGACATCGCGAAGGAGGGGAGGGCGGCCGGCACGTCGTCGCGGCGCTGGAAAAGCCGGTGCTTCTTGTCGAGCACGGTGAAGAGCCTGCTGTGCCGCGACACGCTCTCGGAGGTGCCGAGGAAGAGATAGCCGCCGGGCCTGAGCGCATAATGGAAGGTCTGCGCCAGGCGGTCCTGGAGCCCGGCATTGAGATAGATCATCAGGTTGCGGCAGGAGATGAGATCGAGCTTGGAGAAGGGCGGGTCCTTGACGAGGTTGTGCGCCGAGAAGACGCACATCTCGCGAATCTCCTTGCGCAGGCTGTAGCCTTCGCCGTCCTCGATGAACCAGCGCTCGAGGCGCTCGGGCGAGACTTCGGCCGGCGCCTTGCGATATTGGCCGTGGCGGGCGATCGTCACGGAATGCTCGTCGAGATCGGTGCCGAAGATCTGCACCGGTATGACGATCTCCTGCTGCGCCATGGATTCCTTCAGGAGGATGGCGATCGAGTAGGCCTCCTCGCCGGTGGCGCAGCCGGGCACCCAGACGCGGATCGGTGTGTCGGGTCCCTTGCTGGTCAGGAGGCGCGGCAGGACGGTCTCTTGCAGCGCCGCGAAGGCGTCGGGGTCGCGGAAGAACTGGGTGACGCCGATAAGGAGGTCGCGGAAGAGCAGCTCGAGCTCGGGCGGGTCCTTGCGCAGCCGCTCGATGTATTTGGGCACGCTGTCGATCTGCAGCACCTGCATGCGGCGCTGAATGCGGCGGATCAGGGTCTTGTCCTTATAGTCGCTGAAGTCGTGGCCGAGGCGCGCGCGCAGCAGTGCGCAGATCTTGATCAGGTGCTCCTGGGCGTCGCGCCGCGTGCCGTCGGTGCCCTTCTGGCCGACGACCTTGCCGAGATGGCGGGCATAGGCGATGAGCCTCTCCGGCATCTCCTCGACGGGCATCACGTAATCGACGAGGCCGGTGGCCGCAGCACTGCTCGGCATGCCGAGAAGGGCCGTCTCGTCGAAGCCGGCCTGGGCCAAGGTGAGGCCGCCATGCTCCTTGACGGCCCTGAGGCCGAGGGTGCCGTCGCTGCCGCTCCCCGCGAGGATGATGCTGACGGCCTTCTCGCCCTGGTCCTCGGCGAGGGAGGAGAAGAAGGCATCGATGGGCCGGCGGCTCTCCCGCGGCGGCGCCGGCGTCGCGAGGCGAAGGATGCCATCATGGATCGTCAGGGTGGAGTCGGGCGGGATGACGTAGACATGGTCCGCGGCCACTGCCGCACCGTTCTCGGCGGTGGTCACCCGCATCTCGGTATGCCGGCTCAGCAGCTCGGCGAGCAGGCTCTTGTGCTGGGGATCGAGATGCTGGACCAGGACGAAGGCCATGCCGCTCTGGGGCGGCATATGGGCGAAGAAGGCCTTGTAGGCGTCGAGCCCGCCGGCCGAGGCGCCGAGCCCGACGACGAGGCGGATCGTCCCGGCCTCCTCGCGCGCGCGCGCCGCCTTTCGCGTCGCAGTGCCACTCCGCGCCTTGGCGGCCGGCTTGCTGCCGCCCTGCTTGTCGCGCCCGTCGCCGCCGCGCCGCGCGCTTGATTTTCGTCGTGCCAAGGCTCCCCCGCTGACAAGCGCTCGGGGTCCCCACGATCGCCCGAAGCCGTTGAAAAAAGCTCGCTCGAGCGATCATAGCGGCGGGCGACCTGGGATGAAAGGGCATGCGGCAAGCTTGGCCAGGGGCCCTCTTGCCCGCTCGTCCGAGATCGCAGATCGCTAGTTCTTCCTTCCTCCTATCGCCCTTCTTACTGTCGTCCTCGCGAGGCTTGCTCCCGCGCAGGCGGGGAGCGGGGACCCAGCGCCAGCGCTATTGTTGTGATTTTGACATTCGATTCGCATTCAAAGGTCGTCATTCCGGCCGGAGCCCCCGGGTCCCGCCGAAGGCGGGCCCGAGGACAGGCTCCGCGCAGAGCCGGAAACCAGTAAAGACCTGGATGCCCGCTTTCGCGGGCATGACGGCCAAACAGAACGAACCGTTGGAGTCACAGCGCTATGTCCAAGCAACCTTGCGTCTACATTCTCGCCAGCCGCCGCAACGGCACGCTCTATGTCGGCGTGACGAGCGATATCGCCCGCCGGGCCTGGGAGCATCGGTCGGATGTCGTTGCAGGTTTCACCAAGCGCTATGGCGTACATCGGCTGGTTTTCGTTGAGTTCCATGACAGCATGGCGGACGCGATCCTGCGTGAGAAGCGCATAAAGAAATGGCATCGTGCCTGGAAGCTCGCGCTTATTGAGCGCGACAATCCAGAGTGGCGCGACCTCTATGACGAGCTGCTGGCGTAGCTACATTTCTGGGGCCCCGCTCCCCGCCTGCGCGGAGCCTCGCGGGGACGACGAAGCGGGAGCAGAATGCGAAAGCGTAGGGTCTCGCAGTGGCAGAGGAGAGAGATTGGGCCGATATTCGAGGAATAACGGATGTGGACGATTTGACCGCGCCCGCCTCGGATGCGACAAAAGCGGGGGCGGCGCGGAGGCGGAGATGGGCTCGATGCTTCGAGGCGGTGCGTGGCTGATGCTCCTTGCCGCGGCGGCGTGCGCCGGCCTGCTGGCGCAGGGCTGGGCCGCCGGGGCGGACGACGCCCTGCTCAAGCAGGCGCGAGAGATCTTCCAGCCTCTGCCCACGGACATGGGCACCACGGCGTTCCCCGTGACGCCCGCGCGGGTGGCGCTGGGCCGCGCGCTCTTCTTCGATGTGCGGCTCTCGGTCGACGGCATGGTGAGCTGCGTCACCTGCCATCAGCCGGCCCATTACGGCGCCGACGGGCTCGCCCGGTCGCGCGGCGCGCGGGGACGGCTCACGGCGCGCAACACGCCGAGCGTGCTCAATGCTGCTCTCCAGCTCAAGCAAGGCTGGCGCGGCGACTGGGACGACGTGGAGAGTCAGGCGACGGCGGCGCTCGTGTCACCCGACATGTATGGGCAGCCGAGCCTCGCCGCGGCGATGGCGAAGCTCAAATCGATTGCCGGCTATCGGGCGCTCTTCGCCAAGGCCTTCCCCGGCGAGGCCGATCCGGAGACGCCTGCGAACTGGGGCAAGGCGATCGGCGCCTATGAGCGCACCCTGGTGACGCCCGCACCCTTCGACCGCTTCCTTGCCGGCGACGCGACGGCGCTCTCGCCCGAGGCGAGGAAGGGGCTCGGCATCTTCATCGACAGCGGCTGCGTCGATTGCCATGCGGGACCGGGGGTGGGCGGCGGCATGATCCAGAAATTCGGGCTTGCCGGGGACTATTGGAAGGCGACGCACAGCAAGACGATCGACAAGGGCCGCTTCGACATCACCCATAAGCGCGACGATCTCTATTTCTTCAAGGTGGCGAGCCTGCGCAATGTGGCGAAGACGGCGCCCTATTTCCACGACGGCTCCGTCGCCGACCTCGCCGACGCGGTGCGGATCATGGCCAAGCTCCAGGTGCAGCGAACCTTCACCGACGCGGAGGTCCGCGACGTGATCGCCTTCCTCGACAGCCTGACGGGAGCCCTGCCCGCCGACTTCGCTCCGCCGCCGGCGCCGGTGCAATAGGAGCGAGTGATTAAGGTCTCTCATTTCGATTCCCCCATGTCACCCCGGCCGAGCGGGACGCGAGAGCCGGGGGCCATCGCGCAACGGTGCATCAGATGGGCCCCGGATCGCGCCGTGCTCCCGCACGGCTTGTCCGAGGTGACGAATAAAACGGATGCAACTGTCGGATTCGCTTCACTAGGCCCAGTTCTCGACCCGGAGTCCGGGGAGGCGCTGGAACTCCCGCGCATTGTTGGTGACGACCGTCAGCCCCTCGGCGCGCGCATGCGCGCCGATCAGCATGTCGTGCGGCCCGACGGGCGTGCCGAGGCGCTCGAGCTCGGCGCGAATCTGTCCGTAATGCACGGCGGCCTTGGCCGAGAAGGGGAGCACATCGAGCCGCGCGCTGAAATGCTCGATCGCCTGCAGATTCTCGAGACGCCGCGGCGACGTCTCCGCGCCGTAATGGAGCTCCGCAAGGGTGATGCTCGAGATGCAGAGCTGCTCGGCGAGCCGATTGAACCGCGTGCGCAATTTCGGCGGATAGCTCTTGATGACGTAGATGCAGATATTCGTATCCAGCATGTATTGCAGCATCAGAGCGACTCGCGCTCCTCAGCCGCTGCCTGGGCCCGCTCGCTCATAAAGTCGGCGTCGGCGCGCGGCCCGCTTGCGAAGAGGTCGTCCCAGCGATGGCCCACCGGGCAGATGAGGCGGCTCCGGCCGATCTTGATGATCTCGACCTGGTGGACCCCGTCCGGGAAGGCGACGGGCTTCGGCAGGCGGACGGCCTGGCTACGATTGGTGATGAAGACGGTGGAGCGCGTCATAATCAGCCTCGTATATCCTTGCGGGATATACATAGGGCCGATCGCAGCCGCTTGCAAGCGAGGGATCGGTCCGGCGCTCTTGCATCGCGCGATGGCGGGCCCAGATATGGAGTTGTTGCAGGGATCGAACGCGATGCGGCACGTTCTCATCGTCGAAAACGATGATGATGTCCGGAGCGCGCTCCGGGACTCCCTCGAGGCATCCCGCTACCGCGCCAGCAGTGCCGCGGACGCCCGGCAGGCGCTTGCGCTCGTCGCCCGTTACTGCCCCGACGCCAGCATCGTCGATGCCGTCCTCGGGCGCCGCTCGGGGCTCGAGCTGGCCCATAAGCTGACGCAGCGGCAGGTGCCGGTTCTCATGATGACCGGCAATCCCGCCATGCTGATCCGCTTCCGCAAATGCGGCGTCCCGTTCCTCAACAAGCCGTTCGGCATCGACGCGCTCGTCGCCGAGCTCGAGACGGTGATCCGCGACGGCGAGCGGCGCATCCGCGAATTGCGCGGTCTTCTCGAGGTCCTGATGGCGGAGCACGAGCGGCTGCTGGCGGTCACTTATGCGCAGACGCGGCGGCTGATCGCCAATCGCGACGCCTTCGCTGCAGCGCGCAACCGGGTCCAGGAGACCCGCGCGCGCTCGATCCGGGCCCGAAAGCATCGGAAGAAGGAGCAAGACTGAGGCAAGCGCGGTCTGGCGGTTGGGGCGGTACGCGGGAACTTCCCGTGCCCGCGGCGGTTGATTGATAGTCGGCAGGACCTCGCCGGAGAGCGCTTGCGTGCCCGATTCCCTTCTGGATATGCGCATCAAGGATTTCCTTGCGACGCGCGATCGGCAGATCGCGCAAATGGAAGAGGTCCTCCGCAAGACCAAGGCGGAAATCCAGCGCTCGAAAAAGCTGATGGCGGAGCTTCGCCGGCTGGGCGCCCTTCTCAACCAGGAGCGGCCGGATCGCTGAGCCGGCGTCGGCGGCGCCGCACCGGTCCGCTTCCCCTCTGCCGCGCGATCTGATAGAAATCCCGCCGTCTTTGGGGAGTAGCCGCCCGGCAGCATCGGGCCGCGCGTCAACAGGCTTGGCGATGATCGGAGACGATGATCGCCATGGCGCGCGGGGCCTCCACGGCATGGCGAGACCATTGGCACCGGCGCTCCGCTTGCGGGTTGGGCGGGGAGCGCCGTGCCACTGGTGCGTCGCCGTCCAACCCCGGACCTCTCCCATGCCCGCCATCCTTCCTACCCTCATCCTCCTGCTGCTTGCGGCCGCGGCGATCTATGCCGCCTGCGAGCTCTTCGTGAACGGCATCGAGTGGGTGGGGCACAGGCTCGATTTCGCGCAGAAGGCGACGGGCACCATCCTCGCGGCCTTCGGCACCGCCCTGCCCGAGAGCGTCGTCACCTTCGTCGCCGTCGCCCTCGGCGATAGCGCCGCCCAGAAGGACATCGGCATCGGCGCGGCACTCGGCGGGCCGCTCGTGCTCGGCACCGTCGCCTATGCCGTCGTCGGCTGGGCCCTGCTCCTCCGCGGCAGGGGCCTTCGCGACGGCGGCAGGCTCGATGTGGATTACGGGCATCTCAGCCACGACCAGGGCTGGTTCCTCGTCATCTTCGTGGCGAAGCTCATTCTCGGCGTCATGGCCTTCGCGCTCAAGCCCTGGCTGGGGGCCGCCTTCCTCCTCGCCTATGCCGCCTATTTCCGCAAGGAGACGCGGAGCAGGCGCGATGCGGCCGAGGCGGCGCCGGCACCGCTGCGCTTCTCGCCGCATCGCCCCGTGCCAAGCCTGGCGCTGGCGTCGCTGCAAAGCCTCGTCGCCCTCGCGGTGATCTTCGGCGCCTCGCGCGTCTTCGTGGCCCAGCTGGGCGCGTTGGGGCCGTGGCTCGGCATGCCGCCCCAGCTCGTCGCCCTGCTGCTCAGCCCCATCGCCACGGAGCTGCCGGAGATCCTCAACGCGGTGATCTGGATCCGCCAGGGCAAGACGCGGCTGGCGCTCGCCAATATCAGCGGCGCCATGATGATCCAGGCGACGGTGCCGACGGCCTTCGGCCTCGTCTTCACGCCGTGGCTGCTCGAGCGCGGCCTGATCTGGGCCGGCCTCGTCACCCTGGCGTCGGTTCTGGCGCTCTACGCGCTCTTCCGCCGCGGCGCGATTACGCGCGCGATGCTCTCGCTCTTCGCCCTCTTCTATCTCGCCTTCGCCGGAGTCCTCTTCGCGGTCCTGCGGTGAGAAAGCAGCGCGTCAGCTACGGCTTCTTCGGCGGGGTCAGGGTGATGCCCTGGCGGCGCATGGTCTCGACGATGCTGCGCGCCGCGGCGTCGCCGTCCGCGGCGAGCTGGGCCGTGCCCCCGGCCAGGGATTCGAGCTGGTGCCGCACCTTGAGCGCCTCCTGCACCGTCGGCTCCTGGGCCGCGCGCAAATCGCTCAGCGCGCCATGATCGTGGATCAGCTCGATGGTCTGGAAGACGGACATCAGGAAGAACGAGACCACGAGCAGGACGACAGCCAAGCTGAGGGCGCCCGCCGGATGGGCGCTCGCGCGCTCATGTCGCTCGGCGGGCATCGCTCAGGGCCCCTTCTTGGCCGGTGGGGGTGCTGCCGTACCGGCGGGTGCCGCTGCGGCGGCCGGCGGATTGATGGTGATGCCGTTCTGCGCCAGCATGTCGCGCAGCTTGTCGTCCTTGGCCGTCACCACCGCCGTGGCAATGGTGCGGATCAGCGCCTCGTTCACCCGGCCGAGCTGGATGCTCTGATTGATGAATTGCTGGCGCTGATTGACCTCGGCCTGGAGCGCGCGGTTGTTCTGGAGCAGCACGAAATCGACGACGACGATGACCAGCGTCGCCGCCGCCAGCGCCGCCATCAGCCAGCCGAGCCACCCCCTCGCCCCCATGCGCCGCGTCTCACTTCGTCTCGGGCCGGCTCCTGCGCCGGTAGGCGAAGCCTAGCATGCCGAGGCCGCTCAGAACCAGGGCCAGGGTGCCGGGCTCGGGCACCGGGACGGACGAGACCACGTCGCCCTCCAGCGTGAGCGTTACCTGGCCGATGGTCTGGTCGAAGTTGTTGTTGATGCTCTCGACGTTGAAGGCCAGGAGCTCGTCGAAATGGCCGAGATTGGTCGGGTCGAAGCCGATGTCGAAGCCGCTCTGGCTGTCGCCGCCCTGGAGATCGCTGACGGATTGCGTGCCGCCCAGGGTGAAGCCGGAGCCGGTGGTCGAGGCGATCATCGCGCTCAGGAGGTCGGTGAAGGCCTGGTCCGCGAGCGGGTTGTCGTTGAGGAAGGCGAGATCCGCAAGCTTGGACGTGCTGTGCTGCAGGAGCGTGCCGAAATCGAGGGTGAAGGCGCTGCCGCCGCCCGAGAGCGTGCCGTCGCCGCTCGATTTGAGGAAGCCCAGCTTGGCGTAGTTGTTGACCTGGGCGCTCAGCGAGATCGGCCCGGTCGTAAGCGCGAGATCCGAGAGGTCGGGGTCGTGGCTCGCCAGCGCGAGATTGGCGGTGCCGGAGAAGATGCCGGCATTGGCCGTGCTGAGATTGACCATGAGCGCGGTCGAGGAGGATTGCTGGGCGCCGAGCCCGGCCCCGAGGGTGCCGCTGCCGGAGAAGGGGGCGCCGCCGGCGCTGATGCTGCCGATCAGCACGTCGTTGAGGGCGGTCGCCTGCGCGCCATTCTGCACCGAGACGCCCTGGGAGAGGCTGCCGCCGCCGTCGCCCACATGGACGATGTGGAAATTGACGCTGCTGGTCTGCACATTCGCGACCGCCGGGGCATAGACCTTGCCGCTCACCGTCACGTCCTGGCTGCCGACGCTGACGGGGGCGCCGTTGTCGATGCCGGCGCCGTCGGACTTGAACGCCACCGTCGCCGTGCCCGTCTTGAGGCCGGCGGTCAAGGTATCGAGGGTCGCGGTGATGCCGGTGCTGTTGGTCTGGCCGGCGCCGAGGCCGGTGACGCTCCCGCTCGTCCCGGTGACGGCGCCGCTGGTGCCGCTCACGCCGGCGTCGAGATTCTCCGAGAAGCCGTCATTGGTCGCCGTGTTGGTGACGCTGAGGGCGGTCGAGAGCGTGCCGCCGACGCGCGCGGCCCCGGCATTCACGGGGGTCGCCGCGCTGCCCGAGGCGAGGCGGAAGACATTGGCCGTCAAGGTCACGTTCTGGCTGCCGACGCTCACGGGGGCGCCGTTGTCGATGCCGGTGCCGTCGGACTGGAATGCCACCGTCGCCGTGCCGCTCTTCGCACCCGCCGTGCTGCTGTCGAGGGTCGCGCTGATGCCGGTGCTGTTGGTCTGGCCGGCGCCGAGGCCGGTGATGCTGCCGCTCGTTCCGGTGACGGCGCCGCTGGTGCTGCTGACGCTGGCGTCGAGGTTCTCGGAGAAGCCGTCACTGGTCGCCGTATTGGTGACGCCGATATTGCCCGAGAGCGCCGTGCCGATGCGCACATTGCCCAAGTTGATCGGCGTCGTGGCGCTGCCGGAGGCGAGGCGGAAGACGTTGCCCGAGACGCTGATGCTCTTCGGCGTCAGGTTGACGATGCAGTTGCTGGTGCAGCCGTTGGGCGTCGAGTCCGACTGGAGGGCGATGAGCGCGTTGCCGCTCTGCGCGCCGGCGCTGGTGGTATTCAGCCCGACGACGAAGCTGGTGTTGTCGGTCTGGCCGGCGAGGAGCTGGTTGATCGAGCCCAGGTTGTTCGAGGTCGCGGCCCCGCCCGCGGTGAGCTGGGCATCCAGGCTCGCCTGGGGCGGCGTGCCGGCGACGTTGGTCACCGTCAGGGCCTGGGCCTGGGCGCTGTTGATGCGCACATTGCCGAAGTTGATCGGGCTCGGCGTGATGCTCGGATTGGCCTGGTTCACCACCGTGCCGTTGACCTGCCAGATATAGCCGAGAGTCTGGGAGGCGAGCGGCGTGATGCCGAGGCCGCTGGTGGTGGCGCCGTTCGAGGCGAAGTTCACCTGCACCGTGCCGCCGATGGTGCCGGCGGCGACGGGGGCGAGGGTGACCGACATGGCCGTGTTGTTCGATTGGCCGGCCGCGAGGTTGGTGATCGAGCCGCTCGCCGTGAGCTGCGAGTTGGTGATGGTGCCGAAGCTGGCGTTGAGGCCTTCCTGGAAGGCCGCGTTGCTGACGACGACGTTCGCGATGGTGAGCTGGTCGGTGTAGTGCTGGCCGACCTGGACCACGCCGAAATTGAACGGCGTCGCCAGCGACGAGGCGACCGTCGGGTTCGCGTAGTCATAGGCGGCACCCGTGATCGCCATGGTCTGCTCGGCGACATTGGCGAAGTTGTTGGCGATGTGGATCGACTGGCCGGTGAGCGCGCCGGCCACGGTCGGCGCGTAGGTCACCGTGTAATTGCCGCTGCTGGCGCCAGTGGCGATGGGGCCGAAATTCTGCGCCGTCACACCCGTGCCGCTCAGCGACGAATTGGTGATGTTGCCGCCATTGACGCTGGTCTGGATGGCGCCGCGAAGGGCCGGGCCCGTCGTTCCGGTATTGGCGATCTGATAGGTGTAGTTGTTGGTGGTGCCGACATGGACATTGCCGAGGGCGAGGGTCGGCGCCGTCGTGGTCCCGCCCGAGACCTGGGCGCCGGTGACCGCCTGGGCCACATTGCCGGATGCGTTGATCTGCCCGGTGCCGGTGACGCCGGCCGTCTTGTTGAAGCTGTTGCCGGTGCCGAAATTGGCATTGGTGTAATCGCTCGACACGACGAGGTTATGGCTGCCGAGGTTGATGCTGCCGTTATTGGCGAGGTTCGAGGCGGTGCTGTCGGTCGAGGACTGGCTGAGGTCGAGGGTCGAGCCGGTATCGGTCGTGATGTTGCCGATGCCGTGGATGCCGTTCGCGGCGGTAAGCACGGCGCCGGAGGACTCGACAAGGCCGGTATTGCTGATATCCGGCGCCACGGTGCCGGAGCCCTGGATCGTGCCGGCGTTGCTCAGGCTCTGCGCGGAGAAGAAGCCGCCGTTGAGGTTGACATGGCCGCCCGCCTGGTTGGTGGCGCTTCCCTGGAACGTGGCCTGGGCGCCGCTGCCGATGCTCGTCGTCCCTGTGTTGGTGTAGTTGCCGAGCCCGAGGAGCGAGGCGCCGGCCCCCAGCGTCGTCGTGCCGCCATTGGAGAAATTGCCGCCGAGGGCGAGCTTGTCGCCGCTCGTCGGCAGGCTGAGCGCGCCGCCGGCATTGACGGTCACGTCCTTGCCCACGGTCAGGGTCTGCGGGATCGAGGCCTGGTATTCGAGGGTGTTGCCGTTGTTGACGGCGAGGCTCTGGATCGTCGCGTCCTGGCTGAGCGTCACGTCGCCGCTCGAGGTGGCGCCGATGGTGACGTCCGAATAGAAGGCCGGCACGCCGGCGCTCCAATCGCCCGCCGTGGCCCAATTCCCGGTGCCGCCGTTCCAGGTGTCGACGGTCGAGACCGGCACATTCGCCACCTCGAGCTGGATATTGCCGGCGTGGTCGTTATAGACGACGCCGAGGATCAGGCCGCCGCCGAGGCTGGTGGTGGTGCCGGCCGTCGCGGTGTTGTTGCCGTTCTGAATGCCGCCGAACAGGCCCTGGAGATTGCCCGGCTGGAAGCTCATCACCGTGTAGGTCTGGCCGGCGGCATAAGTGACGCTGGCATTGTTCGCCTGGACCGTGCCGCCGAGGAGCGTGACCGTATGCCCGTTGCCGACGGTGATCTGGGTATCTCCCGTCGAGAACAACGTCGTCGCCACGGTGCCGGGTGTCGAGCCGAAGATCGAGCCGTTCGGCCCCGCATTGAAGAAATTGCCGTTGATGGTCAGGGTGCCCGGCTGGAAGTTATTGGTGCCGCCGGTGATGGTGGCGCTGTTGAAGACGTTGCCGGTGACGGTTCCATTCCCTTGCAGCACGCCGCCATTGATCGCGACATTCGCCGCGCTGAGGGAGGCGTTGGCGGCGATCGTTGTCGCGCTGTTGGCTCCCGTCTGGGTGTAGTTGTTGCCGCCGGTGACGTTGAGGTTCGCGAAGGGGTTGATGCTCACGGTCCCGGAATTGCCGGCCGGGCCATTCACCTGGAGGGTGGCCTGGTGGGAGCCGCCCGAATTCCCGAACAGTTGGATGGTGCCGGTGTTGCTGAGGGCTGCCGCGGTCACGGTGGTGGCGGCGCTCAGGCCCGTATTGCCGATATTGACCGTGTTGCTGTTGGTGAGGGTGCCGCCCACGTTCAGGGTGCTGCCGCCCTCGCCGAAGAAGATGTCGACCTCAATCGTATTGCTGTTGGTCAGCCCAGTTGTCGTCGTGACGGTGGCGCCGTTATCCAACGTCAGGATACCAGCGTTGCTTGCCAAGCCGCTCAAGGCCGAGTTGGTGGTGCCCGGGCCGATCGAGACCCGCGAGCCGGCGCCGTTCAAGCGGAGCGAGCCGGTGCTGTCGATATTGGTGAGGGCGCCCGAGCCGAACTCGAGCAGGGCGTCGCCTTGCAGGTTGACGGCGCCGGTGACATGGCCGGCGGTGCCGAAGCCGGCGGCGCCGGCGACGTTGAGCGTGGCCTGGGTCGCGCTGCTGGTGTTGCCGGTGAGGTTGATGGTGCCGGTGTTGCTGAGGGCTGCCGCGGTCACGGTGGTGGCAGAGCTCAAGCCCGTATTGCCGATATCGACCGTGTTGCTGTTGGTGAGGGTGCCGCCCACGTTCAGGGTGCTGCCGCCTTGCCCACCGAAAAGATCGACTTCGAGATTGCCGCTGCTGTTGCTGAAGTCCGTCGTCGTCGTCAGCGTGGCCCCGTTCGAGAGATTGACCGTTCCGCCATTATTGGTGACGCCGCCCGTCAAATTGGCCGAAGCCGGGCTGCCGACGAGATCCCACGCGCTGTTGGTGATCGTCACATTGCCGATGGTGATCGCCGAGGTGAGCTGTGGCGCGCCCCCGTTCGAGATCGTCACGTCATAGGTGTTGCCGGCGCCGTTGTTCGGCGAGGTGCCGTTGCAGTTCGACCAGTCGCCGGCCGTCGTCCAGTTGGCGTTGGAGTCGGTCCAGGAGCAGGTGAAGTTTGCGGCGCGCGCCGGTGCCGCGCCCGCGGCGAGGCCGATGGCGAGGGCCACCGCGGCGGTCATCGTCGCCGGGCGCCGCCGCCTCAGCACGGCATGAAGATCGTGCGAACTGGACTGGAAACGCGACACGCGAGCATTGGCACGACGAGACATCGCACGCCCCCCGGCATCTGTTTGGGGCTGTTCAAGCAAAATCCTTGCCAGGTGGTTAAGCACGGCTAAGCGGCTGATATTTTTCAAGTAAGTATTCTGTCAGGATCACGACTGTAAAATGTGGCGACTCGACTTTATTGATGGAAGTCAATATTCGCCCATTCAATATTTGCGGAATCTGTGCAAGAAGTGACGAAATAACGCGGCACAACAATATCTTCGTTCGTCGGTATCGACGGATGGTCGAAAAATCGCCGGCTTTCCCGCGCTGTCGGAACGGGCGAGCCCGGCGGAATGCCAACGACGTTGATGAAGACTTAAAGCAGAGCGTCATCGCGAGCCGGAGGCGAAGCGATCCAGCCTTTGTCGTAGTCTGGATGGCTTCCCCCTCGCGATGCTCGGGGTCGCCATGACACGCCCCACGCACGAACGCGCGCGACGCCGCGAGACCCGGGGCCGCCGGGCATTCACCGCGGTCTCTCACAAGTTCAGTCGGCGCCGCAGTTCGTCCACTGAGATGATCGGTACCGGCGCAACCTCTCGCAACACCCCGAGATCGCCATCTCCCGAGACCAAGCAATCAGCCTTGGTTGCCACCGCCAGCTGGAGGAACACGACGTCGTCGCGATCCCGACAGGTGACTGGAAGTTCTGGGAGCGGTTCCGGCAGCCGCGCCGCTTCCGCGAAGGGGAGGTACTCGGCGAGCAGCAGATCCCGTTCGGTCGGGATCAGCTGGAACTTCGGATAGGCCAGCACACACAGGAGCTCGGTCGCCGTCTCCCGACAGACCACCGGGACCGCCAGGCCCCGCGCCCAAGCGCCGCGCAGCCACGCCAGCCGGCGGCCGAAGACCAGCGCAGAGAGCACGATATTGGTGCCGAAGACGGCGCGCACTGACGACAACCGGGCACCGGCTCAGCGCCGCTTGCGCGCCCAGGCCACCGCCGTCGCCACATCTTCGTCCTGCACGCCAAGCTCGGCCAGCTTGCGCCGCACCGCCACCGCAGCCCCCAGGCGCGCCGGCCGCAGCACGAGGTGATCTCCCGCCACCTCCACCTCGAAATACGTCACGGCGCCAAGGGCCTCGACCGCCTTCTTCGGCAGGGTCAGCTGATTTTTTGATGTCAGTTTGGCGAGCATGAGGACAGTGTAGGCCGGTGGTTATAAGGATACAAGGATTCCTTACTTCCATGGAGCCGACAATGCGCCCTTCACGTCCCGTGCGCCCACGATTCTTATGAGGATTTAAAGCAGCGCGTCATCGCGAGCCCCGCGAGGGGCGACGCGATCCAGTCTTTTGCAGGCATCCTGGATGGCGTCGCTGCAAAGCCTCTGCGCTCGGTTGCGCCGTAAGCATCACCGCTGCGGAGGTTAGAGGGCGCGGATGACGCGCTTGGCCATGATGTCGGCAATGGGCGGAAAGGCCTTCTGGGCAGCCATCGGCACGGCGCGCCATGAGCCTTTGCCGGGTTGGCCCCTGAAGTAGTCGAAGGGGAGCGTGCCGGGACCTGCGGGCTTGCCGACGATGATCCTGCCGACCATTCCGGCCATCTCATGCGGCACGCAGAAATAATCGTAAACCCCCTCGGCGCTCAGGGTGATCTCGAATATCTTGCCCGGAAGGAGATAGTCCGAATTCCAAGGCTGCGCCGTCTCCGGGATGCGAAGCGAATGATCGGCGTTCCTCGGATGATAGGCGGTCGTCGTGTGGACGTTGGCGACGCACCGCCAGCGGACGCGCTGTCCGGGCTCGATCAGAACGCCGATGGGATCGAAATACACCTTCGATCCCGCCGAGTCGCTCATCATGCGGATCTCGACGGGCTCTGCCGCAGCGGAGCTTGGTCGCGCGCGGAGGAGCGGGGCGCCGGCAAGGAGGCCGGCGCCGGCGCCGAGGATTTGGCGTCGCGTGAGCATGATTTACTTGGCGACGCGCTCCGCGCCATTGGCGACGTGCCAGAGGACGATATGATAGTGGGGCTCCTCGACGCCGGGGTGCCCCGCGTTGTAGTACATGTCGACGCTGACCACCCTGCCGCCCGGCGCCTTGAGGTCGTCGATCGTCTTGTGAGCGTCGATGTCCTTGAGGGGGATCATATAGACCGTGCTGACGAGACGGCCCTTATGATCGTAGGCCAGGAAGGGACCGTCCGGCAGCGTCTTCGGATCGACATAGAGCGTGCCCAGGCCGGGGAGGAAGTCCGGCAGCTTGACGAGCGTGCTCACCTTCTTGTAGGGCGCCGGCGGCGGCGCCTTCTCGACGCTGCCGGCGGCAAACGCAGGCATCGAGCCGAGGGCAAGCAGTATCGGCGCGGCAAGCAGAAGATGGCGTTTCATGGCTTTTCCTCTCTGTTTCCGTGGTTGATCAATGGCGCGCCGCTTGAGTCCGCCGGCTCCTCCGGCATGCCGAGGCGGCTCAGGACGCTCGCGACGATGCGGTCGCAGCGAGCGCCTGCGAAAGCGAAGGCGTCAGCGAGGATCGAGGCGAACGCCGCGCCGAGATTTTGCCGAATCAGCCGCCGGGCGCGATGGAACCGGGTCTTCACCGTGTCCTTCGGGATGTCGAGGCAGGCGGCGGTCTCCTCGACCGACAGCTGCTCGATGGCGCGGAGGATGAAGACGGCGCGGAATGAGGCGGGGAGCTCGTCGATCGCCTTCTCGAGCAGGGCCCTCAGCTCGCCGCGCGCGGCCGCCTCCTCGGGATTGATTGGCCCGAACGGGCCGAAGGATGTCAGGGTGGGTCGCCTATCGGATGAGGTCATCGTGTCCAGGTCTTCGAGATCGGCAACCGGCTTTCGGCGGCGCAGGCGGCCAAGCGCCTCGTTGACGGTGATCCGTGCGAGCCAGGTCGAGAGGGATGCCGTGCCTTTGAAGGCATCGAGGTTGGTGAAGGCGCGGATATAGGCCTCCTGAACGGCGTCCTCGGCCTCGAAATCGTCCTTGAGGATGCTGCGGGCGAGCCGAAACAAGCGTTGGTTGTTCCGCCGCATCAGGACCGCGAAGGCCGGCGCCGTGCCCTGCCGAATCAGCGACACGAGCTCCGCGTCGGACGACCACGGACCCAGCCTCGTCAGTACCTGCTCCATAGCACCCGCCCCATTTCCACCTTAGATGCGATAGGGCCGAAAAAGGTTCCCGGCCATCGCGCCATCTGAGGCGCTCGACATCGCGATGGGTAACGTCGGCCGGATGCTATTCCATCTCGCTGTCGCGCCCCTCATTGGAAGGAGCTCACCGCATAGTGATTATTCGGGGCCACGCCGTTGTGGCAGTATTCTCCAGTCCACTCCAATCAAGCGACGAGGCGGCCTGATGAAGCGCATGGCTTCCTTCATCGCGTGCTTGACGGCTGTGCTCCTGATGAGCGTATCGCTTGCGCTCGCAGGAGGACGGCATCACGTCGCGGTGCGGGGCGGCTTCGCGTTCCAAGGCGCACCCGTCTTTGCGCCGCACGCGCGGGTGTTTTTCCGGGAGCGCCTCTTCGCGCCTTCGCGGCCGTTCTTCCCATCCCGGCCATTCTTCGCGCGCCGCGCCTTGTTCGTCGAGCGCCCGTTCTTTTTCCCGTCCCCGCGGCTCCTCGTGCCGTCGCCGGTGATCGTCCCGCAGCCGGGCATCGTCGCAGCGCCGATCGTCGCGGCACCCTCCGTCGTCGTGCTGCGCGGCCAGTTCTGACCGCGCCGTGGCACGAATACTTGGGATCATCACGATGGCGATGCTCCTGGGCGGATGCGGCTTGAGCGGGCCCGCGCATGGGCCTCCCGTGCCCGGCATGGCGGCGGTGGTCGACATGAGCTTCGAAAGCTATGACCCGGCAAACGTCACCATCCGTGCCGGCCAAACCGTGGAATGGCGGAACACCTCGATCATCACGCATACGGTGACGGACGATCCGGCCCGGGCGAGGAAGGCTGATGACGCGGGCGTGCCCGCGGGCGGGCAGGCGTTCGATTCCGGCGACATCCCACCGGGTCAGGTCTATAGCCATGCCTTTACGGTGCCGGGGACGTATCGCTACTTCTGCGCCCATCATGAGCAGGGCGGGATGCTGGGCGTGGTCGTGGTGACGCCGGCGCCGTGAGGAGTGGAACCACAATTGCCGCAAGGGCGTCTTCGCGAGCCCCGCGAGGGGGAAGCAAGCCAGTCTTCGACAAACATCCCATCGTCATGCCCGCGCTCGTCGCGGGCATCCACGACTTTTATGAGGGTTTGAAGCCGAGCGTCATCGCGAGCCCCGTGAGGGGCGACGCGATCCAGCCTTTGTCATAAGTCTGGATGGCTTCCCCCTCGCGACGCTCGGGGTCGCCATGACACGTCCCACACATGGATGTGCGCGACGATACGCGACTCGGGTCGTGCCTCACCCCAAGGTCGCGAGGAAGGCCGCGCCGGCCCGCGCCTTGAGGGCCTTGCCCGCCTCGGTGCCGAGGCGAACGGCGTCCGCGACGGCGCCCTCGATCTCGTGCTCGTGGAGCGCGCGGCCGTCGGGGGTCGCCACCAGGCCGCGCAGGCGCAGGCGGCCGGCGGCGTCGATCTCCGCAAGGCCGGCGATGGGCGTGCGGCAGGAGCCGTCGAGCTCGGCGAGGAGGGCGCGCTCCGCCGCGATGCAGGTCACGCTCGGCCCGTGATTGATCGCGGCGAGCCAGCCGCGCGCTTGCCCGTCGTCACTACGGATGGTGACGCCGATGGCCCCCTGGCCCACCGCGGGCAGCATCTCCTCGGGGGAGAGCACTCGTCGCGCCGCCTTGGCCTCGTCGATACGGACCAGCCCCGCGATGCCGAGGATGGTGGCGTCGGCCTGGCCCTCGGCGAGCTTGCGCAGCCGCGTCCCCGCATTGCCGCGGAAGGGCACGACCTTGAGCCGCGGATGGCGATGGAGGATCTGCGCCTGGCGGCGCAGCGAGGCCGTGCCGATCACGGCCCCCGCGGGGAGCGCCTCGAGGCTTTCCGCCGTGAGCGAGACGAAGGCGTCGCGCGGATCGTCGCGCGGGAGAATCCCGGCGAGGGTGAGCGCCGGCGGCAGCCAGGTCGGCACGTCCTTGACCGAATGGGCCGCCATGTCGATGGCGCCGCTCAGGAGCGCCTCGTCGATCTCCTTGGTGAAGAGACCCTTGCCGCCGATCTCGGCGAGGGTGCGGTCCTGCACCCGGTCGCCCGTCGTCCTGATGACGGTGACGGCGATGGCGTCGGGATCGGCCAAAGCCGGGTGGGCCGCCCGCAGCGCCTCCGCCACGCAGTGCGCCTGGACGAGGGCCATCGGGCTGCCGCGCGTGCCGATGCGAAGGAGGGGGGAAGCCATCGAGGGACCTGCCGCGCGTGGGGAATTCGGGCCCATTGATCGGCGAGTTCGGCCCGGATATCAAGAGCCGGTGAGGATCGAGTTTGAGCTGAGTCGCGATAAGGGCATCGTCATTCCCGCGAAAGCGGGAATCCAGTGACTCCCGGGCCCCCGCCTGCGCGGGGGCGACGGCAAGAGCGCCTCAACTTAATCTCATCCTGTATTGACGGGCCGCCTGATCGCGGCGGGAAGACGACGCGAAGGGGATGCCAATGTCGCCCCCCGGCGTCGCCCCCTGCGAGTCCAGGTTTTCCGCCAAAAACGCGAGAGGGGGGATGCCAACGTCGCCCCCCTCTGCATCCCCCCGGAAACGGGGGCTCGGGACGCCGGAAACTGGGGAGGAGAATCATGGCCGCGAGCCGGAAAGTCATCATCACCTGCGCCGTCACCGGCTCGATCCATACCCCCACCATGTCGCCCTATCTGCCGGTGACGCCGGACGAAATCGCCCGCGAATCCATCGCTGCGGCGGAGGCGGGGGCCGCCATCATCCACCTCCATGCCCGCGACCCGGCGACCGGCCGGCCCACGCCGGACCCCGCCGTGTTCTTCCAGTTCCTGCCGCGCATCAAGCAGCAGACCGACGCGGTCGTGAACATCACCACCGGCGGCGGCCAGGGCATGAGCTTGCAGGAGCGCTTGGCGGCCCCTCTTAAAGCAAAGCCAGAGATGTGCTCGCTCAACATGGGCTCGATGAATTTCGGCCTCTATCCCATGCTCGCGCGCTACAAGGACTGGAAATACGACTGGGAGCCGGCCCATCTCGAAGGCTCGCGCGATGCGATTTTTAGAAATACCTTCAAGGACATTGAATTCATCTTGAAGGAATTGGGCGAGGGTTGCGGCACACGCTTCGAGTTCGAATGCTACGACGTCGGCCATCTCTATAACCTGGCGCATTTTCTCGACCGCGGGCTGGTGCGGCCGCCGCTCTTCGTGCAGACCATCTTCGGCATTCTCGGCGGAATCGGGGCCGATCCGGAAAATCTCATGCATATGCGGCGTATCGCCGACAAGCTTTTCGGCAAGGATTATCATTGGTCGATCCTCGCCGCCGGCCGGCATCAGATGGGATTCGTCACCACCGGCGCGATGATGGGCGGCAATGTTCGCGTGGGACTTGAGGACAGCCTCTATCTTGCCAAGGGGCGCCTCGCCGCCAGCAATGGCGACCAGGTGGCCAAGATCCGCCGCATCCTCGCCGAGCTGTCGCTGGAGGTCGCCACCCCCCAGGAGGCGCGCGCCATGCTCGCGCTCAAGGGCGGCGACCAGGTGGCGTTCTGACCGGGCTTCCCGCGGCTTAGAAGCCCAGCCAGCGCCGAATGCGGCCCCACAGCACCTGCCAGATCAGCGCCCCGGCCTTGAGCTCGGCCGCGCGCGGCGGCGGTGGCGCCTCGGGCCCGCTCGGGCGGATGCCGGCCAGGTTGCGCGCAAACTCGGCGATCAGCCGCCCCGCGAAATCCTTGACCAGCCCGCCGCGGCTGAACTGGGCGAAGGCGCCCTGGATCTGGTAGTCGAGGACGAGCTCCACGCGCGTCTGGCGGCCCTCCTCGAGGGGAAATAAACGGTAGCGTATCAAGCCCTTGGCGCGCGATCCGCTGCGCGTATCGCTGCCGCCGCCGCTAAGGGTGCCAGACATCTGCGCGTCGTCGCGCTCGATCGTCCCCGTGCCGGCGAAGCTCGCCTTGATCGGCCCGAAGGCGACGCGCATGGCGCCCTTGAGATCGCGCCCGTTCGTCTCGGCGAGCTCGGCTCCGGGCAGGCAGCGGGCGAGACGGTCGATGTCCGCGAAAAGCTTCCAGGCGTCGCCAGGCGGCATATCGACCGTGAAGCTATCGACGAGGCGCGACCAGCCCTTCTCGGGACCGGAGCCCGCCGTCGCAGGCGCAAGCGGCGGCGCGAATCGCGGTGTCGGTGCGGGCTCCGCAGCGACTGGAGGTGCCGTGGATGCGGTCGCGACGGCGGCGGCCGGTGCCGCGGCAACCGTCTCGATCGCGGCACGACCGAGCCGCGCTGCCGCCGGCACCTCGTGGATCACGCGCTGAATGGCGTTGACGATGCCCATATAGCCGGTGCAGCGGCAGAGATTCCCGGCAAGCTCCGTGCGAATGCGCCGCTCGTCCGGGTTCGCAAGGCGCGTCACGATATCGCGGGCGGTTATGAGCATGCCGGGCGTGCAGAAGCCGCATTGGAGCGCATGATCGAGATGGAAGGCCTCGCGCAGCTTGCCCATCACGGCATCGTCCCCAAAGCCCTCGACCGTACGAACCTCGGCACCGTCGCAAGCGACCGCATAGGCGATACAGGAGCGCGCCGGCGCGCCGTCGAGGAGGATCGTGCAGGCGCCGCAGACGCCATGCTCGCAGCCGAGATGCGTCCCGGTCAGGCGAAGGTGGTTGCGCAGGAAATCGGCCAGGCTCAGGCGCGGCTCGACGGCGGCCTCGACTCGTCTGCCATTGACGGTTAGGAAGATCTGCTTCATCGCGCGTAGGCCTGGAGGATGGCGCGGCGCACCGCCGCGGCGTGGAGCTGATGGTCGACGGGGTCGAGATGGGGTGCGGCCTCGGCGACGGCTGCCCCGACACGCTCGGCAGAGGCGGCGCCGACGCTTTCGCGCGCGATCTGTTCCGCGAGCGAGGGAAGCGCCATCGGCGCGCCGTCGAGAGCCCCCGCAATCACGCGGCTCATCCCGCGATCGGGATCGAACAGTGCGGCGCCGATCGCGTCAGGGAACTCGCCCGTCTTGCGGCAAACCTTGTAGTAGCCCCATCTCGCCCCTGATGACAGCTTCGGGATCTCGATCGCTTCGAGGAGCTCGCCCGGCGCGGTGGTAGTCGCGAAGGCGCCGCGCATGAAGCTTGCCATGGCAATGCGCTGCTTGCCCTTGGCGCTGGCAATGATGACGTCGGCGCCGAGCAGTGTCATTGCGGTGATCCAGTCCGCGGCGGGGTCGGCATGGGAGAGACTGCCGCCGATGGTGCCGCGATTACGGATGGCGCGGTAGGCGATGGTCCCAGCGACATGGGACAGCAGCTTGCCGAGCGGCGAGCTGTCGGCGCGGTCCTCGATCGTCGCATGGGTGACGCCGGCGCCAAGGATGAGGCGGTCGCCGCGATCCTCGATGCGGCGCAGGGCGGGGAGACGCCCGATATCCACGAGAAGCACCGGCATCACGAGGCGGAGATTGAGCATCGGGCCCAGCGTCTGTCCGCCGGCGAGGGGGCGGGCTTCGCCGTTCGCATCCGCCAGCAGCGACACGGCGCGCTCGAGCGTCTCGGGACGCTGATAGTCAAAAGAGACTGGCTTCATTCGGCGGTGCTCCGACCTTGCGGCTGCTGCGCCTCGATGAGGGCCGTGAGCAGCCGTCGCGGGGTGACGGGAATCTCGCTGAGCTCAACGTTAAGGGACCGCAGCGCATCGTTGATGGCGTTCACGATGGCCCCCGACGGCGCGATGGCCCCACCTTCGCCAACGCCCTTGATGCCGTGATCGGTGTAAGGGGAGGGTGTCTCGAGATGATACATGCGCAGCCGTGGCACCTCGGCGGCGCCCGGAAGCAGATAATCGGCAAGGGTCGATGCCATTGGCTGGCCGTTGCCATCATAAGTCATTTCCTCGTAGAGCGCGGTGCCGATCCCTTGCGCGGTACCGCCATAGGTCTGGCCTTCGACGACCATTGGATTCACGAGGGTGCCGCAATCCTCGACGATGACGTAATCGAGAATCTCGACCGTCCCGATCTCGGGATCGACGGCGACGACCGCGGCATGGGTAGCGTAACTGAAGGCGCCGCTATCCACTTTCGGCTTGTAGCCGACGGTAGCTTCCAGCCCGCCGAGATCGACATCGTCGGGAAGCTGCTCCGGCTTCAAATACCAGACATCGGCGATCTCGCGGATCGACACCTGACCGCGCGGCCCGTGAACCGCCGCATTCTCGAGGCGAACCTCGTCGGCGTGGCATTGGAGCAGATGGGCGCCGATGCGCTTCAGTCGCTCGCCCAGAACCGTGCAGGAGCGCGAGACGGCGCCGCCGGCCATTACGATACTGCGCGAGGCATAGGTGCCGGTCGAATAGGGCGTCAGTGCGGTGTCACCATGGATGACACTGATGATGGCCGGATCGATCCCGAGGATCTCGTTCGCTACCTGCGCGAGAGTCGTCTCCATCCCCTGGCCGTGGGATTGGACGCCGACGCGCACCTCGAGGCCGCCATCCGGCGTGAGCTTCACGGTCGCCTGCTCGTAGCCGGGGACGAGAGGAATGCCCCAGGATGCGAAGACCTTGGTGCCGTGGGCCGTCTGCTCGGTATAGGTGGCGAAGCCAACACCTATGAGACGGCCATCCGGCTCCGCCTTCTTCTGTCGCTCGCGCAACGCGGCGAGATCGATCCGCTCCATGGCAAGCCGTAGGCTCTTGGGGAAATCGCCGCTGTCGTAATGCTTCTTCGTGACGTTGTTGTAAGGCATGGCGGCGGCGGGGACGAGATTCTCGAGACGCACCTCGGCCGGCTCGCGGCCGACGGCACGGGCGATGGCATCGATGGTAAGCTCGATCACGAAGCACACGCCAGGACGCGCAACACCCCGATAGGGCGTGAGCGGCGGCTTGTTGGTGGCGACGGAATAGGTCTTGCAACGATAGCCGTCGAAGGCATATGGCCCCGGCAGATTCCCGCCGGCTTGGGCCGCCTCGAGACCCGCAGAGAACGGCCACACGGAATAGGCCCCGACATCCACCATCACCTCGGCGTCGAGGGCGAGGAGGCGCCCTCGACGATCCGCATAGGCCGTGACGCGATAGCGGTGCTCGCGGGAATTGGCGGCGGCGATCAGATGCTCGCGCCGATCCTCGATCCAGCGCACCGGGTGACGCCGCGTCATCGCGAGCCATGCGACCGCGACCTCCTCGGGTTGCAGGATGCACTTGAACCCAAACCCGCCGCCGACATCGGGCGCGATCACGCGAATGCGTCGCTGATCGAGGCCGAGGCAGAGTGAGAGCCCGGTGCGGATGACGTGGGGAACCTGCGTCGAGGCGTAGACGACGAGCTGATCGGCGCGATCGTCCCAATACGCGAGCGCGCCCTTTCCTTCCATCGGCGACATGCATTGACGCGCCAAGTTGTATTCGCGCGTGACGACGACGGGAGCGTCTTTGGCGAGCTCTTCGAAGCGGCTTTCCGTATTGGTGATCATGAAGAGATTGTCGCCCCAGGCCTCGTGCAGTAGGGCTGAGCCCGGCTTGCGCGCCTCGGCAACGTCGACAACGGCCGGGAGCTCCTCGATGTCCAGGATAATTTTCTGGCACAGGTCTTCGGCCTCGGCACGTGTAATGCCCAGGCACATCGCCACGGGCTCGCCAACGAAACGCACCTTCCCTGTCGCGAGCACCGGATAGTCTGAAGGCTTGAAGCCGGGAATGCTGTTCACCGCCTGCATCGGCTTCACCCCGGTGAGCGTCTCGGCGGTATAGGTACGATCCGCGATCGCCGGCGGTACGGTGATCGCGCGTAGGCGTCCATGCGCGATCGGGCTGCGCAGGAAGGCCAGCTCCATAAGGTTCGGCATGGCGATATCGCCGACGAAATTGCCACGGCCATGGAGATGGCGTGCATCCTCTTTGCGGACGAGCCGCGCGCCGATGCCCTTTCCCGGCTTTCCGTGCTCCATCATGTTAGAATCCGATCTCCTGTCTCGCTCAAGCCGGCGCATGGGGAGGGATGCGCGACGCCCAGGGGCGAATCTGCTCGAAAACGGCTGCCAATCGCAAGATTTCGGCATCCGCATACCAAGGGCCGATGATTTGTAGACCCACGGGCAAACCCGCTTTGGTCCATCCGCAGGGAACGCTCACGGCAGGGTGACCGCTGAGATCGATGGTGTTGAGATAAGGCGCGTAAGCCTGCCGCATGTCCCCAACTGTCCGCCCGTTGATCGTTATCGGATCGAGCGCCCTCTGTGACACGGGAAGGGGTGGGCGGGCGGCCGTAGGGGTGACGACAAAATCGAAGCGCGCAAACCATTGCTGCACCGCGCGGAAGATCTGGGTGCGCCGATATCCCGCTTTCGTGACTTGTTGACCCGTATAGCTGCCGCCCACGCGGATGCCCTCGACGAAGCTTGGGTCCATCCGGTCGCGGACCTCGTCGAGCTTATCGTAGAAACGCGCAGCCCAATTCGATTGCTGCAAGACTCGCCAGGCGGAATCGGAATTCTCGAAGGGCTCATCCACCTGCTCCACTTTTGCGCCTTGTTCTGCCAGCGCATGGAGAGCCTCCTCGCAGAGCGTGCGCACCTCGTCGTCCAGCACCTCGTTGCCGAGGAGAGGGCGCCAGGCGATGCGCTTGCCCTTAACGTCCAGGGAATCCGCCAACCGCTCGCGTGCACCGGGCAGCGGTGCGGCGAGGGAATGGGGATCGCTCGGATGCGGCCCCGCCAGCACGTCGAGCATGAGCGCAAGATCGCGAACGTTGCGCGCCATGAGCCCAAGATGGATGAAGTTGTTGAATGCCTCGGGCACCTGATTGTGGGGGATGATGCCGAGCGTCGGCTTCAATCCCAGGATCGCCGTGCAGGCGGCGGGGAGGCGGGTCGAGGCGCCGGCATCGGTCGCGAGTGCCAAAGGGCCGAGCCCAGCGGCGACTGCGACCGCCGAGCCACCACTCGATCCTCCCGGACTGTGGTCCAGATCCCAGGGATTGCGGGTGACCCCGAACAGCGGTGCGTCGGTCAGCAGCTTATGGGCGAATTCGGGCGTCGTCGTCTTGCCGAGGATGATGGCGCCGGCCGCCTTGAGGCGCGACACCGCGACGGCGTCGTTGTCCGGCACATTGTCGGCCATGAGGCGGGAGCCCCAGGTCGTGCGAATGTCTTTCGTGTTGATGATGTCCTTGACCGAGACCGGTACGCCGTGGAGGGGGCCGAGCTCGTCGCCGCGCCGGACGGCAGCCTCCGCCGCTTTCGCCGCCGCGAGCGCCTCCGTGTGACAGACGGTGATATAGGCGTTGAGGGTCGGTTGACTCGCGTCGATCCGGGCGAGCACGGCCGTGACGAGATCGACGGGCGAGAGCTTGCCGGCGCGGATTTGCGCCGCGATTTCGTGAGCGGGCTGAAAGGCAGATAAAGACGCCGACAATGGACTGCCGTCTCCCCGGGGCATTCGGCCCTGTTGATTCGCCTGATTCGCCAGAAAAACAGTATACTGAGCATATGGCCCGACCCCTGGAGGGTCAATCCCTTACTGAGGTCGCGACGCACGACCAAGGATTGCGTCGAATAGGTCGAGCGGGTATCGAGAGGAATCAGAGCAGGGAGGATATCCCTTGACGAAACCGCGCGCGAAGACCGGCGGCGTGCCGGAGGAGCGACACCGCATCAAGATGCCGCTGCCTTTGTGGTCGCGCCCGGGTTTCCTTATCCGGCGGCTGCATCAGATCCACCATGCCCTCTTCATCGAGGAGTGCAAGGTCTACAACATCACGCCCGTCCAATACGGGTTGTTGACGACGCTGAGCCAGCACCCGGGGATTGACCAGGTATCGCTGGCGGCCGAAATCGGCATCGATCGTACGAATGTCGCCGATGTCCTGGGGCGGCTGGCGGACCGCGGGCTTGTTCGGCGCGTCGGAAGCGAGCAGGACCGTCGCGTGAAGCTCGCCTACCTCACGGCTGAGGGGTCAAAGCTCGTCGAAGACATGTATGAGGCGATGATCCGCGCCCAGGAGCGCCTGGTCGCCCCCTTGTCTGCCGAGGAGCGCGCCGCCTTCATGGCGATGCTCCGGCGCCTCGTCGAGGTGAACAATCAGCACGGCCGCGCGCTTTTCCGGCCGAGTTGAGCGCGCTCCCGATCAAACCGGATAGACGAGCGAGTTGTCGATCCTAAGCGTGTCGTAGATGCAGTGCCGCTCCTTCAGCCGGAGCGAGGTGCCGTCGCGCACGAAGCGGTCGAGGTAGCGCCCAGCCTGATGGATGCGGGTATCGTCGTCGACGAGCGTCTGCAGAACCAGATAATTCGCTTCCGCAGAGATGGTGCCGTCGTTAGCGATCGCGATGACGCGCAGATTGCTCACATGATGCTGTAGATAGCGCGGCGCAAACATCGCGGTGTGCGCGATCGCGAAGGCGCGGTCGATCAGCATGGCGCGGCCCTCGCAGTAGACAAGCCCAACCGGTAATCCCGCTTCCGCGTTCTCCCGCGCGGTGATGCGGTAGATCGCGTCCTCGGTGAAGAAGCTCGGCCAGGATTCGATCTGCTGAGTATCGAGCACCTGGCAATACTCGGCATTGAACGCCTCGATCTCCAGCCGCAACTCCAATAGGGAGGGGAGTGTCGCGGCGGCCCGCGGTTTCGTATCGAGCATCGCTAAAGTCCCATGACGTCGCGATAGTGCCGGTACATCGAGCGGATCGCGGCCTCGGTGATGAGGGTTGTCGAGGTGCCCTCGTCACGCCCGCCGAGCTCGACGAGGCCGCACATCTCCCGCGCGGCGCCGCAGATTCCCTCCTGCACGAATTTCATCGCCTCGTTGTCCTCGAGGCCGAGGAAGCCCGCCGGCCCCATCAGATTGCCCTGACGCAGCCGATGCCGCACCATCTCATCGCTGTCGCCCTCATAGCCGAACATGGTCCAGATCATCGTGAAGGCGTTCGGGCCGTGGGGAACGATGTGGCGCGTACCCAGGGTATTGAGCTCCCGCTGCACGATCAGGTTTGGCCAGATCGTCTGCATGGTGACGGACCAGGGCGAGTCGAACTCCTTCACATAATTCAGGAAACGGTCGTCGTTCAGCTTCATGTTCTCTTGGAAGGCGCGCATCTCCCTCTTGCTGGCGTCGTCCACCTTGGGGCCCTCGTCGCCCTTGGCGGAGGCCATGGTCCCGTGGCGGCCCTTGGCATCGACGATCATGGCCGATTTGTTGCCGGCGACGAGCAGCCCGAAATTGACCAGATAGGCGTGCAGGAGCGTGGCGTGATAGGGATCCTTGAGGTTCTCGTGATAGAGCTTCCAGTTGGCCGGCAGAACGTTGCGGTAATAGCCGAGCAGCTTGAGGGGCCGGCCGTCGAACGTCGCATCGAAATCCGCGAGGATTTCCGGACCGAGATAATCCTCGATCGATTCCATCTCGTCGCAATAGGACGCGAAGACGACACCGCGCCGCGTCGTCACCTTGAGGTGACGCGGCGAATGCGCCTCGGGCCGGAAATCCTTTGGCATGCCGCCCTCCTTCTTGAGACCGCGGCGGAAGGGAATGCCAATCAGGGTTCCGGCCAAATCATATGTCCACTGGTGATAAGGGCAGACGAACTCCTTGGTGTTGCCTCGAGACTTGCGGCAGAACTCGGCGCCGCGATGGGAGCAGCGGTTCTCGAAAACGTGAATGCCGCCGTCCTGAGCCCTTGAGACGATGACAGGCGTTGGGCCGACGAACGAGCGCTTGAAGTCACCGGGCTGGGGGATCTCGCACTCAAGGGCCACGTAGTTCCAGGTCGGCCCGTGAAAGATGCGCTCGACCTCACGTTCGTAGATGGCCTGGCTGGTGTAGACCCAATCGGGAATGCGCGTGAGTCCCTCGGGCGGCCATTCATAAGGGCCGTCGGGGGCGCGGTTCGAACCGCCTATCGCAGGCAAGTCGAGCATGTCGACGCCGAGAGTCATGTGAACCTCCAACCGGGGTCGCCATCAGGCGCGGCCGCGCAAAACCAGATATAGGCAGTATACTGACGATTTTGTGGAAAGCAACGGTCAAGCTTGCGACGAGGCCGCGTGGGCTGCCACGAGATCTTTGAGCTTGTGGCGCGGGTCGGCGAGGGCGTCGAGCGTGGGCGTCGTGCCGGTCTCGATCATTTTACGTGCAAAGCGGATCTCACCACCCATGTTGAATGCGGTCGCGCCGACTACGCGATGACGCGCGATGTTGAAGGCCGTGAAGCGGCCGCTCGTGGGATCGCCGCGGAAGACGACATCGTCGGTCTCCTGCGGAACGCCGACCATTTGGATGTTTGCATCGTATTGATCCGACCAGAACCACGGTACTTCGGCATAGGGTTGCGGCGCGCCGCACAAGCCCCGCGCGACGGCAATAGCTTGGTTCTGGGCGTTCTGCCAGGATTCGAGGCGCAAGCGGCGGCCGAGGATCGGATTGGGATGATTGGCCACATCGCCGACGGCATAAACGTCTTCAAGCGTCGTGCGTCCAAACTCGTCGACCTTGATGCCGTTCTCGATGGCGGCGCCGGCGGCCTCGGCAAGCTCGACATTGGGGAGTATGCCGATCGCAACAAGAACGAGATCGGCTGCGATGCGTGAGCCGTCGCGGCAGATGACGGCCTCGACCTTGCTGTCGCTGGCGATCTCCGAAACCGTAATGCCCGTGCGGATCTCGACCCCATTACGGCGATGAAGGGCGGCTACATACTCGGCGATCTTGGGGTGCATGGCGCGATCGAGTATTGCCGGCAAGCATTCGACGACCGTGACCTCGAGGCCCAGCTTGCGCGCGCTTGCCGCCGCCTCGAGACCAAGGAAGCCGCCGCCGATCACCACGAAGCGCTTGGCTCGCCGCAGCGCGGCACCGAGAGTCAGCGAGTCCTTAACGGTGCGGAGGTAATAGACGCCGGCCCTTCCGATCGGCGCGAAAGGAAGCTCGCGAACGCGGCCGCCTGTGGCCAATACGAGCTTGTCGTATCCGACCTCGCGCCCATCGGCGAGCTTCACCCGATGCGCCGCCGGGTCGAGAGCGATGACGCGCGTCTCGGTCAGCAGCTCGATCTCATTCTCCTTGTAGAAGCCCGATGGCAACAATTGGCAAGAGCCGTGCGGCTTGGCGCCGACGAGGATCGCCTTCGAGAGAGGCGGCCGCTCATAGGGTGGTTCCGCCTCATCTCCGATCAAGATCACCCGCCCCTGGAAGCCGGCCTTGCGCATCGCCTCGGCGGCGCGGCCGCCGGCCTGCCCGGCGCCGACGATCACGAAGCTCTGGTTAGGCGAGGCCAACATGCAAAGCGTCAGGCGTCCGGAACATCGACCAGGATTTGATCGCCTTGGACCTTGATGGAATAGGTTTTGACCGGCTCCGTGGCCGGCGCGCTCCGCACTTCGCCGGTCGGGATGTGGAAGCGCGCCTGGTGCAGCGGGCATTCAATGCAGTCGCCTTCGATATAGCCATCCGAAAGCAGCGCGTGCTCGTGGGAACAGATGTTGTGGGTCGCATAGAGCTGTCCGCCAAGGCGATAGATTGCAATAGGTTGCCCCTCGATCACGACCCCAATCACTTCGTCGTCTCCGACCTCGTCCACGCTCGCTGCGGCATGCCATGCCATCGGATCTGCGCTCCTTTTCTACATCTCGCTCTTTCTCGCGAGGTCGGGCACGCTAAGGGTAACGAGTGAGCCGGTCAATGCTCGCTTGCGCCAATCGACGCTTGCCGCCGAAGGATAGTCAGTATACTGTCTATCGACAAGACATAGACCCTGGAGACGCTCATGGCACTGGAGCCGCTTGCGAAGGAAGGTCACTTCTTCCACATCTACGATTTTCGAGTGAAGCCCGGTAAAGGCGACGAGTTCATCAAGCTCTTCAACGAGTTCGACTACTCGGACGAGAATCCGATGCACAAATCCGCGGCGCAGGTGAAGGATGGGGTGCTATGCCGCGACGTGGCCGATGCGGATCATTTCTGGTTGATCGGCGAGTGGCGAGACATCGAGGTCCATGCGAAAATCCGCAAAATCCTCGCGGAGGAGATGAAGCCAGCCTTCGTGACCTTGATCGAGGGCAGAAAATTCGTCCCGAGCTACGCCAAGATCGTTTCGAGCACCCCTCAAGAGGTCTTGAATAAGGCTGCGGGCTGACCGCTCAGAGAGGCGCTGCCGTCTCGTTGCCGAGGCCGAGATAGATGCGCTGGACCTCCGGGTCGGCAGCCAGCTTTGCGGCCGGCCCCTCAAGGACAGTGCGCCCCGTCTGCAAGACATAGGCGTAGTCGGCGACCTCGAGCGCCAAGTGGACGGACTGCTCCGCCAGGAGCAGGGTAAGGCCTTCGTCGTGCAATCGGTCGAGGCTGGCGTAGAGCATTTCGACGATCGCCGGTGCAAGGCCGAGGCTCGGCTCGTCGAGGAGCAGCAGGCTGGGCTCGCTCATGAGGGCGCGGCCGACGGCGAGCATCTGGCGCTCGCCGCCCGAGAGCGTTCCGGAGCGCTGCTTGCGGCGCTCCTTGAGACGAGGGAAGAGCTCATAGACGCGATCGAGTAACTCCGAGGCGCGTGCCTTATCGGTCAGCGGCGTGGTGCCAAGTTTGAGATTTTGCTCGACGGTCTGGCCGGTGAAGAGACGCCAGCCCTCCGGCGAGAGGGCCAGGCCCTTGCGCACGATGGCATAGGCCGGGAGCCGAGCGATGTCCTCACCTTGCCATTCGATGACGCCGCCCGAGGGTGGCACGAGGCCCGCGATCGCGTTGAGCGTCGTTGTCTTCCCAGCGCCATTGGCCCCCAGCAAGGCGACGATCGTACCGGGCTTCACGTCGAGAGAGACATCCGCCACGCCGACGAGATCGCCATACTTCACCTCGAGATGCTCGACTTTTAGCCGGTCCATGGCGATCTCATCCACCGCTCTGCGCCCGTTTGGCGTGCGAATGACCGAGATAGGCGTCGATGACGATAGGATCATCCACCACCTCGCGGGGAGTGCCTTCGGCGATGACGCGCCCCTGATTGAACACAACGACGCGGTGCGCCAGCGTCATGATCACTTCCATGATGTGCTCGACGATGATGAGCGTTATTCCCATCGCGTGAATGCGCCGCACGAGCTCGATAGCGGCGCGGATCTCGACGGGGTTGAGCCCGGCAAGCGCCTCGTCGAGCAGCATAAGCCGCGGGCCGGTCGCCAAGACACGAGCGATCTCGAGGCGCTTGCGTCCAGGCGTTCCGAGGCCGCGCGCCGGCTGCTCGGCAAGCCCGTCGAGCGCGGTCACCTCAAGGATGCGACGCGCCTCACGCCGCGCCTCGCGCTCGCCAGGGTGTCGCAGAAAGGCGCCGATCATCACATTCTCAAGAACCGTGAGGTCTTCGAAGGTTGCGGGAACCTGGAAGGTGCGCCCGATCCCGAGTTTCGCGTGCTCCTCCGGCGAGGCGTGCGTCACCTCGATGTCGTCGAAGACAACGCGACCTGTGCTCGGCGTGAGATCACCGGCGAGGCAGTTGAAAAAGGTCGATTTTCCAGCGCCGTTCGGCCCAATGAGGCCGACGATATCGCCTTCGGCGACCGTCATGCTCGCCCCCGAGACGGCGAGGAAGCCGCCGAAGGACATCGAGACCCGCTCAGCGCTAAGCAGCATGGCGGCGCTCCTTGACCTCGCGCTGCCGCCTGCGCATCCGCAGCCGGTCCCCTAGCTCAAACAGCCCGCCCGGCTCGTAGCGGCTGATGAGCAGGATGATCCCGCCGTAAAGGATATAGGTGAGCCCGGTGCCGCTGCCGCCGAGAAAGCTGTTCGTGACCGTCTGCAACGGCACAAGGATCGCTGCTCCAAGGAGCGGGCCGTAGAGCCGCCCGGCACCGCCGAGAGCGGCCATCAGTAGCATGTTCACCGAAACCAGGATGCCGAGACCGCTATTGGGGTCGATGAACCCGAACTTGATCGCGTAGAGGGAGCCGGCGAGGGACGTGAAGGTGGCACTCAGCATCAGCGCGTAGAGCTTGTAGCGGCTGACGGGCACGCCCAGGCTGCGCGATGCCCGCTCGCCGGCGCGGATCGCGCGCAGATAATAGCCAAAGCGGCTGCGCTCCATGCGGAAGGTGAGGGCGAGAAGCACTGCCAGCACCGCGAGGTAGATGTAGTAGTACGGGACGGAGCTGCGGAAGATGAGGTCCCACCAGCCCCGCGGTGTCGCCGGTCCCATCAGGCCGATCGAGGCTCCCATCAGATCCCAGTTGCCGACGAGGATGCGGATGAGCTCGGCCACTGCGATCGTCGCCATGCTGAAATAATGTCCGGAAAGCCGAAACGTCGGCACCCCGATGACGATCGCGATGCCGATGCTGACGGCGACGCCGAGGGGAAAGCCGGCAAGCGGGCTCGTTTCCCACAATTTGTACACGAGAAGCGGCATATAGGCGCCGATTCCGAAGAAGACGGCATGCCCGACGGAGACCTGGCCCGCATACCCGCCGACCAGGTTCCATGCCGAAGCGGAAATCGCCGCCAGCAGCACGAGCGCGCCGAGTTGCTCGTAATAGGGATCGCTGAAGACGAGGGGAAAGCCCAGGAGGACCACGGCGAGAACGATAGTGCCGCGGCGCATCACGCTTTCCCCAGGAGCCCATGCGGGCGGACCCATAGAATAAGTACGAAGAGACCGTAGACGAAGACGTCCTGATAGACGGGCCCGCAATAGAAAGCCGAGACGGACTCGATGAGGCCGACGATCAGCCCGGCGATCATGGCCCCGGGCACGCTGCCGAAGCCGCCGAGGGTCACGACGACGAAGGCGATCAGCGCCAGCGACTCTCCCACGGTCGGTGAGATCGGAAAGAAGGTGGCGATGAGGGCGCCAGCGATGCCGGCCGAGGCGCCCGCCAATCCCCAGGCAATCGCCTGCATGCGATCGGGCCGGATTCCCATTAGCATGGCGGCGCGGGGGTCTTCGGCAACGGCCAGGATCTGGCTGCCGATCGCCGTTCGCGTCAGAAGGAGATGCATGCCCGTCGTGAGCAGAATCGCGACGATGCCGCTCGCGAGCTTGGGCGCGCTCAGGAGGATGCCGCCGATATCGAGATTGGGTCCAACAAGGCCCTCCGGGAGGGTCACGAAATTCGGGCTAAAGGCCCAGAACGCGGCGTAGCGCAAGAGGAGCAGCAGGCCGAAGGTCGCCAGGATTTGCGACAGCATGGGGCCGCGCATGACGTGACGGATGAGGGCCAGATAGACGATCACGCCGAGAATGAACAGGAGGACGGCGGCGAGGGCGCTGAAGCTGGCGGGTCCGAACGCTGCGAGCGTGAAGGCCCAGAAGGCGACATACATGCCGAGCATGACGAATTCGCCATGGGCGAAATTGATCACGTTCATCATTCCCCAGATGAGCGTGAGTCCGGATGAAAAGAGAGCGTAGACGGCCCCGATCAGGAGGCCGCCCACGATCACTTGGAGAAGGATCATCCCCGGCTACTTCCAGCCCTTGAAGGGATAGATGAGGGGATGTTGCGCCGACTTCGGCGGCCACACCGCAACGTAATCCTTGCCGATGAGCTGGATGAGATAGGTGGCCGCGAGAATGTTCTGGCCCGTCTTGTCGAATTTGACGCCTTTGTAGCCCATCATGAGCTGGTCGGGCTTGAGGTCGGTCTCCTGCAGCGCCTTCTGGATCGCTTCGGGCTTGGTCGAGCCGGCACGATTGATGGCGTCGAACAGCACGAATGCCGCCTGCATGTCACGCGCGCTGGTATCGTCCATATCGTGGCCGGTCTTGGCCTTGTACATCTCGTTGATCTTCCACGTCGTGCTATCTTTGGGACCGATGTCCCAAGCGCTCCGGTTGATCACGCCTTGAGAGATGTCGCCGACGGCCTTGATGAAGGCGGGATCGGAGAAGCCGGAATCGTCGCCAATGATCAGCGGCGGCAGGTAATCCAGGTTCTTCATCGTCTTCATGTAGAGGATCGTATCGGCGGTATAGCTGATGAAGATGATGCAGTCCGGCTTTTTCTCTTTGAGTTGAAGCACCTGCGGCGAGACATCGGCGGCGTTGGCGTTATAGGCGATGTCGGCGACGACATTGATGCCGTGGCTCTTGGCGGCTTCGCGCACGGTCCCGGCCACCGAGGTGCCGTAATCGGTATTCTCATAGACGACGGCGATATTGCTCGCCGGATGGCCAGCTTTCTTGAGGTCCGCAAGAAAGTCCATGTAGTTGTTGGCGAAGTCGGTTGCCACCGGGGTGACGCGGAAGACCCATTTGAAGCCGCGGCCGGTGATGTTCGCGGCGACGGAGTCACCGACGACGAAGGGAATGCCGTAGCGCTCCGCCACGGCCGTCGCCGTGAAGGAGACGTTCGACTGATAGCTGCCGAGCATCGCGACGACATGCTCCTGGGTGATAAGGCGCAGCGTCTGGTTCTGCCCTTCGGAAGGATTGCCCTGATGATCGGCGACGAGGAGGGCGGTCTTGGCGCCTCCGAGATTCGGCAGGCCGGCGGTCGCCGCAAGGGGAAGGTTCTTGAGCTCTGGATGGGCCTCGTTGACGATCTGCGCGGCAAGCTCGATCGCGGCCTTGGCCGACTGTCCAGCGCTGGCTGAATTCCCGCTCAGCGGCATGATGACGCCGATCTTGACGTTGTCCGCCGCCATGGCTGTTGAGGCGAGGCCGAGCACAGCGGCCGTCACAAGCGAAAGCGCTAGTCTCCTCATACGTTACCTCCCATTTTCTGGCTCGTCTTACGATCGCATCAACAAGCCGTTATTTTGATTTTGTCGCGATTTTATGGGTATCGTGCTTCGTCAGGCCTGTGTAGCCTCATCTATTCCCGTTGATCGCCCAACCGCATCGCTGCCGTGCCTTCGAAGTCGACTCTGCCATCCTCGGTGAGGGCGACACGATAGACCCGTTCGGCGCTTTCGCGCGAGACCAATTCGTCCAAGACATCATCGGCGACTCGTTGAGGATCGCGTTTTTCAGGCACCCCAAAACCGCCGCCGCCGGGAAGCTCAAGCCGGATGCGGTCCCGAGGCGGCACCGTTTGCCGGCCTTTCGGGCGAATGGGTCGACCGGAGGCAAGCGAGACCCGTCCCGGCTCGCCATTATGGCCGCCGTTGCGGCCCCGCGCAGGGTTGCGCACACGCTCGAAATTGCAGAGCAGGCTGATGGGCATGCCATCGGCGCCGCTCAGCTCGATGACTTGGCCGAGACCGCCGCGATAGGTTCCGGCCCCGCCGGACTCCTCGCGAAACTCGCGACGCCAGAATACGACTGGGGCGACGGACTCCGTCGCTTCAACGGGAATGGTGCGAACGCCGCTGGGAAAGGCGGTAACGCTGAGGCCATCCTTCGTCGGCCGTGCCCCGCCGCCGCCGCAATGGAAAATGACGGTTGAAAACTGAGGGAGGGTAGAGGGATCGACGCCCTCCTCGACCTCGTCGACCATGGAACCCCCGCCATAGATCTGCGGATTCCATAGGGAGGAGGCGCCCTCGGCGGGAACGCCGCCCTTGATCACCGGATGGAGGCAGCCGAACACAACGTCGGGCAGCATATGACCCACGGTATGCCGCGCGGCGACGGCCCAGGGGCGCTTGACGTTGAGCACCGAGCCCTCAGGAGCGGTCACGGTGATCGGCTCGAGCGAGCCGGCGTTGTTCGGCACCTCGGGCGCCACCAGGCAGCGCACGCCGAAGGCCGTGTAGGCGAGCGTGTAATTGAGCACAACGTTGATGCCGTAGGAGCTCGCCGGCGACGTGCCGCTGAAATCGACGTGGATGCCGTCATAGCCGATCGTCATCGTCGCGGCCAGGGTCAGAGGCTTGTCGTACCCGTCCATCGTCAAGCTGTTGCGATAGACGCCGGGCTTGAGCTGGCGGATCGCGTTCAGCATGGCCTGCCGCGAGGCGTCGATGATCTGATCGCCGAGCGCCTGGAGATCCTCCATCCTGAACTCGTCGAGCATGTCGAGGAGGCGGCGGCAGCCATCCTCGTTGCAGGCGGCCATGGCGAAGAGATCGCCCTCCACCTGGAACGGCTCACGCACATTGGCCCGCACGATGCGCAAGAGGTCCTCGTTGAACTCTCCCTTCCGCGCGAGGGGCATGATCGGTACCGAGAGACCCTCCTCGAACACCTGCCGCCCGTCCGGCCCCATGCCGAGCCCACCGATATCGACGACATGGGTAGTATTTGCGAACAAGGCGATCGGCCTGCCATTCTTGAAGGTCGGCGTAACGACGGTGAAGTCGTGCAGATGGCCCGAGGCTAGCCAGGGATCGTTCGTGATGTAGTGGTCACCCTCCTGCATCTTGTCGATCGGGTAGACGCTGAGGAAGTGCTTGACGGCATTCGCCATCGAGTTGACGTGCCCCGGCGTTCCAGTGATGGCCTGGGCGAGCATGCGCCCCTCGCGATCGAAGACGCCGGCGGACAAGTCGCCGGCTTCGCGCACCGAGGTGGAGAAGGCAGTGCGGATGAGTGTCTGCGCCTGCTCTTCGACCACGGCGATGAGCCGACTCCACATGATCTGCATGTGAATTTGCGATAGCGCCGTGTTGGGCTTTGCGACCATGGCGGAAGGCTACTCTTCGCGTCGGATGAGTTCAATATAACCGAAGCCGTTGATGCGTGCCTCGAAGCTCGGGCTGACCACCGTTGAGGTCTCGTCTTCCTCGATCACGGCGGGACCCGGAACGATCCATCCGCGCTTGAGGTCGGCGCGGCGGAAGAATGGCGCCTCGATGAAATCCCCCGAAGCTGGGTCGAACAGCTTGCGGCGGGACAGCGGCGTCGCTGAGCCAGGCTCTTCCGGCTTGGGCGTTTCGATGTCGACGTCCAGCGGCGCGCTGATCACCATGACCCAACTTAAGATCTCCACATCGACGCCAGGAATAGCGCGGCTATAGAGCGCACAATAGGCAGCCTCGAACGCCTTCAGGAGCGCGGGCTTGTCCTCGGCAGTGTATGCCTGGACCGGAAGCGGTACGGCAATCTCGTGGCCCTGGCCGCGATAGCGCATGAAGGCAGCGCGACGCTCTTCGAGCCGAGTTTCCGGCCCGGCGCCTTGGCGCACGATCGCCTCGGCTTCGGCGCGCATCTCGGCAAGGATGCGGTTAACCGCTTCGGCGTCGAAGCTGCTGAGCCGCTGGATATTCGTGCGAATGATCTCGTAGGCGATCGGGGCGCGAAGAAACCCGACGGCTGAGCCCACGCCCGCATTGGTCGGAATGACGACACGCTTGAGGCCGAGCTTCTCCGCTACGCGCGCCGCGTGTAGGGGAGCGGCGCCGCCGAAGGCGACGAGGGTGCGCTCGCCCACATCTTTACCGCTCTCGATGGTATGGACGCGCGCAGCGTTCGACATGTTCTCGTCGACCATCTCGCTGATCCCCAAGGCGGCGAATTCCGGCGATAGCCCCAGCTTTTCGCCGATGGCGCGCTTGACGGCCGCTGTCGCGGCCTGTGTGTCGAGCGTCAGCTTGCCGCCGGAGAAGGCCGCAGGATCGATGCGGCCGAGCACCACATCGGCGTCGGTGACGGTGGGCTCCGTGCCGCCGCGGCCATAGGAAGCCGGTCCAGGCTCCGATCCGGCGCTGTCTGGTCCAACGGCGATGCGGTTCATGGCGTCCACGCGTGCGATCGAGCCGCCACCGGCCCCGATTTCCACCATCTCGATCACGGGAATGCGCAGGGGCAAGCCGGAGCCCTTCTTGAAGCGATAGATCCGGGCAACCTCGAAGACGCGGTTCGTCTGCGGCTTCGCCTCGTCGATCAGGCAGATCTTTGCCGTCGTGCCGCCCATGTCGAACGAGATCATCTTGTCAATGCCGCAGAGGCGGGCGATATGGCTGGCAAAGATGGCGCCACCCGCCGGACCGGATTCGACGAGGCGTACGGGGAAGCGGATCGCGGTCTCGACGGTGGTAAGGCCGCCGCCCGAGGAGATCAGGAAGAGGGGGCAGCGGAAGCCGGCTTTGCGCAGGCCGTCTTCCAGGTTGCGCAGATAGCGGCTCATGAGCGGCTGGACATAGGCGTTCGCGCAGGCCGTCGTGAAGCGCTCGTATTCCCGCATTTCCGGCGAGACGTCCGACGACAACGTGATCGTCACGTCCGGCATGCGTTTCGCGATTCGCTCGCCGATGCGCTTCTCATGATCCGGGTTTGTGAAGCTGTGCAGGAGGCCGACGGCGACGCTGGCGATCTCCTGGCGCTCCAACGTGTCGATAGCGCGCTCAACGCTCGCCTCGTCCAAAGGCAGCAGCACCTTTCCGTGGGCGTCGATCCGCTCACGCACCCCCAGGCGCCAGCGCCGCGGCACGAGGGGCGGCGGCAGATCGATATTGACGTCATATTGCTCGAAGCGGTTCTCCTGCCGGATCTCGATGATGTCGCGGAAGCCCTCGGTCGTGATCAGGGCCGTGCGCGGTCCCTTGCGCTCAATGAGAGCGTTCGTCGCGAGCGTCGTGCCATGGACGATCATCTCGAGCGCCGACGGGGCGAGGTCCGCGTCGCGCAAGGCGATGGCAATGGCGTCGAGGACACCTTTCTCCGGCGCCTGCGGCGTGGTGAGGATCTTGCTGGTGTAGCGCTTCCCGCCGACTTCGAGCGCGACATCGGTGAAGGTGCCGCCGATATCGACGCCAAGCCGCGGTCCTGTCCGTCCTGCCACGAAATTCTCCCCCGCCGGATGCGGAGGGCCGCCGGTCCAGCTGATGTTCGAGACGCAGGCGAAGAGATTGATCAGGGGGCCGTTAAGTGTCAATAACAGCCCGCTTGGAACGCCTGCACCTCACCCGGACAGCGGCATGTTGACGAGATTGAGCGCGCGGGCGACGAGGGTGAGACATTCGAGGACCACCGTCCCGGCGAGGAAGGCGGTCATGCCGCCGACATCGTGAGGGGGGCTCACCGTATTCACGTCGGCCGCGACGATGTTGAGCCCGGCCAATCCTTGCAGGAATGACAGTCCTTCGCGGGCGCTCGCCCCGCCCCAAGCGGGCGTGCACACGCCCGGTGCGCAGGACGGATCGAAGAAATCCATGTCAAAACAAAGGTAAATCGGGCGATTTGCAAGACGTGCATGAATATGATGCAGAGTCTCCGGAAAGCCGCGGGCAAAGAGGGCGGCGCCGTCGATGAGTTCATAGCCGCAACGCCGCGTGTGCTCGAAAATCTGCGGATATCCGATGGGTCCGCGCGCACCAATATGAAGCGAATTGGCGGTATCGAGGAGGCCTTCCTCTGCCGCGCGCGTGAAGGTGGTTGCCGTGTTATAGCGGGCCGTAACCTCTCCTTCACCCGGATAGGTATCCGTATGGGCGTCGATATGGAGGAGGGCGAGGTTCGGATATTTCCGGTGGAGCGCGCGGAGCTGGGGGAGGGTCACCGAGCCGTCGCCCCCCATGGTCACCGGAACCGTACCGGCGCTGACGATGCGCCACACCGCTTCTTCGATCCGCGCATGAGCATCGAGAATAAGGCTGGGTGTGACATTCACATCGCCGCAGTCGATCAAGCCAAGGCGCTCGAGCGGGTTGAAATCCGCGCGCGGCGGCTGATAGGGGCGGACGAGAGCCGATTGTTCGCGAATGGCGCTGGGCCCGAGCCGCGCCCCGATGCGAACCGGATGGGTGCCGCAATCGAACGGAATGCCGAGAATGGCGGCCTTCGCGCCGGAGAGATCGTAGCCGTTCGGCACGCCCATGAAGGTTCGGCTTGGGCGGAAGATTTGAGCATCGAAGATATCGGGCATCATTCCTCTCTTATATCGCCGCTTGCGCTTCGCCGAAGTGTGCCCGAGGGAGCCGCGGCGCCGCCAGCGCGATTTGACACGAAATGGTCGGCTGGGGGCTCGCCAAGCGTCCAGCGAGGTGCTAAATCCTTGCTGGTCTACTGGTATACAAGAGCCGAGCGACGGCGTCGAACTCGCCGTCCTTTCGACGCCAAGGGAGAGCTAAATGCCCGAAGTTAAAAGCGATATCGAGATTGCGCGCGAGGCGCGACTGCAGCCGATCGAGGCGATCGGCGCCAAGCTCAACATCCCGGCGGACGCCCTGTTCCGTCATGGGCATTACAAGGCGAAGGTGAGCCTCGACTTCATCAAGGGCCTCAAGAACCACCCGAACGGAAAGCTGATCCTCGTCACCGCGATCACCCCCACGCCCGCGGGCGAGGGAAAGACGACGACGACCGTCGGCCTCGGCGACGGGCTCAACCGTATCGGCAAGCGCACGGTGATCTGCCTGCGGGAGCCGAGCCTTGGCCCGTGCTTCGGGATGAAGGGGGGTGCAGCCGGCGGCGGGCATGCGCAAGTCGTGCCGATGGAGGACATCAACCTGCATTTCACCGGCGATTTCCATGCCATCACCTCGGCGAACAACCTCCTCGCGGCATTGATCGACAATCACATCTATTGGGGAAACGAGCTCGATATCGACGTGCGCCGCGTCTCCTGGCGCCGGGTCATGGACATGAACGACCGTGCGCTCCGCCAGATCGTCTGCTCGCTTGGCGGGGTCGCCAACGGCTTCCCGCGCGAAGCGGGGTTCGACATCACCGTGGCATCCGAGGTCATGGCGATCTTCTGCCTAGCCAAGGACATGGACGATCTCATGAAGCGGCTCGGCAACATCATCGTGGGCCAGACGCGCGATCGCAAGCCGGTGCGCGCCAGCGATCTCAAGGCCGATGGCTCGATGGCCGTGCTGCTCAAAGACGCCCTACAGCCCAACCTTGTCCAGACGCTCGAAGGCAATCCTGCCTTCATTCACGGCGGACCCTTCGCGAACATCGCCCATGGCTGCAACTCGGTCGTAGCGACTACGACGGCACTGAAACTCGCCGATTACATCGTGACGGAGGCCGGCTTCGGCGCCGATCTCGGCGCCGAGAAGTTCTTCGACATCAAGTGCCGCAAGGCCGGGCTTCGCCCCGACGCCGCGGTCATCGTCGCCACCGTAAGGGCGCTCAAGATGCATGGCGGCGTCGGCAAGGACGAGCTCGGCAAGGAGAATCTGGACGCTCTGGAGAAAGGCTTCGCCAATCTGGCGCGCCATATCGAGAACGTCGGCAAGTTCGGCGTTCCCGCCGTCGTCGCGATCAACCGCTTCACCTCCGATACCGACATGGAGCATGAGTTGATCCGGAAGAAATGCGCCGAGCTCGGCATCGAGGCAATTCCCTGCAGCCATTGGGCAGACGGCAGCAAGGGAACCGAGAAGCTCGCGCGCGCCGTCGCCAAGATCGTCGAGACGAAGCCAAGCAATTTCCACACGCTTTATCCCGACGACATGCCTCTCTGGGACAAGGTGCGGACCATCGCCCAGCAGCTTTACGGCGCCAAGGACATCATCGCCGATCAGCGGATACGCGATCAGTTCCGCGATTATCAGAAGGCCGGCTTCGGGCACTTCCCTGTGTGCATCGCGAAGACGCAATACAGCTTCTCGACCGATCCGCAGCTCAAGGGCGCACCCAGCAACCATGTCATTCCGATCCGGGAGATCAGGCTCTCCGGAGGTGCCGAATTCCTCGTCGTCATCTGCGGCGAGCTTCTGACCATGCCGGGGCTTCCGCGCGAGCCGTCGGCGCACCGCATCCGCATCAACGAGCAGGGATATGTCGAAGGGCTCTTCTAAGCCCTCGAGAAACGGTAAGGCAGGGCGGTAGCCGCGGTCGCTCAATAGGATCGCGGCAGCCCTAGCACATGCTCAGCGATATAGGAGAGAATGAGGTTGGTCGAGATTGGCGCGATCTGGTAGAGGCGCGTCTCGCGAAACTTGCGCTCGACGTCGTATTCCTCCGCAAAGCCGAACCCGCCATAGGTTTGGAGGCACATATCGGCGGCCTGCCATGACGCGTCCGCGGCCAGGAGCTTCGCCAGATTGGCCTCCTTGCCGCAGGGCTCGCCGCGATCGAAGAGCGTGGCCGCCCGCTCGACCATAAGGGTCGCCGCCTCGCTTGCAGCATAGGCGCGGGCAATGGGGAACTGAATGCCCTGGTTCTGGCCGATGGGGCGCCCGAATACCACGCGCTCCCGCGCATAGCCGGCCGCCTTGGCGATGAACCAGCGCGCGTCGCCGATGCATTCCGACGCGATCAGGATGCGCTCGGCGTTCATCCCATCGAGAATGTAGCGAAAGCCTTGGCCCTCCTCACCGATGAGGTTCTCGGCGGGGATCTTCAGATTGTCGAAGAACACCTCCGTCGTCGCATGATTGATCATGGTGCGGATCGGCCGGATGGTGAGGCCGTTCCCCACAGCGTCGCGCATATCGACGACGAAGACGGACAAGCCCTCGGTGCGACGCTCCACCTGATCCTTGGGCGTGGTTCGAGCCAGCAGCAGCATGAGATCGGAATGCTCCGCGCGCGACGTCCAGACCTTCTGCCCGTTGACGAGATAGTGATCGCCTCGGCGCTCCGCCGTGGTCCGCAGACTCAACGTATCGGTGCCCGAGCCCGGTTCGGTCACGCCGAAGGCTTGCAAGCGGAGCTCACCCTTGGCGATGCCGGGCAGCCAGCGCATCTTCTGCCTCGGACTACCGTGCTTCAGTATCGTGCCCATCGTGTACATCTGGGCGTGGCAAGCGGCGCCATTGCAGCCGCTCTTATGGATCTCCTCCATGATGGCCGAGGCTGCCGCCATTCCGAGACCGCTGCCGCCATAAGCCTCGGGGACGAGGGCGGCGAGGAAGCCGGCCTCGGTCAGCGCCCGCACGAAAGCGGTGGGATAAGCGCGTTCGCGGTCGAGCTTGCGCCAATATTCGCCCGGGAAATTGGCACAAAGCGTGCGTACAGCGCCGCGAATCTGCTCCGTCTCTTCGGAGCTCGCGTGAGGGCTTGCAGAAGGCTCACCGTGCGCGGTCATGGGATACCTCGATCCTCTGGAGCGCAGTCAAGCGGGAATTGCCGTAAAGCGCAAGGAAGGCGAGCACCGCCCGCGGGCAGGCTCCTTCAAGCGCCGGCGTCGCGAGGAGCCGCTTCAAACGACAGCGTCACCTTGAGTCCTGGGCGATTGTCATCCAGAGCAAGTTTCGCGCGATGCAGCTTCGCGACGGCTGCGACGAGGCTCAAACCGAGGCCGCTGCCCGGCGAGGTGCGACTGGTATCGAGGCGTACAAACCGCTCGAGCACTCTTTCGCGGTCTTCCGCCGGGATGCCCGGCCCGTCGTCTCCAACCTGTAGCTCCGCCTCATTGCCGACGAGCCGGACCACCAGTGTCACAACGCCGCCGGCCGGCGTGTACTTGATGGCGTTGTCGAGGAGGTTGGCGATGCTCTGGGCCAGGAGCTGGGCATGGCCGATGATCATGACGCCATCCTCGATGGCCTGGGTGAGCGAGAGGCCCTTCTCCTCGGCAACCGGCTCGTAGAGCTCGAGGGCGTCGCGCGCAATGGCGCCGAGCTCGAGACGCGTCATCGCGGCGCGAGCCGCACCCGCCTCCGCCTGCGTGATGGAGAGCAGCGCATTGAAGGTCGCCAATATGGCGTCGGCGTCGGCGATCGTCTGCGCCAAGGCGTCGCGATAGCGGCGCGGATCGTCGGCTCCCCGCAGGGCCACCTCGATACGAGCCTTGAGGCGGGTCAACGGACTGCGCAGATCGTGGGCGAGGCTGTCGGTCACCGTCCGCATGCCGACCATCAACTGCTCGATCTGATCGAGCATCTCATTGAGACTTTGAGAGAGCCGGTCAAACTCGTCGCCGCTTCCCTCCAATGGCACCCGTTGCGTCAAGCCGCCGTGAATGATGCCGCGACTCGTCTCCGCAACAGCTTCGACCCTGCGCAGCAGCTTTCGGCTGAGAAACAGCGCGCCGGCGACACCGAGGATGATGGTGATGATGAGAGCGGCGACGAGGGTTTCGGCGATGACTTCGCGAAATTTCTTGCGCTCCTCCATATCGCGGCCGACGAGCAGTCGAAATCCGCCCTCCAGCCGGAAAGGCTTCGCCCGGATCTCATGGGAGGTTTCCGCGCTCCCGTGACCCGACCGGACCTCGAAGCTGAGCCAGCCGTTCTTCACGGTCGCATTGGCTGGCCAGCCGTCGAGATTGCCGGCCAAAGGCTGAAGGTCGGGACCCGTCAAGAGATAGACGCTGCCTTTCTCTCCCTTGTTGCCGCTGCGTTCGGCCACGACCTCGATGAGACGCCCGAGACCGCGCTCGGCATATTGCTCGGCCAAGCCGCGGATTTCGGCGTCGATCGTCGCATTGGCCTGGCTATCAATGAGGCCGAGCGTACCGAGGTAGAGGAAACCGAAGAGGACCACCACCAGGAGCCCGAAAGGCACCATGTAGATGAGCGCCAAACGGAATGTCGAGGTGCGGAAGAGGCGGGCGGTCCTCACGCACCGTCCCGCAGGGTGTAGCCGGCGCCCCGCACGGTATGCAGAAGCGGGCGCTCGAAGCCGCGGTCGATCTTCTGGCGCAAACGGCTGACGTGGACGTCGATGACGTTGGTCTGCGGATCGAAATGATAATCCCAGACCCCCTCCAGCAGCATGGTGCGGGTGACCACTTGACCGGCATGACGCATGAGATATTCGAGCAGCTTGAATTCGCGCGGCTGCAACTCGATGGCCCGGCCCGCGCGTCTCACGGTGCGAGCGAGGAGGTCCATCTCGAGATCGGCGACTTTCAGGCGCGGCTCGGCGGCCTTGTCGTTGCTGCGTCGAAGGATCGCCTCGAGTCGGGCCAGTAGCTCGGAAAAGGCATAGGGCTTGGTCAGATAATCGTCGCCGCCGGCGCGCAGTCCCTTGACGCGGTCGTCGACTTCGCCGAGCGCGCTCAGGATGAGCACGGGCGTATGCTTTCCCTGGGTGCGGATGGCTTGAATGATCGATAGGCCGTCCAGGCCGGGAAGCATGCGGTCGACCACCATCGCGTCATAGACTTGGCCCAGCGCCATGTAGAGCCCTTCTCGGCCGTCGGCGGCCCGGTCGACGACATAGCCGCTTTCCGTCAATCCCTTGACGAGATAGTCGGCGGTATCCGTATCGTCCTCGATGACCAGAATGTGCATGCCGCTAGCCTAGCAAGGCGACGAGGGAATTCCCACGACAAGGGCGACCACGACGCCGCTCGCCGGGCTGGCTGAACGGCGCCGTGGCGCATCCCTCGCCTAAGCGTGAGAGAAGGGCAGGGCGACGAAACGCTCCTCGCCATGCCGGTTGAGCAGGAGCAGGACCGCTTTCTGGTTGGCTTTGCGCGCCTGCGCCACCTTCGCAGCGGCCTCCTTCGGCGAAGCCACCCGCTCCTGGCCGACCCTGACGATCACGTCGCCCGGCTGGAGCCCTTGATCGGATGCGGGCGTACCATCCTCGACATCGGTAACGAGGGCGCCTTTGACGTTCGCCTTGAGGCCGAGCTCGTGTCGAGCATCGCTTGTCAGCACGCCGAGGGTGAGGCCGAGATCGGGAACCTTCGTCTCCCCGGCGGAGGGGGCTACGGACTGATTCTCCTGCTCGTTATTCTCGGCGACGTTGGTCTCGGGGGCCTTGCCGACCTTGGCATGAATGGTCTGCTCCCAGCCGTCCCGCCAGATCGTAACGGGCGCATCCGCGCCCGGCTTCGTGTCAGCCACCGCCCGGGTGAGATCGCGCAGATCCTTGATGGCCTTGCCGTTGAAGCTGAGGATGACATCGCCTTGACGAAGCCCGGCGGCCTGCCCGGGGCTGTTGGGGGTCACGCTCGCGATAATGGCGCCGTTCGGGGCCTTGAGGCCGAGGCTCTCGGCGACCTCCGGCGTGACTTGCTGAATCTGAACGCCGAGCCAGCCGCGCTCGACGGAGCCGTGCTCGCGAAGCTGGGCGATCACCGGCTGTGCCAGCGAGGAGGGAATCGCAAAGCCGATGCCGACGCTGCCGCCATTCGGCGAATAGATGGCGCTGTTGATGCCGATCACCTTGCCGTCCATGTTGAACATGGGGCCGCCCGAATTGCCGCGGTTGATGGCGGCATCGGTCTGGATGAAATCGTCATAGGGGCCTTCGTGGAGGTCGCGGCCGCGAGCGGAGACAATGCCGGCCGTTACCGTGCCACCCAATCCGAAGGGGTTGCCCACGGCGATGACCCAATCACCGACCTGCTCCTTGTCGGAGTCGCCCCACGACACTGCCGGCAGGGGATGGTCGGCATTGATCTTGAGGAGCGCCAGGTCGGTGCGCTCGTCGCGGCCAATCAGCTTGGCCTTGTAAGTCTTGCCATCATTGAGTGTGACGCTGATCTCTGTCGCCTTGCCGATGACGTGGTTATTGGTGACGACATAGCCGGCTGGATCGATGATGAAACCGGAGCCGAGGGAGTGCTCCACCATCGAGCGTCCTTGACCGGGCCCCATTTGGCCGTTGAAGAAATGCTTGAAGAATTGCCGAAAGGGTGAGTTCTCCGGCAGATTCTGAAATGGAAGGTCCATCATCGGACCGCCCTCAACCTTCTCGGTTGTGGAGACGTTCACCACGGCGGGCGCCACCTCCTTAACCAAGGAGGCAAAACTTGCCGGCGCCTCGCGGGCAAACGCCGGAACGACGAGCATGACCGAAGCGACGACGGCGCCGAGCACCATCGCGGCGGAGCGGCGCGGCGACGGGCCGCCGCCGGATGGCGGCGAGGGAAGGCGGGCCGCCTGGCGGACGGGGAATAGGGGCAGGCTCATTTTTCACTCCGTTGAATAGGCAATGGGGGTTCTGCGGAGATATGGGACCGCAGAATGCAATGCGCCAATCATATCGTGCGGTGTCGTTACCCGAGTGTGGCTGTGGAATTAATAATTGGTAAGGTTCAAAGCGATGCCGCCTCAGTAGCTTAGTTGATCGCTTCGCGATGGAGTGATCGCAAGGCGCCGCTGGGAAGCGCGGGGAGGGCTCGAATGCGCGCGGGCAGCGATGCCCGGACAATGCGGGCTTGGCCGTGGACAAGGTCGACTGCCGGCGCTACGAGTAGGCGCGACGTCGGCAGAGGTGCGGGTGAGGTGAGAATGAGCGAGCGCTCCACAATGCGGACAGGTGGGCAAATTCTGGTGGATCAGCTCAAGATCCACGGCGTGGACATGGCATTCTGCGTGCCCGGCGAAAGCTACCTCGCGGTGCTCGATGCGCTCTACGACGCGAAAAACCAGATCCGCCTCGTCGTCTGCCGCCAGGAAGGTGGCGCCGCTTATATGGCGGATGCCTATGGCAAGCTGACGGGTAGACCCGGTATCTGCTTCGTCACCCGCGGACCCGGAGCGACGAATGCCAGCGTCGGCATCCACACGGCGTTTCAGGATTCCACGCCGCTGATCCTCTTCATCGGCCAGGTGGCGCGGGGCGATCTCGAGCGCGAGGCGTTCCAGGAGATCGATTTCCGCCGGATGTATGGGCAACTCGCCAAATGGGTGGCGCAAATCGACGATCCTGGCCGCATCCCCGAATTTGTCGCGCATGCCTTCGCGCTGGCGACCTCCGGTCGGCCCGGACCTGTCGTCCTTGCGCTCCCCGAGGATATGCTGCGCGAGCCGGCGGCGGTTGCCGATGCCGAGCGCTACAAGGCGGTCCAGGCCCATCCCGGGCCGGACGACATGTCGCGCCTGCGAGAAATGCTGGTCGCGGCGAAGAGGCCGATCGCCATTCTCGGCGGCTCCGCCTGGACGTCGGAGGCGCTCGCCGATTTCACCGCTTTCGCACAGACGAATCGACTGGCCGTCGGCACCTCGTTCCGCTGCCAGGACCGCTTCGACAATCTCCACCCCTGCTATGCCGGCGATGTCGGGATCGCGCCGAATCCGAAGCTTGCGGCGCGCATTCAAGAGGCGGACCTTGTCCTCGCCATTGGCCCGCGGCTCGGAGAGATGACGACGGGCGGCTATACGCTATTCGACGTGCCACGGCCCAAGCAGAAGCTCGTCCATGTGCATGCGGGCGCCGAGGAATTGGGGCGGGTCTATCAGGCAGCCCTGCCAATCAATGCGGGGATGGCAGCCTTTGCCGCCGCGGCCAAGGCGCTGCGGCCGGTCGATGCATCCGCGTGGGCCGGCTGGTCGGAGGCCGCTCACCAGGACTACCTCGAATATAGCGAGCCGGTCGACAGCCCCGGTAACCTGCAATTCGCGGCGATCCTTGCCAGGCTGCGCGACGAGCTGCCGCCGGATACGGTCGTCACCAACGGGGCCGGGAATTATGCCGGCTGGGTGCACCGCTTCTGGAGATTCCGGGAGCTCGGCACTCAGCTGGCACCCACCAACGGCTCGATGGGCTATGGCGTGCCCTCGGCGGTCGCCGCAGCCCTGCTGTATCCGAAACGAACGGTTCTGTCCTTCTCAGGCGACGGCTGCTTTCTCATGAACGGGCAAGAGCTGGCGACGGCGATGCAACATGGCGCAGCTCCCATCTTCTTCGTTGTCAACAACGGCATGTACGGCACCATCCGCATGCATCAGGAAAGGGAATACCCCACCCGGGTGAGCGGGACGGCCCTCTCCAATCCTGATTTTGCCGCTCTGGCGCGAGCTTACGGCGCTCACGGCGAGACGGTTGAGCGCACGGAGGACTTTGCGTCTGCCTTCATGCGCGCGCGGAGCGCCGGGCGGGCGGCGCTGATCGAGCTCCGGATTGATCCCGAGGCGATCACGACACGGACGACGTTGAGCAAAATCCGAGACGCATCTCTCGCAGCCAAGGCGAAGTCCTAGTGCCGCCATGGCGATTCGTGATCTTGTCGCAGCCATTGCCGTCCTGGTGCTTGCCTCGGCACCGGCCTGGAGCGCCGATGCCGTCGCCTACAAGCTGGTGAAGACGATTGATCTTCCCGGCTCCAAGGGCGGCAAGGGAGGCGAGGTCGCTTTCGATCCGGACACCGGGACCGTTTGGCTATGCCAATCGCCCAATCGCAATATCGTCGTTGTCGAGACAAAGACGAACACGGTGCGGCAGGCGATCGAGGTCATCGACAATGGCGGTGGAATCGCCTTCAGCGAGCATTTCGCTTTCATCTCCGATCGGATGGACAACACGACGACGGTGATCGGCAAGCGCTCCTTCGAGACGGCGGTGGCGCTGAAGCCGGACGGGAACTCTCCCGGCGCCACTTATTTCGATCCCAAGCATGGAACACTGTGGGTGACCTCGGGGAGCGAGATGACCATCTTCAAAGCCGTCGGCCGCGGCGGCTTCAAGCGCCTCGCCGGCTTGCGCCTTGTCCCTTATCCGGTGAAGCAGGGGGCCGGTCAGGGCATCTATGTCGCAGCGAAGGACCGGATCTATCAACCCGTCGACGGTGTCGTCGATGTCATCAACCCCAATAGCCGCCAGGTCGAGCGCGCCTGGCAGCCAGGCGAAGCCGGCCGCGTCACCAGCATCGCCTATGACACCAAATCGGATCGCCTGATTCTCGGCACCGATGCGCAAGCCGTGCTCGTGCTCGATGCAAAGAGCGGCAAGCTTTTGCACACCATTCCCGTTGGCGGCAAAATCGGCGCCGTTGCGGTCGATGCCGGCCTGCGACGTGCCTATGCCGGCGATCTCCGCGGTAGAGTCGATGTCATCGACCTCGACCGCAATGCCGTGCTGACGACACTTCCATCGGAGCCGGAGGCCTACGGTCTCACTGTCGATCCGACGACCCACTTCGTTTATGTCTATCGGAGCATGAGCAATAAGCTCGATGTGTTCGCGCCAAAATAATGCGAGCCGCAGGTCGCGAGACGCGCAAAGCCTCGATAACCATCATTTAATGAGCGAGTTTTCCAGATTAATTCCCACTGCTCGCGTGTTTTTCTCGGTGCGACACAGGCCGTTAAAGTTGAATTGCGCAGTGCCGGCGCGTCACGTAGCACAGGTGTCATGACGGCTTTTTTCGATCGCCGGAAGCCCGACCGCCGTCTCTCCGTGGCTCCGATGATGGACCGCACGGATCGGCATTGCCGGTATTTCCTGCGGCTGATCAGCCGCCGTGTCCTGCTCTATACCGAAATGGTCACGACCGCCGCCATCCTGCACGGCGATCGGGAAAAACTCCTCGACTTCGACGAAATGGAGCATCCCGTGGCGCTTCAGATCGGCGGCTCGGCGCCCGATGAGTTGAGGGAATGCGCCCGTATCGCGGAGGCGATGGGCTTCGACGAGGTCAATCTCAACCTCGGCTGCCCGAGCGATCGCGTCCAATCCGGACGATTTGGCGCTTGCCTTATGGCGGAGCCGGAACTCGTCGCACGGGGCGTCGCCGCGATGGTTACGGCCACAAGGCTGCGGATTACGGTGAAGACGCGGATCGGGATCGACGACCGGGATTCCTATCCCGAGCTTCTGGAATTCATTCGGCGGCTCGCCGATGCCGGCTGCCGCAGCTTCGCCATTCATGCGCGCAAGGCGTGGCTCCGCGGGCTGAGCCCAAAGCAAAATCGCGAGATTCCGCCACTTCGTTACGAGCTCGTGCATCGTCTCAAGGCCGATAATCCAGACCTTGAGATCGTTCTCAATGGCGGCATCCTGAGCCTGGATCAGGCCGAGGCGCAGCTCCGCGCCGTGGATGGGGTAATGATCGGCCGCGCGGCCTACCACAACCCCTACATGCTCGCGGAAGCGGACCGGCGTTTCTTCGGCGATCCTGACCCGATGCCGAGCCGGGGCGACATTATCGAGTCGCTTGTCGCCTATGCGGAGCGAGAATTAGCGGCAGGGGCGCGGCTCACGTCGCTGACCCGCCACATCCTCGGCCTCTTCCAAGGGCTGCCGGGTGCGCGCGCGTGGCGCCGAATCTTGAGCAGCGAGGGGATTCGGCCGGATGCGGGCCCCGAGATCATCCGCAGCGCGGCCCGGGAGGTGCCCTTGGCGGCGCTTCAGGCGCGCCCACTCGCAACTTTCAGCGATGCTGCCTCCGGCGTCCCGAACCCCGCACCGGCTTGAGGCGCCGCCGACTCCCATTCGCCGCGGACGTCGAAATCGTCCTCACCGGGAAGATGCTGACATTTGAGTTGGATGAAGCGGCGCTCGTCCACAAGTCGCGCCAAAGCCCATACGGCCATCGCACGAACCAGAGGCGAGGGATCGTCGAGCAGAGTCTCGACGCGGCATGCCAGTCGCGCATCGCTGCTATTGCCGATCGCGATCAAGACATTGCGTATGAAGCGATCGCGGCCGATCCGCTTGATCGGCGAGCCGGCGAAGACTTGACGGAAGCCGGCGTCGTCGAGAGAGACAAGATCGGCGAGCTTGGGGGCGGTCAGCTCCACCCGCGGCAGGAAGGCATAGTGTCGCGTGCGTCGTGCGAATTTGTTCCAGGGGCAGGCGGCGAGGCAATCGTCACAGCCATAGATGCGATTGCCCATCGGTTCCCGGAACTCGCGCGGGATGTGCCCCTTGTGCTCGATCGTGAGATAGGAAATGCAGCGGCGCGCGTCGATGCGATAGGGTCTTGGGAACGCTTGCGTCGGACAGGCATCGAGGCAGCGCCGGCAATGGCCGCAGTGATCCGCCTCCGGCGCGTCGGCAGGCAGCTCGAGCGTGGTGAAGATCGAGCCAAGGAAGAGCCAGGAGCCGTGGTCGCGCGAGACGAGGTTCGTGTGCTTGCCTTGCCAGCCGAGCCCGGCGGCCTGGGCGAGGGGTTTTTCCATGACGGGTGCGGTGTCGACGAAGACCTTGACCGCGCCGCCCGATGATTCCGCGAGCCATTGTGCCAGGGCTTTGAGCTGGCGCTTGACGAGATCGTGGTAATCCTGTCCTCGCGCGTAGATGGAGATATTGCCGCGCTCGGGACGAGGGACGAGGAAGAGCGGGTCGCCTTTCGGGGCGTAGTTCATGGCGAGCATGATGACGCTGCGCGCCGCGGGCCACAGGGCTTGCGGATCGCCGCGCCGCGCGAGCGTCTCGGCCATCCAGGCCATGTCGCCGTGATAACGGCGCCGGACATATTCGGCAAGGTTGCGCTTGGCCGCCTCGTCCAGCCGCGCTGGTGCAAAGGCGACACCGTCGAAGCCCAGCGCGGCCGCCTTGTCCCGGATGCGTGAGGCAAGCTCGGCGCTCATGGCCTATCCACGCCCTCGATAAGGGGCTACGCCCTGGTCGGGGAGCCAAACGCCCTTGGGCGGCGGTCCGGACTGGAAAAAGACATCGATGGGCATGCCGCCGCGCGGATACCAATAGCCGCCGAGGCGGAGCCAAAGGGGCTTGAGAACGGCGAGGAGCCGTTTGGCGATCGATACCGTGCAATCTTCGTGAAACGCGCCGTGGTTGCGGAACGAGGAGAAATAGAGCTTGAGAGACTTGCTTTCGACGAGCCACCGCCGCGGCACGTAATCCAGCACGAGATGGGCAAAGTCAGGCTGCCCCGTGATCGGGCAGAGCGCGGTGAACTCCGGGCAGGTGAAGCGGACGAGATAATGCGCATCGGGATGGGGATTGGGAACTGTCTCGAGCCGCGCCTCTGCCGGCGAGACCGGCAGCTTCGCTGGCCGTCCCAACAGCGTCAAATTCTGAGATTTCGCTTTAACCATATTTCTTATCTATTTGATAGAAGCGAATTGTATATGTGCGGCTCCGGCCGTCGACGGGCGGATTGTCACACCGGGTCAAGGTCCCCCATCGCCTGCTCCGCAGCAAATGCAGCCGCCGCATCGGCAAGCCGGTCCTCCGCGATTGCCGCGCGCAAGGTGCTCATCAGGCTCTGATAATAGGTCAGGTTATGCCACGTCAGGAGCATTGCACCTAGGATTTCTCCGCTTTTGACGAGATGATGGAGATAGGCGCGGCCATAGTCGCGACAAGCCGGGCACGTGCAAGATGGGTCGAGGGGGCGCGGATCGTCGGCGTGGCGTGCATTGCGCAGATTGACGGAACCGCGGCGAGTGAAGGCTTGCCCAGTCCGGCCCGAGCGGGTCGGCAGCACGCAATCGAACATGTCGACGCCGCGCAGGACGGCGCCGACGAGATCGTCCGGCTTCCCCACGCCCATCAGATAGCGTGGCCGGTCGGCAGGCAAATGGGGAACCGTCGCCTCCAGAGTCGCGAACATCATGTGCTGGCCTTCACCCACCGCAAGGCCTCCGATCGCATATCCGTCGAATTCGAGAGCCTTTAACGCTGCGGCGGATTGGCTGCGAAGCGCCGGATAGACGCTGCCCTGGACGATGCCGAAGAGGCCGTAGCCATGCCGCTCCTTGAATGCCGCCTTGGAGCGCGCGGCCCAACGTGCCGAAAGCACGGCCGATTTGGCGGCCGTCACCTCATCGCAAGGCCAGGGGGTACACTCATCGAGTACCATGGTGATCGTCGCGTCGAGGAGATGCTGGATCTCGATCGCTCGCTCGGGTGTGAGGAGATGCCGACTGCCGTCCAAATGGGATTGGAATGCCACCCCTTCTTCCTTGAGAACGCGAAGCTGGGCGAGCGACATCACCTGGTAGCCGCCGGAATCGGTCAGGATGGGCCCGGGCCAATTCATGAATCGGCGCAGTCCCCCCAGTCTCGCCACGCGCTCGGCGCCGGGTCTGAGCATGAGATGGTATGTGTTGCCGAGAATGATCTCCGCCCCGGTCTGGCGCACCGATCCCGGCAGCATGGCTTTCACCGTTGCCGCCGTCCCGACCGGCATGAAGGCGGGCGTGTCGACGGTACCGTGAGCGGTGTGAAGCCGGCCGCGTCGCGCCGCCCCAGCGGTGTTCAGAACCTCGAAGCGAAAAGGAGAGCCGCTCACGGCGCCTCGCTCCGCTCGAGAAGGCAGCAATCGCCATAGGAATAGAAGCGGTAATGACGCTCGATCGCGTGGGCATAGGCGGCGCGCATCCGCTCGCAGCCCGCGAAGGCGCAGACCAGCGCGAACAGCGTGGAGCGCGGCAGGTGGAAGTTGGTGAGCATGAGATCTGCGAGTTTGAAGCGATAGCCCGGAAGAATGAAAAGCCGCGTTTCACCCACGAAGGGCCGGAGCTTGCCCCGCTCATCGGCGGCCGTCTCGAGGAGCCGAAGACTGGTGCTGCCGACCGCGATGATGCGGCCACCTTCTCGCCGAGTCTCGTTCACGCGCGCGGCAGACTCTTCCGATATCGAGCCGAATTCGCCATGCATGCGGTGATGGCGCAGGTCATTCGTTTTAACCGGGAGAAAGGTGCCGGCGCCGACGTGAAGCGTGAGGGCGGCGCGCCGCACCCCCCGAGCGTCGAGGGCCTGGATCAGGGCTTCCGTGAAGTGGAGCCCGGCGGTCGGGGCGGCAACAGCGCCCGCTTCACGGGCGTAGATCGTCTGATAATCGGTGCGGTCTTCCGCGTCCGGGCCATGCGCGCGCTTGATATAGGGCGGCAAGGGAGGCGCGCCGTGCCGGTCGAGGGCGGCGAAGAGGGCCTCATCGCTCAGCTCAAAACGCAATTCGACCTCGCCCGCGTCGCCCTTTTCCGTCACTTCGGCCGAAAACTCGGCGGCGAAGGTGATGACATCGCCCGCCACGAGCTTGCGCGCCGGCTTGGCAAAGGCGCGCCAGCGGTTGCCGGCAACGCGCTGGTGGAGCGTGAGCTCGACCTTCGCGCCACGGCGGTGGCCGAGAAGCCGCGCCGGAATCACCTTCGTATCGTTGAGGACGAGGAGGTCGCCGGGGCGCAGGAGCTGCGGCAGGTCGCGCACGATATGATCGCGAAGGCCCGCCGCGGACACATGGAGCAGGCGCGCCGCATCCCGCGGCCTTGCCGGGCGCGAGGCGATGCGCTCGCGGGGTAGATCGAAATCGAAGGCCTCGAGCGGCAGAGGCCGGTCGGTGGTGGTCGTGGATCCCGTCATGGGGAGCCGCTAGCCGCGGCTAGGCGAAGGCCTTGAAAGCGATGAGAGTGAAAGTGTCCTTGATGCCCGGCACGAGCTGGATCTTCGAGGCGACGAAATGGCCGATATCCATCTCCTGGGGCAGATAGCATTTGACCATGAGATCGTATTGACCGGAAATCGAATGCACCTCGGAGACCTGCTCGATTTCGAGCACCAGATGGTTTGCCACGTCGTAAGTCTTGCCGAGCTCGCACTTGACCATGATGAAAATGGTCTGCATGGCCGATCATCCCCCTTCTCATCGCGCGGCGGGGCCTATTCTGGCCGGCGGATGGGAGCGCTGTCCAGCATCGGCGTGGTGTGAGGTCAGCGATTGCTGAAGCGCATCGTCCGCATTAGGAAGGCGGGCACATGGTCGCCCATGCCGACAATGGGCTCATCAGGCTCACTCTCGTCACGGCGCCGGTGGTCGCGTGATCTGTTTCGGCTGCGATGCCGCTCGCGGATCTCTGCGGTTACTGGAATGACCTCGGCGCCGGCGCGCTCTGCCTTCTCCTCGAGCGACGGGGACTCGGCATGATCGGCCACCACGGGCTGCTGCTGGGATGCCTGCAGCGCCGGCGGCGCCTCGCGCCGGTAATCCGCACGGCCGCGGCGCGACCGGCCTCCATGCCCGCGGCGGCCGCCCGGTGCTGCGGCTTCGGCCTCGGACGGCGAGGGCGCCGGCAGATCGGCAATGGACTGACGGGGAATCTCGCGCTTGATCAACCGCTCGATCGCCGCCACGGCCTTGGTCTCGGCCGTCGTTGCGAGCGTGATCGACCGACCTCGGCGACCCGCCCGGCCGGTGCGGCCGATGCGATGGATGTAGTCATCGGCGTGGTGGGGGACGTCGAAATTGAAGACGTGGGAGAGGAATTGGATATCAATGCCCCGCGCGGCGACGTCGCTGCACACGAGAAGCTGCACGTCACCGCGCTTGAAGCGCTCGAGGGTTTCGGTGCGCAACTCCTGGGCCATGTCACCGTGCAGCGCCGCCACATTGAGGCCGTGGCGCGATAGCGAGCGATTGAGGATGTCGACATCGCGCTTACGGTTACAGAAGATAAGGGCGTTACGCACATCCTCGCTGCGGATGAGGCGGCGCAGCGCCTCGCGCTTGTTGTTCTGGTCCACCCAGATCAGCGTCTGCTCCACCGTATCTGCCGGCGAGGCCGGAGGGGCGACGCTGATCTCCTTGGCGTTGATCAGAAAGGCATCCGCCAGGCGCCGGATCTCCGGCGGCATAGTCGCCGAGAAGAAGAGCGTCTGCCGGATCCGAGGAATCAAGGCCACGATGCGCTCGACATCCGGGATGAAGCCCATATCGAGCATGCGATCCGCCTCGTCGATGACAAGAATCTTGATGTCGCTGAGGAGGACCTTCCCGCGCTCGACGTGATCGAGAAGCCGTCCAGGAGTCGCGATCAGGACGTCGACGCCGCGATCGATCAATTTTTCTTGCTCGTCGAAGGAGACGCCGCCAATCAGAAGCGCCTTGGTGAGGCGGGTATATTTCCCGTAAGTCTCAAAGCTCTCCCCCACCTGCGTCGCCAGCTCGCGGGTCGGCTCGAGGATTAGCGAGCGGGGCATGCGCGCGCGTGCGCGTCCGGACGAGAGGATATCCACCATCGGCAGCGTAAAGGCCGCCGTCTTGCCTGTGCCGGTCTGGGCGCAGCCAAGCACGTCCCGGCCCTGAAGCACGATCGGAATCGCCTGTTCCTGGATAGGGGTGGGCGTTTCGTAGCCGGCATCCCCTACGGCCCGGAGGATGTCGTCGCTGAGACCAAGATCGGAAAACTTCATAAAGGCTTCACGCTTTCGCCGCGACCGCCCAAGTGAGCTCTGAATTCGGGGAACTGCCTAGAAGATGGGCCGGGATCATAGATTTTCCAGCCCCCCTGTCAATCTTTGTTCCCGTAGCCGCGCGGCAAGGCTTTGTTCCGGCATCGGACCCGCAGCCTGCTTGGCGCTTCTGCGCCGTTCCTTTAGGGTAGCCGCGCTTTCATTAACGATCGAGCAGCTGCCATGGCGGAACGCATCCCTCTGGTTTTGGTTCCCGGCCTTCTCTGCGATGGGGCGCTGTGGCGGCATCAGAGCGAGCATCTGGGAGAGGTGGCAGCGCCCATGGTTGCCGACGTCTCGGCCCGTGACACCATCGCGGCGATGGCGCAGGCCGTGCTCGAGCAAGCGCCCCCCGGCCCCTTCGCGCTCGCCGGCCTCTCAATGGGGGGCTATATCGCTTTCGAGATCATGCGGCGGGCGCCGGAGCGCGTCGTTCGCCTGGCTCTTCTGGATACCTCGGCGCGCCCCGATACGGAGGAGCAACGCGCCCGTCGCCACGCGCTTATCGATCAATGTCGACTCGGCGATTTCAAAGGCGTCACCACGCGGCTCCTGCCCTTGCTGATCCATGCCGATCGGCTCCGCGACGAAGCCCTCACCGGGGAGGTCATGGCCATGAGCGTCAGGGTGGGGAAGGAGGCGTTTCTGCGGTCGCAGGCGGCGATCATGGGCCGTCCGGACAGCCGGGCGCGGCTCGGCGAGATCCGGGTGCCGACCCTCGTGCTCGTCGGACGCGAGGATGTGCTGACGCCCCTCGAGGTGAACCGCGAGATGGCCGAACGTATTCCTCGAGCCAAATTCGTCGTCGTCGAAGGCTGCGGCCATCTCTCGACGATGGAGCGGCCCGAGGCGGTAACCGCGGTGATGCGCTATTGGCTGCAAGCCTAAATCGCAGTAATGCGCTATTTGACCCAATGAGCCGCGATGGCACGATATTCCTTCGTCTCGATGGCCTGATGCAGCCACTGATCGACGAAGGCCTTCCAGACGAAATCCCGCGGCAGCAGATAGGCCTTCTCTGAAAAGTTGAAGGGCTTGTCGGGATGCACCGCGCAGAGGCCCGGATGGATCTTCTGCCAGAAGCGGGTCTCGCTCGCATCGGTGATCATAAGATCGGCCTTCCCCTCGAGGATCTGCTGCCAGATCGTCTTGTTGTCGGGATAGACCTCGATCGCGGCTTTCGTGAGATTGGCACGGTCGAAGCGCTCATTGGTGCCGCCGGGATTGGTGACCACGCGCACCCCCTTTCGATCGATCTGCGCGAGAGTCTGGTACTTCTTCTCGTTTCCGCAGCGCGTCACCGCGGTCTTGCCGTCGATCAGATAGGGAATTGTGAACAGCGCTTGCTTCTGACGCTCGAGGCTGATCGAGACGCCGCCCATGGCGATGTCGTATTTGTCCGCCAGCAGGTCCGGCATGAGGTTGGACCAGGTCGTCTGCACGAACTGGGCCTCGACCTCCAGGGCCTTGGCCAGCGACTTGGCCATGTCGATATCGATGCCTTCGAAGGCTTTTGTGTCGGGATTGAGATAGGAGAAGGGGCGATAATCCCCCGTGGTGCCGATGCGGAGGACCTTGCGCGCGAGGATCGCGTCGAGCCGGTTTTGTGGCTCCGCGGCGCTTGCCGTAGATAGGAGCCCAATCGCCGATAACAGAATGGCGGCAACGAACATGCCAACGACGTGACGCTTTGAGCGCATCGATCCCCCCTCGTTTGCACGCGCGGCGCTTGGCGATATCATTCCCGCCGCCGCGCTGGATGGTTCAACCTCTCATTTGACTGGCGATTCGCCAAGATCCCAGAAGAGCCCGGTCATGATGCGCAACCCGTCGCGCAGAATGGGCGATAGGGCGTGCTCGTTCGGTGCATGCTGGCTGCAGCCAGCATAGGAATGGGGCACCCAGATGGTCGGCAGCCCGAGCACCTCGGCAAAGCAGTCATTGGGAAGCGAGCCGCCGAGATTGGGCAGCACCGCCGGCGGCGCTCCTGTCGTACGGGTGATCGAGTCGATGGCCCAGATCACCCAGGGATGCTCCGGGTCCAGGCGGGTCGCTTGCATGAACCCGCGCGCCCACGGCTTGACCTCCACCATGGAGAAGCCCGCCTGGTCGAGATGCCGCCGTAGAGCAGGGATGAAGGTGGCGGGATCCGTATCGACAGTATAGCGGATTTGACAGGTGGCCGTCGCGCGCGGCGGGATCGCGTTGACCGGGTTTTCCGGATTGCCGGTCTTGAAGGCGAGCACCTCGAAGGTGTTCCAGGCGAAGACCTTCTCGGCGGGGGTAAGGCCCGGCTCCCCCCAATCGGGATCGATCGCGGGGGCATCCTCGCCGCCCTCGACGGCGAGCCCGGCGACGGCGGCACGCACCGAATTCGGAATCGCGTGCGGCACCAGCTCGCGAACCAGCACGCGGCCCCTGGGCGAGGCGATCGTGGCGATGGCGTGGGCCAGGATGATTCCGGGATTGGCGAGGAGCCCGCCCCAATTGCCGGAATGGTGGCCGCCCTCGCGCAAGTCGACGACGAGATCGAAATTCATGACACCGCGAGAGCCCATGAAGATCGTCGGCCGGTCCGGCATCAGGCGCGGGCCATCGGAGGCGATCAGCAGATCGGCTGCCAGCCGGTCGCGATGGGTCTCGCAGAAGATGCGGAGCCCCGGCGAGCCGATCTCCTCGCTGGTCTCGATGAGAAGCTTGGAATTGAATCCGAGACTGCCGCGCTCATCGAGAACACAGGCCAGAGCCGCGATGTTGATCGAGTGCTGACCTTTGTTGTCGGCAATGCCGCGGCCATAGAGCATGTCGCCGCGCCGCTCGATCCGCCAGGGGGAGAGGCCCGGTTTCCATTGGCTATCGAGCCCGCGTACCACGTCGCCATGGCCATAGGTCAGCACGGTTGGGAGCTTGGGATCTTCGAGGCGCTGGGCCACCAGGAGGGGACCGCCCCCGGCGACCGGATTCTCGAAGACCTCCCAGCTATAGCCCAAACGCGCCAATGTCGGCCCGATCTCCTCGGTGAGATAGGCGGCGAGATGAGGACGGCTGCTCGGCTCTTGGCTCTCGGTGCGGAACGCGATGCGGCGATCTAGATCGGTGAGGAAGGCGCCGTCGTCATAATGCCGTTCGGCGCGGGCGATCGCGGATGTTCGGGGCATGTCGGCCTGCCTCGTCTCTTTGCGGCTGCGCTAGGCTAGGCGGACTCGCCAAAGAGATGCAATGCCGCCGTTGGGAGTGCCGCCGTTGGGAGTGAATGCATGGACGCGATCGGCTGAAAGAAAAGATCGGCCTGGTGCGCATATGCCGGCCTAAACGTCGATCTCCTTCACAAACTTCGCGTTCTCCTGGATGAAGGCGAGCCGCAGCTCGGGCTTGCGCCCCATGAGCTGCTCGACGAGCCGCTCCGTGTCACGCTTGCCATTCGTCTCTCCGTGCCCTTCACCATTGGGCAGCATAACCCTGAGCAAGGTGCGCTTGCCGGGCGACATGGTGGTCTCGCGCAGTTGCGCCGGCGGCATCTCGCCGAGACCCTTGAAGCGGCTGATCTCGATCTTTCCCTTGCCGCCGAACGCCGTTTTGACGAGCTCGTCCTTGTGCTTGTCGTCGCGGGCGTAGAGCACCTTGCCGCCCTGCGAGAGTCGGTAGAGCGGCGGCATCGCGAGATAGAGGCGGCCGTCCTCGATGAGCCCGCGCATCTCCTTGTAGAAGAAGGTCATCAGCAATGATGCGATATGCGCGCCGTCGACATCGGCATCCGTCATGATGATGACCCGGTCATAGCGTAACCTATCGGTGCTGTAATGGGAGCCAAGTCCGCAGCCGAGGGCGAGGACAAGATCGGCGAGCTCCTGATTGCCGCGCAGCTTCTCAGCGGAGGCGCTGGCGACGTTCAGAATCTTGCCACGCAGGGGCAGCACCGCCTGCGTCTCGCGATCGCGCGCCTGCTTTGCGGATCCTCCCGCCGAATCGCCCTCCACGAGAAAGATCTCGGTGCCGTCGGAGGAGCGGCGTGCGCAATCGGCGAGCTTGCCGGGCAGTCGAAGGTTGCGCGTCGCCGTCTTGCGATTGAGCTCGCGCTGGTCGCGCCGCCGCTGCCGCTCCTCCGCGCGCTCGACGATGGAATCGAGCAGGGTCCGCGCGGCGGCGGGGTCCGCGGACAGCCAGTGGTCGAAGTGATCCTTGAGATGGGCGTCCACGAGGCGCGTCGCCTCCGGCATCGAGAGGCGTTCCTTGGTCTGGCCCTGGAACTGCGGGTTGCGCACGAAGAGCGAGAGCATGATGGCGGCACCCTCGACGATGTCATCGGCGCTGATCTGCTTCGCCTTGCGATTGCCGACTAGCTCGCCATAGGCGCGCAGGCTGCGGGCAAGGGCCGTGCGCAGGCCCAATTCATGGCTGCCGCCTTCGGGCGTGGGCACCGTATTGGTATAGGAATGCAGGAAGCCCTCGCCGTCCACCGGCCAAGCGATCGCCCACTCGACGCGCCCTTGATCATCGGCAAAACGCGCCTCGCCTTCGAAGGGGGTGGGGGTCAGGGTGGCCCGTCCAGCAAGCTCGGCGTTCAGGTAATCAAGAAGCCCGCCCGGAAAGTGGATCACCTCCTCGGCGGGAATGCCGTCGACGCCTTTCAACAGCTCGGCCGCGCATTTCCAGCGAATCTCGACGACGCGGGTAAGATAAGCCTTCGACCGCGCCATGCGGTAGAGCCGGTCGGGCTTGAAGCGGGCGTGGGGACCGAAGATGTCCGGATCGGGGTGAAAGCGAATGGTGGTGCCGCGCTTGTTCGGCGCGGCGCCCGCCTCTTTCAATTTCCCCTTTGGCTTGCCGCGAGCGTAGTCCTGGACCCACAATTTGCGATCCCGCGCCACCTCGACGCGGAGCTCGTCGGCGAGCGCGTTCACGACGGAAAGGCCCACCCCGTGCAGGCCGCCTGCCGTGGTATAGACCTTGTCGGAGAATTTTCCGCCGGAATGGAGCGTCGTGAGAATGACTTCGAGAGCGGATTTGTTCTTGAACTTGGGGTGAGGATCGACTGGGATGCCGCGGCCATTATCGCGAACAGTAACGGACCCGTCGGCGGTAAGCTCCAGCTCGATCCAGCTCGCATGGCCCGCTACCGCCTCGTCCATAGCGTTGTCGAGGAGCTCGGCGACCAGATGATGCATCGCGCGCTCATCGGTGCCGCCGATATACATGCCGGGGCGCCGCCGTACGGGCTCGAGGCCCTCGAGCACTTCGATATCCTTGGCGGTGTAGCTCCCGCGACCCTTGGTCAGCGGAGTGGGCGAGAAGTCGAAGAGGTCAGCCATAATCGGCATTATGGGGAAGCGAGTCAGGGGCTTCAAGTGTATGCTGTAGATAAATCCGCGATAGGCCACAAGATTTAGTGGGAGAGGGGCTCAAGATATGGTCAAGCCGACGCTCGAAGACGCGGCAAAGGCGCAGGGCACGGGGCCTCGGCGAGAGCCTCGAGGCGAGCTTCAGATCCGCACGCTCGCAATGCCCGCCGACACCAACCAGAACGGCGACATTTTCGGCGGCTGGGTGCTCGGGCAGATGGACGTTGCTGGCGGAATCTTCGCCGCTGCGGTCGCACGTGGCCGTGCCGTCACCGTGGCCGTCGAAGGGATGACGTTCCGGAAGCCGGTCTATGTGGGCGATGTCGTCTGTGTCTATGCCGACCTCATCCGCACGGGCCGGACGTCGGTCACTGTCGGCGTCGAAGCCTGGGTTCTGCGCCGCAATGCCGGTCAGCGCATCCTCGTGACCGAGGGCAAATTCACCTATGTCGCGATCGACGACAAGGGGCGACCCCGGCCGGTCGAGCAACCGGATTCTTGAGGTTGCGGGCTGTCATTTCCCCTTGGGGCAGGGATGCTGAGGATCTCGCGTGTCGCAGACATAGACGGTCTTGAGATAGCGCGTACCTTCATCGACCATCTGCTTGGTCAGCGCCACGTGATCGGGATCTTGGGCCGCCGGGAGACGCCATGAGATTTGGATCTGATAGAGGTCGTCCTTGCCGTTGATGGTCTTGTAGATGAAGGCCTCGCCATAATTCCCGCGCTTCGTCTTGGCACAGACGATGAGCTGCAGGCCTGTGGGATAGCCGCGCTCCATGCCCTCATGCTCTTTGCCATAGGCCGGCTTCTCGCAATTCTCGTCGACCACGCTCTTGATCATATCGAAGGATGTCTGGAGCGGTTGTCGGCTCAGGCCGTGCCAGGACGACGCGGAAATACGGTCCTGCCATTTCTCGGCGGACTGACCGTCCGGAACCATCTCCTTGATGCTGACGCGGACTTGCCCCTGCTGACGGGTCTCATCGGTGATCGATTTCCAACCCTTGGGAACGGGTAGGACCAGCCGCTCTCCTGTGGCGGGCGCGGCGGATGGCTTGCTCTTCGCCGCCTGCGCCAGCGCCGGGGGCGTAGCGGCCAGCGCAATTCCGAGGAGCAGAGACAATGACAAGACGAGGCATAAACGCGCCATGGCGGCATCCCTGGGGATGGGTGGAATCGGGCGGAGCTTAGCGGCCGTGATTGCGCGGCGATAGCACAATTTCCAGGGGCCGCTTACAGCCTCGTCCGAAAAGCGTCGCGGGCCGCCCTACGAGAGCGGCCCGCGGTCTGATGTATTGCGCGAGAACTGCGAATGGCGGCTCACGCGCTGTAATACATGTCGAACTCGGCCGGATGCGGCGTGTGCTCGAAGCGGTAAACCTCTTCCCAGCGAAGCTCCATATAGGAATCGATGAGGTCGTCCGAGAACACGTCGCCTTTCTTGAGGAAGTTGCGGTCGGCATCCAGGTTCTGCAGTGCCTCGCGCAGCGAGCCGCAGACGGTCGGCACTTTGCGCAGCTCCTCGGGCGGCAGGTCATAGAGATTCTTGTCCATCGGATCGCCTGGATGGACCTTGTTCTGAATGCCGTCGAGCCCGGCCATCAGCATCGCGGCAAAGCCGAGATAGGGATTGCAGAGCGGGTCGGGGAATCTTACCTCGACGCGCTTCCCCTTGGGGCTCGAGACGAAGGGGATGCGGCAGGAGGCTGAGCGATTGCGCGCGGAATAGGCGAGGAGCACCGGCGCCTCGAAGCCGGGCACAAGGCGCTTGTAGCTGTTCGTCGTCGGATTGGTGAACGCGTTGATCGCGCGCGCATGCTTGATGATGCCGCCGATGTAGTAGAGCGCGGTCTCGGAGAGGTCGGCGTAGCCGGATCCGGCGAAGAGCGGCTTGCCGCCTTTCCAGATCGACTGATGCGTGTGCATCCCCGAGCCGTTGTCGCCATAGATCGGCTTCGGCATGAAGGTGGCAGTCTTGCCATAGGAGTGGGCGACCATCTGCACGCAGTATTTATAGATCTGCATCGCGTCGGCCGTGTGTAGCAGCGTGCCGAACATAATGCCGAGCTCGTGCTGGCTCGGCGCCACCTCATGGTGGTGCTTCTCGACCTTCACGCCCATCGCGGCAATGGCATCGAGCATCTCCGAGCGCATATCCTGCGCGGAGTCGATCGGCGGGACGGGGAAGTAGCCGCCTTTCACCGGCGGGCGATAGCCGGAATTTCCCTCCTCGTACTGACGGCCACTGTTATAGGGACCCTCCTCGGAGTCGAGAAACACGAACTGCTCGTTCATGCTCGACTTAAAGCGCACGTCGTCGAATACGAAGAACTCCGCCTCCGGGCCGAAATAGGCGGTATCCCCGACCCCCGTCGCCTTGAGATAGGCTTCGGCCCGCTTGGCCGTGGAGCGGGGATCGCGGGCATAGGCTTCGCCTGTGGTCGGCTCGAGAACGTCGCAGACGAGAACGAGGGTCGGCTGCGCCATGAAGGGATCGAGGGTGGCGGAATCCGGATCGGGCATGAGGGTCATGTCCGACTCGTTGATCGCCTTCCAGCCGGCGATCGAGGAGCCGTCAAACATCACGCCGTCCTCGAGGAAGGACTCATCGAAATTGCTGACGGGATGGCTCAGATGCTGCCATTTGCCGCGCGGATCGGTGAAGCGGAAATCGACGTATTTGACGTCGTGCTCCTTGATCATCTCGAAGATTTTCTCGCTCTTTTTCGACATCGTTGAGGTCCCTTCTGCGTCTATGCTCTTGTCAGGCTCGGAGAGCCGCCAGCGCGAGCGCGCCGCGATGCTCTCCCTGGGGTCGCTTCTTCGTAGAGGCGTGGGTCAGATGGCGTCCTTGCCCCGCTCCCCCGTGCGAATGCGTATGGCTTCGTCCACCGTGGTCACGAAAATCTTGCCGTCGCCGATGCGGCCGGTATGGGCGGCTTGCTGGATCGCCTCGATAGCGCGCTCGACGAGGCCATCCTCCAGCACCACCTCGATCTTCACCTTGGGCAGAAAATCCACGACGTATTCAGCGCCCCGGTAAAGCTCCGTATGACCCTTCTGGCGGCCGAAGCCCTTGGCCTCGGTCACTGTCAGTCCCTGGAGCCCGATCTCGTGGAGCGCCTCCTTTACCTCGTCGAGCTTAAATGGCTTGATGATGGCTTCGATCTTCTTCATGTCGCTGTATCCCGCCCTGCCGCGTCACACGGTGCTCGTCAGCATGCCTCGTTTGCCGGTCCATCAGGTATTAGCACGGCTCGTGCCAGAATGGCGGCTGCCGCTCGCCGCGGCGAAGCGCGGATTTTCGGCACGGGAGATGGCTTTCCCGCCGCGCATCCAGCTCATTTTCTAGGCAACTGCCCAGATAACAATCAATCTCATGCAGAAAGGCAGCGGCGAATCCGCTCGATCGCACGTTCGATGTTTTCCGTGCTGTTGGCGTAGGAGAAGCGCAGATAGCCCTCGCCATATTTGCCGAAGCTGGTCCCGGCGATGGTGGCGACCCCCGCCTCCTCGAGCAGCTTCTGTTGAAAGCCACGGGTGTCGTAGCCGGTCTCGCTGATATTGGGAAAGGCGTAGAAGGCGCCGCCGGGCTCGACGCAGCGGAAGCCGGGGAGCTGGTTGAGCGCCCGAACGATCACGCGCCGGCGCTGGTCAAAGGCACGCACCATATCGTGGACGCTGTCCTGCGGGCCCGTGAGCGCGGCGAGGCCGGCATACTGGGCGGCTGCGTTGACGCAGGAATGGCAATTGACCGCGAGACGCTCCGCATGGGGAAAGAGCTGATCGGGCCAAACGCTGAAGCCCATGCGCCAACCCGTCATCGCATAGGTCTTGCTCCAGCCGTCGAGGAGGATCACGCGATCCCGTAGCGCCTCGTAGGTGAGGAGGCTTACATGCCGGCGGCCGTCATAGAGCATTTGGCTGTAGATCTCGTCACTGAGGATGACGACCTTGGGATGCTCGAGCAACCCGGCCGCCAGCTTATCGAGCTCCGATTTGGGGACGGCGCCGCCCGTGGGATTGGCCGGGCTATTGAGAATGAGAAGCCGCGTGCGCGGGGTGATCCTCGCCAGCACTTCGTCCGCGTTGAAGGAGAACCCGTTCGTCTCGTAGAGCGGTGTCGGTATCGCCGCGGCGCCGGTGAAATTGATCACCGATTCATAAATGGGAAAGCCGGGATTCGGATACATGATCTCGGCGCCGGGCTCGCCGAGCATCAGGATGGCGAAGAACATCGTGACCTTGCCCCCAGGCACGATCAGGACGTTCTTCGGGCTCACCTCGACGCCATGGCGGCGGTGGAGATCGGCGGCGACGGCCTCGCGCAGCTCGGGGATGCCGGCCGCCGGCGTATAGCCGTGATGCCCGTCCGCCAGGGCCTTGCGGCCCGCCTCGACGATATGGGTGGGCGTTTTGAAGTCGGGCTGGCCGATGCCGAGATTGATGATATCCCGCCCCGCGGCCGCGAGCGCATTGGCGCGGGCGAGCACTTCGAAGGCGGTTTCGGTGCCGAGACGCGAGAGCCCGGCGGCGAGTTGGGGCATGTCGTTTCCTCGTTCTTCCTGCTGATCGTTTGGGCGCGCGCACTATGCCTCACCGGGCGCAGCGCGATCAAATGCCAAAGCGGCTCAGCCCCGAAAATCAAGCGCGGCGCGAATGCCACGACCTTCACACGTTACGGCGCCTCGCTGCGCGGCTTGACCATGGGAGGGCAAAGGATTAGAGACGTGCCTTCTCTCGCGTCCCGCTTGCTTGCGGGAGGCGTGGTGGCGGGCGTAGCTCAGCTGGTAGAGCGCCAGATTGTGGTTCTGGATGTCGCCGGTTCGATCCCGGTCGCTCGCCCCACTTCCCTCGCCATCCGGCTACGTCTCTAGATTGCGGCAGCTCTCCGACGGCGGGCAAAGAGGAGGAATCCGCTGAGGCCGGCTGCCAGCAGCAGGGCCGCAGGCGGCTCGGGCACCGGGTCGACCTCGCCGACGAAGAGGAGCCCGAAGGGGTTTGAGTTGTTCGTCGTCCCGTTGCCGATCTGGTAGACGTCGAATTCGAGGCTGTGGCTCGTTCCCGCGCCCAGAAGCGTGTCGACCACGTAGTCCTTGCCGGGTGTGCAGCTCGGCGCGCTGTCCTCGCAGATATGGTTATCCGCGAAGCTGGTATCGAAGGTCGCGGAATTGATGAAGACGCCGTCGACAAGGATTTTCGCCGTGTCGTCGGCCCAAATGTTCGCGATGATCCGCGCGTCGGCCGGCGCATTGAAGGTCAGCGTGTAGATCATCGACGGGGCGTAGAGGTTCTGCGGCACGACGACGTTGTCGGGACCGACGCCCGTCTTCGCAAAGGACACCCAGCTCGCTTGGGAGCTCGCCAGGTTCTGAAACCCCGGCAGGTTGGGCGCGAAGGCGGGATGCGTCCCCTGCCACAGGCTGTCGGGGGTAATGGCGACGCAGGCGGTGCTGGCATTGAATGGATTGGCGCAGCTTTCCGTCTGGCCGGCGGCCGGATTTCCCGATTGCAGCAGGATCGCGGCCGCTTCGGCTCTTGGCGCCGAGGCCACGAGACCACCGACGAGCGCGAGAGCGCATAGGCATCCGGCAAGTTTTCCACGCATCGATCGCTCCTCGGCTCGCTCGCAGACAGGAATCACTTCACAATGAAGAGTGAAGTAATTAACCTAAAAATTTAACGAATTAACCAATAACACTTGACGATATCAGTGTTATCTAAATAATTCGTCAAAATTTGTCAAGAAGCGAAGATGTATATCAAAGAGGACGTGTATACGATGCGGGCGTCTGCGCACCGTTGATCTGGATCAACGTCGCTGGCGTGCCGGCCGCTAGAGTGGCGGCGTGAGTGGTTTCTCACCTTCCGCTCATCAACTTTGACCCTGCCTGGTCCACCCCGGGCGGGGTTCTTTTTTGGGAAGGCGAGCGCGGGCCTCGCCCCGCTCGGCCGCAGGCTCTCACATCCCGAGGCGCTTCATGAAGCTGAGGTCGTAGGAGATCCCGCGCCAGCCCGGAATGGGCTTGATCACGATCGGCAGATCGTGCGCATGCACGTCGCGCGCATTCGCGACGCGCAGCACCTCGGCGGCGCGGAGCTCCTGCTCGGGCGTGCGCACGGCGACCCAAAGCACGATGCCGCCATGGCTGAGCTGCTCGCGGAAGCGCCGGACATAGCGCTGGTCGAGCCAGCGTGCCACCATGTAGCCGAGAAGCCCGCCGAGCGCGCCGATCAGAAGCACCGCCCAGACGACCGTGAGGTCGGCAGCACCCCGGCTCGCCAGAATCGCCGCGGCAATGACAGTCGGCACGTAGATCGCGACGCCGATGAGCACCCCCTCGGCATCGCCGAGGGAGGTCTTGGAGACGTAGATCGTCCGGGGGATCTCGGTATCGTCCTCGATCTCGCGCACATGGGCGTAGGCGCGTCCCACCACCTGCTCGACAGTGTGAAAATCGGCGACGGTGCTGATATCGGCGCGGTTGAAGCCGCAATGTTGCAGCTCGTCGACGGCGGCCTGCAGATGCTCTTGATCGTCGAACACGCCGACGACCTCGCGCACCGTGCCGACCTGACGAGAGACCGCTGCTTCCTCGGCGATAGTCGACATGCCAACCTCCTCGCAGACGCCCGCCTCCGCGGGCGCAAATCCGGTCGGAGGCTTATCTTCCGTTATTTCCCGGAAGAGAGCCTCCCCGGGAACGATGCGAATATAACACGAAAATCAAAGCAGGGGTTGCGCGGAATGCGCGGATATCCCGCGGCGGCGAGGTCCCGTGATCTGTCACTTCATCGTGATTGGGCGCAGGCTGTCGGGCGTTGAGCGCGCGAAAAGATCGCCGTTCGGCATATAGAATTCGACGACGACGCGCTGTCCCGAGAGGCAGGCCTCCGCATCCGAGACGAGAAGGGCGGTCATGAGGCGGTTCGGCTGCTTATAGGCCGCCGACCAGGTATAGACGATGCGGCCGTTCATCATCTCGCGCTTCGCGAAGGCGCCGGTGCTCTGCACCCGCAGCAGCGAGGCCCCGGCTTGCGCCTGGTCGCAGGCCGCTGTCGCCATCGACACCGAGCTCAGCAGCATCGCCGCGGTGATGAGGCCAATCATTCCCGGCTCGCGCATCCTGCGCATCGAGGCCCTCCCTGGGTTGGTGGGTGCCAGGAGAGCACGAGGGCCTTAAACGGCGATTAACGCAGCGCCGGCGCAAGAACGCGGCATGGGCGCGATCGGGGCCGTTAACCATAGCCTCGCGATATCTTAGCCGGCCATGAGGCCAGCCAGGGCCTGACGCAGGACCTGGCGGCTGCGGAACAGCACCATCTCCTGCCAATCCGGTGTCGCCGGATAATAGTGCTTGCGAATTTGCGCCTTGATGCGCCGCGTCTCGGGCGCCGACCAGTCGACATTGCTGTAATTGTGCAGCCAATGATCCTCGCGCAAGGCGCGCATGCCGGAGGTGCTCGACGGATAGGTCCCATATTCCAGCGCGATGTAGGTGACGGCGTCGCCGAGCTTGCGGCACCATTCCTCATCGGCAAGACCCCGCTTCGGCACCGAGGAGGAGGTCCCGAGGGTCGGCTCGGTCAGGGAATCGCCATACCACGCGCGGCCCCGCTTATGCCCGAGGCTGCCCGGGATGTTCCCCGAGATGGGCTCGCCATAGCCGAAGGGGCCGAGGCCCGTATGGTAATCGACGACGGCGACGAGGCGGCGCGCTGCGAGGTGATAATCGGCGATGATGGCCTCCAAAGTCAGCCGCGCCCAGGTCGGCTTGATGCCGCCGTAAAAGATGCCGCCCGGGTGACGGTATTGGCCGGCCGAGCGCGCGATGTCGAATTGGCGCGGCCCGTGCTTCTCGCGATAGGCCTCGAGGCGCTTGATCGCGGCCTCGTATTCGGGGCCGCTCAGCGTTCTGGGCACGAGGGCGTCGGCGAGCTCGTCATAGGCGGGATTCTCCGGGAGCGGCTGGCCGAAATCGATGAAGTTCCGGTTAAGGTCGCAACCTTCCTCGGTGACGCGGCGGAGCCAGGCGAAGCCGTACGGGTTGATTGCATGGACGAAGAGCATCGCGGTGTCGGCGGGAAGGGGAGCGGTCCCAGGGCCGAGGAGCCAATCGATCTGCGCGCCCGAGCCGCAGAACCCTTCGACCCCATGGGTCGCCGAGACGGTGACCAGCACCTTGGCGGCGTCCTCGGGGCCGAACCAGGCGACGTCCGTCGCGAGGGCCTCACCCCCGGGGCCGCGCAGCGGATTGGCATAGCTGCGCAAGCTTCCGCCGACGAGCGCTGTCGCCGCATGGAACTTGTCGCGTGCGGATTTGTAGTCGGTGGAGAAGCGCGTGGCGAAGCCGGTTTCCAAGTTCATTCTCATCCTCCTCCGAGCGGCGCGGCGACGCCATCGCGACGGCGTTAACCATAAGCTTGGCCAGCACACGCGATCGCACGCCGAGCACGCGGTTGTCACGCCTTTTTGATAGCGCGTTAAGGATTCCTTAAAGATCCGTCAGACGGAGTTTTGCGGCGCGCCAAATTTGTCCCCACATCGAAGTCCCGCAAGCGTGTAGCTTCTCTTTCACAGACTGTCGAGCGATCGCGCTCCGGTCTTCGAGAGGAGAGCCCCCGGCTCCAGATAAGATGGTCCAGTTACAGTCCTATCGACTGCCCCCTGTCCGGCTGACGAGCAGCGCCATGTCCTGGCCTGCCTTCGAGAACGAGATCGAGCGCAGCCTTCGTCTTCTGCAACGCATGCGGTTGCAAGTCTCGCTTTTCGCGGTTCGTTTCCCGGCCACCGCGGATGCCACAACGGTCGATGCCGCGTCGGCCGCGCTCGCGCGCTTGGGGCCGGTCGGTCAATTGGCCGATGGCCGGATCGGGCTCCTCTATCTCGGGCCGCGCGCGCCCGGCCCCGGCGGCGATGTCGCGCTCATGCGCCATGTGCGCCGGCTGATGGAGCAGGCGCTGAGCGAGCGGGGCGCCGGTTGGCTTGGGGAGCGGCTGGAGGTTTCCGCCTCCCATGCCTGGACCGACGAGGTCAGCAGCGCTCAGGAGTTCGCGCGGGAGCTTTTCGTCGAACAGCCCGTCCGGCGCTTCGCCGGCGTCCCCGCCTTCGCCCGGTTTGCCTATTAAAAGGGAGCGCGTCTAAGCCACAGGCTGATAGCGGCTGCGGTCGCCCAAGGCCGCCAGGCTGACCACACGGACGACATCCGGCTCTTCCAGGCTCGCGATCCGCGCATGGGGCATGTTGCGCGGTCCGGCAAAAACCGACAGGACCTCCCACGCCCCGGGGCCCGCATCGATCTTGATATAGCGCTGCCCGACGACGATGCCGTGATCGTCAACCGTGCCGCCCTTTCCCAGGTGAGCGCCGCCGCCATCGGCGTCCTTGCCAAGGCCGAACAGCCGGCGCATGCGCGAAAGGGCTTTTCCGCCGCTTCCGTTGGAGAAAGCCGGAGCTCCCACCGGAGCAGCGGGTATGGGAGTGGCGGGTTCCGGCGGACCGGAAATCGCGGTTGGGCGGGCGGGCGGACGAGGGACGGGAGTTCCGGGTCGCTCCGGCCTCGGCGGAAGAGCAGGCGGCGTGGATTGGGCCCCGGGCAGCAGGATTGGTCCGGGATCGGAAACAGGCGCGGACGGTGACTGCCGCGGAGGGGCCTGCGACGGCGCCATCTGGAGCGATGGTTGGAAGGCGAAAAGGTCGTTTTCGACCTTGGCAAGCCGGGATTGGCGCCGCCGAGGCTTTGCGCCGGATGCCGCCGCAGCCGCGGGGCCCGCGGCGCTGGCCATGGCGATTTCCGCAAGAAAGGCCGTCCGCGCCTCGGCGTCGGCCTTACGCCAGGCGCGCCGAAGCTCGTTCAAGGGCGAGGGGTCGCAGATGAGCCCGGCCTCGATCGCGGCGGCGCGGACGCTCCGGATCTCGCCCGCTTGTAAGCGACGGGCGATATCCGCGTGCTCCCGCTCGATGCGACTCCGCCAATAGGCCGAGTCGCGGCTTCGGCCAGTCATACCGTATCTTGTAGGTCATTCTTGGGGTGCCGTCAACATGATGTGGCGTAACAGGGAGCTAGACCTGTGTTGATAAATCAACCCGTTGTCACTGCGACGGGGCAAGCGTGGCGCAGTTCGTGCGGCCGGACATTAGGCAATCCTCGAGGGTGGAGACGGCGCGCAGTTTCTGCGCCAGGAACAAGCCGATGACGGCCAGGAGAAGGATGACGGCGAGGCCGGCGAGGCTTCGCGTCATTCGCCTGGCCTCGGGATCGTCCTCGAGGGTCTCGTCGTCATCGTGCTCCAGCTTCTCGAGCTTCGGCATGGCTCACTCTCCCGGCCGGTCGCTGCGAATTGGAATCGCCGCCGGCGGCAGTTTCGGCTGGGCATGGCGCGCTTTGCGGCGCCGCGTCAGCCAATGACTCAGCCGATCGAGATAGAGATAGATGATCGGCGTGGTGTAGAGGGTCAGGAATTGGGAGACCAGCAGCCCGCCGACAATGGCGATCCCCAGCGGGCGGCGCAACTCGGAGCCGGCGCCTTGGCCGATGGCGATCGGGAGGGATCCGAAGAGTGCCGCCATCGTCGTCATCATGATCGGGCGGAAGCGCAGCAGGCAGGCCTCGTGAATCGCCTCGAGAGAGGATTTGCCCTCCTTACGCTCCGCCTCGAGGGCGAAGTCGATCATCATGATCGCGTTCTTCTTCACGATGCCGATCAGGAGGATGATGCCGATGAGCGCGATCACGCTCAGATCGTAGTGGAACAGCCACAGCATGATGAGGGCGCCGACACCAGCCGAAGGGAGCGCCGAGAGAATGGTGATCGGGTGGATATAGCTCTCATAGAGCATGCCCAGCACGATATAGACGACAAGGATCGCGGCGGCGATGAGGAGCGGGGTTGAGGCCAGAGACGACTGAAACGCCTGCGCCGTGCCCTGGAAGGAGCCCTGCAGCGAGACGGGCGTGCGCAGCTTGGCCTGGAGCGACTGAATGGCATCGACCGCCTGGCCGAGCGAGTAGCCCGGGGCGAGGTTGAAGGAGAGCGTTACCGCCGGGAACTGGCCTTGATGATTGACGGTGAGGGGCTCGACCTTGTCGGTAAAATGCGCAACCGCGCTCAGCGGAACTTGCTTGCCGCCGGGCCCGGGGAAATAGATGCGCGACAAGGCGGTCGGGTCCTCCTGGAACTGCGGCTGAACCTCGAGGATCACCTTGTACTGGTTGGTCGAGGTGTAGATGGTCGCCACCTGGCGCTGGCCGAACGCGTCGTAGAGCGTCTGGTCAATCAGCGATAGGGAAAGGCCGAGCCGGTAGGCGGCGTCGCGGTCGATGTCGATGGCGATATGAGGGGCCGAGATCTGCTGATCCGAGCCGACATCCTGGAGCTCCGGCAGCTTCTCCATCTCCCGCTGGATGATGGGCGCCCAGTGGTTGAGCTCCTCGGAATCGGTATCCGTCAGGGTGTATTGGTATTCGGTCTTGCTGAGGCGGCCGCCCACATTGATGTCCTGTCCCGCCTGCATATAGAAGAACGCGCCCTGAACCTGCGCCACTTGGGGCCGCAGGCGCTGAATGATCTGCTGCGCCGTGCTCTTGCGCTCGTCGAAGGGCTTGAGCTGGATGAACATGCGCGCGGTGTTTTCCGCGGGATTGTAGGTCGTGGCCCCGGCGAAGCCGACGACCGCCTGCACGCCAGGGTCCTTGACGATGATCTGCGAAAGCTCGTGCTCGATTTCGGCCATGGCGCCGAAGGAGATGTCCTGACGCGCCTCGGCCTGGCCGAAGATGAAGCCCGTATCCTGCTCGGGGAAGAAGCCCTTCGGAATCTCGATATAGAGACAGGCGGTCACGACGATGAGGGCCAGAGTCGACACAAGCGCCAAGCGCTGATGACGGAACACCCATTTCAGGCCGCGGTCATACCCCGCGATCATGCGGTCGAAGAAGCGCTCGGCGGCGCGGTTCAGTCGATTCTTGGCGTGGCCGGCGCCTCGCTTCAGAAAAAGCGAGCACATGACCGGGGTCAAGGTGAGGGAGACGAAGCCGGAGACGATGACGGCCACGGTGACCGTCACCGCGAATTCGCGGAAGAGCCGCCCGACGATCCCGCCCATGAAGAGAAGCGGAATGAACACCGCGATGAGGGAGAAAGTGATCGATATGATGGTGAAGCCGATCTGGCCGGCTCCCTTGATTGCGGCATCGAAAGGACGCTCGCCCGCCTCGATATAGCGGACGATGTTCTCGATCATCACGATGGCGTCGTCGACGACGAAGCCGACGGCGATCGTGAGCGCCATCAGCGACAGATTATCGAGGCTGTACCCCAGCAGATACATGACCCCGAAGGTGCCGACGAGCGCGAGGGGCACTGTCACGCTTGGGATGATCGTCGCCCAGGTGCTCCGCAGGAACGCGAAGATCACCATCACGACCAGGCCGATGGTGAGCAGCAGCGTAAGCTGCACATCGCGCACCGAGGCGCGGATGGTGTCCGAGCGGTCGGAGATCAGGTCGACATGCACCGAAGGCGGAATCGAGGCCTCGAGCTGGGGCATCATCGCCTTGATCTGATCGACGATGGCAAGCGTATTCGCGCCGGGCTGGCGCTCGATCAGCAGAAGCTCCGCGCGTCTGCTATTGTACCAGGCGCCGGTGCGCGGCGATTCGCTCGAATCGATGAGATCGCCGATGTCCTGCAGCTTGACCGGCGCGCCATTGCGATAGGCGACGATGACGTTGCGGAAGGCGTTGGCGTTGAAGAGCTGGTCGTTGGTGTCGAGAGTGAAGGACTGGTGCTTGCCCTCGAGATTGCCCTTCGGCTCGTTGGTCGTCGCGGCGGCAAGGGCGTTGCGGACGTCCTCGAGGCTGATGCCGCGCGCCGCGAGCGCCGTCGGGTTGACCTGCACATGGGCCGCGTATTGCTGCTGCCCGGCAACGATCACCTGGGAGACGCCGCTCACGGTCGAGAGCTTCTGCGCCAGCACCGTATAGGCGTAATCGTCGACCTTGTAGATCGGCAGCGCGTCGGAATAGACGGCGTAAATAAGGACGGCGCGATCCGTCGGGTTTGTCTTCTTGTAAGTCGGCGGATTGGGCAGATCCTTGGGCAGCAAGCCGCCGGCCGCGTTGATCGCCGTCTGCACGTCCTCGGCCGCGCCGTCGATATTGCGGTCCAGCGCGAATTGGAGCGTGATCGTCGTGGCGCCGACGCCGCTCGTCGAGGTCATCTGGGTGAGGCCGGGAATCGCCGCGAATTCCTGCTCGAGCGGGGTTGCCACCGACGAGGCCATGGTATCGGGGCTGGCACCCGGCAGCTTTGCCGATACGGTGATGGTCGGAAAATCAATGGTGGGCAATGCCGCAACGGGGAGCAGGCCATAGGTCGCAGCCCCGAACACCAGAATTCCCATCATCAGCAGCGAGGTGGCGATCGGGCGGCGAATGAAGATTTCGGAAATGCTCATTTATCGATCCCGCGTGGCGCCTCGGCCCGCCATGTCTGGAAGCCGGATCATCCGGCCGCGGCGGCGGTCCGGGACGCGCCGCTCGCCTCGCTGACGATCTTCACCTTGGCGCCGTTGGTCAGGCGGTATTGCCCGTCGACAACGACCCGCTCGCCAGCAGCCAGGCCCTTGGCGATGACGGCGAGGCCATCCTGGGTCGCGGCGACCTGAACCGCGCGCCGCTCCACCGTATCGTCGGGCTTAATGGTATAGACGTAGGGGCCGTCCGCGCCCTGCATCACGGTCTGCGCCGGAACAGTGACCGCGTTCCGGCGCACCGAGAGGACGAGACGTGCGCTCACGAATTCCCCCGGCCATAGGCGCTCGTCCTTGTTCTCGAAGGTGGCCTTGAGATGGATGGTCCCCGTCGAGGGGTCGATGGCGTTGTCGATGAGGCTCAGCTTGCCCTGCGACAGAAGCGTCTTGTCCCCGCTGTCATAGGCCAGCACCGCTAGCGGCGCCTTGGCCTGGTTGAGGCGGATCTCGTCGAGCGCGTCCTGGGGCACCGTGAAGCTCACGAAGATCGGCCTGAGCTGGGTGATGGTGACGAGGGGGGTGGCCTGGCTCGCCTGCACGAAATTGCCGATGTCGACCAGGCGCGCGCCGGTGCGCCCGTCTATGGGCGAGCGAATATCCGCATAGCCGAGATTGAGCCGGGCGTTCTCGATCTGGGCCTCATCGGCCTTCACAGCGCCCTCGAGCTGCTCGACCGTCGCTTTCTGGTCCTCATAGCTCTGGCGAGTCTGGAAACCCGAAGCGACCAGTTTGCTGTAACGCGCGAAGTCTCGCTGGGCGCCGGCGAGCTGAGCCTCGTCCCTTTGCTTCTGTGCGACGGCCTGGTCGAGGGCGGCCTGAAACGGGCGGGGATCGATCTGGAAGAGGGGATCGCCGGCCTTGACCTCCTGGCCCTCGGTGAAGAGCACCTTCACGATCTGGCCGTCGACCCGGGTCTTGACCGATACCGTGTTGTAGGCCTGCACGGTGCCCAGGCCGCGGACGAAGACCGGCATGTCTCGCGCCTCGGCAACGCCTGCGGTGACGGGGACGGGAGGCGGGCCCGGCGGCGGTGAGGCGGCGTGGGTTGGACGCTCCGCATAGTACCATCCCCCGCCACCCAGCGCGACCGCGAGCGCGAGACCGGCAATGATCCTGAACTTTTTGATCTCGCCCATTTCCGTATCGACGTTTCCATTAGTTATCTCGCACGGGCCGCCCGGCGAACCGGCCCGGCTCATAGGCTTTGCACATGATACGCCACCGATATGATTGCCATGCGGCGGCCCCCGCTTGTCTGTGACCCCTGAACCGCGCTTGCCGGTGGGGGTTCCGGCCAGCCTCACAGTCCGCCGGCAATTATTTCACCCACCGTTACGCAAATCGGCAGCGATATCACAGGAAGGAACGGCAGATCTGAGATATGATTTAAGTCTTTCTTGCGCCCAACAATAAGCAATTCAAATTTCGGCGAGCCGGTATCGGCGCGACCTACAACGAAGAATAGCGGCATTTGCAAGGGAGGCTGAAATGACCACCACGGATTGGCGCCTCAAGGGCGAATGGGTGAAGAACTGCAATTGCGCCTTCGGTTGCCCCTGTGATTTCAATGCGCGGCCGACGCAGGGTCATTGCCAAGGTCTCGTGGCCATGAATATTCAGGAGGGCCATTTCGGTGATATTGGCTTGGACGGACTCCGCTTCGTCGTTACGGTGAGCTTTCCCGGCCCCCTCCACGAGGGCCATGGCACGCTCCAGCCGATCATTGACGCCCGCGCCACCCCTGATCAGCGTGACGCCCTGCTCCAAATTCTCTCGGGCCAGCATTCCGCCGAAGGGACGATTTTCCATATTTTCAGCGCCATCACCGAGACGCTGCTGGAGCCGATATCGGCGCCGATCGAGTGGGTATTCGATATGGCAGGACGCAAGTCGCGCATTGTCGTTCCCGGCGTGCTGGAGACGACGACGGAACCAATTCGCAATCCCGTGACGGGTGCGCCCCACCGAATTCAGGTCATGATGCCGGAAGGCTTCGAGCACAGGGGAGCCGAAGTGGCATGCTCCCATATCGTCGCGACGCGCGGAATCAACTTCCGCGTCGACGAGGGACATGGTTCGCTCGCTCTCGTTGAGCAACGTCCGGCGGGCGTCGTGGCGTAGGCCTTTGCCGAGGCGCGAGCCGTCCGCGGGGGCGGGATGCCCGATAGGAGTGCATTCGAGCAGCTATTGCGTCGCGACCGCATCGTGGTCGGCAGCGGACTCGCATTCGCGACCGGTCTTGCCTGGCTCTATGTGGTATCGACGGCCGGAAGTGGAACCGTCCCCATAACACACGGCGAGATGGCCGGCATGAGCATGGACATGCCGGGAATGGCCATGCCGGCGGCGCCGTGGTCCGCCGGATATTTCCTGATGATGCTCGTGATGTGGGCGGTGATGATGTCGGCGATGATGCTTCCTGCCGCCACGCCGATGATCCTGCTGTTCGCCGCCATCGCCCGCAAGAACCGGGACGGATTGCCGCCCTACGTGCCTACGAGCCTCTTTGCTCTCGGTTATCTTCTCCTTTGGCTCGGCTTCAGCCTGGCCGCGACCAGCCTTCAATGGGGCCTCGACCGATTGGCTCTTCTGTCATCGAGCCTGGCGACTGCGAGCGTTGCCGTGGCAGGCGCGGTGCTGATCGCCGCCGGCGTCTACCAGCTCACGCCCCTCAAGGCGGCTTGCCTGCGCCACTGTCGAGCGCCGCTGGAGTTCCTCACGCGTCATTGGCGGCGCGGCCGTCGCGGCGCTCTCCTCATGGGCGCTCATCATGGCCTCTACTGCATCGGCTGCTGCTGGATGATGATGCTGGTGCTCTTCGTCGGCGGCGTGATGAACCTTGCTTGGATCGCCGGTCTCGCGCTTTACGTCCTGATCGAGAAGACAATCCCCGCAGGGCACTGGGTCGGCCGCCTTGCCGGCGTCGCCCTGATCAGCTGGGGCGCCGCCATCTTGTCCGCAGGGCTGTGATCGGAGTGGTTATGAGAATAAAGAAACCGCCGAGCGGAAAAGGGGTGGGAATCCGCCCGGCGGATAAGTGCCGGTTGCATCGCGGGCGGGGCCCGAGATGCTCCCGGTCGAGCTTAAGGGGGTTGAGTAGGATATAGGATCGCCGTCTGTGGAAAAAAAGCCCCGCCGCATCGCCTCTCCCGGCGGAACGCGCATCGCGCGCTAGTGTTGTGATTTTGACATTCGGTTCGCATTCAAAGGTCGTCATTCCGGCCGGAGCGAAGCGCAGAGCCGGAATCCGGGCCGTCATGCCTGGATGCCCGCTTTCGCGGGCATGACGGCCAAACAGAACGAACCGTTGGAGTCACAACACTAGAACACGCCCAATGGACTCTCATTTTTGGGCGGCAGCTTGCGCGTGCCGCTGCGCCAGGCCTGGGGCGCGATGAAGCGCCCCTGCCACAGGCCGCGCTTGGCGGTGCGCGCGGCGAGCTCGTCGTCCTCGTAGTAGAGCGTCCGCGGGCGATCGGCGATCGCCCAGCCGGCGGTCACCAGCGCCTTCGCGAGGTCGGTCTTGCCGGCGGAGCAGGTGGCCATCATCTCGTTCATCTGGTTGGGGCCGCGCGGAAGGCATTCCACCTGTGGCGTCGTCTTCACGAGGGCTTGAAGCGCCGCCCGCGCTTCGACTCCGCAGGGATAATCCTCGTCCTTGGCGCTCTTGCATGTCTCGTCGGCATCGGGGGCATCGATGCCGTAGAGCTTGAGCCTTTGGCCCGCGACCTCCAAGTGGCTGGCATCGATCACCACCGCTGGTCCGGCGACATAGCTCATGTCATTGGCTGCGACGGCGGTGCCATGGCCCGCGGTGGCGAGCAGGGCGAGCGGAAAAGCCAGGCGCCATAGACGCATCGTCAGCCGCTCGGCGAGGCGCGGTATCGGCACTCCGGGTTCTTCTGCGGCCATCGCGTGCTCGGGGTGTGGCTCCGACATTGGAGAGATTTGCTGTTTAGCAGCCGCGTCGCGAACGGAAAAGCCGATTGAGGCGAGGGTAACGGCAAGAGCCGTCAGCTCAGCGGCTCACCGGCGACAAGCGCATTGGGATAATGGGCCTGAAGCCTGGCGATGGCGTCTCGCGCGTCGAATGCGCCCGGCTTAATCACGGAGTCAAAGGTGACCCTGAGCGTGACGCTCGCGCTGATATACCAAAAATCCGGGTAGTAATAGTTGTAAGTGGGAAAATAGGGGCCGCGGCCGTAATAATAAGGAGGGTACGGAAAGGCCGCGCCGTAAGGATCGGTGTAGCCTGGCGCGACCCGCACATCGTTGGTGCGATCCGTTACGGTGAAGGCGGGATAGCCGTTCGCGAGCGCAAGCTGCGAGGCGCGCCATAGCGCCATGTCATAGGCCAGCGCGATGCGCGCCAAGGAATCGGCATTCCGTTGGGCGCTGGTGACCGCGAGCGAGGTGCGTTCCGGCGCCCGGTAGGTGACTAGGTAGGTCTTGGCATCGACGCGTGTGTCGCTGTAGCCGTGGCTCTTGGCGACATTCAGCGGCGCGTAGAGGGGGTAGGTCGGGCCGCAGCCCGCGATCGATAGCAGCGCGATGACGGCGGGGATGAGGCGGCGCAGGAGCCGGCCCCCCAACTGGTCAAGCGGCCGTGAATGGGCGAGCGCCGACATGTCCTGAATATAGGCTTGTCCCGCCCAGCCGCGAATAGCCGGTCCGCTCAAGCCTCCGTGAGAGGCACAGCTCGCGACGGGGTGTCGATTGGCCTTGGCGATCCGAGCGGGTAACATCCGACCTTCTGATCGCCACTGGACCCTCGCCATGCGACACGATGCGCGATCTCAAGCCCATGCGCTCCTGACCGTAGCCGAGATGGCGCGAGCAGATGCCGCGGCGATTGCGCAGGGCATTTCCGGTTATGCCCTCATGGAGGCTGCAGGGGGCGCCGTCGCTGCCGCGATTCGGGAGCGCCTCGAGCCGCGCTCCACCGTCGTGCTTTGCGGACCCGGCAATAATGGCGGGGACGGCTTCGTCGTGGCGCGCCATCTGCGCGAGGCGGGCTGGCCGGTGCGGGTGGCGCTGCTCGGCGAGCCAAGCAAGCTCAAGGGGGACGCCGCGGCGCACGCAAAGCGATGGCAGGGTGCCGTCGAGCCGCTTGCTGTCGGATCCCTGGACGGCGCGGCCCTTGTCGTCGACGCCCTGTTCGGCGCCGGTCTCGACCGCCCGCTCACGGGAACGGCGCGCGCCGTCATAGAGGCGCTCAATGCGCCGGGCCCGCCCGTCGTGGCGGTCGATGTTCCAAGCGGGCTGCACGGCGATACTGGTGAGGTGCTGGGCAGCGCTCCACGGGCCTTTCTGACCGTCACCTTCTTCCGCCGCAAGCCTGGTCATCTCCTGCTGCCGGGCCGCCTTCTCTGCGGCGAGACGGTGGTGGCGCCGATCGGCATCCCCGAAACCGTGCTGGGGGATGCCAAAGTCGCCCCCACCTTCGCCAACCATCCGGACCTCTGGATTCGCGCGATTCCGTGGCCGACCCTGCTAGACCACAAATATCGCCGCGGCCACGCCCTCATCGTCGGCGGCGAGCACATGACCGGTGCCGCGAGATTGGCCGCCCGCGGCGCCCTGCGGGCAGGCGCGGGACTGGTGACCGTCGCCTGCCCCCCAGCCGCGGCGACCATATACCGGCTCGCCATGGCGAGCCTGCTGGTCGAGGTCGTCACGGACATCGCGTCCTTTCGCGAGACGCTGGAGAGCCGGCGCAAGAGCGCCTATCTCCTTGGCCCCGGCAACGGCGCCACGTCGGCCACCCGCGAGCGCGTGCTGGCGGCCCTGGCGACGGGGCGGCCTTGCGTCCTCGATGCCGACGCCCTCACCGCGTTCGCCGAGTCCCCCGGCGCGCTGTTCGACGCCATTCGCGGCCCTTGCGTCATGACCCCGCATGAAGGGGAGTTCGCCCGCCTGTTCGGGCGCGACGGCGACAAGCTCAGCCGCGCCCGGGAGGCGGCGCGCCAGAGCGGCGCCGTCGTTCTGCTAAAAGGGGGCGACTCTGTCATTGCCGCCCCCGACGCCCTCGCCGCCATCAACGAGAATGCCCCTGCCGAACTCGGCACTGCTGGAGCCGGAGACGTGTTATCGGGCTTCGTCGTGGCACTCCTCGCCCGCGGCATGCCGGCATTCGAAGCAACGGCCGCTGCGACTTGGCTGCACGGCGCGGCGGCGGCCGTCGTCGGCCCGGGCGTCATCGCAGAGGATCTTCCCGACCATCTCCCCACCGTGCTCCGCGACCTGAAGCTGCGGCTTCCGTCGGATCCGCATTTCGCCGCGGAGATTCAAGAGGTCCAATGAAGCCCACGGAAAAAGCCAATTTTCTCGATCGCACCCTGCGCAACCTCCGCGGCGCCTGGCAGGAGATTGCGGATACCGCCGCCGGCGTCTTCGCTGCAAACCTCGCCCCCAATCCCAATCTGCTCGACGAGGATGCACATCATCTTCGCGAGCAGATGCGGGATTGCCTTGAGGGGCGGGGTGGAGAGGTCTCGGCGCGCGCGCGGGCGGCCTCGCTCGGCCGCGCTTATCTGACCCTGAACAAGGAGGGGCGGCGGCGTTTTCTACGCATCCTCGCGACCGAGTTCGACTTGGACCGTGCAGCCGTAGACCGCGCCATCGAAGCGATGCGCAAAACCGATGGCAGCGAGGCGGCGCGCCGCCGCGCGGAGCATGCCCTGCGGGCGGCACTGGAACCGCCGCAGAGGAAATTACTTATGCAATTCAATGCGCTGCCGGACGGCGTTAAATTTCTTGTGGATCTTCGCGCCGAGCTTCTGCAGATCGGCAAAGGGGACCCGGCCTTGGAGGGTCTGGAAGCAGATCTCAAGAATCTGCTCGCGTCGTGGTTCGACATCGGTTTTCTCGAGCTCCGGCGCATCACCTGGGATTCGCCAGCGGCGCTCCTCGAGAAGCTTATCGCCTATGAAGCCGTGCACGAGATCCACGGCTGGAACGATCTCAAAAACCGGCTCGATTCCGATCGCCGCTGCTTTGCATTCTTTCATCCGCGCATGCCGGATGAACCTCTGATCTTCGTTGAGGTTGCCCTCCATCACGGCCTTGCCAATAACATCCAACGGCTGCTCGATCAGGATGCACCCATCCAGGACCCGCAAAATGCCGACACGGCCATCTTTTATTCCATCTCCAACGCGCAAAGGGGGCTCGTAGGGATCAGCTTCGGCGGCTTTCTGATCAAGCGCGTGGTCGACGAGTTGGTGGCCGAGTTCAGGAATCTCAAGGATTACGCGACATTGTCGCCAATACCGGGGTTCCGCGCCTGGCTCGAGGGACAGCTCAAGGCCGGGCATCCCGATCTCTTGCTGCCCGCTGAGCGCAGGGCCATCGCAGCACTTCCGATCGGGGTCGGCGATGACGGGGCTTTCGAGACGCTGCTCAACCTTCCGGCCTGGCCCGACAATGCGGAAGTGGCCAAGAGCCTTCGCGCGCCCCTGACGCGGCTCTGCGCGCGTTATCTCGCGGAAGCAAAGCGAGAAAACGGCAAGGCGCTCGATCCCGTCGCGCACTTCCACCTGTCCAACGGCGCCCGTATCGAGCAGATCAACTGGCTTGCGGATCGCTCGGCCAAAGGAATCGCTCAGGCCTATGGCATCATGGTCAATTATCGCTATCGGCACGCCGATATTGAGACCAATCACGAGGCCTATACCGGGGAAGGCAAGGTGGCGATGGCCGCCGCGGTTCGCACTTTGTTGAAGTAACCGGCAGCGCTGGCTTCGGAGCAGGGGGCGACGTATTATTCGCGGCATGCCCGACACCGCCTCCCTCGCCGCGTCAAGCCTTGCCGCGATCTCGCCCGAAGAGCTCAAGTGTCTTCGCGAGCTCGAGCGCAAGGTCCTATGGCTCTCCGCCTGGACCATTCACAACGCCAATCATCTGCGCGAGAGCCGCGACGGTCTCAAGGTCGGCGGCCACCAAGCCTCTTCCGCCTCGGTCGTCACCTTGATGACCGCACTCTATTTCCATGTCTTGCGCGCGCAAGACCGCGTTGCCGTCAAGCCTCACGCAAGCCCGGTCTTCCACGCCATCCAATATCTGCTCGGGCATCAGGAACAGGCGAAGCTCGAAGCCTTTCGTGCTTTTGGCGGGGCTCAATCCTACCCGTCGCGAACCAAAGACATCGACGACGTCGATTTCTCGACCGGGTCGGTCGGCCTCGGTGTGGCGATGACGAGCTTTGCCTCGCTCGTTCAGGACTATGTCCAGATGAAAGGGCTCGCGCCGTCGGAAAGTCAGCCGGGGCGTATGGTGGCCATCGTCGGCGACGCGGAGCTCGATGAGGGGAATGTTTTCGAGGCGTTGCTCGAGAGTTGGAAGCATGACCTCCGAAACATCTGGTGGGTGATCGATTACAATCGTCAGAGCCTCGATAATGTGATTGCGGATCGCCTCTACAGCCGCTTCGACAGCCTTTTCCACGCCATGAAATGGCGCGTGGTGACCCTCAAATACGGCAAGCGCCTTCAGGCCGCCTTCGCTCGCCCAGGCGGCGAGATCTTGAGGGATTGGATCGATGCCTGTCCTAATTCACTCTATTCGGCGCTTTGCTTCAAAGGCGGCGCGGGGTGGCGCGCCCATCTCGAAGCCGACCTCGGCCGAAACGAGGCGATCCGAGCCATGCTCGACAGCCATGATGACGATCGCCTCCACGAGCTCATGACCAATCTCGCCGGCCATGACATGGAGGCGGTGTTGGAGGCGTTTGCGACCGCCGGCGGCGACGAGCCGACCTGTTTTATCGCTTACACGATCAAGGGCTTCGGCCTGCCGCTTGCCGGGCATAAGGACAATCACGCGGGGCTTATGAACCTCGAGCAAATGGCGCGGTTCAAGACGGCCATGCGCATCGAAGAGGGGCGCGAATGGGATCGCTTCGCCGGGCTCGATCTCCCGCCGGAAGTGCTCGAGGCGTTCTTGGCTCGCGTTCCCTTCGCTCAGCGGTTCCCGCGCCGCTATGAGACTCAGCGGATCGCGGTACCGCCGAGCCTGCCGCGGCCGCGAGAGGCGCGCATGTCGACACAAGATGGGTTCGGGCGCATTCTCAACGAGGTAGCACGTGCCGATGGCGACTTCGCCGCGCGCATTGTGACGACGTCTCCGGACGTGACGGTGTCAACGAACTTGGGCCCCTGGGTGAATCGCCGCGGCGTGTTTTCGAGGACGCGGCAAGAGGACATTTTTCGCGAGGAGCGCGTGGTCTCCGCCCAACGCTGGGCGCAGTCGCCGAACGGACAGCACATCGAACTTGGGATCGCCGAAACGAATCTGTTCATTCTCCTAGCAGCTCTCGGCCTTTCGGGCCCGCTGTTCGGTGCGAGGCTGTTGCCGATCGGCACACTTTACGATCCCTTCGTCAATCGCGGCCTCGACGCTTTCAACTACGCCCTCTATCAAGATGCCCGATTCATGCTGGTAGGAACGCCGTCGGGCATCACGCTGGCGCCGGAGGGAGGGGCGCACCAATCAATCGGAACGCCACTTGTCGGCCTTGGGTTGCCGAATCTCGAGACCTTCGAGCCCGCTTACGTGGATGAGCTGGCCGAGATCATGCGGTGGGGATTCGCCCACATTCAGGAGCCAGAGGGCAGTTCAATCTACCTGAGATTGTCGACGAGAGTTCTTGAACAACCACAAAGGATGCTCGACCGGCCAACAATCGATGCGCTTCTCTCCGGAGCCTATTGGATGGTGCCACCGTCCGACGGGGCGGAGCTGGCCGTCGTCTATACGGGCGCCATCGCCGCGGAAGCCCGCGAAGCGCATCGCCAGATCACGGAGGACGTGCCGGGCGCGGGGCTCCTGGCGGTCACATCCGTGAGCCGCCTCCATGGTGATTGGCGCAGAAAGCGTGGTGGGAGCCATATTGCCAGGCTTCTGGGGCGGCTCGGGAGCGACGCCGCTCTCGTTTCAGTCATCGACGGACACCCGGCAACGCTCTCATGGCTCGGTTCCGTGGCTCAGCATCGCATTTACCCGCTGGGTGTCGATCACTTCGGGCAATCCGGTGATACGGCCGACCTTTACCATGCCTACGGACTGGGCACCGAGGCAATCCTCGATGCCGCCGCGACCGCAAGCCTTGAGCGCGCCAGCGGCGAAACCACCCTTGAACCGCGCCAAGCGAAGCCTTAGAAGCTGCCCCGCGCACTGGACATTGACGCGGCCCGCCCGAACGGGTAGCCATTCCGGCTCGCGCTGCGGGCGTGGCGGAACTGGTAGACGCGCCAGGTTTAGGTCCTGGTGACCGCGAGGTCGTGGGGGTTCAAGTCCCTCCGCCCGCACCAGCCGCGGCGCTCGCGACGGCACCGCCGAGCCGGCGGTCCCGCCATCGAGCCACAATGCGGCAGAAAGCGCCACAACTTCGGCTACAAGCATTCTGGGATCCCTATGGAAATTACGCAAACGGCGCTGGACGGCCTCAAGCACGAATTCAAAGTTGTTCTCTCGGCCAAAGATATCGAGGACAAAATCGACCGCCGCCTCAGTGAGCTGGCGCGAGAAGTTCGCGTCCCCGGCTTCCGCCCGGGCAAAGTGCCGTTGGGGGTTCTCAAGAAGCGATATGGCGATGCGGTGCTGGGCGAGGTCGTGCAGCAAGCCGTATCCGATGGCTCCAATCGGGCCATCACGGAGAAGGGGTTGCGTCCCGCGCTGCGGCCGCAAATCGAAATCACCTCTTTTGAGAGGGGCAATGACCTCGAATTCAAGATGGCTATCGAGGTCCTGCCCCAGATCGAGCCGATGGACTTCACCAAGCTCGAGCTCGAACGCTTCGTCGTCGACGTTCCCGACAAGGAGGTGGAAGACGCTCTCGAGCGGCTGGCGGCTCAATACAAGAAGACCGATCCGGCGCCGGAAGGCCACACGGCGACGAAGGGCGATGTGGTGGTGATCGACTATAAGGGCACGGTCGACGGGGCGCCATTCCCCGGCGGGGAGGCGGAGGGATATTATCTCGAGCTCGGCTCCGGCCAGTTCATTCCGGGCTTCGAAGAGCAGTTGGAAGGTGTCACGACCGACTCCAACAAGACAATCGAGGTGACGTTCCCAGAGGATTATGCCGCGGAGAAGTTGCGGGGCAAGCGCGCCGCTTTTGCGATCGCGGTTAAGGAAGTACGGGTTCCTCTTCCCGCCAAGATCGACGATGAATTGGCGGAGGCGATGGGGCTCGAGAACCTCGACGCGCTGCGCAAGACCATGCGCGAGCGCATCGAGCGGGAATATGGGGAGGTCTCGAAATTGCGGCTCAAGCGAGCGTTGCTTGACGCCCTCGCCGAGGCCCACCACTTCGAGGTGCCGAAGGGCATGGTCGATCTCGAGTTCGATCAAATCTGGCGGCAAGTCGAAGAGAGCAAGAAACAGGGCCAGCTCGATCCCGATGAAGCGAAGAAGAGCGAGGAGGAGCTCAAGGCCGATTATCGCTCAATCGCGGAGAGGCGCGTCCGACTTGGTCTCCTCCTTTCCGAAGTGGGTCAGCGGCACAATATTACTGTGGCCGCCGAGGAAGTGAATCGCGCCATGGTCGAGGAGGCTCGCCGCTTTCCCGGGCAGGAGCGCCAGGTGCTGGAATATTTCAAGAATTCGCCCGAGGCCTTGGCTCAGCTTCGTGCTCCATTATTCGAGTCGAAGGTGGTGGACTTCATTCTCGAACTGGCGAAGCCCAAGGAACATAAGGTCTCGCCGGCGGAATTGCTCGAAAGGAGCGAAGAGAGTACGGGAGACGCTCCTTCGAGGGGGCCCAAGAAGGCCGGTGGCCGCAAGAAGACCGAGGGGAAGAAGGCCTAGAACGTATCGCCCGTTGGATGCTCAGCCGCTTACGGAAGGAATAGACGCCCGATGGTTGACCGGATCGAGCCACAGATGAACTACCTGATCCCGATGGTGGTCGAACAGACCAGCCGAGGGGAACGCTCTTACGACATCTACTCCCGACTTCTGAAGGAGCGAATCATCTTCATGACCGGTCCGGTCAATGACGGCGTTGCGAGTCTCATCTGCGCTCAGCTGCTCTTTCTCGAATCCGAGAACCCCAGCAAGGACATTTTCTTCTATATCAATTCACCTGGAGGTGTCGTGACATCCGGCCTCGCCATCTACGACACCATGCAATATGTGCGCCCTGACATCATGACGGTCTGCATCGGACAGGCGGCGAGCATGGGCTCACTGCTTCTGGCGGCTGGGGCAAAAGGCAAGCGCTTCGCGCTGCCCAACGCGCGTATCATGATTCATCAGCCCTCGGGCGGCGCCCAGGGGCAGGCGACGGATATCGAGATCCAGGCCCGTGAGATCCTGCAACTCCGGACCCGGCTAAACCAGATTTATGTCAAGCACACGGGCCAGCCTCTGAGCGTGATCGAAACAGCCGTCGAGCGGGACAAGTTCCTGTCCCCCGAGGAGGCGCGCGATTTCGGCCTCATCGATCAGGTTGTGGTTAATCGCCCGCTTCCTGCCGAGGCGGATGCGGCGTCGAAGCGGGAATAAGCCCCACCTCGCCCCGGATCATTAACGGAATGTTGATTACTCGGTGGCAAGACTTAAATCTGCTGTAATGTGGGCCCGCGGAAAGCCTGGGACCTCGAGCGACTGACAAAAATGGCCGTTTTTAGCCATTGTCCCAAGGTGTACCCCCGGTTAACATTGAGGAGCTGCGATAGGCGGCCTTCCTCTCGGCGGTGTCGGTATGAATAAATCCTCCAGTGGTGATTCCAAGAACACCTTGTACTGCTCTTTCTGCGGAAAGAGTCAGCACGAGGTTCGGAAGTTGATTGCGGGTCCCACGGTATTTATCTGCGACGAGTGCGTCGAGCTTTGCATGGATATCATTCGCGAAGAGCATAAGACCACCCTGGTCCGCTCTCGTGACGGGGTGCCGTCGCCGCGCGATATCCGGATGGTTCTCGACGACTACGTGATTGGGCAGACTCACGCCAAGAAAGTTCTCTCCGTCGCCGTCCATAACCATTACAAGCGGCTCGCTCATGGCGCCAAGAACAACGACGTCGAGCTAGCCAAGTCGAATATCCTGCTGGTAGGGCCGACCGGCTCGGGGAAGACCCTGCTCGCTCAGACCCTCGCGCGCATCATCGACGTGCCTTTCACCATGGCCGACGCAACGACCCTGACCGAGGCCGGCTATGTGGGCGAGGACGTCGAGAACATCATCCTCAAGCTGCTGCAAGCGGCGGACTACAATGTGGAGCGGGCGCAGCGCGGCATCGTCTATATCGACGAGGTCGATAAGATTTCGCGTAAATCCGACAATCCCTCGATCACCCGCGACGTATCGGGGGAGGGCGTGCAGCAGGCCCTTCTGAAGATCATGGAAGGGACTGTGGCCAGTGTCCCGCCTCAGGGTGGACGAAAACATCCTCAGCAGGAATTCCTGCAGGTCGATACCACGAACATCCTGTTCATTTGCGGGGGCGCCTTTGCGGGATTGGAGAAAATCATCGCTCAGCGTCAGCGCGGGTCTTCGATCGGCTTCGGCGCCGACGTCCGCGGTCCGGAAGAGCGACAGACCGGAGAGATCCTCCGTGACGTCGAGCCAGAGGACTTGCTGAAATTCGGCCTCATTCCCGAATTCATCGGCCGACTTCCAGTCGTGGCCACCCTCGACGACCTCGACGAGGCGGCGCTCGTCGAGATTCTGGTCAAGCCGAAGAACGCGCTCATCAAGCAATATCAGCGGCTCTTCGAGATGGAAGGTGTGAAGCTTGGCTTCACGGAGGAAGCCATGCGCTCGATCGCGACCAAGGCTATTCTCCGCAAGACCGGCGCACGCGGACTGCGCTCCATCATGGAAGGCATTCTCCTCGACACAATGTTCGATTTGCCGAGTCTCGACGGCGTCGAGGAGGTGGTCATCAATCGCGAAGTCGTGGAGGGGCGCGCGAAGCCGCTGCAAATCTATGCCGATCGCCAGAGCGATCTCGGCTCGAGCGCGTGACCGCCGAGCTTGGTCGGCAGAGCTTCTCTTGATCCCGCTGTTCGTCGGTGCCACTTAAGTGTCATCGGAAGACGAGGCCTTGGTTTCCAGCAAGAGAACCGGCTCCAGCCGGGTTATGAGGTAGAATGTTAGAACTCCAGCGCGGTGCGATTTACCCGGTCCTGCCTTTGCGGGATATCGTCGTGTTCCCTCATATGATCGTCCCCCTCTTCGTCGGCCGCGAGAAGTCGGTCCGTGCCCTGGAAGACGTGATGAAGGACGACAAGCAAATCCTCCTCGTCGCACAAAAGAATGCCGCGCAGGACGATCCGGGAACCTCGGATATCTTCTCGGTCGGCACCATCGGCACCGTCTTGCAGTTGTTGAAGCTGCCCGACGGAACGGTCAAGGTCCTTGTCGAAGGGACCCAACGCGCGCGCATCGTGCGCTTCACTGAGAACGAGCAGTTCTTCCAATGCTATGCGGAGCAGATCGCCGAGGAGGACGGCGACAACAAGGAAATCGAGGCGCTTTCCCGCTCCGTCGTTGCGCAGTTCGAGCAGTATATCAAGCTCAACCGCAAGATTCCTCCAGAAGTCCTGGTCTCGATCAATCAAATCGATAGCCCCAGCAAGCTCGCGGATACGGTCGCCTCGCATCTCTCGTTGAAGATCCCGGAGAAGCAGGAGCTACTTGAAGCCGCGACCGTCGCGGCGCGGCTCGAGAAGATCTACGCCTTCATGGAAGGCGAAATCGGCGTGCTCCAAGTCGAAAAGCGCATCCGCAATCGCGTCAAGCGCCAAATGGAGAAGACGCAGCGCGAATACTATCTGAACGAGCAGCTCAAGGCGATCCAGAAGGAACTCGGCGAGATCGAGGAAGGCAGGGACGAGGCCACCGAGATCGAGGAGCGGATCAAGAAAACCAAGCTCTCGAAGGAAGCGCGTGAGAAGGCCATGGCCGAGCTCAAGAAGCTGCGGACCATGAGCCCGATGTCGGCGGAAGCGACCGTGGTGCGCAACTACCTCGATTGGTTGCTGAGCATTCCCTGGAAGAAGCCCACCAAGACTAAGCGCGACATCAAGCTTGCCGAGAAGATCCTCAACGAGGACCACTATGGCCTCGAAAAAGTGAAGGAGCGGATCCTCGAATACCTTGCCGTGCAGCAACGCATGAACAAGGTCAAAGGCCCGATCCTTTGCCTCGTGGGACCGCCGGGCGTCGGAAAGACCTCGCTCGGCCGCTCGATCGCCCGGGCGACGGGCAGAAATTTCGTGCGCATGTCCCTCGGCGGCGTGCGCGACGAAGCGGAAATCCGTGGCCATCGCCGGACATATATCGGCTCCATGCCCGGCAAGATCATTCAGGGCATGAAGAAAGCGAAGTCTTCCAACCCGCTCTTCTTGCTCGACGAAGTTGACAAGCTGGGCGCCGATTGGCGCGGCGATCCATCTTCCGCACTGCTGGAAGTGCTCGACCCCGAGCAAAACAACACATTCAACGACCACTATCTCGAAGTCGATTACGATCTCTCCGATGTGATGTTCGTGACGACGGCCAATACGCTGCGCATGCCGCAGCCGCTTTTGGACCGCATGGAGATCATCCGGATCCCCGGCTATACCGAGGATGAGAAGGTCGCGATCGCCCAGCGGCACCTCATCCCGAAGCAGCTCAAGGAGCACGGCCTCAAGCAGGGCGAGTGGTCGATTTCGGAATCGGCATTGCGGGATCTCATCCGCTATTACACACGGGAGGCGGGCGTTCGAAATCTTGAGCGCGAGATCGCCAACCTTTCCCGCAAGGCGATCAAGAAGATCCTGTCAGACGGCGTCAAGAAGGTGGAGATCAGCGCGCGCAACTTGGAGAAGTTCGCAGGCGTTCGGCGCTTCCGGTTCGGCGAGGTCGAAGCCGAGGATCTGGTTGGCATCACCACGGGCTTGGCGTGGACGGAGGTGGGCGGCGAGTTGTTGTCCATCGAAGCCGTGATGCTTCCGGGCAAGGGGAAGATGACGACGACGGGCAAGCTCGGCGACGTCATGCAGGAGTCGGTTCAAGCGGCAGCATCCTATGTTCGCGCTCGGGCGCCGCATTTCGGAGTCAAGCCGACGCTGTTCGAGAAGAAAGACATCCACGTCCATGTCCCCGAAGGAGCCACTCCCAAAGACGGCCCGTCCGCCGGTGTCGCGATGATGACGTCGATAGTTTCCGTGCTGACAGGCATTGCGGTGCGCAGGGATGTTGCAATGACGGGCGAGATCACGCTGCGCGGCCGCGTGCTGCCGATCGGCGGCCTTAAGGAGAAGCTCCTGGCGGCGTTGCGCGGCGGCCTGAAGACGGTGCTTATTCCCAAAGAAAACGAAAAGGATCTCGCGGAAATACCGGACAGCGTGAAGCGCGGCCTCAAGATCATCCCCGTCGCGACGGTTGACGAGGTCCTCAAGGTGGCGCTCGTCAGCCCGCCGACGCCCATCGAATGGGATGAGGAAGCGGAGCTGCGATCCGTTGCGGGAAAGCCGCAGAAGGACGAAATCGGAGGTGTGGTCACTCACTAGAGATGGCGTCGGATTTACCCGCATCTCGTTGTGCAGCCTTTTGCGTAATTTCTCGCGAAAACCGCGAAAGTACTAAAGTCCTGCCTTCCAATTGACGCCTCAGGAACGGCAAGTCTAAGATGTTGCCGCTTTCGCGTGAACTGCTCCTGCATTTTCGGCGTACCTTTCACTCCAGAAGGGGGTCTTGAGGTGAATAAGAACGACCTGATCGCTGCGGTTGCAGAGAAGACCGATTTGTCCAAGGCGGATGCCACCAAGGCTGTCGATGCGACGTTCGACTCGATTGCGGACTCACTCAAGAAGGGGGAAGAGGTTCGGCTGGTGGGCTTCGGCACCTTCACGGTCGCGAAGCGGGCGGCAAGTGAGGGACGCAACCCGCGTACCGGCGAAAAGATCAACATTCCGGCTTCGAAGCGCCCGAAGTTCACGGCCGGAAAGGGCTTGAAGGATGCCGTGAACTGAGTGCGCGGCCCATGGAATCGGGGCCGGTCGCCGTTGGTGGCCGGCCTTTGTCTTTCAGGGCGAATTTCGGGGATGGTTATCCCGTCGGGCGATTAGCTCAGCTGGTAGAGCATCTCGTTTACACCGAGAGGGTCGGCGGTTCGAGTCCGTCATCGCCCACCAGCATTCAGCGGTGCGGTTTGCTTGACACCTCGGAGGGGCTGTTCTAAATGCAGGCACGCATTCGAGTGGCCATGCGGGGGTGTAGCTCAGTCGGTTAGAGCGCCGGCCTGTCACGCCGGAGGCCGCGGGTTCGAGTCCCGTCACTCCCGCCAGTTCCCCCATGACGGTACGCTCCTTCAAGGTCGAGAATGACGGCGCCACGCAGCATCTTTATTGCGGCGCGATGGGCTGGGCCTGCGACAATACACCTCGGACAGCACCCCAATTCGGCAAAACACTCGGAGAAACTGTCCTTTTCTTTGGTTTGCCCCATACTTATAGTACCGGCGCCGCTGGTGGTTTGAGACTATCGGGCAAGGTCTGCCGAGGGTATTGCACTGCGATTGCGCTGCCGTTCGATATGTCACAGTGAACTGAGCCGGTCATGGACGAGCTACTCAGACAATATTTGCCTATTCTCATTTTCCTCGGCATCGCGATCGTGATTGCGGCAGCCGCGGTGACGGCGTCCTTCGTATTGGCGCGCCAGCGTCCCGATTCGGAGAAGCTTTCTGCATATGAATGCGGCTTCGAGGCGTTTGGCGACGCGCGCAGCAAGTTCGACGTCCGCTATTATCTCGTCGCTATTCTTTTCATTATTTTTGACCTCGAAGTGGCCTTCCTCTTTCCATGGGCTATTACGCTCGGAAAGATCGGCGCTTTCGGGTTTTGGTCTATGTTCGTATTTCTGTTCGTATTGACGGTCGGCTTCGTCTACGAATGGAAGAAAGGCGCCTTGGAATGGGAATGAGAGCGGACAGCTTCGGCGCTCTGCCTGACCGGCCACTCGATCCGGGACCAGCGCAGGATGCGCTTCTGAAAACCGTAACCGGCGAACTCACCGACAAGGGGTTTGTTGTTGCGACAGTCGACAAGCTGGTGAATTGGGCCCGGACGGGCTCACTTTGGCCGATGACGTTCGGCCTTGCTTGTTGCGCAGTCGAAATGATGCACAGCTATATGAGCCGGTATGACCTCGATCGTTTTGGCGTGGTGCCGCGCGCCAGCCCGCGCCAATCCGACGTGATGATCGTGGCCGGGACACTTACCAACAAGATGGCTCCAGCGCTGCGTAAGGTATACGACCAGATGGCAGAGCCGCGCTGGGTCATCTCGATGGGCTCCTGCGCGAACGGCGGCGGTTATTACCACTACTCCTACTCCGTCGTGCGTGGATGCGACCGGATCGTCCCCGTCGACATCTACGTGCCCGGCTGCCCCCCTACTGCGGAAGCGCTCCTCTACGGCATTTTGCAGCTCCAGAAGAAGATCAGGCGAACGGGTACGATTGCACGCTAGTATCGGCGCCGCTCTGCCCTGTGGTACGGGTCATGGATCAATCCCTGAAAGACCTCGGCGATTACTTGTCTGCGACGTTTTCGAGCGACGTCCTCAAGGCTGAGCTTCGCCACGGCGAACTGATGGTCACCGTGTCGCGACAGTCTCTCGTCCGGATTCTTACCTTCCTGCGAGACGATCCGCGCTGCGAATTTCAACAACTGGTGGATCTGTGCGGCGCGGACTATCCCGATCGGCCCGAGCGCTTTGAAGTCGTCTACAATTTGCTGAGTCTCACGCTCAATCGCCGCATTCGGGTCAAAGTGACGACACAGGAGGGAGTTCCCGTTCCATCCGTCTGCTCACTCTACAGCTCCGCCAACTGGTTCGAGCGGGAGACCTGGGATCTCTACGGTGTCTTCTTTTCCGATCACCCGGATCTTCGCCGCTTGCTGACCGATTATGGATTTGAGGGGCATCCGATGCGCAAGGATTTCCCTCTCACCGGTTATGTCGAAGTCCGCTATGACGACGAGCAGAAGCGCGTCGTCTACGAGCCCGTGAAACTTACTCAGGAGTTCCGCAGCTTCGATTTCCTCAGCCCGTGGGAAGGCATCACCAACGCCGTACTGCCCGGCGATGAGAAGGCGGGGGAGAAGCACTGATGGCCGAAGTGCAGATCAAGAACATGACGATGAATTTTGGGCCGCAGCACCCGGCGGCGCATGGGGTGCTGCGCATGGTGCTGGAGATGGATGGGGAAGTGATCGAGCGCGCCGATCCCCATATCGGCCTTCTCCATCGCGCCACCGAGAAGCTTATCGAATACAAAACCTATCTCCAAGCGGTGCCGTATTTCGACCGCCTCGACTACGTGTCGCCGATGGCGCTCGAGCACGCCTTCGCCCTTGCGGTCGAGAAGCTCCTCGGTATCCAGCCGCCGCCACGCGGCCAATATATCCGTGTGCTCTTCGCCGAGATCACACGGATCCTGAATCACCTGTTGAACGTACCGGCTTTCGCGATGGATGTCGGTGCATTGACACCGATGCTGTGGGCATTCGAGCAACGCGAGATTCTCTTGGAATTCTACGAGCGGGTTTCCGGGGCGCGCTTCCACTCGGCTTACTTCCGTCCCGGTGGCGTCCATCAGGATATACCGGCAGGCTTGCTCGACGACATCATGAGGTGGGCGGAGAAATTCCCACCTCTGATCGATGATATGGAAGTGCTGCTCAACGAGAATCGCATCTTCAAGCAGCGCACCGTCGATATCGGCATCGTCAGTGCCAGGGATGCGATGGATTGGGGATTCAGCGGGCCGATGCTCCGCGGCTCAGGCGTGCCCTGGGATCTGCGCAAGGCCCAACCCTACGACGTCTATGCCGAGATGGATTTCGATATTCCCATTGGCAAGCACGGCGACTGCTATGACCGCTATCTCGTGCGCGTTGAGGAGATGCGTCAGAGCCTCAAGATCATCAAGCAATGTTGCGAGAGGATGCCCGGCGGCCCGGTCGTCGTGCAGAATCACAAATTGACGCCCCCCTCTCGCCGCGAGATGAAGCGCTCGATGGAGTCGCTCATTCATCATTTCAAGCTCTACACCGAGGGCTATCACGTGCCGGCTGGCGAGACCTACACGATCGTCGAGGCGCCCAAGGGCGAGTTCGGCGTCTACCTGGTGGCCGACGGCACCAATCGGCCCTATCGCTGCCACATCCGGGCGCCGGGCTTCCCCCATCTCTCTGCCATGGACTTCTGCAGCAAGGGCCACATGCTCGCCGACGTGGTGGCGATCCTTGGCTCCATGGACATCGTGTTCGGAGAAATCGACCGATGAATAGCGAAGAGTCGACCGACGCTTTTGCCTTCACGCCGGAAAATCAGTCGAAGGCGGAAGCGTTCATCGCGAAATATCCCAAGGGCCGACAGGCAAGTGCCGTCCTGGCCCTGCTTGACCTGGCACAACGTCAATCTGGCGGATGGGTGTCGCGCGCGGCGATGGAGCACGTCGCCAAGCTGCTGGATATGCCCTTCATCCGGGTTCAGGAGGTCGCAACCTTCTATACGATGCTGAATCTCAAGCCAGTCGGGAAGCAATTGGTGCAGCTGTGCCGGACGACACCCTGCTGGCTGCGCGGATCCGATTCCATCCGCGATGCTTGTAAGCGAAAGCTCGGTATCGAGGTTGGGGAGACGACGCCGGATGGGAAGTTCAGCCTCGTCGAGGTTGAGTGCCTTGGCGCATGCGTCAATGCCCCTGTCGTCCAGATCAATGACGACTACTACGAAGATCTAACGCCTGAGAAGATGGAGGATATTCTCGAGAAATTCGCGCGCGGCGAAAAACCTCCATACGGCACGCAGATCAAGCGGCAATTCTCGGCTCCTGAGAGCGGCCTCACCACTCTGAAGGGATCGGAAACCGCGGAGAGGGCGTGATGCTGCAGGATAAGGATCGCATCTTCACCAATCTCTATGGTCAGCAGGGCTGGCGCCTCGATGGCGCGCGGCGGCGCGGCGTCTGGGACGGCACGAGGGGTATCCTTCTCAAGGGCCGGGATTGGATCGTCGAAGAGGTCAAGAAATCGGAGCTACGGGGACGGGGAGGGGCGGGCTTTCCTGCGGGTCTCAAATGGTCGTTCATGCCCAAGCAGTCCGATGGACGACCGCATTATCTTGTCGTCAATGCCGACGAATCGGAGCCGGGCACCTGCAAGGACCGGGACATTCTGCGCCACGAGCCACATCGCTTGCTCGAAGGTTGCCTGATTGCTGGCTTCGCGATGGGGGCACACACCTGTTACATCTATATACGCGGCGAGTTCTACAACGAGGCGCAGCATCTCCAGATAGCAATCGATGAGGCCTATGAGGCCGGCCTTATCGGCAAGAATGCGAGCGGGAGTGGGTGGGATTTCGATATTTACCTGCATCGTGGCGCCGGCGCCTATATCTGTGGCGAAGAGACTGCTCTGCTTGAGAGCCTGGAAGGAAGGAAGGGACAGCCGAGATTGAAACCGCCTTTCCCGGCGGCGATCGGCCTCTATGGCTGCCCCACGACGGTGACCAATGTAGAAACGGTCGCCGTATCACCCGAGATATGCAAACGCGGCGCGTCCTGGTTCGCGAGTATCGGCCGGCCGAAAAACACCGGACCCAAGATATTCTGCATCTCTGGTCACGTGAACCAGCCATGCAATGTCGAAGAAGAGATGGGAATTCCGCTCAAGGAGCTCATCGAGCGCCATGCCGGCGGCGTGCGCGGCGGCTGGGACAATCTGCTGGCCGTCATTCCGGGCGGCTCGTCGGTTCCGGTCATCCCCAAGTCGATCTGTGACACGGTTCTGATGGATTTCGATTCCTTACGCGAAGTGAAGTCCGGATTGGGAACCGCTGCCGTGATTGTCATGGACAAGTCGACGGATATCGTGGAGGCGATCTCCCGCCTGTCGCTCTTCTACATGCACGAAAGCTGCGGGCAATGCACGCCATGCCGTGAGGGCACCGGTTGGATGTGGCGCGTGATGCGCCGGCTCGTACACGGCGAAGCAGACGTCGACGAAATCGATACCCTCCTCGACGTGACGACGAAGATCGAAGGCCATACCATTTGTGCGCTCGGGGACGCGGCGGCATGGCCGATCCAGGGTCTCATTCGCCATTTCCGACCGGAGCTCGAGCGGCGCATCGAGGCATGCAAGCGTGCCGGTCGAATTGCCGCAAGAGCAGCGGAGTAAAGGATTCCTCTCATGCCAAAGCTTACGATCGACGGCATCGAGATCGAGGTCGCGCCCGGAACAACTGTTCTGCAGGCCTGCGAGCAACTCGGCATCGAAATTCCGCGCTTCTGCTATCATGAGCGCCTTTCGATCGCCGGAAACTGCCGCATGTGCTTGGTCGAGATGGAAAAATCGCCCAAGCCGATCGCGTCCTGCGCGATGCCCTGCGGCGACGGAATGGTGATTAAAACCAGCACACCCATGGTGACGAAGGCGCGCCAGGGCGTCATGGAGTTTCTGCTGATCAACCATCCGCTTGATTGCCCGATCTGCGATCAGGGCGGCGAGTGCGATCTACAGGACGAGGCCATGGGCTACGGCATGGACCGTAGCCGGTTCCGGGAGAACAAGCGAGCGGTCCGCTACAAGTATATGGGTCCGCTCGTTGAGACGGTCATGAATCGGTGCATCCATTGCACGCGATGCATACGTTTCGCCACCGAGATCGCCGGCGTTCCAGAACTCGGTGCGATCAATCGCGGCGAGAATATGGAGATCACCAGCTATCTGGACCAAGCCATTCACTCGGAACTTAGCGGAAACGTCATCGACCTTTGCCCGGTTGGCGCCCTCACTTCGAAGCCTTATGCATTCACGGCGCGGCCGTGGGAGCTGCGCAAGACCGAGTCGGTCGATGTGCTGGACGCCGTGGGAACCAACATTCGCATCGATACCCGCGGCCCCGAGGTGATGCGCGTGCTGCCGCGCCTGAACGAGGACATCAATGAAGAATGGCTTGCGGACAAGGGGCGATTCGCCATCGACGGCCTGCGTCGCCAAAGGCTGGATAGGCCGTATGTCAGGCGCGGCGGCAAGCTCGAGCAGGCAAGTTGGAATGAGGCGTTCACGGCTATCGCCGAGCGGTTGAAGTCGCTTTCCGGATCTCAGATCGCCGCGATCGCCGGTGATTTGGCGGATGCGGAAGCCATGATGGCCCTCAAGGACCTGATGACGGCGCTCGGCTCGCCTCATCTCGATTGCCGTCAGGACGGCGCCAAGCTCGACCCCTCGTGTCGTGCGAGCTATCTCTTCAATTCGACAATTGCCGGTATCGAGCAGGCGGATGCCTTGCTTCTCATCGGCACGAATCCGCGTTGGGAAGCGCCTATCATCAATGCCCGTATCCGCAAGCGTTGGCTCATGGGCAATTTCCGAGTTGCTGCACTGGGCCCACGCGTGGAGCTCACCTACGATGTCGAATGGCTGGGGGCCGATTCTAGCATATTGGTCGATCTTGCCGAGGGGGGGCATGCATTCGCCGAAGTGATGAGGAATGCGAAAAAGCCGATGCTGATCCTTGGCACAGGTGCTGTGGCCCGGCCGGACGGCGCGGCTATCCTTGCCGCCGCTCATCGCATTGCAGACAGTTGTGGTCTGATCAAAGAGGGCTGGAACGGATTCAACTTGCTCCACACGGCGGCGGGGCGCGTAGGCGGCCTCGAGCTCGGCTTCGTGCCGGGGCAGGGAGGGCGCGACCTGCAGAGGATCCTCGACGGAGCGGAAAAGGATGAAATCTCCGCGATTTATCTCCTGGGCGCTGACGAGATCGATATGAGCCGCCTGGGCCGTTCTTTCGTGATCTATCAGGGCCATCACGGAGACGCCGGCGCGCATCGGGCCGATGTGATCTTGCCCGGCGCCGCCTACACGGAGAAAACCGCAACTTACGTGAATACGGAGGGCCGCGCCCAGCGCGCCCGGCTCGCGACGTTCCCGCCGGGCGACGCGCGGGAGGATTGGGCGATCATCCGCGCCCTTTCGGCCGTGCTTGGTCGCCGACTGCCCTATGACAACCTCGCCGAGGCTCAAGCTCGCCTCGCACAGCTCCACCCGACCTTTGCCAATATCGGCATGGTGATGCCGGCGACATGGCAGGCGTTCGGGCAGGCGGGGCCGCTCGATCGGACGCCGTTCATGACGCCCATCAAGAATTATTACATGACCGATCCCATCAGCCGCGCCTCCGAAACCATGGCGAAATGCAGCGCCGAGCTTCTGGAGAACGCCGGAAAGAAGACCGGAACCCATGGCTAGCTTTTGGACTGCATATGCCTGGCCGACGATCACGATCGTTCTCGAGGTCGTTGCGATCGTCATACCTCTCTTGGTCGCCGTCGCCTATTTGACCTATGCCGAGCGAAAGGTGCTCGCGGCAATGCAGATCAGGAAGGGGCCGAATGTCGTTGGTCCTTTCGGCTTGCTGCAGCCGTTCGCCGATGGCCTCAAGCTGCTGTTCAAGGAGACCGTCGTCCCTAGCGGCGCGAATCGTGTGGTCTTCGTCATCGCGCCAATGCTCACCTTCATCCTGTCGTTGGTCGCCTGGGCCGTAATCCCCTTCGATAAGGGCATGGTGCTCGCGAATATCAACGTCGGTATCCTGTATCTGTTCGCCATCTCGTCTCTCGGCGTCTACGGCATCGTGATGGCCGGCTGGGCAAGCAACTCGAAATATGCGTTTCTCGGCGCGTTGCGGTCGGCGGCGCAAATGGTGTCTTACGAAGTTTCAATCGGTTTCGTGATGATCACCGTGCTGCTTTGCGTCGGCTCGCTCAACCTCTCCGACATCGTCCTTGCACAGCAGAAGATCTGGTTCTGCATTCCGCTCCTGCCGATGTTCGTGATCTTCTTCGTTTCCGGATTGGCGGAGACGAACCGGGCGCCCTTCGACTTGCCAGAGGCGGAGGCCGAGCTCGTCTCCGGGTACAACGTCGAATACTCCGCCATGACCTTCGCGCTCTTCTTCCTGGGCGAGTACGCCAACATGATCTTAATGAGCGCGATGACTTCCATCCTTTTCCTCGGTGGCTGGCTGGCTCCGTTCGGGGTCGCTCCCTTCACCTGGATCCCGGGCCCCCTTTGGCTGATCCTGAAGATCTGCGCCGTGCTGTTCGTGTTCCTTTGGGTGCGCGCGACCTTCCCGCGGTACCGTTACGATCAACTCATGCGTCTCGGCTGGAAGGTATTCCTGCCGGCATCGCTTTTTTGGGTCGTGCTGACGGCAGGCGTCTTGGTTGCTTGCGGCTGGTTGCCCTTGGTCAAAGTGGGGGCGTGAAACATGTCCTTGCCGAGTATTTTTAGTGGTGCCCGATCCGACGCGGGCCGCCCGTAACAGGAGATCTGAGATGGCGGTTCTCGACCGCACGGCGCGATCGTTTCTCCTCAGCGAGCTTATTGAAGGGCTCTGGCTGACCTTCAAGTATATGTTCAAGCAGAAGGTCACGCTCAACTACCCATATGAGAAGGGTCCGCTCTCACCCCGCTTTCGCGGCGAGCACGCACTCAGGCGTTACCCGAATGGTGAAGAGCGCTGTATCGCGTGCAAGCTTTGCGAAGCGATTTGTCCGGCGTTGGCCATCACGATCGAGGCGGAGCCTCGCGCCGACGGGAGCCGTCGTACGACGCGCTACGACATCGACATGACGAAGTGCATTTATTGCGGGCTCTGCCAGGAGGCCTGCCCCGTGGATGCGATCGTCGAGGGACCGAATTTCGAATTTGCGACCGAGACGCGGGAGGAGCTCCTTTACGACAAGGAGAAGCTGCTCGCGAATGGCGATCGCTGGGAGATGGAGATCGCGGCCAACCTGACGGCCGACGCGCCCTATCGTTGATGGCGCACTCAGAGGGGAATGTGGAGATCTTAAAGAATTGGCCGGGCATGGAGGCGGGATGATCGTCCAAGCCATCGTGTTTTATGTCTTCGCCTTCATCATCATCGCATCAGGCGTGATGGTCATCGCGGCCCGCAATCCCGTGCACTCCGTGCTCTTCCTGATTCTGGCGTTCTTCAATGCAGCCGGGCTCTTCGTACTCATGGGCGCCGAATTTTTGGCGATGATCCTCGTCATCGTCTATGTCGGCGCGGTGGCGGTTTTATTCTTGTTCGTCGTGATGATGCTCGACATCAATTTCGTCGAACTTCGGCGGGGATTTCTCCAGTATCTGCCTATCGGTGCGCTCATTGGCATCATCTTGTTGGCCGAATTAGTCGTTCTCGTCGGCAGTTGGATATTTGCTCCCGAAGTCACGAGCGCGCTCACCGTTCCCATACCCGCTCTGGGTCCGGTCACGAATACCCACGCCCTCGGCATGGTCCTTTACACGAAATACGTCTACCTCTTCCAAGCGGCGGGCCTGGTTCTTCTCGTAGCGATGGTCGGTGCGATTGTACTGACCCTTCGCCATCGCGAAGGCGTAAGGCGTCAACGCACCGCACAGCAACTCGCCCGTGACCCGAAGCAGACGATCGAGATCAGGAAGATGCCAGTCGGGGGAGGTATCCGCTAATGCAGATCGGACTCGCCCATTACTTGATCGTTGCCGCCGCGCTATTCACCTTGGGAATCTTTGGCATTTTCCTGAACCGGAAGAACGTCATCATTATTCTGATGTCGATCGAGCTGATGTTGCTGGCGGTCACCATCAACCTGGTCGCCTTCTCGGCTCGGCTCGGCGATCTCGTCGGACAAGTCTTCGCGCTCTTTGTTTTAAGTGTTGCCGCGGCGGAGGCGGCTATTGGCCTCGCCATCCTCGTCATTTACTTCCGGAACCGCGGATCGATCGCCGTGGAAGACATCAACGTGATGAAGGGCTAACCGGCAAAGGACCCACGGATCCATGATCTATATCGCCGTCGTTTTCCTGCCGCTTCTGGGGGCCATCGCCGCCGGCCTGCTGGGGCCTTTTCTGCGCGATCGTGGCGCACAGGCCGTTACCTGCGGCGCTATGCTCCTGGCCGCACTCCTCGGCATTGTAGTCTTTTGGCAAGTCGCAGTCGAAGGGCAGGCGCGCAACATTGAGATTGTCTCATGGATAAACTCGGGATCCCTCGACGTCGCCTGGGCACTTAAGTTCGATACGCTGTCAGCGGTGATGGTATTCGTCGTCACCGTCGTTTCTTGCGTCGTCCATTGGTACTCCATCGGGTACATGCATGGTGACCCGGGGGTGCCTCGTTTCTTTTCCTATCTAAGCCTGTTCACCTTCGCCATGCTCATGCTGGTGACAGCCAACAATCTCGTCCAACTCTTCTTCGGATGGGAGGGCGTCGGCCTCTGCTCCTATCTCCTGATCGGCTTCTGGTATGACAGACCCTCGGCGAATGCGGCTGCGATTAAGGCTTTCATCGTCAATCGCATTGGCGATTTCGGGTTTGCTCTCGGCATTTTCGGCACGTTCCTTCTCTTCGATACCGTGCATCTCGACACGATCTTTTCCGCGGTCGCCGGAAAGGAAGGGGCCATTCTCGATTTTCTCGGCATGAAGCTGCCGGCCTTGGAGGTGCTGTGCGTGCTCCTTTTCATAGGAGCGATGGGAAAATCGGCGCAGATCGGCCTGCATACCTGGCTACCCGATGCGATGGAGGGCCCCACCCCCGTCTCCGCGCTCATCCATGCGGCGACGATGGTGACAGCGGGTGTATTCATGGTCTGTCGGCTTTCCCCTCTTTATGAGCACGCTCCTTGGGCACTTGGGCTGGTAACCTTCATTGGAGCCACGACGGCGTTTTTCGCGGCGACGGTGGGTCTCGCGCAGAATGACATAAAGCGCGTCATTGCCTATTCGACTTGCAGCCAGCTCGGCTACATGTTCTTCGCGGCCGGGGTCTCGGCCTATCAGGCCGCCATGTTCCACCTCATGACCCACGCCTTCTTCAAGGCTCTCCTCTTCCTCGGCGCGGGCTCCGTCATCCATGCTGTCTCTGGCGAGCAAGATATGCGGAAAATGGGGGGGCTATGGCGAAAAATCCCTGTCACCTATGCCCTGATGTGGATCGGCTCGCTCGCCCTCGGGGGGATCCCGCCTTTCGCCGGATTTTTCTCCAAGGACGTTATCATCGAGGCGGCGTGGAGCGCCCACACGGGGCTCGGCAATTACGCCTATGTCTTAGGCGTCGTTGCGGCGTTCATGACGGCCTTCTATTCATGGCGCCTCCTCTTCATGACTTTCCACGGCGAAAGCCGTGCCGATCATCATGTTCAAGAGCACGTGCATGAATCACCCCGGATCATGCTTTGGCCGCTCTTCGTGCTGGCGCTCGGCGCGGTCGTTGCAGGATTCGTCGCTAATGATGTCTTCGTCGGTGAAGGACGCGACGCATTCTGGCGCGGATCGATCCAGGTGCTGGCCAGTCATCCGGCGCTCGAGGCATCGCATCACGCCCCGTTCTGGGTCAAGCTCCTGCCAACCCTGCTGGGGCTCTCGGGTATCGCGCTGGCCTACCTCTTCTACATCAAACGACCGGATTTGCCGCGCCTATATGCCCAAAGATTTCGAGCGTTTTACCTTTTCATCTATAATAAATGGTACTTTGACGAGCTTTATGATTTGCTTTTCGTTCAGCCGGCCTTGATCATCGGGCGCGGGCTGTGGAAGGGCGGCGATGGCGCCCTTATCGACGGGCTCGGCCCTGACGGTTTCGCGGCGGCGACCCTCGCCATTGCGCGGCGCGCCGCGCGGCTCCAATCCGGCTACGTCTATCACTATGCCTTCGCGATGCTGATCGGCGTGGTGGTGATCGTGACCTGGTACCTCCTCACGATCAGGGGTTAGGGTCATGGCACACTTTCCCATACTCTCGATCATCACGTTTCTGCCGGCACTCGGGGCAGCGCTGATCTTCTTCGTGCGCGGCGATGCCGAAGCCGTCGCTCGAAACGCCCGCTGGATGGCGCTTTGGACCTCGCTCCTCACGTTCTTGCTGTCGCTCTACCTATGGTTCAATTTCGATCCATCGACGCATGAGTTCCAATTCGTCGAGCGGGCCGCTTGGATTCCGGCGTTCGACATCAGCTATTACCTGGGCGTTGACGGTATCTCCCTTTTCTTTGTCCTTTTGTCGACGTTCCTCATCCCGATTTGCGTGTTGGCAAGCTGGGAGGCGATCCATGCGCGAGTGAAGGAATACATGATCGCGTTCCTGATCATGGAAACCCTTCTCGTCGGATTGTTCTGCGCCCTCGATTTCGTGGTGTTCTATATGTTTTTCGAGGGCGTGCTGATCCCAATGTTCCTTATCATCGGGGTGTGGGGCGGGCCGCGGCGGGTCTATTCCGCCTTCAAGTTCTTCCTCTACACGTTGCTCGGTTCGGTGCTGATGCTGCTCGCCATCCTTGCAATATATTTCGAGGTCGGCTCGACCGAGATTCCAGCAGCTCTCGCATACCATTTTCCGCGCGGAATGCAGATCTGGCTCTGGCTCGCGTTCTTTGCCTCTTTTGCGGTCAAAGTGCCGATGTGGCCCGTGCACACCTGGTTGCCCGATGCCCATGTGGAGGCGCCTACCGCCGGCTCGGTGGTCCTCGCTGGCGTCCTGTTAAAGATGGGCGGTTACGGCTTTTTGCGGTTTTCGCTGCCGATGCTGCCGGAAGCTTCGCTCTACTTTACACCGTTTATTTTCACGCTGAGCGTCGTTGCCGTGATCTACACGTCGCTCGTTGCGCTCGCGCAAGAGGATATGAAGAAGCTCATCGCCTATTCCTCGGTAGCCCATATGGGCATCGTGACGATGGGGATTTTCGCCATGACGACTCAGGCCGTGGAAGGTGCCGTGATCCAGATGCTGAGCCATGGTGTCGTCTCGGCTGCACTCTTCCTCTGCGTCGGCGTGGTTTACGACCGGATGCACAGCCGATTGATCGCAACCTATGGCGGACTTGTGCATCGGATGCCTCTCTATGCCGCGGCGTTCATGCTCTTCATGCTGGCATCGGTGGGATTACCGGGGACGAGTGGCTTCGTCGGCGAGTTCTTGTCGCTCATCGGCACGTTCCGAGTCGATACTTGGACGGCAGCCCTCGCAACCACGGGGATTATTCTCAGCGTCGCTTATATGCTCTGGCTCTACCGTCGCGTGATCTTCGGGAAGCTTGTCAAGCCCGAGCTCTTCTCAATACTCGACCTGAGCCCCCGCGAGGTGGCCGTCTTCCTCCCGCTCGCCGCCGTTGTGCTCTGGATGGGCATCTATCCGACCTCTTTCCTCGACCCCATACATGCGTCCGTCGCTCATGTGATCGACCAGTATAAGACCGCGGTGGCCGCGGCCGCGTCTCCACATGGATCGTTGCTCGCAGCGCTTTGGCATTAGGAAGAAACCTGTGGATTATCTGCAAAACCTTACTCTTGCTCTGCCGGAGATTTGGCTTGCCGTTTGCGGGATGGCCCTCCTGATGATCGGTGTATTCGCTGGCGAGAGCGCGGCGCGCGTGATCTCCTGGCTTTCAGCCCTGGCCCTCGTCGTCGCGGGGGTTCTCGTCGTCTTCGCCACACCCGATAGGTCGAGCACGGCGCTCGGCGGCCTTTTCATCACTGACAGCTTCGGCGCGTTCATGAAACTGCTGGTTTTGGCTGGGTCGATACTCTCTCTCGTCATGTCACTCGACTACAACGAGCGAGAGAAGATCGCGCGGTTCGAGTTTCCGGTGCTTTTCGTGTTTGCGACCACCGGAATGTTCATGATGATATCGGCGAACGATCTGATCTCGCTGTATATCGGGCTGGAGCTGCAGAATTTATCCCTCTACGTGGTGGCGTCATTCCAGCGCGATTCTATCCGCTCCACCGAAGCTGGCCTGAAATACTTCGTGCTAGGCGCCTTGAGCTCGGGGCTGCTGCTCTATGGCGCCTCTCTCGTTTACGGCTTTGCCGGAACGACGCGATTTGGCGGCCTGGCGCATATGCTCATTGCCCATAACAGCCCGGCGCTCGGCGTCATCATCGGGATTGTCTTCATTGCAGCTGCCCTGGCTTTCAAGGTATCCGCGGTCCCGTTCCATATGTGGACCCCCGACGTCTATGAAGGCGCGCCGACGCCCGTTACAGCCTTCTTTGCCGCGGCGCCAAAGATCGCGGCTTTGGCGCTATTCGTCCGAGTCCTGATCGAGCCATTCGGCCCACTCGTGGCGCAATGGCAGCAGATCATCGTCTTCATCTCGATCGCCTCCATGGCCTTGGGTTCGTATGCCGCGATCAATCAGAAGAATATCAAGCGTCTGATGGCGTATAGCTCGATTGCGAATGTCGGGTATGTCCTTGTCGGCCTCGCTGCCGGTAATGAGGCTGGTGTGCGTGGCGTGATGATCTACATGGCAATCTATCTCGCCATGGTGATTGGCGCATTCGCCTGCATTCTCTGCATGCGTGAGAATGGACGTTATATCGAGACCATCGAGGACCTCGCGGGACTGTCCCACACACAACCGCTCCTAGCGGCGGTATTTGGCGTCTTTCTCTTTTCACTCGCCGGTATTCCGCCGCTCGCGGGCTTTTTCGGCAAGCTTTACGTGTTTCTCGCTGCCATCGAAGCCAAGCTCTATGCGCTTGCGGTCATTGGCGTTCTGACCAGCGTCGTGGGCGCTTATTACTATGTTCGCATCGTCAAGATCATGTATTTCGACGAACCAACGGTCCGGTTTGATCGGCCGCTCGGCGCGCCGATTTCCGCCGTTTTGACGGTGACCGGCCTCGTGACGCTGCTTTTCTTTGCCTATCCGGCACCGATCCTCGCTGGGGCGAAGTTGGCGGCAGCGACACTCTTTCCGGGATGAGCGATACTCCGCGTCTCCACCCCTTCTATAAGCTGCTTGCTTTCGATTGTCTCGACAGTACGAATGAGGAGGCGAAGCGTCGCGCTGAACAGGGGGCCGCGGAAGGCACGCTTCTCTGGGCGAAGCGACAGACGGCTGGGAGAGGGCGACGCGGGCGACAATGGATTTCTCCACCGGGCAATCTCTATTGCTCGCTTGTCTTGAGGCCCGACCGAACCGCAGCGGAGGTCGCGCAACTCGGGATGGTTGCCGCGGTGGCCACGCGGGAGATCTTGATTGGAGTTCTGCCGCCATCCGCGAGCGTTCTCCTGAAATGGCCCAATGATGTTCTCGTCAACGAGAAGAAGGCAGGCGGCATCCTCCTCGAGTCGGCTGCACATCATATTAAGGGCATTTCCTGGCTCGTGGTCGGTATCGGCGTCAATATCGAAACCCATCCGGCCGGCACGTCCTTCCCGTCCACTTGCCTACGCAGGGAGGGTGGCCACGCAATTGGAGTCGCCTCTTTGCTCGAACCGCTCTGCAGAGTGTTTCACCGGTGGTATGATATTTGGCGAATTGAAGGTTTTGCTCCCGTGCGGGAGGCCTGGTGGAGCGGCGCCTGGAATCCCGGCAAGCCCATCGATGTCCAGCTCGAAGGCCGCCGAACGACAGGCATCTTTTCGGGCCTCGACGACCAGGGGGCACTGGTCTTGAGCCTTCCCGACGGCTCGCAGCACCGGATCACTGCAGCGGATATCTTCGCATTACCCCAATAGGTCGAGCGCAATATGCTTCTCGCCATCGACTCCGGCAACACGAACGTCGTCTTTGGACTCTATGACGGGAAAAGCTGGCTTGGTGAATGGCGGAGTGCAAGCTCGCCAAACCGAACCGCCGATGAATACGCGGTATGGCTCAGTCAGCTCATGACTCTCAACCAGATTGACCAGACGGCGATAAGCGCCGCAATCATCGCAAACGTGGTGCCCGCCGCGACTTTTAGCTTGAAGACGCTTTGCCGAAAATATTTCAATTGCGAGCCGTTGGTCGTTGGCGAGGCAGGCGTCGAGCTTGGCGTAAAGGTTCTGCTCGACCGGCCGGAAGAGGTTGGAGCCGACCGCGTCGTTAACGCCGTGGGCGCCTGGGGACATCACAAGCTGCCGGCCATTATCATCGACTTTGGCACGGCCACGACTTTCGATATTGTCGATGCTGAAGGGAATTACCATGGCGGCGCCATAGCCCCTGGAATAAATCTTTCTTTGGAAGCGCTTCACATGGCGGCTGCCCAGCTTCCTCGCATTGCCGTCAAGCGCCCGCTCCAAGTGATCGGAAAATCGACCGTGGCGGCCATGCAGTCTGGTGTGTTTTGGGGTTATGTCGGCATGATCGAAGGGCTCGTTGCCCAGATCCGGGCCGAATTTGGCGTGCCCTCGCTGACCGTGATCGCCACCGGCGGCTTGGCACCGCTCTTTCAGGATGCCACCAAGGTGATCGACGAGGTCGATCTCGAGCTGACAATGCGGGGATTGGTCGAGGTCTATCGTCGCAATCGCAAAACATAAGCAGCAAACGCCTAATGACAGCGCCAGACAAAAAAGAATTGCTGTTTATCCCGCTGGGGGGTGCCGGGGAGATCGGCATGAACCTTAACCTTTATGGTTTCGGTAATCAGTGGGTAATTGTCGATCTCGGCGTCACCTTCGCTGACGATCGTCTGCCCGGTATCGAACTCGTGATGCCTGATCCTGCCTTCATCGCGGAGCGCCGGGAGGCTTTGCTTGGAATTGTATTAACCCATGCCCATGAGGACCACATCGGCGCCGTTCCCTACCTCTGGCCTTTCCTTCGCTGTCCAATTTATGCGACACCATTTACTGCCTCGATCCTTCGACGCAAGCTCGAGGAAGTGGGTCTAACACAGGAAGCACCCATAACGATCGTGCCACTCTCGGGTCGCTTCACTCTCGGTCCCTTTGATTTCGAGCTCATCACGCTGACGCATTCCATTCCGGAGCCAAACGCCGTCGCGATCCGCACGCCTCTTGGCACGATTCTCCACACCGGAGATTGGAAGATTGATCCCGATCCTCTCGTCGGTCCGGTCACCGATACGAGCGCCCTGCGCCGAATTGGAGAGGAGGGCGTCCTTGCGATGATCTGCGATTCGACAAATGTATTGCGGTCCGGAGTATCGGGCTCCGAAGCAGAGCTGCGCAGCAGCCTCGCTCAACTCGTTGCGCGCTGCCGCCAACGCGTCGCCATCGCCTGCTTCGCCTCCAACATTGCGCGACTGGAGACAATCGCTGCAGTAGCCGAAGCCAATGGCCGGCACGCCGCCCTAATCGGCCGATCCCTGTGGCGTTTTTATGAGGCTGCGCTCGAGAACGGGTATCTGCGAAATATTCCTCCATTTCTCAGCGACAGCCAAGCCGCCAATCTGCCGCGCGACAAGGTTGTGCTGGCCATGACGGGAAGCCAGGGAGAGCCCCGCTCGGCACTGGCACGCGTCGTTGCCGGCGAACACGCCCTAATCGTATTGGAAGAGGGCGACACCGCAATCTTCTCCTCGCGCATCATTCCCGGAAACGAGCGGGCGATCTTTCGACTGCAAAGCGCGCTTGCACATATTGGCGTTGAGGTTGTCACTGAGCACGATGAATTCGTGCATGTGTCGGGGCATCCTGCTCGGGATGAGCTCGCGGAGATGTATGCATGGGTGCGGCCGCAGATCGCCGTGCCTGTGCATGGTGAAATGCGTCATCTCATCGAGCACGCACGCTTCGCTCGCACTTGCCAGGTTCGGCAAGCCGTGGTTGTTGCCAACGGCGACGTGTTGCGCCTCGCTCCTGGTTCTGCCGAAATTGTCGACCACGTGCACGCCGGTCGGCTTGCCCTCGACGGCACCGAGCTGGTGCCGACGGAGGGGGAGGTCGTCAAGAGCCGGACGCGTATGTTGTGGCATGGTGTTGCGGTTGCCACCGTGGTCTTGGATAAGAGGGGGCGTCTCATAGGCGCGCCCCAGCTTGCCCTGCCGGGGCTTGTCGGTGATGAAGGGACCGCGGATCTGACCACGCTTGCATCGGCAGCAATTTCTGATGAACTTAACGGACTTCCGGATAATCGCCGCAGTGATGACGAGACAGTCCGAGAAGCCATCAGATTGGCCATCCGTCGCAGCATTCGAAGCGCCCGCGGCAAGAAGCCGGCGATCGAGATACACCTCGTCCGTGTATAATCACGCGACGAGTAGGGATCGAGCGAAAGGACCCAAGAGATATGATCGGCAAGCTCAATCACGTCGCAATCGTGGTGCCAGATCTCGCACAAGCCTCGACGCTCTACCACAACATCCTTGGCGCGCGCGTCTCGTCGCCTCACGACATCCCGGCGCATGGCGTGACGACGGTTTTTGTTGAGCTGCCGAATACGAAGATCGAGCTTCTCCATCCGCTCGGCGATCAATCGCCAGTCGCTTCGTTTCTTGAGCGCAATCCTTCCGGGGGAATTCATCATCTCTGTTACGAGGTGCCCGACATCCGGGCCGCCCGGGACAAGTTGAAGGCGGACGGGATGCGGATTCTCGGCGACGGGGAGCCCAAGATCGGCGCCCATAACAAGCCCGTGCTTTTCCTCCATCCAAAGGATTTTTGCGGCACCCTTATCGAGCTCGAGCAGATATAGGATGTCGCGATGACGTGGTTCGAAGGGCTTGTGACTTACGTCATTATCTGGTGGCTCGTGCTCTTCACCGTCCTGCCATGGGGCGTACGCATACCGGATGAAGCCGAGAAGGGACATGCGACGAGCGCTCCAGTCCGCCCGCGCCTATGGCTGAAAGTCGCCGTGACCACCGCGGTCGCCTTTCTGCTCTGGGGCGTCGCCTATTGGCTGGCCAGCACGAATCTCATCTCCTTCCGTAACGGTCCGCCATGACGAATTACTGCAGCAGCGCACCCGGCCATGAATGGCACGGACCTTACCATGATCAGGAATATGGATTTCCTCTCCATGAGGACGACGCCTTATTTGAAAGGCTCGCCCTGGAGATTAATCAGGCTGGACTGAGCTGGCTCACGATCCTCAAGAAACGCGAGGCCTTTCGACGAGCCTTTCATGGGTTCGCGGTGGATCGCGTCGCTCGCTACGGCAAACGTGATGAAGCGCGATTACTGACCGATACGGGGATCATCCGAAACCGACTCAAGATCGCGGCAGTCATCGAGAATGCACGCCGCATTCAAGGTATCAGGGCAAGCCACGGATCCTTCGCGGCCTGGCTTGAGGCTCATCATCCAAGGGATCGCAAGGCCTGGGTGAAGCTGTTCAAAGAGACGTTCGTTTTCACGGGCGGTGAGATTACCGGGGAATTCCTCATGAGCATCGGCTATCTGCGCGGCGCGCATCGAGAGGACTGCCCTGTCTTCGGTCGCATCGCTCGGCTTTCGCCCCCTTGGATGATTGCTGGAACTTAGGAAGGTAAGTCTATGAAAAAATAAACGAAAATGGCAAGCGAGGCCTGCCATTTCCTGTCTTCGATCTGCTCCGTCAACGAATAACTGCCGGTATAATCGTCCGCGCTCGATTCTTCCTCTCTACACTTGAAGCCCTTCGTGTCGATTCGGCCCCTTTTGATGGGCGGCAATGGCGTCGGATAGCCACGATCCACAACCTTATTATGTTGGCCTCGCATGGCGGCCGCAATAGAAAATGCTCGATTCTAGAGCGACTTACCTCCAATTCGACAAGATTGCGGAAGCCGATTCCTTAGCTCTTCCTTAAGAACGCTGGCCTAGGTTCGATCCCATGGTAAGAGCTTTCTGGCCAATTCTGCTTCTGGTCGTGACTGCGGCCACCACGGCCAGTGCTCGAAGCGTCAGCATCACGCGGGAAACCTGCGAGCAGGTCGTGGTGGAGCATGTGCCCGATGCCGGCGTGACCTATCAGGCCGGCGTGGACGTGAATGGCAATCCCGTTCCTCCTGCTGACGTCCAAGGGAGTCCGACCATCGTGGTGCCGCAGGAGTTCTCGATACCGATCACGGTCGATCTCGGCAAACGGCTCGGCATTCCAGTGGACCCGAATGACTTTCAGTCCAATGCCGATATCGGAACGCTTACCTATAAAGACGGTCAGGTCTATTTCAACGGTCAACCCCTCCAGGACTCCGATGAGGCGGCACTCGCCAGGGCCTGCCAGCAGGTCATGCGCGGCAACTGACGGCGGCGACCGGGCAGCCGCCATTGCTATCGCCCATCGCATTGCCTAGATTTCGGCCTTCCTTCACGAGATCCCGGGCCGCCACCGAGGGTCGAGCTAGCGAGAGGGCAAATGCGACTTTCCGCCTATTTCATGCCGACGCTCAAGGAAACGCCGACCGAGGCGCAAATCGTCTCTCATCGCTATATGCTGCGCGCGGGCATGATCCGGCAGGCCAGCGCCGGCATCTATAGCTGGCTTCCTCTCGGCTTCCGCGTATTGAAGCGGATCGAGCAGATCGTGCGAGAGGAGCAGGATGCCGCGGGTTGCCAGGAGCTCCTAATGCCGACGATCCAATCGGCCGACTTATGGAAGGAGTCGGGGCGTTACGACGATTATGGGAAGGAGATGCTGCGCATCCTCGACCGCCATGAACGCGAGATGCTCTACGGCCCCACCAATGAGGAACTTATCACCGAGATTTTTCGTTCGTCGGTCAAAAGCTATCGAGAACTGCCAAAGCTCCTCTATCATATCCAATGGAAATTCCGGGACGAGGTCCGTCCACGTTTTGGCGTAATGCGTGGGCGCGAATTTCTGATGAAGGATGCCTATTCCTTCGATCTTGATTTCGCCGGCGCCAAGCGCGCCTATAACAAGATGTTCGTCGCATACCTGCGTACTTTTGCCCGCATGGGATTGAAAGCAATACCCATGGCGGCGGAAAGCGGGCCGATCGGCGGCGATATGAGCCACGAATTCATCATCTTGGCCGAAACTGGCGAGAGCAAGGTCTTCTGCCATCGGGATTTCGTCGAATTCGACGTACTCGGCACCAAACTCGACTACGAAGGTGATCTTGACCCGGTCGTCCAGCATTGGACGAGCCTCTACGCCGCAACCGACGAAAAGCATGACCCGGGGGCATTCGCGGAGATCGCCGCGGATAAGCGTGTGGAAGCGCGCGGGATCGAGGTCGGCCACATCTTCTATTTTGGAACGAAATATTCCGAGCCGCTGAAGGCCTATGTCGTTGGTCCGAATGGTGAGTCAAAGCCCGTCCATATGGGATCCTATGGAATTGGCGTGTCCCGACTCGTCGGTGCCATCATCGAAGCGAGCCATGACGAGAACGGCATCGTATGGCCGGAGCCGGTGGCGCCCTTCAAAGTGGGTCTGATCAACCTGCGCCTGAGCGACGGGGCCTGCACGAAGGCTTGCGACGAGATCTACGAAAGGCTTTGGCAAGCGGGAGTTGAGGTCCTCTATGACGACCGCGATGAAAGCGCCGGCGCGAAATTCGCCGAGATGGACCTGATTGGATTACCATGGCAATTAATCGTTGGGCCTCGGGGTATCAAGCAAGGGCAGGTCGAGCTCAAGCAGCGCAAGACCGGGATGCGCGAGGAGCTTACCCTCGAAAGCGCGCTGTCGCGGATGTCACGATAGGCATCGTCGGATGATCTTCTCGCCTTTCGAGCGCATGGTGGCGATGCGTTATCTGCGCGCGCGGCGGCAGGAGGGCTTCATTTCGGTGATCGCCTGGTTCTCGCTCATCGGGATCTTTCTCGGTGTTGCCGCCCTCATCATCACTCTTGCGATCTTCAATGGGTTTCGTGAACAGCTGATCGAGCGTATTCTCGGGCTTAACGGTCATATCGAGGTGATCGGGGCAGGGCGGCCGTTGACGAATTTCGACGCTCTCGCGGCGCGCCTGCGTACCATTCCCGAGGTCGTCAGCGTCATCCCGGAGGTTGAGGGGCAGGCCATGGTGACGGCGCATAGCGCGGTCGCTGGCGCTCTTGTTCGCGGTATCCGCCCGCAGGACCTGAAGTCCTTGTCCCAGGTATCCGGGCGCCTCGTCGCGGGCTCTCTCGACCGCTTCGAGGATGACGCGGTCGTTATCGGCTATCGCTTGGCGGCGCGTCTCGGCGTCAATATCGGCGGAGAAATCACGCTTATTACGCCCGAAGGGGCGGTTACGGCATTCGGCACCATTCCGCGCATGAAGAGTTACCATGTCGTCGGCATCTTCAATGTCGGAATGTCTGAATATGACAGCACCTTCATCTATATGCCTCTCGACGATGCCCAACTCTATTTCCGCCTGCCAAACGCGGTAAGCGAGCTCTCCCTGAGGCTCGACGATCCCGAACGTGCCCAGATCATGACGGGCGTGATTCGGCAAGCAACGGCCAGCGACGGCGTCCAGGTGATCCCGTGGCAGCAGGTGAATGCGAGCTACTTCAATTTCGTCGCTCTTCAACGCAATCTCTATACGATCGTCGTGACGCTCATCATCGTGGTGGCCGCTTTCAATATTATCTCCGGCCTCATCATGCTGGTGAAAGACAAGGGACGGGGCATTGCGATATTGCGTACTATGGGTGCTACGCGCGGCATGATCATGCGCATCTTCTTCCTAGGCGGTATGAGCATCGGCCTCGTCGGCACCGCTCTTGGCCTCGCTTTCGCCCTATGGTTCTGTCTCAATATCGAGGCGATCCACCAATTCCTCGAGCGCGTAACCGGCCAAAACCTCTTCCCCGCCGAGTTTTTCTACCTCACTCAGCTCCCGGCAAAGCTCGATCCAGGGGAGGTCATCGAGGTGGTGGCGATGAGTCTCGGGCTCTCCTTCCTTGCCTCGATCTATCCCTCCTGGCGCGCGGCGCGACTCGACCCGGTCGAGGCCCTGCGCTATGAGTGAGTCCCTCGCTCGGCGGGAGGAGCCAGTCCTCTCGCTCGCGGGCATCGTGCGAACCTACCGTCAGGCCGGCGGCAATCTCGAGGTACTGCGCGGGGTCGAGCTATCCGTCAAGGCGGGTGAGATTGTGGCGCTGACCGGCCCGTCGGGTGCCGGCAAATCCACGCTCCTTCATGTTGCCGGACTGCTCGAGCGCCCCAACGCCGGCGAGGTCTGGATCGCCGGAAGCCCCTGTGGGACCCTCGGAGACGATGCGCGGACGCAGATCCGCCGCAAGCATCTCGGCTTTGTCTATCAGTTTCATCACTTGCTCCCCGAATTCTCGGCCGTCGAGAATGTTGCGCTTCCTCAACTGATTGCTGGTGTGTCGCGCCGTGAGGCGCTGGAGCGCAGTCGCCAGCTCCTTGCGATGGTGGGGCTGCAAAAGCGCGAAGATCACCGGCCGGCGCGCCTCTCCGGAGGCGAGCAGCAGCGCGTGGCGATCGTTAGGGCAATTGCAAACGCGCCGCGAGTTCTCTTGGCCGACGAGCCAACGGGCAATCTCGACCACCGCACGGCGGATGCCGTTTTCGCGCAGCTCTTGGCGCTTGTTCGACAGACCCGACTCGCGGCACTCGTTGCGACCCACAATCTTGAGCTGGCGCGGCGCATGGATCGCTTACTCGAACTTCAGGATGGCCGCGTGGTCGAGAGCTGATCTGGACAAGTGGCACCTGTCGTTCCTGCTGACTTTTCCGGCACGTCGTGTCATTCTCCTGCTCAGCGCTCGTCAGCCAATCCCATGCCGTACGCCGATTTCATCCACCTTCGCGTCCATTCGGCTTATTCGCTTTCTGAAGGCGCGATCAAGATCAAGCCGCTTATCGAGCTGTGCAAACAGCAGGAGATGCCGGCGGTGGCTATCACCGATACGGGTAATCTCTTCGGCGCTCTCGAATTCGCCCAGACCGCAGAAGCGGCAGGCATCCAACCCATAATCGGATGCCAGATCGCCTTGCGCCGTGAGGAGGGTGAGAACCGCAGCACCGGTCCGGCGCAGCGACCCGATCAGCTGGTCCTTCTTGCCAAGGACGAGACCGGCTATGGCTCACTTCTCAAACTTATCAGCAAGTCCTATCTCGAGACGCCGACGGGCGAGGCTCCGCAGCTCGCGATCGGCGAACTGGCGGCAAAGGCCGAAGGCCTGATTGCTTTGACCGGCGGGCCCACCGGCCCCGTCGGACGACTGCTCGCAGAAAACCAAATGCCCGCGGCGGAAGCGATGCTGCTGCGCCTCGCGGGAATTTTCGACGGCCGGCTTTATGTGGAGCTTCAGCGCCACGGATTGGCTGTTGAGGAGCAGATCGAGCCGCCACTCCTCGACTTCGCCTATCGCCACGGACTCCCGCTCGTCGCGACGAACGAGGTGTTCTTCGCCGATGAGACGATGTTCGAGGCCCACGACGCTCTTATGTGCATTGCCGAAGGGAGCTATGTAAGCGAAACGAACCGCCGACGCCTCACCCCCGAGCATTACTTCAAGCCCGCCGCAGCGATGCGGACACTCTTTGCCGATATCCCGGAGGCCGTCGACAACAGCCTTGTAATCGCACGGCGATGCTCCTATTACCCGACGCCCCGCAAGCCCATCCTGCCGCCCTATCCATCGGCCACGGGGCGAGATGAGGCAGCAGAGCTGAAGATCCAGGCCGAGGAGGGACTCGAACGGCGACTGCGGGCGCAGGTCTTTAAGCGAGAAATGGATGACGCCAGTTGCGACGCGGCGGCGCGCCCCTACCGAGAGCGCCTCAGCTACGAACTCGGCGTGATTAACCAGATGGGGTTTGCCGGCTATTTCCTGATCGTCGCCGATTTCATCAAATGGGCCAAGTCCCAGGGGATCCCTGTTGGGCCTGGCCGCGGCTCGGGTGCCGGCTCGGTCGTCGCCTGGGCCCTGACGATCACTGATCTCGATCCCCTGCGCTGGGGCCTCCTATTCGAGCGGTTCCTAAACCCGGAACGCGTCTCGATGCCTGATTTTGACGTCGATTTCTGCCAGGACCGACGCGATGAGGTCATCCGCTACGTTCAAGATCGCTATGGCAGCGATCGGGTGGCGCAGATCATCACCTTTGGCAAGCTGCAGGCACGCGCTGTTCTGCGGGATGTCGGCCGTGTCCTCCAGATGCCCTATGGGCAGGTCGATCGCATTTGCAAGTTGGTGCCGAACAATCCGGCCAATCCCGTTTCGCTTCAGCAGGCGATTGATGGCGAACCTCTATTGCAACAGATGCGCGACCAGGACGAGACCGTCGCTCGCCTCATCAGCATCGCTCTCCGCTTGGAAGGGCTTTATCGCCACGCTTCGACACATGCGGCAGGCGTCGTGATTGGTGACCGACCGCTCGACGAACTCATCCCCCTCTATCGTGACCCACGCTCCGAGATGCCGGTCACCCAGTTCAACATGAAATGGGTCGAGCAGGCGGGGCTCGTGAAATTCGACTTCCTTGGCCTCAAAACCTTGACCGTATTGGTTCGCGCCGTCGAGCTGTTGCGAAGCCGGAACATCGATATCGATCTCGGCAACTTGCCGCTCGATGATAAACCCACGTTCGAGATGCTGGGCCGGGGCGAGACCACGGGCGTGTTCCAGCTTGAAGGTTCGGGAATGCGCGATGTGCTGCGGAAGCTCAAGCCGGACCGCTTCGAGGACATCATCGCCGTCGTGGCGCTCTATCGTCCCGGCCCGATGGACAATATCCCAAGCTACATCAATCGCAAGCATGGGCGCGAGAAGCCCGATTATCTGCATCCTTCGCTCGAGGGAATCCTGAAGGAAACTTGCGGGATCATGATCTATCAGGAGCAGGTCATGCAGATCGCCCAGGAGCTCTCAGGCTATACTTTAGGCGGCGCAGACCTCCTTCGCCGCGCCATGGGAAAGAAGATTCGCGCGGAGATGGAAGCGCAGCGGAAGGCCTTCATCGAAGGTGCCATCGCGCGCGGCGTCGAGGAAGCCAAAGCCGCCCACATTTTCGAGCTGGTCAATAAGTTCGCAGGTTACGGGTTCAACAAGTCCCACGCTGCGGCCTATGCCCTGGTCGCCTATCAGACGGCCTACCTCAAAGCCAATTATCCGGTCGAGTTCTTCGCGGCGTCAATGACTCTCGATCTCGGCAATACAGATAAGCTCAATGTATTTCGTCAGGAGTTGCAGAGACTTAACATAGAACTCCTTCCACCTGACATCAACAAATCCGATATCGAGTTCTCGGTGGAACAGGCGCCATCGAAGGCGGCCGGAGCGAAGACGCCCGGCCCGGTGGATGACCCCGGCGCCATCCGCTATGCGTTGGCTGCGGTGAAGAACGTCGGCGGCGGCGCAATGGCCGGACTCGTAGCAGAGCGGAATGCTCGCGGCCCGTTTCGAAGTCTCGCCGATCTCGCCAACAGATTGGATGGTCATCATCTCAACAAGCGGCAATTGGAAAGCCTCGCTTCGGCCGGCACTTTCGACTCGCTCAACCCGAATCGGCGGCAGGTCTTTGAAGCCGTCGAGCAGATCATCCGCCAAGCCAATGCCGCCACCAACGACCGCGCCAGCAATCAATCGTCTCTCTTCGCGGCCATGGCAGGGATTGGGGCTGTGCCGATGCCGTCCATTACGCTCGCAGCGGTTCCCGACTGGCTGCCTATGGAAAGGCTCAAACGGGAATTCGAGGCGATCGGCTTCTATCTCTCGGCGCATCCGCTTGACGCTTACGGCAAGACGCTGGAGCGGCTCGGCGTCGTCAAGGCTGCGGAAGCGATCGCCAGGCTCGAGGAAGGGCGTGGCGGCCGAGTACGACTCGCCGGTACGCCCATCGGGAAGCAGGAGCGGACCTCGGCGCGCGGCAATCGCTTCGCGTTTCTGCAACTCTCGGACACGAGCGGCGTCTTCGAGGTAACCGTCTTCGCCGAAACGCTCTCGTCCGCGCGAGAACTCATCGATCAAGGCATTCCTCTTCTCATCGCAGCTGATGGCCGCCTCGACGGCGATCAGGCACGTTTCACCGCGCAATCGATCGAACCCCTCGACAAAGCCGCGGCCGGGGTCGGCGCCAGCCTTCGCATCTATTTGGATGATGCCGCACCGATCGAAAGCCTCAAACACCTGATCGATCGTGAATCGCGCGGCAAGGGCCGAATTTGGATTGTCGCGATGATAGGCGGCAGTGAAGTCGAGATCGCGTTGCAGGGCAATTACGGCTGCTCGCCACAACTTCGACAGGCGATCCGCTCTCTGCCGGGAATCGTCGAGGTCGAGGAAGTCTAGGGCAGAGCCCGCAGTCGTTCACAACTTCGGGAGAGGTGTTCCAAACCGACGCTTCACCACCCGACGCTCAGATCCAGTTAAACAGAGGGGATGAGGGTGGCGCGGCGGAAAAGGATATTCCTGGCCTTCCCATTGCAAGCGCTTTGTCCGCCTTAACGGCGGTATGCCCGGGGTCGCAAGCAGGCTCGAAAAAGGGACTGCTGTGGCCATTCGTTGCCGACTGCAATCGCCACCGAGCCGGGCGCCCAAGTCGCCTGAGCAACTCAGACGGCTCCTGTCGACTCGGTATTCGCACCAAGATAAGCGCGACGGACTTCCGGATCGTTCGCAAGGTCCTTGACGTCACCCTCGCGCGTGATCCGGCCGGTTTCCAGCACATAGCCGCGATCGGCGATGCTAAATGCGGCGAAAACGTCCTGCTCAACCAGAAGAATCGTGACGCCGCGATGCCGGATCTCCGTGAGTGCCGCCAGCAGTTGGTCGACGACAACAGGAGCCAGGCCAAGGCTCATTTCATCGACCATGAGCAATTTTGGTGCCGCCATCAACGCTCGCGCGACGGCGCACATCTGCTGCTCGCCGCCCGACATGCTTCCGGCAATCTGTCGTGCCCGCTCCTGGAGGATGGGGAAGAGCTGGTAGACTTCTTCGAAGCTGCGCGCGACTCCATTGGCGTCGCGGCGCCGGAACGCACCCATTAGGAGGTTTTCCTCGACGGTCATGCGCGGGAAGAGTTGACGCCCTTCGGGGACTTGCACGAGCCCGCGCGAGAAAACGTCTTCCGGCGTGAGCGGCGCCAGATCGCAGCCGTCGAAGGTGATCTCGCCCTTTGCATTGAGCGTCCGCGAAATGGCGCGGAGTAACGTGGTTTTCCCAGCCCCGTTGCTCCCAACGAGTGTGACGATCTCGCCCCGATTGACGACGATCTCGACGTTTTTGAGGACCGGCACCAAGCCATACCCCGCCTCGAGCCTGGTGACGCGCAGAAGGGGTTCGCTCATCGCCGCCTCTTGCCAAGGTAAGCCTCGACGACGCGCGGATCCTGGAAGACTTCGTCGGGCGTTCCTTCGGAGATCTTCTGGCCGTGATGGAGAACAAAGACCCGGTCGGAAAGGCTACGAATAGCCTTGATAACGTGCTCGATAACGAGAATGGTGATGCCGCGATCGCGGATCTTCCTGATGAGCGCCACCACCGTATCGACCTCTGTGGGATTGAGGCCCGCCATCACTTCATCGAGCAGGAGAAGTTTCGGCCGCATGGCCAAAGCCTTGGCGAGTTCCAGGCGCTTCAAATCAGGGCCGCCAAGGGAATCGGCGCGCTGGTCCGCGCGATGGCCAAGGCCGACGAAGTCGAGCAGCGTCCCAGCATGCTCCTGCGCTTGCAGTCGGTTATGCATGCCGCCCTCATGCCCGAACAAGGCGCCGACGGTCACATTTTCCAATACCGAGAGCCCCCGAAACGGCTTCATGACCTGGAAAGTTCGGGCAATGCCCAGCCGAGCACGACGGAACGAGGCAAGGCGATCGACGCGCTTACCTTCAAAATACAGCTCTCCCGAGGTCGGCGGCAGGGTACCGCTGATAAGGCCGATCAGCGTTGTCTTGCCGGCGCCGTTTGGCCCGATGAGCCCAAGGATTTCGCCGGACCACAGGTGGAAGCTTATGCTATCCAAGGCAAGGAGGCCTTGAAAGCGCCGCGTCAAAGCGCGCGCTTCGAGAAGCGGGTGATCCGTACGGCTCTCGCTCACAAGCGATTCTCGCGAATGTTCTGAACGAAATACTGCCAGCGCAATTTGCGGAAACCGCCGCCTATGTCGATGACGCCCTTTGGCATGAAGACGACGGCGAGCACGATGACCAAGCCGAAGAAAAGCGCGGCCGCGGTCGAGATGCTATTGGCGAGGATTTCGTACACGGCAGAGAGCGCGAAGGCGCCGATGACAGGGCCGAAGATTGTACCGGGACCGCCGAACATCGCCATAATCACCATGCGCACGTTGAGGGTGCTGTCGAAGGCGCTGGCGGGGTCGACAAAGGTAATCCAATAAGCGTGAATGCCGCCGGCGATGGCGGTGAATAGGGCCGAGAGCACGAGCGCCGCGATTTTGAACGTCGTCGTATTCACGCCCATCACCTCGGCCGCGGCCTCGTCTTCGCGGATCGCGATCAGCCCTATGCCGAACCGGCTCCGGGAGATCCAAACGACAGTCGAGGTTGTGGCGATCAGCAGCCCCAGCGAGAGCTCATAGAACAACACATCGCCGCGGATGAGCGGGAGAATCAGGCCGATATTTCGCCCGGCGATATCGAGGTTCGCCATGATCGCCGACATCACGCCGGAAAGACCGAGTGTGGCGATGGCGAAATAGGGGCCTCGCAAGCGCAATAGCGGAATTCCGAGCAATGCGGCAAAAACGGACGAGAGCAGGGCACCGCATGCCAGTCCGACCCAGAAGGGGAGCCCGAGCTGGGCCATGGCGATGGCCGTGCCATAGGTGCCGAGTCCGTAGAACACCGAATTCCCGAAGGACGGATAGCCGGCGAAACCGCCGATGATGTTCCAGGCCTGCGCCAGCGTCGCGACGAGCAGGGCATTGATGCCGTATTGAACGACCGTCGCATCGCCGAGCCAGGGGGTTGCCGCCAGCATCCCCACCAAAGCGGCCAGACCGATCCAGCGCAACGGGCTCACGACGCCATCCGCAGCGAGCGCGCCGGGCGGGCGATGAGGATCAAGACCAGGAGACCGAAGCTGATCGCATCCGTCAGCGTTGGGCTGAGATAGAGTGCCGCCAGAGCTTCCGCGATCCCGATCACGAGACCGGCGGCAACGACCCTCAGCGGGTCGTCGAGGCCGCCGATGATGGCGATGACGAAGGACTTGGCGGTCAGGCTGGCTCCCATGTAAGGGGTGAGTTGCGAGACCATCCCATAGAGCCCGCCCGCCGCGCCGGCGAGTGCCGCGCCGATACCGAAGGTGATGGCGTAAAGCTTGCGGGGATCGACACCGTAAAGCCGAGCTGCGGTCAGGTTCTGCGCCGTGGCGCGGATGGCCCGCCCCATCCTCGTGCGCTCGAGCAACAACCAAAGCAATAGGGCGAGGAAGAAGGCGGCAAGAAAGGCGGCGAGACGCGCAAGCGGAACGGTCAAGCCCAAGACTCCGATATTCGCGCCGGCATAGCTCGGATTGATCGCCCGAAAATCGGCACTGAAGGCGAGCTGGGCCAAATAGGTGAGGACCACGTCGAGACCGAAGGTGATGAGAAGCGTATTTAATAGAGCCGATCGCACGATCAGATTAAGAAGATAGCGCTGCAGGGCGTAACCGAAGGCGAACATCACCACCATCGCGATCGGCAGCCCGGCAAAGGGATCGATTCCGGCGCCCACGAAGAGAAAATAAACGATGTAGCCGCCCAGCATGATGAGCGAGCCGTGCATCAGATTGACGATATTGAGAACGCCCCAGACGAGGGCCATGCCGAGCGCCATCAGGCCATAGAGGCCGCCCAGCAAGATGCCGTTGAGAATGATCTGGGCGAAGAGCACCGGCAGTCTCTCCAGAGAGTGGGGGGAGGTGCCGAGCACCTCCCGCCATTTCGCTAGCCGCGCTTGTCCCAGGCCGGAATCGGATAAAGCGGCTTGTTGAGGAATTTGTCGCTGTAGATCGGGACGACGTGATCGTTCTGAATCTGGATTACCGTCTGAGGCATGCTGATCTGCCCATTTGCCCCGAAATGAACGCGGGAGTAGAGGCATTGGAAATCGAGCTTGGCGATCGCGTCGCGCACTTTGGCCGGTTCAAGGGTACCGGCTGCTTCGATTGCTTTGGCAAACGCCTCCACGTCGGCGACTGCAGATGCCGCATGATAGTCGGGGTCATAGCCGTACGTCTCCCGGTAGAGCGTCGCGAAAGCGGCTGCATCTCCGAACCACTCGTCCTTAAGCTGCGCCGAGGGCAGCCAAGGGGTCATGCCGAATGCGTAATTGGCGTCCTTCCCGAGCGCCTTGCGGAAATCCGCCGTCGGCACTCCCACGGTGATCGAATAGAAATATTTCGGATTGGCATTGAGGCTCTTCATTTGGCGAATGAAATTGAGAGCCTCCGGCTCGTGTCCGCTCCATAGGATCGCATCGGGTGCCGTCGACTTGATGAGCGACAAAAGGGACGAGTAATCAGCATTGTGTTCGCTCGTCTGCTGATCGACGACGAGCTTGAGCCCTGCTTTGGCGAGGAGAGGCCGCGTTCCCTTGGCCACCGAGACGTCGAAGGAATCATCGGCGGAAACCAGGGCAACGGTCTCAACCTTCGGGGTCAGTGAGCCCAGCATCTCGATGGTGCTGCGGAAATAATCATCCGCTGGCGGCAACGTCCCGAAGATGTACTTGTAGCCGCGGCTGAAGATCTGGCTCGATGCCCCGCCGCCCTCGATCATGGGGATCTGGTATTTTTCCGCGACGGAGGAATCGTCGAGGGCATCATTGCTGTTGAAGGGGCCGAGCAGGAAATTGACCTTCTCCCGCGTCACAAGCTGGACGTATTGGCGCACCCCCAGATTCACGTCCGACTGGTTGTCCAGGATCTTGAGGGCCAGCTGGTATTTCGCGCCGCCGACGGTGATTCCGCCCTTTTTGTTGATCTCGTCGACGGCCAATTTGTACGCGTCGCCATAATATCGCCCAGTATTCGCCAGGCTGCCGGTAAGTTGGACCGCGGCGCCGAGGGTAATCGTCTTGGTTTGGGCCGATGCCGGGCTGGTCATCGAGCCCCCTGCGATGACCAGGGTCGCCATTCCCAAAATGCTCAAGTAGCGCCGCATCCCATCCTCCCGTTCTCGCTCTCTTGTTCCGTGCCGCTGCGCCGTAATTATTGCGGGCGGCAATTCCGACACGTCCACCTTCTATCCAAGCATGGGGGCCGCGGCAACCCTTCGGCTGGTTCCACCGACAACTGGCTTGGATAAAGAGGCGTACCTAAGCCTTTTCCCTTGATTTTCAGGCCTGAACGGGTTACCAACCCGCCACTCAACCCACACGTGGGCGCGCGGTCGCGCGGGGAGACATCCCGAGCGCTCGCTCCGGTGGTCGGTGCCTCGAAAGAGCAGCCCGACCTCAAAGGCCTACGGCGGTACAACCGGAAAAGGAACTCGAGCATGGCCATTCCCGGCTTTTCCATGCGCCAGCTGCTTGAGGCTGGCGTCCATTTCGGCCACCAGACCCGTCGGTGGAACCCCAAGATGGCGTCGTTCATCTTTGGGGTGCGCAACAATATTCACATCATCGATCTCCAGCAGACGGTGCCGCTCCTCCACCGTGCGCTCCAGGTTGTACGCGAAGTTGCCGCTAATAACGGCCGCGTCCTTTTTGTCGGCACCAAGCGCCAAGCGGCGGATATCGTGGCCGAGGAGGCCAAGCGTTGCGGTCAATACTACGTCAACCATCGTTGGCTCGGCGGAATGTTGACCAACTGGAAAACGATTTCCCAGTCGATCAAGCGCCTTCGCGCCCTCGACGAGCAGCTCGCTCAGGAAAATCTCGGCCTCACGAAGAAGGAAACCCTCAACTTGACGCGCGAGCGCGACAAGCTCGACCGGGCCTTGGGCGGCATCAAGGAAATGGGCGGACTGCCCGATCTGCTTTTCGTTATCGACACAAATAAGGAGGCGATCGCCGTCGCTGAGGCTCGTAAGCTGGGCGTTCCGGTCGTCGCCATTGTCGACAGCAATTCGAACCCGGACGAGATCAATTATCCGATTCCTGGCAATGACGATTCCCAGCGCGCTATTCGGCTCTACTGTGAGCTCGTTGCGGGCGCCGTCCTGGATGGGCTCCAGGAGCAGCTGATCAAATCGGGGGTTGATATCGGCGAGGGGGCGCAAGGGCCCGTCGAACAACTGACCGGCGTGGATGAGCCGGAAGAAACTTCGGAGCCTCCCAAGCCCGAGGCGGAGCCCACTGCCGCGACGATGGAAATGTAATATTTCACATTTTCAAGAGAATAGGTCTGTTTCCTAATCAAGAGGTGAAGCTATGGCCGAGATCAGCGCCGCGCTCGTGAAGGAGCTGCGCGAGAAGACGGGCGCCGGCATGATGGACTGCAAGAAGGCATTGGCGGAAACAGGCGGCGCCCTCGAGGCTGCAGTGGACTGGTTACGCAAGAAAGGTCTCTCCGCGGCAGCCAAGAAGGCGGGGCGGGTTGCCTCCGAAGGCCTTATCGGAGCCGCAGTCAAGGGACGCACGGGCGCCCTCGTGGAGGTCAATGCTGAGACGGATTTCGTTGCGAGAAATGAGACTTTTCAGGCATTTGCCCGGAACGTGACCGAACTGGCGATCGAAGCGGCGGGCGATCTCGAAAAAGTCAAAGCCTCTACCGTTGCAAGCGGCCGCACGGTCGCCGATGAATTGACCCATCTCATCGCCACCATCGGCGAAAACATGACGCTTCGGCGCGTCGGTGCCGTGCGGGTGAAGCAGGGGATAGTCGCGAGCTACATCCACAACCAAACCGCCCCAGGGTTGGGTCGGATCGGCGTGCTTGTCGGCCTCGAGTCGACGGGTGAACCAGAGAAATTGTCCCAGCTCGGTCGTCAGATCGCCATGCACATTGCCGCCGCCAATCCACAGGCGACGGAAGTCGCCGGCCTCGATCCGCAAGCAGTCGAGCGGGAGAAAGCCGTGCTCGCAGAGCAGGCCCGGGCCAGCGGTAAGCCCGAAGAGATCGTCCAGAAGATGCTGGAGGGGCGACTTCGTAAGTTTTACCAGGAGGTCGTTCTGCTCGAGCAAGACTTTGTGGTCGAGCCGGGCACTAGTGTCGGAAAAGTATTAGCCGCAACCAGCAAGAATATAGGGGCGCCGATCAAAGTCGCCGGCTACCTGCGCTTTGCTCTGGGGGAGGGGGTTGAAAAAAAACAAGCCGATTTTGCGGCCGAGGTGGCGCAGCTTGCCGGCTGATGAGGCCGATCCTGCCAAATGCAGGACAGCCCTTGTATGATATGATTAGATTAGAAAGGACGAGTGTCGTCGCGCGCCTGCGAGATAGCGGCTTGCGATCTGCGCCGTGCTAGGCGTAGCCGGCGCCGACGCTCCTCGATGCGACGCGGCGATTGGCCCGCACGCAAGGCGATCCGAATAAACCGCGGCAGGAGCCATGCCGAAGCAACCTAAACTCACCGAGAAGGGATCGGCCAAAGAGCCGCTACTGGCCGGACAACCCGTTTTTTCCCCTTTGCCGCGCTATCGTCGGGTGCTTCTCAAGGTCTCGGGCGAAGCTCTCATGGGTAAGCGCGATTACGGCCTCGACTGGGATATCGTCAGGGGCATTGCCGAAGACATCAAGGCGGTGCATGAGCTCGGCGTCGAGGTCTGCGTCGTCATCGGCGGCGGGAATATCTTTCGTGGACTTGAGGGCAGCGTCCACGGAATGGAACGAGCCAGCGCCGACTATATCGGAATGCTTGCGACCGTCATGAACGCCTTAGCCATGCAGAATGCCCTGGAGAAGCTTCACGTCAATACGCGCGTCCTCTCGGCCATCCCCATGCAGAGCGTTTGCGAGCCCTATATCCGCAGGCGCGCGATGCGCCATCTCGAGAAAAGGCGCGTCGTGATATTTGCCGCTGGGACCGGTAACCCGTTCTTCACGACCGACACAGCCGCGGCGCTGCGGGCGTCGGAAATGGGCTGCGACCTTCTGCTGAAGGGAACCAAGGTCGACGGCGTCTATTCGGCGGACCCGCATAAGGTAAAGTCCGCGACCCGCTATGACCGGCTGACATATCTGGAGGTGCTCTCCCGAGACCTCCAAGTCATGGATGCTTCCGCCATCGCCCTAACCCGTGAAAACAACATTCCTATCATGGTATTTTCATTACACAATCCGGGTGCTTTCGCCGAAGTCGTGCGGGAACGTGGAAAGTTCACATTGATCAACTGATTGGGGCTGACTGTGAATGAGACTGATATAAAAAGCCTGCAGCGTCGCATGGACGGCGCGATCGATGTCCTACGCAAGGAACTGGGAGGGTTGCGGACGGGCCGTGCTTCCGCGAGCTTATTGGAGCCGATACAGGTGCAGGCCTATGGCGGGGTCATGCCGATCAGCCAAGTGGGGACCATCGGCGTTCCTGAGCCGCGGCTAGTAACGGTACAGGTCTGGGACAAATCGCTCGTGACTGCGGTGGAAAAGGCGATTCGGGAGTCCGGCCTCGGCCTCAACCCCCAGACCGAAGGTACCCTCGTGCGGGTGCCGATTCCCGAGCTGAGCCAAGAGCGCCGCGCCGAACTCGGCAAGGTGGCGCACAGATACGCTGAGCAAGCACGGGTCGCGGTGCGGAACGTCCGTCGAGATGGAATGGATCATCTTAAGCGCCTCGAAAAGGACCATGAAATCTCCCAGGACGAACATCGCCATCAGGCGGAGGCGATTCAGAAGCTGACGGACAGCTACATCCATAAAGTTGACGAAATCCTGGCGCAAAAAGAAAAGGAGATTACGCAAGTCTAGGATTGCCCTCGATGGACCCGCAAACTTTTACCTCATCGCCACCGTCGCTCCCCGTTCACGTTGCGATCGTCATGGACGGCAATGGCCGCTGGGCCAAAGCGCGCGGCCTGCCGCGTGCCGCAGGCCACCGACGCGGGGCGGAGTCCGTTCGACAAGCGGTGAGGAGCGCCGTCGAGTTGGGGGTCGGTTATCTGACGCTGTTCGGTTTTTCCTCAGAAAATTGGCGTCGCCCTGTATCGGAAGTTGATGATCTTATGGGGCTGTTGCGGCTCTATCTCCGCGGCGAGGTTGCGGAGCTCCATAAGAATGGCGTTCGCCTCCGTGTCATTGGAGATCGCGCACGGCTTGCTCCCGATATCGTAAAGCTGATCGAGAATGCCGAGGCTCTCACGAGCGGCAACCGCGCGCTCACACTCACCGTAGCGCTCAGTTATGGCGGTCGGCAGGACATCGTTCAGGCTGCGCGACGCCTCGCTGAGGAGGCGAAGGCCCGACGGATCGCTCCGGCGGAGATCGATGAGGCGATGTTTACGCGCTATCTGTGGACCGCCGATATTCCTGATCCGGATCTCGTGATCCGTACGAGTGGCGAACGACGGATTAGCAACTTTCTCCTCTGGCAATCGGCTTATGCCGAGTTCGTGTTTCTGGATACATTATGGCCGGATTTCGGTAAGGCGGATTTCGAGCACGCGATCCAGGAGTTTCAGGGCCGTGAACGCCGATACGGCACCAGCCGTGGCTGAACAGCAACTCGGCAGCTTCGCGAAACGCACGTTGTCGGCGCTCGTTTTGGCGCCGATCGCCATTGCAGCCATCTGGCTTGGCTATCCTTTTTTCAACCTGCTGGTGATCGTCGGCGGCGCCATTCTTTCCTGGGAATGGGGCAGATTGTGCAACTCGGGTCATTTCGATCGTAGCGGTGTCACGCTGCTCGTCGTGGTGCTCGTGAGCGCATTGATCGCAAGCTATTCCTCCTCGCGGGACGGGGTGATAGCCGCGCTGCTTGGAGCTCTTCTCGTCTATGGAATTGCCAATATCGATCGCGCGGTGAATCCGGGCTGGGTGGCGTCCGGCGCAATCTACTTGGGAATACCGAGTGCAGCGCTTCTGTGGATCCGCAACCAGACCGGAGCCTTCGCTGTGCTTTGGCTATTTGCCGCAGTTTGGGCCACCGATATCGGCGCTTATCTCGTTGGCAGGCTCATTGGAGGGCCGCGCCTTGCGCCACGCCTTAGCCCCAACAAAACCTGGGCTGGATTGCTTGGTGGAATCGCCGCCGCCGTTATCCTGAGCCTCATCTTTGCTTTCGCGCTCGGAACCGAGCCAGGTCGCCTGGCTTGGCTCGGCGTCGTTGTCGCATTGTTCGCACAATCCGGCGATTTGATCGAGTCGGCGATCAAGCGCCGCTTCAACGTTAAGGATATGAGCGGCATAATCCCGGGACATGGCGGGCTTTTCGATCGCGTCGACAGCCTTCTCGTTGTCGCGCCGATCATGGTCCTGGTTCAACTTTTCTCCGGAGGCGAAGCCCTCGCATGGCTTTGAGCATCGATGAAGCACGCGGGGCAGTGCGAGCGCCTTCGAAACCTCGGCGCATTACTGTCCTTGGCTCAACAGGCTCCGTCGGCTGCAACACGCTCGACCTTATCGAGCGCAATCGCGACCGTTTCGAGGTCGTAGCTCTCACCGCTCGATCTAGGGTCGACCTGCTCGCAGAGCAGGCGCGAAATTTTCGGCCTGCCCTAGCGGTTATCGCCGATGAAAGCCGATATGCGGAGCTTCGCTCCCAGCTTGCCGGCACCGGTATTGAAGTGGCGGCGGGAATGGATGCGGTCGTCGAGGCTTCGCGCCGCCCGGCGGATTGGGTGATGGCCGCCATCGTCGGCGCTGCCGGCCTGGAGCCGACGATGGCTGCGATCGAGCGAGGTGCGGTCGTCGGGCTGGCGAATAAGGAAACGCTGGTATGTGCCGGCCAGATCGTCATGAAAGCGATCGCGGAAAACGGTGCAACCCTGCTTCCCGTCGATTCGGAGCATAGCGCGATCTTTCAGGTGATCGACTTCGAGCAGCCCGAAGCGATCGAGCGGATCATCTTGACGGCGTCTGGAGGACCTTTCCGCCAGGTTCACCCATCGCAGCTCCACTCCGTGACGCCGGCTCAGGCTGTCGCTCATCCGAACTGGATGATGGGCGCCAAGATTTCCGTCGATTCCGCAACCATGATGAACAAGGGCCTGGAAGTCATCGAGGCGGCGCATCTCTTTCCTGTCGCGACCGATCGCATCGAAATCGTTGTGCATCCGCAATCGGTCATTCACAGCATGGTCGAATATACGGACGGCTCGGTCCTGGCCCAGCTCGGCACACCGGATATGCGCACGCCCATCGCTTACGCGCTCTCCTGGCCGCAGCGGATGACAAGCCCCTCCAAACGGCTCGATTTCACGACCCTATCGGCACTCACTTTCGAGCCACCCGATATCGAGCGGTTTCCCGCCATACGCGTCGCGCGCGAGGCCTTGCAGTCGGGAGGCAATGCGCCGACCGTTCTCAACGCGGCCAACGAAGTCGCGGTGACCGCGTTTCTCGAGGAGCGCATCCGCTTTCTCGATATCGTGCGTGTCGTCGAAGATACCCTTGGGATCATGCCCAACACGCCATTGACGTGTTTGGACGATGTGCGCACCTCCGATGCGCTCGCTCGTAACATAGCGAGTGAGAGGGTCGCAGCCTTGCCCCGCCCAAACTAAAGCGCTCAGAGGATCGCATATGCACTTTCTGTCCAGCGCGTTCCACTACATCATCCCATTTCTCGTAAACCTTGCGATCGTCGTGTTTGTCCACGAGATGGGGCACTTCCTGGTCGCTCGGCGCAATGGCGTCCGTATCGAGGTGTTCTCCATCGGGTTCGGATCGGAACTCTTCGGCTGGACGGATAGACGTAGCACGCGTTGGAAGATCAGCGCGCTACCTCTGGGCGGCTATGTAAAAATGTTCGGCGATGCGAACGCTGCGAGTATGCCGGGCGCAGAGACGAGCGAATTGTCGGCCGAGGAACGCGCGGTCTCCTTCCAGCACAAGCGTGTCGGCCAACGCGCAGCCGTGGTCGCGGCGGGGCCTGTCGCGAACTTCCTTTTTGCAGTCCTCGTCTTCGCCGCCTTGTTCAGCATCGTCGGTCGTCCCTTTACACCTCCGGTCGTCGGTGAAGTCGAACCGAATAGCGCAGCTGCGCGCGCCGGCTTCAAGGCGGGCGACCGCATCGTCAGGATCGGCGACCAAAAGATCGACCGCTTTCAGCAAATCCAGCAGATCGTGCAATTTGATCTGGGCGATCCACTGACGATACAGGTCATGCGTGACGGCAAGGCGCAGGACCTCGAGGTACGACCCGACATTGTCGAGCAGCATGATCATTTCGGCCACACCTATCGCATTGGCCGGCTCGGCTTGCGCTCCAACAGCGTCGATTACGTCAGGCTCGCTCCGCTCCAGGCATTGAGCCAAGCCGGGCAGGAGTCAATGTATCTAACCGAAGCGACCCTGAAAGCGATCGGCCAAATGATCGCCGGGACTCGTACGACCGAAGAGCTCGGCGGCCCCCTGCGCATTGCGCAGATGTCTGGCGAGATGGCGCAAAGCGGGTTGCTCTCGACCTCGAACATCTGGTTCCTAGCAGTGCTTTCGCTCAATTTAGGGCTCATCAATCTTTTCCCGATCCCCATGCTTGACGGCGGTCATCTGCTGTTCTACGCCGTCGAAGCCGTTCGGCGCCGTCCGCTCGGCCCACGCATTCAGGATTACGGTTTCCGCATTGGCCTGACTCTGGTATTGCTGCTGATGATCTTTGCGACCTGGAACGACCTCGTTCACCTGAAAGTGATCCAGTTCGTCGCCGGATTGATGTCCTGAGTGGCTGCGGCCAAGGGGCGAAGGGGGAGCACTAGTGCGGCGGACTCTATGGTGGGCGCTTGGCCTGTCTGCAGCAGTGGTTGGCCTCTTGCCGCCGGGGCTAGCCCTCGCTCAGCTCTCTCCGAGTGCAATTCCCGGCTCACCTAAAGGCGCATCGCCCAATCCATCGGCCGCCTCGAGCGCAGGGTCAGGTGTCTCGAACAGTGAGGATATCGTTCGCGAGATTCGCATTGAGGGGACGCAACGGATCGAGCCTGCGACCGTACGCAGCTATCTGACCCTGCAACTCGGCGATAAATTTGACACGGAGAAGATGGACGAGTCTTTGAAGAGCTTGTTCGCAACGGGTCTCTTCGCGGATGTCACGCTGAGCCGGCAAGGTAATACGCTCGTCGTTCACGTCATCGAAAACCCCATAATCAACCGGGTTGCCTTCGAGGGTAACTCGAAGATCGAAGATAAGCAGCTGATGGACGAGATCCAGTTGAAGCCGCGGACGGTATTCACGCGCACCAAGGTGCAGGAAGATGTGAAGCGGATACTGGACGTTTACCGCCGCAGCGGCCGCTTCGCGGCGACCGTCGATCCCAAGGTCATTACCTTGCCCGAGAACCGCGTGGACCTCGTTTACGAAATCCACGAGGGAGATAAGACCAAGGTCACGCGCATCAGCTTCATCGGCAATCACGTATTCAGCGATCGGCGCCTTCGCGAAGTCATTCAAACCACTGAGTCCGCATGGTGGCGATTCCTGACAACGAACGACACGTATGATCCGGATCGATTGACCTTCGATCGCGAGCTCCTCCGCAAATTTTACCTCGCCAACGGCTATGCCGATTTTCGGGTGGTGTCAGCCGTGGCGGAGTTGGCCCCTGATCAGAGCGGGTTCTATGTCACGTTCACCCTTGAGGAGGGGGATCGCTACAAATTCGGGAAGATTGGGGTCAAGAGTACCGTCAAAGACGTTGATCCCAAGCAGCTCGAGGATTTGATTACCTTCAAGGAAGGCGATTGGTACAACGCTGACGAAGTCGAGAATACGATCAAGAAGATCTCCGATCAGCTGGGGAACCACGGTTACGCATTCGTCGACGTAAGACCGCGGGTCAACCGAGATCGCAACAAGAAGATCATCGACATCACATTCGACGTTCAAGAGGGGCCGCGGGTCTACGTCGAGCGCATCAACATCAAGGGGAACACGCGCACGCTCGACAAGGTTATTCGGCGCGAGCTTCAATTTGCAGAAGGTGACGCCTTCAGCACCCAAAAGATCGAGGAATCCCGCCGCCGGCTCAAGAATCTGGGCTTTTTCGAGCAGTCCGATATCAGCAACACGCCCGGCTCGCAACCGGACACCACCATTGTCAATGTCGATGTCAAAGAGAAACCGACGGGTCAGGTTTCGGTTGGGGCCGGCTACTCAACGACCGATGGCGCCATTGGCGATTTCGGGATCGAGGAAAAGAACTTTCTAGGTCGCGGCCAAGATGTATCTGCGCAATTCGCGATCTCGTTCAGGACGCAGCAGATCAATGGCAGCTTCACCGATCCCTATTTCATGGACACCAACATAACGGCCGGCGTCGATATCTTCAAAATCCTGACGGATTACACCACGGAAGCAGGGTACAAGCAGTCGACGACAGGCGGCACGCTGCGAGCCGGATACTCGATCATCGACGATCTCACCCAGACCTGGCACTACACCATAAGACAGGACACGATCGGGATCACGACCAACACGCCGTCGCAATTCATCGCCCAGCAATCGGGAAGCGCCGTCACCTCCCAAATCGGCCAGCTACTGATGTATGACAAGCGCGACGATCGCCTGGATCCGACAAGCGGCTATTTCTGGAGTATCGGGAACGATTTTGCCGGTCTCGGCGGCAGCGTTCGCTACCTGCGGAATAAGGTGACCGCCGGCGATTATTATCCAATCGCCGATCAATGGGTCGCCAGCCTAACTGGCGAGGCGGGCTATATCCAAAAGCTTGGGAAGCCCATCCGCATCGTTGATAGCTTCTTCCTCGGTGGCGACAATCTGCGCGGATTTCGAACCGCCGGTGTCGGGCCGCGCGACGCCTCGACGGGTGATGCCTTGGGCGGCAGGGAGTACTTCACCTCCACGGCGGATTTGAGCTTCCCCCTCGGATTGCCCAAGGAGTTCGGGATTGTCGGCCATGTATTCACGGATGTGGGCACTCTCACGCTGGTGGACGAGAAGGGACCGAATGTGCAGGATACCGGCTCGATTCGGGCGTCGGCGGGCGTGGGAATCGCGTGGAAGTCGCCCTTCGGCCCCATCCGGGTGGATATCGCCAAGCCGTATCTCAAAGAGAATTTCGACAGGACCCAGCTATTCCGCTTCAGCTTTGGCACGCGTTTCTAGGAAAAACGATGAGAAAAGCGATCATTACTTTGGGCTTTGCCGCCCTCGTCTTGGCGCAGCTCGGGGGGGCGACGTTGGCATCCGCCCAGGCGAAAAGATCCCCCACCCCCGCCATCGCGATCGTCGACGTGCAGGCCATCATGCAGAACTCCGAGGCCGCCAAGAGCATCCGCACCCAGATCGAGAAGGTCCGCAACAGCTACCAGCAGACGATCCACGGCAAGGAGGAGGAGCTCCGGAAGCTGGACCAGGATCTCGAGCAGCAGCGCTCGGTCCTCTCTTCCGACGCCTTTCAGCAGCGTCAGCGGGACTTCCAGCAGAAGGTCAGCGAGGCGCAGAAGGACGTCCAGGAGCGCTCCCGCAAGCTCGAAGCCGCCTTCGGCAGCGCCATGGAGCAGGTCCAGCACGCGGTGCTGCAGATCGTCCAGCAAATCGCCAAGGAGCAGAACATCACCCTCGTCCTGCAACGGGCGGGGGTCGTCTACGCGCCCGAGGATATGGACATCACCCAGGAGGTCCTTAAACGGCTGAATAGCCGCCTGCCCTCGGTCAACGTCACGATACCAAAGTAAATCAATAGGTTGGCGACATTCGGCGCGACCGCCTTCCGGGCCTGCCGCTGCGCGGCCGGTGCCGCGTCCGCATCCACCGGCTCCGGCGTTGCCAATTGACCCCGGATCGGGCACAACATCCTCGACGCATAGCGACGTCCCGGATGCCGCGATTCGCCGCGTGGGCCCGGGCGGAGTGCGGCGCAGGGGCGGATACCCGGGCGGAGGGGAGGATCGACGGAACCGGCGATGGACACGACGGCCTTGAGCTCTTCCTCCATTGAGATCGACATCAACCGGGTGATGGAGATGATTCCCCATCGCTACCCGTTCCTCATGATCGATCGGGTGGTGGATGTCGTCGCCGGCGAGCGCGCCGTGGGGATCAAGAACGTCTCCATCAACGAGCCCTATTTCCAGGGGCATTTTCCCCAGCGGCCCGTCATGCCCGGCGTGCTGCTCGTCGAGGCGATGGCCCAGACCGCCGGAGTCCTCGTTGTCCACACCCTCGGGCGCGAAGCCGAAGGCAAGCTCGTCTATTTCATGACCGTCGACGACTGCCGGTTCCGGCGGCCCGTCGTTCCCGGCGACCAGCTGCGCATCCACGTCGCGAAGATGCGCAATCGCGGCGCCGTCTGGAAGTTCCATGGCGAGGCCAAGGTCGACGACAATCTCGTCGCCGAAGCGAATTTCGGCGCCATGATCCTGGAGAAATAGAGACCTCATGGCAGTAGCGCATCAGGCGGAGGTTCGGGACGCGAAGGTCCACCCGACCGCCATCGTCGATTCCCGCGCCGCGCTCGCGCCCGGTGTCGAGATCGGCCCTTATTCGGTGATCGGGCCCCATGTGCGGCTCATGGAAGGCGTGCAGGTCGGGCCGCATGTCGTCATCGACGGCCGCACCCGGATCGGCCCCAATACCCGCATCTTCCCCTTCGCCTCCATCGGCCATATTCCGCAGGACCTGAAATATGGCGGCGAGCCCTCGGAGCTCGTGATCGGCGCGAGCAACACCATCCGCGAGCACGTCACCATGAATCCGGGGACGAAGGGCGGCGGCATGGTCACGCGCGTCGGCGACAACTGCCTCTTCATGGTCGGCGTTCATATCGCCCATGACTGCAAGGTCGGCGACCACGTGGTCATGGCGAACAACGCCACCCTCGCGGGTCATGTCGAGGTGGGCGACTGGGCGTTCCTCGGCGGGCTGTGCGCCGTGCATCAATTCGCGCGGATCGGGAAGCACGCCATGATCGGCGGCATGTCGGGCGTCGAGAACGATGTCATCCCCTATGGCTCGGTCGTGGGCAATCGCGCGCGCCTCGCCGGGCTCAACATCGTCGGACTCAAGCGGCGCGGCTTCACCCGGGAGCAGGTCCACGCGCTGCGCACCGCCTACCGCCTCCTGTTCGCCCAGGAGGGCACCATGACGGAGCGACTCTCCGACGTCGAGGAGATCTATCACGACAACGAGGTCGTGATGGAGATCGTCGCCTTTATCCGCGCCGATTCAAGCCGCGCCATCTGTCAGCCCAGGCCGGGAGATGTCGAGTAGGCTGGGGATCGTCGCAGGGGGCGGATCGCTGCCGGCGCGTCTCATCAAGGCCTGCTACGACACGGGACGCGAGGTTTTCGTCATTGCCGTGAAGGGGCAGGCGGATGCGGACCAGATCGCCGCCGCACCCCATGCCTGGGTCCGGCTGGGGGCGCCCGGCAAGGCTGTCAAGCTGATGCGCGCGCGGGACATCCAGGAAATCACCATTGCCGGCAGCTTCCATCGGCCGAGCCTGCTGGAGGTCTTCCCCGACCGGCTCGCGCTCCAATTCCTGCTCGAGGTCGGCCGGCGCGTGCTCCGCGACGACGGGATTCACGCGGCGATCGCGAGCTGGGCCGAGCGGCTCGGCTTCCGCCTCGTTGGGCCCGAGAGCGTGGACGGCGACCTTCTCGCGGTCGAAGGCGTCTATGGGCGGATTTCTCCGGATGCCGAGGCTAGGCAGGACATCGAGCGGGGCATCGAAGTGGCGCGCGCGATCGGTCGCGTCGATGTGGGGCAGGGCGCCATCGTGCAGCAAGGTGTCGTGCTCGCCGTCGAGGCGGCCGAGGGCACCGATGCGATGATCGCCCGGGCGGGACAGCTCCAGCGCAAAGGCCCGGGCGGCGTGCTGGTCAAGGTCAAGAAGCCCGGCCAGGAGCGGCGCATCGATTTGCCGGCGATCGGCCTGCAAACCGTCGTGAACGCCAAGGCGGCGGGACTGCGCGGCATCGCGATCGAGGCGGGGGCGGCCATCGTGATCGACCGGGAGGCCGTCGCCCGCGCCGCGGACGAGAGCGGGATTTTCGTCGTCGGCGTCAAGATACCGGAATGACGCGGCCGATGGCCTCATCTCCTCAGACGATGGCGCGGGAGCTGCTCATCTTCATCATGGCCGGCGAGCCGTCGGGAGATGCCCTCGGCGCGCGGCTCATGGCGGCGCTCAAGCGCGAGACGAACGGCGCCGTCCGCTTCGCCGGCATCGGCGGCGAGCGCATGGCATCGGAAGGGCTCCGCAGCCTGTTCCCCATGGAGGAGCTCTCCATCATGGGCCTGGCCGAGGTGCTGCCGCGCGCGCCGCGCGTCCTGCAGCGCGTCCGGGAGACCGTCGCCCAGATCAAGCGCATCCGGCCCGCCGCCGTTGTCTCGATCGACGCGACGGGCTTCTGCTTTCGCGTGGAAAAGCGTGTGAAGGGGCTCGGCATTCCGTTGATCCACTACGTGGCGCCCATGGTGTGGGCATGGCGGCCGTGGAAAGCCAAGCTGGTCGCGAAATTTCTCGACCACCTGATGACGCTCCTTCCGTTCGAGCCGCCGTATTTCGAGAAGGAAGGGTTGCCTGCGACCTTCGTCGGCCATCCGGTCCTCGAGGAGGGTGCGGACAAGGGCGATGGCGCGGCCTTTCGCCGACGCCACGGCATTCCGCCGGACGTCCCGCTCCTCGCCGTCCTGCCCGGGAGCCGGCATGCGGAGGTCTCGCGCCTGCTTCCCGTCTTTGCCGAGACGCTCGAGCGGCTCAAGGCCGAGTTCCCGAGCTTGCGCGCGGTGGTCGCCACCGTAGGCACCGTCGCAGGCCGCGTCACCGCGGCGGCGCGGCACTGGCCGGTCCCGGCGGTGGTGGTTGGCGGCGTCGCCGAGAAATACGACGCCTTCGCGGCGGCCGATGCGGCGATCGCGGCCTCGGGCACGGTGTCGCTGGAGCTGTCGCTGGCGCGCTGCCCGATGATCATCGCCTATAAGGTGAGCCCGCTCACGGCCTGGCTGCTCCGCCACCTCTTCGACATCCATGTGCGCTTCGCGACCATCGTGAACATCCTCCTCGACAGAGGCCTTATCCCCGAGCTGCTCCAGGACGATTGCCGGCCCGACAAGCTCGCGGAGGCCGTCGCGGTGTTCCTGCGCGATCCCGCCGCCGGGCGCGCGCAAGCCGATGCCGCCGCCGCGGCGCTCCGCCGGCTCGGCCTCGAGGGGCAGGCGCCGAGCACGCGCGCGGCGCGGACGGTGCTCGAGGTGATCGCGGCACGTGGGGGTTGAAGGCTTAAGCCGCACCCTTGCCATCGCGCACCCTGGGCGTAAAGTTGGGGCTTGAGCGTTGATGAATTCAAGCGTCGCTCCCGCGAAAGCGCTACGGCATGCACACATCTCAGTCTGCACTCTCCCCCTCGTCATTCCCGCGGAAGCGGGAATCCAGTATTTCCGCGGAAAACCTGGATTCCGGCTCTCCGCTGCGCTCCGGCCGGAATGACGGCTATTCCTTTGGAAG
>DATGLG010000067.1:0-307247 GCA_035294245.1 Alphaproteobacteria bacterium | reverse complement strand
ATCACGTTGCGGCGTCGTCGCCGCGCGGCACCGAGCCTCAAGCACCGCACGATCCTCCGGCCTCAGCCGGACCTCTCTCGCCTTGAGTATCATTCATATCTTGAATCACGACTCAGGCTCTTTGGATAGGGGGTACTAGGGTCGGGGATCGATGGGCAGCTGCGCGGCGAGCCCCGTCTCCGCCTCGAAGAGGGCGGCGGCGGCGAGGAGGGCGGCCTCGCCGCGGGGGCGGCCGACCATCTGCAGCCCAACCGGGCGGCCATCGGCAGTGAAGCCGCACGGGACCGACAGCGCCGGGCAGCCGGTCAAGGTGATCGCATAGGTGATCCCCAGCCAATCGACGTAATTGTCGAAGCGGTGGCCCTCGACCTCGGTCACGTAGCGCTCCTCGACGGGGAAGGGCGGCACGATGACCGCCGGGCAGAGCAGCAGGTCGTGATCGCGGAAGAAGACGGCGACCCGCTCGAAAAGGGCCCCGCGCGCCCGCGTCGCGCGCGCGACATCATCCCCCGAGAGCGCCAGGCCGCGCTCGATGTTCCAAATGACGTCGGGCTTGAGCTTGTCGCGATGCCGCGCGAGCTTCTCGGCATGGCTGGTCGCGAATTTGACGGCGCGCAGGGTCTGGAAGATCTCGCGCGCGTCGCTGAGATCGGGACAGGCCGCCTCGACCGCGGCTCCCATCGCGGTGAAGCGCTGCGCCGCGGCGGTGCAGATGGCCTTGACCTCCGATGCCACCGGCCAGCAGCCGAGATCGGCGCTGAAGCCGACGCGACGGGGCGGGCGCGGCGCCTCGACGGCGGCGAGGAAGGGCTGCGCCGGCGCCGGCAGCGACAAGGGATCGGCCGGATGGTCCCCGGCCATGGCGTCGAGAAAGAGCGCCAGGTCGCCCACGTTGCGGGCCATCGGCCCCTCGACGGAGAGGGTGTCGAAGGCATCCGTCTTGGGGCCATGGGGCGCCCGGCCGGGGCTGGGCCGCAGCCCAACCACGCCGCAGAAGCTTGCCGGGATGCGCAGGCTGCCGCCGAGATCGGAGCCCGTCGCCAGCCAGACCTGGCCGGTCGCGAGGGCAACCGCCGCACCTCCCGAGGAGCCGCCGCAGGTGAGCGCGGTGCTCCAGGGATTGCGCGTGCGGCCGAACACCTCGTTGAAGGTGTTGGCGCCCGCCCCGAACTCCGGGGTGTTCGACTTGGCGAGCACGACGGCGCCGTTGGCTTCGAGGCGCTCGACCAGGAGGTCCGAGTGCCCCGGCACGTTCTCGGCGAAGATCGGCGAGCCATAGGTCGTGCGCACCCCGGCCACATCCATCAGGTCCTTGATCGCGATGGGGAGCCCCGCCAGCAGGCTGTCGCGGCGAATGTCCTTGGCGGCGCGGCGCGCCCGCTCGGGGCAAAGGGTCGGCAGGGCGTTGACGGCGCCGTCGGTGGCGGCGATGCGCGCGAGAGCCGCCTCGATCAGCTCGAGGGGCGAGACCTCGCCCCGCTTGAGGGCCTTGACCGCCGCGCGCGCGGTCAGCCGATGAAGCTCGTCCGCCATGGCGGGAGTGGATCAGAGCCCTCGCCGCCCGTCAATCGCCGCGGCGCTGCGGCCTGTTCAAGCCGCCAGGGTGCGGGCTAAACTAGGACAAGGGCGGGTTGCATCGGGCCGAGTTGCCGCTGTCAGGTCGTCATTCCCGCGAAGCTTGTCCCCGTGTAGGCGGGGAGCGGGAATCCAGCGATCTTCTGGGCCCCCGCTTTGCGCGGGGGTGACGAATGGAGCGATTGGGCCCGAGCGAGCCGCGCTCCAAACAAATAAATAAAATCCCGGTCACCAGATGTAGGGCGCCAGCATGACCCTGTCCAAGGACAAGGCTCCGAGCTTCAAGCATGTGAGCCTTTTCGAGAGTCTCCCCGACAAGGTGCGCGAGGGCTATGAGCATGCCTGCGCCTGGCGGCGCTTCGCCCGCGACGAGCAGATCATCGACCGGCTGAGCGACACCCACGAGGTCTTCTTCATCGTCGAGGGGGCGGTGCGGATCGTCAACCACTCGCTCTCGGGGCGCGAGATCAGCTTCGACGATCTCCATGCCGGCGAGTTCTTCGGCGAGATCGCCGCCATCGACGGCAAGCCCCGCTCGGCGACGGTGGTGGCCTTGAGCGAGACGCTGCTCGCCATCATGCCCGCCGAGGTGTTCCGCCGTCTGGTGACCGAGCATCCCGCCCTGGCCCTCACCATCATGCGGCGGCTCGCCAAGATCATCCGGGCCTCGACGGGACGGATCATGGATCTCTCCACCCTCGCCGCCCAGGACCGGGTGCGCGCCGAGATCGTGCGCCTGGCGCGGGCCGGGCTGGGCGGCAACGGCACGGCGCGGATCAGCCCGATCCCCATCCATGCGGATATCGCGAGCCGCGTGTCGACGACGCGCGAGACCGTCGCGCGCGTGCTCGGCAGCCTGACGCGCCGCGGCCTCGTCAAGCGCGAGCACGACGCCCTCGTGGTTACGGACTTCGCCCGGCTCGAGCAAAGCGTCGAGGAGCTCACCGACGTCGAGGAGTGAATGCCGGCCCGCTGTGACGGCGGTCACGGCAGCCCTGTGACCCCTGTCACTGACGACGTCGGGGCGCAGAGATAGGTTCGCGCTCGGAGCTTGTCGCCGACGACCGCAGTCCCGCTCGGGCACGCGCTCTCCCGACAACCTCCTCCACAAGCTCGGAACTGGGCCGGGGCCATCCCCGGCCCTTCTTTTTCTTCGCGCTATTTGGTCAAGGCCACGAAGACGCCGTCCCAATCGACGGGGGGCGGATCGGTCTCGCAAGCGGCGATGCGCGCCTCGTAGAGCTCGTAGAAGCTCTGCAGCATCGCCGGCGCCTGGGCGGTGCAGGCGCGCAGATGCTCTCGCGCCTCCGCCCAGCGGCGGCCGCGATAGGCGGCGATCAGGGCCGCGTGCTCTCCCGCGAGGGCGACGAAGGTCGGGTTCTCCTTGATTCCCTCGTCGCCGATGAGGCCGAAGATGCGGACGGGCCTGGTCTTGCCCTTGACGCGGATGAGGTCGAGCTCGAGGGTCGCAAGCGCGGGCGCCTCGGCGGCCGTTCTCTCGCCGATCACGATGTCGACACCATAGGTCTTTGATTGTCCTTCGAGGCGGGAGGCGAGATTGACGTCGTCCCCCAGCACCGAATAGTCGAAACGCTGATCGGAGCCCATATTGCCGACGCAGCAGACCCCGGTATTGAGGCCGATGCCGATATGCACCTCCTCGAAGCCGCGCCCCTCGGCTTCCGCCTCGCGGCGCCATGTCGCGTTGAGCCGCACGAGCTCGGCGCGCATGGCGAGCGCCGCGCGGCAGGCGCGCGTCGCGTGATCCGGGATCGCGATGGGCGCGTTCCAGAACGCCATGATGGCGTCGCCCATGTATTTGTCGATGGTGCCGTCGGCCGCCAGGATGAGATTGGTCATGGGCGTCAAGAAGCTGTTGATGAAGCGGGTCAGCCCATGGGCGTCGAAGCGCTCGGAGATCGTGGTGAAGCCGCGGATGTCGCAGAAGAGGAGCGTCATCTCGCGCATCTCGCCGCCGAGCACGAGCCGCTCGGGATTGTCGGCGAGGTGCTCGACGAGGGCCGGCGCGAGATAGCGGCTGAAGGCCGTGCGCACGCGCCGCCGCTCCACCTCCGTCTGGAGGAAGAGCACCGCCGAGGAGGAGAGATAGACGAGGAGCACGACGACCGAGGGATAGACCGGGTCGAGGAGGAAGCGCAGCGCCGCATAGGCGTAGAACGATCCGCCGATGGCGGCGGCCATCGCCGCCCCGCCCACGGCGGCCATCCATTGGGCGCCCACCTTCGGCAAGCCGATGATGAGGACGAGGCCGATCACCAGCATATAGACGAGCTCGGCCCCACGCGCCCAATCGGGGCGTCTGAGCGAATCGCCGAGGAGGATCTGCTCCACCACCTGGGCGTGGACCTCGACCCCCGCCGCCGCAGGATCGAGCGGCGTTGCGCGCAGGTCGTTGAGCCCGGCGGCGCTGGTGCCGACGAAGACGATGTTGCCTTTGATCAGATTCGCGTCGAAATCGGGCTGGAAGACCCTCCACGCCGGCACGAAGCGCGCAGCCGCATGCCGGGTGAAGTGAACCCAGACCTCGCCGGCCGCATCGGTCGGCACCACGAAATCGCCGATCTTGACGGCGTTCACGCCGGTATGCTCGCCGAAGGAGACGACGCCGCTCGCCCCCGTCGATTTGATGATGTCGGTGCGCGCACCCTGGGCGACGCGCAAGGCCTCGGCCGCGAGAGAGGGGTAGAGCTTGCCGCCGAAGGCGACGACGAGGGGGACGCGGCGCGTTTTGCCGTCGAGATCCGGCGTGTTGTTGATGCTGCCGTTGCCGGAAGCCGCGGCCTCGAGCGCCGGCAGGCTGACGACGGCGCCCGCGAAGCGCGGCACGAAGGCCCGCGGATCGTCGCCAAGCGTGGCGAAGCTCGCTTTCGCCGCGGGTGCGCGGCCGCCGGGCTGCTCCGTGAGCACGAAGCCGGTGACCGCCTTGGCGCGGCGCAGGGCCGCCGCCAGCATCTCGTCATTGTCGGGCAGCGATTTCAGCCGCGCCACGAGCGGATCGTCGGGCGGCAGGCCTTCCCAGGTCTCGGCGAGGCGGCGCGGCGAGGTGCGATCGGGCTCGGCGAAGACGATGTCGAAGGCGATGGCGGCCGCACCCAGGGCATCGAGACGGTCGACGAGCTTCGCCACCAGCGTGCGCGGCCAGGGCCATTGCCCGAGCCGCGCCAGGCTTTCGTCGTCGAGATCGACGATGCGCACGGGGAGCGGCGTGTAGGGCCGCGGCTTGAGGCGATAGAAGCTGTCGAAGACGAGGAAGCGAAGCTGGGCCAGGGCCGGCGGCTCGCTCAGCCAGCCCGCCACCGCCAGCAGCAGGATGGCAAGCGGCAGCAGCCAATGCATGTGGCGGCCGAGCCGGCGTTTCCCCCTGATCATGGCGGCATGCTAGCGGCAGCGGCGGTTAAGCGCCATCGCTGCGCGGCGACGCCGAGCATGGATGCGGCTTACAGCGCGTGCTGGCGCTGGGCGGCCCAGGCGAGCAGCGCCTCGAGCAGGCGCTTGAGCACGGCGCGCACGCGCTCCGCCGGCTCGGGGCGGTAACGGAAGGGCGGCGCCTCGTCCATATAGGTGAGCTGGGCAAGCTCGAGCTGGACCGCCTGCACCCCCTCCTGGGGCCGGCCGTAATGGCGCGTGATATAGCCGCCGGTGAAGCGGCCGTTGAGCACGCTGCTATAGCCCTGCGCCCCCTCGCAGATGGCGAGGAGCTCCCGGGCCAGGGTCGGGTCGAGGCTGGCCCCCTTCGCCGTGCCCAGGTTGAAGTCGGGGAGCCGCCCCTCGAAGAAGCGCGGGACGCGGGAGCGGATCGAATGGGCGTCGAAGAGCATGGCGAAGCCGTAACGGACCTTGAGCCGCTCGAGCTCGTGGCGGATGCGGGCGTGGTAGGGCTGCCAATAGACGTCGAGGCGGCGGCGTATCTCGTCGGGCTTGGGCTCCTCGCCGGGGCGATAGATGGGCAGCCGGTCGAAGGTGCGCAGCGGCGCCACCTCGGTGTTGTCGGCGCCGGGATAGAGCGCCTTGCCGTCGGGGTCGCGGTTGAGGTCGATGACGTAGCGGGAGAAGTTCGCCATCAGCATATGGGCGCCGAGGCCCGCCGCGAAGTCGTAGAGCTGATCGACATGCCAATCCGTATCGGGCAGCACCAGGGCCGCCGGCGTCATCCGTGCGGCGAGGTGGTCGGGGATCCGGGTGCCGCAATGGGGGACCGAGACGAGGAGCGGCGTGCTGCCCGGGAGGAAGCGGAAGATCTCGCTCATCGCCTGCGTCCCTCGTCCCGCACGACCGGCATCACCCTCATGCGGCGGCATCTGCGAGGACGCGGCGGAAGAGCGCGGCGTCGACATTGCCGCCCGAGCAGACGACGGCGACCGTGCGGCCCTTGACCGGCAGCTTGCCGGAGAGGGCCGCGGCGAGGGCGACCGCACCCCCGGGCTCGACCACGAGCTTGAAGTACTCGAAGGCCGCCCCCATGGCCTGCGCCACCTCGGCCTCGCTCACGGCGAAGCCGCTCGCGACTCGGCCGCGCATGGCGGCGAACGTAAGCTCGCCCGGCTGCTCGGCCATCAGGGCGTCGCAGATCGATTTGCCACCGCCGGCGTTCTTCTGCCGCCGGCCCGCCGCGAGCGAGCGCGCCGCATCATCGAAGCCCTCCGGCTCGGCCGTATGCACCGCCGTGCTCGGGGAGAGCGCCGAGACCACGAGGGCGATTCCCGAGATCAGCCCGCCGCCGCTGCACGGCGCCGCCACCGCATCGAGCACGATACCGCGCTCTGCGGCCTGCTCGGCGAGCTCGAGCCCCGAGGTGCCCTGGCCGGCGATGACCGCGGCGTCGTCGTAAGGCCGCACGAGGGTGGCGCCCCGCTCGGCGATGATCTTCTCGGCCACGACCTCGCGATTGTCCTTGTAGCGATCGTAGAAGACGATCTCGGCACCGTAGCCGCGGGTATTCGCGACCTTGATCTTCGGCGCATCGGCCGGCATGACGATCACCGCCGGCATCTCGAAGAGCTGGGCCGCCGCGGCGACCCCCTGGGCGTGATTGCCCGAGGAGAAGGCGACGACGCCATAGCGACGCTCGGATTCGGGGATCTGGCTGATCCGGTTGAAGGCGCCGCGGAACTTGAAGGAGCCGGTGCGCTGCAGCACCTCGGCCTTGACGAGGAGCCGGCCGCCCAGCTTCGCATTGAGCACCGGAGATTCGAGCAGCGGCGTCATCACCGCGCGCCCGGCCAGCCGACGCGCGGCGGCGCGCACGGCGTCGAGATCGGGCAGCTTCGCTTCGACCGGGCCTTCCGTGGTCATGGATTCTCTCCGCGCTCGGCGGCCGCCGGCTTCCCGCCTGAACGGCAGCGCCTCCATCGCAGATTAGCTATAGGCCGACCCTGGCCCGCCTGCAACGTCCGGCTTTGCGCCCGACTTTGCGGGTCGAGGCGATGCGCGCCTGATATCCTCCGGCGGCCGAGCCGCCCTCCTCGCTCCTCGGCAACGGCATAGCCTCGCGCGAAATGCTAGGATCAGCCGCTTTCTTTTACGATCTCTGCCGATGAAGGTCTCGTGCGCGACATTGCGCGACATCAGGCAAGGGGCGCCGCGCGCGGCGTGCGAGCACGCGGCGGCACACCATCCGGGCTGCTGATCCTGCGGACGGGTGCCCTCGGTGATGCGGTGCTGACGCTGCCCCTCGTTGCGGCGGCGCGCGCCGCCGGCCTGCGCCGCGTCGTAATCCTGGGCGCACCGGCCTCCTGGCGGTTCCTGGCGCCGGCGGCGTCCGGCGTCGAGGCCGTCGATATCGAATCGCGGGCATGGCTGGGGCTGTTCGGCACGGACGCGCGCCTTGGCGAGGGTGCAAGTCAGGCCCTCTCCGGCATCGATGCAGCGCTCGTCTTCCTCGGCGATCCGAGGGAAACCGCGACGGCGGCGCTGCGCCAGGCCGGTGTCGGCCGGGTGATTCGCGCAAGCGCGCCGCGGCGCGACGAGGCCCTGCCCGAGCCGCCAGCCGAGCCCGCGGACAAGCCGGTCGAGATCGCCTGGCCACCGTTGCACCGGCACGCCGCCGCGCGTCTTCTCGCCCCCGCGGCGGCTCTCGGCCTTTGCGACGAGCGGGCGCTCTGGCCCGCCGCGCCGCCATCGCTCGCCGACGACGATCTCCTTCGTCTCACGCCCGGCGAGACCGCCGCGGTGCTGCGCGCCCTTTCGCTTGCCACAGCACCATCATCTGGGCTGCTCGCGCTCCATCCCGGCAGCGGCGGCATCCATAAGTGCTGGCCGGCCGACCGTTTCGCAGCCTTGGCGCAGGCGGCGCAGCGCGACTGGGGCGTGGCGCCGGTCTTCCTCATCGGGCCTGCCGACGCGCCGTGCTGGGAGGCGCTGCGGCGAGCATTGCCGCCGGGCCTTGCGCCGCTCGTCCTGCGCGACCGCCCGCTGCGCGAGGTGCTGGCGCTGCTCGCGCTCGCCCGGGCCTATGTGGGGAATGACTCCGGCGTCACCCATCTCGCCGCGCGCGCCTGCCCGACCCTGGCGCTTTTCGGTCCGACCGATCCGCGCGTCTGGCATCCTCTCGGCAGGCGCGTTGCCGTGCTGCGCGCCGCGAGCGGCGATCTCGCCGCACTCCCGGTCGAGGCCGTTCTCGATGCACTGGCGGCGTTGCTGCGGGCGTAAGAGCCTACAGAATCTGCGAGAGGAATTCGCGGGTGCGCTCGTGGCGGGGATGGTCGAAGAACTCCGCCGGCACTCCGTGCTCGACGATCACACCCTGATCGGTGAAATAGACGTGGTCGGCGACCTCGCGGGCGAAGCCCATCTCATGGGTAACGAGGATGCAGGTCATCCCCTCCTCGGCGAGCTCGCGGATGGTGACGAGAACCTCCTTGACGGTCTCCGGGTCGAGCGCCGCGGTCACCTCGTCGAACAACATGACCTCGGGCCGCATGGCGAGGCCGCGCGCGATCGCGACGCGCTGCTGCTGGCCGCCCGAAAGCTCGCCGGGATAGGCGTCGGCCTTGTGCTCGAGCCGCACCTTCTTGAGGAGCTGCCGCGCGCGGGCCTCGACCTCGGCCTTGTCCTCCTTGAGCACGTGGATGGGCGCCATCATCACGTTCTGGAGCGCCGTCTTGTGGGGGAAGAGGTTGTATTGCTGGAAGACCATGGCGACCTCGCGGCGCAACGCGAGGAGCTCCTTGTCCTTCTTGAGCTTGTGGACCTCGTAGCTCGCGACCCTGATCTCGCCGCTGTCGACGGGCACGAGGGCGTTGATGCAGCGAAGCAGGGTCGACTTCCCCGAGCCCGAGGGCCCGATGATGCAGATGACCTCGCCCTTGGCGACGTCGAGGGACATGCCCTTCAGCACCTGGAAGCTGCCGAAGGATTTGTGCACGTCCTTGATGCTGACGAGGGGGTGATCTGCCGTCTTGGCCATGCGCGTCGTCCCTAGATCTTGACCGCGAAGCGGCGCTCGAGGCTCACCGTCCAGCGCGCGATCGGGTAGCAATAGATGAAGAACCAAAGCAGGATGTAGCTGTAGAAGGGCAGCAGCAGCCCGGGGCGGTTCTCGGCGCTGAGCGCGTCGCCGGTGAGCGTCATCACCTCGCTCACCCCGACGATCGAGGCGAGCACCGTGTCCATCGCCAGGATAGAGTAGAGATTCATCCAGGGCGGCAGCATGCGCTTGATGCATTGGGGCAGGATGATCATCCACATGGTCTGACGCCGCGTGAAGGCGAGCGAGCTCGCCGATTCCCATTGCCCCGTCGGGATCGACTGCACGGCGCCGCGCACAATCTCCGAGACGTTCGCCATCACCGGCAGCGAGAGACCGATGGTCGCCTTGATCCAATCGGGCAGCGGAATGACGACGCCGAAGACCGTGATCTGGAAGGGCAGGAGGAACATGCAATAGAAGAGCAGCACCAGCCAGGGCGAATTGCGGAAGAAATGGGTGACGACCCAGGAGCCCTTCTTGACCGGCGGCAGGAGCGAGATCTGCGCAAGACCAAGGAAGACGCCGGCGGCGGTGCCGATGCTCATGGCCACGACGCTGATCAGGATATTGAAGAGGAAGCCGCGGAAGAGGAGCGGCGTCCATTTGATCAGGGTGGCGACGGCCGAGAGATGTCCCGCACCGGTCTGCGCCTCGGCGGCCCCCGTCGCGAGCAGGAAGACGAGGAGGATGACGACGCCATGCCGCGCCTTGAGGCGCAGCATCGGGAGCCCCATGGCCCATTCCTCGCGCCGGGCCCGCACCTCCCGCACCGGCAGCAGCACGGGGAGGTCGGTGTCCTGGGGCAAGGGCGCGAGGAGGCGCCGGCGCCGCGCGGCCACGGCACTCATGCGCCGATCCCCGGAACGCGCATGGCGCGCTCCCAGCGATGCATGACGAGGACGAGAATGCCGACGAGCCCGACATAGCAGACGAGGAGCACGTTCATCATCTCGGGCACGTTGAGCTCGTCGGACCAGATCTGGCTCGACACCCAGAGGAGCTCCGGCACCGAGATCGCATAGGCGAGGGTCGTGGCCTTGATCAGGTTGACCAGGTTGTTGTTGAGAGCCGGCAGGCTGATGCGGAAGGCGAGCGGCAGCACCACGTGGATATAGGAGCCGAGCCGGCTATAGCCCAGGGATTCGGCCGCCTCGATCGTCGCGCGCGGCACCGCCTCGATGCCGGAACGGAAGATCTCCACATTGAAGGCGCCGGCGTAGAAGGAGAGCGAGAGGATCGCCCAGGCGACGTTGCTCACGAGGGGATGGGGCTGCCCGCCCGCGCCCGGCACCTTGAGCAGCGTGCCGATGCCGAAATAGAAGAAGTAGAGCTGCACCAGAGGTGGCGTGTTGCGGAAGAACTGGATGTACCAGTAGACGATCGCCCGCGGCAGCTTGAGCTCCGAGCCTTGCAGCCAGGCGCCGACGGCGCCGATGACGATGCTGAGCAGGATGCAGGCGATCGACAGCTCCACCGTCATCAGGAATCCGTTGGCGAAGCGATGCCGGTCGAAGGCATCGTAAAAGATCGTGAGATTGATGCCCGTGCTGCTGTGCAGCCAGGCGAACCACTGCCAGAACGCTTGCAAGCTCAGCCTCCCGCGAGTCCGACCGCTCCCTGTCGCCGGGTGTCGTCGGGGGCGGCGCCACAGCCCCGCCCCCGCCGGTCATGACTCATCGCTCTCTACTGGTTCATGTATTTCTTGTGCATCTCCTCGGCAAAGTCGCTGTTCGGGATGCCGTATTTCTTCTCGAGCGAGAGAATGAAGCCCGTCTTGTGCCAATCGATGATGGTGTCGTGCATGAACTTGGCGAACTTGTCCTCGCCCTGCTTGACGGCGAGGCCCCAGGGCTCGACCAGGATCGACTTGAGCGGCACCTCGTAATCCTTCCACGCCGGATCGAGGAGCTGGCCGTAGAGGGCGGTATCGTCATAGGCGACGCCGATGCAGTTACCGTCCTTGAGTGCTGCATAGGCTTCCGCCGTGCCCTTGAAGGCGACCGGCACGGCCCCGTATTTCTCCTGCAGCTCCTTGTTGTAGAAGGAGCCCTGAATCATGCAGATGGGCTTGCCCTTGATCTGCGACCAATCCTTGAGGTGGGCGGATTTCGGGGCAAGGACGTTGGTGCCGGAGGCGTAATAATCGGGCTGGACGATGTTGACGATCTTGCGCCGCTCGGGCGTGTCGGTCATCGTCGCGATCATCAAGTCGATCTTGCCCTGATCGAGGAACTGCATGCGGTTCGAGGCGACGACGGGCACCAGCTCCAGCTTCACCCCGAGGCGCTTCGCGACGTCGGCGGCGAGATCGGGCTCGATGCCGACGATCTTGCCGGAGGGATCCCGGTAGCCGTAGGGCCGGTAATCCGCTTTCGTGCCAACGATCAGCGTGCCCCGCTTCTTGATGTCGTCGAGAGCGTCCGCCTTGGCCGCCGCGACGTGCACCCCGTAGGCCGCGGTGAGCGCCAGCAGCATCGTTGTTATCGTGCGCTTCTTCATAGTGCCTCCTCCAAAGTTTAACGTCTGCCGCCCCGGGGACGGCGCAACCATCCGCCCCGGCCGCGCCTCACCGCGGCCAGTCACGCATGGCGAGCGCCCTCCACCCCCGGTCGGGCGCTCTGTTAGCGCACAGTAGCCTAAAGGGGCAACCGACTTCTAGCCCGGCCGTCGCCCGCGGAATGCCGCATGGCGACGGTCAGCTCGGCCGCGCGCCTTGGCGGCTGCGCTCGGCGCTGACCGTCTCGAGGGCGCTCCCCAAAAGGTCCATGGCGCGGTCGATCTGGTCCGGCTGCGTGGTGGCCGGCGGGACGAAGCGAAGCACGCTGCCGTTGCGCCGCAGGCTGAAGATGAGACCGGCCTCGAAGCAGAGCTTATGGACGCGCCGCCCCTCCTCCGTCGCCGGCGCCTTGGTCCGGCGGTCGCGCACCAGCTCGATGCCGAGAAGCATGCCGCGGCCGCGCACGTCGCCGATCAGCTCGTAGCGCTGCTGCAGGTCCTCGAGGCGCTGGCGCATCTGCCTGCCGATGGCGCGCGCCTTGGCCGGCACGTCCTCCTGCTCGACCACATCGAGGCTGGCGACACCGGCGGCGCAGATGAGCGGATCATTGCTGTGCGAGTGGGTGGCGACGAAGCCGTCCGCGATCACCTTCTCCTCGATCGCGGCCGAGGTGGTGACGGCGCTGATGCCGACCCCGCCGCCGAAATGCTTCGCGGTGGTGACGATGTCGGGGACGATGCCTTCGGCCTCGAAGCCGAACATCGTGCCGAGCTTGCCGAGGCCCGTCTGCTCCTCGTCGACGATGAGCAGCATGCCGCGCGCCTCGCACATCGCCTTGAGCTGGCGCAGCCAGCCCGGCGGCGGCTCGATCACGCCGCCGGCGCTGAAGAGGGGCTCGGTGATGACCGCGGCCGGGCGTCCCGTCGACTGCGCATCGAGGAGCTCGAAGCTCGTCTTCAAGCAGGCGAGCTCGCAGGCGGGGAAGCTCTGCGCGAGCGGGCAGCGATAGCAATAAGGCGCCACGATGGCATAGTGGCCCGGCACGAGGGCGCCGTGACCGGCATGCCAGCCCGCGAAGGTGATGGAGCGGGTCGCGTCCGAGAGGCCATGGAAGCTGAGATGCGGGCTCGCGACCTCGTAGCCGCCGGTGTATTTGCGGGCGATCATCATCGCAAGCTCGTTGGCATCCGAGCCCGATTCGCCGAAGAGGCTCTTCTGCAGAGGTGCCGGCATGAGGCGGCCGAGACGGCCGGCGAGCTCGATCTCCTTGACGTTGTAGTGGCTGCTATGGGCGTGGATCATCGTGTCGCAGGCCTCCTTGATCGCCGCGACGACGGTGGGGTGATTGTGGCCGAGGGCCGCGCACATCTGGCCCGAGTTGAAGTCGAGGTACTGCTTGCCGTTGACGTCGGTGACCGTCGATCCGCTTCCAGTGGCAAAGACGGGGCCTTCGGCCGTCTTCTTGTCCATGCGGGCGCGGAAGCTGTACGTGGCGGCCTCCGCGAGAAGCTCGCGTTCCGTCGCCATGGTGGCAGTCGGCATGATGGGTCTCCGTCAATCCTGTCGGGGGGAAGGGGTTAGCGGCGCGCGCGGGAATTGCGCGACATAGGCTTCGAGCACCGAGAGGCTGCTCATGAGATGGCGGTTCATGGCGGCCGCAGCGTCTTCGGCATCGCGTGCCACAACCGCGGCGAGGATGGCGCGGTGCTCGCGCAGCGAGCCCTCGATGCGGCCGGGAATGGCCCAGAGAAGGTAGCGCGGGAAGCTCTCCCACAGCTGCTCGATGAGGCCCATGAGAACCTCGTTCCCCGCCGCCTTGTAGAGCGCGCGATGAAAGGCGCCGTCGGCCTCCCCCGCCGCCTGCATATCCCCCGCCCGCTTCGCCTGCTGCATGCGATTGAAGAAATCGCGCAGGGCGCGCAGCTCGGCGGGCGCGGCGTTGAGGGCGCCGAGCCGCGCCGCCTCGGTCTCGAGCAGCGCTCGCACCTGGAAGATATGGCGGATGCGCGCGAGATCGAGATCGGCCACGCGAACGCTGTGGTGACTCTCCTGCACCAGCATGCCGCGGGCGAGAAGCTCGAGCACCGCCTCCCGCACCGGTGTCGCGCCGAGGCCGAGATCGGCCATGAGCTGGGTCTGGCGCAGCGCCTGGCCGGGAGGGTAGCGGCCCGAGCGGATGGCATCGCGCAGGGTGGCGATGGCGATCTCGCGCTTGGTCCGGAAGGTTGTGGGCGGGTCGAGGGGCATCGGCAAGCTCATATATTTTATAAAATATATAAAGCCGAGCTGCGGCACGCTGTCAAGGCGGCCGCAGCCCTCATTCGGGAACGCCTCGCGGAGGATTCGGGGCGCAATTGACCGGATTTCCGGGCCCTGCCAGAGTGGCGCAGCCGCCGCGCAAGGCGACGGCGCTCCATCCAGAGCGCAACCGGCGTTGAACCGGAGGGCACATCCGCATGGATTTCGCCTATTCGCCCAAGGTCGAGGAGCTGCGCCGGCGGCTCATCGGCTTCATGGGCGAGATCGTCTATCCGAACGAGCGCCGCTTCCACGAGGAGGTCGCGGCGGGCAGCGAGCGCTGGGCCACTCCGCCCGTCATGGAGGCGATGAAGAGGGAGGCGCGCGCCGCCGGGCTGTGGAATCTCTTTCTGCCGGAGCCCGAGTGGGGGGCCGGGCTCGGCAACCTGGAATACGCGCCCCTCTGCGAGATCATGGGGCGCTCGCCCATCGCACCCGAGGTGTTCAACTGCGCAGCCCCCGATACCGGCAATATGGAGGTGCTGGCGCGCTACGGCACCCGCGAGCAGCAGGAGCGCTGGCTCCGCCCGCTCCTCGACGGCCGCATCCGCTCCGCCTTTGCCATGACCGAGCCCCAGGTCGCCTCCTCCGACGCCACGAATATCGCGGCGCGCATTACGCGCGACGGCGACGACTACGTGATCAACGGCCATAAATGGTGGACCACCGGCGCCGGGCATAAGGATTGCGAGATTCTCATCGTGATGGGGAAGTCCGACCCCAAGGCGCCGCGCCATCGGCAGCAATCGATGATCCTCGTCCCCCGCCGCACGCCGGGCGTCGAGATCGTGCGGCCGCTTTCCGTCTTCGGCTACGACCACGCGCCCCACGGCCATTGGGAGGTCAAGCTCAACGACGTCCGCGTGCCGGCGTCGAACATGCTGCTCGGCGAGGGGCGCGGCTTCGAGATCGCCCAGGGGCGCCTCGGCCCCGGGCGCATCCATCATTGCATGCGCCTCATCGGCCTCGCCGAGCGCGCGTTGGAGAGCATGTGCGCCCGGGCGCGCAGCCGCGTCGCTTTCGGCAAGCCCCTCGCCGAGCAAGGCGTCGTCATGGACCAGATCGCGCGCTCGCGCATGGAGATCGAGCAGGCGCGGCTCCTCACCCTCAAGGCGGCCCATATGATGGACACGGCCGGCAACAAGGCGGCGCGCGCCGAGATCGCCATGATCAAGGTGGTGGCACCGAATATGGCCCTCGCCGTGCTCGACCGCGCCATCCAGGTCCATGGCGGCGGCGGGGTGAGCGAGGATTTCGGCCTGGCCCATGCCTGGGCCCATGCGCGCGCCCTGCGCCTCGCCGACGGGCCCGACGAGGTGCATGTCGCACAAATTGCGAGGCTGGAGCTGGGCAGGAATACGGCGTTAAGCTGAGTGGGCGCCGCGCGGAAGCGCGCCTCGATCGATTTCGGCGCAGGCTCCGTCGCGGCGGGCGAAACAAAAGGCGGCATCAAGCCGCCGGCTAAGACAGGGAACGGGAGGCGCGCCATGGCGGTTCGGCATGGACGCAGGAAAGCCCTTTCGAGGCGGCGCATCGGCGCAGCATCTCGCCGACCCGCGGGAGGCATCCCTTGCTTCCCGGTGGCCGGATGACGGCGACATCCTTGGCCAGCGCGGCAACAACGGGACGGGCGGGCGCAGCCCCCGCCGCCGCCCGCCTTCTCGAGGTGAGCGGCCTCACCGTGCGCTTCGGCGGCATCCTGGCGCTCGATGCCGTCTCCTTCGCCGTCGAGGAAGGCCAGATCGTCGGCCTCATCGGCCCCAACGGCGCGGGCAAGACGACGCTGTTCAACTGCCTCTCCCGGCTCTATCGTCCCAGCGCCGGCGAGATCCGCTTCGCCGGCCGCTCCCTTCTCGCGCTGCCGCCCCACCGGATCGCCGGTGCGGGCATCGGCCGCACCTTCCAGAACCTCGCCTTGTTCCAGTCGATGACGGTGCTCGAGAACGTCATCGTCGGCGCGCATAGCGCCGGCAGCGCCGGCTTCATCGAGGATGCCTGCCGCCTCTCGCCTGTGCGGCGCGAGGAGCGCGCCCTCGCCGAGACCGCGCGCGCCATGCTGGCGCTGGTCGGGCTCGAAGCTGTCCAAGACCGGCCGATCACCAGCCTGCCCTTCGGCACCCGGAAGCGCGCCGAGCTCGCCCGCGCGCTCGCCGCAGCGCCCAGGCTTCTCCTCCTCGACGAGCCGGCCTCCGGGCTCAATCACGACGAGCTGGCGGCGCTGAGCGCCCTCATCCGCACCATCCGCGATCGCCTCGGCACGACGATCCTCCTCGTCGAGCATCACATGAGCTTCGTCATGGGCATCTCGGACAAGGTCGTCGCCCTCGACTTCGGCCGCGTCATCGCCGAGGGCACGCCCGCCGAGGTGCAGGCGAACGAGGCGGTCATCCGCGCCTATCTCGGACAGGGGAATTAATGGCGGCGCTGCTCGAAGTCGCAGGATTGACGGCCGCCTACGGCGCGACCGAGGTTCTGCACGGCATCGACTTCGCCATCAGCGACGGCGGCATTACGGCGCTCCTCGGCGCCAACGGCGCCGGCAAGACGACGACCTTGCGCGCCGTTTGCGGCGCCGTCGACCGCTCCGGCTCGATCCGCTTCGCCGGCCGGCCGATCGAGCGGATGGCGACGGAGGACATCGTGCGCCTCGGCGTCGCCCATGTTCCCGAGGGGCGCGGCACCTTTGCGCAGCTCTCGGTTGAGGAGAATCTGCGCCTCGGCGCCTATACGAGACGGGGCCGGCAGGACATCGCCGCCGATGTCGCGCGCATGTACCAGTATTTTCCCAGGCTCGCGGAGCGTCGCAGGCAGCAGGCCGGCACCCTCTCGGGCGGCGAGCAGCAGATGCTGGCGATCGCCCGCGCGCTGATGCTGCGGCCGCGCCTTCTCGTTCTCGACGAGCCCTCCTTCGGCCTCGCACCCCTCGTGGTGGCGGATATCTTCGCGATCATGGCAACGGTGCGGCGGGAGGAGCGCGTCAGCATCCTCCTCGTCGAGCAGAACGCGGCGCTCGCGCTGGCGCTGGCGGACCACGCCTATCTGCTGGAGACGGGGCGCATCGTGATGGCGGGAACCGCGCGGGAATTCCAGGCGAACGAGCAGGTGCGCCGCTCGTATCTCGGCTATTAGGGGAAGACGCGATGGGCCAGCTCTTGCAGCAGGTGCTTTCCGGCCTCGCCACGGGCGGCATCTATGCCAGCCTGGCCCTGGCGCTCGTCATGATCTATCAGGCGACCGAGACCGTGAACTTCGCCCAGGGCGAGATGGCGATGTTCAGCACCTACATCGCCTGGACCCTGATGCAGGCCGGCTTCTCGTTCTGGGCCGCCTTCCCGCTGACCGTCGCCGTCTCCTTCCTCGGCGGCGTGCTCATCGAGCGCATCGCGATCCGCCCCGTCGAGAACGCGCCAGTGCTGAGCCAGGTGATCGTCTTCATCGGGCTTCTCGTCATCTTCAACGCGCTGGCCGGCTGGATCTACACCTACACGGTCAAGGAGTTCCCCAGCCCCTTCCCCGACCGGCCGCTGCTCCACGCCATGATCACCAGCCGCGATCTCGGGGTCATCGGCGTAACCCTCGCCATGCTCGTGCTGCTCTACCTCTTCTTCCGCTTCACCCCGCTCGGCCTCGCGATGCGCGCCGCGGCGCAGAATCCGGCCTCGGCGCGCCTCGTCGGCATCAGGGTCGGCTGGATGCTGGCGCTCGGCTGGGGCCTCGCCGCCGCCGTCGGGGCCGTCGCCGGGATCATGGTCGCCCCCATCCTCTTTCTCGATCCCAGTATGATGAGCGGCGTCCTTCTCTACGCCTTCGCGGGCGCCCTCCTCGGCGGCATCTCGAGCGCCGGCGGCGCTGTCGTGGGCGGGCTCATCATGGGCGTGCTCGAGAACCTGGTCGGCACCTATCTGATCGCCTCGGAGCTCAAGCTCACCGTGGCGCTCGCCATCATCATCCTCGTCCTCGTCGTGAAGCCGAGCGGGCTCTTCGGCGTCCCCGTCGTGAGGCGGGTCTAGCCATGGCCGGGCCGGGCGAGATGATCGGAACGCCCCTTGCCGCGGCACCCGCCGCCGCGCCGGCGGCGCGGACCGCACGACGGCGCGCGGCTCTGATGCTCACGATCCTCGCCACGCTCTTCCTGCCCTGGCTGGCGAGCGACTATCACGTCTTCCAGCTCACCCAGGCGATGATCTACGCCATCGCGCTCCTCGGGCTCAATCTCCTCACCGGCTTCAACGGCCAGATCTCGCTCGGCCATGGCGCGTTCTTCGCCATCGGCGGCTATACCACGGCGATTCTCGTCCATCGCTGGGGCGTTCCCTATTACCTGACCATTCCGCCGGCCGGGCTCGCCTCCTTCGCCCTCGGCGTCCTCTTCGGCCTGCCGGCGCTCCGCCTCGAGGGACTCTACCTCGCCCTCGTCACCCTCTCGCTCGCAGTGGCGACGCCGCAAATCCTCAAATATTTCGGCGGCTGGACCGGCGGCTCCCAGGGCATCGTCCTCGACAAGCCGGCAGCGCCCGAGTGGCTCCCGCTCGACACCGACCGCTGGCTCTATTACCTGGCCCTCGCCGCGCTTCTCGTCGTCTTCGCCGCCGGCCGCAATCTCCTCAAGGGCCGCACCGGCCGCGCACTCGTCGCGATCCGCGATCATCCGATCGCCGCGACCGCGATGGGGATCAACCTGCCTCGCTACAAGACGCTCGCCTTCGGCGTCAGCGCGCTCATGACCGGGATCGCCGGTGCCCTTGCCGCCCTTGTCGCAGGCTTCGTAGCCCCGGACAGCTTCAACGTCTTCCTCTCCATCTCGCTCATCGTCGGCTCGGTCGTCGGCGGGATCGCCTCGATCCCCGGCGCCGTCTTCGGCGGCATCTTCATCGAGTTCATCCCCAATGTGGCGAACGACATCTCGGATGCAGCCCCTTGGGCGATCTACGGCTTGTTCCTGCTCGCCTTCATGTATCTGATGCCGACGGGCATCGCGGGCGCCCTCGCCAAGCTTGCGCGGCGGCTGGGAGGCGCCCGTCATGCAGCCGAGCCGCCGCGCGCAACCGCGACACGTGCCGAGTCCAATTGAAGGAGACCATCCATTGAAGCAGGCCAAGGGAGGAGACCATGAGCCTTCGCAGACGAACGCTGATGCTCGCCGCGTCCTTCGCTGCCCTCGCGCTGGCGACAGCCCCCGCCAAGGCTGAGAAGAAATACGGCCCCGGCGTTTCCGACACCGAGATCAAGATCGGCAACATCAACCCCTATAGCGGGCCCGCCTCGGCCTATGGCGCGATCGGCAAGTCGATCGCCGCCTATTTCGACAAGGTGAACGCCGAGGGCGGCATCAACGGTCGCAAGATCAAGTTCATCTCCCTCGACGACGGCTACAGCCCGCCGAAGACCGTCGAGCAGGCCCGCCGCCTCGTCGAGCAGGACCGGGTCCTGCTCATCTTCCAGAGCCTGGGCACGCCCACCAATACGGCCATCCACAAATACATGAACGACAAGAAGGTGCCTCAGCTCTTCGTGGCGACGGGGGCCGAGAAATGGAACGACCCGAAACACTTCCCCTGGACCATGGGCTGGCAGCCCAGCTACCAGGTGGAGGCGCGCATCTACGCCAAATACATCCTGCAGAACGTCAAGGATCCGAAGATCGCCGTGCTTTATCAGAACGACGACTACGGCAAGGACTATCTGACCGGCTTGCGCGACGGGCTCGGCGCCCAGGCGGCGAAGCTGATCGTCGCGGAGAAATCCTATGAGACGACCGAGCCGTCGATCGATTCCCAGATCGTCGCCCTCAAGGACAGCGGGGCGAACGTCTTCCTCGACGTGACGACGCCCAAATTCGCCTCCCAGGCGATCCGCAAGGTCTACGACATCGGCTGGAAGCCGCTCCACCTTCTGAACAACGTGTCGACCTCGGTCAGCTCGGTGATGCAGCCGGCCGGACTCGAGAAAGGCGTCGGCGTGATCTCCTCCTACTATCTCAAGGATCCGGCCGACCCGCAGTGGCAGAGCACGCCGGAATACAAGGACTGGCTGGCCTGGATGAAGAAATACAATCCGGGCGCCGATCTCGGCAATGCGTTCAACGTCTATGGCTATACGGTGGCGCAGACGATGGTCTACGTCCTGAAGCAGTGCGGCGACGACCTGACGCGCGACAACGTCATGAAGCAGGCTGCGAGCATCAAGGAGCTCAAGCTTCCCATGCTGCTGCCCGGCATCACGATCTCGACGAGCGCCACCGACTACGCGCCGATCAAGCAGATGCAGCTCCAGAAATTTAACGGCAAGTCCTGGGAGCTGTTCGGGCCCGTGCTCTCGGGTGCGGGGAGCTGAGCGGCGCGAAAGCCGGCCCGGCGAGGGCCCGCGACGATGCGGCGGGCCCTCGCGGCGGACAGGACGCGATTCCCGGCGCAGCGCCGGAGAGGGGACAGGATCGGCGATGGCGGCGCTCTACGGCCTGATGATGGAGACCCCGCTTCTCCTCATCACCCTGCTCGACTACGCGGCGAAATATCACGGCGAGACCGAGATCGTCACGCGCAGCGTCGAAGGGCCGATTCACCGCTACGACTATCGCCGGTGCTATGCCCGGACTGCGCAGCTCGCCCACGCCCTCCGAGCCTTTGGCATCCGCGAAGGCGACTGCATCGGCACGCTTGCCTGGAACACCTATCGGCATCTCGAGCTCTATTACGCCGCCCCCGGCATCGGCGCCGTCTGCCACACCATCAATCCTCGCCTCTTCCCGGAGCAGATCGGTTACATCGTCAATCATGCCGAGGACCGGGTCCTCTTCGTCGACCTCACCTTTGTGCCGCTACTGGAGCGCCTGGCGCCCGCGCTGAGATCGGTCGAGGCCTATGTGATCCTGACCGACAAGGCGCATATGCCGCAGAGCTCGCTGCCGAATGCGCTCTGCTACGAGACGCTGATCAAGGGTCATCCCGAGATCTTCGACTGGCCGGCGCTCGACGAGCGCGCCGCCGCCATCCTTTGCTACACCTCGGGCACCACCGGGGACCCCAAGGGCGTGCTCTACAGCCACCGCTCGCTCATGCTCTACACGCTCAATATCGGCCACCGGGACGCCGCGGGCTACGGCTCGAGCGACTCTGTGCTGCCCGTCGTGCCGATGTTCCATGTCAATGCCTGGGGCATTCCCTTCGGCGCTCCCTTGGGCGGCTCGAAGCTCGTCTTCCCCGGCGCCAAGCTCGATCCCGAAAATCTCTATGCGCTGCTCGCCGATGAGGGCGTCACCGTCACCGCCGGGGTGCCGACCGTATGGGCGGCGCTCCTCGACTATATGCGCCGCACCGGCAAGCGCCTCACCACCTTGCGCTCCCTCGGCATCGGCGGTGCCGCCGCCTCGCGCGCCATGGTGGATGCCTTCGAGCGCGAATTCGGCATTCCCGTCGTGCATGGCTGGGGCATGACCGAGACCTCCGCCTCGGCCACCAACAGCACCCTGCCGGCGCGGGAGCAGGCGCTGCCCTACGAGGCGCGGCTCGCCTATAAGCTCAAGCAGGGCCGCCGGCGCTGCTTCATCGAGATGAAGGTGGTCGACGAGGCCGGGCGCGAGCTGCCCTGCGACGGCGAGAGCGCCGGTGAGCTCCTCGTGCGCGGCCCCTGGATCGCGCGCGGCTATTTCAAGGACGCGGCGGCGAGCCGGGCGGCGCTCGACGCGGCGGGCTGGCTCCGCACTGGCGATATTGCGACGCTCGACGCCCGCGGCTTTGTCCAGATCGTCGACCGCAAGAAGGACATGATCAAGTCGGGCGGCGAATGGATCAGCTCGATCGCGATCGAGAACATGGCGGCCGCCTGCCCCGGCATTGCCGAGGCGGCGGTCATCGCCAGGCCCGATCCGCGCTGGGGCGAGCGGCCCCTTCTCGTCCTGCGGCGCGCGGAAGGGGCTCGGGTCGAGGCGCAAGAGGTGGTGGACTTCCTCCGCCACAAGATGGCTAAATGGGCCGTCCCGGACGAGGTGATCTTCCTCGACGAGCTTCCCCATACCGCGACGGGCAAGGTCGCGAAGCATGTGCTGCGCCAGCAGCTCGTCGGCGACGCGCCGCCGACGGTGCGGGCATAGGCGCGGCGAATTCGACGAGCAGGCAATCAAGGAGAGCGAATGGCCGAAGTGCATCAAGAGCGGCGCGGCGCTGTCGCCGTGCTCACCCTCGACAACCCGCCCGTCAATGCGCTGAGCGTGGCCACGCTCACGGGCCTCTTTGCCCGCATCGAGGGCGGGCTGCGCGACCTGCAGATCCGCGCCTTCGTCGTGACGGGTGCGGGCAAGTTCTTCGTGGCGGGTGCCGATATCCGGGAGTTCGGCCAGCCGCGCCCGGCCGACGCCCCCACCTTGTTCGACGTCATCGCGCAAATCGAGAACGCCGCCAAGCCCTTCGTCGCAGCGATCAACGGGGTCTGCGCCGGCGGCGGGCTCGAGCTGGCCCTCGGCTGTCACGCCCGTATCGCCGGGGCGCAGACACGGCTCGGCTTGCCCGAGGTGAAGCTCGGCCTCGTGCCCGGCGCCGGGGGCACCCAGCGCCTTCCCCGCCTCATCGGCGTCGAGGCGGCCCTCGACATCATCGTCTCGGGCGAGCTCGTGCCAGCGGCAAAGGCCAAGGCACTCGGCCTCGTCGACGGGGTCGCCGACGATCCCTTAGCCGCGGCGGTCGCCCATGCCGAATCGCTGATCGGCAAGGAGCTGCGTCGCACCGGCGCGCTCGCCGACAAGATCGCGGCGGCGAGGGCGCAGCCGGGGCTCTTCACGGAGCGGCGCCAGGCGGCGGCAAAGCGCCAGCGCGGCTACGAGGCGCCCCAGCGCTGCATCGACTGCGTCGAGGCAGCGGTGGCGCTGCCTTTCGACGAAGGGCTGGCGAAGGAGCGCGCCATCTTCGCCGAGTGCGTCGCCTCGGCGCAGAGCAAGGCGCTGCGCCACGTCTTCTTCGCCGAGCGCGAGGTGGCCAAGATCCCCGACGTGCCGGCGGAGACGCCAATCTTGCCGATCCGCAGCGCCGCCGTCATCGGCTGCGGCACCATGGGCGGCGGCATCGCCATGAGCTTCGCCAATGCCGGCATTCCCGTGACGGTGCTCGAATCGAGCCGGGATCTCCTCGACAAGGGCCTCGCCGTCATCCGCAAGAACTACGCGGCGACGGCGGCCAAGGGGCGGCTGAGCGAGGCCGAGATGGCGAAGCGGCTCGGCCTCATCAAGGGAACGCTTTCCTACAACGATCTCCGCGAGGCGGATATCGTCGTCGAGGCGGTCTATGAGGAGATGGCGACCAAGAAGGAGGTCTTCGGCAAGCTCGACGCGGTCTGCAAGGCGGACGCCATTCTCGCCACCAACACCTCGACCCTCGACGTGGACGCCATCGCCGCCGCCACCAGGCGCCCGGAGAAGGTGATCGGCACCCATTTCTTCAGCCCCGCGAACGTCATGCGGCTCGTCGAGAACGTGCGCGGCAGGAAGACCTCGAAGGAGACCATTGCCACGGTGATGGCGCTCTCGAAGGCGATCGGCAAGATCGGCGTGCTGGTCGGCGTCTGCGACGGCTTCGTCGGCAACCGCATGCTCTACGCCTATACACGCCAGGCGAACGCGCTGCTGCTCGAGGGCGCCTTGCCCCAGGAGATCGACAAGGTCATCTACGATTTCGGCTTCCCCATGGGGCCCTTCGCGATGAACGATCTCGCCGGCATCGATGTCGGCTGGCGCATTCGCCGGCGGCGCGTCGCCGAGGGCAAGGGCAACTATTCGGAATACGTCGTCGGCGACAAGCTCGCGGAGATGGGCCGCTTCGGGCAGAAGACGAGCGCCGGCTGGTACCGCTATGAGCCGGGCAGCCGCACGCCCATTCCCGACCCCGCGGTCGAGGCCCTCATCGCGCAGGCCTCGGCGGAGCGCGGCATCGCGCGCCGCCGCATCGCGCCCGAGGAGATCCTCGAGCGCTGCCTCTATCCGCTCGTCAATGAAGGTGCGAAGATCCTTGAGGAGGGCCTGGCGCTACGGGCGGGCGACATCGACATCGTCTGGATCAACGGCTATGGCTTTCCCGCCTATCGCGGCGGGCCCATGTTCTATGGCGAGACGGTCGGCCTCGCCCGGATCGCCGAGGCCATGCGCCGGCTCCATGACCGCCACGGCGAAGCCCTGCGCCCGGCACCGCTCCTCGAGCGCCTCGCCCGGGAGGGCCGGAGCTTCCGCGACCTGTAGCCCGGGCGTCGTCCGCCCCGCGCCTCGCAAGGAGGAAAAGCAATGCGTGAAGCCGTTATCGTCTCGACCGCGCGGACGCCCATCGGCAAGGCCTATCGCGGCGCCTTCAACCTCACCCACGGCGCCGAGCTCGCGGGCCACGCCATCCGGCACGCGGTGGCGCGCGCCAAGCTCGACCCGGCCGAGATCGAGGACTGCATCATCGGCTGCGCCCTGCCCGAGGGGGCCACGGGCGGCAATATCGCGCGGCAGGCGGCGATCCGCGCCGGGCTGCCGGTGACGACGGCGGGCATGACCGTCAATCGCTTCTGCAGCTCGGGCATGCAGACGATCGCGATCGCCGCCCAGCGCGTCGTCCTGGAGCAGGTGCCCGCCGCCGTCGCCGGCGGCGTCGAGTCGATCTCACTGGTGCAGAACGAGCACCAGAACAAGTTCCACTACAACGACGAATGGATCGTCGCGCATAAGCCCGAGATCTATCTCACGATGATCGAGACCGCCGACATCGTCGCCAAGCGCTACAAGGTGAGCCGGGAGAGGCAGGACGAGTTCGCCCTCTCGAGCCAGCTGCGCTGCGCCGCCGCCCAGCAGGCCGGCCGCTTTGACGACGAGATCGTTCCCCTCACGACGCGAAAGCTGGTCGTCAACAAGGAGACCGGGGAGAGCCATGAGGAGGAGGTCACCCTCGCCAAGGACGAGGGCAATCGCCCCGATACCAACATGGAGGGCCTCGCCAAGCTCAAGCCGGTGATGGGCGAGGACAAGTTCATCACCGCGGGCAATGCCAGCCAACTCTCCGACGGCGCCGCGGCCTGCGTCGTCATGGAGGCGAAGGAGGCCGAGCGCCGCGGCCTCCATCCCCTCGGCATCTTCCGCGGCTTCACCGTCGCCGGCTGCGAGCCCGACGAGATGGGGATCGGCCCCGTCTTCGCCGTGCCGCGCCTTCTCGAGCGCCACGGCCTCAAGATGGACGACATCGACCTCTGGGAGCTGAACGAGGCCTTCGCCGTGCAGGTCGTCTATTGCCGCGACCGCCTCGGCATCCCCCATGAGCGCCTCAATGTGGACGGCGGCGCCATCGCGGTCGGCCATCCCTACGGCATGAGCGGCGCGCGCCTCGTCGGGCATATCCTCATCGAGGGCAGGCGGCGCGGCGCCAAGCATTGCGTCGTCACCATGTGCATCGGCGGCGGCATGGGGGCGGCGGGCCTCTTCGAGGTCGCGTGAGGCGGCGATGGCGGGGACTTCGGCCGAGCTGATCGATCCGCGGCCGGGCGAGGAGATCGAGGCGGCGCGGATCGAGCCCTATCTGCGCGCGCATCTGCCGAGGACGGAGGGCGCCTTCCGCCTGCGCCAGTTCGGCGGCGGCCATGCCAATCTCACCTATCTCGTCGCCTTCGGCGATGACGAATACGTGCTGCGCCGCCCCCCGCTTGGGCCCATCGCGCCCTCGGCCCATGACATGAAGCGGGAGCACCGCGTGCTCGCGACGCTGCCCGATATCTTCCCCCTTGCACCGCGCAGCTATCTCTATTGCGGCGACGCCGCGCTCATCGGCGCCGAGTTCCATGTCATGGAGCGGCGCCGCGGCATCGTCATTCGCGCCGAGCCGCCGACGGTGGTCAAGAACGATGCCGCCCTCGCGCGGCGCATCGGCGAGATGCTGGTGGACACGCTCGCCGCCTTGCACATGGCCGACCCGGCGGCGGCCGGACTCGACGATCTCGGCCATCCCGAGGGCTATGTCGGGCGGCAGCTCGAGGGCTGGCGCAAGCGCTGGCAAGCGGCGCAGGATCACAGCCTGCCGCGCGTCGAGGCGATGATCGCCTGGCTGTCCCAGCGGGTTCCGGCGTCCCAGTGCGTCTCCCTCCTCCACAACGACTTCAAGCTCGACAATCTGATCGTGGACGCCGAGGATCCGGGCCGCGCCGTCGCCGTCCTCGACTGGGATATGTGCACGCGCGGCGATCCGCTCATGGATCTCGGCTACATGCTCAATTACTGGGCCGAGGCGGCCGATAATCCGGCGTGGCGCGCCGCTGCCTTCATGCCGACCTGGTATCCCGGCTTCCCGACGCGCGCCGACGTCGTCGAGCGCTATGCGCGCAAGACCGGCCTGGCCGTCGAGGACATCCGCTGGTACCACGTCTTCGGCGTCTTCAAGCTCGTCGTCGTCATCCAGCAGATCTATATCCGCTATCTGCGCGGCCAGACGCGCGATCCGCGCTTCGCGCATTTCGGCGAGCGCGTCGCCACCCTCGCCGAGAAGGGCTGCGCTCTCATCACGCAGAAGAGCGCGCCATGATCGGGCAAGCCCCGCCGGCCTGCTCAGCTATAGCGTCCGCCGGATATGGTGGCGCCGCCGTCGATCACGATGACCTGGCCCGTGATGAAGGCGCCCGCCTTGCTCGCCAGCATGACCGCGGCTCCCGCGACCTCGCCGGGCTCGCCGATGCGGCCCAGGGGATAGGTGGCGACGGCCTGGTCGTAGATCTCGGGATTCTCCCACAGGGCGCGCGCGAAATCCGTGCGGATGATGCCGGGAGCCAGGCAATTGGCGCGGATATTGTGGCGCCCCCATTCCACGGCGAGATTGCGCGCGAGCTGGAAATCGGCCGCCTTGGCGAGCGCGTAGATGCCGAGCTTGTCGTGGCCCTTGAGCCCGCCGATCGAGGACACGATGATGACGACGCCGTCGCGCCGCTCGGCCATCGCCGGGATCACCTTGTTGCAGAGCCAGAGATTGCTCTTCACATTGGTGTCCATGATCTTGTCGTAGGCCTCCTCGCTGACCGTCGCCATCGGCCCGTAATGGGGATTGACTGCGGCGTTGCAGACGAGGATGTCGATCCGACCCCATGCGGCGATCGTGCCGCCCACCAGGCGGTCGAGCTCGTCGAGGCGCGAGACGTTGCAGGGAATGGCGATGGCCTCGCCGCCACCGGCGCGGATGGCGGCTGCGGCCGCATCGCAGGCGGGCGCCTGGCGGCTCGAGATCACCACCTTGGCGCCGTGGGCGGCCATCGCCTCGGCGATCGCCTTGCCGATGCCGCGGCTCGAGCCGGTGATCACGGCGACCTTGCCGACGAGATCGAAGAGATCGGATGTGGTCATGACGTGGGCGCTCTCCTGGCCGCGGCCAGGCGCATGATAACAGAGCGACGGAAGATCGCGGAAGCCGGGCCCCCAGCATCCCGGGCCGGCCATTCGGAGAGGCGGGTGATGGAGATCAAGCTGGACGCGGCTCATGCCGAATTTCGCGACGAGGTGCGGCTCTTCCTCGAGACGAGCCTTCCCGCCGCGATCCGCGACAAGGTCGAGGCGGGCAAGCATCTCACGAAGGAGGATCACGTCACCTGGCAGAAGATCCTCTATCGCCGGGGCTGGATGGCGCCGGGCTGGCCGGTCGAATATGGCGGCACCGGGTGGACGCCGCTCCAGCGCACCATCTTCGAGGCCGAGCTCGGTGCCGTCCCGAGCCCGCCGATCATCGCCTTCGGCGTCACCATGGTCGGCCCCGTCATCATCGCCTTCGGCAGCGAGGCGCAGAAGCGGCGCTATCTGCCGCGCATTCTCTCGAGCGACGAATGGTGGTGCCAGGGCTATTCCGAGCCCGAGGCCGGCTCCGATCTCGCCGCGCTCAAGACGCGCGCCGCATCGGACGGCGATCACTACGTGGTGAACGGCAGCAAGACCTGGACGACCTACGCCCAGCATGCCGACATGATGTTCTGCCTCGTCCGCACCGGAAGCGAAGGCAAGAAGCAGGAGGGCATCTCCTTCCTCCTCATCGATATGAGGAGCCCAGGGATCACCGTGCGACCCATCATCACCATCGACGGCGGCGACGAGATCAACCAGGTCTTCTTCGACAATGTGCGGGTGCCGAAGGCGAACCGCATCGGCGAGGAGGGCAAGGGCTGGACCTACGCCAAATATCTCCTGGCCCATGAGCGCACCAATATCGCGCGCATCGGCCTCTCGACGCGCTTGCTGCGCAAGCTGAAGCGCATCGCCGCCGCGGAGATCGTCGCGGGCAAGCCCCTTGCCGCCGATCCGGTCTTCCAGGCCAGGATCGCCGCCGTCGAGATCGAGCTCCTGGGGCTCGAGGCAACCGTGCTGCGCATGGCCTCGGGCGAGACGGCGGGGCGGCCGCCGGGCCCCGAATCCTCGCTCCTCAAGATCAAGGGCTCGCTCATCCAGCAGCGGCTGACGGAGCTTCTCGTCGAGGCCGCGGGGGTCTATGCCATGCCCTATCTGCCCGAATGGTTTGAGCCCGGCTGGAACGGCGAGGCGGTGGGCCCGGATTACGCGCCCGCCCTCGCCGCGCAATATTTCAACTGGCGCAAGGTCTCGATCTATGGCGGCTCGAACGAGATCCAGCACAACATCATCGCCAAGCATATGCTGGGGTTTTAGTGCCATGGTTCACTCGCCTGCCCCCGTTTCCACGCCGTCATTCCGGCTGAAGCGAAGCGGAAAGCCGGAGTCCATGCTTAAAGGCTTGGATGCCCGCCTGCGCGGGCATGACGAAGGGGAAGACAAACCATCCGGGCCGGCGCATTTGGAGCGCCGCGAATGAGCCTGGTGCCCAGCGACGAGCAGAAGCTGCTCGCCGACAGCGTCGCCCGCTTCCTCGAGAAGGAATACGGCTTCGAGGCGCGCCGCGCCGCCGCGGCGAGCGAGGATGGCTTCAGCCGCGCGATGTGGCAGCGCTTCGCCGAGCTCGGCTGGCTCGGTATCGGCGTGCCCGAGAGCCTCGGCGGCCTGGGCGGTGGCGCCGTCGAGACGGCGATCATCATGGAGGGAATCGGGCGCCACCTCGTCGTCGAGCCGTATCTCTCGACGGTGGTCCTGGGCGGCAGCCTGCTGCGCCAGGGCGGGGCCAAGGCGGCGGCGATGCTCGCGCCGATGGCCGCGGGCAAGCTCCTCCTCGCCTTCGCCCATGGCGAGCCGCGCTCGCGCTTCGATTGCGCCCATGTGGAGACGCGCGCCGCGCGCGATGGCGGCGTCTTCCGCCTCTCCGGTCGCAAGGCCGTGGTGCTCCATGCGCCTTCGGCCGATCACCTGATCGTCTCGACGCGCACCGGCGGCGCCGTGGGCGAGACGAAGGGCATCACCCTCTTCCTCGTCCCGAAGGATGCGAAGGGATTGCGCTTGCGCCCCTATGCCACTGCGGACGGCCTGCGCGCGGCGGAGGTGGCGCTCGACGGCGTCGCCGTCGAGGCTGGCGCCATTCTCGGCGCCCTTGACGACGGCTATCCGCTCATCGAGCGCAGTCGTGACGAGGCCCTCGTGGCCCTAGCCGCCGAGGCCGTGGGCGCCTGCGCCGCGCTCGTGGCGGCGACGCGCGACTATCTCAAGACGCGCAAGCAATTCGGCGTTCCCATCGGCAGCTTCCAGGTGCTCCAGCACCGCCTCGTCGACATGCTCGTGGCGCAGGAGCTGACGCGCTCTCTGGTCGACGTTGCCGCCCGCGCCCTCGGCGAGGACGATCCCGTCTATGGCGCGCGCATGGCGGCGGCGGCGAAGGCGCAGGCGGGCCGCGCCGGACGCCTCATCGGGCAGGAGGCGGTGCAGCTCCATGGCGGCATGGGCATGACCGACGAGCTCGCCGTCGGCCACTACTTCAAGCGCCTCGCCATGATCGACGTCGCTTTCGGCAACGCCGATTGGCACGAGCGCCGCTTCGCAGCGCTGGAGACCGCGGCGGCGTGACGCTCCTCTCAATCACCTTGTCATTCCTGCGAAAGCAGGAATCCAGCAATCCTGGACCCCCGCTTTTCGCGGGGGCGACGATTGTGGGGGCGTGCCAATCAGGACGAAATTCGCTTGGTGCGGCGACGCCGATGCTCAGTGGATATCGGCCGCACCCTTCATCGCCGCCTTGAGCTTCGCGACGGTGAAGCCGTTGCTGCGCGCCGCGTCGAGGATGAGCTTCTCGCGCCTGCCGATGATCTCGATCGCCTTGGGAATGCCGGCGACGGCCGCTAGGGGAACGACGACGGCGCCGTGCCGATCCGCATGGACGAGGTCGCCGTGGCGCACCGTCATGCCGTGGACGTTGACGGGGGTGCCGAAATCGACGACGTGGACATGGGCGTGGCTGGGCCCGACCTGGCCGGCCAGGAGCTGGAACCCCGGGGCGATCTGGTCGAGATCGCGGATCGAGCCGTTGGTGATGCCGCCGAGACAGCCGAGGCCCTTATGGACGGCGGTCTGCACCTCGCCCCAGAAGGCGCCGAAGCCGGGGCGCGGATCGAGGTCCTGGATCACCACGATGCTCGGCCGCGGTCCCGCCGCGACATATTCATAGTAGGCCAAGCGCTTCTCCCGCTGCTCGGCCGGGCTCAGGCCCGAAGGCTCGACCGCGCGGATGGTCGCCGTGCGGGCATAGCCGACGATCGGCGGCAAGGACGGGTTGGCCGCCACGAGCGCCTCGGTCGTGAAGCCGATCGCCTGGCGCTCCGGCATCACCATCTCGAGGGCGTTGCAAATGGTCGGCGTGTCATAGCGCGCGAGGAGCGCGAGCTGATCGTCCGTCAAGCCGTGTGTTGCCATCGATATTCCCCTGTTTCCCTCTACTGCGCCGCCGGGGCGGCGGCCCGGCCGTGCGGCGTGGCGCGAGCCGGCATCTCGGCCACCGACTGCCGCCGCGCCGCCGCCACGCGGATGTCGAGCCAGCCGAGGGCGTTGACCGCGAGCCGGTCGCCCTCGCGGAGGAGCACCGTGGTCGTCTCCGTCTCGATCAGGGCGGGGCCGGAGATTTCCCGGCCGGCGCCGAGGGCGTCCCAATCATAGACGGGCACCTCGCGCCAAGCGCCGAGATGGATGCGCCGCCGACGTGGAGCGGACTCGCCGCCATTGGCGGCGAGACGAGGCTGCTCGGGGAGCGCCGGCATCTCGCCGATCACGGCGACGCGCGCGTTGACCAGCACCACCTCCTGATCGGGGATGGAGTAGGTATAAAGCGCCTCGTGGCGCTCGTGGAAGCGCGCCACCACATCGGCCAGGAGATGCGGGCTCTGCCAATCGATGCCGTCGAGGGGCACGTCGATCTCGAAGATCTGCTCGCCGTAGCGCATCTCGGCGGCGCGCAGCGCATGCACGGCGCCGCCGAACCAGGCGCCGAGGCGCTTGCGCCCCTCCCGCTCCATCTCGTCGAAGACCCGGCGCAGCTTGCGGTCGTCGAGGCGCGCCACATCGCCCACATGGGTGCGGCTCACCTCGTAGCGCAGATCGGTCGCGAGCATGCCCCAGGCGGAGAGGACCGAGGCGACCCGCGGCACCACCACCCGCGCGATGTCGAGCTCGCGGGCGATTGCCGTGGCATGGAGTCCTGCAGCGCCCCCGAAGCTGAGCAGGGCGAAGCGGCGCGGATCGACGCCACGGCGCACGGTCATCAGGCGGATGCCCTCGGCCATGCGCGTATTGACGACGCGGTGGATGCCGGCGGCGGCAGTGACCCGATCGACGTCGAGGGCGGCGGCGATGCCGTCGACGGCGGTCGCTGCGGCGTCCGCATCGAGCCGGCCTCCGCCACCGAGGAAGCCCTTGGGATCGAGATAGCCGAGCACGAGATTGGCGTCGGTGACGGTGGCCATCGCGCCACCCTTGCCATAGCAGGCGGGCCCGGGATCGGCCCCGGCGCTCTCGGGGCCGACATGGAGCGCCTTGCCTGCATCGACGCGGGCGATCGAGCCGCCGCCGGCGCCGATGCTGATGATGTCGAGGCTCCGGAGCGCGATGCGCTGGCCCGCGAGCCCGCGCTCGGCCGAGAGCGCCGGCCGGCCGCCGGCGATGAGCGAGATATCCGTGCTGGTGCCGCCCATGTCGAAGGGGATGAGATCGGGCAGATCGAGAAGCTCGGCGCTGCGCCGCGCCCCGGCGACCCCACCGGCGGGACCCGAGAGCACCGTCCCCGCGGCGAGGCGCGCGGCCTCCTCGACGGGGGCGATGCCGCCATGGGAGAGCACGATGAAGAGCGGGCCCCGATAGCCGCTCTCGGCGAGGCGGCGCTTCAGCTTCACGAGATAGCGCTCGACGATCGGGCCGACATAGGCGTTCACCACCGTCGTCAAGACGCGCCCATATTCCTTGATCTGGGGCAGCACCTCGCTCGAGAGCGAGACATAGGCGCCGGGAAGGGCCGCGGCCAGGAAGCGGCGCGTGGCGCGCTCGTGACGGGCGTCGCGATAGGCGTGGAGATAGCACACGGCGACGGCCTCCACTTGCGCCGCCTCGAGCCTGGCGACGGCGCGGCGCAACGAGGCCTCGTCGAGGGGCGTCTCGACGCGCCCGTCCGCGCGCAGACGCTCGCGCACGCCGAGACGGAGATGCCGCGGCACCAGCGGCTCGGGCGGCGGCATGCGGAGATTGTAGCGGTCCTCCTTCAGCCCCTCGCGCATCTCCAGCACGTCGCGATGGCCCGCGGTAGTGAGCAGCCCCACCTTGGCGCCCTTGCGCTCGAGCAGCGCGTTGGTCGCAACCGTGGTGCCGTGGACGATGCGCTCGGTGCGGCGGAGCAGCTCAGGAAGATCGAGACCCAGCCGCTCGGCGAGGCGGCGCAGCCCTTCGATCACGCCGATGGATTGGTCCGCCGGGGTCGAGGGGCTCTTCGCCAGGGTCACCTTGCCGGCGTCGTCGACGGCGACGAGGTCGGTGAAGGTGCCGCCGACATCGACGCCGATGCGGATGGCCGCTGCCGTCACGGGCGCGATCTCCTTCTCGGCTTCGCCCTCTTCGGACTGCGCGCGGCCTTCTTCGACACGAAGCCGTCGCGGAGATCGCGCGCCCGCGCCGCGGGATCGCGCCGGCTCGGCCGGCCCCAGCCGCCGCCGCCGCCCGAATGGACCTCGATCACGTCGCCGGGGCGAATGACGATGCCGGTCTCCTTGGTCTTGAGCCGCCGCGGCGCGCGGCCCTTGGAGCGCAGGATATAAGTGTGGGGCAGGCCGTCCTCGCCGCCGAAGAGCCCGCAGGCGCCGTGGCGAACGCCGTCGCCCGCGGTGTTGCCGAGGGCCGGCTTCGCCGTCTCCACCACGAGCTCGAGATCGCCCCCCACCCCGCCGCGATATTGCCCGTCGCCGCCGGAATCCGCGCGCAGCTCGTGGTGGCGGAAGAAGAGCGGAAAGCGCACCTCGGCGACCTCGACGCTGCCAAACTTGATGCCGCCGACGCTGTGCCACTCGCCGGCGGCGGGCCAGCCATCGCCCGCCGACGAGCCGCCGCCGCCGGGCCGCGCATGGAAGAGGTGCCAGATGAAGCCCTTCCCCGTGCGCGGGTCCTCGCCCTGGATGGCGATGCGGAAGCGCCGGCCCCAGCCGGCCATCGCCCGGTCCGGGCAAGACGCCGCGAGAGCCTTGATCACCGCCTCGGCGATCTCGTTGGCGCAATGGCTGGTGCAGAGCGTCACCGGGGCGCCGGGCTCGGCCCACACCACGGTGCCGGGCTTGGCGACGACCTTGAGGGGGCGGAAGGTGCCGTCGTTCTTGGGGATCGCCGGGTCGATCAGATAGGCGAAGGCCATCGCCACGGCGGATTGCATATTGGCGTGGGAGGAGTTCACGAAGCCGACCACTTGCGGATCGGATTCGGTGAGGTCGATCTCGATGTCGCTGCCGCGCTTTCTCGCCTTGGCGACGATGCGGATGTCCTCGGCGCCATGGCCGTCGTCGTCGAGCATCGCCTCGCCGCGGAAGACCCCGTCCTTCCAACCGGCCACGATCTCTCGCGTCTGCGCCTCGGTGGCGTCGAGGATGGCATCGACGGCGGCGAGCACCGCATCGCCGCCAAGCTCCGCCATCAGCCGGCCGAGACGCCGCTCGCCAACGCGCGCTGCCCCCACCATCGCCGCAAGATCACCGCGGAAATCCCGTGCATGGCGCACATTGGCGACCAGCATCTCGAGCACGTCCTCGCGCAGCACGCCCGCCTCGTAGAGGCGGAGCGGCGGAATGCGCAGGCCCTCCTGCCAGATCTCGGTGGCGCCGGGGTTGTAGGCGCCATGGGTGGCGCCGCCGATGTCGCCCTGGTGCGCGCGCACGATCGACCAGAAGAGATGGCGTCCCCCGTCGAACACCGGGACGAAGGCCGTCACGTCGGGAAGGTGGTTGCCGCCATAATAGGGATCGTTGAGGAGGAGGACGTCGCCGGGGCGGATCTTCGCTGCGAAAGCCTCGCCCACGGCGCGCGCGGCCCAGGGCATGGCGCCGACATGGATGGGCACGTGCTCCGCCTGCGCGATCAGACGGCCCGCCGCGTCGCAGATCACGGTCGAGAAGTCGCGGCTCGAGTTCAAGATCTGCGAATAGGAGGTGCGCAGCATCGCCTCGCCCACCTCCTCGACGATGGCCGAGAGGCGGTGCTGGATGACGGAGCGGGTGATGGGGTCGATCGCGGCCATCCGATCCCTCAGGCCGCCCGGCCTCAGTGCCGAGCGCCGCGTATACATCGCAAGATGCGGACGGACCTGTCGAGCGTGAAAGCGAGACATGCGCATTTCGTTTGACAGATTTGAGTCAAACTCATATCGTCTTGAATAATAGAATTTAGTTCTAAAAAATGGAACATAATGGATAGGAGTTTCAGGCAGTCGCCCAAGACGCTGGAGCGCTACGCCACCATTCTGGAGACGATCGCGCCGATCGAGGGCGGCCTCTCCCTCACCGAGATCGCCCGCAGCACGGGGCTGCCCAAAGGCTCGGTCCACCGCATCCTCGGCGCCCTGGTGGATGCGGGCTTCGCGGCCTCGGGACGGGGCCGCACCACCTACAGCCTCGGTCCCCGCTTGCTGCGCCTGCTTCATCTCGGAGCGCAAAAGGAGGCCATCGAGCCCATCGTCCGCCCGCTGCTGTATTCGCTCTCCCAGCAATTCGGCCAGACCGCCTTCATGGCCAAGCTGATCGGCCGCGAGGTCCATTCCGTGGTGATGACGGCCCCCGACGAGACGCGGCAATCCTTCGTGCAGCCGGGGCGCGTCATGGCGCCGAACGCCGCCGCCTCGGCCAAGGCGATCATCGCCTTCCAGCCCGAGTCCTTCATCGACGCCGTGCTGGAGCAGCCTTTGCCGCGCTTCACCGCGAACACCTGCGTGGATCCCGCCCGGCTGCGCGACGGCTATGCGCAGGTGCGGCGCGACGGTTACGCCCTCTGCCTCGACGAGATGGATCCCGGCGTAATGACGGTCGCGGTCCCCGTCCATCTCGAAGGGATCGGCGTCATCTACAGCATCGGCGTCGTCGGGCTCCAGCCGCTCCTCTCCCGTTTCCCGATCGAGCGCCTGGTGGCGGCCTTGCGCGGTGTTGCGGTGCGCGCCGCGGAGGTGCTGCGCATCGGCTTGCGCGAGGCGCAGGACGCGGGGAGGCCGGCGCTTGAGCGGCGATGACCCAAGCCCGTCGCAGCGCTGGCGCGTCGGCGTCGATATCGGCGGCACCTTCACCGATGTCGTCGCGCTTCACACGGAGTCCGGCGAGCTGCGCACCGGCAAGGCGCAGAGCCGCGCAGGCGATCCCCTTGCCAGCCTGCGCGCCGGCCTGAGGACCGTCGGGCTCGACTGGCCCGATGTGGAGGCGCTGATCCACGGCACCACGCTTGTTACCAACGCCATCGTCGAGGATCGCCTCGACGATGTCGCCCTGGTGGCGACCGAAGGCTTCGCCGATGTGCTCGCCATCGGGCGCCAGAACCGCCGCTTCCTTTATTCCTTGAGCGCGCCGCCGAAGCTGCCGCCAATGGTCCCCGCCGAGCGCCGCTTCGAGCTCCGCGAGCGGATCGGCCCCGATGGCGCGATCAGGCGACCGATCGACCCGGAAAGCCTCGAGCGCATCATTGCCGCGATCCGCGCCTCGGGCGTGCGGGCCGTCGCCGTCGCCCTGCTCCACGCCTATGCGGAGCCTTCGCACGAGATCGCCGTGGCGGAGCGCCTCGCGGGCGTGGTGCCCCATATCTCGCTCTCGCACCGGGTCAATCCCGAGGAGCGCGAATATGAGCGCACCAGCGCCACGGTACTGAACGCCGCCGTGATGCCGATCGTCGCCGCCTATCTCGATGCGCTCGACCGCGAGGTGCCGAAGACGACGCAATTCCATCTCTTCCACTCGGCAGGCGGCATGGCCTCGCCGGCCATGGTGCGGGAGCGGCCACTGGTGCTGGCGCTGTCCGGGCCGGCGGCCGGTGTTAGCGCGGCGCGGCGCCTCGCGGCGGAGCTCGCTCTCGACAATCTCCTCACCCTCGACATGGGCGGCACCACGACGGATGTCTGCCTTATCACCGGCGGCAAGCCCGAGATCCGGCGCGAGGCCCTGATCGCCGAGCGGCCCATCCGCCAGCCCATGGTCGCCGTGCAGTCGATCGGCGCGGGCGGCGGCTCGATCGCCACGGCCGAAGGCGGGATGCTGCGCGTCGGCCCGCGGAGTGCCGGGGCTCGCCCCGGACCGGCCTGCTACGGGCTGGGCGGGACGGAGCCGACCGTGACCGACGCCCATGTCGCGCTCGGCTATCTCGATACGGCAAAGCCCCTCGGCGACGGCGTCCGCCTCGATCGGGACCTGGCGCAAGCGGCCGTAGGGCGGCTGGGCCGGCGGCTCGGGCTCGGCCTCATCGAGACCGCGCTCGGGATCATCCGCGTCGCCAATGCCAATATGGTGCGCGCCCTGCGCAACGTGACCGTCGATCGCGGCATCGACGGCCGCCATTGCACCCTCGCCGCCTTCGGCGGCGCCGGCCCGCTCCACGCCGCCTCCCTCGCCCGCGATTTCGGCATCGCGCACGTGGTGGTGCCGGCCTTCTCCAGCGCTTATTCGGCGCTTGGCTGCATCATCGCCGATCTCAGCTATACCCAGCAGCGCACAATCCGCATGGCGAGTCGCCGCTGGGACGCCCATCGCCTGGAGACGCAGCGGCGCGAGCTCCTCGCGGGAATGCCGGCCGAGCTTCGCGAGAGTCACGTCGCCGTCGAGGACACCGCCCTCATCCGCTATGTCGGGCAGAGCTATTCCGTCGAGGTGCCTTGGCGCTTTCCGGCGGATGTCGCCGCCCTCACGCGGGATTTTCGCGCCGCTCATGAGCGGCTCTACGGCTTCTCGACGGCGGAGGATTGGGAGCTCGAGGCGATGCGTGTCACCGTGTCGCGCAAGCGCAGCGCCGACGCTGCGGCCTTCACCGTCCCCGTCGACCGGAATGGCGATGTAGCCCGGCCCGCAGCGAGTGGGCCCTGCTGGTTCGCAGCCGAGCAGGCGGTCGAGACGCCGCGCTACCGGCGCGACGGCCTTGCCGCGGCGGCGGCGATCGCCGGCCCGGCCATCGTCGAGGACGCCTGGTCGACGATCGTAGTGCCGCCCGGTGCTCTCCTCCGCGTCAGCCGCCACGGGCACCTGACCCTGAGCTTCGGAGCGGGCCTATGACCGCGGCGAAAGCTCTCGACCCCGTGACTCTCGAGGTCATCCGCAGCGCCCTGACGGCAACGGCCGAGGAGATGTCGCTCGTGGTGATGCGCGCCGCGCGCTCTCCGCTCCTGCGCGAGGCGGGCGATCTCTCCTCCGCCGTCACCGACGCGAGTGGCGAGATGGTGGCGCAGGGGCGGGACATTCCCATGCATCTCGGCGTCATGTGCTTTACCGTGAAGGAGTTCCTGAAGCGCGTCCCGGCATCGAGCTTGCGGCCGGGCGATGTGTGGTTCACCAATCTGCCGGAGGTGGGGGGCAATCATCTTCCCGACGTCAAGGCCATCCGCCCCGTCTTCATCGGCGGCGAGCTTGCCGCCTTCGCCGTGAGCCTCGCCCATTGGGCCGATATTGGCGGCGCCGTGCCCGGCAGCTATTGTGCGACGGCGACCGACATCTGGCAGGAGGGCCTGCGCATCAGCCCGGTCCGCCTCTTCACCGCGGCGGGCCCGGAGCGCACCACTCTCGACCTCGTCCTCGCCAATCTGCGCGGGGCGGCCGAGCGCGAAGGCGACATCCAGGCCCAGATGGCGGCGACCCGCGCCGCCGAGCAGCGCATCGCCGCCATTGCCGCCGAGCACGGCCTCGCCACATTCAAATCCGCCATGGCCGCGCTCCTCGAGAGCGGCGAGCGGCAGATGCGCGACGCCCTCGCCCGGATGCCGGCCGGCCGCTACCAGGGCGAGGACTTCCTCGACGATGACGGTATCGACAACCGGCCCATTGGCATCCGCGTCCGCATCGCCTTCGCGCCGGACCAGGCCGTCTTCGATTTCACCCAATCCGACGACGCCGCGGCGGGACCCGTCAACACCACGCCCTTCATCGCCGCCGCGGCCGTGTTCTATGCGATGCAATGCCTTGCGCCGCTGGCGCTCCTACCGAATGGCGGCGCCTTGCGGCCCCTCAAGGTGATCACGCGGCCGGGCTCGGTGCTCCAACCCGACCCCAGCCGGCCCGTCGTCGGCGGCAATCACGAGACCTCCCAGCGCATCGTCGACGCCATCTTCCGCGCCCTCGAGCCCGTCATGGCGGAGCGGCTCACGGCGGGCGGGCCGACGACCTCCGGCCTGCTCCTCTTCGGCATGCGGCGCGGCGACGGGAACTGGGGCACCCTTTATGAGACCCATGGCGGCGGCGAAGGCGCGCGCGCCGAGCGCGACGGCATGCCGGTCGTCCGCGTCCACATGTCGAACGTGATGAACACGCCGGCCGAGGTGATCGAGGCCGAGTATCCGATCGAGATTGTGCGGCACGCGCTGCGCCGAGGCTCGGGCGGAGCCGGAGCCCATCGCGGCGGCGACGGGCTCGTGCGCGAATATCGCATGCTCGCCGACGGCATCTCCCTCACCAGCATGTTCGAGCGCCGCGTGATCCCGCCCTACGGTCTTCAGGGTGGCGAAGCCGGCGCCGCCTTCCGCGTCAGCATCATCCGCGCCGATGGCAGCCGTTTCGAGATCCGCGGCAAGCAGAATCTCATGCTCGTCAAGGGCGACCGCGTCCTTCTCGAAAGCTGCGGCGGCGGCGGCTTCGGCCGCGCCGGGCCGTCCATCACAACCACCGCACCGCGAATGGAATGAAAGGAGTGCCGCGCCATGAGGCTGGCGAACAAGACCGGGATCGTCACGGGCCCGGCCAAGGGAATGGGAAGCGCCATCAGCGAGACCCTGGCGCGCGAAGGCGCCGATCTCGTGCTGGCGGGCCGCGACACCGCGGCGATCGAGCCGGTGGCTGCGCGAATTCGCGCCATGGGGCGCAAGGCGGAGATCGTGAAGACCGACGTCACGCGTCCCGACGAGGTCAGGGCCATGGTCGCCCGCGCGGTCGAGGCCTTCGATGGGTGCATCGACATCCTCGTCAACGTCGCCGGGGTGACGGGCCCGATCGAGACTCCCGCTTGGGAGATCGAGCCCGAGGATTTCGCCGCGGTGCTCAATGCCAACGTCCTCGGCACCTTCCTGCCAATCAAATACACGCTGCCGGTGATGATCGCGCGGCGCAGCGGCAAGATCGTGAATATCGGTGGCACGTCGGGCCTGCGCGGCTATCGCTACCGCGCGGCCTATAGCGCCTCCAAATGGGCGGTGCGCGGCGTCACCCGCACCGTGGCCCTCGATGTCGGCGAGTACAACATCAACGTGAACGTGGTCTGCCCCGGCATCATCGCGACTCCGCGCATGGACAAGCTGTGCGAGGAGAAGGCGCGCAAGCGCGGCTGGACCGTCGAGCAGGTCTATCAGGAATATGTCGAGGACATGGCGCTCCGGCGCGTGCCGGTGCCGCAAGACGTGGCGAACGCCGTGCTCTTCCTCGCGAGCGAGGAGAGCCGCCAGCTCACCGGCCACGAGATCGCCGTCGACGGCGGCTGGGATGTGTAGCAACTCGGTCCCACCTCTCAGTCACCCCGGCCGACCCCCGACGTGATCGGGGGGAGAAGCCGAGGTCCACTGTGCCGCGTCGCCAAATAGGCCCCGGATCGCGCCGTGCCGCCGCACGGCTTGTCCGGGGTGAAAAGTGAGAAGGACGCTACTGTTGTGACTCCAACGGCTTGTTCTGTTTGGCCGTCATGCCCGCGAAAGCGGGCATCCAGGCATGCGGCCCTGGATTCCGGCTCTGCGCGGAGCCTGTCCTCGGGCCCGCCTTCGGCGGGACCCGGGGGCTCCGGCCGGAATGACGACCTTTAAATACGAATTGAATGTCAAAATCACAACACTACCTTGAGCACGCAAAGCAACGCTAACTAAGCAGGCTCACTTTCCCGCTCGCGAGGTCGTAATAGGCGGCGACGACCTCGAGCTGCTTCTGCGCGATGTGCGCGGCGATCACGGGCGAGGCCTCGCGCAGGAGCGCCGCCTGGATCCTGGCGTTCGCCTTGATGGCGGCCGCGAGATCGCTCCCGGCCTGGTCCACTGCGGGCCGAAGATACTGGTAAAGCGCGCTGATCTGGCCGGGTACGGGCTTGGCCGCGATTGCCGCCTGCACGGCGCCGCAATTCGCGTGTCCCAGCACCATGATCGCCTTCGTGCCCAGCACGGCGACGCCGTATTCCAGGCTGGCGACGAGCTCCGGTGTGGCGATATTGCCGGCGACGCGCGCCACGAAGAGCCGCCCGATGCTCTGATCGAAGACAAGCTCGACGGGCACGCGGGAATCGACGCAGGAGAGGAGGGCCGCGAAGGGCTGCTGCTTCTCGACCGTCTTCCGCTTCAGCAGGGCAAGATCCTCGTTGAAGGAGGTCATGCGGCCCTCGACGAAGCGCCGGTTGCCGTCAAGCATCTCCTGGAGTGCTGCCTCGGGGCTCAGGCTGGTCTGCGCCAGGGCCGGGGAAGTCGCCGAGAGCTCGACGCCCAATCCCGCCAATAGACCGGCGGCGCCGGCCGCGCTCGTCGCGAGGAAGCCTCGCCGCGACCAGCGCGACGACGGCCCTTTGTGTGCTGCATCGGTGCATTCGCCGCCGCAGCCGCAGGAGGGTGCGGCGGCGGCACGAGAGACGAGGCTCTGCGAGGACATCGGCTGGCTCCCCCCTGTTGCGACGTTCCAGGAACGCCTGCGGATTATAGTCCCAGATAGGCGGCGCGGACCTCGGGATTCTCCGCGATCTCCCGGCTCGGACCCGACATGACGAGCCGGCCGCTTTGCAGGACATAGGCGCGCTCTGCGGTCGCCAGGCTCTCGGCGACGCGCTGCTCGACGATGAGGACGGTGGTGCCGTGATCGCGGATGCGCCGCACCGATTCGAGGATGTCGTCGACGAGGCGCGGCATGATGCCCTGGGAGGGCTCGTCGAGCATGAGGAGGCGCGGCCGCGTCATCAGCGCCCGCCCGATCGCCAGCATCTGCTGCTCGCCGCCGCTCAAGGTCTCCGCGCGCTGGTCGAGCCGCTCGGCGAGGCGCGGGAAGAGGGAGAAGACGAAGTCGAGGGGCTTCTCGCGGTCCGCCTCCCTGCGATAGGGGAAGGAGCCGAGGCGCAGATTGTCGCGCACGCTCAAGCGGGGAAAGAGCCGCCGGCCCTCGGGCACCAGGGCGATGCCGGCGCGGGCGATACGATAGGGCGGCATTGCCGCGAGCGGCTCGCCTTGATAGAGAATGCGCCCGGAATCGATGGGATGCATGCCGGCGATCGTCTTGAGGAGCGTGCTCTTGCCCGCGCCATTGGCGCCGATCACAGCGACGATCTCGCGCGCCTCGACCTTGAGCGAGACGCCGCGCAGGGCGCCGAGCCCGCTATAGGACGCGGAGACGTCCTCAAGCGCGAGCACGGTATTTCTCTCCGAGATAGGCGGCGATCACGCGCTCGTCACGCACGACGTCCTGGGGCTTACCCTCGGCGAGCAGGCGGCCGAGATTGAGCACCACGACGCGGTCGACGAGGGGCATCAGCACCTCCATGACATGCTCGACCATGAGCACGGCGATGCCGCGTGCGCGGATCTCGCGGATGAGATCGACGCCGATGCGCGCCTCGGCCGGCGTCAGGCCCGCCATGACCTCGTCGAGGAGGAGCAGCCGTGGGCGCGTGGCGAGCGCCCGCGCCACCTCGAGCCGGCGCTTCTCGGGCGGCGTCAGCTCGGCGGCGAGCGCGTCCCGGCGCCCGTCGAGCCGCATCCATTCGAGCACGGCGCTCGCCTCCCGCCGCGCCGTGCGCTCGCGATTGGTGCGGCAGAAGGCGCCGACCATGACGTTCTCGAGGACGGTCATGGCATCGAAGCTCCTCACCACCTGGAAGGTCCGCGCGATGCCGCGCAGGCAGCAGGCGCTGGCGCCGATGCCGGTGATGTCCTCGCCGCGAAAGCGCACGCGGCCGGCGCTTGGCCGGATGGCGCCGGCGATGATGTTGAAGAGCGTCGTCTTGCCGGCACCGTTGGGCCCGATGAGGCCGAGAATCTCATCCTCCGCGATCGCGAGGGAGACGTCATGGTTGGCCATGACGCCGCCGAAGCGCTGGCTGACCCCTTCCACGGCGAGGAGCATGGCGTCACGCCCTCCGCGCGACGGCGCGCGCGCGAAAGAGGCGCCGCCGCAGCTTCGCGAAGAGGCCGCAGAGCCCCTCGGGCTCGAGCGCGGCCACTCCCATGATGAGCACGCCATAGATGATGAGGTCGGTGCCCTGCCCGGTGCCACCCAGATAGGCGCGCACGAGCTCGGACATGGGAATAAGGACGGCGGCACCCACGGCGGGCCCCCAGAGCGTGCCGATGCCGCCGAGGACGGCGGGGAGCGAGATCAGGATCGACACGCTCAGCGCCATCACGCTGTCGGGATCGATATAGGAGACGTATTGGGCGTAGAAGCTGCCGCAGATGCCGGTGAAGAAGGCGCTCGCCGCCGCCGCGGCCATCTTGTAGCGGAAGATGCGGACGCCGAGGCTCTCCGCCGCCTCGGGGCTGCTCTTCACCGCGCGCCAGTAGAAGCCCCATTTGGAGCGCTCGATCCAATAGCAGAACAGCCAAAGCACGGCGGCGATGACGAGGATGCCGTAGTAGTAGGGCAGCTTCGAGGTCTGGAACTGGAAATTGACGAAGGAGTCCTTGGCGATGGGGATGAGAATCCCCGTCGCCGCCCCGGCCCAGTCCCAGTTGAGGAAGAGGAGGTAGCCGGTCTCGGCGACGACGATGGTGGCGATGACGAAGTAATGGCCGCGCAGGCGGAAGCAGGGCCAGCCGATGGCGAGCGCCACGAGCGCCGCGAGCGCGCCGCCGACCAGCATGCCGAGGAGCGGGCTCACGCCGTAGCGCGTGAAGAGGATGGTCGAGGCATAGGCGCCGATGCCGAAGAAGAGCGCCTGGCCCAGCGAGACCTGGCCGCAATATCCCCCCAGCAGGTTCCAGGCCTGGGCGAGTGCGGTGTACATGACGGCGAGGATCAGGATGTTCTGATCAAAGGGCTGCCTAATCGCGAGCGGCAGCAGGCAGAGCACCACGAGGACGACGGCGCCGAGGGGAAGATCGCGCGATTTCATCGGCGTCAATAATAGCCGAACAGGCCGCGGGGCCGCAGCAGCACGACGAGCATGTAGATCGCGTAGATGCCGATCGATTTGAGGGAGGGATCGACGAAGAGCGCCGTGAGCGCCTCGACGAGACCGATAATGATGCCACCGACGAGCGCCCCCGCGAGGCTGCCGAAGCCGCCCAGCGCCACGGTGATGAAGGCGATGAGCGCGAAGGTCGAGCCGACGCCGGGATAGATGTAATAGAAGCTCGACAGCATGACGCCGGCGATGCCGACGGCGGCCCCGCCCAGGCCCCAGCCGAGGGCGAAGATGAGATCGCGATTGATGCCGACGAGGGCGACCGCCTCGCTGTCCTCGCGCGTCGCCTCGAGGGCGCGGCCGAAATCGGTGCGCGAGATGAGGAGATAGAGGCCGCCGAAGGCGAGCAGGCAGATGGCGGCGGCGGCGAGCTGGGCGAGCGGCAGATAGACCCCGAGGATGTCGATCGTGCGGTTGCCGAGCCAGGTCCCCTTGATGTTGCGGTAGTCCGGCGTGAAGAGGAACTGGGCGACGCCGCGCAGCGCGATCGAGAGGCCGAAGGTGACGAAGATCTGCGCCATCCACACATTGGCCTTGGCCTGGGCGGCGCGGCGGATCACCAGGCGGTAGACGACGACGCCGAAGAGCAGCATGAGGGCGCCGACCACGGGAAGGAGCAGCAGCGGGTCCAGGGTCAGCAGCACATGCAGGCCGAAGGTCATGTACATCGCCACCATGAGGAACTCCCCATGGGCGAAGTTGACCACGTCCATCAGGCCGAAGATGAGGCTGAGCCCCGCGGCGATGAGGGCATAGACGAGGCCCATCAGCAGGCCGCTCGCCACCACCTGGGCGACCGCCGCTACCGACATCGGGCGCCTCGCCTATCCGAGGCCACGCGCAGCGCCGGGCAGGTGCCGCTCACTTGCCGGGCATCGGCCAGAGGACATCGTGGCTCGCGACATCGAAGGGGAACACCGTGACGTATTTGCCACCGATGAACTGCATCATGATCGGCTTGGCCAGGGTGTTCTGCCCGTTCTCGTCGAACTTGACCCCGGGCCAGGGCATGATGGTCTCGCTACCGGGCATGTCCGTCTTCTGCAGGGCCGCGCGGATGGCCTCGCTATCGGTGCTGCCCGCGCGGTTGATGGCGTCGGCGAGCACGATGGTCGCGGTGAAGGCGCGCGCGGTGTTGTCGGTCAGGTCCTTGCCGCTGCGCTTGCGGTAGAGGTCGTTCACCGCCTTGACCGAGGGGCGCTTGGCGCCGAGATCGAGGGCGAAGCTGGCGCGGCTGATGAGGCCCTCGGCCTGGCTGCCGACGGCCGAGAGGAAGGCGGATTCGACGAAGCCCGCGTCCTGGGCGATGATCGCCTTCGGATGGTAGCCGAGCTCCGCCATTGTCTTGACCATGAGGATGGCGTCGGTCGTATAGGAGGTCGGCATCACCACATCGGCATTCGCCGCCTTGAGCTGCTCCACCTCGGCGGTGAGCGAGGGGCTGTTGGCGCGGTACTTGATGTCGGCCACGACCTTGATGCCCGCCGCCTCGGCCAGCTTCTTCTGCACGTTGCTGCTGTCGGTCCCGAACAGCGTATCCTCGTGGAAGAGCGCGATGGTCTTCACGTCGGCGATCTTCTTCTCCTTGAGCGCCTTGAGAAAATCGAACATGGCCTCGGAGAAGTTGACGTCGTGGGGGCTGGTGCGGAAGAGCCATTTCAGCCCCTGCTTCGTCAGGCTTGGCGAGGAGGACTCGGCGACCATGAAGGGCACGCGATAGCGCTCGGCGACCTGGCCCACCACGGCGGCAACGGCGCTGTGATAGACGCCGAGGAGCGCGCTCACCTTCTCTTGCGTGATCAGGCGCTCGGCTTCCGCGCGGCCCTTCTGGGGATCGCCCTGGTGATCGGCGAAGACGACGCGGAGCTTGGCCCCGCCGAGATTCGGCAACCCCTTGGTCTTCGCAAGCGGGAGATCGATATCGTAAGAGTTGTTGACGATATCCGCCGCCGTCTCGATCGCCGCCTTGGCGTCGACGCCGACCTGGGCGGCGGGGCCGGAGAGCGGATAGATGGCGCCGATCACCACCTCCTTCTCCGCCGCGCGCCCCACAGCGGAAGCGAGGCTTGCCGCCGCAAGAATGACCAAACCGAGCGCAAATCTCTTGAGCATCGCCGTCTCCCCGTCTGGCCGGGGCGGCGTGCGGCCAGCCCGACGCGTCCCCTGTGCCGATCGGGAGCGCCCCTGAGCGCGCTCCCGCTGAACACGCATGCCTTCGTATCCGGTCTCCGCTCGTCCCCGCCGGCGTGCCGGGAGGCGACGCCCGCGAGTCTCGAGCACGAATGCTGCGTTTCCCTGTCTTGCGTTCCGGTTTCCGAGAATTGTTCTCGCCGCGTTTCGAAAACGCTAGAAGGCGCGTGTGGCCGTGTCAAGCCGGCCGGCCCGATGCGTGCGACTCACGCGGCGGAATCCGCTTCGACGCGGCAGCCGAGCTCGTGGGCGCCATCGACGAGATGCTCCCAGAGCGCGCAGGCGAAGCCGCGCGGCGCGTAAAGCTCAGCCGCGGGGGAATCGTCCACGGCATGGATCAGCACATTGACGTGGTGATAGGCGCTTTGCACGCAGGCTCCCGCCGCGAAGGCGCGCGGATGGAAATCGAGGCCGCAGCCCTTGGCGAGCAGATCGCGCAGTCGTGGCCCCGCGATGCGGATGATCGCGCGCGCATGGCTGAGGTCGGTGAGGGCGACGCTCCCCTCGCCGTCGAGGGCCGCCGCGAGCTCGGCCTCGAGGTCGCGCGAGTCCGGACCCACGACAAGGGCCCGGCCCGGCCCCGTCCACAACGCCGCAAGCGCCCCCGCCACGCTGGCGCGGTTGGGCGTGCGCGGCAGAGGCAGGCCAAGCCGGTCCTCGATGCGCGCGGCGGCGCTCTCATAGCGCTCGTCCCGCGCCGCGAGCTGCACGATGCAGCGGCCGCGGCGCTCGCAAAGGACGATGCCGGGTCCGCTCGCGGCGACGGAGCCGAAATTGCCGGGACGATAGACCGCCGCCAGAGGGGAGCGGCGGGGCGGCAGCTCAACCATGGAGGCGCTCTCCCTTGGGGTCGACGAAGATGCTGTCGGTGACGCCGACGGGCACCACCTCTCCGCGGAGGGGATAGCTGGCATAGAGGGTCTGGCCCTTGCGCGCGGGCCCGCCGCTCACCAGGGCAAGGGCGATGGGATGGCCGAGGGTCGGGCTGAAGGCGGCGGAGGTGACATGGCCGATCGGCGCGCCCGTCCCGCTTTCCGCCTCGACGATCTGGGCGCCGGCGCGGATTCGCATGCGGCCGTCGATGGGCGCGAGCCCGACGAGCCGCGGCCGCGCCGGATCGCGCAGCGCCGGCCGCTCGAGCAGGCGCCGCCCGATGAAGTCCTTCTTCGTGCTCACCAAGGCACCGAGCCCGAGATCGTAAGGCGTCGTCTGCCCATTGAGCTCGGGGCCGGCGACATGGCCCTTCTCGATGCGGAGGACGCCCATTGCCTCGGTGCCGTAGGCGATGATGTCCTCGGCGGCGCCCGCCGCCATCACGGCCTCCCAGGCCGTGCGGCCCCAATCCGCCGGCACGTTGATCTCGTAGGCGAGCTCGCCCGAGAAGCTGATGCGGAAGACGCGGCCGGGAATCCCGGCGATGCGGCAATCGCGCAGGCCCATGAAGGGCAAGGCCGCGTCGCCGCTCACATCGCCGTCGACGAGCTTGGCCAGCACCTTGCGGCTGCGCGGCCCGGCCAGCGCCATGGCGGCCCATTGCTCGGTCACCGAGGTGACCTGGACATCGAGCTCCGGCCACAGCACGTCGAGGCCATATTCGAGATGGGCGAGCACCTTGGCGGCATTCGCCGTCGTCGTCGTCATGAAGTAGCGCTGCGCGCCGAGGCGCGCGGTGGTGCCGTCGTCGAAGGCCATGCCGTCCTCGCGCAGCATGAGGCCGTAGCGCGCCTTGCCGATGGGCAGCGTCTTCCAGCCGTTGACATAGACGCGGTTGAGGAACTCGGCGGCATCGGGGCCCTGCACGTCGATCTTGCCGAGGGTGGTGACGTCGACGAGCCCGACGGCCTCGCGCACATGCTTGGCCTCGCGCCGCACCGCGGCCGCCATCTCCTCGCCGGCGCGCGGATAGTAGCGCGGCCGCAGCCAGAGCCCCGCCTCGACGAAGACCGCCCCCGCCTCCGCGTGCCAGTCATGCATCGGGCTGCGCCGGATCGGCTGGAAATGCTTGCCGGTCTCGCGGCCGGCGAAGGCGCCGAAGGCGACCGGCGTATAGGGCGGCCGGAAGGTCGTGGTGCCGACGGCGGGGATGGGCTCGCCGCGCAGGGCCGCCATCACCGCGAGGCCGTTGACGTTCGAGGTCTTGCCCTGGTCGGTGCCCATGCCGAGGGTGGTGTAGCGCTTGAGGTGCTCGACCGAGACGTAGCCCTCGCGCGCCGCGAGCGCCACGTCCTTGGCCGTGACGTCGTCCTGAATGTCGATGAAGTGCTTGCCCTTGGCCGCAGGCTCGGCCCAGAGCGGCCGGATGGGGGCTTCCGCCTCGTCCTCGACGCGCGGCGCCGGCGGGACCGTGCCGCTGCCGAAGCCCGCCGCCTGCGCCGCCTTCGCCCCCGCCTCGAAGCCCTCGGCGAGGCAGTCGGCGAGGGCGAAATGGCCGCGCGCCGCCCCCGCCGAGCGTGCCGCCTGCTTGGGCGTCGAGGGCACGAAAGCGGCGATGGCGGGCTCATAGGCGAGCTTGCCGCCGGATTGGGAATGGAGATGCACGCTCGGGCTCCAGCCGCCCGAGACGCAGACGAGGTCGCAGCCGATGCGGCGCACGGCGCCGACGGGCTTGCCGCCGTCGTCGAGGGCGCGCGCCGCGACCTCACCGACGGCGCGGCCGCCATGGGCCGCCGTCACCCCATGCCCGGCGAGGATCTCGATGCCCCGCGCGCGGACTCGCGCCGCAAGCTGGCCGCCGCCGTCGCGCCGCGCGTCGATGACCGCGGCGACGGCAATGCCCCCATCGGCGAGATCGAGGGCCGTGCGATAGGCGTCGTCCTGATTGGTGGCGATGATGGCGCGGCTCCCCGGCCGCACCGCGAACTGATTGACATAGGCCCGCGCGGCATTGGCCAGCATCACGCCGGGCCGGTCGTTATTGGCGAAGACGAGGGGCCGCTCGATCGCACCCGTGGCCAGCACCACCTCGCGCGCGCGCACGAGCCAGAGGCGCTGGCGCGGCAGATAGGGCAGCGGCTCGGGCAGATGATCCGCCACGCGCTCGACCAGCGCCACGAGATTGTGGTCATAATAGCCGAAGGCGGTCGTGCGCTGCAGCAGCGTGACCTCGGGGAGCTCCGTCAGCTCGGCGACGGCCTTGGCGACCCAATCGAGGGCGGGACGGCCGTCAATCGCGAGGCGCTCGCGCTTGAGCTGGCCGCCCGGCGCCGGGGCCTCGTCGACAAGGATGACGCGCGCGCCGGCGCGCCCGGCGGCGAGCGCCGCGGCGAGCCCGGCCGGGCCGCTCCCGACCACCAGCACGTCGCAATGGGCGTGGCGCTTCTCGTAGGAGTCCGGATCGGCCGCGCGCGGCGCGATGCCGAGCCCCGCCGCCTTGCGGATGTATTTCTCGTAGACCTTCCAGGCGCCGCGCGGCCCCATGAAGGTCTTGTAGTAGAAGCCCGCGGGGATGAGTGGCGAGAGGCGGTCGTTGAGCGCCCAGAGATCCCAGCCCAATGACGGCCAGCGGTTCTGGCTCTCCGCCGCCAGGCCGTCGAAGAGCTCGATCATCGTCGCGCGCGTATTGGGCTCGGCCCGCGCCTCGCGGCGCAGCCGCACCAGGGCGTTGGGCTCCTCCGAGCCCGCGGTGTAGATGCCGCGCGGGCGGTGATACTTGAAGCTGCGCCCGACCAGGCGCACGCCATTGGCGAGAAGCGCCGAGGCGAGGGTGTCGCCGGGATGACCCTCGTAGCGGCGGCCGTCGAAAGTGAAGCCGATGCGGCGGCCGCGATCGATGGCGCCGCCCTTGGGAATGCGGAAGCGCTGCGCGCTCATCGCTCGAGCTCCGTGCGCGGCGCGCGAGCCGGTGCGGTCGCCGTGATCTCGTGGGTCAAGGTGTCGCGCCTGACGCGGATCCAGCGTCGGCAGCTCGCCGTGTGCTGCCAGAGCTCCACATGAGGGCCGCGCGGATTGTCGCGCTGATAGACGTAGTCGTTCCACGCCTCGAGGGGAGCGTCCGCCGCCGGGCGCGCGAGGGTGCCGTCGCCGCCATAGGTGAACTCCGTGTGGTCGCGCTCCCCGCACCAGGGACATTTGATCAGCAGCATGGTCGTTCCTAATGGGCGTTCGGCACGGGGCCGGCGCCCTTCTCGTCGATGAGGTCGCCGCGCGCGAAGCGCTCGAGGGTGAAGGCCTCGTTGAGCGCGTGGGGCCGGTCATGGGCGATCGTGTGGGCGAAGACCCAGCCCGAGCCCGGGGTCGCCTTGAAGCCGCCATAGCACCAGCCGCCATTGAGGTAGAGCCCGTCGATGGGGGTCTTGGCGATGATCGGGCTGCCGTCCATGCTCATGTCCATGACGCCGCCCCAGTGCCGCATCATCCTGAGCCGGCTCATCATCGGGAAGAGCTGCAGGCCCGAGGTGACGACCTCCTCGAGGATCGGCGGGTTCCCGCGCTGGGCATAGCTGTTGTACATGTCGAGATCGCCGCCCATGACGAGCTCGCCCTTGTCGGACTGGCTGACGTAGAAATGCCCGGCGCCGAAGGTGACGACGGTGTCGATCACCGGCTTGAGGGGCTCCGACACCATTGCCTGCAGGAGGTGGGATTCGATGGGAAGGCGCAGCCCCGCCATCGCCGCGACATGGCCGCTATGGCCGGCGACGGCGATGCCGATGCGCGCCGCCTGGATCGCGCCGCGCGTGGTGGCGACGCCGCGCACCCGGCCGCCCGCGCAGTCGATACCCGTCACCTCGCAATTCTGGATGATGTCGACCCCCTGCGCATCCGCGGCGCGGGCATAGCCCCAGGCGACGGCGTCGTGGCGCGCCGTGCCGCCGCGCGGCTGCAGCAGCCCGCCGAGAATGGGAAAGCGCGGATGGTCGGAAGCGTCGAGGAGCGGCACCATCGCGCGCACCTCGTCGCGGGTCAGAAGCTCGGCGTCGATGCCGTGGAGCCGCATGGCATTGCCGCGGCGCGCGAAGGCGTCGAGCTGCGCATCCGAATGGGCCAGGTTGAGGACGCCGCGCTGGCTGAACATGACGTTGTAGTTGAGCGCCTCGCTCAACCCCTCCCACAGCTTGAGGGAGAACTCGTAGAAGCGGGCGTTGGCCGGCAGGAGATAGTTCGAGCGGACGATGGTGGTGTTGCGTCCCGTATTGCCGCCGCCGAGCCAGCCCTTCTCGAGCACGGCGACGTTGCGGATGCCGTGCTCGACGGCGAGATAATAGGCGGTGGCGAGGCCGTGCCCGCCGCCGCCGATGATCACCACGTCGTAGCCGGGCCTGGGCTCGGGGTCGCGCCAGGCGCGCGGCCAATTCCGATGCCCGCTCAGCGCATGGCGCGCGAGATTGAGGAAGGAGTACGTCGCCATATCCGAATGGGGTCACATGGGAGAAGCTCGCCGTCGCATAGTGGCGGCGAAGGCGCCATGGCGCATACATAAGTTTTTCTTATGATGTTTTGCATAAATTTCACTTATAGTATTCTGGAAAAAGCCCTGGAGCCAAGCTTTGAAGAAAGACGCTGCCGGTTTTCCCTCGGGTCCGCTTCCCTTCGACTTCAGGGCCCTTGAAGTCTTCCTCGCCGTGGCCGAGACGCGCAGCATGACGGGTGCTGCCATGCGCTTCGGGCTTACGCAACCCGCGGTCTCCCAGATGATCGGCCAGCTCGAGAATGCCCTCGGGGTCCAGCTCGTCGATCGCAAGCTGCGCCCCCTGGCCTTGACCACCGCCGGGGTCACCTTGCAGCAGAGGGCGCAGCCGCTCATCGGCGAGGCGCGACAGATCGTCGCGACGGTGCGGGAATCGGCCGCGTTCAAGCTCCCGCGCATCCGTATTGGCGCCGTCGACTCCTTCTTCACCTATTTCGCGCCGGCTCTCGGCGCCGAGCTCCGGAACGACGCCGGGCAGCTCTCGCTGTGGACGGGCAATACCGAGCATCATGCGGCAGCACTTCTCAATCGCGACCTCGACATCGCGATCATCGGCGATGCGCTCGAGGATGTGGACGGGCTCGAGCGCTTCGAGCTGCTCGAGGAGTATTTCATCCTCCTCCTTCCCGAGAGCCGCCGCGCGCGCGACAACAGTGCGCTGGCCCCTCTCGCGGCGGAGCTGCCCCTCATCCGCTACACCTCGCGCCAGCAGATCGGCGCCCATATCGAGCGCTATCTGCGGCGCCTGCGCCTCGACATCCCCCGCAGCCAGGAATTCGACCATACCCAGGGCATCGTGTCGCTGGTGGCGGCCGGGCTGGGCTGGTCGATCACCACGCCGCTCTGCGTGCTCGAGGCCCTGGCGACCACGCCGGGAATCTTCTGCGCACCCCTGCCCGATCCCGGGATCTCCCGGCGCCTCACCCTGATCGCGCGCACCGGCGACCTCGGCCGCATGCCGCGGCGCATCGCCCAGCTCGCTCGCCGGATTCTTCGCGAGACCTGCCTGCCCAAGGTGGAGGAGCACATGCCCTGGCTCGGCGGCAAATTCCGCATCGCCGAATAGGCGAAAGGGCGGGCTCAGCGGCAACGGCAAAGACGGATGATGGTGGGCGGTAGTGGGATCGAACCACTGACCCCTTGCATGTCAAGCAAGTGCTCTTCCGCTGAGCTAACCGCCCTTGCGGCCAAGCGGCCGCGCCGGATCCCCCGGCGCCGCAACGGCGGCGGCGCGCGAAGAGCGTCCTAATAGCGCCGAAGGCCGGGCTTGGCAAGCATCGCCCGCGCGGTCTCACGCCGCGAGGACGCGGTTGACCTGGGCCACGAGGTCGCGCAGGTGGAAGGGCTTGGAGAGCACCTTTGCCGCGCGCGGCGCGATCTGGCCGCCGCTCATGGTCACGGCGGCGAAGCCGGTGATGAACATGACCCGGAGCGCCGGTGCCGCACGGGTGGCGCGCCGCGCGAGCTCGATGCCGTCGAGGCCCGGCATCACGATATCGGCGATGAGCAGGTCGAAGCCCTCGCCGTCGAGGGCGGCGAGGGCGGCGCCGCCGTCGGCGGCCGCGACGACCGCGTGACCGGCGCGCTCGAGCGCGCGCGCAAGGAACACCCGCATCGAGTGGTCGTCTTCCGCCAGGAGGATGCGTGCCATGGGGGTCCCAATCGTGGCCCGGGATCGCGCGCGCGACGAGCCTTCGAGCAATGACCCATCGTCGCCATGACGCTAATCCGCCGGCCCTTGCGAAAGGGTAAACGAGACGGAGGCCCACAAGCTGCGGCGTGCCGCCGGCCGCACCGGAATTTCGTCGCAGCGGCTGCGGCCATGGTCGTGACAGCTGCCTTCGAATAAGCTAGTTACAACGCCATGGATAGCTTCGTGACCTCGCCTGCCGGGCTCGGCGTCGTGTGGGACGCTGCCTGCCCGCGCGAGCAGACGCTGCCCGTGGTCTTCGCCTCGCCTCATAGCGGCGCCAACTACCCGCCCGCCTTCGTCGCCAGCTCCCGGCTCGACCCGATCACCCTGCGCCGCTCGGAGGACTCTTATGTCGACGAGATTTTCGCGGGCGTGGTGAGCCACGGGGCGCCGCTGCTCAAGGCGCTCTTCCCGCGCGCCTATATCGACCCGAACCGCGAGCCCTTCGAGCTCGATCCCGCCATGTTCGCCGATGCGCTCCCCGAATACGCCAACACGCGCTCGCCGCGCATCGCCGTGGGGCTCGGCACCATCGCGCGCGTCGTGAGCAACGGCGAGGAAATCTATCGCGATAAGCTCAATTTCGCGGAGGCGCTGCGCCGGGTGGAGGCTTTCTATCGCCCCTATCACGAGGCGCTCGCGCGGCTCGTCGACTCGACGCGCAAGCGTTTCGGCGTCTGCCTCCTCATCGACTGCCATTCGATGCCGTCGATCGGCGGGCCGATGGACGAGGATGCCGGGCGGCGCCGCTACGACATCGTGCTCGGAGATTGCCACGGCACCGCCTGCGCGCCGGCGCTCACCGAGCTTGTGGAGGCGTTCCTCGCCGAGCAGGGCTTCGAGGTCGTGCGCAACAACCCTTATGCGGGCGGCTTCACCACCCGGCATTACGGCAAGCCGGCGACGGGCCTTCACGCTCTGCAGATCGAGATCAACCGCGCCCTCTATATGAACGAGGTGACGATCGAGCGCGGTCCCGGCCTGCCCAAGCTCGCCCGCCAGATGGCCGCGCTCGCGGCGCATCTCGGCGCGCGGCTGCCGGCCTTGCTTCTCACCGACTAGGGGATTCGAGATGAGCGCTTCCTCGCCGCTGCCGCAGCCCCTCTCGCCGCCGCGGCCGGAGATTTCCGTGCGCGCCGCGCGCGACGAGGACATGGCCGTCGTCCAGGAGATCTACAGCTATCATGTGCGCCTCGGCCTCGCCTCCTTCGAGGAGGTGGCGCCGGACGTGGACGAGCTCCTCCGCCGCCGCGCCGAGGTCGTCAAGCGCAGCCTCCCCTATCTCCTCGCCGAGATCGAAGGGACCGTCGCCGGCTTCGCCTATGCCGGGCCCTACCGCAACCGCTCGGCCTATCGCTACACGGTCGAGGACTCGGTCTATGTCGATCACCGCTTCCTGCGCCGCGGCGTCGGTCGCGCGCTCCTGCGCGTGCTGATCGAGCGCTGCACCGCCCTCGGCTATCGCCAGATGATCGCGGTGATCGGCGATTCGGGAAACGAGAACTCGATCGGCGCGCACAAGGCGATGGGCTTCGTCGAGGTCGGGCGGCTGCCGGCGATCGGCTTCAAGCTGGGGCGTTGGGTCGATAGCATCCTCATGCAGCGCGCCTTGGGCCCGGGGGCGGCCACCCCGCCGGCGCCCAATACCCCCGGCCCCCGCCTCTTTCCCTGATCCGCCCATCGGCCGGCTTTGGCGCCCGGCGCCCCGGCCGCATCGCAAAAGCGCCGCCGCACTGCGGGATCGACATGATCCGGAGGAAAAGGGGCCGCGCACGAGGCGCGGCCCAAGTGTAGGGAGGAAACGCCCAAAGAGGGCATGCGACGCGCCCTGCCGGACGGCAAAGCGCTATGCCGCAATGCACAATAAACCAGGAGCGCCGATAAAAATCAAATGGAAATTTTAACATATTGATTCTTCTCGCCTCGATTAACGGAACGGCAACCACCATCGGTAGAAGCTGGATGCGGAATTCCCGCGGCGCAGCAAAAGCGGCGGCGCTGGCACGGGCCTTGCGACGGTGCTGTGGCCATGACGATCCTCGGGAAGCTTTTGCCTGGACGCAAAGGGACGGCCGCCCTCGTCGCCGCGGTGATCCTCATCCTGGTTTCCCCGGGAGCGGGCCGCGCGGAGGGCGTTCCGACCATTGCCACGGGCCGTGCGGAAACGGCCGAATGGCCGGTGGATGTCTGCGGCCGCATGATCGCGGTGGCGGAGCAGGCTCTCGGCATTCCGCGCCAACTCCTCGCCGCCATTGCCCGGGTCGAGTCGGGGCGCTGGATTTCCGAGCGACGGGCAAATTTTGCCTGGCCCTGGACCGTGGGCGCCGAGGGCGAGGGCAATTATTACCCGAGCAAGGCCGCGGCCATCGCCGCGGTGCACCGCCTGCATGCGCGTGGGATCAGGAACATCGATGTCGGCTGCCTGCAGGTGAACCTGCAATACCACCCGCACGCCTTCAAGACCCTCGATGCCGCCTTCGACCCCATGGAGAACACCATCTACGCGGCGCGCCTGCTCAAGCGCCTCTATGCGGCGAGCGGCAATTGGACGAAGGCCGTCGCCCTCTACCATTCCGCCAATCCCAGCGCGCGCTATGTCTATGTCGCCAAGGTCGACCGGCTCTGGTACGACGAGCACCGGCGGGCCAATCTCGCCCTCATCGAGGCGCGCCGTCAGCGCCTCCTTGCCATGCTCAGCGGCGGCGAGCCCCCGCCCTCGGAATGAGCCGCGCCGGATAGGGAAGCGGCGGCGGGCCCCGCTCAGCCCATCGCGCGGACGGCTTCCTCGTGGATCAGCGCCATGATGCGGCGCTTGAGCGTGATGAAGGGCCCCGAGGTGAGCACGTCCACGGTGCGGGGCCGCGGGATGTCGATCGTGATCATCTCCTTGATGCGCCCCGGCCGCGCCGTCATCACATAGACCCGGTCGCCGAGCAGGATCGCCTCGTCGATGTCGTGGGTGATGAAGAGCACCGTCTTCTGCGAGCTCTCCCAGATGCGGAGGAGGAGCTCCTGCATGAGGGAGCGCGTCTGGCTGTCGAGGGCGCCGAAGGGCTCGTCCATGAGGAGGATGTCGGGGTTGTTGGCGAGCGCCCGGGCGAGGGCCACGCGCTGCATCATCCCGCCCGAGAGCTGCTTGGGATAGGCGCGCTCGAAGCCGTCGAGCCCCACTTCGGAGATGAAATGCCGCGCGATCTTGGCCCGCTCCTCCGCCGCCATGCCGCCGACCTTGAGGCCGAATTCCACATTCGCCTGGACGGTGAGCCAGGGGAAGAGCGTGTAGGACTGGAACACCATGCCGCGGTCCTTGCCGGGCTTGGTGACGCGCTTGCCGTCGAGATAGATGGCCCCCCCGGTCGGCTGGATAAGGCCGGCGACGAGGCGCAGCAGGCTCGACTTCCCGCAGCCCGACGGGCCAACGATGACGGAGAATTCCTTCTCCTCGACGTCGAGGGAGATGTTCTCGAGTGCGGTTACCGGCGGAGCGCCCCGCGGCGTGAAGCGGAGGGCGACATCGTCGATCTGCAGTTTTCCCATGTGCTGTGCGTCTTGCCTTCCCTATGGATTGACGGCCCAGGGAAGGAGCCAATTGCGGATGAGCTTGAAGAACTGGTCGGTGATCAGGCCGAGGAGCCCGATGACGAGAATGCCGAGGAAGATCTGGTCGGTGAAGAGGCCGCGCATCGAGTTGAGGATGAAATAGCCGAGACCCTGATTGGCCGCAACCAGCTCGGCGACGACCAGATAGGTCCAGGCCCAGCCGAGCGTCACCCGCAGCGTGTCCATGACCCCGGGCATGGTCGCGGGGATGAGAACGCGGGTCACCACGGTGCGCCGATCGGCGCCGAGGGTGTAGGAGACGTCGAGGAGGTCGTGGGAGACGCCGCGCGAGACGTCGGCGATCAGGATGAGCTGCTGGAAGAAGGTGCCGATGAAGATCACCGAGACCTTCTCCTCCATGTCGATGCCGACCCAGAGGATGAGAAGGGGGATGAGCGCGGAGACGGGAAGGTAGCGCACGAAGTTGGTCAGCGGCTCGATCGCGGCCTCGACAATCTTGAAGCTGCCCATCAGGATGCCAAGGGGTACCGAGAGGATCGAGGCGAGGACGAATCCGGTCAGGATCTCGCTCACGCTCACGCCGGTGTTGACGGCGAGCGAGCCGTCCTGGATGCCGCTGATGGCGGCCTCGATCACGGCGTGGGGGGTCGGCAGGAAATCCGGCCGCACCAGCCCGCCATAGGAAAGAATGCACCAGCCGAGGAGAAGCGAGATCGCCACGAGCGTGCTTACCGAGAGGTAAACACGCCGTGGGATCTCCTTCTTCGGGGCGGCGTAGGCCTCGAAGAACGATGTCATCAGCTATTGACGAAGCTGTAGTTGATGAGGTCGTTCGGCGTCACCTTGACGCGCAGCTTGCCGTGGCTCGACCACACGTCGATCGCCTCCTTGACCGTCTGGTAGAGCGGGCCGGGCTTGGCCTTGGTGCCGAAGAACTTCTTGTTTGCGGCCTCGTCGTAGAACTTGATGCCGCTCAGCGTCTCCTTGAACGCCTTGGGATCCTTGAGCCAGCCGCCGACGCCCTTGGCCATGATGGCGATCGCGTCGTCGGGGTGGGCCTCGTAATAGGCGACGGCCTCATACCACGACTTCACGAGGGCGGCGACGTCCTTCTTGTGCGAGTTGACCCAGCTCGTATTGGCGATGAGGGCGTCGGTGATCAGCCCCGGGGTCTTGGAGCTGTCGGTCAGGAGATGGCCATGATCGCTCGCCTTGCCGCGGCTGAGCCAGGGCTCCCAAGTGACCGCCGCATCGACGCGCTTGGAGACGAAGGCGCTGCCCGCATCGCTCGCCGTCATGTTGACGACGTTGAGATCCGATTCCTTGAGACCCGTCTTGGCGAGCAGAACGTTGAGATAGAACTCCGAGACCGAGCCCTCATTCACCGCGACCTTCTTGCCCTTGAGATCGGCGATCGTCTTGATGTCCTTGTTGGCGACGATGCCGTCGCCGCCGTTCGAGTCGTCGATGGCGACGACATATTGGAAGTCGTGCGGCGTCTTCATATAGAGGAGCGCCGTATCGACGGTGCTGGCGATCATGTCGATACGGTTCGCCATCATGGTGGGGAAGCGCTCCTTGGGGTCTTCCATCACGATGAGATCGACATTGACGCCGTTCTTCTTGAAGATGCCCTTGTCGCGCGCGATGTAGAGCGGGCCGTAGCCGACCCAGGTCGAGTGCGCGATCTTGACCGTGTCGGCCGCCGACGCCGGGCTCGCCCCGAGCAGGCCGCCGATCACCAACGATGCCGAGAGCGCCATCACGGCGCCGAGAAGTTTCCGCATTACCTCTGCCTCCCTGACATGAGAACGCTTGAATGCCCGCTGCCGCCTCGGGCGGCGGCGCAATCCCTTGAAGAAGGATACGGCCCGCTTCCGGCGCGCTCGGCTGTCCGACTCGCCGCGTGCATTCCGAGATCGCCCGTACCCCCGTGGCCGGCATAGTATTGCACCGCCATAAGCCACACAAGCTGCCGCGAGAGGCCGAGATCGGCGGTAATCAGGCTGCAAGCCTTGGCATGCCGTCCCTGACGACTCCAGCGCAAGGATTGCCGCCGAGCCAATAGGCGAGCTCGGCGGGATGGGCGATGGCCCAGAGGACGAAATCGGCGCGCAAGCCGCGGGCGAGGCGGCCGCGGTCGTCGCCGAGGCCAAGCGCCCGGGCCGCTGAGCGCGTCACGCCGGCGAGGGCCTCCTCCGGCGTCAAGCGGAAGAGGGTGCAGCCCAGATTGAGCATCAGGAGCAGCGAGAGCGCCGGCGACGAGCCCGGATTGCAGTCGGAGGCGAGGGCGACGGGAACGCCCGCCTCGCGCAGGGCGGCAAGCGGCGGCAAGTGGCTTTCCCGCAGGACATAATAGGCGCCCGGCAGGAGGACGGCGACAGTGCCGGCCGCGGCCATCGCCGCCACCCCGGCCGGCGAGGTATATTCGAGATGGTCCGCCGACAAGGCGCCGTGGCGCGCCGCGAGCGCGGCACCGCCGAGATCGGAGAGCTGGTCCGCGTGGAGCTTGACCGGCAGGCCGTGCGCCCGGGCGGCGGCGAAGACGGCGGCGGTCTCCTCCGGCGAGAAGGCGATGCGCTCGCAGAAGGCGTCGACGGCGTCGGCCAGCCCGGCTTCCGCCACGGCCGGAATCATGTCGCGGCAGACCAGCTCCACGTAATCGCCCTGGCGCCCCGCATATTCCGGCGGCACGGCATGGGCGCCGAGGAAGGTGGTGACGACATGCACCGGGAGCTCGCGCCCGAGGCGGCGGGCGACGCGCAGCATCTTGAGCTCGTCCTCGCGGGTCAGGCCATAGCCGGACTTGATCTCGACGGTGGTGACCCCCTCGGCCATCAGCCGCGCGAGACGGCGACGGGCGGAGTCGAACAGCTTCGTCTCCGAAGCCGCCCGCGTCGCTGTCACCGTCGAGCGTATGCCGCCGCCGGCGCGCGCAATTTCCTCATAGCTCGCTCCCTGCAGGCGCCGCTCGAACTCGCCGGCGCGGTCGCCGCCGAAGACGATATGGGTATGGCAATCGACCAGGCCCGGCGTGATCCAGAACCCGGAACAATCGATCACCTCGGCGGCGAGGGCCTCGGGCCGGTCCGGCAGGGCCGCGCGCGGGCCGACGAAGGCGATCCGCCCATTCTTGCTGGCAAGGGCGCCGTCGCGGATGGCGCCGTAAGCCTCGCCGCCCGTTGCCATGGTCGCGAGCTGCGCGTTGATCCAGAGCCGGTCCCATTCCGCCATGCGTCCATCCCCCTCTTGCCCGCCGGGGGACGAACATGCTTTTCCGGCCCGCGGCGAGCGACTAATTTAACGGCCGGCTGATGCCCGAGCCAGATCGCCGCGATTGTCCCCCATGTCCGCCAAAAGCCTGTTCGCCCCGACCGCGTTCCTTCCCGATGGCTGGGTCCGCAATCTCCGGATCGAGATCGACGCGGCGGGCCGCATCGCGGCGCTTGTCGCCAACGCCGACGCCGACGGCGCCGAGCGGGTCGCCGGGCCGATGCTCCCCGGCCTCCCCAATCTCCACTGCCATGCCTTCCAGCGGGCGATGGCGGGGCTCGCCGAGCGCACGGGGCCCGCGGGCGACGATTTCTGGACCTGGCGCGAGGTGATGTACCGCTTTCTCGATCGCCTCTCCCCCGACCAGATCGAGGCGGTCGCGACCCAGCTCTATCTCGAGATGCTGAAAGCGGGCTATACCGCGGTCGCGGAATTCCATTACCTGCACAACGATCCCGAAGGTCGCGCCTACGCCAATCCCGCGGAGCTCGCCGAGCGCATCGCGGCGGCTGCGGCGCGCAGCGGGATTCGCCTGACCCTCCTCCCCGTGCTTTACCAGACCGGCAATTTCGGCGGCGCGCCGCCGAGCCCCGGCCAGCGGCGCTTCGTGAAGTCGACGAAGGATTTCCTCGCCCTGATGGCGGCGCTCGAGAAGCGCAGCCGCGCAGGCGGCGGCTTCCGCCTCGGCCTTGCCCCCCATTCCCTGCGCGCAGCACCGCCCGACGCGCTCGAGGCGGCAATCGCGGCTCTCGATTCCAGCGATCGGACGGCGCCCATTCATATCCATGCGGCGGAGCAGCAGAAGGAGGTCGACGACTGCCTCGCCTGGAGCGGCACGCGCCCGGTGCAATGGCTCCTCGACAATCTCGCGATCGACCGGCGCTGGGTCCTGGTGCACGCCACCCATATGGATGCCGCGGAGACCCGCGGCCTCGCCCGCTCGGGTGCCGTCGCCGGGCTGTGCCCGACGACCGAGGGCAATCTCGGTGATGGCCTCTTTCCCCTCGGCGACTTCCTCGCCGCCGGCGGCCGCTTCGGCATCGGCAGCGACAGCAACGTCGTGAGCGATCCCGCCGAGGAGCTGCGCTGGCTCGATTACGGCCAGCGCCTCGCGCGCAAGCGGCGCAGCCTCGGCCTCGCGCCTCCCGGGCGCTCGATCGGCGCCGATCTCTGGCGCCGGGCGGCGACGGGCGGCGCCCAGGCCCTGGGCCAGGACATCGGCGCCATCGCCCCTGGCCGGCAGGCGGACTTCATCGTCCTCGACGGCGAGCACCCGGCCCTCGCGGGCCGCAGCGACGACCGCGTTCTCGACAGCTTCGTCTTCACGGGCGCGCGGGGGGCCGTGCGCGACGTCATGGTCGGCGGCCGCTGGGTGATACGCGACGGCCACCATCCCGACGAGACCGCCATCGCCGGCGCCTATCGCCGGGCGGCGCAGGAGCTCGCCGCCGCATAAGCGCGCGGCGCACACGGCAATTGGATCAGAAGGAGCAGGCGATGAGCCAACCCAGCAACCGACTCGACAATACGCGCCGCATCCGCGCGCCGCGCGGGAGCGCCCTCAACGCGCGCTCCTGGCAGACCGAGGCACCCCTTCGCATGCTCATGAACAATCTCGACGCCGAGGTGGCCGAGCGCCCCGAGGAGCTCGTCGTCTATGGCGGCATCGGCCGTGCCGCGCGCGACTGGCGCTGCTTCGACCGCATCGTCGAGATGCTGAAGGCCCTGACCGAGACCCAGACGCTCCTCGTCCAGTCGGGCAAGCCCGTGGGCGTGTTCGAGACCCATCCGGACGCGCCGCGGGTGCTCATCGCCAATTCCAACCTCGTCGGCCACTGGTCGAACTGGGCGCATTTCCACGAGTTGGACAAGGCCGGCCTCATGATGTACGGGCAGATGACCGCCGGCTCCTGGATCTATATCGGCAGCCAGGGCATCGTGCAGGGCACCTACGAGACCTTCGTCGAGCTGGGTCGGCGGCACTATGGCGGCGATCTCGACGGCAAATGGATCCTCACCGCCGGGCTCGGCGGCATGGGCGGGGCCCAGCCCCTCGCCGCCACCATGGCGGGCGCCTCGCTGCTCGCGATCGAGTGCCAGCCGAGCCGCATCGAGAAGCGCATCCAGACCGGCTATCTCGACCGCTGGACCAAGGATCTCGACGAGGCCCTCGACCTCATCGCCGACGCCTGCGCCAGGCGCAAGCCGCTCTCGGTCGGGCTTCTCGGCAATGCCGGCGAGATCGTCCCGGTACTTGCCCGCCGCGCCGCCGCGGGCGAGGCGCGCTGCCGCCCCCATGCGGTGACCGATCAGACGAGCGCCCATGACCCCATCAACGGCTATCTCCCCGCCGGCTGGAGCCTCGGGGAATGGGAGGAGCGGCGGCAGAGCGATCCCGGCCGGGTCGAGGCGGCGGCGCGCGAATCGATGGCGGCGCATGTGCGCGGCATGCTCGCCTTCCACCGCATGGGCGTGCCCACGGTCGATTACGGCAACAACATCCGGCAGATGGCGAAGGAGGTAGGCGTCGCCGACGCCTTCGACTTCCCCGGCTTCGTGCCGGCCTATATCCGGCCCCTCTTCTGCCGCGGCGTGGGCCCCTTCCGCTGGGCCGCCCTCTCGGGCGAGCCCGAGGACATCTACCGCACCGACGCCAAAGTGAAGGAGCTCATCCCCGGCGACCGGCATCTTCACCATTGGCTCGACATGGCGAGGGAGCGCATCAAGTTCCAGGGCCTGCCGGCGCGCATCTGCTGGCTCGGGCTCGGTGCGCGCGCCAAGGTGGGACTCGCCTTCAACGAGATGGTGGCGCGGGGCGAGCTCAAGGCCCCCATCGTGATCGGGCGCGACCATCTCGATTCCGGCTCCGTCGCCAGCCCCAACCGCGAGACCGAGGGCATGCGCGACGGCTCCGACGCGGTCGCCGACTGGCCGCTCCTCAACGCGCTCCTCAACACCGCGAGCGGCGCCACCTGGGTCTCCATCCACAATGGCGGCGGCACCGGCATCGGCTATTCCCAGCATGCGGGCATGGTGATCGTCTGCGACGGCACAGAGGCGGCGGCGCGCCGCCTCAAGCGGGTGCTCACCAACGACCCCGCCTCCGGGGTGATGCGCCACGCCGATGCCGGCTATGAGGAGGCCATCGCCTGCGCCCGCGAGCACCACCTCATCCTGCCCATGCTCGACGGCCGCTGAGCGCGCTGCGGCGCAAGGCCGCTGGGGTTCGCCGCATGAAGCCCCTATAATGGCGGGAGCGTGAGGGCTTGAATCGTCGCCGCGCGACCGCACGGCAGCATGGAGGACGCGATGGCGTTGGAGGCCGAGTACAACCAGCCGCTCGCCGGCAATGTGTGGCCGCGCTTCTCCGGCCCCAGCACCTTCATGCGCCTGCCCCTCGCGAGCGACCCCAAGGGCGTGGATATCGCCCTCGTGGGCGTACCCTGGGACGGCGGCACCACCAACCGCGCCGGCGCGCGCCACGGCCCGCGCGAGATCCGCAGCGCCTCGACCCTCATGCGCCGCATCCACCCGGTCAGCCGCGTCGCACCCTACGAGCTCTGCCAGGTCGCCGATCTCGGCGACGTCTCGATCAATCCCATCGACCTCATGGACAGCATCGCGCGCATCGAGCGCTTCTACGACGGGCTCGTGGCGGCGGGCGCGATCCCCCTCTCCGCGGGCGGCGACCATCTCATGACCCTGCCGATCCTGCGCGCCCTCGGCCGCAAGCGGCCCGTCGGCATGATCCATTTCGACGCCCATTGCGACACCGCCGACACCTATTTCGGCGGCTACAAATACACCCACGGCACGCCCTTCCGCCGCGCCGTCGAGGAGGGCGTGCTCGATCCCAAGCGCACCATCCAGATCGGCATCCGCGGCTCGCTCTACGAGCGCGACGACTGGCAGTTCTCCTACGATGCCGGCATGCGCGTGGTGCCCATCGAGGAGTATTTCGCCCTCGGCTACGAGAAGGTGGTCGCCGAGGCGCGCCGCGTCGTCGGCGACGGGCCCACTTACATCAGCTTCGACGTCGACGGCCTCGACCCCGTCTACGCCCCCGGCACGGGGACGCCCGAGATCGGCGGCTATTCCACCTTCGAGGCGCAGCAGATGGTGCGCGGGCTCCAGCGCCTCAACCTCGTCGGCGCCGACGTGGTCGAGGTCTCGCCGCCGTTCGACGCCGGCGGCGTCACCGCGCTTGTGGGGGCGACCATGATGTTCGAGCTCCTGTGCGTGCTCGCCGACGCGCGGGCCGCACAGCGACGGACGGGCTGACGGGCGGCGATGACAGAAGCCGCGGGCTGGTTCCGGACGGCGCGCCACGGCGAGGCGCTCATCGTCGCCGCCGGCGGCCGCTGGGTCCTCTCCTCTCTCGCCGCCCTCGACCGCCCGCTCCGCGCCCTCGCCCCGGACGGCAGCCGCGAGGTGGTGATCGATCTCGAGGAAGTCGAGCGCCTGGATACCGCCGGGGCCTGGGTGCTCCACCGCACGCTGGCGCAGTTCGCGCGGCGCGGCATGCCGGCAAGCTTCGCCGGGGTGCGGCCGGAATACGAGGCCCTGCTCAGCGAGGCGGCGCGCGCCGACCGCCCCCATGTGCTCGAGACGCCGCAGGGCAGCCCCCTCCTCCGCCTCGTCGAGCGCGTCGGCGCCGCGACCTTCATCGTCGGACGGCAGGCGCGCAACCTCATCGGCTTCTTCGGCCTCATCTGCATCACCATCGCGCGCACCCTCCTCAATCCCCGCCGCCTCCGCTTCACGTCGATGGTGAGCCACATGGAGCGCGCCGGCCTCGACGCCATGCCGATCGTCGGGCTGCTCAGCTTCCTCATCGGCGTGGTGATCGCCTTCCAAGGGGCCGATCAGCTCCGCCGCTTCGGCGCCGAGGTTTTCGTCGTCAATCTCGTCGGCATCTCGGTGCTGCGCGAGATGGCGATCCTGATCACCGCGATCATCGTCGCCGGCCGCTCGGGCAGCGCCTTCACCGCCGAGATCGGCACCATGCGCGTCAACGAGGAGGTCGATGCCATGATGACGATCGGCCTCGATCCCGTCGAGGTCCTGGTGCTGCCGCGCCTCTTCGCCTTGGTGCTGACGTTGCCGCTCCTTACCTTCTTCGCCGATCTCATGGGCCTCGCCGGCGGCGCGGTGATGTCCGTCGCCGCGCTCGATCTCACCCTCGCCCAGTTCATCAAGCAGCTCCAGGCGGCGATCCCGATCTGGTCCTTCTGGGTCGGCCTCATCAAGGCGCCGGTCTTCGCCTTCGTCATCGCCATGATCGGCTGCTCGGCGGGCCTGCGCGTGGCGCGCAGCGCCGAGAGCGTGGGGCGCTACACCACGCGCGCCGTGGTGCAATCGATTTTCGTCGTCATCCTGCTCGATGCGCTCTTCTCGATCCTCTTCTCCTATCTGGGCATCTAGGAGGGTCCGCGCATGACCGCGCCGCCCGTCATCCGCATCCGAGGCCTCGTCACCCGCTTCGGCCGGCAGGTCATCCATGACGGGCTCGACCTCGACGTCCGCCGTGGCGAGGTGATGGGCGTGGTCGGCGGCTCCGGCACGGGAAAGTCCGTCCTGCTGCGCACGATCATCGGCCTCAACCGCCCGGCCGGCGGCCGCATCGAGGTGCTGGGGCAGGAGCCCGGAACCCTGAGCGGAGAGGCGCGGCGACGGCTCGAGGAGCGCTGGGGCGTGCTGTTCCAGGACGGCGCCCTCTTCAGCTCCCTTACCGTCACCCAGAACATCGAGGTGCCGCTCAAGGAGCACACGGACCTCCCCGCCGACCTCATCCGCGAGATCGCCGCCATGAAGCTCGACCTCGCGGGCCTTCCCGACGATGCTGGCAGCAAGATGCCGTCGGAGCTTTCCGGCGGCATGCGCAAGCGGGCGGCCCTTGCCCGCGCGCTCGCGCTCGATCCCGAGATCCTCTTCCTCGACGAGCCGACCTCGGGGCTCGACCCCATTGCCGCAGCCGGCTTCGACCAGCTCATCCGCGAGCTGCAGCGCAGCTTGCGCCTTACGGTCTTCCTCGTCACGCATGATCTGGACAGCCTGGTTGCGATCTGCGACCGTATAGCCGCCCTGGTCGACAAGAAGGCGCTGGTGGGCACCTTGGACGAGCTGCTCGAGAATCCCCACCCCTGGGTGAAGAGCTATTTTCACGGGCCGCGCGGCCGCGTGGCTCTGCACGGCTAGAGCGCGTTGCGTTTTGGTGGAACCGTCATAGTCGCTTCGTCATTCCCGTGTAAGCGGGACTCCAGCCATTCCCGGGCCTCCGCCGCGCGCCTGTGCGGGAACGGCCTTGCGGGAGCGGCGACCGAGGTGCCTCAAGCGAATCGGATCACGCGTTAGCATGGAAACCAGGGCCAGCTATCTCATCGTCGGCAGCTTCATGATTGCCCTGCTGGCGGGGCTGTTTCTCTTCGTCATCTGGCTCGCCCATGTCCAGGTGAGCCAGCAATTCACCCCCTATCTCATCTACTTCAAGGGCTCGGTCACCGGGCTGCAGAGCGGCAGCACCGTGCGCTACCGCGGCATCCCCGTGGGCTCGGTCACCAAGGTCCGCATCGACCCGAACGACGTGGAGCAGGTGGAGGCGACGATCGAGGTCAACAGCGACACGCCGATCAAGACCGACACCGAGGCCTCCCTCGAGGTCCAGGGCTTGACAGGCGTCGCCTATGTGCAGCTCTCGGGGGGGACCCAGGGAGCGCCGCCGCTTCAGCCTGCGCCCGGCAAGAAGATCGCCGTCATCCCCTCGCGGCCCTCGCAGCTCGAGCGCCTGTTCTCCTCAGCACCGGAGCTTCTCGACCGCGTCAACGTCCTGGTCGCCCGGGCGACGCTGTTCTTCGACCAGCGCAACATCCAGAACCTCGCCGACACCCTCGAGAACATCCGGACCCTGACCGCCGCCTTCGCCGCGCGCGGCGAGAAGATCGCCGCCCTCATCGACAATGCCTCGACCGCGATGCAGGAGGTGCAATCGGCGGCGGCGGCGATGAACACGCTGAGCCGAAGCGTGAAGCCCGAGGACGTCAGCGCCACCGTGACCCAGCTCCGCCAGGCGACGGCCTCGATCAACCGCCTCGCCAACGAGCTCGAGACGGTGGTCAGCGAGAACCGGCGGCCGCTGCGCGACTTCAGCGCCGAGGGTCTTTACGAGCTCACCCAGTTCCTCACCGAGGCGCGCACCATGGTGGCGTCCGTCACCCGGCTGACCAACCGAATCGAGGCCGATCCAGCGCGGTTCTTCTTCGGCAACCAGCAGGAAGGAGTGCCTGCGCGATGAGTCCGCGGCCGTCGCAGCGCCGGCGCGCGGCGCGAATCGCCGCCGCGGGCCTGGTGCTCCTTGTCGCCGCCTGCGGAGTCAAGCTGCCGGGCGAGGGGCCGCCGCCGCGCCTCTTCGCGCTGACGCCCAAGACCACCTTCGATCCCAATCTGCCCAAGGTCGACTGGCAGCTCATCGTCGCCGGGCCGCAGGCGCCGGCGAGCCTGAACACCGTGCGCATCGCCCTCAGCAAGACTCCCATCGAGGTGCAGTACTACGCCAACGCAGCCTGGGTCGACCGCGTGCCCTCGATGATCCAGACGCTCCTCATCGAGTCCTTCGAGAACTCCGGCAAGATCATCGCCGTCGGCCGCGAGTCGATCGACGTCCGCGCCGATTACATGCTGCGCACGGAGATCCGCCATTTCGAGGTCGAGTACAAGAACGGCACACCCTCGCCGCGCGTGCGCATCGTCGCCAAGCTGATCAAGATGCCGGAGCGCCAGATCATCGGCGACACCGCTTGCGACTATCAGACCCCCGCCGCGAAGGACACCCTCGACAGCATCGTCGAGAGCTATGACGAGGTGCTGGGGCGCTGCATGCGGCGCATCGTCGAGTGGACCCTGCGAACGGGAACGCGGCACAGATCGGCGGGTGCCGCCTCTCACGCCGGCGGCTGACCCCATGCGGCGGCGCCCGCCGGGATGATCCCGGCGGGCGCGCTCGCGATCGGATCGCGGCTGCCGCCGCTCAGCGGAAATGGAGCGGGACGATGACGTTGAGGGACGGCGGCGAATAGACCACCGGAGGTGGGGGCGCATAGACCACCGGCGGCGGGGGTGGGGCGTAAACCACGGGGGGCGGCGGGGGCGCCACCACCACGGGCGGGGCGTAGTAGCCGTAATAGGGGCGCGGATAATACCAGCCCCAATGATGGCCGCGATCGTGATCGTGCCAGCCGTGATGCCAATGGTCGTCGCCATCCGCGCGCGCCGGATTGGCCGCCACGGCGCCCAGCGCCGCCGCGACCGCGAACGCGATCATGAGCTTGCCGACGGACCGGGCTGCAAATCTGGGGGCGTTCATGGTCCCCTCCTTCCTTTCCTTTACAGGGGTGAGCGCGATCGGCTCACCCGCGCGGGAATCTACGGAAGCATTGCCCGACATCCGATGGCCCCGCCTGTGACAAAATGGGGCGCAAGCTGGTATTCCTGAACGGCGGATGAACGGCGGGCTCCATCCCTCACCGCGTCCGCGCCGCAGGCGGCGCCACCGCGAGCACCCCGTCCAGAATACGCACCATGGCATCGATCTCCTCGCGCGTGACGGTGAGCGCCGGCATGAAGCGCAGCGCATCGGGACGCGGCGCATTCAGCAGCAGGCCGCGCGCCCGGGCCAGCTCCACCACCTCCGGCCCGATCTCGCGCGCAAGATCGAGGGCGAGAAGGAGGCCGCGGCCGCGCACGGCGCCGCAGCGATGCTTCCGCGACAATGCGGCGAGCCGGCTCGCAAGATAGGCGCCGCTCTCCTCAACGCGCGCGAGGAAGCCCGGCTTGGCGATCTCCTCCATCACCGCGCAGCCGATGGCGGCCATCAGCGGATTGCCGTTGAAGGTGCCGCCCTGGTCGCCATGGGCGAAGCAGCAGACCTCGCGACGGGCGACGAGGGCGGCGAGCGGCGCGCCGCCGCCGAGCCCCTTGCCCAAGGTGAGGATGTCGGGCGCGATCCCGGCATGCTCGAAGCAGAAGAGCCTGCCGGTGCGGCCGATCCCCGTCTGGATCTCGTCGAGGATGAGGAGAACGCCCTTCGCCCGGGTGAGGGCGCGGAGCTCGCGGAGATAGGGATCGGTCGCGGCGAAGACTCCGGCTTCGCCCTGGATCGGCTCCAGCATCACGGCGGCGGTCCGCGGCGTGATGGCCGCCGCGACGGCCGCGAGATCGTTGAGCGGCACCTTGATGAAGCCGGGCACCTTGGGCTCGAAGAGCCGCGCCCATTCCGCCTTGCCCGAGGCCGACATGGTGGCGAGGGTCCGGCCGTGGAAGCCATGGTCCATGGTGATGATCTCATAGGCGCCGTCGCGCGCCGTCTGCCCCCATTTGCGCGCGAGCTTGATCGCGCCCTCATTGGCCTCGGCGCCACTATTGGCGAGGAAGACCTGGTCGAGCCTGCTCTGCTGCGCGAGCAGCGCCGCAAGCCGCAGCATCGGCGCGTTGTAGAAGGCGGGGCTGCAATTGATGAGCGTCGCGGCCTGCTTCGCGACGGCGTCGACGAGCGGCTGCGGCGAATGGCCGAGACAGTTCACCGCCCAGCCCTGGACGAAATCGAGATAGGTGCGGCCGTTTGCATCCTTGAGCCACGAGCCCTTGCCCTCGACGAAGACCATGCGCGGCCGGCGCGTGATATCCATGACGGCGGCGAAGGGATCGGGCGCCTCGTTGGCGGCGATTGCTCTGAGTGCGGTGGTCATCGCGTCCTCCTGGATTGAGCCGGACGCGAGGGATGCCGGAAATGCGAAAGCCCCCGTCGCGACCGGCGGGGGCCTTTGCGAGTGGCTCGGCAGGGTTGCCTAACGCATGCGCCGATCCCACGCCCCCGTCGAAAGACGGCGACGTCGGCTAGCGACAAGGCGCAGGTCGAGCGAAGCTCTCATGGGGCGATGAATGCCGCACGCCCGCAGGCTTGTCAACGGCAAAGCGCCGCGGCCCACGGGTTTGACGCGACGGCGGCGAGCCTGTTTGATGGCCGACTAAACATCGCGGGAGCTGCCCATGCCCATCGATCTTGACCGCGCCCGCCGGGAGACTCCCGGCTGCGCCCGTGTGCTGCACCTCAACAATGCGGGCGCCGCCCTCATGCCGACACCCGTCGTCGAGGCGCTCCTCGGCCACATCAAGCTCGAGGCCGAGATCGGCGGCTACGAGGCGGCGGCGCGCGCGCAGGCCCGCATTGACCACAGCTATGACGCGCTCGCGCGCCTCCTCAATTGCCGGCACGACGAGATCGCGATCGTCGAGAACGCGACACGGGCCTGGGACATGGCGTTCTATTCCCTCGCCTTTGCTCCCGGCGACCGCATCCTCACCGCCGCCGCCGAATATGCGAGCAACGTGATCCCTTACTTGCAGGTGGCGCGGCGCAGCGGCTGCACGGTCGAGGTCGTGCCGAGCGACGCCAGCGGCCAGCTCTCGGTCGCCGCCCTTGAGAGCATGATGGAAGCGCGGGTGAAGCTCATCGCCGTCACCCATGTCCCGACCAATGGCGGCCTCGTCAATCCGGCGGCGGCGATCGGCCGCATCGCCAAGGCGTGGCGCGTTCCCTTCCTCCTCGACGCCTGCCAATCGGCCGGGCAGATGCCCCTCGACGTCGAGGCGATCGGCTGCGACATGCTCTCGGCGACGGGGCGCAAATATCTGCGCGGACCGCGGGGCATCGGCTTCCTCTATGTGCGCCGCGAGTGGATCGAGCGCCTGGAGCCGCCACTCCTCGATCTCCACGCCGCCACCTGGACGGCGCCCGACGTTTATGAATTGCGGCCCGATGCGCGCCGCTTCGAGAATTGGGAGACGAATATCGCAGCCAAGATCGCCCTTGGTGCCGCCGTCGACTATGCCCTCGATTGGGGGCTCGACGCCATCTATGGGCGCGTCCGCGCGCTCGCCGACGCCTTGCGCGCGACACTCGCGCGCATCCCCGGCGTGGCGATCCACGATCTCGGCGCCGAGCGCTGCGGCATCGTCACCCTCACGGTTGCGGGCAAGGACCCCGCCGCCCTGCAGAAGGCCCTCGCGGCCCAGGCGATCAACGTCACCGTGTCGAGCCGGGCCAGCACGCTCTTCGACATGCAGGCGCGCGGTCTCGACACCGTGCTGCGCGCCTCGGTGCATTACTACAACAGCGAGGACGAGATCGCCCGCTTCGCCGCCGCCATCGCCGCCCTGGCGAGGAAATAGCGGACGTCGCTTACATCACGGCGGCGGCGAGGGCCGCCGCCGCAAAGCCGGCGCCGAGAGCCGCCCATTCGCGATTCGTGGCAACCATGGTGGCAACGGCGGCGAGGCAGCCGGCGAGGCTCGGCCAGCCGCCCTCCTGAATGCCGGCCGCGGCGAAGGCGACGACCAGGTTGCCCGGGGCGAGGCGCAGGAGCCGCGGCAGCATGCCGTGCTGGGGCATGACGCTCGCCGCGAGGAAGCCGCCGACGCGCATCGCATAGCTGGCAATGCCGACGGCGACGATGGCGGCGAGGACCTGGGCGTCAGGCATCGTCGCCGCGGAGCGCGCTGAGCAAGGTGCCGGCGCCGCCGCCGATCAGCATCGCCCAGTTGTCGCCGAAGGCTCCGGCGATCGCCAGCCCGACTGCCGCCGAGACGGCCCAGGGCAAGAGACTCCGCGCGCCACGCCACTGGGTCGGCAGGAGCGCCACCACGAAGGCGAGCGGCAGGAAGGCCGCCGCGACAGCGAGCGGCCCATGGGGCGTGAGCGGCAGAGCCTGGCCGAGAGCGGTGCCGCCGATCCAGCCGATCGCCATGGGCAGGCTGCTGCCGAGGAGGTAGCCGGCGTCGCGCCGGCCGCGCTCGGCCTCCGCCGTCGTCATCAGCCACGACGCATCAGCGAGGAGGAGCAGGATCGGCAGCATCAGGCGCCGCGGCATGTCGGCGAAGAGCTGGCGCAGATGCGCACCCATCACCAGATAGCGGGCATTCGTCGCCATGCAGGCGGCGACCATCGCCGCGATCGGCGGCGGCATGGCCCAGAGGCCCAGAGTGACAGCCTGCGCCGTCGCGGAATAGACTGCCAGGCTGAAGAGCACCGCCGCCGCGAAACCAAGCCCCAGGCCGCGATAGGCAACACCCATGACGATGCCCCCGACGCCGTTGCTGACGATGAAGGGCAAGGCCGCCACGAAGCCGCGGCGGAAGCCTGCGGCCGTGAAGGGCAGCGCCGATGACATTCTCATGCTCATGAGCGTTAGATAATTAGCCACCTCATGTCAAGCGATCTTGCCCCCGCCGCGACGCAGTTCTTTGGCGGCCGCATCTGCCTCGATTTCGCCAACACCTTGGACTGGCGTACCTCGGCGGCCCCCGAGGAGCTGATCCCCGATTACGCGGCCCTGCTCGCCTGGAGCGAGGCGCGCGGCACCCTGCCGGCGGCGGCGCTGGCGAGGCTATGGGCGCTGAGCGAGCGGCGGCAAGCCGCCGCCGCGGCGGTCATGGCGGAGGCGCGAGCGTTGCGCGCCGAGATCTCGCGGTCGGCGGAGACGCTCTGCCGCGGCGGACGCGCGCAAGTGGCGGCGTTCAATCGCCGGCTCGCCGCCCTGCCGGCGCAGCCGCGGCTGATCCGGGAAAGCGCCGGCTATCTCCACGACCTGCCGGGCAAGGCGCTCGCCGAGCCCCTCTGGCCGATCCTGTGGTCGCTGACGGCGCTTCTCACCTCCGGGGACGCCGCCCGTCTCGGCTGCTGCCAGGCGGAGGGCTGCGGCTGGTTCTTCGTCGATGAGAGCCCGAACCGCTCCCGCCTGTGGTGCTCGAGCGAGATCTGCGGCAATCGCGAGCGCGCCCGCCGCGCCTATGCCAGGCGCCGCGCGCGCGGATAGCGCTTCGGCTACCGGGCGTCGCGACGCCACGATGGCGAGCGTCATCGGGACATAAGGGGCCGTCACCCGCCTGCGCATCCGGGAGAAGCGTCGGCACCTTTGACATGTTCACGGGCCGACCGCCACCGCCACGCCGATAACACCCTGATTTTTCTCAATATGATCAAGATGGCACAGCATTTGCGTATGGTTAATGCGCGTCGTTAACACGAGGCAGGCCAGCAGGAGACACCGGAAAAGCAACAACGAGCGTGACTCGCCGAGGCGGCGCAGTGCCGCGCAGCCAAGGCTCCTCCTGCGGCGCAACTTCGAAGGGAGATGCGATCGAGCGCGCAAAGGGAGGACACGATGAGCATGCGGATTGCGGCCGCCGTCATCACGGCGAGCTTCGGCGCCCTGCTGGTGTCGATGCACACGGCGCAGGCGCAGGGCATGAATTACGTCTACACCCAGGCGGTTCCGAGGCAGTCGGGCACCGATGTCCTGGTCTTCTTCATCAAGGGAGTGAAGCTGACGGCGCCGGCGGTGGTCACCAAGGTCGCCACGGACACCCCCGCGCAGGCCTCGCAGCGGAAGGCGAAGGAATGGGTCGACGCGATCAACAAGGCGATCGCCGGGGCGATCCTCGCCGGTAAGCTGCCGGCCGGCACGCCGATGGCCACGATCGCGACCCAGCCGGCCATGGTCGGCGCGGTCGATCTTTTCGGACGCCCGCTCAATGCCTTCGGGCAGCCGACGCCGCCCTTCCCCGGCCCTCAGGCCATGGTGCCCAACCGCCTGGCCGGATTCGCGATCGTCACCATTCCGGGAATGACGGCCATCGGCACCGTCGCCCAGGGCTACCGGAACCGCACCCTCGAGCCCGGGGGCGGCAATTTCATGCAAGGCGGTGGCGGAGGCGGTGGCGGAGGCGGCTCCAGGGGCAGCATGGGCGGGGGCGGCGCGATGAGCGGAGACGCGACAGGCGATGACGCGAGCGGAACCGGCCCATCCTCGGTGTCGTTCGGCCTCTATGACCCCCAAGGGCTCGATGCCAATTGCAATTCCAGCCCCGATCTGACATCGCTGCCGCTTTGTCCGGGCGATTTCATCGCCACCGTGAATCCGACCGCCGGCGAGAACGACGGGCAGGTGCTGAGCGCGCTCGCCAACGCCTTCAATCACGACTTCGGCACGCTGGGCCTGAGCGCGAGCTACGATCCGCTCACGGATCTGCTCTCGCTCGACCAGCCGCTGAATTTCCCCAATATGCTGCTCGTCGACAACTCGGACCCCGGCCTCGAGCTCGATCCGGTCCAGGTCGCTATTCCCGAGCCGGCCTCGATCCTCCTCCTCGGCGCGGGGCTGATCGGCCTGGGGGTCTTGCTGCGCCGCGCGCGATAGGCGCGGGCGAGATCGAGGAGTCTACGCGGCGGCGAAGCTCGCCTCGGCGCGCATGGCGAGCCCGCCATCGGCGCGCTTGATCCACACCTTGGCCGTCCGGCCATCGGCGTCCGGGCCGCCGCTCACCGTGAAGGGGGCGGTGTCGAAGACGGGGGCCATGGCGCGGAAGACGAAGCGCTTGAGCGCCGCCTGGGGCTGCTCGCGGCGCACGAGGTCGAGAAGCAGGGTCGCGAGCAGGGGCCCATGCACGATGAGGCCGGGATAGCCCTCCACCTTGGTGACGTAGGGGTGGTCGTAATGGATGCGATGGCCGTTATAGGTGAGCGCCGAGTAGCGATAGAGCATCACGGGATCGGGGGTTATCTCGCGGCGCCAGGGCCCGTCGGCGGGGGCCGGCTCGGGGGGCGGCGCCGGCCGCGCGGGGTCGGGGGCCTCGCGATAGACGATGTCCTGGTCCTCGGTGAGCGCCAGGCCCTCGCCGCCGTGATAGCGGTGCCGCACCTTGACGAAGACGAGGACGCCGCCGCGCCCCTCCTTCACCGCGATATCGGCGATCTCGGAGCGGCGCACGATCCTGTCGCCGACGCGGAGCGGCCGCTCGAAGGCGATCTGGCTGCCCGCCCACATGCGGCGCGGCAGCGGGGCCGGCGGCATGAAGCCGCCGCGCTCGGGAAGGCCGTCGGCGCCGAGGGCCGATTGGCGCAGCCAGCGCGGACGGATCAGCCAATGAGCGCCGGGCGGGGCCGCGTCGCCCCCGCGCGGCAGCGCGTCGTCGCGGTCGAGCATGGCCGCAAGCCCGGCGACGTGAAGGGGGAGCAGCACGTCCTCGCTCTCCTCGCGCCGCCCGACCCAGCGGCTGAGCCCGGCGAGCTCGCCCTTGAGCGCGGTATTCATGATCGCGGCCTCCTCATATATCTATCGAGGCGACCGAGCTTAGCCGACGCCCCGCGGCCGCGGAACCGCCGATCACACGCCGATCACACGACTTGTCATGCACGGTGATTTGCCGTACTTTTTCTCGCACGAAGGAAATGGCCATGCCGGGCTCTGCACGTCGCAAACCCTCGCACGCTCGTGAGTTGAAGAAGGAGAGGCTCGAGTTGCGGGTCGCGCCCTCGGCCAAGCGCCTCATTCAGCGCGCGATGGCAGTTTCGGGATTGACCGCCGGCGATCTTGCCTATGAAGGCGCACGCCGCCTGCTCGATGAGCACGAGCGCATGCTGCTCGTCGGCGCCGATCGGGACGTCTTCCTCGACGCCCTGCGCGATCCGCCGGCGCCGGCCGCGAAGCTGATTGCGGCGCTGAAGCGCCATCGCGATCTCTTCGGATAACCGTCTTGGAGCTGCGAATCGAGCCGCTCGGTCGGCAACACGATCGGGCGGGGTTCTCCTGCGGCCAGGCCGAGCTCGACGCGTGGTTCCACCGACGGGCGAGCCAAGACGAGAAGCGCAACGTCGCGCGCGTCTTCGTGGCCGTCGATGGCGAGGGGCGAGTAGCCGGATTCTACAGCCTCGGCTCGTTCGCGCTGGCGATCGCGGATCTGCCCGAGGAGATCGCGCGCAGGCTGCCGCGCTATGAGGCGATACCGGCGGCCTTGATCGGGCGGCTCGCACGGGACGAGCGCTGGCGCGGACAAGGGGTCGGCGACCTTCTTCTCGCCGATGCGATTCGCCGCATCCTCGGCGCCGGGCGCTCGGTCGCCGTTTTCGCCATCGTCGTCGACGCCAAGGACGACCGCGCCGCCGCATTCTATGAGGGATACGGATTCCGCCGGTTCCCGTCGCGGCCGCTGCGCCTTTTCCTCCCGATCGCCACGGCATTGGCGGCTTTGGAGAGGCTGTAGGGATCGCCGGTCCACGGCCCCGGAGCCGGTTGCCCCTCGGGGACGCGCTGTCTATAGTTCGCGCCATTCCGCTCCCATGAAGGATCTTCCCGCGATGTTCACCCTGCGGCCCGAGATCAAGGGCACCTTCGGCGTCGTCTCCACCACCCACTGGATCCCGGCGGGCGTCGCCATGGGGATCCTCGAGAAGGGCGGCAACGCCTTCGACGCCGCGGTCGCCGCCGCCTTCGCGCTCCAGGTGGTCGAGCCCCACCAGAACGGGCTCGGCGGGGACGTGCCGATCATCCTCTACAGCGCCGCGACCAGGCGCGTGGAGGTGATCTGCGCGCAGGGACCCGCCCCCATGGGCGCCACCATCGCCCATTACCGCAGCCTCGGCCTCGACCTCGTGCCGGGGACCGGCCTTCTCGCCGCCGTGGTGCCGGGGGCCTTCGAGGGCTGGATGACGCTGCTCCGCGACCACGGCACCATGACGCCGCGGGAGGTGATCGAGCCCGCCATCCATTACGCGCGCCACGGCTATCCCGTGAGCCAGGCGATGAGCGAGTACGTGGCCAAGGTGGCGCAGCTCTTCAGCGAGGCCTGGCCCACCTCCGCCGCCGTCTATCTGCGCGGCGGCAAGGCGCCCAAGCCCGGCAGCCTGATGACGAATCCCGCCCTCGCCGATTGCTATGCGCGGCTCATCAAGGAGGCCGAGGCGGCGGGCGGCGATCGCGTCAGGCAGGTCGAGGCGGCGCGCAACGCCTATTATCGCGGCTTCGTCGCCGAGGCCATCGATCGCTTCTGCCGCAGCAACGAGATCCTCGACAGCTCGGGCCGGCGGCACAGGGGCGTGCTCACCGCCGACGACATGGCGCGCTGGCAGGCGCGCATCGAGGCGCCCCTCACCTACGACTATCGCGGCTACACCGTCGCCAAGACGGGGCCCTGGGGCCAGGGCCCCGTCTTCCTCCAGTCCCTGGCGCTGCTCAAGGGCTTCGACCTTGCTGCCACCCAGCCCGACGGCGCCGCGTTCGTCCACCTCGTCAACGAATGCATGAAGCTCGCCTTCGCCGATCGCGAGGCGTGGTATGGCGACCCGGATTATTGCGACGTGCCGATGGCGGCCCTGCTCGGCGATGCCTATAACGACGCGCGGCGAAAGCTGATCGGCGAGACGGCCTCCCTCGAGCTGCGGCCGGGAAGTGTGGGCGGCAGGGCGCCGCGCCTGCCCCAGGCCGCCGGCGGCATCGCCGTGGCGGCGCGCGGACTCGCCGCGGCGGGCACCGGCGAGCCCAACCGCATGGCGGCGGTGGGGACCGGCGAGCCCAATCTCGCGGCGAGCGGCGTGGTCGCCGGCGACACCGTGCATGTCGACGTGATCGACCGCCACGGCAACATGGTCGCCGGCATGCCGAGCGGCGGCTGGCTGCAAAGCTCGCCGGTGATCCCGGAGCTCGGCTTCTGCCTCGGCTCGCGCGCCCAGATGTTCTGGCTCGAGGAGGGCTATCCCGCGAGCCTGGCGCCGGGGCGGCGGCCGCGCACGACTCTAAGCCCCGGCCTGGCGCTCCGCGAGGGCGAGCCCTACATGGTCTTCGGCTCGCCCGGCGGCGACGGCCAGGACCAATGGGCGCTGCAGTTCTTCCTCCGCCATGTCGACCACAAGCTCAACCTGCAGGAGGCGATCGAGCAGCCCGCCTTCCAATCCCAGCACTGGCCCAACTCCTTCTATCCGCGTGCGTCGGAGCCCGGCTCGCTCACCCTCGAGGGCCGCTTCGCGCCGGAGGCCGTAGAGGAGCTGCGGAAGCGCGGCCACAAGGTCACCGTGGGCGAGCCCTGGTCCCTCGGCCGCCTCTGCGCCTGCGCCAAGGACGGCCCGTTCCTCAAGGCCGGCGCCAATCCCCGCAACATGCAAGGCTACGCCGTCGGACGGTGAGGTTAGGGCCGTAGCAGGGTAAAATGGATGCCCTGCTATGTTTACCCCATCCTTGCGATGCGGCACGCCGCATCCATTCCTAACACATTAAAAGCAAAGGCGTTTCTCCGAAAATCGCGAAAAGGGGATGCCAAAGTCGCCCCCTCGCCCGCGGGCGACGACGCTACTTCGGCAGCTCGCCCTGGACCCCCGCCACATACCAGTTGAGAGACAGAATCTCCTTGTCGGTCAGGGCCTTGCCGGCGGGGACGCGGAGCTTGCCGTGGTTGTCGTCGATGGGGCCCTGGAAGGGCTGGAACCGGCCCGCGGCGATGTCGCCCTTCCTCGTCTCGACCAATGCCGCGACGTCCTTGGGGACGACCGGGTTGAGCGGCGCGATGTCGACCATCCCGTCCTTGATGCCGCCCCAGACGTCGCCCGACTTCCAGGTGCCCGCCAGGACCGCCTTCACCTCGCGGATGTAGTATTGGCCCCAGTGATGGACGGCGGCGGTGAGCTGGGCGTGGGGGCCGTATTTCGACATGTCCGAGTGATAGGCGATGGCGTAGATGTGCTTGGCCTCGGCCTCCTGCACCACGGCGGTCGAATCGGTGTGATGGGTCACGATGTCGGCACCCTGCGCGATGAGCGTGTCCGTCGCCTCGCGCTCCTTGCCGGGATCGTACCAGGCGCTCGTCCAGATCACCTTGACCTCGGCCTTGGGATTGACGGCGCGAGCACCCAGAGTGAAGGCGTCGATGCCCTGCACCACCTCGGGGATCGGGAACGCCGCGACATAGCCCAGGGTGTTCGTCTTGGTCATCTTGCCGGCGACCATGCCCGTCAAATAGCGCGCCTCGTAGAAGCGCGCGGAATAGGTGCCGACGTTCTTCGCGCGCTTGTAGCCGGTGGCGTGCTCGAAGATCACATTGGGGAATTGCTTCGCCACCTTGATCGTCGGGTTCATGAAGCCGAAGGAGGTGGTGAAGATCACCTTGTTGCCATTGGCGGCGAGCTCGCGGATGACGCGCTCGGCATCGGCCCCCTCGCTGACATTCTCGACGAAGCTCGTCTTGATCTTGTCGCCCAAGGCCTGCTGGAGCTCGCGCCGGGCGGTCTCATGCTGGAAGGTCCAGCCGGCGTCGCTCACCGGGCTCACATAGACGAACGCGACCTTGAGCGGCTCGGCAGCCGAGCCGCCGACGGTGCCGGCCATCGCGAGAGCCGCCGCTCCGAGAGCGAGCCCGCCCAGCCGCCTGAATGCGTTGCGACGATTCATATCCGATCTCCCCCACTAAGATGTGCTTGCCGCCCCTCCGGGCAATCCCGCGCGGCGCCCCCGCCGGCGGCGGCGCATCATGCCCTCTCAGCCGTCCGGATGAAAGGCCTTGCCGAGGGAGGCGGGGGCGTTGAGCCGGATCGTCGCCGCGTTGCGCGAGATGAGCACGAGGACGAGCACCGTCGCGAGATAGGGCAGGGTCGCCAGGAGCTGCGCCGAGGCGGCGAGGCCGGCACCTTGCGCATAGAGCTGGAGGATGGTGACGCCGCCGAAGAGATAGGCTCCGAGCAGCACGCGGCGCGGCTTCCAGGTGGCGAAGACGACGAGGGCAAGCGCGATCCAGCCGCGGCCGGCGGTCATGTTCTCCGCCCACATCGGGGTGTAGACGAGGGAGAGATAGCCGCCGGCGAGCCCGGCCATGGCGCCGCCAAAGAGCACCGCGGCGTAGCGGATGCGCAGCACGTGATAGCCGAGCGCATGGGCGACGCCGGGCGATTCGCCGACGGCGCGGAGCATGAGGCCGGCGCGGGTGCGGTAGAGGAACCACTCGATGGCGAGAAAGAGGACGATCGAGAGATAGACGAGCGGGTCCTGGGCGAAGAGAACGGGGCCGAGCAGCGGGAGCTTGCTCAGGACCGGAATCGAGAGCGATCCCACGCCCGCGACGGGTGCGCCGATATACCCGCGCCCGACGAAGGCCGAGAGGCCGATGCCGAAAATGCTGAGGGCGAGGCCGCTCGCCACCTGGTTGGCGAGAAGGGAAAGAGTGACGGCGGCGAAGACGAGGGCGAGGAGCGCTCCCGCCAGCATCGCCGCGGCGAAGCCGAGAGCGGGATCGCCCGTCACCGCCGCGGTGGCGAAGCCGGCGACGGCCCCGGTCAGCATCATGCCCTCGACGCCGAGATTGAGGACGCCGGACTTCTCGACCACCAGCTCGCCGAGGGCGGCGAAGACGAGAGGTGTCCCCGCGCGAAGGGTCGCGGCCAGGATCGCGGCGCTCGCGTCGAGACCGCTCATGCCGCCGCGGAAGCTGGCACCGCGACCCGCAGGCGGTAGCGCAGGAAGAGATCGCCGGCCAGGAGGAAGAAGAGCAGCAGGCCCTGGAACATCCCCGTGACCGCGAGCGGCAGGCCGAGATCCACCTGCGCCGATTCGCCGCCGAGATAGACGAGGGCCATGAGCAGGCTCGCCAGCAGGATTCCCACGGGATGCAGGCGGCCGAGGAAAGCGACGATGATGGCAGCAAAGCCGTAGCCCGGCGAGATGACCGGCAGGAGCTGCCCGATCGGGCCGGCGACCTCGCAGATCCCCGCAAGTCCCGCGAGCCCGCCCGAGAGCAGCAGGCTGAGCCAGATCACGCGCCCATGGCTGAAGCCGGCGTAATCCGCCGCTGCCGCCGCGAGCCCCACCACGCGGATGCGAAACCCGGCAAAGCTGCGCGCGAGCAGCAGCCAGACGAGCGCGACCGCGGCGAGGGCGAAGAAGATCGCGGGCGTGAGGCGCGTGCCGCCGACGAGCACGGGCAGGAGGGCGGCGTCGCCGAACTGGCGCGATTGGGGGAAATTGAACCCGGCAGGATCGCGCCACGGGCCATGCACCAGATAGCCGAGGAAAAGCTGCGCCACGTAAGTGAGCATCAGGCTGGTGAGGATCTCGTTCGCCTGAAAGCGCGTGCGCAGGAAGGCGGGGATCGCCGCCCAGGCCATGCCGCCGAGAATGCCCGCCACGAGCATGGCCGGGAGCAGCCAGCCGCTCTCGCTGTCGGGAAAGGCAAGCGCGAGTCCGCCGCCGGCGATAGCGCCCATGGTCAACTGCCCCTCGGCGCCGATGTTCCAGACATTGCCGCGGAAGCCGACCGCGAGGCCGGTCGCGCAAAGCGCCAGGGGCGTCGCCTTGAGTGCGAGCTCGGCGAGCCCGTAGACGCTGCCGAGGGGCTTGAGGAAATAGGCATCGAGGACGGCGCGCGGGTCATAGCCAATCGCGGTGAACAGCGCCGCACCGCAGGCCAAGGTCAGCGCCACAGCGGCAAGCGGCGAGCAGAGCGCGATGGCGCGCGAGGGCCGCTCGCGTAGCTCGAGCCTAAGCCGCATCGCGGTTCGCGCCGGATTCGTCATCAAAGAGCCCGCTCATCCACACGCCGAGTTCCTCGAGGCTGGCATCGGCCACGGCGCGCGCCGGCGAGAGGCGCCCCCGCGCGATCACGGCGATGCGGTCGCACATCTCGAAGAGCTCGTCGAGATCCTCGGAGACGATGAGGAGGGCGGCACCGTGAGACCGCAGCTCGAGGAGGGCTTTGCGGATGGCCAGGGCGGCGCCGATATCGACACCCCAGGTCGGATGCGCCGCGACCAGGAGCCTGGGATCGAGCAGGATCTCGCGCCCGATGATGAACTTCTGGAGATTGCCGCCGGAGAGGCTGTGCGCCTCCGCATCGATGCCGGCGGCGGCGATCACGCCGAAGCGCTCGCGGATGCGCCGGGCGAAACGCCGCACCCGGCCGCCGCGCACCCATCCCGCAGAGACGAGGCCGCGGCTATAGCCGGTGAGGAGGGCGTTCTCGGCGAGCGTCATCTCGGCCACGGCGCCGCGGCCGAGGCGCTCCTCGGGCACGAAGGCGAGGCCGCGCGCCCGCCGGGCCGCCGGACCGAGCCGCCCGATGGGGATGCCGTCGAGGCGGATGGTGGCGGGCGGAGCCGGGCGCTCGCCCGAGAGCGCGCGCAAGAGCTCCGTCTGGCCGTTGCCGGCGACCCCGGCGATGCCGACGATCTCGCCGGCCCGCACCGAGAGCCCGATCTCCGCGAGATCAACGCCGAAGGGATCCTGGGCGGCAAGGGAAAGCCCGTCGATCGCGAGCACCTCGCCTCCCGCCTCGCCGGGCGGGCGATCGACGGCCGGCAGAGTGCGGCCGACCATCATCTGGGCCAGGCTCGCGGCCGTCTCCCGCCGCGGATCGCAGCTCGCCACGACGCGACCCTGGCGCAGCACCGTGGCACGCTCGCAGAGGGCGCGGATCTCGTCGAGCTTGTGGCTGATGTAGAGGATGCTGCAGCCCTCGCCGGCAAGCCGGCGCAGCACGACGAAAAGGCGCTCGACCTCCCTCGGGGTCAACACCGAGGTGGGCTCGTCCATGATGAGGAGCCGCGGCGATTGCAGCAGGCAGCGCACGATCTCGACGCGCTGGCGCTCGCCCACCGAGAGCGCGTGGACATGGCGCTGCGGATCGACCTGGAGACCGTAATGCTTCGAGACTTCGGCGATGCGCCGGGACAGAGTCTTGAGATCGCCGCCCTGATCGAGACCGAGGGCGATGTTCTCGACGACCGTCAGCGTCTCGAACAAGGCGAAATGCTGAAACACCATGCCGATGCCGAGTCGGCGTGCGGCGGCGGGATTGGCGATGGTGATCGGCGTTCCTTCCCAGCGCAACTCGCCGCCATCGGCGCGGAGCAGACCATAGATGATCCTGACGAGGGTGCTCTTGCCGGCGCCGTTCTCGCCGAGGAGGGCGTGGATCTCCCCCGGCATGATCGCAAGGTCGACATGGTCGTTGGCAAGGCACTCGGGAAACTGCTTGGTGATGCCTGCCAACACGAGCCGCGGCGAACCCGGATGATCCTGTGACGCTTCTGCCATGGGCGGGGAGACTGCCCTTTTTCGTCTGATTCGGCTAGCCTCTTCGCAGCCTCTTCGCAGGCGAAATCTTCGCTCGCGCGGCTCATGGGAGCCGCATTGTCACGAGCGCGAGCACGGGCCTATCATGGTGCTCAAGGGAGTGCGTCACCCGTCCCGAATGCCGCCGCAGAATGAGCAATCAAGGGGAGGGAGCGAATGATTACCCGCAGAACCGTCCTCAAGAGTGCCGGCAGCGGCCTGGTGCTCGCCGGCGCCACCACGCTCCTGGGCCGATCCCCCCTGGCCGCCGGCGGCAATCTCGGCCCGCCCGGCCTGCCCGCGGGCGCTCTCGCCGAGTCGGTGCTCGATGCCCTGCCGGGCAAGCTTCCCCTCATCAAGCGCGCCTATCGGCCGCCGAATTACGAGACGCCGACCGCCTATTTCAACGAGGCCTATACCCGCAACAACGCCTTCTTCGTGCGCTACCACCTGGCTGGCATCCCCGAGACGATCGACGCCGCCAAATGGCAGCTCAGGATCAGCGGCGCCGCGGCCGAGCGGCCGGTCGCCTTCTCGCTCGACCAGCTCAAGCGCGATTTCGAGCCCGTCGAGTTCGCCGCGGTGTGCCAATGCTCCGGCAACCGCCGCGGCCTCTCGGACCCCCACGTCCCCGGCGTGCAATGGGGCTATGGCGCCATGGGGAACGCCAGATGGAAGGGCGTGCGGCTCAAGGATCTGCTCGCCAAGGCCGGCGTCAAGAAGGAGGCGGTGGAGGTCGCCTTCAACGGCGCCGACGGCCCCGTGATGGACGCAACACCGGATTTCCAGAAGAGCTTGCCGGTGTGGAAGGCGCTCGACGAGAACACCATCGTCGCCTATGCGATGAACGGCGCCGACCTGCCTCATTTCAACGGCTACCCGGCGCGGCTCATCGTCCCGGGCTGGACCGCGACCTATTGGATGAAGCACCTCACCGAGGTCACGATCCTCTCCGAGCCCTTCAAGGGCTTCTGGGTGACCTCGTCTTACCGCATTCCGACGGGGAAGTTCCCGATCATCCAGCGCTTCCTGACCCAGGAGAAGCCCGATACGACGCCGATCACCGAGATGGTGGTCAATTCCCTCATCACCAATCTCAATCCCGGCGCCCGCGTCAAGGCAGGCAAGCCCCTCGCGGTGCAGGGTATCGCCTGGGACGCGGGCTACGGCATCCAGAGGGTCGAGGTCTCGACGGATAATGGGGCGAGCTGGCGCGACGCCAGCCTCGGCCCCGACCTCGGCCGTTTCGCCTGGCGTCAATGGCATTACAGCTTCACGCCGAGGCGCGGCGCCCACACGATCATTGCCAAGGCATCCAACAAGGCCGGCACGACCCAGGTCTTCGAGCTGATCTGGAACGGCGCCGGCTATCACAACAATGTGGTGCAGCACATCCAGATCGAGGCCGTCTAAAGGAGGGGATGCCATGCGCATGGTGTGGGGAGCAGCCGCGGCCTTCGGGATGCTCGGATTCGCCGCGAGCGCTTGGGCCGGCGAGGATGCGGTCAAGCTCAAGGACGGGCCGGGGAAGGATCTCGTGCAGAGCGCCTGCGTCGGCTGCCACAGCCTCGATTATCCGATCACCAACTCGCCCTTCCTCGATCAGAAGGGCTGGGAGGCCGAGGTCAACAAGATGATCAAGGCCTATGGGTGTCCCGTCAACGCCGAGGACGTGCCGAAGATTATCGCCTATCTAGCGGCGAATTACGGCAAGAAGTAAGCTGCCCGGGCACAGCGGCGCGCTTCAATATGCGCGCTCGCGATGGGCGAGCAGAAAATCGCGCACCGTCGCGTTGAAGATATCGGGCTGCTCGATATTGACGAGATGGCCCGATCCCTCGATCACCACGAGGCGTGCGCCGGGAATCTTGGCCGCCATGTCGCGGCCGATCTTGACCGGCGTGAGGCGGTCGTCGCCGCCATAGACGAGGAGAGTCGGCACCGCGATCCGCGACAGGGCCGCCGTCTTGTCGTACATCGTGGTCGCCATGACGGTCTTGATATAGGACTCCGTGTGGAGTGCGGACATGCTGTCGACGAGGCGGCGATAGACATGCGCCGGGCTCTGCGGCCCCATCAGGAGCCGGGCGACCGCGGGCGCCATGTCCCGCGGCGCGCCGCCCTCGATGAGCGACCGCGTCCGCATCTCGACGAAGGCGGCGCGCTTCTCCGGCGTGAAGCTAGCCTCGAAGCCGGCGAAGGTATCGCAGAGCACGAGCGTGGCGACGCGATCCGGATGGCGATCATGAAAATCCTGGGCGATGCGCCCGCCCATGGAGAGGCCGCAGAGATGGGCCCGCGCGGCGCCGAGATGGTCGAGAAGGCGCAGCAGATCGGCGCTGAAATCCGCAAAGTCGAGGGGACCGTCATAGTCATCGGAGTCGCCATAGCCGCGGGCATCCCAGGCGACGGCGTGGAAGCGGTCGGCAAAGGCCGGAAGCTGGTCATGCCAGTTCGTCCGATTGCCCCCGATGCCGTGGAGGAAGACGAGCGCCGGTCCGGCGCCGGCCTCGTCATAGGCGAGGCGCGGCTTGCCTGGGACCATGTTCCTCTTCCATATGGTCATGAGGGCCTCCATTGGGGAGGGCATCAATCTCGCCGATGGTGACCGTCTTGCCAATGCGGTGGCGCGGATGGCCATCGGCCGGCGACGCGTTAACAGGGGGCGCAGCGAAACGCTTACCAAATGGTTACGCGACAAAGATTTTCTTTCCGTTGCCAAGGAAGCCGGGTAAAAGGCTCCGGTTGTCGGTCACCCGCGCGATGTGGCCCCTTCCGCAGCGCGGGAGATGCGTCCCTTGCGCCGGCGCGACGGCCTGGCAATTGTCAACCCAAGCGGCCAAGGAGAGCGCCAGCGTGCCGCACATAGCCCTCATGCTGCTGACGATTGCTGGCTATGCAATCATCGTGGCCTCGCTGGGCTATACGATTCTCGCGGTCCTGCGCGTCGCCGGTCTAAAGCGTCGGCCTGCGGCCCGCGCTCAGGAGCTGCCGCCGATCACGGTGCTCAAGCCGGTCTGCGGCCTCGAGCCGCGGCTTTATGAGGATTTGCGCTCGTTCTGCGCCCAGGACTACCCCGCCTTCCAGATCCTCTTCGGCGTGCGGGACGCGAGCGATCCGGCCATTCCCGTGATCCGGCGCCTGATTGCGGAATTCCCCGAGCGCGAGCCCGCGCTCGTGATCGATCCCCGCGTAATCGGCAGCAATTACAAGATCTCCAACGTCGCCAACATGCTGAAGCAGGCACGCCACGACATCCTGGTGATCGCGGATGCGGATTGTCGCGTCGGCCCCGGATATCTCGCCGACCTCGCCGCAGCCTTTACCGATCCCGCAGTAGGGGCGGCGACCTGCCTCTATCGCGGCACGCCCGCGCGCCCCCAGCTTGCGAGCCGGCTCGGCGCCATGTTCATCAACGAGTGGTTCCTGCCCTCGGTGCTCGTGGCGCTCATCTCCGAGCCCCTGGAATACTGCTTCGGCGCCACCATGGCGGTGCGCCGCCGCGCTCTCAATGCGATCGGCGGCATCGAGGCGCTGGCTTCCTATCTTGCCGACGATCACATGCTCGGCCGGCTGGTGGCGGCGCAGGGATACAAGGTGGCGCTGGCGCGGCACATCGTCGAGCTCAGCATCGAGGAGCCCAATCTCAAGATGCTGTTTCGCCACGAGCTCCGCTGGGCTCGCACGATGCGCACGGTGCGGCCGCTCGGCTATGCTTTCAGCTTCTTGACGGATTCATTTCCGCTGTCGATCTTATTGGCCGCCGCGACCGGCTTCCGGGCAAGCGCCGTGGCGCTTGTCGGGGGCGCGGTGCTGTTGCGCGGCGTGATGCATTGGGTTGCCCATACCACCTTGGGAGGGCCGGGTCTGCTGCGGCCGTGGCTTGTGCCGTTGCGGGACCTGATCACGTTCACCATTCGTGCCGCCAGCTTCATCGGACGCAGGGTGGAATGGCGCGCGCAGAAATTCTCGGTTCAAACGGACGGGCAGATGGTTGTCAACATGAGGGGCGCCGAGGTGCCGGAATGAAGACCCTGTTTCTCAATCCTCCATCCTATGAGGGCTTCGACGGCGGCGCCGGCTCCCGTTACCAGGCCAAGCGCGAGATCCGCTCCTTCTGGTACCCCACCTGGCTCGCCCAGCCGGCGGCGCTCGTCCCCGGCAGCAAGCTGATCGACGCGCCGGCCCGCGGCTTGAGCGTCGAGGATACCGTGGCGCTGGCCGGAGATTACGAGCTCCTCGTCATGCACACGAGCACGCCCTCCTTCCATTCCGACGTGAAGGTGGCGGAGGCGTTCAAGCGCGCGAACCCCAAGCTGATGATCGGCCTCGTCGGCGCCCATGTCGCCGTCTCGCCCGAGCCCTCGCTTATGGCCTCGGAGGCGATCGACTTCGTGGCGCGGACCGAATTTGACTTCACGATCAAGGAGATCGCCGAGGGGCGGCCCTTCGCGGAGGTCGACGGCATCAGCTATCGCAAGGATGGCCAGGCCGTGCACAATCCGGAGCGCGCCATCATCGAGAACATGGACGTGCTTCCCTGGGTCACCGAGGTCTATAAGCGCGACCTCGTGATCGAGGACTACTTCATCGGCTATCTGCAGCATCCTTATCTCTCGCTCTATACCGGACGCGGCTGCAAGTCGCGCTGCACCTTCTGCCTGTGGCCGCAGACCATTGGCGGCCATCGCTATCGCACGCGCAGCGCCAGGAACGTGATCGACGAGATCGCGCTGGCCAAGCGCTACTTCCCCCAGGTGAAGGAATTCTTCTTCGACGACGACACCTTTACTGATGATCGGCCCCGCGCCGAGGAGATTGCCCGCGGCCTCGGCAGGCTCGGCGTGACCTGGTCCTGCAACGCCAAGGCGAACGTGCCCTATGAGACGCTCAAGGTGCTGCGCGAGAACGGCCTGCGTCTCCTTCTCGTCGGCTATGAGTCGGGCAACCAGCAAATCCTCCACAACATCAAGAAGGGCATGCGCATCGAGGTTGCGCGCAAATTCTCCGAGGATTGCCGCAAGCTCGGCATCACCATCCACGGCACCTTCATCGTGGGGCTGCCCGGCGAGACGAAGGAGACGATCGAGGAGACGATCCGCTTCGCTCAGCAGGTCAATCCCCACACCATCCAGGTCTCGCTCGCGGCCCCCTATCCGGGAACCGAGCTCTATCGCGAGGCCGTGATGAAGGGTTGGCTGCACGAGAACAGCGACAGCCTGGTCGCGGGCGATGGATTCCAGATTTCCTCGCTGCAATACCCCCACCTCTCCAACGAGGAAATCTTCGAGGCCCTCAAGGTCTTCTATAAGCGCTTCTATTTCCGTCCGAGCAAGATCGCGGAGCTCACCTGGGAGATGGTGAAGAGCTCCGAGATGATGAAGCGCCGCCTGAGGGAAGGCGTCGAGTTCTTCCATTTCCTGCGCCAGCGTGAAAACCACGCTTAACCTCCATCCGAGCCGCCGAGCGCCGGGGGGCGCCGCGGCCGTGGCGCGGGCAGGCCAATGAAGCTCGGCCTTTGCCTCGCCATGCTGGCCGGCTGCGCCCTCGCGGCGGCTCTCGTGCTTTATCAGGGCGCCGGCGACGTTCTCGATGCGCTCGCCGTCATCGAATGGGGCTTCGCCCCCGTCTTCGGCCTGCATATCGCGCAGCTCCTATGCTCGTCCCTTGGCTGGCGGCCGCTCATCGGGCGGAAGTGGCAGCGCTCGCTCCTCTCGCTCGTGAAAATTCGCTGGATTCGCGAGGGCACCAATACGCTCTTGCCGCTTGCCCATATCGGGGGCGAGATCATCGGGGCGCGGCTTCTCTCCTTCCACGGCGTGCGCGGCGACGTGGCGGGGGCGAGCGTCGTCGTCGACATTACCGCGCAAATCATCACCCAGGTCCTCTTCACCATCGTGGGCGTCACGCTGCTGGTGCAGGCGGGGGCGCAAGGCGGGCACGTCGTCGATCTCGTGACGGGAATCGTCGCGGCACTCATCGCTGTCGGGGGCTTCCTCTTGGCGCAGCGCTTCGGGCTCTTCAAGCTGGTCGAGCACATGCTCGACCGCCTGGTGAAGAAAGCCGGATGGCTGTCCCTCGAGGGCATCAAGGGACTCCACGACGCCATCCAGTCGATCCATCGGCGTCCGCGCGCCCTGGTGACCAGCGCCGCCTGGCATTTCCTCTCCTGGTCCCTCGGTGCCGGCGAGGTCTGGCTTCTCCTACATTTCATGAATGCCGGGGTCGGCTTGAAGGAGGCCCTCATCCTCGAGAGCCTCGGCCAAGCGGCGCGTAGCGCCGGCTTCGCCGTGCCGGGCGCCATCGGGATCCAGGAGGGCGGCTTCCTGCTATTCGGCACGATGCTGGGGGTTCCGCCGGGGGCGGCCCTCGCGCTCTCTCTCGCCAAGCGGCTGCGCGAGCTCGCGACCAGCGTGCCGGCGGTGGCGGCCTGGCAGATCGCCGAGGGGCGGCGCATTTTCCGCCCACGCGCCCGTCCGAATCCGTCTCGGGATTAGCGCCGGTCAGGCCGGCGGCGGTGAGGAGGAACCCGGTTCCATGTCGAACGCCTCCTGGTCCCATCGCCTGATGCGGCCACTCGTGCGACCGCTGATCGGCTCGCCGGTGACACCCAATCACTTGACCACGCTCCGCCTGATCACCGCCCTCGCCGCCTGCGCCGCCTTCGCCATGGGCGAATATCGCTGGGACATCTGGGGCGGCCTGCTATGGACGCTCTCGGCCCTCCTCGATCGCGCCGACGGGGAGCTCGCGCGCCTCGGCGGGCTCTCGAGCGCCGCCGGCCATCTTTTCGACTACATGGCCGACCTGGCGGCGAACTCGCTGTTCTTCGTCGCCATCGCCATCGGCCTTGCCGACCGCTATCCCCTCGACGGCGCCACCATTCCCATCGGGATCCTGGCGGGGGGCAGCATAGCGCTGGCCTCGATTCTCTCGGAGCAGCTCGAGCGCCGCGACGGGACAGGGCGCCGGGCCTATGAAGGCCTCGCCGGCTTCGACTTCGACGATCTCCTTTATCTTTTTGGCCCGATCGCCTGGCTGCACGGGCTCCTGCCGCTTCTGATCGGGGCCGGCATTGGCGCCCCGGCCTTCGCGGCGCTGACCGGGTGGCGCCTCAGGCGCATGGCCCGGCGCCGGCCCGCTTGAGAGAAATCTCCAACGATTCGCGGCCGCCGCGCCGCGCTCAGCCGAAGCGGCCGGTGACGTAGTCTTCCGTCTGTTTCTTGGTGGGCCGGGTGAAGATGGTCTCCGTATCCCCGAACTCGATCAACTCGCCGAGATACATGAGAGCCGTGTAATCGGAGACGCGCGCCGCCTGCTGGAGATTGTGGGTCACGATCAGCACCGTGTAGTCGTCGCGCAGCTCCTTGATCAGCTCCTCGATCTTCTGGGTGGAGACGGGGTCGAGCGCCGATGCCGGCTCGTCGAGCAGGAGCACCTCGGGGTTGAGGGCGATCGCCCGCGCGATGCAAAGCCGCTGCTGCTGGCCGCCCGAAAGGCTCAACCCGCTCGCCCGCAGCTTGTCCTTCACCTCGCCCCAAAGTGCGGCCTTGGTGAGCGCCGCCTCGACCCGCTCGTCCATTTCCACGGCGGAGGGGCGCTCGTAGAGGCGGATGCCGAAGGCGATGTTGTCGTAGATCGACATCGGAAACGGCGTCGGCCTCTGGAACACCATGCCGACGCGCGCCCGCAACTGGTTCAGGTCGACGCCCGAAGACAGGATGTTCTCGCCGTCGAGGATCACCTCGCCCTCGGCGCGCATATGGGGGTAGAGCTCGTAGATACGATTGAGCGTGCGCAGCAGCGTGGACTTGCCGCAACCGGAGGGGCCGATCAGCGCCGTTACCCGCCGCTCGTAAATCGCCATGCTGATCGACTTCAGAGCGAGCGTCGCGCCGTAATAGAATTTCAGCTCGCGAATCTCGATCTTCGGCACCGGCGCTTTCACCTCCGCGTCGACCTCGCTTGCCAGGAATGCCGGTGCGTGCAATCGAGCCCTCTCCCCGGTCGCGGTCGCATGGGGCGATATGCCGTTGAGCATCTGCTGCTCCATCTAAGGACGCTTCTCGCGTTTGCCAAGCACGTAGCGCGCCGCGAGGTTGAGGCCGAGAATGCTCGCGGTCACGAGCAGAGCGCCGGTCCAGGCCAGCCGCTGCCAATCCTCGTAGGGGCTGAGCGCAAATTGAAAGATGACGACGGGAAGATTGGCCATCGGCGCGTTCACATCCGCCGACCAGAACTGATTGTTGAGCACGGTGAAGAGGAGCGGCGCCGTCTCCCCGGCGATGCGCGCGACCGCGAGCAGGATGCCGGTCAGGATGCCGGCGCGGGCGGAGCGGTAGCACACGAGCACGACAACCTTCCAACGGGGTGCCCCGAGTGCCGCCGCGGCTTCGCGCAGATCGTTGGGGACCAGGCGAAGCATGTCCTCCGTGGTGCGCAGGACGACGGGGATGGCGATGAGCGCCAGCGCGAGTGCCCCGGCCCAGGCCGAGAAGTGGCTGCTCGGCAGCACCGCGACCTGGTAGATGAAGAGCCCGATCAGGATCGACGGGGCGGACAGCAGGATGTCATTGATGAACCGCGTCGCCTCGGCGATCTTGCCGGTCTTGCCATACTCGGCGAGATAGGTGCCGGCCAGCACGCCCACGGGGGCGCCGATACCGATGCCGAGGACGGTCAGAATCACGCTCCCGACAATCGCATTGAGGAGTCCGCCGGGGCTGCCGGGTGGCGGCGTCATCGCCGTGAAGATGCGCGGGGTCAAGCCCGCGAGGCCGAGCTCGAGCAAGGTCCAGAGGATCGAGGCGAGTACGAAGATGCCGAGCGCCGTCACCAGCACCGAGGCGGTCATGTGCACGAGGTTGACGGCGCGGCGCCGGCGGTAAAGGGAGCGCGACATGGCTAGCCCGGCACCCTGCCGGCGAGGCGGCGCAGCATCAGCTTGGCCGCGATCAGCACGCCGAAGGTGATCACGAACAGGGTGAGGCCGAGGGCAATGAGCGAGGAGGAATAGATATTCCCGACCGCCTCGGTGAACTCGTTCGCGATCGTCGAGGAGATCGTGGCCCCGGGCAGAAAGAGCGAGGCGCTGATGTCGTGGGCGTTGCCGACGACGAAGGTGACGGCCATGGTCTCGCCGAGAGCGCGCCCGAGCCCGAGCATGACGGCACCAACCACGCTGGTCCGGGTATAGGGGAGCACCACGTTCCATACCACCTCCCAAGTGGTGGCACCGAGCCCATAGGCGGATTCGCGGAGCATCGGCGGCACAGTCGCGAAGACGTCGCGCATCACCGCGGCGATGAAGGGCAGGATCATGACGGCGAGGATGAGGCCCGCCGTCAGCAGGCCGACGCCGAAGGGCGGGCCGGAGAAGAGCGCCCCGAGCACCGGCACCTTGCCGAGCGTCGAGCCGAGCGCCGGCTGGATATAGGCCTTGTAGAAGGGCACGAAGACGAAGAGGCCCCACATCCCGTAAATGATGCTCGGGATGGCGGCCAGGAGCTCGACGGCGGTGCCGATCGGCCGGCGCAGCCAGACCGGCGCCAGCTCCGTAAGCACGATGACGATGCCGAGGCTGACCGGCACCCCGAAAAGGAGGGCAATGACGGAGGTGACGATGGTGCCGTAGATGGGCGCAAGCGCGCCGAACGTCTCGGTGACGGGATTCCACGTCGCGCTGACGAAGAAGCCGAGCTTGAGCTTGCTCAGCGCCGGCCACCCGCCCTGCGCCAGCGCTGCGATGATGGCGGCGAGCACGAGAAGGACGAGCAGGGCGAAGGCGAAGGTCAGGGCGTGGAAGACCGCATCGCCGAGCTTACCGGCGCGGAATGCCCTTACCCCGCTTCCCGGCGCGCGCGGCCCCGTCGATGCATTCGCGATCCCCATCCCACCCTACTGTCCCGGAATTCCGCCTCGCGCCGTCGCGCCATATCCGGATCGCGCCGCCGGCCGCATTGCACAACCGTCGCACCGTCGCCTAGAATTTCCTCGAGGCGACCGGAACGGCCGGCGGGCGGAGAGGATGTTAGGCCGCTTCTGTTACAGTGGCGTGACAGTCCGCCGAGGCTAGACGTGCCACCGGCTCAAGCGAGAGCGTTAACGAGATGAGAACCGCGAAATTCCAAATCGGACAGCTTGTCCGCCATCGTATCCACCCGTTCCGGGGGGTCATCTTCGATGTCGATCCGATTTTCTCGAATACCGAGGAATGGCTGATGTCGATCCCGGAGAATGTCCGTCCCCATCGCGACCAGCCCTTCTATCATCTCCTCGCCGAGAATGCCGAGACGACCTATGTCGCCTATGTCTCGGAGCAGAACCTGCTGCCCGACGAAAGCGGCCGGCCGATTTCCCATCCTCGGGTCAAGGAGCTCTTCGCCGGCATCGAGAACGGCCGCTACACGCCGAGGAAGCTCGTCACGAACTGACATCCGCCGAGCGGACCTCCATCCCGCCGAGATCGGGCCCTCCGGCCCGATTGACTATTGTTGATCGGCTCTTGCTTATATATTACATACCACTTGACGATCTGTCCGGCTTGGCCTCTCGTGAGGCCATTGGGGTTGGGGGACAGGTCCGAGCGCGAAGCGAGGGGCGAGAAATTGCCCGCCCGCCGGCGGAATGGCCGGTCTGCGGGAGCAGCGATAAGGAGGACTCGCCATGCAACAAGAAGACTTCGATCAACTTCGCACCGTTCCCTTGTTCACCGGCCTCTCCGAGGAGACCCTTCAGGAATTAACCACCGGCGCCTTCCTGCAGCGGTTTCCCAGCCAGACGATCCTCTTTCGGCAGGGCGACCTGCCGGATTTTCTCCACATCCTTCTCGATGGCAGCGTCCAGATGACGGGGACCTCGTCGGATGCCCGCGAGACCGTCGTCGAGATCGTCGAGCCCGTCGACACGTTCATGCCGGCGGCAGTGCTGACGAACACGCCCTATCTGGTCTCGGCGAAGATCATCCATCCCGCACGCATCCTCATGCTCCCGGCGCCGCGCTTGCGCGAGCAGCTCGCCCGCGACGTGCGCTTGTCCCTTTGCATGCTCGGCTCCCTGTCGCGGCAATATCGCGACATGCTGCGCCAGGTGAAAGATTTGAAATTGCGGACCTCGACCCAGAGGCTCGGCTGCTATCTCATGGCTCTCGCCGAGGGGAATGGCGCCAATGGCAGCGTCGAGCTGCCCCATGACAAGCGCCTCATTGCCGCCCGCCTGGGTATGACGCCCGAAAGCCTGTCCCGCGCCTTCTCCTCCCTGCGCAAGATCGGCGTCGAAGTGCGCGGCCACCATGTCCGGCTTACCGACCCCGAGCGCTTGCGGCAGCATTGCATGCCCGATCGCCTGATCGACAGCCGCGAGAGCAATCTCAAGGTCGCCGCCGCCTAAGAGGCTCGCGGAGTCCGGCGAGCACCTTGAGTTGGCGCTTAATCGCCGCCATGCCGACGCGATCCAGGGCCGCAGCGGGGATGACGCCATGCCCTGGAGCAAAGAGCCACCGCGAATCGCCGGATCGTTGCCGGTGCCCGTCGCAGCCGCGCTTTCTCAGCGGCCGCCGCGAGCGGGCGCGGGCGTTGCCAGCCTCGGGCCCTCAGCCTTCTCGAGAACCGATACCGTCGGGTCCAGCCAGAAGGCCCAGACCCCGGCCCCGGCGACGAGAAGGCAGGCGGCCACGATGAAGGGCGCCTGCCACGAGCCGAACTGGACGAGGACGCCGAAGACCGCCGGCGACAGGGCGCCGCCGATATTGCCCGCCATGTTCATCATCCCCGACACCGTCCCGGAATACTTCCCGCCCACATGCATGGGCACGGCCCAGGACGGTCCGATCGTGCATTCGAGGAAGAACAGCGACGCCGTGAGGCAGTACACGGCCGTATAGGCGTTCGCGGTCATGGCCGCGGGCACGATGAAGACGACGCAGCCGAGCAGGCCGATGATGGCGACGAGACGCCGCGCCAGCTTGGTGTTGCCCGTTTTTACGAGCAGCCAATCGGTGGCCCAGCCGCCGACAGTGTCGCCGATCACCCCGGCCCAGAGAGGCAGAGAGGCGAGGACGCCGACCTTGATCAGCGTGAAATGTCGGTATTCGGCGAGATAGGAGGGCAGCCAGCTCAAGAAGATCCAGAGGCAGTACACGTAGGTGAAATAGGCGCACATGATCGCCCACATATTCGGCGACCGCAGCAGGGTGCCCCAGGGCACCGAGGCCGTGCGCTCGATTTCCGCCTGCTTGATGTTGCCGGCGTCGTCGACGCCGCGGATATGCGCAAGCTCCGCCTTGTTCACGAGGCCGTGTTCTTCGGGCAGGTTGCGATAGGTCAGATACCACAGCACGGACCAGAGAATGCCGACGGCGCCGCAGATATAGAACACCCACTGCCAGCCGAGCGTGGTCATGATCAGCACCACGACGGGCGGCGCAATCGCTGCACCCAGGCGGCTTGCGCTATGGGAAACGCCCTGGCAGAGCCCGCGCTCCTGCCGCGGATACCAGAGCTGCATGGAGCGCGTCGCCACGGGAAAGGCGCCCGCCTCACCGATGCCGAAGAGGAACCGCACCACGACGAAGGAGACCGCTCCGGCCGCCGCCGAGGTCAGCGCCGTCAGGATCGACCAATAGCTCACGATCGCCGCGAGGACGCGACGCGGCCCGAAGCGGTCGCCGAGCCAGCCACCAGGCACCTGGAACAGGGCATAGCTCCAGACGAAGGCGCTGAAGATCACGCCCATCGTCACCTTGTCGAAGCCGAACTCCTTGCTGATGACCGGCGCCACCGTCGAGATGTTCACCCGGTCGAGATAGGTGATGAGGTACATCAGGCTGATCAGGAACAGGATGTACCATCGCCCTTTGCTGCGGGTCCTTTGCTGGGCTTGCATGGTCGAAGTCCTCCCGTTTTGATTGTTTGCCGCGATTGCCGCGCGGCACGGGTTACGCGGCGGGGGCCGCGGCGTGCGCGCCGGAATTGCCGCCGAGATAAGCCAGGGCCGCCGCGACCCCGCCGGTCTTGATAGGCACGCCTGCCGCGGCGAGCCCCATCTCGACGCCGCAGAGCGTGCCGGCCAGCATGAGATCGTTGAAGTCGCCCAGATGACCGATGCGGAAGACGCGCCCCTGCAACTTGCCCAAGCCGTTGCCGAGGGAGAGGTCGTAGCGCTCGAGCGTCACACGCCGGAAGGCGTCGGCATCATGGCCCGCCGGCATCAGCACCGCCGTCAGCGAGCTCGAATACTCCCGCGGCTCCGCGCAAAGAATTTCCAGGCCCCAGGCGCGCACCGCCCGCCGCGTCGCCTCGGCGTGGCGATCGTGCCGGGCGAAGACATTGTCGAGCCCCTCCTCGAGGAGCATCGCGATCGCCTCGCGCAGGCCGAACAGGAGATTCGTCGACGGCGTGTAGGGGAAGAAGCCCGTCGCGTTCGAGGCCAGCATCTCCTCCCAGCTCCAATAGGCGCGCGGCAGCTTCGCCGTCCTGCTCGCGGCCCGCGCCTTCTCGCCGATCGCATTGAAGGAGAGGCCCGGCGGCAGCATGAGGCCCTTCTGCGAGCCGGCCACGGTCACGTCGACACCCCAGTCGTCGTGGCGATAATCGATGGAGGCGAGGGAGGAGATGGTGTCGACCATGAAGAGGGCCGGATGCCGGGCGCGGTCGATGGCCTTGCGCAGCTCGGCGATGCGCGAGGTCACCCCCGTCGAGGTCTCGTTATGGACGATGCAGACGGCCTTGATCGCATGTCCGCGATCGGCCGCGAGCCGGCGCTCGACCTCGACCGGATCGGCGCCGCGGCGCCAATCCCCCGGGATGAGCTCCACCTGGAGCCCGAGGCGCGCGGCCATGCGGGACCACAAGGTCGCGAAATGCCCCGTCTCGGCCATGAGCACCTTGTCGCCGGGCGAGAGGGTGTTGACGAGAGCCGCCTCCCAGGCGCCGGTGCCCGAGGCGGGGAAGATGACAACGGGCGCCTTCGTCTTGAAGATCGACTTGAGCCCGGAAAGAACCTCCTCGCCGAGCCGCTGGAAGGCCGGCCCGCGATGATCGATGGTCGGCCGGTCGATGGCCCTCAGGATGCGATCGGGAACGTTGGTGGGGCCGGGAATCTGGAGGAAATGGCGGCCGCTCCGATGGGACATGACACTCCCTCCCGATCCCTGACCTCAATGATTTGAATTATGCATTCAATTTTTGCCCTGTCAATTCATTGCGTCCGGAGAAATGACTTTTATTTTGATGATATTAGATATAGTCGTTTTATGGTGACAGAGAATTGCATTCAATCTTGTCGGTAATCCGCCTAAGGAACGAGGCGCATGAGTCCGGACGAGCGCGGAGCGAGGGGGCTTAAGGCGCGAGGGCGCATCGGCGACAGCGCGCTCGCCGCCCGCTTCCGCGCTGCCATCGAAGGCGAGGTTCGCTTCGATCCATTCACCCGCGGCCGCTACGCCACCGACGCCTCGATCTACCAGATCGAGCCGATTGGCGTGATCACGCCGAAGAGCGAGGCCGACATCGCCCGCGTCGTGGAGGTCGCGGCCGCGGAGGGCGTGCCTATCCTGCCGCGCGGCGGCGGCACCTCCCAATGCGGCCAGACGGTCGGTGAGGCCGTCGTCGTCGATGTCAGCCCCAACCTCGACCGCGTCCTTGAATTCGATGCTGAGAGTCGCCGCATCGTCGTCGAGCCCGGCATCGTGCTCGACCAGCTCAACGCCTTTCTGCGGCCCCACGGCCTCTTCTTCCCCGTCGACGTCTCCACCTCGAGCCGGGCCACCATCGGCGGAATGGCCGGCAACAACTCCTGCGGCGCGAGATCGATCCGCTACGGCACCATGCGGGACAATGTCCGCGCCATCGAGGCGACGCTGGCCGATGGCAGCGCGATGCGCTTCGCCGAGATCGCGAACGGCGGCGATGACGCGCTCACGGCGCGGCAGCGGGGCATGGTGGAGGCCCTGCTCGCCCTGGGCCGCCGCGAAGCCGAGGAGATTCAGGCGCGCTTCCCCAAGCTCCAGCGCCGCGTTGGCGGCTACAATATCGATGCGCTCACCCCGCGCGGCGCCAACGCGCCGCCGATCAATCTGGCGCATCTCCTCGTCGGCTCTGAGGGAACCCTCGCCTTCTCGCGCCGCATCGAGCTCCGGCTCCACCCGATCCCCAAGCACAAGGTCCTCGGCGTCTGCCATTTCCCGAGTTTCTATCAGGCCATGGCCGCGACACGGCACATCGTGGCCCTGGGGCCCGATGCGGTCGAGCTCGTGGACCGCACCATGATCGAGCTTGCCCGGGCGATCCCGCTCTTCCGCCGCACTATCGAGCGGTTCGTGCAGGGCGAGCCCGAGGCGCTGCTGCTTGTGGAATTTGCCGGCGAGGAGCTGGAGCCGCAAAACCGCCGCCTCGCGGCGCTCGTCGCCTTGATGGGCGATCTCGGCTTCCCCGGCGCCGTGATCGAAGCCGTCGATCCTGCCTTCCAGCGCGACATCTGGGAGGTGCGCAAATCCGGGCTCAACATCATGATGTCGATGAAGGGCGACGGAAAGCCGGTCTCCTTCATCGAGGACTGCGCCGTCGACCTCGCCGATCTCGCCGACTACACCGCGCGGCTCGACGCGCTCTTCCGCAAGCACGGCACGACGGGCACCTGGTACGCCCATGCCTCCGTCGGCTGCCTTCATGTGCGTCCGATCCTCAACATGAAGGATCCGGAGGGGGCGCGAAAGATGCGGGCCATCGCCGAAGAGGCCTTTGCCATCGTGCGGGAATACAAGGGCTCCCATTCGGGCGAGCATGGCGACGGGCTCGTGCGCTCGGAATTCCACGCGGCGATGTTCGGCAGCCGCATGGTCGAGGACTTCGCCGCCGTCAAGGACATCCTCGATCCCGGCGGCTTGCTCAACCCGGGAAAGATCGTGCGCGCCCCCAAGATGGACGACCGCGCCCTCTTCCGCTTCAAGCCGTCCTACCGCATCACGCCCATCGAGACGGCGCTCGACTGGTCGGAATGGGGCGGTTTCGCCGGTGCCGTCGAGATGTGCAATAACAACGGCGCCTGCCGCAAGCGCGACGCCAATGTGATGTGCCCATCCTACCGAGTGACCAAGGACGAGCAGCATCTCACCCGCGGCCGCGCCAATACCCTGCGCCTGGCGCTTTCGGGCCAGCTCGGCCCCGACGCCCTGGTCGCCGACGACATGATGGAGACGATGCGACTTTGCGTCGGCTGCAAGGGCTGCCGGCGCGAATGTCCGACCGGCGTCGACATGGCGCGGATGAAGATTGAGTTCCTGCACCATTACGGCCGCCGCCACGGACTTTCCCTGCGCGACCGGCTGGTCGCCTACCTGCCTCGCTATGCGCCCGTCATGGCCCATTTCGCGCCGCTCACCAATCTGCGCGACGCGGTGCCGGGGCTGCGCAAGCTCTCGGAGCGCTGGCTGGGCTTCGCCGCTGCGCGCAGCCTGCCCGCTTGGCGCCGCGACATCTTTCGCCCGACATCCGCACCGGCCAATCGGAACGGCCGAAAGATCGTGCTCCTTGCCGATACCTTCACCACCTATTTCGAGCCCGAGAACGGTCATGCCGCCCGCGCGGTGCTCGAGGCCGCCGGCTATCGCGTCCATGTCGCCGAAGCGCCCGAGGGCGGCCGCCCGCTCTGCTGCGGCCGTACTTTTCTCGCCGCCGGGCTTGTGGACGAGGCACGCCGCGAGGCGCGGCGCCTCCTTGCCGCTCTCGCGCAATATCCCGAAGACGCGCCGGTCCTCGGCCTCGAGCCGTCCTGCCTCCTTACCCTCCGCGACGAGTTTCCGGTGATGGGACTGGAGGCGGCGGCGCTTGCCAGCCGCGCGCGCCTCTTCGAGGAGTTCCTCGCCGAGGAGCAGCAGGCGGGCCAGTTGTCACTGGCCCTCAAGGCCCTCCCCGAGAGGCGCGCGCTCCTCCACGGCCATTGCCATCAGAAAGCCTTCGGCGCCATGGGCGCGGTGGAGCGGGTCCTGAAGCTGGTGCCGGGCCTGACCGTCGAGACCATCGCGTCCTCCTGCTGCGGCATGGCGGGCGCTTTCGGCTACGGCGCCGAGACTTACGGGGTATCCATGAGGATGGCGGAACTGTCCCTGCTCCCAGCGGTGCGGGAAGCGAATGCCGGCACCCTCATCGTCGCCGACGGCACGAGCTGTCGGCATCAGATCAAGGATGGCGCCGGGCGCGAGGCCGTGCATGTCGCGCGCGTGCTAGCGCGCGCGCTCGCCCGAGAGAGCGAAGGAGCAAGCGATGTCCGATGACGTGTCCTTGTCCGAATCCCCGGTCCCATCGGTGGTGATGCGCATCCGGCGCGGCTCGCTCCACCAGGAGGTGGTGGCGCGGCTGCGAGACATGATCATCGAGGGCGAGCTCGCGCCAGGAGAGAAACTGCGCGAGCGCCTGCTCTGCGAGCGGTTCGGGATCTCCCGCACCCCCTTGCGCGAGGCGCTCAAGGTCCTCGCGGCGGACGGGCTCGTCGAGCTCAACCCCAGCCGCGGCGCGCTCGTCGCCCGCCTCAAGATCGAAGAGATCGACGAGATCTTCTCGGTGATGGGCGCCCTCGAAGCGCTCTCCGGCGAGCTCGCGGCGGCGCGCATCACCGAGGAGGAGATCGCCGAGATTCGCGTGCTCCACGCCCAGATGCTGCTTCACTACACGCGCGGCGAGCTCGCATCCTATTTCGCACTCAACCAGCGCATCCACGAGCGCATTCTGGAGGCGGCGCGCAACCCGACGCTGGCCGCGGTCTATCGCAACTTGGCCGGACGCGCCCGCCGGGCGCGCTATCTCGCCAATATGTCGAAGCGACGCTGGGCGCAAGCGGTCGAGGAGCACGAGCAGATTCTTGCAGCACTCGCCGCGCGCGACGGCCAGACCCTCGCTACGCTTCTCAAGGCGCATCTTCGGAACAAGGGCGAGACCGTGAAGGAGGCGCTTGCTGTCGCGGACGACGCAGGCAACCCGCCGCTGCGCTGATCCGGCACCTCGCCCATGCCCAGGACGCAGGGCTCCGGAAATCGATTGTCAACGAAATATTTCTATATATGGGGTGTGCTCGGATTTTTGCCCCGAGAACTATGCGGGGTAGCCTCCTTATGTTAGTGTCGCGCGTCCCGCGACCCAGAAAGGACGGACCACTCGATGCTGCTCTACCAGGCCTATGCTGCGCAGCAGGCGCTGCTCGAGCCGTGGCGGCGGCTGGCCGATGCCGCGCGCCCTTTCGCGAAGCAGCCCTGGCCCATCAGCGCGGCCCTGCCGTTTCTCGATTACCTGGGTGCCGCCTTCGAGCTGATCTCCGAGACCAAGCTGCGCCATGAGCGGCCGGATTTCGGCATCGATCATGTCGTCATCAGCGGCGAGCCGGTGGCGGTCGAGGAAGTCGTCGTCCATGCCACGCCGTTCTGCCGGGCCATTCATTTCAGGAAGGCGCAGCCGGTGCCAGCTCCTCGCGTGCTGCTGGTCGCCCCGATGTCGGGCCACTTCGCGACACTGCTGCGCGGCACGGTGGCGGCCCTTCTTCCCGATCACGACCTCTATGTCACCGACTGGCTGAACGCGCGGAACATCTCCCTCGCGGAGGGGCGTTTCGATCTCGACGATTACATCGACCATATGATCGAGTTCGTGCATCTCCTCGGCTCGCCGCTGCACGTCATCGCCGTGTGCCAGCCGGCCGTGCCCGTGCTCGCGGCGACCTCGATCATGGCGGCAGCGGGCGACGTTATGGCACCACGCTCGATCACCCTCATGGGCGGCCCGATTGATCCCCGCGCCAATCCGACAAAGGTGAACGAATTCGCCGAGAAGCACTCCCTCGCCTATCTCGAGCGTACGGTGATTACCCAGGTGCCCATGCCCTATGCGGGGTTCATGCGGCGCGTCTTCCCGGGGTTCCTCCAGATCGGCAATTTCGTCGGCATGAATCTCGACCGGCATATCCGCGCCCATGCCGAGATGTTCCGTAACCTGGTCAAGGGCAATGGCGACGACGCCGCGGCGACGCGGCGCTTCTACGACGAATATCTGACGGTCACCGACATGACGGCCGAGTTCTATCTCCAGACCGTCGACACCGTCTTCAAGCAGCATCTTCTGCCGCGCGGCCTCATGACTTCACGCGGGCGACCGATCGAGCCGCGAGCCGTCACGCGGACCGCACTGATGACCGTGGAGGGCGCCGAGGACGATATCTGCGCGCCGGGGCAGACCTACGCCGCCCATATCCTCTGCAGCAGCCTGGACGCCAGCCGGCGCGCCCATCACCTCCAGCCGGGGGTTGGGCATTACGGCGTGTTCAACGGCCGCCGCTGGCGCGAGGAGATCATGCCGCGCATCCGCGACTTCATTCGCGCGCAGGATTGAGATCCGGGATCAAGCCAGTTGAGCGGCCGGCGCAGCGCTCGCCGGAAGACGACCTTCCTCCACGGCGTGGCAGGCGACGAGCCCACCCTCGACCAGGCGAGCCTGGGGGCGCTCGCGGCGGCAGCGTTCATTGGCGAAGGGGCAGCGCGGATTGAAGCCGCAGCCCGGCGGCGGATCGATGGGGCTTGGCACCTCGCCGCCGACCGGCGTGCGAACGCGCCCGCCGAGATCGAGATCGGGCACCGTCTCGAGAAGAAGGCGCGTATAGGGGTGGCGGGGACGGCTGAAGAGCGCCTTGGCATCCGCCAGCTCGACGAGGCGGCCGAGATACATGACCCCCACCTGATCGGCCATATGCCGAACCACCGCGAGATTGTGCGAGATGAAGAGATAAGTGAGGCCCAACCGGCGCTGAAGGTCCTTCATCAGGTTGAGGATCTGAGCTTGCACCGAGACGTCGAGAGCCGAGGTCGGCTCGTCGCAGACGAGGAACTCGGGAGCGCTCGCGAGCGCCCGCGCGATCGAGATGCGCTGACGCTGGCCGCCCGAGAACTCATGGGGATATTTCTCGCCGTCCGCGGCGGCGAGGCCGACCTGCGCGAGGAGCTCGTCGACGCGCCGGGTTATCGCGCCGCCATCGCGGAGGAGGCCATGCACGCGGATCGGCTCGGCGATGATGTCGCGCACCCGCCAGCGCGGATTGAGGCTGGCATAGGGGTCCTGGAAGATCATCTGGAGCCGGCGCCGCAGGCGCTCGACCTCGCGCCGGGAGCGGTGCTGCGACAGATCCTGCCCGTCGAACTCGATGGTGCCGCGGGTGGGGCGATAGAGACCGACGACGAGCCGCGCGACGGTGGATTTCCCGCAACCGGACTCGCCGACGAGCCCGAGCGTCCGACCACGGGGAATCTCGAAGGAGACCCCATCGACGGCCCGAAGCACACGCCGGCCCGTCCGCGCGAGGAGCCGATTGAGAAGCGGTGCCGAGGCGTCGAAATAGCGCGCGAGATCGCTCACCCGCACGAGGGGATGCTCGACCGCCGCTTCGCTTCCCGGGCGCCTATCCATGGCTGCCGGTCCGCGCCACGGGCTCGTAGAGCCAGCAGGCGGCCTGGGACGCGCCATCGGCGATCAGCTCCGGGCGGTCCGAGGTGCAGCGCCCGAAGCGTCGCGCGCAGCGTGGATGGAAGGCGCAGCCGGAGGGAATCGCGTTGAGCCGCGGCATGCTGCCGTCGATTTGCACGAGCTGATCGGCCGTCCCGTGGAGGGACGGGATGGCGCCCATGAGACCCACGGTATAGGGATGGCGCGGCTGTTTCACCACCTCGCGCAGCGGGCCGATCTCGACGAGCCGGCCCGCATACATGACGGCGACGCGGTCGGCCGTCTCGGCGATCACACCCATGTCGTGGGTGATGAGGATGACCGCCGTCCCATATTCGCGGCAGAGTTTCTTGATGAGCGCGATGATCTGCGCCTGAATGGAGACGTCGAGGGCCGTCGTCGGTTCGTCGGCGATGACGAGCCGCGGGTTGACGCAGAGCGCAAGCGCGATTACCACGCGCTGGCGCATGCCGCCCGAGAATTGATGGGGATAGTGATCGATGCGCTGGGCCGGCGAGGGGATGCCCACCTCGCCCAGGAGCTCGATGGCGCGGGCGCGGGCCTGGCGCGGGCCGAGATCCGTATGGGTGGAGATCGTCTCGACGAGCTGTCGGCCGACGGTGTAAAGCGGGTTGAGGCTGGTGAGCGGGTCCTGAAAGATCGTGCCGATGCGCTTGCCGCGCACGCGGCGCATCTTCTCGTAGGGCAGATTGTCGATCCGCTCGCCCTCGAAGAGAATGCGCCCGCCGGCGATGCGGCCCGGCGGCTCGATGAGGCCGATGATTGCGGAGCCGGTGATCGATTTTCCGGCGCCGGACTCGCCGACGACGCCGAGGACCTCGCCGGGTGCTATCGAGAAGGAGACGTCGTCGACCGCTACGAGCGTGCCGCGCCGCGTGGGGAACTCAACCCGGAGGTTCCGGACATCGAGGAGCGGCGGCTGATTGCTGAGGCTTGTCATCAGCGGAGCTTGGGATTGAGGGCGTCGCGCAGCCAATCGCCCAGCATGTTGACGGCGAGGACCAGCAGCACCAGCACGACGCCGGGGAAAATCGAAATCCACCACTCCCCGGAAAAGAGGAAATCGTTACCGACGCGGATGAGCGTTCCGAGCGAGGGCTCGGTCGGCGGCACGCCGACGCCAAGGAAGGATAGCGTGGCCTCGGTGATGATCGCCACCGCGAGCGTGATCGTGGCGATCACGAGGACCGGCCCCGTGACATTGGGCAGCACGTGACGGAGCATGATCGCGAGAGGGCGACGGCCGATGACGCGCGCCGCCTGCACGTATTCCTTGCTGCGCTCGACCATGGTTGAGCCGCGCACCGTGCGCGCGAAATGCACCCAATAGGAAAGCCCGATCGAGAGGATCAGGACATACTCGGCGACCTGGTCCTGGAACTGGCGAGGCACGATGCCGCGCATGATGCCGTCGACGAGGAGCGCGATCAGGATCGCCGGGAAGCTCAACTGCACCTCGGCGATGCGCATGATCACCGCGTCCACGGCGCCGCCGGCATAGCCCGAGATGAGGCCGAGACTGACGCCCAGCACCATGGCGAAGATGACCGAGGCGAAGCCGACTAAAAGCGAGAGGCGCGAGCCGTAGAGAATCGTCGAGAAGACGTCGCGCCCGAGATTGTCCGTGCCGAGGGGATATTCCCAGCTCCCGCCGTCCATCCAGGCCGGCGGATTGCGGGCGTCGAGCAGGCTGACAGTCGCGAGGTCGTAGGGATCGTGGGGGGCGATCAGGGGAGCTGCGGCGGCGCTCACGAAAATGACGAGGGTGACGACCGCGGCAGCGACGGTCACCTTGGAGCGGCGAAAGCTATAGAAGAGGTCGCTGTCCCACACGCGCGCGACGGCATCGCGCAGCCGGAAGCGCGTCGCACCTCGCGCGCCGGCCTCAGACACCGTGCCCTCCCGCGATCGCGCGATCGGCGCGGAGCCGAGGATCGACTGTGTAATAGAGGAGATCGACGATGAGGTTGATCACCACGAAAAGAAAGCCAACCAGGACGAGATAGGCGGCCATGACCGGGATGTCGACGAAGGCCACCGCCTGGATGAAGAGCAACCCCATCCCGGGCCATTGAAAGACCTGCTCGGTGATGATCGAGAAGGCGATGATCGAGCCGAGCTGGATGCCGGTGATGGTGATCACCGGGACGAGCGTGTTCTTGAGCGCATGGCCGAAATTGATCGCGCGATTGGTGAGTCCGCGCGCCCGCGCGAACTTGATGTAGTCGGTGCGGAGCACCTCCAGCATCTCGGCGCGCACAAGCCGCACGAGCAGCGTCATCTGGAAGAGGCCCAGGGTGATTGCCGGCATGATCAGCGCCTTGAGCCCGCTCGCAGTCAGAAGCCCTGTCGTCCACCAGCCGAGATGGACGACCTCGCCGCGCCCGAAGGCGGGCAGCCAGCCGAGCCAGACCGAGAAGAGGAGAATGAGGAGAATGCCGATGAGGAAGGTCGGCAGGGAGACGCCCAGGAGCGAAAAGGCGAGGAAACATTTGCTGATCCAGCTCTCGCGCCTGAGCCCCGTATAGACGCCCATCGGCACGCCGACGAGTAGGGCGAAGAGCGCCGCGACGAGGCTCAGCTCCATGGTCGCGGGCAGGCGCTCGGCGATGAGAGTCGAGACCTTGCGGCCCTGCCGGTAGGAGACGCCGAACTCGCCGCGCACGGCATTGCCAACGAAGCGCGCGAATTGCACGACGACGGGATCGTCGAGGCCGAGACTGCGCCGCAGGGCCGCGCGGTCCTGATCGCCGGTGTCCTGGCCGACCATGTTGTTGATGGGGTCGCCGACATAGCGGAACAGGCTGAAGGCGATCAGCGCTACCACGAGCATGACCGAGATCGATTGCAGCAGGCGGCGCAGGACGAAGGCAATCATTGCGGTACGTCACGCTTGCTGCGCCGCTTACTCCCTGCCGCACGAGCCGACATGTCACACCAGCGCACTATTTGACCTGCACCCAGTTCCAGTTGAAGACGTTGTCGGGGAGCTGGACGAGATGGATGTTGTCCTTGATGCCCCAGGCCAAGGCTTGCTGATGCAGCGGGATGTGGCCGAACTCCTCCTTGTGGATCTTGAAGGCCTCGGCGATCTCCGCATCGCGCTTCTTCTGGTCGGTCTCGCTCTGGATTTGCGCGATGAGCTGATCGACCTTGGGGCTCGAGTAGTTGCCGTAATTGAAGCGGCCGCGGCCGGTGGCGGCGTCCGGGGTTCCGATCAGGCTGAAGAGCGGGTTCCAGGAGTCATAGGTATCGGGCGTCCAGCCGAGCAGATAGAAGCTCACCTTGTGCTCCTGGAGGCGCGCGAAATATTTGCTCTTGGTCTCGGCGAGGAGGTTTACCTTGATGCCGACCTTGGCCAGCATCGCCGCGACCGCCTGACAGATCTGCTCGTCATTGACATAGCGGTCATTCGGGCAGTTCATCCCCACGGTGAAGCCGTTCGGATAGCCCGCCTCCGCCAGGAGCTTCTTCGACGCGGCCGGGTCATAGGGATAGCGATCATTGAGCGCCTTGTTCCAGCCATTCACCGAGGGCGCCACCATGAGGCCGGAGGGCGTCGCGGCGCCGCGCATGACCTTCTTCACGATCGCGTTCTCGTCGATCGCCTGGTAGAAGGCCCGCCGCACCCGCACATCCTTGAAGGGATTCTTCCCCTTCACATCGGAATCCGCGAGCTCGCTCAACCCCTGCTGCATGCCGAGGAAGATGGTGCGCATCTCCGGGCCTTGCAGGACCTTGCGGTGGGGCGTGTGGTTGATGCGGTCCACGTCCTGGATGGGCACGGTGTAGACCATGTCGACCTCGCCCGAGAGGAGGGCGGCCACCCGCGTCGCGTCCGACTTGATGACGCGGAAGTCGACCTCGGTCAAATCATGCTCGGGCTTGCCCCACCAATGGGGGTTGGGCACCGCGACCGTGCGCACATCGGGCTCGCGGTCGGTAATCACGAAGGGACCCGTGCCGTTGGCGTGGCGGGTCGCGTAGTTCTCTTCCTTCTGCTTGGCCGTGGTGGCATGGGTGGCGCCGTTCTTCTCGCACCACGCCTTCGACATGATGTACCACTGGGAGAGCTCGCCCGGGAGCAGCGGGTCTGGCGTCTTCGTCACGAAATCGACGGTGTAGTCGTCGATCTTCTTCACCTCGGCGACGGTGCCGAGCTTGCTCTTGAGATCGGAGCCCTCCGCCGTCACCCGTTGATAGGAGAACACCACGTCATCCGCGGTGAAGGGCGTGCCGTCCTGGAACTTGACGTTGTGCCGCAGATGGAAGCGCCACATCATCGGCGAGGTCTGCTCCCACGAGACCGCCAGCTTCGGCTCCAGCTCGAGCTTCTTTCCGCGTCCCACCAGGGGCTCGTAGACGTTGCCGAGGAAGCCCAGGAGGAATGTCTCGTTGAGGAAATAGGGCTCGAGCGACGAGACGTCGCCGTCATTCGCCCATTTGAGGGTCTTGGCTGAGGCCGGCGTTGCCGCCCCGATCGCGCAGACTGCAACAAGCGCGGCGAGCCACTGTGTTCTCGTCATCTTGCCCCTCCCTCTTCGCTACGACAGCCGTCGCCGGCCTTGAAGTGCCAAGGCCGCGACGAGGCAGGAGCTCGGGCCTTGGACGCAGGGTGCGCACGGCCGCGCCGCTTGGAAGCGGCGCGGCCCGCCTGTACGGGCATCAATCCACCTTCACCCAATCCCAATTGAAGACGTTGTCGGGAAGCTGCACGAGGTGGACGTTGTCCTTGATGCCCCAGGCCAGCGCCTGCTGATGCAGCGGGATGTGGCCGAACTCCTCCTTGTGAATCTTGAAGGCCTCGGCGATCTCGGCGTTCCGCTTCTTCTGATTCGTCTCGCTCTGGATCTCGGTGATGAGCTGGTCGACCTTGGGGTTGGAGTACTTGCCGAGGTTGAACTTGCCCCGGCCGGAGGCATCGGGAGTTCCGATCAGGCTGAAGAGCGGGTTCCAGGAATCATAGGTATCGGGCGTCCAGCCGAGCAGATAGAAGCTGGTGTTTCGGGCCAAGACCTTGGCGAAATACTTGCTCTTGGTCTCGGCGAGGAGGTTCACCTTGACGCCGACCTTGGCCAGCATGGCAACCACGGCCTGGCAGATCTGCTCGTCATTGACGTAACGGTCATTCGGGCAGTTCATCCCGACCGTAAAGCCGTTCGGATAGCCCGCCTCCGCCAGGAGCTTCTTCGACGCGGCTGGATCGTAAGGATAGCGATCATTGAGGGCCTTGTCCCAGCCATTGACCGAGGGCGCGACCATCAAGCCGGAAGGCGTCGCCGCGCCGCGCATGACCTTCTTCACGATCGCGTTCTCGTCGATCGCCTGGTAGAAGGCCCGCCGCACCCGCACATCCTTGAAGGGATTCTTGCCTTTGACGTTCGAGTCAATCAGCTCGTCGCGCCACTGGTCCATGCCGAGGAAGATGGTGCGCATCTCGGGGCCTTGCAGCACCTTGCGGTGGGGCGTGTGATTGATGCGGTCTACATCCTGAAGCGGGACGTTGTAGACCATATCGACCTCGCCCGAGAGGAGGGCCGCCACCCGCGTCGCGTCCGACTTGATGACGGTGAAATCGACCTCGGTGAGGTTATGCTCGGGCTTGCCCCACCAATGGGGGTTGGGCACCGCGACCGTGCGCACGTCGGGCTCGCGGTCGGTAATCATGAAGGGACCCGTGCCGTTGGCGTGGCGGGTGGCGAAATTCTCCTCGTTCTTGCTGACATTCGCCGTCTTGGTGGCGCCGTTCTTCTCGCACCACGCCTTCGACATAATGTACCACTGGGAGAATTCGCCCGGCAGCAGCGGGTCCGGCGTCTTCGTGACGAAATCGACGGTGTAGTCGTCGATTTTCTTCACCTCGGCGACGGTGCCGAGCTTGCTCTTGAGGTCGGAGCCTTCACCGATGACGCGATGATAGGAGAACACGACATCGTCGGCGGTGAAGGGCGTGCCGTCCTGGAACTTGACGTTGTGCCGCAGATGGAAGCGCCACACCGTAGGCCCGGTCTGCTCCCACGAGACGGCGAGCTTGGGCGTCAATTGGAGCTTCTTGTCCCGTCCGACCAGGGGCTCGTAGACATTGCCGAGGAAGCCAAGGAGGAACGTCTCGTTGAGGAAATAGGGGTCCATCGACGAGACGTCGCCGTCATTCGCCCATTTGAGGGTCTTGGCCGATGCCGGCGCTGCCTGAGCCAATCCAACAACAAGCACCGCGGCGAGGGCCGCGAGCCATTTCTTCCCCGACATTTCGAGCCTCCAGCCATGTTTCGAGAGCCGTTCGGCCCGGCCGACAAGAATCGGCCGCGCCTGGCCGCCGCCCCCATATTGCCTCACAACCAAGCCTAGGCGGTTTCCGGAGTCAATAGGTTTCCCCGGTGCTATCCCGTCGCCGCCTTGCCGGGCGCGGCGCCGGCTTCCAACCGGGCAATCACCTCATCTGCCGTCATCACGTCGCCGAAGGCGAGGATGAAGGACGAGAAGGTCGCAAGATTATCCGCGGACGAGCGCCCCGCATTGGCATCGGCGACCATGATGGTCTTGAAGTCGCGGAAACTGGCCTCCCGCGCCGTCGATTCACAGCAGATATTCGTCACCGTGCCGACGACGAGCACCGTATCGATGCCGTGCCGACGCAGCAGTGCCTCCAGCGCGCCGTTGCTGCCGCAGAAGGCGCTGAAGCGGTTCTTGCTGACGACGGGGTCGTCCGGCCGCCGCTCCAGCAGCGGCCAGATGGCGTGGCCCTCGTGCCCGGCGGTGAGGACTGCGCGGAAATTTCCGCCAGCGGCAGGGCCGAGCATGTGATCGAAGAGAATGGGCCAGCGATCGTCCTCGTCCGGCCCGTAAGTCGAGACGATCCAGACGACCTCGCCGCCGCTGCGCCGCACGGCCCCCGCGAGACGGTTGATGGCGGGAACGATGTCGCGCGCGGCCGCGAGCGCCGTCGGCCAGCCTTCCTTGAGGAAGGCCGTCTGCATGTCGACGACGAGGAGTGCTGTGCGGCGCGGCTCAATCCGGTCGAAGGGATGGAGCGCCGCGCGGCGCCCGCGGACGAGGCTGGTCACGGAATCGGGAAGCGAAACTTCGGCCATATCGGTTTCCTCTCGCGCTGGAACAGCCTCGGTGGGACATCGGTGGAGAGCCACTCAATCCCAGAACTCGGTGATGAAATAGCGCACCGGCTCGCTGCCGACGACGCGCGGGCGGTGGCGGTGGGCGTGGCCGGCGGGAATATGCACAATGTCGCCGGGTCCCGCCTCGACGGCCTGATCCGCAAATTCGTAGCGGATGCGCCCGGCGAGGATGTAGGCCGTATGGCCGGACTCGCACCAATGATCGCCGTCATGGCCGGGGGCGCGCTCCTGATAGCGCACCACGAGCCCGTCCGGCATGCGCGCCGCCTTGCCGGTCACGCCGGGCCCCAGCTCGCGCGACGGCGCCCGGCTGGCGTGAAAGACATAAGGGCCGTCCGCAGCCGCAATTTCGTCCGACATCGTTCCCTCCTTCGCCGCGCCGGCCCATCGCGGCCGATTTTGCTTACGGCCCGGCCCGGCTGGCCTTAACATTCGCGCAACAGATCGCAGATTAGAGTTTCGGCGGAGATAGGGTTATCGAAAAATCATGCCTCGGGCTCGATTCGAGCCCTCACCGCTCCACCCGAGTTCCCGTCGGAGCGGGTGCTGCACCTTGACGAACGCCGCATGGAGCTGGTCGTTGCACCGGAATAGCCATTCCCGATCCGCATCGCCGCGCCGCGCAGGCCTGCCCCCGACGGCGATCCTGCTGACCGCTCTTCTCCTCGTCGGCGCCACGGGGCGCAACGCCCATGCCGCGGTTGCAGAGGCGCCTTCCATCGACCCCACTGCGGTCAGCCAGGCCATCCGCGACGCCATGGCGGCGCCGCCGCGGCTGGACGCCGAGCCGCTCGACACCGAGGCTCTCCTTCATTTTTACGAGCTGCGCCAGTTTCGGCCGGCCTGGAGCGGCGACGCGGCCGGCGCCAAGCGGGCGGCACTCCTCGAGGAGGCGCTGGCCCATGCCGGCGATGACGGGCTCGATCCCGCGGATTACCACGTCGCCGCATTGGCCTCGCAACTGGCGCCGCGGACGGCCAAGGCGGCGGCGGCGCTCGACCTCCTTCTCACCGACGCCTTCCTGCGTTACGCCCATGATCTGCGGATCGGGCGGATATCTCCCAAGGACGTCGATGACGAGATCAGCCTGCCGGCCCAGCATTTCGACGCGGCGGCCGCACTCGCGGTCGCCCTCGCCCACGACGATCTCGCTCAGCTTCTCGCCGAGCTGCCGCCACCCGAGCCCGACTACGCACGCCTCAAGGACGCGCTCCGCCGTTACCGCGCCATCGCCGCAGCCGGGGGCTGGCCGCAGATCCCGAAAGGCGACGGCGAGCTTCGGCTCGACCGCGACGGCGATCCCAGGCTTCCCATCCTGCGCGCCCGGCTCGCCGTCGAGGACCCGACGCTCGCGAGCACGCCCGACCAGGCGCGGCCCGGCGACCTCACGGCGGCGCTGCTGCGCTTCCAAGCGCGCAATGGCCTCGACCCCGACGGCCGCATCGGGCCGCGCACCTTCGCCATGCTTAATATCCCGGCGGCCTATCGCGTGAAGCAGATCGTCGCCAATCTCGAGCGGTGGCGCTGGCTGCCGCGCCCCATCGAGAAGCGCTACATCGCCGTCAACACAACCGATGCCAGCCTGCAGGTGATCGAGAACGGCAGCCCGATCTTCGTGTCGAAGGTCGTGGTCGGCGATCCCAAGCATCCCAGCCCGATCCTGCGCGCCGTGGTCCGGATGGTGACCGTCAACCCGCCGTGGAACGTCCCCTATTCGATCGCGCTCAAGGAGATGCTGCCGAAGCTGCGGCGCGATCCCACCTATCTCATGTCCCAGAACATCGTGATCCTGAACGGCCCCGAGGGTGACCCCTACGGAACCCGGATCGACTGGGCCTCCCCCGCCTCGCGGCATTACCTCTACCGCTTGCAGCAGCTGCCCGGCCCGGAAAATTCCCTCGGCAGCATCAAGCTGGAGATGCCGAACCCCTTCGACGTCTATCTTCACGACACGCCGGCACGCCGCCTTTTCGCGCGTGCGACCCGCACTTTCAGCCATGGCTGCATTCGCGTCGAGGATGCCCTCAAGCTGGCCTCCCTCGCCCTGGGCGGCGATGCCAATCGCACGCTCGACGAGCTCAATGCCGGGATCGCGGCGGGGGCGACGGTGCACCTGCCGGTGAGGCATCCGCTTCCCGCCTATATCCTCTATTGGACGGCCATCGAGGACCCCGATGGAACGGTCGAGTTCCGCCAAGACACCTATGGCCGCGACGGCCGCATGATTGCCGCCCTCGCCGCCCGCGGTCGCATCGCAGCGCAGCCCAGCCCCCACAAGCGCAATGGCTGATTACATTCATTAACCACAAAATATTGGCAGCCCTCTCAACTTTTTGGTAAGACCCGAAGCGGTAACCTTAAGACCGGCCGAGCGGAGAAGAGTCGGCTTGGGGCGACGCCGGCGCGGCAAGCGTCGGCATGGGCAACTCGCGAAGGGGGCAGACCAATGAAGGAGGGGAGCACCTGGGGGCGCCGCCTGTTCCTGTGCGCCGGCGCCGCGACGCTGGCGAGCGCCGCCGTCAAGCCGGCGCTGGCGGCCATTCCGCGCGGACATTTCCGTTCAGTCGCATTCGACAATCTCCACACCGGCGAGCGCCTGAAAGTCGATTACTGGGTGAACGGCCGCTATGTGCCCGACGCTCTCGGCGCGGTGAACCACCTGCTCCGCGATTTCCGCACGGGCGATGTCTTTCCGATCGACCCGCAGCTCCTCGATCTTCTCGACGCGCTCCGCCGCAAGCTCGGCAGCCATGCGCCATACCAGGTCATCTCGGGATATCGTTCGCCGAAGACCAATGCAATGCTGCGCGAATTCAGCGACGGCGTCGCGGCGAACAGCCTGCATATGCAGGGCATGGCGATCGACATCCGCGTGCCCGACCGTATGCTGCGCAGCGTGCGCCGCGCCGCCATGAGCCTATATCGCGGCGGCGTCGGCTATTATCCGCGCTCCGATTTCGTTCACGTCGATGTGGGGCGCGTGCGCCATTGGTAAGCGTCGCCGCGCGGCCGGCATCTCGGCCGCTCTTCTCCTCGGGCTGAGCGACGGCGCCCGGGCTGCTCCCTCCCGGCGGAAGGCTTGACCGCGCGCGGATTTCTTCGCATAGCTGTGCGTCGCGCCGCGCGCGCCCAGAACACGACCGGGAGGAGCCCCATGACCGCCAGTCGCCGCATGATCGGCCGCCGCCGCCTGCTCAAGGGGCTCGCCGCCGGAGCTACCCTCGCCGCGACAGGGGCTGCGTGGCGCCCGGCGCGCGCCCAGCAGGCCCTCAAGATCGGGCTCTTGCTGCCGCGCTCGGGCTATCTCGCGCAAGCAGGTCAGGCCTGCCAGCGCGGCGCCGACATCGCGCCGGCGATCCTCGCCGATATGGGCATGCCGATCGAGCTCAGCTCGGTCGACTTCGAGAGCAATGTAGACCTCGCCCGCACCCAGGCGGAGAAGCTCATCGACAACGGCGCCCAGGTGCTCGTCGGCGCCTTCGAGTCCGGCGCCACCCTGTCGATCGCACAGGTCGCCGAGCAGCGCGGGGTGCCCTTCGTCATCAACATCGCAGCCGCACCCCAGATCACGGAGCAGGGCTACAAGACCGTCTTCCGCAACTTTCCCACCAGCGCCAATCTCATCACCCACGGCCTGACCTTGACCAAGGACTTGTTCAAGGCGACGGGCCACACGCCGAAGACGGCCGCGTTCATTCATGCGAACGACACCTTTGGCCAGGCCAATCGCGCGGCCATCGACAAGCTGTTCCCGACTCTCGACATGCCGTTCAAGCTGATCGACGAGATTGCCTATGATCCGAAGGCCCAGGATCTCTCCGTCGAGGTCGCCAAGCTGCGCGCGGACAAGCCCGATCTCGTCATCGTCACCACGCGCGCGGCTGACGCCATCAAGCTCGTGCGCGAGATGGTGAAGCAGCATGTCGAGCCCATGGGCATCGTGAGCCCGGGCAGCCCCGGCATGTATGACGAGGAGTTCTTCAAGAGCCTCGGCAAATACGCCGATTACTGCATCTCCAACGTCCCGTGGTACAATTCCAAGAGCAAGCTCGCGGCGCCGATCGAGGCGGCCTACAAGAAGGCCTTCGCCAGCAAGGGCCAGAACCTGGCCTATGACGCTCTCAATGTCGGCTTCACTTTCGAGGCGCTCTTGATCGCCGCCGACGCCCATAAGCGTGCCGGCTCGGCCGACAAGGCGGCGCTGCTCGATGCCCTCCGCAAGACCCACATTGCCGAGCATCTGATGATCGGCGGGCCGATCGCCTTCGACGCCAAGGGCCAGAACCAGAACGTCGCCTCGGCCTGCCTCGAGAATCTCGCCGGGGTCCCGACGGTGGTCCTCCCCGCGGATGTCGCCGTGAAGCCGCCCGTCTTCCCCATGCCGGGCTGGCAGAAGCGCGCGTGAGCGACGGCGGGCGACGGCTCCCGCCCCCCTTCGCCAGGCGCCGCCCTCGGCTGCGCGCCGGCTGACCCATGCCGGCCTCCCTCGTCGCCAATGTCGTGATCAGCGGGCTGCTGACGGGCCTCGTGTACGGCCTCATGGCGCTGGGCCTGTCGGTGATCTTCGGCGTGGTGCGCGTCGTCAATTTCGCCCATGGCGAGATGACCGTGGTCGCGATGTACGGCGCCTTCGTGCTGTTCCAGGCGCTCCATCTCGACCCCTTCATCGCCTTGGTGCCGCTGGCGCTCGGCCTCTTCGTGATCGGCTACGCCTTGCAAGCGGCCCTAATCAATCCCTTCGTGTCGCGCCCCGAGCACGAGCAGTTCATCCTCCTCGTCGGTGTCGCCCTCATCATCGCGAATGGGCTTTTGATGATCTTCGGCCCGGACGCCCGTCATGTCGACGTGCCCTATGGCTATGACAGCTTCGAGATCGGTCCGCTCCTGATCGACAAGGTGCGCGTCTACGCAGCCCTGGCGGCGATCGCGGCGACGGCCGCCGTCTTCGTCTTCTTCCGTCACACCCGCACCGGCACCGCGATCCGCGCCTGCGCGGACAACCTCGTCGGCGCCGGCGTCGTGGGGCTGAACTATAAGCGCCTCTATGCCCTCACCTTCGGCATCGGTGCGGCCTGCGCGGGCACGGCCGGGTCGCTCATGATCCTCGTCGCCGACGCGACGCCGGATCTCGCGCCCTCGCTCACGCTGCTCGCCTTCGTCATCGTCATACTCGGCGGTCTCGGCAGCATGACGGGAGCCTTGCTCGGCGGCGTTCTGATCGGGCTTTCCGAGGCCCTCGCCGGGCTCCTCATCGATCCTTCGATGAAGAGCATGGTCTCCTTCGCCCTCCTGGTTCTCGTCCTTGTGCTGCGGCCCCAGGGGCTGCTCGGAGAGAGATCGTGATCCGGCGCCTCGCGGCGGGCCTCAACCGGCGCGCCGCCGCCGGCCTCGTCCTGCTTTTCGCGGCGCTGCTGCTCGCACCCGCCTTGCTCGATCGCTACACGCTCTCCGTCCTGATCCTCATTCTCTATTTCGCCTATCTCGGCCAGGCGTGGAACGTGATGATGGGCTTCGCCGGCCTCCTCTCCCTCGGCCACGCCCTCTATATCGGGCTGGGCGCCTATTCGGCGGCGGCCCTCTTCGTCCATTTCGGCATCCCCCCACTCCTCGGGCTCTTCCCCGGCATCGCGCTCGCCGCGCTCGCAGGGGCGGTGATCGGCTGGCTCGGCTTTCGCTTCCGCATCGCCGGCGTCTATTTCGCGCTCCTCACCATCGCCTTCGCCGAGTTCACGCGGATCGGCTTCGACCATATCGCCTGGACCGGCGCCTCCGGCGGCCTTTTCCTACCCGTCGCCGCGGCGAAGCAGCAGGGCCTGCTTTATCTGCGCGGCGGACCGGCGATGTACTACTACGTGATGCTGGCCCTCACCGCTGCCGGCTTCGTCCTCTGCGCCGCTCTTCTGCGCTCACGCCTCGGCTTCTACTGGCTTGCCATTCGCGAGGACGAGGACGCGGCGCGGGCGCTCGGGATCGACGTCTTCCGCTGCCGGATGGCCGCCGTCATGCTCTCCGCCGCGATGACCGCGGTGGCCGGCGTGTTCAACGCCTTCTACAACAACAATCTCTTCCCCGAGCACATCTTCGGGATCGGCAGCTCGATCGACCTGCTGCTCGGGCCTGTCATTGGCGGGCTCGGCACCCTTATGGGGCCGATCATCGGCGCCTTTATCCTGACCCCCATCGGCGAGTTCCTCCTCGGCACGACGCGGGCGCTCGGCATCGAATATCCCGGGATCGAGCTCGTCTTCCGCGGCCTCTTGCTCATCGTCATCATCCGCGCGCTCCCGAGCGGCGTCTGGCCCTGGCTGGCGCAGCGCCTCGGCTTCACCGCCCCATTGGCGAAGGACCGCACGTGAGCGAGGCGCGACTGAGCATCGCGGGGATTACCAAGCGATTCCGCGGCCTCGTCGCGGTGAACGCAGTCTCGTTCGAGGTTGGTGCCGGCGAGATCGTCGCCGTCATTGGCCCCAACGGCGCCGGCAAGACGACGCTCTTCAACCTTGTCGCCGGCGTTCATGCTCCCGATGCCGGGGAAATCCGCTTCGCCTCGCGGCGCATCGACCGCCTGCCGCCGGAGCAAGTCTGTCGCGCCGGCATCGCGCGCACCTTTCAGATCGTCCGGCCCTTCGCGCGTCTCACGGTCGAGGAGAACGTGATCATCGGAGCGCTGCGGGCTGCGCCGACGATGGAGGAGGCGCGCGAGCGCGCCGGCGAGGTGCTGCGCCGCCTGGAGCTGTGGGACAAGCGCGCGCGGAACGCCGGCGGGCTGACGCTGCCCGACCGCAAGCGCCTCGAGGTCGCGCGTGCGCTGGCGACGGGGGCACGGCTGCTCCTGCTCGACGAGACCATGGCGGGGCTCAGGCCGACGGAGGTTGATCGCATCGTCGCCATCCTGCGCGACCTCAATCACGAGAGCGGCGTCGGCATCCTCATCATCGAGCACGTCATGCGCGCGGTGATGGCGCTGGCGGAGCGCGTCGTCGTCCTGCATCACGGCGAGAAGATCGCGGAAGGGCGCCCCGATCAGATCGCCCGCGACCCCGCCGTGCTCAAATCCTATCTCGGCGAGGAGGTGTCGTGATCCTCGCGGTCCGCGATCTCTCGCTCGCCTATGGCGACATGCGCGCCCTCGACGGTGTCTCCCTCGACATCCCCGAGCGCTCGATCACCGCGATCGTCGGCGGCAACGGCGCCGGCAAGACCTCGCTCATCCGCACCATTGCCGGCATGCAGCGCCCGCTCGCGGGTGTGGTGCGGTTTCGCGGCATCGACGTCACCGGCTGGCCGAGCCACAAGGCCGTCGCCCTTGGCATCGGCCAGGTCGCGGAGGGGCGGCAGCTCTTTCCCCGCCTGACCGTGCGCGAGAATTTGGACATGGGCGCGCTCGTGCCGCGCGCTCGTGCCGGCGCGCGCGGCACGCTCGAGCGTGTCCTCGCGCTCTTCCCGCGGCTCGCCGAGCGGCAGCGCCAGCCCGCCGGCACGCTCTCCGGCGGCGAGCAGCAGATGCTGGCGATCGGGCGCTGCCTCATGGGCAATCCAACGCTCATCATGTTCGACGAGCCCTCCCTCGGCCTGGCACCGGTCGTCGTCGCCGAGGTCTTCCGCGTCATCCGCCAGCTCGCTTCCGAGCTTACGATCATGCTCGTCGAGCAGAACGTGGCGGCCTCGCTCAAGCTCGCCGAGCGCGCCTATGTGCTGGAGAACGGCCGCGTCGCGCTCTCCGGCACCGGGGCCGAGCTGTTGGCGGATCCGCGCGTGCGCCAGGCCTATCTCGGCCTCTGATCCCAGCCGCAGCAACCCTCAGCTTTCGAGAAGGGCACCCTCGGCAATCCCGGCCTCGTTCGCCGCGATTTTTTTCCCATCCTCGAAGCGGCAGCGGAAGACCTCGATGAAGCCGCCCTGGCCGTGCACGGTGAAGCTCTTCTCGCCTACCGCCACCACCTGGCCGATCTTCTTGCCCCGCACCTCGCCGAAGGTACGCGCGATCCGCTTGCGCGCATCGAAGAGGAAGAGCTTCTTGCCGCCGAGCGTCGTCCACGCGCCGGGCTGGGGATTGCAGCCGCGAATGAGGTTGTAGGTCTGGTCGATGGGATGGGCCCAGGTGATGCGCGATTCAGCCGTGCGGACCCAGCCCTCATAGGTCGCCTGTTCCTCGTCCTGGATCCGCTCCTTCGCCTTGCCGGCGATGACGAGGTTCGCCGCCTCGAGCATCGCCGCGACGCCTTGAGGGAAGAGCTTGTCGAAATAGACCGAGCCCAGGGTGTCGTCGGGGCCGATCTCGACCTCCTTCTGGAGCACGATCGGCCCCTCGTCGAGCCCGTCGGTGGGGCGAAAGATGGTCAGCCCCGTCTTGGTGAAGCCCTTGATGATCGGCCAGTTGATCGAGGACGGCCCGCGATGGAGGGGCAGCAGCGAGGGATGGTACTGGATGGTGCCGTGGCGGGGGATGGCGCAGAAGCTCTGGGGCACGAAGGAGAGGACATAGGCCATGATGCCGATATCGGCCGCGAGCCCGCGCAAGGCATCATGGGCCGTCGCCTCGGTGAACTTGGCGATCTGGAAGACCCTAAGGCCTTTCGTCTCGGCGGCTTGGCGCAAGGGGTCGGGACGGGCCCCCGGCTTCTCGGGGGAGACGAAGACTCCCGCCACCTCGTCGCCGCGCGCGAGGAACGCCTCGAGTACCGCCTTGCCGAAATCCTGCTGGCCGATGATTGCTACCCGCATCGCCGCTCTCTCCTCGGTTCTCTGATCGGCGCCGAGATTAGGCGGCCAAATCCGTCGAGGCAAAGCAAAATCTCGACCAGACTTGGGCCGCTACACGATCGCGTGCGCGAGCCCGGGCGTCGTTGTCAGCGCCGCGATTTGGGATCATGCTTCCGGCTTCCGCCCGCTCACGGTCGAAGGTGCGCCATGGCGATGTACGACATCCAGGTGAATGGCAGCTCCCGCACGGTCGAGTCCTGGGATCCGGCTCAACCACTTCTCTACGTTCTGCGCAACGCCCTCGGCTTGCACGGCCCGAAATTCGGCTGCGGCCTGGGGCAATGCGGTGCCTGCACCGTGCTCATCGACGGCAACCCTGCGCGTTCCTGCCAAGTCCCGGTGAGCGAGGCCGCGGGCCGCGCCGTCGTCACCCTCGAGGGCCTGGGCACGCCGGACCAGCCGCACCCGGTCCAGGCCGCCTTCATCGCCGAGCAGGCGGCCCAATGCGGCTATTGCACCAACGGCATGATCATGACGGCAAAAGCCCTGCTCGATCGCAATCCCAAGCCGTCCCTCGACGACATCAAGCAGGAGCTCGCCGGCAACCTCTGCCGCTGCGGCACCCATACGCGCATTCTGCGGGCGGTGCAGCGCGCGGCGGGCGCCTGAGGGAGGCGATCATGGGATGCATGCCCGCGCTTTCCCGCCGCGACCTGCTCAAGTCCGGCGGCGCTCTGGTGGTCGGATTCGCCTTGGGCGCCGCTCCTGCCTCGCGCGCCCTGGCCCAGGCGCTGCTCGGCTCGGATGCCGATCTCGGCAAGCCTCTGGATCTTCATCAGGTCGACAGCTTCCTCGCCATCCACGGCGACGGCTCGGTCACCGTCTTCACCGGCAAGGTCGATCTCGGCACCGGGTTGCGCATCGCCATGCGCCAGATGGTGGCGGAGGAGCTGGGGATCGCCGTCGATCGCATCGCCCTCGTCGAGGGGGACACGGCCCTCACCCCGAATCAGGGGCCGACCTCGGGAAGCTCCGGAGTCACCCGCGGCGGCGTGCAGATTCGCCAGGCGGCGGCGACGGCGCGCGAGGCCCTGCTGCGCCTCGGTGCCGAGCGCCTTGGCCGCCCAGCGAGCGAGCTCACCATCGCGGACGGCGCACTGCGCAGCGTGAGTGGCGACGTCACGCTCGATCTCGGCGCGCTCTTCGGAGGGCGGCAATTCGCCCTCCCCGTCGATGCCAAGGCGCCGCTCAAGGACCCGGGCCGCTATACCATCGTCGGCCGGCCGCTGCCGCGGCCCGATCTCCCCGCCAAATGCACCGGCACCCATGTCTATGTCCATGATTTCACAGTGCCCGGCATGCTCCATGGCCGCGCCATCCGCCCGCCGGCGATCGGCGCGCGCCTGATCTCCGTCGACGAGTCCTCGATCGCCCGCCTCCCCGGAGTCCGCATTGTTCGCATCCGCGACTTCCTCGGCGTCGTGGCGGCAGACGAATGGGCGGCGATCCGGGCCGCCCGGGAGCTCAAGGCCCGCTGGGAGGGCGGCGGCGGACTCCCGGGCAGCGAGAATCTCGCCCGTGTGGTGCGCGCGAGCCCCGTCGCGCGCGACGAGACCCTGGTCGAGCGCGGCGAGCGCGGCGCCCTCGCGCACGCCGCGCGACGCCTCGCCGCAACCTATTACTGGCCCTGCCAGAGCCACGCCTCTCTCGGCCCCTCCTGCGCCGTCGCCGATGTGCATCCCGATCGGGCGATCATCTGGACCGCTTCCCAGGCCACCCACAAGTTCCGCCCGGCCTTCGCCAGGATGCTGGACTTGCCCGAGGAGAAGGTGCGCCTCGTCTATCTCGACGGCGCCGGCTGCTATGGCATGAATGGCCATGACGACGCCGCGGCGGATGCGGCGCTGATGTCCCGGGCAGTGGGAAGGCCGGTGCGCGTGCAATGGATGCGCGCGGACGAGCATGGCTGGGACCCCAAGGGTCCGCCCCAGCTCCTCGATCTCCGCGCCGGGCTCGACGGCGAGGGCCGCCTCTTCGCCTGGGAGACCGAGATGTGGCTCCCCGAGGCGACGCGCGGCCTGCCGAACGTGCCCCTCCTCGCTCCCGCAGCGGCGGGGCTGAGTCAGCGCGAAGGACTCTCGACGGGGCTCATCTCCCAGAACGCCGACCCCGATTACAAGCTGGCCCATGTGCAGGTGCGCGTGCACTGGCTCAAGGACACGCCGCTCCGTCCCTCCAACATTCGCGCGCCCGGGAAGATCGCCAATGTCTTCGCCGTCGAGGGCTTCGTTGATGAGCTGGCAGCAGCGGCCAAGGCGGACGCCCTGGCGTTCCGCCTGCGCGGCCTCGACGATCCGCGCGGCATTGCCGTTCTGACGCGGGCCGCCGAGCTCTTCCGCTGGGATGCGCGACCCGGGCCAAATCCGCAAGCGCTCCAAGGTAATCTCGCCCTCGGCCGCGGCCTCGCCTATGTCCATTACAAGCATGCCGAGAACTACGTGGCGATGGCGATGGAGGTGGCCGTCGACCGCGCGAGCGGCGAGGTGCGGGTGCGCCGCGTCGCCTGCGCCCATGATTGCGGGCTGATCATCAATCCCGATGCGCTGAAGAACCAGGTCGAGGGCGGCATCGTTCAGACCCTGAGCCGCGCCCTCCACGAGGAGGTGACCTTCGATCGCGAGCGGGTGACGAGCGTGGATTGGGCGAGCTATCCCATCCTCGCCTTTCCCGAGGCGCCGGCGATCGAAGTGGCTCTCATCAACCGGCCGGAGCTGCGGCCGTTCGGCGCCGGGGAGGCGGCCGCGAGCCCCGTCGCCGCGGCCCTCGCCAATGCCATCTTCGACGCCACCGGCGCGCGGCTGCGCACGGTTCCCTTCACCCCGGCGCGGATCAAGGCGGCCCTCGTCGGGAACTGAGACCCGCGAGCTCGGCTCAATCCCGCCAGCGCGGGGGCATGGGCTCGGCGGCCGCAAGGGGGACCTTCCCCCGCGGGGTCTCCAGCACGGCCGCGAGCGCCGGCAAGGTGCCGGAAGCGACCGGCACATCGAGGGAAAGTGCCACGAAGAGCCGGCGCAGGGCCTCCGCCTGGGGGTGGCGGATCTCGAGGCGCCGCAAGGCGCCGGCGGCGGGGAGGGCGGCGGCCGGATGCGGTGTCTCCAGCCAGTCGATGAAGAACGGCACCACCGGGCCGAACGCATGGCCGGCGAGGCGCAGGACCTCCCAGCGCAGCAAAGTGCCGTCGGGATTCCGGCGCGACATGGCGACGACACCCTTGGTGTGGATGGAGAGCACGGCGAGCCGTGCGGCGAGCGCGCCGAGATCGCAGGCGGCGAGCGCCCAGCTCACCAGCCCGGGCCGGGCGAGCCGGCCCATCCATTCTGCCGGGGTGCCCGCCGGATCTTGGGCCGGATCGGGAGCGATGATCTCGAGATAGCAGCGCTTTCCCAGGCCGATCAAGGCGTTGCGCGTGCCGCCGCCGGGATGGCTGCCACCGGCCGCGGGGGTGGTGCCGATCAGGCCTTCAAGGATCGCGCTGCCGGCGGCGAGATCGGGACAGGCCCAGATGAGATGATCGATGGCGTGCATGGCTCTCGCCCCGGCGCCGAGACGCGGGGCCTCGACCTACAATATCTGGTGGATGCAGGGGCGCGCCCAAGGGGGGCGACGTTGGCATCCCCCCGCATCCCCCGAAGCCGTGATCATCCCGCGATTATAAGGCGGTAGCGACGCAAACGCGCATGCGCCCGCAGCCGCGCCTCACAACGCCGCGATTTCCGCGGCGGCGAGGCCATTCGCCGCGACGGGCGCGCTGTCATGGGCGGCATGGGGCATGGCGCGGGTGGTTGCCGCCGCCATGGCGACCCGCAAATCGAGCAGGATCGGGCGGTGATCCGAGGGGCCGCGATCGAGCGCGCGCGCCTCGAGGCATTTCAGCCCGCGCACGAGGCAGCGATCGAGGCGGAAGGGCAGCACATTGCGCGCGAGATGGGTCGGCTCGCGCGGCCCCACGTCGCGGAAGCCGCGCAGCAGGATCGGACCGACGGCGTTGTAATCGCCGATGACGGCGGCGGGCCCGCTCAGCGCCTGGGCGATGCGCAGGAGCTGGCGGCGATTGAGGAGCTGGCCGTGGGAGAGATGGACATTGGCGAAGGTCACATCGCCGAGCCGCACCAGCTGGGCGATGCGCTGGGGCAGGCGCCCGGGCATGGGCGAGACCGGCAGCGGCAGCACCTCGGGCGTCGGCAGGAAATGGGGGCTCCAGGCGGCGAGGCCGTGGATGCGCGTGGGCAGCGGCCGGCGATGGAAATGCCCGCCGATCAGCGCCGGCAGCGCCTCGACCGCCCTGGTGGCCTCCTGCATGAGGAGGAGATCGGGATGCTCGCGCTCGACGAGTGCGGCGACATCCTCGACTGCGGCGCCGACGAGACGCAGCAGGTTCCAACTGATGATCTTCAGGCGATCCTCCTTTGCGTGCGCCCGACCTCTCCCGCGCCTCGCCCTGTGCGGGAGCCGCGTGCCGACCGCCGCGACTGTGGGGCGTGCAGCATGCCGCTCGGAGGCGGCATGGGGTCGGGCTCGACGACGCGCTTGCGCGCTTGGCGTCCGATGATGCGCTTGCGCGCCTAAGACTTAGTTAAATCGGCGGATGCGCGCAAGTGCGGCGCTTCGCCGCCTGGTCGCTTACGCGTCAACGCTTCATGAGAATGGCGCCGCAGCGCGGGCGCGCTACATCGCGCGGATTTGCCCGACGAAGCGCTTGACTTCCGTATCGAGGCGGTCCGCCTGGCCGGCGAGATCGTTCGCCGCGGTGAGCACGCGGCTCGCCGAGCCGCCGGTGCGGTCGATGGCGTCGGTAATGCCGGCGATGTTGGTCGAGACCTCCTGCGTGCCGGCCGCCGCGCGCTGGATATTCTGGGCGATCTCCCCGGTCGCGGCCCCCTGCTGGCCCACCGCGGCCTCGATCGCCGTCGCGGTCTCGCTCACCTCGGCGATGGTGCTGCGGATGCCCTCGATCGCCGCGACCGCCGTGCGGGTCGCCTGCTGCATCTCGCCGATCTGGCTGCCGATCTCCTCGGTCGCCTTGGCGGTCTGGCTGGCGAGGGCCTTGACCTCGGCGGCGACCACGGCGAAGCCCTTGCCGGCCTCCCCCGCGCGCGCCGCCTCGATCGTGGCGTTGAGCGCCAGGAGATTGGTCTGGCTGGCGATGTCGTTGATGAGATCGATGACCTGCCCGATCCGCTGCGCCGCCTCGGCCAGGCTCTCGATGGTCTTGCTCGTATCCTGCGCGCGCGCCACCGCCTTGCGGGCGACCTCGGTTGACTGGCTGACCTGGCGCCCGATCTCGGCGATCGAGGCGGCGAGCTCCTCCGTCGCCGAGGCGACCGCCTGGACATTGCCCGAGGCCTGCTCCGAGGCGGCGGCCACCGCCGCCGATTGCTGCCCCGCGGTCGAGGCCGTCGCAGCCATGCCCTCGGCCGTCATGCGCAGCTCGCTTGCGGCCCCGCTCACCGCCGTGGTCAGGGCCTGCATGTTCTGCTCGAGCGCCTGGGCGAGCTCCTGGAGCATGCGCCGGCGCTCGGCATCGGCCTCGCGGCGCAGGGCCTCGGCGCGCTCGGCCTCCGCACGGGCGCGCTCGGCATCCTCGATGCGGCGCCTCTCGCGCTCGGCCGCCGCCGCCTGCGCCGCCTCGGCCTGCTCCGCCTGCAGGCGCTCACGCTCGCGGGCATTGGCCTTGAAAACCTCGACGGCCTCGGCCATCGCACCCACCTCGTCGCGGCCGACGAGATCGATCGTCACCTCGACATCGGCATCGCCATCGGCGACCCGCCGCACCACCGCGATGATGCGCCGCAGCGGCCGGCCGATGCTGCGTGAGAGCACAAACGTCACGATCATGAAGAGGGAGAAGATGCCGATGCAGAGCGCCGTCATGGTGGCGCGGCCCGAGCGCCGCGCCTCGTCGGCGGTGAGCTCAACCTTGTCGCGCATCTGGCTCGTCGCCTCGTAGAGGCTGCCGGGCAGCGCCTCGAGCTCGCCATAGGCGGCGCGCAGCTTGGTCGTTTGCGCTGCGAGCGCCGTCGCCTTGTCGGCGTAGTCGTGCAAGGCGGCCTTGTAATGGTCGAGGGCCTCGGCGAGCTTGGCCTTCGCCGTAGCGTCGATCTCCGCCTTTTGCAGCGCCGCGGCGAAGCCGGCGACGAGCTTATCGAAGGCCGCCACGTATTTGGCATCGGTGGTGAGGCGGAAATCCGCCTCGCTCTCCCGGAGCTCGAGGAACATGGCGCGGAGCGCATCCGCATGGGCCGCCGCGATGCCGTCCTCGATCGCCTTGGCGGCGGCGGCGAGGGTCACTTGCAGGTTCTGCCCCTCCCCGGCCATGGCGCTCAAGGTCATGTCGACCATGTTGAACTGGCCGACATATTTGCCGAGGGCGCTGCGGAGCGCCTTCACCTTGGCATCGACGGCGGGCTCGACCGGATCGTGCTCGACGAGGGAGAGGGCGGTATCGGCGTCGACGGCGTCCGACTGGAATTGCGAGGAGAACTGCGTGTCCCGCGCGAGGAGATAGGTGGTCTCGTCGGTGTGCATCCGCGCGATGACGCCGGCGACCTTGTTCACCAGGCGGGCGAAATGCTCGTCCGCCGCGGTCGCGGCCATGGCGGCGCTGATGCGATTGTCGGTGACGAGATAGGAGGCCGAGAGGGCGGCGATGCCGGCGGCGCCGAGGCCGGCGAGCGCCCAGATGCGCAGGCCGATGCGGATGTTCCTCAGGAAGGAGCGCCGCCGCGGCTTGCGCGCCTTGCGCGGGCGGCGCGGGGCCGCCGTGCCGCGGCGCCAGAATTTCAACCGCCGGCGCCAGCCCTTGCGCTCCGTGGCGACCGCCGGGGCGGCCGCATCCGCCGCCTCTTCCTTTTCCTTATTCCGCGAAACCTCGCCGCGCCGTCTCATGATGGTCCAGGCTCTCACAGGCTCGAATCCTGAGCGGCGCCTGCGGCATCGACATTTGTCAAGCGTCGCGCTCGCCGATCAGGCGGCGCAGCCTAGACCAGATAAGTTTACTAAGGGTTACGGGAGCGGCGCAGAATCACGGGCCCGTCGTCATCGCAAAGCTTCCCCTCCGGCTCGCGGTGACGTCCTTGTCGCGTCGCAACCATCATCGCGAGATCGCCCACGGGTCCGGCTGAAAGCCGGCCCGAGGACAGGCTCCGCGATCGTGGCGATCCAGGAGACTGGATTGCCGCGCTCCCGCCGCCTTGCTGGCTCGGCCGCGGGCGCTCGCAATGACCTCGCTCTCGGGAGAGCCTCACACCCCCATATCGTCGAGCACGTGCTTCTGGAAGAAAGGCAGCGTCGATTCCCATTTGGAGAGGGAGCCGATCTCGCAGGAGCCGGCGTCCACCCCACGACTGCTCCCAGACTTCAGGCCGGCGCATCCGCGATAGGATCGAGGCCGAGCGCAATGCGGCCGGTGAACCGGTGCTGGCGTTTCGCTGAGAGGGGATGGAATTGCGCGCCATGGGCGTCGCGCAACAGCCGCTCGAGCCCGGCAGGACGATAAAAGCCGGCGCCGCCGGCCGCCTCCAATGCCTTTTCCACCGTCGACAGCACATGCTCGGCGACGATCGTCTTGCGCACCAGCATGGCGTTGGCAACCTCCAGCTTCATGGCGAAATCGAAGTCGTTGGCGAGGCGAACCATGTCGGCAATGGCAAGCTGGACCGTCGTCAGCTCGTTGGCCAGCTCGCCGAGCAGATACGGCACGGCTGGATCATTCGAGCGCTTTTTTGCCTGCTCGCCTCCAATCGCCGCAGCAGCCTCTGCGACCCCGGCGTAAACCGACATAATCAGCGGCATTGCCACAGTCAGAATCACATTCCAGGCGGGATGGAACCGGCCGCGCGGCCGCCGCAGCGCGATCGCATCATCCGGCACGAAGACGTTATCCAGAACGATCGTGTGGGAGCCGGTTGAGCGCATGCCGAGCGCGCGCCAATCATCGGCCAGCGAAATCCCGGGCGCGGCGAAAGGAACGGCGAAATGCAGGACCTGCCAGCCGTCCTTGGGATCGTTAAACGTCGCGGAGGTCACCAGGACCCCGCCCTTAGGCGAACCGCTGCCGAACGGCTTTCTGGCGCTGACGCGGTAGCCGCCGGCGGCGCGCTCCATGGTGCCGCTCGATTCCATCCAATCATTGGCGCCGGTCGAGATGAGAACCGTCTCGTTGGCTGCAACCCGCTCCAGCAGCGCCTTTCCGGGCCTGCCGTTGAGGTGGTGGTAGACCGCGGCCGCGACGAGGTGCTGGTGCATGGACAGCGCCAGCGCCGTCGATGGGCAATAATGGGCGAGCCGCCGCAGAAAGGCGCACATGGCGCTATGGCGCGCACCGGCACCCCCGAGCTCGACAGGAACCAGCGCCGAAAAGACCTTGTGCTCTTTCAGAATATCGTAGTGTCCCGATACGAAGACGTCGCCTTGATCGCGCTCGGCCGCGCCCTCGGCAAAGCGCGGTCCAATGCTCTCCGCAAGCGCTTCCAGGTCGAGAGATCGGGACATGGCGGACCTCGATTTGGGCGTCCGCGAGAGCTTCGCCCCGACCGCCCGAGCCTTCAACTTCAATATGTGAAGTGGAGGAGACGCTTTTTCTTGCTCGTGATTAACGTCTCTCATTTCGATTCCCCCATGTCACCCCGGCCGACCCCGAACGTGATCCGGGGGAAGCCGGGGCCCAGCTTGAAGCGATGTCGCAGTACTGGGCCCCGGATCGCGCCGTGCTTTCGCACGGCTTGTCCGGGGTGACGAATAAAAACGGATGCAACTGCCCTTCTCCAGCCAATCCGGAGCGCAATCGCCTTCTCTACGACTCACGAGACGCGCTTGAGACCGCCGCCGATTTTAGTTTTTCGCCAGCGCCGGGTCGCGGCGAGGGCCGCCAGCCCGGCGCCGAGCAGAACCCAACTGGACGGCTCCGGCACGGCAGAGACGGGCATGCTGGGGGCCACGAGATGATCCTGCGCGAACGGGGTCACGATACCGCCATCAAAAGCAATATTCACGTCTTCGGTAATCGAGTCCATGATAGCGATGGGTTTCAGGCTGGGACCGCCACCGAGTGCCATGTTGTCGTCGGCCAGAAACTCGCGCACGGTTAAGCCGTTGAGGTCCGCGTCGGATGTTTCGACCAGGAAGTTGCTGAGGACGAGGTCCCCGAACGGAATCCCGGAGCTGCCCAGCAGAAGCCCCGCATCCGAAAAGTCAACGTCCAATTTCAACGCCATCACATCGCCAGCGAACAGACCGGATTCGCTGGAGCCGGGATTAGTCTGACTTTGGGTGAGCGGCCCAGGTATACCGGCCTCGGGCAAAAAGGCCAGCACATGCGACGCATCGCCAAAGCTTAATGAAAAGCCGCTCGGGCCGGGGATGCCCACCTCAAAAACGTCGGAGGTGGACAGATACACGCTGCTGTAATGGTCGGTGAGCAGCGCGGCAGCCGTCGCATTGTCGGGCCACGAGACTTGGGTGTAAGTGATCTCGTCGCCCGACTGCCACACGCCCGCAGTTGCTGCGCTCGTGTTGGCCAGTATGGCGGCGACAACGAGCAGCGCGGCGCGTACGCCGTTCGGAAAGCCCAAGGAATTACCATTCGACATAAACGTCTCCTTCGCAGAAGACGACGAGGGTAATGCTCTTTGAGAGCCGCGCATGTCCCGGTGTGAGAGCTTCGCCCCGACTGCCCGAGCCCTCAACTTTAAAATGTGAAGTGGCCACGACGTGGTTTCTTGCTAGGATATGGCATGGCTGAGAGACGCGGATACGGCCAGTTCTGTCCGATTGCCCTTGCGGCCGAGATATTGGCCGAGCGATGGATGCCGCTGGTCATCCGGGAGCTGTTGTGCGGCAGCGTCCGCTTCAACGATCTGCAGCGCGGGGTGCCGCGAATGTCGTCGGCGCTGCTGACGCAACGTCTCAGGCAGCTGCAGTTCGCCGGTATCGTCGAGCGTCGGCGCAGAGAGGGTGGCGGCGTCGAGTATCACCTGACGGCGGCCGGCCGGGAGCTTTTCCCGGTGGTCGAGAAAATGGGGCTCTGGGCGCAGCGCTGGCTCCGTCATGATCTCGTCGATACCGCGAATTTGGACCCCGATCTTTTGATGTGGGACATTCGCCGCAACGTTGCGGCCCATGCGCCGAGGCGGAATCGGCGGTTGGTCGTCGAATTCCGACTCTCCGGCGTGCCGATCAGCCGACGCCGTTACTGGTTGGTCTTCGAGCGCGGCGCTGTCGATCTGTGCTATCGCGATCCCGGCTTCGACGTCGACCTTTTCGTCGAAGCCAATTTGCGTGTCCTCACACAAATCTGGCTTGGCCACGTTCCAATCCAGAGCGCCATTCGCGACGGCCGGCTTCGTCTTGATGGGTCGCGTGGCGAGGTGGAGGCATTCTCTTCTTGGTTCGCGCTCAGCCTGTTTGCCGCGGCAGGCCGGGAGCCGGCCGGGCAGCGGGAGCTTGCGGCTTCGGCATTTGTCAAGCGGCGCGCGCGCCGACCGGGCGGCGCAGCCTAGATAAAATAAGCTTACTAAGAATTACGGGATCGTGCGTCTTGACTCCGAGCTGGCTCGTGATCCGCGACGTCATCGCTTCGCGACGATTGCCTGCATTCGCTGCTGAATCAAGTAGGATTTTGCTCCACTCGTCGTCACCCCGGACAAGCTGCGCGGCAGCGCGGCGCGATCCGGGGCCCAGCACTGCGACATCGCTTCAAGCTGGGGCCCGGCTCTTCCCCGGATCAATCCGGGGTCGGCCGGGGTGACGATGATCTTCGATCGAATCGAAGCGCCTCACGCCCCCATATAATCGAGCACGTGCTTCTGGAAGAAGGTCAGAGTCGATTCCCATTTGGAGAGGGGGCCGATCTCGCAGGAGCCCGAGTCCATGCCCCGCTGCACCGCCTCGCAGGCATAAATGTCCTCGGCCATGACGTTGTTCGACTGGAGCGGATGGGTCTCGCTCAGGTCGAGCCGCATCTCCGCATAGGGACCTTCGGCGCTGATCACGTGGCGCGGCAGCGCCTGGTTCACCGCCACCTGCCGGCTGCCCTTGCGCGCGAGCGCCTCGGGCATCGCGCGCAGGCGACTGTGGACGATGCTGTCCCGGGCCGAGAGAGGGATGACGTGGAAGGTCGTCCAGAAGGTCGCGGTCTCGGTGATCGCCACGCTGGGGAAGAGCCAGTAATAGGCGAGACCATAGGTGGGCGGGATGCCCTCGATCACCGGCAAGGGCTGGTCGTTATAGGAGATGCCGGGCTTGAGCGGGCGGTAGAAGGTGACGTGGCGGCCGCGCGGCGCCCATTTCTGCCTCATGAAATCGCCGTCGCCGAGGGAGACCTTGTGCAGCAGCGGGAGGTGATAGCCGTCGATGAAGTTCTCGACGACGATCTTCCAATTGGCGTGCACGCGGTAGCGCACGCTCGACACCTCGACCAGCCGCTCGGGATCGTGGAGCGCGAGCTGGCCCGGCTCGTTGAGGGTGCGCGCCTCCGGCACCCCGGCGAGCCAGTCGTCGAAGGATTCCGCGGCGGGATCGGGATTCACGAAGACGAGGTTCTTCCAGCGCCCCACCTGGGCCCGGCGCAGGCCATAGCAGGACTTGTCGATGCCGGGAAACTGGTCGCGCCCGAGGGTGACGCCGGTCAAGGCGCCGCTCAGCTCATAGGTCCAATTGTGATAGAAGCAGGTGATGGCGCTCCCCACATTGCCGCGCCCTTCCAGCAGGCGCGCGCCGCGGTGGCGGCACACATTGTGGAAGGCGCGCAGCTCGCCCTGTCTGTCGCGCAGGAGAATCAGCGAGGACGCGCCGGAATCGACGCATTGGTAATCGCCCGGCGCCCTCAGGTCCTCGGCCATGCCCGCGAAGACCCAGGCCTTGCCGAACAGCTTGGCCTGCTCGGCGCGGAACCACTCGTCCGAAGTATAGGCCTCGAGGGGAAGGAGCTGTCCCAAAGCAGCTGGTGCGTTCATGGCCGTCCTCGTCCTGGTTGGTTCCGACCCTTCGCCCGCGGCCTCGCGCCGAAGCCCTCATCCCGTGCCGCCCGCGGAAGAATCCCCTTTTATTTAAGCACAGGATTTGTTTCTATACAAACAATCATGCCGCCGGAGCGCCGTCGCTGCGAGACGGCGCCGTCGCCCGCGCGAAACGCGCGGCGAGAGAAGGGGGCGCGGGAGCGGGAGTGTGCGCGCCGCGGGCCGGGTCCGCGCGCGGATTTCTGGGAGAGGGTTCAAGCCATGAACAAGGACAAGATTCCGAGCAAGCCCGCCGGTGCCGAGGGATGCCGCGGACGCGATCCCGAATTCACGCGCCGCGCCTTCCTCGCCGTGACCGGCGGGGCATTGGCCGCCGCGAGTGCCGGCGCCCTCGCCCGCCCAGCCCGTGCTGCGGGCAAGTTCGCGGGCCAGCGCGTCGTCTTCGCGAGCTGGGGCGGCGCCTATCAGGATGCCGAGAAGGTCGCCTATTGCGATCCCTTCGCGCAGAAAACGGGGGCGATGGTGGTTCAAGACGGACCCGTCAGCGTCGCCAAGTTCCGCGCCATGGCGGAATCGGGCGATCCGATCTGGGACGTCGTCGACGTGACCGACGCCATGCTCTACAACGTCGCCAAGGACGGGCTTCTGGAGAAGATCGACACCAAGGCGGTGGACGTCGCGCGGGTCAAGCCGGCCTATGTGAATCCCTATGGCATCGGCAATATCGTGTGGTCCTACAATATCGGCTACAGCACGCGCACGTTTTCCGGCGACAACCATCCGAAGAGCTGGGCGGACGTCTTCGACGTCAAGCGCTTTCCCGGCAAGCGCGCGCTCAACGACAGCGCCTCGCCCAACATGGAGATCGCCCTCATGGCCGACGGCGTGCCGCCGGACAAGCTCTATCCCCTCGATGTCGAGCGCGCCTTCGCCAAGCTCAACACCATCAAGAACGACATCATCTTCTGGCAGACCAACTCCCAGTCCCAGCAGCTCCTGGTCGACGGCGAGATCGCCTGCGGCACCATCCTCAACGGGCGCGCCTATGACGCGGTCAAGAAAGGCGGCAAGCTGGCGATCGAGTGGAACCAGAACATCCAATCGATCGATTATCTCGTGGTGCCGAAGGGAAGCAAGCATCTGCCGCTCGCCATGGGCCTGATCGACGAGATGACGGTGGCGGAGAACCAGGCGAAAGTCGCCAATCTCGTCGCCTACTCGCCGACCAATCCCAAGGCCTTCGCCTGGATCGACAAGGATATCGCACCGTGGCTCGCAACCAACCCCGCGAATGCCGACAAGGGCTTTCTCCTCAACGCCGAATACTGGCGCGACCATCTGAAGACGCTGCAGGACCGTTGGACCTTGTGGAAGCTCTCATAGCGGCGCGAAGCAGGACGGCGACTTGCAACCTCGACGTCTTCCGCGCCCCGCGGGGCGACCTTAGTGGCGGCGCATGAGGATCGGCCGCATCGGAGGCACGGCGGCGGAGGGCATCGACGGCCGCGCCTGGCTGGTGACTCCCGCGGTTCTGCTGCTCCTCGTGGTGTTCCTCTATCCCGTCGGCTGGCTTCTCCTGCGCAGCGTGAACGAGCCCGTCTGGGGCTTGCAGAACTATGCGAGCGCGCTCCAGCAGCCCGTCTATCTGCGCGTCTTCTGGAACACCATCGTCATCAGCGCCTCGGTCACGGCCCTCTGCCTCGCGATCGGCTATCCCGTCGCCTATACCATGGCCCATGCGGGCGCGCGCGCGCGCCGCTTTCTCGTGTTCATCGTCCTCGTCCCGTTCTGGACGAGCCTTCTTGTGCGCACTTTCGCCTGGATGGTGGTGCTGCAGCGGGACGGGCTCATCAACGACATGCTGATCGGCCTCGGTCTGCTGAAGACGCCGGCGGACCTCATCTACAACCGCATCGGCGTCCTCATCGGCATGGTGCAGGTGCAGCTCCCCTTCATGATCCTGCCGCTCTATTCCGTGCTGACGAAGATCGATCCTCTCTACACCCAGGCGGCGGCGACGCTCGGGGCGCCGCCCTGGCGCAACTTCCTGCGCGTCTATCTCCAGCTCAGCCTGCCCGGCGCCCTCACCGGCTGTGCCCTCGTCTTCATCATCTCGCTCGGCTACTTCATCACGCCGGCCCTGCTCGGCGGCCGGCAAGACGTCATGATCGCGCAGCTCATTCTCATCCAGATCGAGGATTTCGGAAATTGGGGCCTCGCTGCGGCGCTCGCCATGATCCTCCTGGTGGGAACGGCGATCAGCTTCGCGCTCATCCGCCGCGCGACGGCGGCACGGGCGGGCTGGGCACGATGACCGCGACCCTCGCCGCCCCGACCCGGCCGCGGCTCGCAGTCCCGGCGATCCGCTGGTGGGCGCTCCTGCGCTTCCTCGTCTGCGCCCTCGTCGTCGTGATGATGCTGGCGCCGCTTGCCATTGTTATCATCATCTCCTTCAGCTCGGCCCCCTTCTTGAGCTTCCCGCCGCCGGGCTTCTCCCTGCAATGGTACGAGAAGTTCTTCGGCAGCGCGGCCTGGCTCGACGCGCTCGCCACGACCGTCAAGGTGATGATTCCCGTCTCGCTGCTGGCGACCGCGCTCGGGACGATGGCCGCCCTTGGTATCGCGCGCGGGCGCGCCCCCTTTGCGACGGCGCTCGGCGGGCTCTTGATGGCACCTCTCGTCGTCCCCGTGATCATCACTGCGGCGGCGATCTTCGGCGCCTTTCGCGCCTGGGGATTGCACGGCACGCTGCTCGGCCTCATCCTTGCCCATACGGTGCTGACCCTGCCCTTCGTGCTCTCGACGGTGCTCGCCTCGCTGCGCATGGTCGATCGTTCGCTCGAGAACGCCGCCCTCACCCTGGGGGCGACGCCCTGGCACGTATTTTGGCGCATCACCTTCCCCCTGATCCTCCCCGGCGTGGTCTCGGGCCTGCTCTTCGCCCTCGTGATGTCATTCGACGAGCTCGTCGTCTCGCTCTTCATCAGCACACCTTCCCTGCGCCCGATCACCGTCGAGATGTGGTCCGACGTGCGGGGCGCCGTCGATCCGACCATCACGGCGATCTCGACCTCCCTCTTCCTGTTCTCCCTGCTCCTGCTGCTCACGGAGAGCCTCGCGCGAAGGCGGCTGCGCGCCCGGCGCCCTGACAGCCCGGAGATGGTGTTCTGATGCGCGAGCCAGCGATGAGCGGCGACAACATTCTCGAGATCGAGGACGTACGGAAGGTCTATGGGGCGATCGTCGCCGTGGACCGCGTCTCCTTCACCCTGCGCCGCGGCGAGTTCCTGACCCTGCTCGGACCATCGGGCTCGGGCAAGACCACGACCTTGCAGATGATCGCCGGGCTTGCCACCCCATCTGAAGGCAGTATGCGCCTCGACGGCGCGCCGCTCACCCCGCTGCCGCCCTATCGGCGCAATATCGGCGTGGTGTTCCAGAGCTACGCGCTCTTCCCGCATCTCACGGTGGCGCGGAACATCGCCTTCCCTCTCGAGATGCGTGGTGTTGCGGCAAGGGAGATCCGGCGCCGCGTTGGTGACGTGCTCGCCCTTGTCGGCCTGCCCGGCCTTGGCGAGCGCTATCCGCGCGAGCTTTCGGGCGGGCAGCAGCAGCGGGTGGCGCTCGCCCGTGCCATGGTGTTCGAACCGCGCCTCCTCCTCATGGACGAGCCCCTCGGTGCTCTCGACAAGAAGCTGCGCGAGCAGCTCCAGCTCGAGATCATGCGCCTCCACCGCGAGCTGGGCATCTCGGTGATCTATGTCACCCACGACCAGGAGGAGGCGCTGGTGATGAGCGATCGCGTCGCCATCTTCAATCGCGGCCGCATCGAGCAGATTGGGGCGCCCGACACGCTCTACGAGCGGCCGGCGAGCGGCTTCGTCGCCGGCTTCCTCGGCGAATCGAATTTCCTCGCCGGCACCGTGACGGCACTCGACGGCGATCGCTGCCGCATCGAGGCGCCGGGACTGCGGCTGGCGGCGCGCGCCTGCGGGGTCCTCTCGCTCCATCGCCCCGCGACCCTCGCGATCCGCCCCGAGCGCATGCGCCTCGTCCCCGGCGCGGGCGAGGCCGAGGGCGAGAACCGGCTCGCCGGCATCGTCCGCAACGTGATCTATCTGGGGCAGTCGCGCAAATACGTGGTGCGGACGAGCACGGGCGTCGAACTCGTCGTGCTTCAGCAGGCCCTCGACGCGGGAGCCCCGGTGTTGCGCCCCGGCGACCGGGCCCAATTGACTTGGAGCGCCGACAACGCTACAGCCTTTGCCGGCGACGTCTCGCTTCGCGATTAGGCTCTCGCTCCCGCCCGCCGGATTCTCCCGCCTCGGACGGCGACTCCGCACACTCGCAGAGACAAGAGACACAAGTCGGAGGCTCGGCAAGGATGAATCGTCCGCGGTCACGAAAGGCGCCGGGCGCCAAGGCGGCGCCCACTGACTCCGGCTATCGCCTCGAGGCGCAGATCGGCTTCATCCTGCGCCGCGCCCATCAGCGCCATGTCGCGATCTTCACCCGCTGCATGGGCGATCTCAAGCTCACCCCCATGCAGTTCTCCGCCCTGGTGACGATCGCGACGGCGGGGCCGATCTCCCAGAACCGGCTCGGCCGGCTGACGGCGATGGACCCCGCGAACATCCTGGGCGTGGTGCAGCGCCTCGCCAAGCGCGGCCTCGTCGCGCGCGGGCGCGACCTTCGCGACTCCCGCTCGGCGCGGCTCAGCCTGACGCCGGCGGGGCGGAAGCTCGTCGAGGAGGCCATTCCCCGCGCCCGCGCGGCGACCGACGCCACCCTCGAGCCGGTGGCGCCGCGCTTCCGCCCCGGGCTTCTGCGCCTTCTCGGCAAGATCGCCGAGTAATTACAGGTAAGGCAGCAGCAGGCGCGCCGCGGCGTCGCGCAGCCGCTGGGGCAGCGGCCGGCGCGTGAGCTCGTCGCGGGAGGCAAGATGGGCGCGGGCGATGCGAGCGTCGATCATGCGGTCGATCGCCGCCACCGCGTCCTCGCCATAGCATTCGAGGTTGAACTCGAAATTGAGGCGCATGCTCCGCGCGTCCCAATTGGCGCTGCCGAGGAAGCACCAGCGCCCGTCCATGGTCATGAGCTTGGCGTGATCGAAAGGCGGCGGCGTCAGATAGAAGCGCACATCGGGGACTCCGAAGAAGCCGAGATGGGCGCGCATGGCCCAGTCCAGGAGGAAGTGATCCGAGCGCGCCGGGATGACGATCTCGACCTCGACGCCGCGCAGCGCGGCCAGGGCAAGGGCCGACATCAGATGCTGCTCGGGGAGGAAATAGGGCGTGACGATGCGCAGGCGCTTGCGCGCCGCCGCCGTCGCGGTGGCGAGAACGGCGTCGAGCTTCTCCACATCCTCGTCGGGGCCGGAGCTGATCCCGCGCGCGAGGAGCGGCCCCGCGGGCGCCAGCTCGGGCCACCACGCCTCGCCCTCCAGAAGCTCGCCCGTCGCGAAGTTCCAATCCTCGGCGAAGGTCAGCATGAGCTGGCTCACCACCGGGCCGTCGACGCGGAAATGGATGTCGTCGACGGCGCGCCTGCGCCGCAGCGCCGCCACGTTCTCGGCGCCGATATTGAGCCCGCCGGTGAAGCCGATCGCTCCGTCGACGACCAGGATCTTCTTGTGGCTGCGCATGTTGAGGAAGGGCATGCGCCAGGGCAGCCAGTCGTGGAAGAAGCGCGCCGCCGGGATGCCGGCACGGGCCAGCGCCCGCGCGATGGGCGAGATGAGATAGCCGCCGCCGATGCCGTCGATGAGCACGCGCACCTCGACCCCGCGCGCCCGCGCCGCGGCGAGGGCGGCGACGATGGGGAGCCCCGCCTCGTCGGCGCGGAAGATATAGGACTGAAGGGCCACGCTGCGCTTGGCCGCGGCGATGGCGGCGATCATGGCGGGATAGGCCTCGTCGCCGCCGCGCAAGGGGGTGAGCTTGTTGCCGGGGGTGAGGGGCCGCCCCACCACCCGCTCCCCCACATCGGCGACGATGGCGATGTTGTCGGGGAGGGCCGCGGGTGTCACGCGGGGCGCGCGGGGCTTGCGCGCCGCAACGCCGCGGTAGCGAAGCCGCGCGGCGCGCCGGCTCACGCGGTTGATGCCGAGGGCGTAATAGAGAAGGGCGCCGAAGGCCGGCGACAGCCAGGCGAGGCCGATCCAGCCGATCGCGGCGCGCACATTGCGCTTGCGCAGCAGCACATGGACGGTCACCGCCCCCGCCGCCGCCGCATGGGCGACGGCGAAGAGGTCGAGCGCGAGGTCGAATGGCCACTGCAACAGGAGCATCGCTTCGAGCCGTGATCGCAACCGGCGGCGCGGCGGGTGCCGGCCGCCTCGGGAGATCGTACATCGGCCGGGGCGCGGCCGTCCCCCTCCCGCCGCCGCAACCCCCTTATGCGATCGCCGAGGGCGCGCCCCCGCCGCCGCCTCATCGCCGGCGGGGCGGAATCCCCGCGGCCGAAAGCGCTCTCCGCTCGTATCTTATCTATGTTGAAGGGCGGCGCCTTACGCCTGGGGCGCGGCCGCCGCCCATCCCTGCGTCCCGTCAGGCAGCCGGAGTGGACCGCCATGCAGAACCTGCTCGATACCGAGAGCATCCTGTCGATGCTTCGCGCCATCGAAGCCTGGGTGTTCGCCAATGTCCTCGTCTATTCCAATCTCGGCCAGATCGCCGCGGTGGCGGCGACCTTCTTCGCCGCGCGCTATCTCGGCCCCATGGCCAAGGCCGGGCTGGCGCGGCTGAGCCTGCGCCTCGAGCGCCGCTTCGCCGACACCGCCCTCGCGCTGAGGCCCCTTGCCGTGCCGGCGATCTGGCTGCTGCTCCAGTGGCTGGCCGTGCTCGTCGCCGCCGACGCGCAATGGCCGCATCAGCTCGTCAAGGTCGCGGCCAGCCTGCTGACCGCCTGGGTCATCATCCGCCTCACCTCGAATCTGGTGCGCGATCCGGTGTGGTCGAGGATCGTCGCGGTGATCGCCTGGAGCATCGCCGCGCTCAACATCCTCAACCTGCTCGATCCCACCATCGCCCTTCTCAACGCCGTTGCCGTCAATCTGGGCGGCCTCCGCATCTCGGCCTTGAGCGTCATTCGCGGCATGATCTCCCTGGCGGTGCTGCTGTGGCTCGCGATCACGGCCTCGCGCCTCCTGGAGCGGCGCATCACGGCCCTTCCCAATCTGACGCCCTCGGTCCAGGTCCTCTTCGTCAAGCTGCTCAAGGTCGTGCTCGTGATCATCGCGGTGGTCGCCGCCCTGCGCAGCATCGGCATCGACCTCACCGCCTTCGCCGTGTTCAGCGGCGCCGTCGGCGTCGGCATCGGCTTCGGCCTGCAGAAGGCGGTCTCCAACTTGATCAGCGGCATCACGCTGCTTCTCGACAAGTCGATCAAGCCCGGCGACGTCATCGCCGTGGGCGGCACCTATGGCTGGGTGCAATCGCTCGGCGCCCGCTACGTCTCGGTGGTGACGCGCGACGGCATCGAGCACCTGATTCCGAATGAGGAGCTGATCACCCAGCGGGTGGAGAACTGGAGCTACAGCAGCGACCTTCTCCGCCTGCGGGTGCCCGTCGGCATCTCGTACCACGCGGATGTGCGCCAGGCGATGGCGCTGGCGCTGGAGGCGGTGCGCGGGGTGCCGCGCGTGCTCGCGACGCCGGAGCCGGGCTGCCTCCTCACCGGCTTCGGCGCCAGCGCCATCGAGCTCGAGCTGCGCTTCTGGATCAAAGACCCCGCCAACGGCGTCGCCAATGTGAAGAGTGCGGTGCTGCTGGGCGTGTGGGACGGGTTCCGCGCGGCCGGGATCGAGATGCCCTATCCCCAGCGCGACCTCCATCTGAGATCGCCGGCGGCGATCCAGGTCTCGCTCACGGGCGGCGGGCCGCTGGACCGGGCGCTCGTGCCGGAGGCGCGCCCGGCTTGACGGGCGGGCGCGGCACGGCGCCCTTCGGGCGCGGCGCTAGGCATTTTTTTACGCTTGCCTGCTTCACTCCCCCCGTGAGTATTTCCCCATGTCGAAGCTGATCGCGGACAACCCCATCCTCTCGGCGTTGTGGCGCTATTGGTGCGCGCAGCGCGGCGCGCGCGCGGCCCCGCGGCGCGCCGATATCGATCCCGTCCATATCCCGCGGCTCCTTCCCTATCTCCAGCTCGTGGAGCGCACCGAGGCCGGCCGCTTCCGCTATCGCTTGACCGGCACCGCCGTGGTCGAGGCCTATGGGCGCGAGCTCACCGGCCTTCATGTCGACGAGGTGATGCCGCCGCCGCGCCGCGCCGTGGCGGAGCGCCATTACGCGCTCGTCTTCGACGGCGGACGGCCCATCTTCGTGCGCAACCGCTATACGAGCGGCGAGGCCGCGGAGCTCGTCGTCTCGCGCATCATCCTGCCGCTCGCCGGCGAGGACGGGAGGGTGGCCCTCCTCCTCATGGGCCAGACCTTCGAATACGGCTCGGCCTATGCCGAGCGCCTCGGCGCCGGGCTCGATCTCGATCCCGGCCTCGACCGCATCGACTATCTCTGAGCAGCACCACCGAGGCGGGCGCGCAGGAACATGGCGAGATCGGCGAGGAGCGTCAGGGCAACGACATACTGGCCATAGGCGAGGATGGCGCGCTGGAGGGCCACGGCCCAGCCGGGGTCGTCGGCGAAGCCGAAGCGCTGCACATAGGCAAGCGTGAAGGCATAGAACATGCCGAAGGTGAAGACGCGCGCCCATTGGGAGACGTTGTAGACGAAGGCGCCGCGCTCCCAGCCGAGATGACGCACGCGCACGGCGAGGCGCGCGAGCTCGACCCCCTCGACCAGGACGACCATGGCCGCGGCAAAGGCCCAGCTCAAAAGGCAGAGATAATCGGGAAAGAACGGGCAGGAGACGGCGGCCAGGCCGCTGATCGAGACGGCGCCGTGGAGGATGCAGTTGGTGTCGTCCCAGTCCTCCTCGAGATGCCAGGTGCCGATGCGGAGGAAGCGGTGGAAGACGAGCGCCGCGCCCAGCCCGTAGACGACATAGCCGACGCCGATAGGCACGGTCGCGAGCTCGGCAACGAGGCGGACGCGGGGGAAGAGCTTGAGGGCGACGAGGACGAGCGCCTGGATGCTCACGGTGGTGAGCAGGATGAGGCCGCGGGCGCGGCAGCTGTCGGGATCCGCCAGCATGCGGGCGAAGCCGCGCAAGGCGACCTTGGCGTACCACACCCAGACGAGCAGGCCGATGGCGGCGAGCGCCATGGCCACTGGCCGCCAGCCGGGGGCGGCGTAGAGGAGGAACTCCCCGGTCACGGCGCTGTCGGCGACCCAGGTGCCGATGGCGAAGCGGCCGACCAGGGGACGCAGATAGGCCTGGGCCTCGCCGGCGAGGAACGCGCGCAGATAGGCCGCCATGAAGAGAAGCCAGAGGACGAGGAGGGCGAAGGCGAGCGGGCGCGTCAGCCAGCGCGCCGCGGGCGGGATCGCCTGCAGCGCCGCCAGGCCGAAGATGCCGAAGGCCATGCCGACGCCGCCATCGGCGGCCGACCAGGGGCGCGCCTCGGGCGGAGGCGCCGTCGCGGCGCGCGGCGGGGCCTCGGCCCGGACGGGCCCGGATTGTATGTCGAGGGGCGACATGCGCTCTCCGCCCTTAATGGGCCATCAGGACCGGCAGCGCCGCCGCCGTGATGATGTGGCGCGTCGCGCCGCCGAAGATCATCTGGCGCAGCCGGCTCTGGGTATAGGCGCCCTTGATCAGGAGATCGGCGCCGAGGCCCGCGGCCTCTTCGAGCATGGCCTCGCCGACGCTGCGGCGATGGGGGGGGACATGGGTCGCCGTGGCCTCGATGCCGTGGCAGGCGAGGTAGTGCACGACCCCGCCGGCGCGCGGCGCATCCGGCACCTCGCCATCCGCGACCGTCAGCACCACCACCCGCTCGGCCTGGCGCAGGAAGGGGATGGCGAAGCCCAAGGTGCGCGCCGTCTCGGTGCTGCCATTCCAGGCGATCACGGCGACGCGGCCGAGGGAGGCCGGCGGCTCCGGCGGGGCGATCAGGATGGGCCGGCCGCTCTCGAAGAGCGCCGTCTCGAGGAGCGCCATGCGGCCGCCCGCACCATGTCCCGAGGGCTGCGCCAGCACGAGGAGATCGAAGAGCCGGCCATAGGCGCCGATCAGGTCGCTGCTCAGCAGCACGTCGTCGCGCCAGCGCGCGACCACGCCATTCGCCGCGGCGTCCTGCGCCTCGGCCACGGCGGCCGGCACCCCCTCGCCGCGCATATAGACCGTGAAGCGCTCCTGGGCGCGGCGGCGATATTCCCGCTGCTTCTCCTCGAAGCTGTCGAAGAGGAGACCGTTGACCAGGCCCGCGGGCACGAGCTGCTCCGGCCGCGCCGGATAGAGCTCGAGGCCTTCGAGATAGCTGCCGAAGCGGCGCCCGGCGAGAAGGGCGGTCGGCAGCACCGCCGGGAGATCGTCCGCCCCGAGCACGGGAATCAGGATCGCTTTCATGCCCCCCTCCCCTTAGCACCCCCGTCGCAGCGACGGGCGGCGTCGCAACGGCGTCGATTTCGCGCCGCGGCTCTCTTGCGGCCGCGGCGTGACGGCGGGTCGGATTGATCGATGATCGAGGCTCGCTTGCGGTGTGCCAAGTGGACGCCCTCCCGGGTCGCCGCTCACCTAGAGCCGATGTCATTTATCTAAGGCGCAAAAGTGAAAACGGGCTATCCAGGGGATGAACTCGTCGGAGCTCGCCCGCCGGCTCACGGCCGGCCCATCGCCGGCGTCACCCGGTACCAGAACGCGGCGGGATAGCCCTCGCGGTCGACGCGCAGCACCTGGCGCACGATCTTGGGCTTGCCGTGATGACAGCGCCATTCATAGACGGTGGCGTGGCCGGTGGCCGCCGCGGGCACCACCTCCGCCTCGGGGCTGTCGCGGCAGAAATTGACCGCGCCCGGCGCCGGCCAGCGGCTGGTGTCGGCCTTGCTGTCGCAGGGGATGTTGGCGCCATAGGTGCAGGCCAGCACATGGCCGTGGGCGCAGCGCCAGACGGCGTGGTCGAAGAGGCCGAGGGGGGCCGTAGCGGCGGCATGGCTCGCCCGCCTCAAGGCCCGCGCCAGCCAGGCGGGCACGGGCGGCCCGTCATAGCGGGAATCCGGCTTGTCGATGGTGCCGACGGCGCGGCAATAGGCGACGGGATCGTCGAAGCGTCCGGCGACGCCGGCCTCGACCGTCGGCGCCATCTGGCTGGCGGCGACCGCGGCTGGGCCGCGCCCGGACGCCGCCGCAGCGGGCGAGAGCTGCGCGGCGATCAGGAGAAGGGCGGCGCCGAGCAAGGCCGCGAGACGGGGTGATGCTTGCCAGGGCATGATCTCGTCCTCGCCTTTGCCCGATTGTACGCCGCCTCCAGGTGACGGCCTGCGCGAAAAGATGTTCCCTTTTTGTTCGAATCTGCTAGGATTTCGCGCCCATCGAACGCGTGACACGAAAGCGGGTCAAGCAATGAGCAATGCGACAGATAGCTTGCTAAGTTGCGTCGAGTCGACGCCGTTCGGTACGATTCTCGCCGACCCGCCATGGCGCTTCACGAACCGGACCGGGAAAATGGCGCCCGAGCATAAGCGGCTCAATCGCTACGAGACGATGACCTTGGACGAGATCTGCGCCTTGCCCGTCGCCGCGATCGCCGGCGAGCAAAGCCATCTGTACCTATGGGTGCCGAATGCCCTTCTGCCCCAGGGCCTCCAAGTGATGCAGGCGTGGGGATTCAGCTACAAGTCGAACATCGTCTGGCACAAGGTGCGGAAGGACGGCGGACCGGACGGCCGGGGAGTCGGCTTCTATTTCAGGAACGTCACGGAGCTGCTGCTGTTCGGGATAGGCGGCAGGAACAACCGCACGCTCGCCGCCGGCCGGCGGCAGGTCAACATCATCAAGACCCGCAAGCGCGAGCATTCACGCAAGCCCGACGAGCAATATGCGGTCATCGAGGCGTGCAGCAAAGGGCCCTATCTCGAGATGTTTGCGCGCGGGACGCGGCCGGGCTGGACCGGATGGGGCCTCCAGGCCGAGAATTACGCGCTCACCTGGAAGACTTACGCCCACCATTCGCTCGTCGACGCCCAGCGCGAGCGCTTCGCCCAGTCCTGAGCGCCGTCGCGAGCAGTCTTCTCTACGCCTCGAAATTCGTGCCGAAGTCGGGCGGCGGCGGCGGACCCCAGCGGTAGAGGGCGTCGGCGGGCGGATGATCCGCGGCGCGCCAGGAGCCGTCGGGCGGGATTTGGTCGATGTCGCAGAAATACTCGGCGAGGCTATGCCAGGGATCGCGCAGATAATGGAAGAAGTTCGAGCCGAGGACATGCCGGCCCAGACCCCAGCCGTCGCGGTAGCCGGCCTCGAGCACGCGTCTGGCGCCGATGCCGATCTCGTCGGGCGAGGCGACCTCGAAGCTGGCGTGATGGAAGCCCGGCCGCGCATCGGCGAGAAATGCGAGCACATGGTGATCGCCCCCCGTGGGCAGGTGCATGAAGGCGATCATGCCGTCGACCCGGTCGGAGAGGCGCAGGCCCAGCACCTCGCCATAGAACGCCAGCATCGCCTCGAGCCGCGGCGTATGGAGGAGGACATGGCCGAGACGGGTGGGGCGGACCGGGTGATCGTCGGGCGCGCCGCGGATGCCGATGCGGCTCATATGCCCCGGGGTGTTGAGCCGGACCGGCGGCGCCGTGCGCCAGGGTCGCGCCGCCTCGACCAGGAGGCAGATCGCGTTGCCGTCGGGATCGCGCAGCCAGAGCCCGTCATTGAAGGCAGGATGGGGCGGGTCGATCTCGGGAATGCCGCGCGCCGCCATGCGCTGGGCGATCGCGGTGAGGCCGTCGAGGCTGGTGCCGAAGGCGAGATGGTGGAGGCGCTTGCGCCGCCCCTCGACGAGATGCACCTGGTCCTGGTCGCGGCCCTCGCAGCGGAAGGCGATGACGGCCCCTCGCGCGTCGGGGATGAGCCCGAAGCTCGCATAGAAGAGGCGCCCCGCCTCGGGATCGGGCACCGACAGAGCGTAGCTTAAGAGGGCATCGACGGACATTGGATACCTCCCGGCTCACCGGCCTCGGCCGGCCCCACGCTCCCTCACTATACGCCATACGCCGAAGGTGTGGCGAATGGCGCGCAATCGGGCGCGCCGCGGCCGCGTCAATCCAGGAGCGCCGCCGCGTGGTGGCGCAGGTGATCCTCCATGAAGGTGGCGACGAAATAATAGGAATGGTCGTAGCCCGGCTGAAGGCGGAGGTTGAGCGCCTGCCCGGCGACGCGGCAGGCGCCGTCGAGAAGCTCGGGCCGGAGCTGCTCGAGGAGGAACTTGTCGTCGGTCCCCTGATCGACGAGGAGCGGCGGCGTGCGCGCGCCGGCGGCGAGGAGCTCGGTCGCGTCGTAGAGGCGCCAGGCCGCCTGATCGTCGCCGAGATAGTGGCGAAAAGCCTTCTGCCCCCAGGGGCAGCGCATGGGCGCCGCGATCGGGGCGAAGGCCGAGACCGAGCGGTAGAGCCCGGGATTGCGCAGGGCGCAGACAAGGGCGCCGTGCCCGCCCATGGAATGGCCGAAGATGCCCTGGCGATCGGCGCGGGCGGGGAAGCGCGCGGCGATGAGGGCGGGCAGCTCCTGGGTCACGTAGCTGTACATGCGATAGGCGCGCGACCAAGGCTCGGCCCTGGCGTCGACATAGAACCCGGCGCCGAGGCCGAGCTCCCAGTCATCGCCCTCGCCGGGGATCCCGGCGCCGCGCGGGCTGGTGTCGGGCGCGACGAGCATGAGTCCGAGGGCCGCGGCCAGGCGCTGCGCCCCGGCCTTGATCATGAAGGTCTCCTCGGTGCAGGTGAGGCCGGCGAGATAATAGAGCACGGGGACCGGGCGCCCGGCCGCCGCCGGCGGGCGGAAGACGGCGAAGCGCATGGCGAGACCGCAGGCCGTCGAATCATGGCTGTAATAGCCCATGATGCCGCCGAAGCAGCGCTGCTCCGAGATCATCCTCACCGGGGCATCTTTCGCATTGACAGCGTCATTCCAATAGCTGGCCCTCTCCCATCGTCATGCCCGCGGAAGCGGGCATCCAGATCGAGCACCGCTGGATTCCGGCTTTCCGCTTCGCTTCAGCCGGAATGACGGCTTGGAAACAGAGCGAGATTCGAATCACGACACGGGCACTAATACACCACGACGCTGCGGATCGATTCGCCCTTGTGCATGAGCTCGAAGCCCTTGTTGATGTCGTCGAGGGCGAGCTTGTGGGTGATGAGATCGTCGATGTTGATCTTGCCGTCCATGTACCAGTCGACGATCTTGGGCACATCGGTGCGGCCCTTGGCGCCGCCGAAGGCGGTACCCCGCCAGACGCGCCCGGTGACGAGCTGGAAGGGCCGCGTGCGGATCTCCTGCCCCGCGCCGGCGACGCCGATGATGATGCTCTCGCCCCAGCCCTTATGGCAGCATTCGAGGGCCTGGCGCATCACATCGACATTGCCGATGCACTCGAAGCTGTAATCGGCCCCGCCCTTGGTCAGCGCCACGAGATAGGCCACGAGGTCGCCCTCGACCTCCTTGGGATTGACGAAATGGGTCATACCGAATTTCTCGGCGAGGGCCTTGCGCTTGGGGTTGATGTCGACCCCGACGATCATGTTGGCGCCGACGAGGCGTGCCCCCTGGATGACGTTGAGGCCGATGCCGCCGAGGCCGAACACCACCACATTGGCGCCCGGCCTGACCTTCGCCGTGTTGATCACGGCGCCGATGCCGGTGGTGACGCCGCAACCGATATAGCAGACCTTGTCGAAGGGGGCGTCCTCGCGGATCTTGGCGAGGGCGATCTCGGGCACGACGGTATAATTCGCGAAGGTCGAGGTGCCCATGTAGTGGAAGAGCGTCTCGCCGCCCAAGGAGAAGCGGCTGCTGCCGTCGGGCATCACGCCGCGGCCCTGGGTGGCGCGGATCGCCTGGCAGAGATTGGTCTTGCCCGAGAGGCAATACTCGCATTGGCGGCATTCCGGCGTGTAGAGGGGAATGACGTGATCGCCCTTCTTGAGACTCGTGACGCCCGGCCCGACATCGACGACGATGCCCGCTCCCTCATGGCCGAGAATGGCGGGAAACAGCCCCTCGGGATCGGCGCCCGAGAGGGTATAGGCGTCGGTATGGCAGATGCCCGTGGCCTTGATCTCGATAAGAGCCTCGCCGGCGCGCGGGCCGTCGAGCTTGACAGTCTCGATGCGCAAGGGGGCTCCCGCCTGATGGGCGACGGCGGCGCGCACGTCCATGGTCTCCTCCCTCCATGTCATGGCGATGGCGTTGGGTTCCGCAAGGATAGGCGCCGGCGCCGCCCCGCGTCGAGGGCGAAGCGCAGGCCTCGCCGGTCATCCGATAGCTTTCGATGCGATCCCCATGCCGCCCCGGCCGAGCTGCTCTCGCGGCAATCCTTGCGCCGCCGCTCCGATGCGCGCACAATTCCCTTATGGGGTCCGACCAGGCGGTCCCCGCATCCAGCAGAGGGTCCATGTCTCGTCGCGTCCGTCGCCGCTCGGGGCCGCGCTTGGCGGCGGCCCTCTTGACGCTCGTCCTGACGGCTTTTTTGCCGGAGCGGGGGCGCACGCCGAGCAGTAGCCGATGATCCATAGACTGGGAGGAGATGAAACCATGACTGGCGCATTGTCTCGGCGGGCGGTCTTCGCGCTGGCGGGGCTGGCCTGCCTCACCTGGGCTGGGCCGGTGGCGGCCGCGCCGATGTCGTTCACGGTGCCGCTGAGCGGCGCCGAGGAGATACCGCCCCTGTCGATTCCTGCCAAAGGGACCGCTTCCCTGACCTGGGATCCCGGCACACGCGTCGTCGCCTGGACCATTACGATGGGCGATTTGTCGAGTCCCGTCACCATGGCGCATTTCCATAATGGCGCTCAGGGCAAGAGCGGGCCCGTGCAGATCTGGCTCACCGAGAACGGCAACGCGGTGACGAACCCGATCAAGGGCAGCGCGACACTGACGCCGGAGCAGGCGAAGGCGTTTGAAGCCGGCGACTGGTATATCAATGTGCACACGAAGGACCATCCCGCGGGGGAGATCCGAGGCCAAGTCACGCCGCCAAAAGGATGAGTCTCGCCTAAAGAAAATTCACGAGCGCCGCAGCGATGAGCGTGCTGCAAGCGAAGAGGAGCAGCGCGCGGGGCCATCCCACAAGCAGGGGGGGCCGTATGTCCGGCGGCAGCAGTTTGCGTCCCGTGATCATCGGCAGCACGAGGTTGTGGCGCTTTACCGCCCAATAAACCAGGACGATCAGGATATGCAGCGCGACGGCCGCCGCCAGCGCTTGCCAGAGGATGTCGTGAAGCGCGCTGATCAGGTTGGCAACCGGCGCCGGGACGAGTTCGGTCAAGGGGCCGACATCGGCCACGTCATTATTGACGTAGAGTCCCGTCAGCGTCTCGCCGAGAAGTAGCGCCAGCAGCAGCAGCACCATCCAGCCGCCAGCCGGGTTGTGGCCGACTTGGCGATCGGGCTCGCGGCGGAAGAGACGCATGAGGTGCCGCGCTGCGGCGCGCGGAGAGGCGATGAAACGGGAAAACCGCGCCGTCTCGCTCCCGAACCCTCCCCACAGCAGCCGGAAGACGACCAGCGTAAGCAGCGCGTAGCCTGCGCGCGCGTGCCAATCCATCCAATTGAGCCGCCAAGTTGCATAAGCCGCCGCAACCAGCACCGCCGCCAGCCAATGGAAGAGGCGCGTCGGCGCGTCCCAGATCATGACCTTTCGAATCACGTCTCCCACCTGACGCAAGCGAAGGGAGGCCAGTGACGGCAGCCGGTCGCGTCTGGAAAGCCGTCGCCATTCTGCGCCCGTCCCATTGCGCAAGCATAGCCTCACCTCGGAATCGCTGCCCAGGCAATCGCACCCCCTTTGCTCCATCCTCGAGGCTCGGGATCGACGCCGAGGGCTAGGCCTAAAATGGGGCGCGCAACGGGCAAAGGCCGTATCGCATGGCCCGGCTCCTTGCGACGCGATTGGACAATTCGGCGGCGCTGCCGATGTCGGCGTATCCCGTATTTCGAGTCGGATTCGCTCATCAACAGGTGTAAGATGCGCTGACGTGAGGTGGGCCTCCCGAAGTGTCGCGCTGCGCATGACACGGCTCGCATAGGCCCGCGTAGCCGAGCAAGGGCTGACGCGCCCGACGCTTAGGGCGTAGCCACTGTCGGGATAAGAAGACCGACAGAGAGCGATGATGACCCGCGCAATCGTTATGGTGGCAATGGTCGGTGAAAACCGACAGGCTAGGAGCCTGTCTGAGTAGTCACGGCGGAGCGGTCCTGAGTGACTGGCAAGGCGCATGTTGAGGGCACGCAATAGCTGTGGCGACGGCTCACGTCGCGCATGCGGCGAGCTTGAGAAGGTTGTGAGCGGTGCAGATCATCGCCCATTCCGCCTTGACCTTGTCGATGCCGCGCAGCACCCCTGAGCGCCAGGAGCCGCATTATGGACAGGGCTTCGCCGGATAGACCGGAAATTCCCGTCTGTCCGAGGCGGTGACGATAACAGCCGCCGCGTTTGGAAGGGATTGAGATGAAGTTTGGCATATCGCGCTTGTCGGTTCGCGGGCGGCTCACTTTGCTCGCGATTTCGCTGCTGGCTATCCTCATCCTGGTCGTCGGCTACGTGACTCAGCAGACGGCCAGCGACTCGCGCGCTCTGGATAACGTGGCTCGCCTTGCCGCACAGCTCAAGACCGCCGAAGAAGCGGAAATGCACCTCGGCGACTTCAAATACTGGCTGGAGGAATATGCGGTCAGCCTTCTCGACGAATCGCAAGAAGAGGCTGCCACCGCGCGGCGGCAGTTCGACGCCGATCTTAATGCTCTCTCGGGCATCGACCCAAGCGGCGTCGCGCGGATTGAGACTGAGCTCAACGAGCTCCAAACGCTCTCTCTCCAGGCAACCCAGGAATATGGCGAGAACCGGCGCGAGGCCGGCAACGCGCTGATGGCGCAATCACGCAACCATGTTCGGCACGTCGACCAAGAGCTGTCGAAGATCGTCGATGCGCTTGCGCGGGAAGCGCGGGCCGCACGGGATGCCGCCACCGCCGGGTCCGCCGCTGCCGTCAAAGTCGCGATCGTCGGGGGACTTGCCGCGATCCTGGTCGCCATCGGCCTCCTGCTGCTCATTATCCGGTCGATCATAGAGCCGCTGCGGAAGCTTGAGCGCTCCATGGAAACGATCTCGAGTGGTCGCCTCGACGAGGCTGTCAGAGCGGTCGGGAATGACGAGATCAGCGCCATGACGCGCGCCTTGGAGAAGTTCCGCCTGAGCATGCTGGATCGCGACCGGCTGGGGCGCGAGCGCCGGCGCGCCGAGGCGGAGGCCGGCCGCGCCCAGGCGCAGCTCAGCGAGGCCATCGAGGCGATCTCGGAGGGCTTCGCCCTCTTCGACGCCGAGGACCGCCTCGTCCTCTGCAACCGCCGCTACCGCGAGATGTATGCCGGGCTCGACGTCAGGGTGGCGCCGGGAACGTCCTACGAGGCCATCCTCCGCGCCGCCGCCGCGGCGGGGCTCATCCCGCCCGCGCAGGAGCGGCCTGAGGCGTGGCTCGCCGAGCGGCTGGCGCGCCACCGCAATCCCGGCGGCGCCTATGAGCAGCCGCGGAGCGGCGGCCGCTGGCTCAAGATCAGCGAGCGCCCCACCGCAGAGGGCGGCGTCGTCGGCGTCTTCACCGACATCACCGAGCTCAAGGCGCGGGAGATGCAGCTCGGCGAGCTCGTCGATCGCCTGGCCGACGCGCGCGACCAGGCCACCCAGGCGACCCTGGCGAAGAGCCGCTTCCTTGCCAATATGAGCCACGAGCTGCGCACGCCCCTCAACGCCGTCATCGGCATCACCGAGATGCTGATCGAGGATGCCGAGGAGGCGGGGCAGAAGAGCTTCCTCGAGCCGCTGCAGCGGATCACCCGCGCGGGCAAGCACCTCCTCCACCTCATCAACGAGGTGCTCGACCTCTCCAAGATCGAGGCCGGCAAGCTCGAGCTCCATTACGAGAGCGTCGACGTCGCCGCCCTCATCGGCGACGTGGTGGGCGCCGCCCAGCCCCTCGCCTTGCGCAACGGCAACCGCCTTGCGGTCGATTGCCCGCCGGATCTCGGCACGATCCAGGCGGATCTCACGCGGCTGCGCCAGATCATTCTCAACCTCCTCAGCAACGCGTGCAAATTCACCGAGAAGGGCACGGTGTCGCTTGCGGCGGCGCGCGGCGGCGGCGCCGCGGATGAAGGCTGGATCGAATTCACCGTCGCCGATACCGGGATCGGCATGACCCCGGAGCAGCTCGGCCGCCTGTTCCAGGAGTTCACCCAGGCGGACAGCTCGACGACCCGGAAATATGGCGGCACCGGTCTCGGCCTCGCCATCAGCGACAGGCTCTGCCGCATGATGGGCGGCAGCATCGCCGTCGAGAGCGAGCCGGGCCGAGGCACCCGCTTCACCCTGCGCCTGCCGACGGGGGCCTCGCCCGCTGCCGCCACAGCGCCGCCGAGCGAGCTAACGCCGGCCGCGCCGACTCCCGCGGCGGCGACGCTGCGCGGCCACGCCAATTGCGTCCTCGTCATCGACGACGACGCCACCGCGCGCGACCTCATGCGCCGCTTCCTGAGCCGCGAGGGCTTCGACGTGGTCACCGCCGCAGATGGGGCCGAGGGCCTGGCGCTGGCGCGGGAGCTGCGCCCCTCGGTCATCACCCTCGACGTGCTGATGCAGCAGATGGACGGGTGGACCGTGCTGCAGGCGCTCAAGGCCGAGCCGGCGCTGGCGGCGATCCCCATCATCATGGTCACCATCGTCGACGAGAAGCAGAAGGGCTTCGCCCTCGGGGCCGCCGGCTATCTCAACAAGCCGGTCGACCGCGGCGAGCTCGCGGCCCTCCTGGCGCGCTTCAAATCGGCGGAGCGGCGGCCGCGGGCCCTCGTCGTCGAGGACGAGACGGCGACCCGCGAGATGCTGCGGCGCCTCCTCGTCGGCGAGGGCTGGGATGTCGCCGCCGCCGAGAACGGCCGCGCCGCGCTCGCGCAGCTCGAGGCCGCGGCCCCCGACCTCATCCTCCTCGATCTCATCATGCCGGAAATGGACGGCTTCGCCTTCCTGAGCGAGCTCCGGCAGAAGCCGGCCCTCGCCGCGACCCCCGTCGTCATCGTGACGGCGGCGGATATCGGCGAGGCGGAGCGACGCGCCCTCAATGGCGGCGTCGAGCACGTGCTGCAGAAGGCCGCCCTCGGCCGCGACGAGCTCCTCGAGCATCTCCGCCAGATCGTCGCGCGCTATGCCCCGGCGACGCGGCGCACCGGCACGGATACCTGAGCATGGCAAGGATCCTCTACGTCGAGGACAACGAGGACAACATCTACATGCTCTCGCGGCGTCTCGAGCGTCGCGGCTACGAGGTCGTCGTCGCGCGTGACGGCGAGGAAGGGGTGAGCGAGGCGCAGCGCGTGGCGCCCGCCCTCATCCTCATGGACCTCGACCTCCCCGTGATCGACGGCTGGGAGGCCGCGCGCCGGCTCAAGACGGCGCCCGAGACGCGCCACATCCCGATCATCGCGCTGTCCGCCCACGCCATGGCCGGGGACCGCGAGAAGGCGCTCGCCGCCGGCTGCGACGACTACGACACCAAGCCCGTCGAGCTCGCCCGCCTCATCGGCAAGATCGAGGCGCTGCTTCCGGGAGCGCCGCGCGATGGCTGAGGCGGCCCCCGCCATCCTCGTCGTCGACGACGACGAGAACAACCGCTACACGCTCTCGCAGCGGCTCCGGCGCGAGGGCTATGCCGACATCACCGAGGCGACGAACGGCCGCGAGGCCTTGGCCCTCCTGCGCGCGCGGCCCTTCGATCTCGTGCTGCTCGACGTGATGATGCCGGAGCTGGACGGCTATGCGGTGCTCAGCGAGCTCAAATCCGACATGGCGCTGCGCGATATCCCCGTCGTCATGATCTCGGCCCTGGATGCGATCGAGAGCGTGGTGCGCTGCATCGAGCTCGGCGCCGAGGATTACCTGCCCAAGCCGTTCAACGCCGTCCTCCTCAAGGCGAGGATCGGCGCCTCGCTCGAGAAGAAGCGTCTGCGCAACCAGGAGGCCGCCTATCTCGCCCTCATCGAGGGGGAGCGGCGGCGCAGCGACGAGCTCCTCCACGCCGTGCTGCCGCCGGGGGCGATCCGCGAGCTCAAGGCGACCAACGAGGTCAAGCCCCGCCGCTACGAGGGGGTCGCCGTCCTCTTCTGCGACATCGTCGATTTCACCGCCTATTGCGACCGCAACCCGCCGGAGCGGGTCGTCGCCGACCTCCAGGAGCTGATCGAGGCCTTCGAGGAAGTCGTGGCGCAGCACGGCCTGGAGAAGATCAAGACCATCGGCGACGCGCTGCTCGCGACGGCGGGGCTGCTGCAGCCCCTTGACGACCCGCTCCTCGCCGGGGTGCGCTGCGGCCTCGCGCTGATCGAGGCGACGCGGCGCACCAAGCCCCATTGGGGGGTGCGCGTCGGCCTCCATCACGGGCCCGTCGTCGCCGGCATCGTCGGACGCCGGCAATACCTCTTCGACCTCTGGGGGGACACGGTCAACACGGCGGCGCGGGTGGTGAGCCACGCGAGGGTCAATTCCGTCTTCATGTCGAGCGTGGCGTGGATGCGCATCCGCGACCGCTGCCGCGCGCGCAGCCAGGGCCTCTTCGAGCTCAAGGGCAAGGGCAGCCTCGAGCTCGTCGAGTGCTACGCCGTCGAGTGAGCCCCCGCCGCTGACCCGGCCGCGCCGGCAAGGGCCGCCATTGGCCCTTGGAATACCACGGCTTGCCCCCTAACATGGGGAGGACCTAGATCACGTCCGGCTGCGGTCGGCCGAAATCGTGCCATGCCCGGTCCGGGGGCAGCGACCGCGCCGGTTCCCGCCATTCCGCCGAGCGGCAAGGAGGAGACGAATGTATTCCGACGTTTCACTTTATATCGACGGCGCCTGGAGCAAGAGCGCCTCGGGCAAGACCATCCCGGTGCTGAATCCCGCCACCGCGGAGCCGATCGGCACCGTGGCCCATGCCGAGAAGGCCGATCTCGACCGGGCGCTGGCCGCCGCCGAGAAGGGCTTCAAGGCCTGGCGCAAGGTCTCGGCCCATGAGCGCTACAAGACCATGCGCAAGGCCGCCGACCTCCTCAGGAGCCGCGCCGACGAGGTCGCCCGCATCATGACCCTGGAGCAGGGCAAGCCCCTCGCCCAGGCCAAGCTCGAGGTCATGGCCGGCGGCGACATCATCGACTGGTTCGCGGAGGAGGGCCGCCGCGCCTATGGCCGCGTCATCCCCGCGCGGGCCGAGGGCGTCTACCAGCTCGTGGTCAAGGAGCCCGTCGGCCCTGTCGCCGCCTTCACGCCGTGGAACTTCCCGGTCAACCAGGCGGTGCGCAAGATCTCGGCGGCGGTCACCACGGGCTGCTCCATCATCATCAAGGGCCCCGAGGACACGCCGGGCTCCTGCGCCGCCATGGTCAAATGCTTCGCCGATGCCGGCGTGCCGGCCGGCGTCGTCAACCTCGTCTACGGCATTCCCGCCGAGATCTCCGAATACCTCATCCCCCATCCGGTGATCCGCAAGATCTCCTTCACCGGCTCGACGGCGGTGGGCAAGCAGCTCGCCGCGCTCGCCGGCCGGCACATGAAGCGCGTCACCATGGAGCTCGGCGGCCACGCCCCCGCCATCGTCTTCGAGGATGCCGATGTGGACCAGGCGGCCAAGGTGCTCTCCGCCAACAAGTACCGCAACGCGGGGCAGGTCTGCATATCGCCGACGCGCTTCCTGGTGCAGGAGCCGATCTATGAGAGCTTCGTCGACAAGTTCGTCGCCGCCACCAAGGCGATCAAGGTCGGCGACGGCCTCGACGAGAAAACCCAGATGGGCCCTCTCGCCCATGCCCGCCGCGTCGAGGCGATGGAGGCCTTCGTCGCCGACGCGACCGCCAAGGGTGCCAAGCTGCGCACCGGCGGCAAGCGCATCGGCAACAAGGGCTATTTCTTCGAGCCGACGGTGCTGACCGACGTGCCCAAGGAGGCGCGCATCATGAACGAGGAGCCCTTCGGGCCCGTCGCGGTGATCGCCCCCTTCAAGACCTTCGAGGGCGTCGTCGAGGAGGCCAACCGCCTGCCCTACGGCCTCGCCGCCTATGCCTATACCAAGTCGGCGAGGACGGCGGCGGCGATCGGCTCGGCCATCGAGAGCGGCATGGTCTCGATCAACCATCACGGCCTGGCCCTGCCCGAGACGCCCTTCGGGGGTGTGAAGGATTCGGGCTATGGCTCGGAAGGCGGCTCGGAGGCGATCGAGGCCTATCTCGTCACCAAGTTCATCAGCCAGGCGAGCTTATAGCGCAGCGCCTGCGTGGATGCGTTCCCCGGCTCATCTCCGCCCACCGTCCGCGCCGGCGAGGCGGGGCTGGGCGCGGGAGCGTCATCCCGAGAACGACGGCCATGGGTGTCGCCATCAGGCTCCCGCGGGCCGAGGCCGACGACGCCTCTCTTGGATTCTCGCGGCCGGCCTCGCCGCAGCGCTGGCCGCGGCACCCGCGCATCCGCGCGCCGCAGCCGATGACGCCCCGGGCCACAGGCCGGTCGAGGCCGTCGCCAGCGAGCGGCTCCGGGTCACGACGGGCGCAGGAACAGGCCTGCTGCCGCTCTATCTCTCGCGCGACTGGTCGAAGCCGCAGCCGGGCGTCGCCCGCGCCGTGATCGTCATTCACGGCCTGCTGCGCAACGCGGACGCCTATTTCGCCATCGGCGAGGCCGCCGCAGCGGAAGCGGGCGAGGCCCGCGACGCGGTGATCGTGATCGCGCCGCAATTCCTCGCCGAAATCGACGTACGGGCCCACGGCCTGCCGGCGGAGACGCTGCGCTGGACCATTTCCGGATGGGAGGGAGGTGCCGATGCTCTCGCGCCGGCGCCGATCAGCTCCTACGCGGCGCTCGATGTCATTCTCGCACGGCTCGCCGCTTCCGCGCGTTTTCCCCATTTGCGGACGGTGGTGCTCGCCGGCCACTCGGGCGGGGCCCAGACCGTCCAGCGCTATGCCATCCTTGGCCGCGGCGCTGCGGCCCTCGCCGCGCGCGGGATCGCGCTGCGCTATGTCGTCGCCAACCCCTCCTCCTACACCTATTTCAGCAGCGATCGCCCCGACGGCACGGGCGGATTCGCAGCCTTTGCCGGCGCTTGCAGCCGCTTCGATCGCTGGAAATATGGGCTCTCGGGCTTGCCGCGCTACGCCGCGACCATCGCCGCCGGCGCCCTGGAGCGGGCCTATATGCGGCGCGACGTCGTCTATCTTCTCGGCACCAAGGACACGGATCCAAATCACCCGGCGCTCGACAAGAGCTGCATGGCCGAGGCGCAGGGCCCCACCCGCCTCGCGCGCGGCCTCGCCTATGTCCGGTATCTGCGCGAGCGCCATCCCGCTGACTTCCGCCAGCGTCTGATGCTGGTCCCCGGGGTCGGCCATGATGGCCGCGGCATGCTGACCTCCCCTTGCGGGCTCGCCGCCTTGTTCGATCGCCCGGGCTGCCTCCCCGTCGAGCCCTGACCGTACTGCCGTCGCCGCGCGCAGCGCGACGGGGAGAGCTTCATGGATGCGGCCGGCTTTCCGCGAGGAGCGCCGCGAGGGTCTCCTTCAGGATCGCGGCGAGGCGGCGGGCCGCGGGCGCCGGCTCCGCCTCGGCGGCGAGAAGCGAGAGGTCAACCGGCGGCAGGGGCGGCAGCGCCGCCGCTGCGGGATCGAGCATGCGCAGCGTCGGCGGCAATCCCGCCGGGGTCCGCACGGTGACGCCGAGCCCCGCCGTGGCGGCCGCCCAGAGCCCGCTCAGGCTCGGGCTGGTGAAGGCGAGCCGCCAGGAGATCCCGGCGCGGTCGAGAGCCTCGATCCCCGCGGAGCGGAAGACGCAGGGCGGCTCGAAGGCGATGAGGGGCAGCGGCTCCCCCGGCCCGCGCGCGAGCGGGCGGTCCTCGCTCGGTCCGATCCACACGACCGGCAAAGTGGCGATGCGCTCGCGATAGGGAGCTCCCGCCTCGCCCCAGACGAGGACGAGGTCGAGCCGGCCGGCAAGGACGCGCGCGATCAGCTCGTCATTGCGCTCGACCCGCGCCTCGACGCGAACGCGGGGGTGAGCGCGGGCGAAGCGCCCCAGCACCTCGGGCAGCCAGATTTCCGCGAAATCCTGGGGCAGGCCGAGCCGCACCCAGCCCTCGACCTCCGCGCCGCGCAGAGCCGCCACCGCCTCGTCATTGAGCTCGAGCAGCCGCCGCGCATAGCCGAGCATCACCTCGCCGGCCTCGGTGAGGGCGATGCCCCGTCCCGACTTGCGGAAGAGCGCTACGCCCGCCTGCGCCTCGAGCTTGCGGAGCTGGGCGCTCACCGCCGAGGGCGAGCGGCCGAGCCGGTCCGAGGCCTTGGCGAAGCTGCCGAACTCCAGGCCCGTCGCGAAGCTGCGCAGCACGTCCATGTCGAGATTGATGCGGGTGGATGCCATAGCAATTATTCAGAATTTTAGAATATACGAATGAAAATTTTCTTATTTTCAGGACAATCATGGCGTCCTAGCTTGTGCCCGTCAAGCCGAAGTCAGATCGAACAGGAGACCGCCATGCCCCTCGCCCGCATCTCCCTCCGCAAAGGAAAGAGTCCCGCCTATATTCGCGCCATCGCCGACGGCGTCCACGAGGCCCTGGTCGAGACCTATAACGTCCCGCCCGACGACCGCTTCCAGCTCATCCACCAGCATGGGCCCGAGGAGATGATCTATGACGCGGACTACCTGGGCGTGCATCGCAGCGCCGATGTCGTCTTCATCCACCTCACCGCCGGCAATTGGCGCGACACCGGAACGAAGCAGGCCCTCTACAAGCGCATCGCCGAGAAGCTCGCCAAAAAGCCGGGGCTGCGGCCGGAGGACGTGCAGGTGATCCTCAACCCGAACGCGCGCGACGAATGGTCCTTCGGCAACGGCGTCGCCTCCTATGTGCGCGAGTGAGGAGGCCCCCATGCTCGCCATGCATTACCGCATTCCGCTCTCCGGCGGGACCGAGGCCGTCGCCGCGATCCGCCGCCGCGCCCGGGAGCGCGGACCCCTTTTCGACGGCATGCCCGGGCTCGCGCACAAGCTCTTCCTGGTCGATCCCGTCGAGCCGACCTATGCCACCTTCTATCTATGGCGGGAGGCGGAAGCGGCGCTGGCCTTCCTCGACGGCGAGTTCTTCGCCGCCCTCTGCGCGAGCTTCGGCCGGCCGCGCGTGCGGCTGCTCCTGCCGAGGATCATCATCCCGCCGCCTGCCCTGCCGGATGCGCTCGGGTTGCTGGAGGGCGATCCCGCGATAGCCGCGGGCGCGCGGATCGAGGCCCTCGATCCTTGCGACGGCAGCGCCATGACCCTTGCGTTCACGGAATCGCCGGGGCGCCGCCTCGAGATCATGTATGCGGCAACCGGCGCTGCGCCTCTTCCCGCCTGGCCGTCTATGCAACCGGCTCTCGCGGCGGGGCGCGCCTCCTGATCCTAGTGTTGTGATTTTGACGTTCGATCCGCATTCAAAGGTCGTCATTCCGGCCGGAGCCCCCGGGTCCCGCCGAAGGCGGGCCCGAGGACAGGCTCCGCGCAGAGCCGGAAGCCAGGGCCGCATGCCTGGATGCCCGCTTTCGCGGGCATGACGGCCAAACAGAACGAACCGTTGGAGTCACAATACTATCGCGGGCTGCGCCGCTTGAAATTCGGCCCCAGCACCAGGAGTGAGAAGATCTCGAAGAGCATCTGGGCGCCGACCATGGCGGTGTTGCTGGTCGCATCGTATTGGGGCGCCACCTCGACGACATCGCCGCCGATCACGTCGATGCCCCGCAGGCCGTGGAGGATCGCCTGGGCCTCGCGCGGCGTGAGCCCGCCGGCCTCGGGCGTGCCGGTGCCCGGGGCGAAGGCGGGATCGAGCCCGTCGACGTCGAAGGAGATATAAGTGGGCCCGTCGCCCACCACCGCGCGCGCCTTCGCGATGACGCCCTCGATGCCAAGCTTCATCACGTCCTCGATGTGCAGCACGGTCATCCCGGACTCGTAGGAGAACTCCCAGAGGAACTCGGCCGGGCCGCGGATGCCGATCTGGACGGTGCGCTCGGGATCGAGAACGCCTTCGAGCACGGCGAGGCGGAAGGGGCCGCCATGGTTGAACTTGGAGCCGTCATATTCGCCGCCGGTGTCGCAATGGGCGTCGATATGGACGAGGCCGACGGGCCGCTCGCGCCCCAGCGCCTTGAGGATGGGGAAGGTGACCGAGTGGTCGCCGCCGACTGAGAGCGGCCTCACGCCGGCGGCGTAGATGCGCCCGTAATAGGCGGCGATGTCCTCGATGCAGCTCTCGAGGCTGAAGCGCGAGCGCATCGGCACGTCGCCGATATCGGCGGCCTTGCATTCGGCGAGCGGCACCACCTTGAGCGCGTGGTTGTAGGGACCGATGCGCTCGACGGCGCGCACCGCGCGGGGACCGAGCCGCGCACCAGAGCGGTTGGTGACGCCGAGATCCATCGGCACGCCGAGAAGGGCGACATCGAGCCCGCCGAAGTCCGGCTGATCGGGCGCCTCGGGGCGATAGGGCGCATCGAGGAAGGTGGAGACGTCGCCATAGGGCAGCTTGCGCCGGTCCTTGCTCGCGAAGACGAGGGAGACGACCTTCTTGAACTCGGGATCGAAGACGTCGCTGCCCTTGGCCTCGGCATATTTCGCGCGCAGCGCCTCGAGCTTCTTGCTGTCGAACACGGGCTCCTCCCGAACGAAACGGCAATCGGAATCCGCAGGTAGCACGCCCGCCCTCGACATTCAATGCGGCAGCTACGCCGCGACGAGGCGCTGCTCCCGCACCCAGGCATAGGTGTCGTCGAGAGTCTTTTCGATCCGCACCATGAGATCATCGATCTGCGCCTCGGTGATGATGAGGGGCGGACAGAGGCTGACGGTGTCGCCCATGCCGCGCGTGATGACGCCATGGGCCTGGGCGCGCTTGCCCGCATGGACGGCGACCCCGTCGCTCGGCTGGAAGGGCTCGCGCGTCGCCTTGTCCTTGACGAGCTCGAGGCCCCCGATCAAGCCGACGCCGCGCGCCTCGCCGACGAGAGGATGGCGGCCGAGGCGCCGCAGCCCCTCCTGGAAGCGGGGCGCCACGCGGCGCACATGGCCAAGGATGTCGCGCTCCTCGTAGATCTTGAGCGCCTCGAGCGCCACCGCCGCCGCGACGGGATGGCCGCCATAGGTGAAGCCGTGGCCGAAGGTGCCGATCTTCTCGCTCTCGCCGACCATGGCGCGGTAGATCCTCTCGCTCACCATCAGGGCCGAGATGGGGAGATAGGCCGCCGAGAGCTGCTTTGCCATGGTGATCATGTCGGGCTCGAGCTTGTAGGTCTCGCTGCCGAACATGTTCCCGGTGCGGCCGAAGCCGCAGATCACCTCGTCGGCGATGAGCAGCACGTCGTGACGCCGCAGCACCTTCTGGATCTTCTCGAAATAGGTCCGCGGCGGCACGATGCAGCCCCCCGACGCCATCACCGGCTCGGCGAAGAAGGCGGCGACCGTCTCGGGCCCCTCGGCAAGGATGAGCCGCTCGAGGGATTCGGCGCAGCGCGTCGCGAACTCCTCCTCGCTCTCGCCGGGGTGGCCGAAGCGGTAATGGCCCGGGCAGTCGGTGTGCAGGATGCCGGGGATGGGCAGGTCGAAATCGCGATGAAGATGGGGCAGGCCCGTGAGGCTCGCCGCGGCGACGGTGACGCCGTGATAGGCCTTCACGCGCGAGATGATCTTCTTCTTCGCCGGCCGGCCGATCGCGTTGTTGTAGTACCAGACGAGCTTGATCGCGGTGTCGTTCGCCTCCGAGCCGGAATTCGCGAAGAAGACCTTCGACATGGGGACGGGCGCCATGGCGATCAGCTTCTCGGCGAGCTCGATGCCCGGCTCGTTCGCCTTGTGGCCGAACACGTGATAGAAGGGCAGCTTGCGCATCTGCCGCAGCGCCGCCTCGATCAGGCGCTCCTCGCTGAAGCCGAGGCTCGCGCAGAAGAGGCCGCCCAGCCCCTCGATATAGCGGTTGCCCGCGTCGTCCTCGACATAGATGCCGTCGCCCCTGGTGATGACGACAGGCCCTTCCTTCTCATGCACGCTGAGATTCGTGTAGGGGTGGAGATAATAGGCGATGTCGCGCGCCTGCGCCGAATTCAGCCGGGCCGTCATGGCGTCCTCCCGAGGAATGGTCTGCGTTCCATGTGGTATACCACATGGTATTCCATATATACGAAGGCTGTCAAGGCGACCGCCGGTGCTACGGTTTCGCTGCGCCGGACCGCTAGTATTGTGATTTTGACATTCGATTCGCATTCAAAGGTCGTCATTCCGGCTGGAGCGAAGCGAAGAGCCGGAATCCAAGGCTGCATGCTTGGATGCCCGCTTTCGCGGGCATGACGGCCAAACAGAACGAGCTGTTGGAGTCACAACGCTAAAGAATCTTCGAGAGGAAGAGCTGCGTGCGCCGATGGCGCGGCGCCGCGAAGAGCTGCGCCGGCGGCGCCTCCTCGACGATCTGGCCGTCATCCATCATGACGACGCGGTCGGCCACCTCGCGCGCGAAGCCCATCTCGTGCGAGACGACGATCATCGTCATGCCCTCGCGCGCGAGCTCGCGCATCACCGCGAGGACCTCGCCGATCATCTCGGGGTCGAGGGCGCTCGTCGGCTCGTCGAACAGCATGAGCCGCGGCTTCATGGCGAGCGCGCGGGCGATCGCCACGCGCTGCTGCTGCCCGCCCGAGAGCTGCGCCGGATAGGCATCCGCCTTGTCGGCGAGGCCGACACGCGCAAGCAGCGCCCGCGCCGTCGCGGTCGCCTCCGCCTCGGGGATCCGCAGCACGCGGATGGGCGCCTCGACGATGTTGCCGAGCGCCGTCATGTGATGGAACAGGTTGAAGCGCTGAAAGACCATGCCGATCTCGCAGCGCTGCCGGGCGATGCTGCGCTCGCTGTCGCGGATGAGCCGGCCGCGGCGCTCGCGATAGCCGATCAGATGGCCGTTGACGAGGATGCGGCCCTTCTGGATGTCCTCGAGATGGTTGAGGCAGCGGACAAAGGTCGTCTTTCCCGAGCCGGACGGGCCGATGATCACCACGGTCTCGCCGCGGCGCACCGTGAGCGACACGCCCTTGAGGATGTGGACGGGACCGTACCATTTATGCACGCCCTCGGCCCGGACGATCTCGTCGGTGGCGGTGCGCGGCGCGCCGCCGATCGTTGCGAGGATGTCGTGCGAGGCGGCGGCCATCAGCGCCCCCTGAGCGCGCGCACGAGCCGGCCGCCGAAGAGCCGCTCGCCGAAGCCGGGCGAGGCCGCCGCCTGCGCGACCGACTGGCCGAAGCGGGCCTCGATGCGGCCCTGCACGAAGCCCCAAAGCGTGGTGAGCGTCAAATAGTAGAGGGCCACCACGGAATAGAGCTCGAAGACGCGGAAGGTCGCCGAGGTGAGCGTCTCGGTCGTCAGCAGCAGCTCCTGCACGCCGATCACGCTGACGAGCGTGCTGTTCTTGAGCATGCCGTTTAACTCGTTGCCGAGCGGCGGGATGATGAAGCGCGCGGCCTGGGGCAGGACGATGCGCCGCATCAGGAGCCCGAAGGTCATGCCCAGGGATTTCGCCGCCTCGGTCTGGCCGGAATCGACCGAGGCGATGCCGGCGCGGATGATCTCGGCCATGTACGCCGCTTCGTGCAAGCTGAGCGCGAGGATGCCCGCCTGCACATTGCCGGGAACGGTCACGATGCCGAGATCGACATCGTGAAAGCGCAGGATGCCGCCCGCCGCGAGCCCGGTATAGATGAACACGATCTGCACCAGGAGCGGCGTGCCGCGGATGACCCAGACGTAGAACCGCGCCGCGTACTGGAACGGGGCGAAGCGCGACATCCGCCCAAGCGCCAGGAAGAGCCCCGCGATCGTGCCAAGCGTTTGCGAAACGACGCTGAGCACGAGCGTGAGCATCAGCCCGTTCAGGTACATGGCGCTCGGTCGAAAGAGGTAGTGCCAGAAGAAGGGCCAGTCGAAATTCATTCGCGGCTCACGGCAGCATATCTCCCTCGAGACCCCATTTCGCGAAGATGCGGCGGTATGTCCCGTCGGCCCTCGCGGCGTCCAGAGCCCGCTGCAACGCGGCGCCGAACGGCGCATCGTTCTTGCGGAAGCCGATGCCCGTGGGCACCCGGTCGAACGGGGGCCCCGCGACCTCGAAGCGATTGGGCGCCCTCATCATGTAGTAAGCGGCCGTCTCGAGCGTCGTGCCATAGACCTCCGTCTGCCCGATCTCGAGCTGCTGCAGCGCGTCCGTGTCCTTGGGGAAGACGACCAGCTCGGCCGGCGCCTTCCCGGCCGACGCGAATCTCTGGTTCTGCGCCTGGATCAGGCCCTGTATCGTCGTCCCGGTATTCACCGCCACCTTGACGCCGGAGAGATCGTCGAGGCCGCGCACGTTCCGGGGATTGCCCGCTTTGACCAGAAGAGCCTCGCTCGAGTACATGTAGTCGACGAAGCCGATCACCTCGCGCCGCTCCGGCTTGTCGAAGAGCTGGGAGAGGATGGCGTCGCACTGTTGCGCAAGCAGCGCCGGGATGATGCCCTTGAAAGGCACGATGCGCCATTCCGCCGCAACCCCCATCCGCTTCGCGACATCGTCGCCGAGATCGACGTTGAGGCCCGCCGGCTTGGCATTTTCGTCGAGATAGCCGAGCGGGGGCGCCGACAGCGCCGCGCAATAGACGATCCTGCCGGCGGCCGCGATCCGGTCGGGCGGGGCGATCTGGGCGGACGCCTCGGCGCGCGAGCTCCCGCCCGCGAGCAAGGCGCCGAGGACGGCCGCCGCGGCGATATACGGGCGCGCACGCCCCAAACCGCCGCGACCCGGATGCGATGACATGCGCGCCCTCCCGTCTCGTGAGCCCGCTTGCGCGATGGAGCGTTGCGCCATCGATCAATGCATCATGTCCGCCTCGAGGCCCCATTTCTTCAGGATGGCGAGCAGGGTGCCGTCCTGCCGCATGCCGTCGACCGCCTTCTCGATCGCCGCCTTCATGCCCGAATCGTCCTTTCGCAGGCCAATTGCCGTCAGGATCTGATGGAAGGGCGGGCCGGCGACCTCGAAGGTCTTCGGCGACTTGCCCATGTAGTAGGCGCCCGTCTCGAGCGTCGTGCCATAGACGTCGGCCTGGCCGATCTGGAGGGCCTGAAGCGCGTCGGTGTCCTTGGGATAGACGACGACCTCGGCAGGCTTCTTGCCGGCCGATTGGAATTTCTTGTTCTGATCCTCGATCAGGCTCTGAATCGTCGTGCCGTTCTCGACGGCGACCTTGAGGCCCGAGAGATCGTCGAGGGAGTGGACCTTCTTCGGGTTTCCGGCGCGCACCAGAAGCGCCTCGCTCGAATTCATGTAGTCGACGAGGTCGATCACCTGGCGCCGCTCCGGCTTGTCGAAGAGCTGGGAGATGACGGCATCGCACTGTTGCGCCAGGAGCGCTGGGACCAGGCCTTTGAAGGGGATGTTCTTCCACTCCGCCTTGACCCCGAAGCGCTTCGCGATCTCGTTGCCGATGTCGATGTCGGATCCGACGGGCTTGGTGTTCTCGTCGAGGAACTCGAGAGGCGGACCCGTCATGTCCGAGCAATAGGTGATCTTGCCGGCGCCGGCGATCCGCTGGGGTGCGGCGACGGATGCGGCGCCTGCCGTCCCCGGAATCACCGCCGCGAGCGCGGCGGCGCCAATCAAGGCGATGCCCCACGCCGGCAGCCGGCTCAGGCCGCTAGCGTCTCCTGCGATCCTCTCTCGATGGTGCGACATGGCTTACCTCCCTGTGCTGGGCTTTGATGACCCATAAAGCGTCTTCCTTGCAGCGGCGCATATGGCGCTGGATCGCCTTGGCCGCGCGCTCGCCGTCCTTCGCGGTGATGGCCGCCACGAGGTCGCGATGCTCCTTCCGGGTGAGTGGCCACTTGTCGTACCAGAGCACGTCGATCCAGGTGAGAAGGCGGAGCCGGTCATAGAGCTGGAGCAGCGCCTCGTGGATGAAGTTGTTGCCGCTCTCCCGCGCGATGATCTCGTGGATGCGCAGGCCGAGATGGACCTCGGCGCGGATCTCGTCGACGGTCAGCTTGCGCTTCCGCTCGAAGGCTGAAAGCTGCTTCATGATATCGGCGAGCTCGCGAAGGCCGCCGCTGCCGATCCGCGCGGCCGCCAGGCGGCAGGCCTGAATCTCGAGGATCTCGCGGAACTCGTAGAGCTTCTCGACGACCTCGGGGTCGAATTCGAGGGCGAAGTAGCCGAGGCCCGGCTTGCTTACGGCAAGGCCGTCGCGCTCGAGCCGGCCGAGCGCCTCGCGCAGCGGCGTCCGGCTCACCCGGATGCGGCGCGCAAGCTCGCGCTCGCCGAGTCGCTCGCCCGGCCTCACCTCGCCCGAGAGGATCATGGTCCGGAGCGAATCATAGGCGAGCTGGCTCAAGGTCTTGGAGGGTTGGCGCCCGTCGATCGCGTGATTCGGCATACCGCGTGGTATACCAATCGGCTGCGGAATGTCAAGGCGGAGCAGGCCCCGGCTTTGGGGAGAGCTCCGTTGGGCTGCCTGCGGGACAGGCCGCACGAGATCCCTGGCAGCGAAGCAACGCACGATCTTGGCCGTCGTTCCGCCGCATGCCGGCGAATATCGGATCGAATTGTCAGGCCCGCTCCGCTAGACTGCCGCGTCACGCAAACCCGCACACGAAAATGGAGCCTTGCGCATGACCGTCAATCTCGTGGTGCTGCAGCCGCTGATCGCGCTCATCGCGGGGATTCTCATCCTCATCATCCCGCGCCTTCTCAACATCATCGTCGCCATCTACCTCATCATCATCGGCCTTGCCGGGCTCTGGCCGCACATCCTCCGCTGACGCCCCCTCACTGGCCGAGGTAGTAGCGCTTGATGAGGTCGTTGTTCCGCAGCGCTTCCGCCGAGCGGCCCTCGAAGGCGATCTCGCCATGGACGATGACGTAGCCGCGATCGGCGGCCTTGATCGCCTGGTTGAAGTTCTGCTCCGCCATCAGCACCGTCAGTCCCAGCATGGCCTTGAGCGAGCGGATCGCCTCGATGACGCGCCCGACGAAGATGGGGGCCAGGCCGACCGAGGGCTCGTCGACGAGGAGGATGCGCGGCGACGACATGAGGGCGCGGCCGAGCGCGAGCATCTGCTGCTCGCCGCCGCTCATGCTCCCGGCCCGCTGCCTCCGCCGCGCGGCGAGGACGGGGAAGAGCTCGTAGCAGCGCGCGAGGTTGCCCGCCATCGCCCGGCGCGCCGCGACGCGATAGGCGCCGAGGAGGAGATTCTCCTCGACGGTGAGATGGGGAAAGAGGCGCCGCCCCTCCGGCACCAGGGCGAGGCCGAGATCGACGATCGCCTCGGGCGGACGGCCGACGAGATCGATGCGCTCGCCGTCGCGCTCGAGGAAAATGGCGCCGGACTCCGGCTTGACGAAGCCCATGATGCTGTTGATGAGGGTCGACTTGCCGTTCCCGTTGGCGCCGAGCAGGGCGACGATCTCGCCGGACTCGACGGCGAGCGACACACCCTGCAGCGCCCGCACGGCGCCGTAGCCCGCCCGCAAATTCTCGACGACGATCCTATTCGCCAAGATAGGCCTGCTCCACTGCCGGGTTGCGCACCACGTCGGCCGGCGTCCCTTCCGCGATGATCCGGCCCGCATCGAGGACGACGAGGCGCTCGGAGAAGCGCATCACCGCGCGCATGATGTGCTCGATCATGATGATGGTGATCCCGTCCGCCGCAAGCCCGAGGAGCAGCGCCAGCATCTCGTCGACCTCGGAGGCGGTGAGCCCGGCCATCGCCTCGTCGGCGATCAGCAGCCGCGGCCGCACGGCGATGGCGCGCGCGAGCTCGAGCTTGCGCAGCTCGATCTGGGTGAGATTCGCCGGCGACGACGCCGCTTTCCCCGCAAGTCCGACGCGGACGAGGATGTCCTCGGCCTCGTCGCGCACCGCGGCGCGGGGCCGTCCGTGCGACGCGTATTCGAGGGGGATGCGGAGATTCCCGAGCACGCTCATGCTGGCGAAGGGGCGCGGGATCTGGAAGGTGCGGGCGATGCCGCGGCGCCGGCGCTCGTGGGGTGCTAAGCCGGTGATGTCGGCGCCGTCGAAGCGCAGGCGCCCGCTTTCCGGCCGCAGCGTGCCGGCGACGCAGTTGACGAAGGTGCTCTTGCCCGAGCCGTTGGGGCCGATGAGGCCGAGCCGCTCCCCGGGCTTGACCGCGACGCTGACCCGGTCAAGCGCGGTGAAGCCGCCGAAGCGCTTGGTGACGTCCCCGGCGACGAGGATGGGCGCCGTCATCGCCCCCTCCGCCTCGGCGCCGGCCGGCGCAGGAGCCCGACGATGCCCTCCGGCGCGATCGTGACGAAGAGGATCAGAAGCACGCCGACGATGAGCAGATTCCATTCGGAGGCGATCGTCACGGTCGCCACCTGCTGCGCCGTGCCGAGGAGAAGGGCGCCGATCACCGGGCCGAGCCAGCTGGTGGTGCCGCCGATGAGCGGCATGGCGATGCTGTTGACGGCGTAGCCGAGCCCGAAGGCGGAATGCGGCTCGAGATAGGTGAGGTAGTAGGGCAAGGGCGCGCCCGCGGCCCCCATGAGGGCGCCGCTCAGGGTCGCCGCCAGGAGCTTGAGCCGCAGGGTTGGCACGCCGTTGCATTCCGCCGCCTGCTCGTCGTCGCGGATGGCGGCAAGGCCGCGGCCGAGGCGCGAGCGCTCGATAAGCCGCGCCATTGCCACGGCGAGGGCGGCGAGCACCAGCATGACGAAGCAGAGCAGCTTGATGTAGTCGTCGAAGAGAGGGACGACGCGCGGCCGCATGGTGAAGACGCCGCGCGAGCCGCCCACGAAATCCCAGTTGGTGACGAAGGTCTCCAGCACGACCGCGAGGGCGAGTGTGGCGATGGCGAAGAAGATGCCGCGCAGGCGCAGGGTGAGATAGCCCATGGCGAGGCCGACGAGGCCGGAGACGGCCGCGCCCGCGAGGATGAGGGCGGGAAGCGGCGCGCCCACGGTCTTGATGATGACGACGGCGGTATAGGCCCCGAGGGCGAGAAAGGCGCTGCTGCCGAAATTCACATAGCCGGTATAGCCGCCGAGGATGTTCCACGCCGTCGCCAGCACGACGTATTGCAGCACCACATAGGCGGCGAAGTAGTAATACTGGTTGGCGACGAGACGCGTCGCCGCCGCGCCCGCAAAGAGGACGGCAGCCAGGGCCAGCCAGAACCAGGGTGCCGTGCGCAGAGCGGGCATCCGCAAGGCTAGCGCCCCAGCAGGCCCGCGGGGCGCAGCGCGAGCACGAGAAGGAGGATGCCGAAGGCGACCGCGGGCGACCAGGACGGGCCGTAGAAGGTCGCGGTCAGGCTCTCGGCGACACCCAGCACGAGGCCGGCGAGCCAGGTGCCGGGCAGGCTCGTCATGCCGCCGAGCACACAGATGGCGAAGACGCGGCCGATATAGTCGCGCCCCACCGCGGGCTCGACGGGCGCGATCACGATGAGAAGGGCGCCGGCGATGCTCGTCGTCGCCACCGCGAGGGCGAAGCCGAGCGCCTTCACTCGCACCGGATCGGCGCCGACGAGGCGCAGCGCCTGGGGATCCTGGGCGACCGCCTTGACGGCGCGGCCGAAGAAGGTGCGGTCGAGCAGCGTCTGGAGCAGCAGGAGCATGGCGAGGGAGACGAGGAACGGTATCACGAGGCGCATCGGAAAGCCGATGCCGGCCAAGGCGAAGCTCGTCCGCAGATAGGGCGTCTCGACCAGGCGGTAATCAACGCCGAAGGCCAGGATCAGCGCCACCTCGGTGATGAAGAGGAGCCCGAAGAAGAAGGCGAGGCCGCGCAGGGATTCCTTCGCGCGCCTCTCGAAGCTCGCGTAATAGATGCGATGGATGGCGAGGCCGAGGAGGAAGAAGGCGGGCGCCAAGAGGATGCCCGCGAGGATCGGATCGAGCCCCCAGGCGGCATTGACGGCGTAGACAATGAAGGCGCTGGCGACGACGAAAGCGGGATGAGCGATGTTGACGATGTCGAGCATGCCGAAGGCGACCGATAGCCCCATCGTCACGGCGGCGTAGAAGCCGCCGAGCAGCAGGCCCGCGACGATAGCGTTGGCGAGGAGATCGAACACCGCGCCCGGCAGCTCCGTCAGCGCTGCGCGTCGTTATAGGGATAGATCAGCTTGCCCGATTTGACCGCGGCCGGATAGAGGACGACCTGGGCGCTCGGCTTCTTGAACTGGTCGAGATCGTTGCCCTTGATGCCCTGGAACTGCACCTCGAGCACGCGCGGCGTCGCCCATTCGCCGTTGTCGGCGAATTTGATGTCGCCGACGATGGTGTGGAGGACGTGGCTGCGGATGTAGTCGCCCATCTTCTTCTGATCGAGCCCGTGGGTGGCCTCCGCCGCCTCGGCAAGGATCTGCCCTTCGGCATAGGCATAGGGCGGCAGGTAGAAGCCGAGAGGGTCGACTCCGGCGGCCCCGGCCTTCGCCTGGTAGCGCTTGATGAAGTTCTCGATGCCGGTGAAGTTCAAGGTCGGCGCCGGCACGTAGTAGTCGAAATCGACGATGCCGTTCAGCATCGCGCCGAGCTGGGTCTTGAGCGCGGCGAATTGCAGCCCGACCATGCCGCCGCCGAACATCTTCGCCTTGAGCCCGATCTCGCTCGCAGCACGGATGATGCCGGCGGAATCCGGCGGATAGGAGCCGACGAAGACGATGTCGGGGTTGGTCGCCTGCACCGCGCGCACGACCGGGGTATAGTCGACCGTCGAGGGCGGATAGGTCTTGTCGTAGACGATCTTGAGCCCGACGCGCTTGGCGTTCTCGCGCGCGCCCTCGGCGGCGGCCTTGGCAAACTCGGCGTCGGCGGCGACGATGGCGACGGTCTGCGGCTTCGGCTGCTGCGCCATGGCGAGATCGAAGAAGCCCCGGCTCAGCTCGACCTTGCCGTCCGGGCCCGTCGGCTGGATGTCGAAGTAATAGGGATAGTGGAACTGCTCGTTGAGGGAGAGCGCGAAGAGCGCCATGAAGACCATGCCGCGCTGCATGATCACCGGCATGGCCGGCGCGATCTGGTTGGTGCCGTAGCCGGAAAGGACGAGGTCGACCTTGTCGACATCGATGAGCTTGCTGTAGATGCCCGGCACGGTCGAGGGATTGCTCTGGTCGTCATAAGAGACGAGCTTCACCGGGCGGCCGAGGATGCCGCCTTTGGCGTTGATGTCGTCTTCCCAGATCTGGAGGGCGAGGAGGGCCGCCTTGCCGTTGCCGGCAAGCCCCCCGGTCAGGGCCATGCCGAGGCCGATCTTGATGGGCTCCGCCGCCGCGGCGGCCGGAGCGCCCGGCCCGGCCACGCCCGCGATGAGCCCGGCGAGCGCAGCCGCGCCTGCCATCATTCTGAGCTTGCCCAACATCCGCGTCCTCCCTGTTCCCCGCGTCCGCCGCGTTGCGCGCGGCTTCTTCCGGAAGCGCCTCAGCAGCGCTCCCTCTCAACTATTCGGGTAGGGCCGGTCGCCGCGGCGGCATGGCGCCGGCACCGTCTTGCCTCGCCATGTATTCGTATACAGCCGGGGATATGAGTCAATTCGTTTCCGCCCCGGGCCGTCGGCGCGGCGGGGCCTCAGGGCGCCGGGCGGAAGAAGCGCCGGTTGAGGAGCGCGCGCTCGGAGATGAGGATGGTCTTCGAGGGGTCTTGCTCGTCCTGCAAGCGAAAATGGCGGAGGCCTTCCTGGTCCACGACCAGCCTGTGAACTTTCCACACCGGTCGCGGTGTGCCGACCTTGGTGAAACGCTCGCCGATCTCGATAATCTTGCGCATTGGAATTCGACCATCGTCAGGAAAATTCGCCCCGCGCTAGATTACCGCGACCGGCTTTCCCGATTCCAGAGCCATCGCAGGGCCGCGCAACAGAGGATGCGAATGATTGGCAGCGTATCGGCCGCACCCCGACTGTCGCCCGGTGAGGTCCATGTCTGGCAGCTTCCCCTCGACCAGCCGGCGGAGCGGATGGCGGCGCTCGCGGCCGTCTTGACCGAGGCCGAGCGCGCGCGCGCCGGTCGCTTTGCGCGGGCGGAGGTCGCCCGGCGCTGGATCGCCGGCCGCGCCCTTCGCCGCCATGTTCTCGCCCGCTATGCGCACGAATCGCCGGCCGCACTCGCGTTTACGGCGGCCGAGGGGGGCAAGCCCTTCCTTCTCGGCAGCGGCGGCCGCCCGAGCGCCCTCGAGTTCAGCATGGCGGATTCGCAAGCTCGCAGCCTTCTCGCCGTGACCGTCGGCGCCGCCATCGGGATCGATATCGAGGCGATCCGCCCCCTCGACCGCATGGACGGGATCGTGGCGCGGAGCTTCTCCCCGCGGGAGCAGGCCGCCTATGGTGAGCTTTCCCCGGAGCAGCGGCGACAGGCCTTCTTCGGCGCCTGGACGCAGAAGGAGGCCGTCGCCAAGGCGCTGGGCCTCGGGCTTGCCCTGCCCTTCGCCAGCTTCACCGTCTCCCTTGATCCGGCGGCGCCGGCGCGCCTCATCGAGATCGGCGGCGACGAGCAGCGCGCTGCCGCGTGGTCGCTGCGCCGCGTTCCAGCACCACCCGGCTATGCTGCGGCCCTCGCGGTGGCGGGCGAGATCTCGGCCCTGCGGGTCTGGCCCGAGGAGACGGCCCTGCGCCTCGCGGTCGCCGCGGCCGCCTCGGGAACGGCTACACAATGCCGATGCGAATGATATCATCGCCCCGCCAGCCGGCCGAAAATGCGCTCGTCCGCGGCTGGCGGTCTGGTTGAGCCGGCCGGGCGCGGCCGGCCAAGCTCCGTGACAGAAAGGCTTGATCCCGTGACGACGATCGGCCCCAGCTCCTCGTCGGCACCGCCCGACATCGACGGCGCCTATGCCTGGGCGCGCCTCGCCGCCTCGGTTGCGGCGGGCACCGTCGCCTGCGTCGGCAACTGGTCGCCGATCGTGGCGATGCCCGCCATCCAGGTCGCGTTCGATACCTCGCGCAGCGGCGCCTCGCTGCCCTATGCCTGCGCCACGCTCGGCTTCGCCGCGGGCGGGATTCTCATGGGCCGGCTCGCCGATCGCTTCGGCCTTGCCGTGCCGATCGGGGTCAGCGCCGTCGGCATGCTCCTCGGCTACGGCTTGGCGGGAACCTCGGCGACGCTCTGGCAATTCGCGGTGGTCCACGCACTCCTCATTGGGCTCAGCACCGGCGCGGGCTTCGCGCCGTTGATGTCCGATCTCTCCCATTGGTTCTACCGGCGCCGCGCGCTGGCCGTGGCGATGGCGGCCTCGGGCAGCTACCTCGCCGGCACGATCTGGCCGCCGATCATCGAGCATTTCATTGCGACCCAAGGCTGGCGCGCCACCCATGTCGGGCTCGGCGTCTTCGCCTTCGTCACCTTGGCCCCGCTCGCCTTCTTCCTGCGCCGCCGCCCGCCGCAGGCGACCTACGAGGCGGCGCAGCGGGCCGTCGCCGTCGCGCGGGCCGATCTCGGGCTCAGCCCCGGCGTGCTGCAGGCGTTGCTGGTGCTGGCGGGCTTCTCCTGCTGTGTCGCCATGTCGATGCCGCAGGTCCACATCGTCGCCTATTGCGGCGACCTCGGCTATGGCGTCGCCATCGGGACCCAGATGCTCTCGATGATGCTGGGGCTCGGCGTGGTCAGCCGCGTCGGCTCCGGCTTCCTCGCGGACCGAATCGGCGGCGGCCGCATGCTGATCCTCGGCTCGGCCATGCAAGCGGCGGCGCTGCTGCTCTATGTGGCCTTCAACTCGCTCACCTCGCTGTTCGTGATCTCTGGGCTGTTCGGCCTGTTCCAGGGCGGCATCGTCCCCATGTATGCCGTGCTCATCCGCCAGTTCCTGCCGCCGCGCGAAGCCGGCACGCGCATCGGCCTGGTGATGACGGCAACCGTGCTCGGCATGGGCGCAGGCGGGCTCGCCTCCGGCGCGATCTACGACCTCACCGCCTCCTACCGCATGGCCTTTCTCCACGGCTTCGCCTGGAACCTGCTCAACCTCGCCATCGTCTGCTGGCTGGTGCTGCGGCCGCGCATTCGGCGGCGACGGATCGCGCACGGCCTGGCGGCATAGCGGATATCCGGCGACGAGCGGCTATGCGAGATCGACCCTGATGCTTCGGCCTTTGCCGGCTAGGCGCTCGAGTCGCCGGACGCCGAGGGAAAGCGGATAGGCCATGATGAAATACATGGCTCCGGTGATCAGGTAGACCTGCATCGGCATGTAGTATTCGCTGGTGATGTCGTTGGCGCGCATCATCAGCTCGGGTGCGGCGATCAGCGAGGCGACCGAGGTATCCTTGAGAAGCGAGATCGCGGCGTTGGCCATGGGGGGAAGAACGACGCGGATTGCCTGGGGGAGAATGATGAACCGCATCGTCTGCGCCCGCGTCATGCCGATCCCCTGAGCCGCCTCGTGCTGGCCGCGGTCGACCGACGAGATGCCGGAGCGATAGATTTCCGCCATATAGGCGGCGTAGTGCATGCCGAGTGCGACGACCGCCGCGCCAAAGCCGGGAATGACGATGTTGACCGAGGCCAGCCCGAAATAGATCAGGAACAGCTGGGTCAGCGTCGGCGTGCCGCGGATGAACTCGATATAGACCCGGCAGAGGGTCGGCAGCGCGCGGTAGCGCGACAGTCCGCCGAGCGCGATCAGGAGCCCGGCCACCGCCCCCAGCGCATAGGCGAAGGCCGTCATCCGCAGGGTCTGGCCCGCCGCCACGAGGAGTTGGGGCATCCATTCTTGCGCGAGCGCAAGGGCGTGCGATGGGATCATCCTTGCCGCCCCCGCCCGGCGCGACGCTCGAGCCGCCGCGCGATCATCGCCAGAGGCAGGCTCATGGCGAGATAGAAGGCGGCGACGAGGAGATAGATCTGCGTGCTAAGGAAGGTCTGATCGACCAGCATATGGGCGTTGAAGCTGAGCTCGGGTGCCGCGACTGCGGAAGCGAGCGACGTATCCTTGAGGAGGCCGATGGCGAAGTTGGCGATCGGCGGCAGCACGACCCGGATTGCCTGCGGCAATACGATCGTGCGGAGCGTCATCAGCTTCGTCATGCCGATGGAGAGCGCCGCCTCGGTCTGCCCCCGATCCACGGCCTCGATCCCCGCCCGGAACACTTCCGACAGATAGGCGCCGCCATTGAGGCCGAAGCCGATGATCGCCGCCGGAATGGGAGCAAGCCTGATGCCGATTGCGGCGAGGCCGAAATAGATGACGAAGAGCTGCGTAAGAACGGGAACGGCCCGGAAGATTTCGACATAGACGTGCGCCGCACTCCTGAGCAGGCGCGATCGGCCGGTCCGGAACGCGGCGAACAGAATGCCGAGCATGATGGAAACGACGAAGCCGCCGGCGGTGACGATGACGGTCATGATCGCGCCGGACCACAGCACGCTCAGGAAGTAGGGCGCATGCTCATAGGCTCGGGCCCAGGCGCCGCCCGTCATTGCTGCTTGCGCTTCCTCAAAACGGCGCTCAGGAACGCCTGGGTTCGGGGGTGAGACGGGGCCGCGAACAGGTGGGAGGGCGGGCCCTCCTCGACGATGACGCCGCCATCCATGAAGATGACCCGGTCGGAAACCTCCTCTGCAAACTGCATCTCGTGGGTCACGATGATCATCGTCATGCCCTCCGCGGCAAGCCGGGCCATGACGTTCAGCACCTCGCCGACGAGCTCGGGGTCGAGCGCCGATGTCGCCTCGTCGAACAGCATCAGCTTGGGCCGCATCGCGAGCGCCCGTGCGATCGCAACGCGCTGCTGCTGGCCGCCCGACAGCATCTCGGGATACGCGTCCCGCTTGTCCGCCAAGCCGACCTTGTCCAGGAGCTCGAGCGCCCTGGCCTTGGCCTCGGCGGGGGAAAGCCTCAGGACCTTGACGGGCCCGATCTCGATGTTCTGCGACACGGTGAGATGCGGGAACAGGTTGAACCGCTGGAACACCATGCCAATTTCGGCGCGCTGCCTGGCAAGCGCCCGATCGTCGAGGGCGACATAGCGCTGATCGACCGCCTTCTCGCCGAGAAGATGCCCGTTGATATAGACATGCCCTTGGCTCGGCTTCTCGATGTAGTTGATGCAGCGAAGCAGGGTGGTCTTGCCCGACCCGCTCGGTCCGATGATCGAAACCTTCTCGCCGGCATCGATATCGAGGTCGATGCCCTTCAGCACATCAAGCTCGCCGAAGCGCTTGTGGATGCCCTCGAGCCGAACGAGCGGTCGGGCGGACGGTCGCTCCGGCGCCGCGGCGGCGCCCAGCTTCTCCGCGTAGGTCATGGGCTAATGTCGCCCAAGTCCGGCGCTTGCTCAACCGCGGAGGTGGCGCCGAGAGCGCGCCACCCCGCCCGCAAGGATGCCGGAACGGCGATCAAGCGAAGAGCTTGGAGAAATCCTTGGGCGTATGCGCCCCCGGGCCGAGGATGTTTCCCTTGCCGTCGCGGTCGACGCCGATGCGCGGATTGGTGCCCGTGGGGGCCACGAGATAATCCGGGCTCGTCATCCCGTATTTCGCGAGAAGCTCCGCATTCTTCTTCGACGCCCAGAGCCATTTGACGCCGGCATTGACGGCGTCGAACAGGTCCGGATTCTCGAGATTCATCCCCATGACCGCCCGCCCCTTCCCCGAAAGGTTCGGATAGGTCGTGTTGGGCTTGATCGGGACGAGCTTCAGGTCCGTGGACGGATTCTGCAGCAGCATGTAGTCGACGTTCATGCTGTCCAGCACCGCAAAATCGATGCGGCCGGCGAGGACGTCGCGCAGGCAGCCGTCGACGTTATCGTACAGCTTCACCTCGCCAATGCCGGGGATCTTCTTGAGATCCGGGACGTAGCTGTAGCCTTGGCCGGTGCCGACGCTGTGCCCGCTCATATCGTTCACGTCGATATAGCCCTTGAAGGGCTTGTCCTTCTTCATGGTGACGAAATTGCCATCGTAGTAGATGGCGTCGGTGAGGAGCATGGCGTTGGCTCGCGCCTTGGTCCAGCCCATGTCGCCGCACATGATGTCGGCCCGGCCGGACTTGATCGCCTCGATCGTTGCCGACCACGCCATGACGGCCGGCTTCACGCCGAGGCCGAGATGGCCGGCAATAGCGACGATCATCTCGGCGTCGCTGCCGATGATCTGCCCATCCTTGATCCCGGTGACCGGCATGGTGCCGCTCATCGCGATGGTGATGAAGCCGCTCTCGACCGTCTTGAATTTGGGCGCCGCGGCATGCGCTCGGGCGCCAAGGAAAGAGGCAGCGAGCGCGCCTGCGCCGATTCCCGCAGTCCGGCGCAGCAGGCTTCTCCGCGACATCTCCATCATGATCTTCGGGCTCGACATGGCGGTGCTCCCTGAGCTGATGTTGATTCATGATGATGAATAATTCAGTGATGTGTTATAATATATTGAACGATCGGGCTTTGCAATCGGCGTCTTCGCCGCGGCCGGCCGTCGGTTTGGAGAGGGCGCCGGAGGCGCGGCACGGAGCGCCTGGACGTGCCCGAAACCGCCTCACCGCCGCGACTTTGTGGCGGCGCCGCCCTGGCAGCCTTGCCCCGGCGAGACCATCAGGATATTGAAATCGGCAAACTGGAGGATTCGATATGGCCGCTTCGTCAGCGCTCGTCCCGCCGGTAGGCCGAGATCGCGATTCGGAATCCCTTGGCGCCAAGCTTCGTCACCTGCGGACGACCCGCGCGCTCACCATCGCGCAGCTCGCCGAGCGGGCAGGCGTATCGTCGGGGCTGATCAGCCAGATCGAGCGCGGCAATTCGAATCCCTCGATCAAGACCCTGCAGCGGCTTCGCGCCGCCTTGGGCGTCAATCTCTGGGAGTTCCTCGACACGCATGCCTCGGCACCCGCCGGCGATGGAGCTTCGCAGGACGCGTCGCAATTCGTGCGTCGCAAAGCCGATCGCCCCAAGATCATCGTCGGCGTGACCCGCCTCGTCAAAGAGCTGCTATCGCCGCGGAACGACCGCAATCTGAGGTTCATGATCATCTCGCTGCCGGCGGGGGGAGAGAGCGAGGACGTGATTATCGGGGAAGGAGAAAAGGGCGGCCTCGTGACGAAGGGGCGGGTCCGGCTCACCGTCGGATCCGAGGTCTTCGATCTCGACGAGGGCGACAGCTTCCAGTTCCCCAGCAGCATCGCGCACAAGCTGTCGAATCCGCACAGGCACCCGGCGGAAGTCATCTGGATCATGAGCGTCCTTGACAGCCATATCTAGCGCCCGATCCATCGGGACGGCGCCGCGGGAAATCCCAAGCGGCGCCGTTGCGATCAGCGGCGCCCCGCCTCTCAATGCAGCCAGTCCTGCAGCCGGTACCAGGCACCGACGACGGGCATGAACCAAGGTGGGCCGAAATGGCCGGGAATTGCCGGCCATGGCAGGGTCCGGAACGGGCACAGCGCCCGCTCGCCCGCCAGGACCTTCGCCATCTCCTGGCCCATATGCACGGACATCTGGGCCCCGTGCCCGCTAAATCCCATGGCATAGAAAAGCCCGTCATGCTCGCCGGCGCGGGGCAGCCGGTCGATCGTCAAGTCGATCACGCCGCCCCAGCAATAATCGATATCGACGCGCCCGAGCTGCGGGAATGTCTCGCGCAGGCTCGTCTCCAGAATATGTCCGCTCTTGAGGTCGGAGCTCGGATTGGACAAAGCGAAACGGGCGCGCCCGCCCCAAATCAGCCGATTATCGGGGCTGATGCGGAAGTAGTTGCCGATATGCCTGGTGGTGGTGGCGTTGCGGCGAGTCGGCATGATGGAGTCGAGCTGCGCCGGCGTCAGCGGCGCCGTCGCGAGAATGAAGCTGCCGATCGGAATGATGCGGCGGCGGAAATACCCGAACGGGCCGGCCATGCTCGCCCCGGTCGCGAGCAGCACCTGCCTGGCCGTGACGGCGCCCCGCGACGTGACGATCTCGCGGCCGCCGCCCCTGGTCCGAATCAGCCGGACGACGGGCGCGTTCTCGAAGAGGCGCGCGCCGTGCCGCCGCGCCGCCTCCGCCAGCCCGGTAGCGAAGCGGCCCATGTGGAGTTGCGCGCTCTTCGCCTGCACCAGGCCGCCATGGAACCGATCCGATCCCACCTCGTCGCGGATCCGCGCCGCCGGCACCAGCATCGTGTCCGGATCGACCTCCCGCTGCAGCAGCTCGAAGCTGCGGGCGAGCTTCTCGTAATGCGCTGGCTTGGCCGCCAGCTTGATCTTGCCGCACCGTCGGAAGCCGCAGGAAATCTGCTGCTCGCGGACGATCCGCTCCACCGTGTCCACCGCGGCATCGTAGGCGTGATAGACGGCGCGCGCCGCCGGCAGCCCGAGCCTTTGGGCGAGCGCGCCGAAATCAACGGCCGTTCCGTTATTGACGTGCCCCCCGTTCCGGCCCGAGGCGGCGCTCGCCACCTTGCCGGCCTCGAGTACCGCCACCGAGGCCCCGCGCCGCGCCAAGGCCAGCGCCGCCGAGAGACCCGTGAAGCCGCCCCCGATCACGGCGACGTCCACCCTGCCTTCGACCGGCCCGGCCTCGGCGCCCGCGAAGCGGGGCGCCGTGTCGAGCCAATAGGAGTCGAGCCTCACGCGGGCGACCGCTCAGAGACCGAGGAGGCGGGGCAGGCCGCTCAGATCGGCGATTTCGTGGTACTCGTAGAACGGGTTCGGCGGCTCGTGACCGCGATTGACCCATGCCTTCATCTTGATGCCGAGATCATAGGCGGGCATGAGATCGTAGCGGAAGGAGGACGACACGTGCAGCAGCTCCTCCGGCCGCGCCCCGAGCAGGTCCATCATATCCTCGAATCCTTTCAGGCGGGGCTTGTAGGACTGCACACGCTCGGCCGTGACGACCGCATGGAACGGCGCCTCGTACATCGCCACGTTGTGCATGATCTGGCAGTCCATCGCGTTGGTCAGTCCCACGAGCGGGAACTCCCTCGCCACGATCTTCAGCGCCGGCGGCACATCCGGATGGGGCGCCCAGCGCGGCACGGCGTCATAGAACGCCTGCGCTTCGGCTTCCACGAAGGGAACGCCGTGCTTGCGGCAGGTACGCGCCGCCGCATTGACCAGCACGTCGCGATAGGGCTTCCAGGCGCCGAGCACTTCGTCGAGCCTATAGGCGGCAAAGTCCCGGATGAACTGATCCATCTGGCCCGGCGACAAGCGCGCGCCATAGATCTCCCGCGCCATATCCGAGAGCAGCGGCCGGGTGAGCGTGCCGTAGCAATCAAAGGTGATGAATTTGGGCCGGAGCAGGAGCATGCAGTCTCTCTTGCACTCGCGTGAATGCCGGTTCGTTCAATTTAATGCACAATATCGCCGAGATGTGCATTATATTATTGGCCCTCGCGGCCGTACAGGGATCTCTTGCCCCGCCGCAGTCCCCACCGCCCGTCCCACGGACCGAAAGGTTGACCATTCCCATGATGCCTCCCGTTGAACCCGTCGCCAGCGACACGCGGCTCCCGGAGCGCGTGGATGCCGTCGTGATCGGCGGCGGCATTATCGGCGTCGCGGCCGCCTATTTCCTGGCCAAGAAGGGCCGGTCCGTTGCCCTCGTCGAGAAAGGGCGGGTCGGCGCCGAGCAAAGCAGCCGAAACTGGGGCTGGTGCCGCACGCAGAATCGCGACCAGCGCGAGCTGCCGCTCCAGCTTGTCAGCATGGGGTTATGGGACGATCTGTCGGCGGCGGTCGGCGCGGACATGGGATTCCGCCGCACCGGCCTGATCTACGCCACGAAGAGCGAGGAGGAGCTTGCCACCTGGTCAGCCTGGGTCGAAATGGCGCGCGCCTTTCAAGTCCGCAACCGCGTGCTGACGCCGGCCGAGACCAAGGCGCTCACGCCGGGCAACGAGCAGGATTGGATCGGCGGCATTCATGCCCCCACGGATGGCCGGGCGGAGCCCGCCAAGGCCGCCCCCGTCCTCGCGAGTGCGGCGCGGGCGCTGGGCGCCACGGTTCTGCAGGATTGCGCCGTCCGCGGGCTGGACATCGTGGGCGGGCGGGTCGGCGGGGTGATCACCGAGCGCGGGCGCATCGCGGCCGACCGGGTCCTTTGCGCAGGCGGCGCTTGGGCCAGCATGTTCTGTCGCCGGCACGGCATCGACCTGCCCCAGGCCGGCATTCGCTCGACCGTGTTCGCCACCACGCCAGGACCGGCGGTAACGCCGGGCGGCCTGGTGACGCCGGACTTCACCATCACGCGCCGGCTGGACGGCAGCTATATCGTCGCGGCACAGAATCGCGGCCGCCTGGAGGTGACGCCCCAGGGCATCCGCTATGCCCACCGGTTCTGGCCGATGTTCAAGAGCCGGCGAAAGAGCCTGAGCATCGGAGTCGGCCGCAGCCTGCTGATGGGGCCGGAGGCGATCGTCGGCAAGTGGTCGTTCGAGGCGCCGACACCGTTCGAGCGGCACCGCATCTACGCGCCGCCACCCGACCAACGGGTCGCCGGCCCGGCACTGGCGAAACTGAAGGCGGCCTATCCGGCCCTCGGCGGCCTGGGCGTCGGCGGCATATGGGCCGGCTGGATCGACCTGACGCCCGATTCCCTGCCCGTGATCTCGGCGGTCGACACGCTGCCCGGGTTCTTCTTGGCGACCGGGTTTAGTGGCCACGGCTTCGGCATCGGGCCGGGTGCCGGCCGGCTTGCCGCGGAGCTGGTGGCAGACGATACGCCCTGCGTCGACCCGCAACCCTTTCGCTATAGCCGACTGGTGGACGGCTCGGACTTGACGATCCCGGGAATGATGTGATGACCGGGATCGATCCGACGATCCGCCCGATGATCGCGGCGGATGTCCCGCAGGCGCAAGCACTGACGGCATCTTTCGGCTGGCCCCATCGGCAGGAGGACTGGGCGCTGATGCAGGCGCTGGGATGGGGCGTTGTGGCGGAATGGCAAGGGAAGCTGGTGGGGACGGCCCTCTGCTGGCGCTACGGGACCGCGTGGGCGACCCTTGGCCTGATCGGCGTCGCTCCCGAGCTGCAGGGCCATGGAATCGGCCGGCGACTGTTGCATACCCTGATGGCGGAGTTGAAGGATCGCAATCTGGTGCTTCACGCCACGCAAGAAGGGATGAAGCTCTATGCGGCTGCGGGATTCATTCCGACGGGCGCCGTCGTCCAGCATCAAGGGATCGCCCGGCTAGCGGAGCCCGCGCCGCTGCCGGGCGGCATGCGGTTGCGTCGGGCCGCTGCGCCGGATCGGCCAGCCATAGCCGCGCTTGACCAGGTGGCATGCGGCATGGACCGCGCGCATCTGCTGGTAAAGCTGTTGGAGGAGTCCGAGGGCGTGATGCTGGACGGCGACGGGGCAGCGGCCGGATTCGCATTGCGGCGCCGCTTCGGCCGCGGCCAGGTCATCGGTCCCGTCGTCGCGCCGGGGCTCGAATCCGCAAAGGCGATGATCGCTTCTCTGCTGGACCGGCATGCCGGCGAGTTCGTGCGCATCGACGTCCCGGAGGAAAGCGGCCTCGGTGCTTGGATTGCCACTGCCGGACTGGCCGAGGTGGGAACCGTGATCCGCATGGTGCGCGGCACCGATGCTTCGGCGCCGCGCGCGGTGCACAGCTTCGGCCTGGCCAGCCAGGCCTTCGGCTAGGCGCGCGCCGAGACATCGCGTCGATTCCCAGCTTAGCTTGCGGTCTCTTTGCCGCCCCCGTCTATAAGGGTTATGGCGCGCTCATCGTCGAGGAGACGTACGAGCCCGCCGGCTTCTCCTTGCGCCGCCCGCTTGCCCGCATTCGCTTTCGCCACTCACGGCCCGCTCGGCCGGCGCATCGCCAGGTATTCGGGGTCGCCCTCGATCGCCTTGCGCGGCAGGTTGTCGTCGATCGTGAGCCAGGGGACCTGGCTCTCGATGCCGCGATGAATCTCCGGCCGCACCAGCTCGGGACGATCGAGGCTGCCGATGGAGACGGCGATCCAAGTGGAGCTGAGGTAGCGGAACGTGAGCGGCGTGCCGCATTCGGCGCAAAAGCCTCGCTCGGCGTAAGGAGATGATCGGTAGAGCTTGGGCGCGCCGGCGGTGAAGCGGAGCGCCGCGGCGGGCAACGAGCCGAACACCGCGAAGAGATTGCCGAAGGCTTTTTGACAGAGTCGGCAGTGGCAATAATGAACATCCGTCAACGCTGTCCTCGCCTCGTAGCGCACCGTGCCGCACAGGCATCCGCCGGTGATCGTCATCGCCTGCATGTTCGGCTCCTTCCCCAGCGCCGTTACCTAAAAACATCTATAGCACTATGGGATTGCAGCGAATCGCTCTGAGCGTGATCCTGCGGGGAGCGAGGCGCGAGAATATGACGGACACCGCCCGAAGCGGATCGAGAGGATCGTGAGTGAGCAGGTCGATCGTGGCGAGCCCGTGCCTCGGCCATGTCAGCGCCCTTATCCGAGAGCCTCGCATATAAACCAATCCGAACACGCCGCCGCTCGCCGCATGCTGCCGCATGCGGAGATCGAGATCCCGGGCGCCTGCCGCCACGGCGCCCTCGACCAAGGTCGCCTGGACCGCCATCCAGTCGTCGAGGGAGCGGGCGTCCCAGAGATCGAGCACGAGGCGCGCGCGAGAACGGCCGGCATCGGCACCGGGGCCGTCTTGGCGGGTCTCCCTCCCCTTGGATGTGACTTTCCGGTCGGCAACCGCGCTTCGGAGGCTTGATCGCCCGATGTCCGCACGCGCCAGCAAATTGACGTCCTCCACGCTCGCCTCCTCGTGACTCACCGGAAGCCTTCGCCGCCCATGATCAGGCCCGGCGCCGCAGATGGTGCTCCCGCGCCGGCGGCGATTGCTTTTCGCGCGTCCGTGCGACCAAGGCGTCGCTGACAACGATCGTCCTTCTCCCCGCCTCGCTGCCAATCTCAAACATCGAGTCGAGCAAGGTCTCCTCCAAGATCGCGCGCAGGGCGCGCGCGCCGGTTCGGCGCCGAAGCGCCTTCTGGGCGATCGCAACGAGGGCGCTCTCCTCGAAGAGGAGCTCGGCATCCGCCAGCTCGAAAAGCCGCCGATATTGCTTGATCAGCGCATTGCGGGGCTCCGTCAGGACCCGGACCAGATTCTGCGCATCGATCGCCTCGAGCGTGGCGATCACGGGGAGGCGGCCGATGAATTCCGGGATGAAGCCGTAAGCCACGAGATCATCGGGGCGCACGCGCCGCAGATCGTCGTGAGCTTCGCCGGAATGCGGACCCGCCGCCCCATAGCCGATGGCCACGCGGTGCTCTCGCCTGCGGATGCACTCCTCCAGGCCGTTGAAGGTGCCGCCGCAGATGAAGAGGATGTCTCGCGTGCTGAAAGGAAAGCCGTCCCGAAACCGGTCCTCCCACCGATCGCCCAGGGTCAACGAAACAAAGGCCCCATCCATGATGGGGAGCAGAGCCTGCTGCACGCCCTCGCCGGCGATATCGCGCCGGGCCGTATTCGGTGTCTGCCGCCGCGCAATCTTGTCGATCTCGTCGATGTAGACGATCCCCTGCTCCGCCTTCGCGACGTCACCCCCGGCGATTCTCACGAGCCTTTGCAGAATGGTCTCCGGATCTTGCCCGACATGCCCCGTCTGGGTGAGGCAGGTGGCGTCGGTGATGGCGAAAGGGACATCCAAGACCCGTGCAAGGGTCTCAGCCAAAAGCGTCTTGCCCGACCCGGAAGGGCCGATCAGCAGGACATTCGATTTCGCGAGCTCGACATCCCCCTCGCCTTTGCTCTGCGCGATTCGCTTGTAGTGGTTGTAGACCGCGACGGATAGGATCCGCTTGGCCTGCTCCTGCCCGATGACGTGCTCATCGAGAACGGATTTCAGGCGGCGCGGCGTCCAGCATCGCCAATTCGGCGTCGGCGGCACCTCGCGGCTGATTTGAGCAGCGCATCTCTTGGCACATTCCCGGCATATGAAGGCCCGCCCTCCGGAGATCAGGAGCGTCGATTCCGACGTCGGGGCGCTACAGAACGAGCAGCGCCGTTTCGAATGCCGAATCCCCCGGCTACGCATCGGGATTGCCCTCCTCGTCGCTGAAGCCGCCCAGCGCAATGGAGCATCGCACCAAAGGCTGCGGGATGCTGCGTCCGCGACACATCATCGGGTCTTGAGCAGGGTAATGCGCTTGGTCCGGCCGTCCGGAGCCTGGTAGGCGATGGACTGATTCTCGGAAAGGCCGAGGAGCGCGGCGCCGAGCGCGGATAAGACGGGGATCGCGCGAACGGAGTCCCATTCTTGCCCGGGCAGCGTCAAGGTTCCGCTATCCACGAAGCCGGTTTCGTCCTGGTAAATGACGTAAGAGCCGATGCCGACGAAAGACCGGGGAGCGCTCGGACGCTCGATGATCGTCGCGCGGTCCAGTTCGACACGCAGGAACTCCAGGATTTCCGGATCCCACTTTCGATACGTGCTCCTGGTCAATGCGCGCAATCGACGGAAGTCGCTACCCGTGACCTGGATCGGCGGAGGCTCGCCCAAAAGCGTATGTGCGCTCATCCCATCCTCCATACAAGCGCTTCAACCGATCGCGCCCGGCGCGTCGCGCCGTCAGAACAGCAAGACCAGCTCGCCGAGAAGACTCAGAACCAGAACGATGATCATCAGCCTCTTCACCCGGCTCATGCCTTCTCGATCTGCTGCATCCTCGAATCGAAATCCATAAGGGCGGACCCGTATGGCGTTAGAGACCAGAGAACCAGGCCGCCACGAAAGCCCAGAGATGCCTCGAGTTGATCATCACCGCGATGAAAGCGACGAAGGCGATCAGGCCCAGGGTCTCGATCCATCCCGACCATCGCGATCGTCCGGTCCCGTAATGCGGTTCGACCGTGGCGCGCGGTCCGTCCTGTCGACATTCGGCGGTTTTCCGTTCCATCATCCGAGATTCCCTCACACCTGCTGGCTAGGTATTCACCCGCAGTCGCGAATGGAATACGAGCTAGCGCGTATGCGCGGCTCGAGCCGCTCGGCGCAACATGCATGGAGGGGCGGAAACGGGCGGCGCGCGATCGTGGCGATTTCAAGGGCTCGTTGCGGGCAGGTTCGAGACCGCGCTCGGCCCGTTCGGGTCATCGGCATTGAACGTCCAGAGTATCCGATCGCCCAGGAGAACCGGCCAATATCGGCGCTCGGATGTCGGCAGCCGGTCGTCCGGGTGGCCGTGCACCAGTCGCAACAGCGCCAACCCGGCTCTCTCCGCCATGGCGCACCCTTCCAAGTCGGTGAGCTTGCCGGTGTGATCGAGGAGCCATTTGGCGTTATCGAGGCGATACGGCTCCTCGCAGAAGATCGTCAGCTCTCGCGTGACGAAGTGATCTTCGCGACGATCGACGCTAAACGAATCGGGTGGCGGCGAGGCGACGCCGGATGGCGTTCTCGGCCAGAGGGCCCAATCGCGCTCGTAGAGCCGATCGCCCATGATCACGGCGGCGACGAGGAGGAGCGCGCTCCAACCGCCGATCTTCCGCCATCGCCGCTTGCCGCCGCGCTTGAAGAAGATATGCCTTTGCATGGTTCTTGCTTCGTCGCCCGCCCCCATCGCCATCGGGCTTCGCCGTTACGCGGCGGCGCAGCTTAGGCCTCGAACATGGCTATGGAAATACGCGCGAGCACGTATTGGCGCGCCCCTGAGGCCCGACCCGGCCAATGACGCCTACAACCCGGCGATCCACCGCGCGGCAAGACCCCACAAGGCCTTCGCATTGACGATCAGCGCCATCAGCGCGATGAATGCGACCACGCTCAGCGTTCCGATCCACTCGGACCACCACCGCTCCTTCCGATGAGGATGCATCTGCTCCTCGCTTCTCCGGGAAAGCAATGACCAGGGCGCGTAGAGGCTGCGCCGGGCCGCACGCCGCCCCCCTTAAGGAAAGAAATGGGAAAGGATGAAGGCGGCGATCGCTCCGAAAGCGAGGACGACGAGCGGCCACGTCGGCGCCAGAGCTTCGACCGGCTCCAGCGCGAGTTCAATCATCTCAGCCCTCCAATTTGTCCGCCGTCCCTCGATCCCCTTCCCGACAGGCCGGCCACGCGGGCTCAGCATACCGGCTCCGGTGCGCGATTTGTTGCGGTCTCACCGTGCGATTCGACCGCCGCCTCACCGAGCGGCAGGCGACCATGCGAGAGCCGACGCTCCGCCAGGATGTCCGCCGCCTTCGCCGTCGAAATCCCTTCGCGCCGCGCAAGCTCGAAGACCGCACCCAGGGCCTCGCGAATATTGGCCACATGATGGCGCATATGCCGCCGGTCCGAGCCGGCGTGCTCGTGATAGGCATGAATGAGGCCGCCGGCGTTTATGACGTAGTCCGGCGCGTAGAGAATTCCTCGCGCCGCCAGGGTATCGCCGTGCTCAGGCGCCGCGAGCTGGTTATTGGCGGAGCCGGCGATGACCTTTGCCGACAAGAGCGGCAACGTCGCATCATTGATGACGTCACCCAGGGCACAGGGCGCGAGGATATCGGCCGCAACGCTCAGAATATCTTCGGGAGCCACCGGCAGCGCACCGAGCTCGGCGACGGCGCGGCGCATTTTGCGATCGTCGATATCGCTGACCCACAGCTGAGCGCCGGCCGTCTTCAGCCGCCTGGCGAGATTGAAGCCGACGCTTCCGAGTCCCTGGATGGCAACCCGCACGCCATCGAGTCCGTTCCGGCCGAGCGCATGCCTGGCCGCCGCTGTCATGCCGATGAGGACGCCGTAAGCGGTCGATGAAGCCGGGCTGGTGTTCCCCAGGCGATTGCCGCCCGACTGCCCCTGCACGGCCGTTACATGGCAGGTCTCGTCGCGAAGGACCCTCATGTCTTCGGGCGTCGTTCCGGCATCGGGCCCGACGACATAGCGCCCGCCCAGGCTCGCGACGAAGCGCCCCATCGCGCGGAGCAATGCCTCGCTCTTGCCGGTGGCAGGGTCGCCGATGATCACGGACTTCCCGCCGCCGGCAGCGACGCCCGCCATCGCCGCCTTGTAGGTCATGGCCCGCGAGAGGCGCAGCGCGTCGCGGAGCGCTGCACCTTCCGAGGCGTAGGGGAACATGCGGCAGCCGCCGAAGGCCGGCCCAAGCGCGCGGCTGTGGATGGCGATGATCGCCTTGAGCCCGGAAGCCTTGTCATAGCGGAAGACGACTTCCTCGTGCCCGGCAAAGTCCCGCCGCGCGGACACCACATCGCCGCATTCATCGATATTCGACGGTCGATTTGGCGGAGCGGACGGCATTTCGCCCGCAAGCCCTTGCACGCTGCGCGGACGATCTCGGATGGTCTGATCGAGCATCTTCACCTCCTTTTGAGACCTTGGCCGGGACTTTGAGCGTCACGGATCCGGGCGACGCATGCGCCATTGCCCTGGCGGCTGGCGCATGCGAGCGCAGCGCCACCCGTGCCCGCCATTCAGATTTTTAGGACGGTGATGGTCTTGGTGCGGCCGCCGGGGGCCATGTAGGAGATGGATTGCCCGACGGATAAGCCCAGCAATGCCACGCCGACCGGCGCCAGGATCGAAATGCTTTGCCCCCGTCGCCAGGGCTCGCCGGGAAGGACAAGCGTGCCGCTGCGGACCTTGCCCGTCTCATCCCGGAAGACGACATGGGTGCCGATCTTGACAAAAGGCGGCGCGCTCTCCGGATCCTTCACCAGCTCGGCCCGCTCGATCTCCTCCCACAGGGCTTCGAGCTCGCCTGCCGCGGGCCTCGAGAAGATGTCATCGACGAGCGCGCCAATATTGCGAAGATCGCGCTCGGTGATGCGGATGGGCGGAGGATCGCCCAAAATCGTCTTCCTATTCACGCCGTCCTCCATCATGCGGCTCTTGAAGATCCCCGGACGCCCGCCCGGTCGCCGGGCCAATTGGGGCCCAGCGCCCCGCTTCACCCAGGCTCAATGATCTACATATTTGCGGAAGGCGTTGAGCGGAATACGGGCGACCACGTATCAGGAGCAGGTCACGAGGAAGCGCTCTCGTCGAGGGCGATGACCATGCGGACCAAATCGGATAGCGAGCGCGCCTGCATCTTCTCCATCACGCGCGTCCGATGGATTTCGACCGTGCGGAAGCTGATCCCGAGACGGCGCGCGATCATCTTGTTCTGCTCGCCCATGGCGACAAGCCGCATGATCTCGCGCTCCCGCGGCGTGAGCCGTGCGGCGCGCGCCGCGAGCTCCCCACGCGCGGCGGCCTGCCGGCGGATGGCGGCGTCCTCATTGAGGGCTCGCTTGACGCTGTCGAGAAGCGCATCCTCCTCGAGCGGCTTCTCCAGGAACTCGAAGGCGCCGGCCCGCAGGGCTGCGATCGCGACCGGCACCGTGCCGTGACCCGTGACGAGGATGACCGGGATGCGCCAGGACCGGGCATTCAGCGCTTGTTGCAATTCCAGTCCGGTCATGTCCGGCATGCGAATATCGAGGATGAGACAGCCGGGGCATCTGGGGTTGTATCTCCTCAGGAACTCCTCGGCCGAGGTGAGGCACTCGACCGAATAGCCGGCCGTCCGAAGCAGAAAGCCAAGGGCCTGCCGCACCGCCTCGTCATCATCGACGATGAAGACCGTCCTATCGCGCATTATCTTCGCCCTCGCCCCCGCTGAACGGGAGAGTAAAGACGAAACGAGCGCCGCCTTCCGGCCCCTGCTTCAGTTGCAGGCTCCCGCCGTGAGATTCGACGATCGTGCGGCTGATGGACAGTCCCAGGCCCATGCCGCGTGATTTGGTGGAAACAAAGGGATCGAAGAGGCGTCGCGCGATGTCGTCGGGCACGCCGGGCCCGCTATCGGCGACGGCGATTTCGACTCGCGTCCTGTCCAGGACGCGTCCCTCGATGGTAATTTCCCGCCGCGCGCTCGGGGCGGCGAGGATGGCTTCGATCGCATTGAGGACGAGATTGACGAAGACCTGCTCGATCTGGATCGGATCGACGGACACGGTCGGCAGGCCATCGGGTATCGACACGCGGATATCGACGCGGTTGCGCTTCGCCTCGTCGCCAACGAGGCCCAGGGATTCCTCGATGAGCTCGCGGATGTCCACCACGGCGCGATATGAGGAGCCGTCCCGAAGAAAATCGCGGAATCGATTCACGATCGCGCCGGCGCGCTGGGCTTGCTGTGCGACGCGATCGAAGCCTTCGCGAATGAGCTTCATATCCGGATTGGGCTGACCCAGGAGTCGTGCGCATCCGCGCGCATTGGCCATGACCGCCGTGAGCGGCTGATTGAGCTCATGCGCGAGGGAAGACGCCATCTCGCCTGCCGTCGACAGGCGCGAGACGCGCGCGAGCTCCTCCTGATGCTCGCGCAGCCGGGCCTCGGCGGCTTTCCGAAGCGTTATATCGCGTATGACCAGGATGTATCGGATCTCCGGTCCGATGCGGAGAACCCCGACGCTGAGCTCGATGGGAAATGTGCCGCCATCCGCCCGGCGCGCGGTCAGGGCGACCGCCGATTTCGAGCCGGGCGGCTGGCGCGCCTGCTCTTCGATGAGCTTGAGCAGTCCGGGAGCCGCGATGAACTCGCCGATCTGCCGCGCGTCAAGATGCGCGGCGCTTGCGCCGAGCAGTCTCTCGGCGGCGGGGTTGGCCGTCTCGATGCGGCCGCGGATGTCCGTCGTTATCAGGCCGTCGGGGGCGGTATTGAGAGTGGCGGCAAGGCGGGTCTCGCTCGCTGCCAGCGCCTGGACCACGCGCCGCCGCTCGCTGACAACGGCGCCCAGGAACAGGCCCGTGCCCGCCAAGGTCAGCATCAGCACCTGAAACGAGCGCACGGTCTCGACGGGTTGAGACTGCAGCTCCAGTGCGACGAACAAGCCGATCTCGGTCCCCAGCACCGCCCACGCGGCGCCAACCAAGCCATACCGGGTGGCGATCCAGATCAACGGCAGGAACAGAAGATAAAAGGACTTGTAAGGCTCGTCCTCGCGTCCCAGGCCGAAGAGGACGAGCAGCATCACGATAATGCTGAGCCCCTGCACAACGATCTCGACCGCGTGCGGTTTTCCTGTGGTTTCGCGAGCATCCGCATCGCCCTCGAGCTGGGATATGCCAAGAAGGAGGAGCGGTGTCAGGGCGATCACCCCGATGGTGTCGCCGATCCAGAACTGGAATGCGGCTTCCCAGTAATCGTGCCGCGGGATTGTCCCGGTCCAGACATAGGTCGTCACGAAGCCCGGCGCCACGACAGCCGCGGTGATCAGGACCGCGATTATCAAGCGGGCAATGTCGCGCGCGCTGTGAAGCCTGCGGTCGAAGCCCAAGAATTCGCTCAGGACCACCGCGCAACCCGTGTAAGCGATGGCGACGACCGCTCCCGAGATCAGGGTCGCCGACAGCGGCACCGTGATCGAAGGGACGAGCAGGCTTGAAACGGTGGCCGCGATCAGCACCGCAAGCCCATAGCGCGGCCCCTTCGCCAACAGGAGCGCGAGGCTCAGCCCGGCCGGCGGGTTCCAGGGCGTGACCTCGATCGCGTGCAGCGGATGGATGAAGGTCAGCCAATCAAGCGCGAGATAGGCGGCCAGATAAAGGGCGACGGTCGCAATCGGCGATGCGAGCAGCCGACGGGCACGGCTTCCGCGCGCGCTAACTGGACCGTGGATGTCCATCGATCATGCCGTTCGAACCGCCGTGAGCCTGGCCCGCTGCACCCGATCCTCTCCCGGCGGCGCGCCGCCATCAATACGTATTTGACCGTATTACGCCCGCCATTCGCGCAGAATAGATGATGATCGATGCAAGCGACGCAGCTGTTGGCGGCGTTATCGCGCTGCGAGATTACGCGAGATTAGGACGCTGGTGATTCAGGCGGATGGGAGTCCAGATATGAGCGTGGCGAAGCAAGTCCGCGAGGCGGCGGAGCTGATGGTGAAGCTGCACGGCGAGGAGGCGCCCATGGAAGCTTCGGTCAAGACACTCGAACTCCTCAGGGCGGGCGAGGTGGAGCGGGCGTTGATTTGGTTGCGCATCATGGTCACATCGAAGAGCCTGCTGGCGCGCGAAATCGCCACCACCTGAAAATATCCCCCGGCATGGGCAATCGACGCCCGCCATCGAGCTTGCATACGGCCGCGCATGCGACGCCGCAACCTCGGGCCCCGCCTTATTCGTCAACGAATCTCGACGCCGATGACGGCGACGCAGTCGCCGCTCTGGATCAGACCCGGGAAGTGCCTGGCGGCGAGCAGGCCGTCGATTGCGGCGGTGCAGGGGATGGGGGCAATGCCGGTGCGGTCGACAGGGTGGATGCGGGCGACGACCTGGCCGGCGGTCACGGGCTCGCCGAGATCGAGGCAGGGCTCGACCAGGCCGGCAGCCTCGCTGAAGAGGAAGCAGGCGCTCGACGGCATGTCGAGCCGCCGGGTGGGGCGGCGCTCGACCGTCCCCTCCAGGATCCCGCCATGGATGAGGAGATTGCGCACCCCGCGGCGGGTGATCTCGACGGTGCGGGCGGTCGTCGTTCCGCCGCCCCCGAGCTCGGTCGTCACGAAGGTCTTGCCCAGCCCCTCGGCCGCCGTGTCGTACATGCCGGCGGCGTCGATCTCGAGCATCCGCATGGCGTAGGGGGCCCCGAAGGCCTCGGCCGCCGCGGCGCAGCGCGCCTCCTGGGCCTTGTCGGGGAGGACGTGGGAGGCCGCGAAGGGCAGGAACTCGAGCGTCTTCCCGCCGGAATGGATGTCGAGCACGATATCCGCCAGCGGCAGCAAATGGCGCTGGAAGTAGTCGGCGATCTTCTCGGTGACCGTGCCGTCGGGACGGCCGGGAAAGCTGCGATTGAGGTTCCCACGGTCGATCGGCGAGGTGCGCGTGCCCGCCCGAAAGGCCGGATAGTTCATCGCCGGCACGATGATCACCCGCCCGGTGAGCGTTGCGGGATCGAGCGTGCGCGCAAGCTCGAAGAGGGCGACCGGGCCCTCGTATTCATCGCCGTGATTGGCTCCCGTCAAGAGCGCCGTCGGGCCGGTTCCGCGCCTGATCACGCTGATCGGGATGAGCACCGAGCCCCAGGCGGAATCATCGCGGCTATGGGGCAGGCGCAGGAAGCCGTGCTGGGCGCCGTCTTGCGCGAAATCCACCGTCGCGACGACCGGGGAGGGCGGGAGGAGCGTATGGGCGGTCATCGGATGCTCAATCCTTGACGAAGAGTCGCCGCGGCACGTTTGCCAGCGTCTCCACCCCCGCCTCGGTGATCACGATGCTCTCGGTGATCTCGATTCCCCAGTCATCGAACCACAGACCCGGCATGAAGTGGAAGGTCATGCCCGGGCGCAACTCGCTGCGGTCGCCGGGACGCAGGCTCATCGTCCGCTCGCCCCAATCAGGGGGATAGCTAAGGCCGATCGCGTAGCCGCAGCGGCTCTCCTTCGCGATCCCGTAGCGCGCGAGCACGCCGAAGAAGGCGCGCGCGATGTCCTCGCAGGCGCTGCCCGGCCGCGCCACCTCGAGCCCGGCGGCGATCCCCTCGACGAGGGCCTTTTCGGCCTCGAGAAACTTCTGGGGCGGCTTGCCGAGGAACACGGTGCGCGACAAGGGGCAATGGTAGCGCTTATAGCAGCCGGCGACCTCGAAGAAGGTGCCCTCGCCGCCGCGCATCGGCTTGTCGTCCCAGGTCAGGTGGGGCGCCCCGGCATCGGCCCCCGTCGGCAGCAGCGGGACGATCGCCGGGTAGTCTCCGCCGAAGCCGTCGGCGCCGAGCACGCCCGTGCGGATGATCTCGGCCACCACCTTGTTCTTCGGAATGCCGGGCTCGACCACCTCCAGGATCCGCGCATGGACCGCCTCGACGATGCGCGCCGCCTTGCGCATATAGTCGAGCTCGCGCGGCGACTTGACCGCGCGCTGCCAATTGACCAGGCCGGTCGCGTCCCGGAATGTGGCGTTGGGCAGGTTGCGCTGCAGCGAGGCCAGGCAGGCCGCGCTGAAATAGTAGTTGTCCATCTCGACGCCGATGCGGCGCCTCCCCCAGCCACGGTCGCGCAGGATCCCCGCGAGGAAATCCATCGGATGCCGCTCGGGCGACTGCACATAGTGGTCGGGATAGCCGATGATGCGCTCGTGGCCCATATAGACCGTGCGCTTCGCCCCGTTGGCGTCCTGGCCGCGCCCGTACCAGATCGGCTCCTCGTCCGGCAGCACCAGCACGCATTGATGGACATAGAACGACCAGCCATCATAGCCGGTGAGCCAGCCCATGTTCGACGGGTCCGTCACGATCAGCAGCTCGATCTCCGCCGCCGCCATCGCCGCCCGCACCTTTCCCAGCCGCGCCGCGTATTCCTCGCGCTCGAACGGCAGCTCAACGCTCGTCACGGCACCTCTCCTCCTCCTCCGCTCATGGCGTCTTTACACCCGCGCCAATCCTCAACACACCGACCTCGCGCCGACCCCGCGATTGCCGTCCGATGGCGCAAGCCGAGCGGCATCTGCGATCCACTCCTCGAGGCTCTGCGCGAAGCTTCGCGGCAAGTGAAGATTGAACGCCGTCTCGCCGAGGCGATGAAGGAGCACCGGCACCCGGTGGAGCTGGGTCTGCGCGATGCGGCCGGGTGCGAAGGCCGGGTCGTCGAAATCGAGAGCCACGCACCGGGCGAGGACCTCGCGAGCCCGAGAACCGGAAAGCCGATACCGCCGCTGTCCGTGCGTGAGCGTCGTGACGGCGGCTTGCGTGCCGAGAGACTCGAGCGGCGCAACCGGCGCTCCCGGCTCCAGCACGATCCAGAGACGACGGGGTCCCGTGCGCATGATATGGATCGCGCCGTTGCTCCCGACATCACCGACCCGGGCGGGGCAGGAAGCGTCAAAGATTCCGGCAAGCGCCGCCGCGACCGCCGCAAGGGCGGCGGCGCGGAGATCGAGCTGGATCAGCGACCAACCGGTAAGCTCGGTCATCGAAAAGCCGGCGCCTTGATCAGCCACGCAGCCTCTCCCCCGCCGGATCGACGAAGACCGGCGGCACGATTCGCGCGCGCACGGCTTCATTCTTGATCCTGTGGACGGCAACAACCTCCTTGGTATCCTCAATACGATCCCCCTGCCAGAACCCCAGGCCGATAAAGCGCCCGAGGGTCGGACTCCAGGTCACGGACGTAACGCGGCCGCGGCCGTGCCCCGCAAGCGCATCGGAGGGATCGAACAGCACCGCGCCGGAGCGCAGTCGCACCCCTGGCTCCACGCATTCCAGGCCGACGAGGCGCGGCCGCTCGGGATCGTGGAATGCCGGCCGCTCGGCGAGCACGGTGCCGACAAACGCTTTCTTCCGGCTCGCGAGCCGCTCGAGGCCGAGATCGCGCAAGGTGGTCCGGCCATCGATCTCAGGGCCCGCCACATGGCCCTTCTCGATGCGCAGCGCCCCAAGCGCCTCGACGCCATAAGGACGAAGCCCGTGGGGCGCGCCGACGGCGATAAGGCGCTCCCAGACGACGCGGCCGTGGGGCGCCGCGACATAGATCTCGAAGGCGAGCTCCCCCGAATAGCTGAGGCGCAATATCCGCACCGGAAAGCCGCCATCCTCGCCCCCGAGAATTCCCATATGTGGAAGCGCTGCATTCGAGACATCGAGCCCGGCGAAAGCCGAGGCGAGAATGCTCCGGCTCGCCGGGCCGGCGAGCGACATCGCCGCCCAATCGTCGGTCACCGAGGTCAGATGAATCTCAAGGTCGGTCCAGGCAGTGTCCAGCAGGAACTCGAGCCACGACATTACATCAGCAGCTTTCGCCGTCGAGGTGGTGAGGAAGAAATGCTCCTCGTTGATGCGCGTGACCGTGCCATCGTCGAAGACGATGCCATCATCGCGGAGCATCACCCCATAGCGCGCACGCCCGATCGCGAGCTTGGCGAGGCTGTTGGCATAGACACGGTCGAGAAAGGCGAGCGCATCGGCGCCCTGCACCTCGATCTTGCCGAGGGTCGAGATATCGACAAGGCCCGCCGCCTCGCGGACGGCGCACATCTCGCGCACATAGGCCTCGTCGAGGTTGGCGCCGTTGCCGCGATAGAACCAGGGCCGCATCCACAGACCGACCTCGATCATCTCGGCGCCATGCTCCAGATGCCATTCATGCATCGGCGTCCGGCGCGTCGGCCGGAAATGCCGGCCGACGCTGCGGCCGGCCAGGGCGCCAATGGTGACCGGCGTGTAAGGCGGCCGGAACGTCGTTGTGCCGACCCGGTCCGGCGAGGTTCCGGTGAGCTCGCCCATCAGCTCCAGCGCCGCGAGACCACTCGTCTTGCCCTGGTCCGTGCCCATGCCGAGGGTGGTGTAGCGCTTGAGATGCTCGACGGAGACATAGCCCTCGCGGTGCGCGAGCTGAATGTCAGCGTTCGTTACATCATTTTGAAGATCAATGAAAACCTTGCCGCGTGAGCGTGACACCGGCGACTGAGGCCCAGCCGTCGCGAGGGGCTCCGGATCGATCATGAGAGCATGGACCGTCGCGCCGGAATCGGCGTCGAAGCCGCAATGCCGGGCGGCGTCAGCGCCGGCTCGAGCCCCTTCCTTGACGGCTGCTTCGGTACCATAGGTGCCTGCCGCCGCGCCGGCCATGAATTGCCCCGCGGCCAGATTCTCGACAACGAAGGCGCCGATCGCGAGACGGTAGCGCGGTCGAGCCCCAAGGTGGCAGGCGAGATGGATCGTGGGCGTCCAGCCGCCGGAAACGCAGAGGGAATCGCAAGAGACGCGCTCGCGCGCGCCGGACGACAACGCGAGATCCGCGCCATTGACGCGAAGCCTGCCATGTGCGCGGACGACTGTTGCCCCCGGCATGACCTCGACACCTCCGGCCGCGGCCGCCGCGACGAGCCTGGGTGGCGGCGACGCACGGAGATCGGCAAGGCGGATAGTCGCACCGGCTTTGGCCAGCTCAATCGCCACGCCGTAAGCGCTGTCATTGCTCGTGGCGACAAGGACGCGCTCGCCGGACAGCACGGCGAAGCGATGGAGATAGGATTGCGCCGCCGAAGCGAGCATCACGCCGGGACGATCATTGTTCGCGAAGAGCAACGGCCGCTCGATGGCACCCGTCGCGAGGATAACAGCCTGGCAGCGCAGCAGCGCGAGTGACTGGCGCGATCCGAGCTGCGATTGCTCGCCACCCTCCGCCCCGCCGCGCTCGATCAGGCCGACGGTCCCCCCGTCATAGAGACCGAAGGCCGTCGTCCTGGTCATGATCGTGAGATTTGCCAAGGAACGGAGCTCGGTGCGCATATCGTCGAGCCACGCCTCGACTGCGGCATCGGCCGGGCGCGACAAGAGCGCCCCACCCAAGGCGAAATCCTGCTCGACGAGCACGACCCGGGCTCCCGCGAGCGCCGATACAAGGGCGGCGGCGAGGCCCGCGGGCCCGGCGCCAATTACGGCAATGTCGCAGAAGACGTGGCGCGTGCCGTAGCAGTCGGGATCGGGAGCAAGGCTGGCGCGGCCGAGCCCGGCGGCGCGACGGATCCACCGCTCATAGACCATCCACGCGCGTCGTATCGGGCCCATGAAGGTCTTGTAGTAGAAGCCCGCCGCGAGAAGGGGCGAGAACAATGAATTGATGGAATGAATGTCGAAGCGACGCGAAGGCCAGCGATTCTGGCTTTCGGCGACGAGCCCCTCGCGAAGCTCGACCGTCGTCGCTGGGATATTCGGCTCGCGCCTTGCATCTTCGCCCAAAGTGACCAGGGCGTTGGGCTCCTCGACCCCGGCCCCATAGATTCCGCGCGGCCGATGATACTTGAAGCTGCGCCCGACCAGTGAGATGCCGTTGGCAAGAAGGGCCGCCGCCAGCGTATCACCGGCGAAACCGGTCATCTTGCCCCGATCGAACATGAACTCGACGGAACGGCCGCGATCGATGCGGCCGCCGCGCGGGAGCCGGCGGCTCATGCCTCGCCGTCCTGCGCCAGGCCAACCCAGCGGATCGTGTGGGTCGTCGTGTCGCGCTCGACGATCAGCCATTGGCGGCATCCCATCACGTGCTGCCAAAACTCGCGGTGCGGACCGCGCGGATTCTCCCTCACGAAGACATAGCGGTACCAGGCCTCGAAATCCCTGTCGTCATGGGGCGGCCGCTCGACCGAAGCGTCGCCGCCATAGCGGAACTCGTCATGATCGCGGATACCGCAGCAGGGGCACGCGATGCGCAGCATGGCCTATTGCCGCCAGGCGAAGGGGCCGGCGCCGGCCTCGTCGAGGCTCCGGCCGGTGCGGAAGCGCTCCAGCGCGTAGCAGGCGCTCAGCGGATGCGGCCTATCCTCGGCGATCGTGTGCGCGAAGCACCAGCCCGAGGCGGGCGTCGCCTTGAATCCGCCATAGCACCAGCCGCCATTGAGATAGAGGCCGGCAAGCGGCGTCGGCGCGATGATCGGGCTGGCATCGGGGGTCATGTCCATGATGCCGCCCCAATGGCGCAACAGCCTTAGCCGCGAGATGCAGGGCATGAGCGCGACCGCCGCCTCGGCGACCTCGCGAACCACTGCGAGATTGCCGCGCTGGGCGTAGGAGTTGTAGCCATCGAGTCCGCCGCCGAAGACAAGCCCGCCCTTATCCGACTGGCTGACATAGAAATGGTCGGCGCCGTAGGCGACGACATGGTGCACGAGCGGCTTCAAAGGCTCGGTCACAAAGGCCTGCAGGACATGGCTCTCGATGGGCAGTTCGAGGCCGGCCTTGCGAGCCAACAGGCTCGTGTGTCCAGCGACGGCGAGCGCCACCTTGCCGGCCGTGATCGTGCCTCTCGTCGTATTGACCCCGGCGATCCGCTCGCCGTGGCGAAGAAAGCCGGTTACCTCGCAATTCTGGATGATATCGATTCCGCGTCGGTCGGCCGCGCGCGCATAGCCCCAGGCCACGGCATCATGCCGCGCCGTCCCGGCGCGCCGCTGGAACAGCGCGCCATAGATGGGAAATCGCGCCTCCGCGGAAAAATCCAGATAAGGCGTCAGGCGGCGCACCTCCTCCCGGTCAAGGATCTCCGCATCGATGCCGTTGAGCCGCATGACATTGGCGCGGTGGCCAAAGCCGTCGAGTTGATCGGCGGAATGGGCAAGAGTGAGCTGGCCGCGCTGGGAGAACATGACGTTGAAGTTGAGGGCGAAGGAAAGGCCCTCCCATAGCTTCATCGAGAACTCGTAGAACTGCGTGTTCCCGTTGAGCAGGTAGTTGGAACGCACGATGGTCGTGTTGCGCCCCACATTCCCGCCGCCGATATAGCCCTTCTCGAGCACGGCCACTCTGCGAATGCCGTGGTTCTCGGCGAGGTAGAAGGCGGTGGCAAGGCCGTGCCCGCCGCCGCCCACGATGATCACGTCATAGGATCGCTTCGGCTCGGGGTCGCGCCAGGCGCGCGGCCAGGTGCGATTGCCGCTCAAAGCATGACGGAGGAGTGTGGCGGCGGAATAGCGGGGCATCGAGTTCGCCTGAGGCCTCCTCCTTAGCGGATAGTGACCCCTGCCGGTGTCCGGGTGAGCACTTCGGCGCCGCTCTCGCCGAGCAGCACCGCATTCGAGATGAAGAAATCCCCCCGGCCCGTCCCCATGAGCCAGGACAGCACATGGAAGCTCATGCCAACGCGGATCGGCATGTCGCTGTCATGCCGAAGGCCGGTGACCTTGTTGCCGCCCGTCCAGCTCGGCGGGAAGCCGATCCCGACCGCGTAGCCGCAATGATGGCGCCGATAATCGGGCAGGCCCGCGCGATCGACGACGCGCTGCCAGGCCGCATAGACGTCGCACGCGAGCGCTCCTTCCTTGAGCGCGCCGAGCACGGCCTCGAACGCCGCTTGCGCGACGGCCGCCATCTCCGGCGCCCCCTTCGGTGCGTGACCGATATGGATCAGGCGGCCGAGCGGCGCGTGATAGCGCGCCACGCAGCCGGTGAGCTCGAGGAAGAGGGCATCGCCGACGACAAGACGCGCGTCGGTCCAGGTGGTGTGCTCTTCGCCGAGGCGGGAGGTCGAGCGGATAAAGGGCCCGAATCCGGGAAAGGTGCCGCCCGCCTCGATCATCGCCCGCTCGCATTCGGCGGCGATGTGCCGCTCGCTGGCGCCGGCACAGGTGGCCTCAATGGCGGCGGCGGCACCGGCATCAGAGACCCGCGCCGCCTGCCGCAGATAGGCCCGCTCGGCCGGGCTTTTCACGAGGCGAAGCTCGTCGACGAGGCCGGAGGCGTCGAGCCATCGCGCCGAGGGGGCGTGCCGCTGCAAGGCGAGGGTGAGACCATGCGGCAAGCCCGAGGACCAGGACTCGATCCCGATCTGCTGGGCGCGATAGCGGCGCTCGCCGAGCGCGCGAGCGAACGCCTCGGCCGCGGATTCGTGATCGCCATGGCCGAAGAAGCGGGCATTCACCACCTGATTGCCGATCGTCACCTTCTCCATCGCGCGAGTGACGAGCGCCATTTCTCCGTCGGCCGGAACGAGCAGGAGATGGGGCGCGAAATAGCCCCAGTGATCGAGGCCGGTCAGATAAAAGATGTTCTCGGGCGCCGAGAGAAGCAGAAGATCGAGGCCGCGCGCCGCCATGACTTGTCGCACGGCGGCGAGCCGAGCCGTGAATTCTTCGCGCGTGAAATAGGGTGCGGCTCGCGCAGTCCCCCCCTTCTCGTCGAGCTCGGTCATTTCGGTCCGTCGAGCATCGTTGTATACATCAGATGTCCATAGGAGAGGATTTCCTGGAGAAAAGCAAGGATATAACGAAGGAATAGCCATTGTTGTGCACAACTCTATTGTGTCTATTCCCCAAATCTGGCAAGCTGTGCCTTGCTCGCCGCCTGCCTGCGAAGGTCCGGAGGCCCGCGATTCTGGGACGCTGATGTGTGGCCGCGCGCCGAGCCAGACATGAACGGGAGGTAAAGAGATGAACCAGATCCAGATTTCGCGGCGCGGCCTGTTTATCGGCGCGGCCGCGGCGATGACTGTTGCGGGGCTCGGCAAGGCTTTTGCCGAGACAACCCTCGAGCGTGCGAGGCGCCTCGGCTATATCCGCGTCGGCTTCGCCAACGAGGCGCCCTATGGCTATGCCACGCCCGACGGCAAGCTGACCGGGGAATCGCCGGAGGTGGTCAAAGCGATCCTGAACAAGCTCGGCATCAAGCAAGTCGATGGCGTGCTGACCGAGTTCGGCTCGCTCATCCCCGGTCTCGAAGCGGGACGCTTTGATATCATCGCCGCCGGAATGTTCATCACCCCGGCGCGCTGCAAGCAGGTGCAGTTCTCCGACCCGACCTACGCGATCGGCCAGGCGTTCCTGGTGAAGAAGGGCAACCCCAAGAAGATCAAGGATTACACGTCGATCAAGGACAACAAGAATCTGAAGCTCGCGGTGATGGCCGGCGCGGTCGAGGGGACCTATGCGAAGGAGTCGGGCATTCCGCAATCGCAGCTCGTCATTCTCCCTGACCAATCGAGCCTGGTGAAGGCGGTGCAAAGCGGCCGAGCCGACGCCGCGGCGCTGACCGCCCTGTCGATCGCCAACATGGCGTCCAAGAACGACGGGGTGGAGTCGACCCCGCCCTTCGGCACGGTTGCCGGCAAATCCGTCGTCGGCTATGGCGGCGTCGCCTTCCGCAAAGAGGACAAGGATCTCTACGAGGCCTTCAATGCCGAGCTCAAGAAATTCATCGGCAGCCCGGAGCATATCAAGCTGGTGACGCCGTTCGGCTTCGGCAAAGGCTTCTTGCCGGGGAACAAGACCGCCGCCGAGATTTGCGCGGGCAAATAGCTCGCCCGTGAAGGCGCGCCCTGCCCTGCGGAGGGCAGGGCCCCCTTCTTGAAAGGGGAGTGCCGGATGAAGCTGCCCGTCCGCTCGCTCGCAGTTTGCGCCATCCTCGCCTTTGCCGCGGGATTGGTCGTTGCCAGCTTCGCGAGCTTTCGCGAGTTCCTGCCCGGCTTGCTCGAGGGAAGCTGGGTCACGATCGAGATCACGCTGGGCGGCTGCATCATCGCCGTCGTGATGGCGGTGATCGCCGCTCTCCTCAAGCTCTACGGACCGTGGCCCCTGCGTTGGCTCGCCATCACCTATATCGAGATCTTCCGCGGCACCTCGGCGCTCGTCCAATTGTTCTGGATGTTTTTCGTGCTGCCGCGCTTCGGCATCACGCTCGCGCCGCTCACCGTGGCGATCTTGGCGCTCGGCCTCAATGTGGGCGCCTATGGCGCCGAGGTGGTGCGCGGCGCCGTCTTGGCCGTGCCGAGGGGGCAATGGGAGGCGACGGTTGCGCTCAACATGTCGCGGCTGCAGGCGCTTCGCCGGGTCGTCCTGCCCCAGGCCTTCGTCGCGATGATTCCGCCCTGGGGCAATCTCTTCATCGAGCTTCTGAAGGCCACGGCACTGGTCTCCCTCATCACCATTTCCGATCTCGCCTTCAAGGCCGAGGAGATGAATTCCACCACCTATAAGACGATCGAGATCTTCTCGATCGTGCTGGTCTTCTATCTCGCGCTTGCCATGCTGATCACCATCGCCATGCGGCAGCTCGAGCGCGTCGTCGCCCGCGGCCTCGCCCGCGGAAGGAGCTCGTGATGTTCTGGGACTGGAGCTTCGTCGGCGAGATCCTGCCCATGCTGGCCCAAGCCTCGGTGGTCACCGTCATCGCCACCCTGCTTGGCTTCGTCATCGCCGCGATTCTCGGGCTTTTCTTCGCATTGGGCCGCATGTACGGACCGAAATGGCTCAGCGTCCCGCTCTCGGGCGTTATTGAGGTCATTCGCTCGACGCCGCTCCTGATCCAAATCTTTTTCATCTACTTCGTCGGGCCCGAGATCGGCATCACCATCGAGGCGATGACGGCGGGCGTGCTCGCCCTCGGCATCCATTACGCGACCTATTGCTCCGAGGTCTATCGGGCGGGGCTCGCCAATATCCCGCGCGGCCAATGGGAGGCTTGCCTCGCCCTCAACCTGCCCGCCTTTCGAACCTTCCGGGACATCATTATCCCGCAGGCGATCCCACCGGTGGTCCCGGCCCTCGGCAACTATCTCGTAGCGCTGTTCAAGGATACCCCGCTCCTGTCGGCGATTGCCGTGCTCGAGCTGATGCAGACGGCCAAGATCATCGGCTCGGAGAATTTTCGCTACACCGAGCCGATCACGCTGGTCGGCGTGATCTTCCTGCTGTTCAGCCTTATCGCGGCGGGCTTGATCAAGCTGGTCGAGCGTTGGCTGAGCCGACGGATCATGCGGTACTAGCCGATGGCTACGATTATGGCCGAGCAAGGGCAGGAAAGGACCAATGCCATGTCGCGCGAGCCTGGCCCGATGGTGCGCTTCGACAAGGTCACGAAGCGCTATGGCAGCTATGTGGTGCTCGACCAGCTCGAGCTCGATATCGCGCCCGGCGAGAAGGTCGCCATCATCGGCCCTTCGGGGTCCGGCAAGACCACCGTGCTCCGCATGCTGATGACCTTGGAGCGCATCGACGGCGGGGTGATCTGGGTGGACGGCGAGCCGCTCACCAGCATGCCGCGCAACGGCCAGCTGCTGCCCGCCGATCAGCGGTACCTGCGCCGGATGCGCAGCAAGATCGGCATGGTTTTCCAGCACTTCAACCTGTTTCCGCATATGACGGCGCTCAAGAACTGCATGGAGGCGCCCTGCACGGTGCTGCGGCTCCCCAAGGCGGAGGCCGAGGAGCGCGCAAAGGAGCTCCTCGAGATGGTCGGCCTTGGCGACAAGCTCCATCACTACCCCGCGCAGCTCTCGGGCGGCCAGCAGCAGCGCGTCGCCATCGCCCGGGCGCTGGCCATGCGCCCGAAGGTCATGCTATTCGACGAGGTCACCTCCGCCCTCGACCCCGAGCTGGTCGGCGAGGTCTTGAACGTCATTCGCAAGCTCGGCTCCGAGCTGGATCTTACCATGCTGATGGTCACGCACCAGATGGGCTTTGCCAAGGAGTTCGCGGACCGCGTGTGCTTCTTCTACCAGGGGCGAATCTGCGAGCAGGGGCCGCCCCAAAAGATCTTCGGCGCGCCGGAGAACGATCGCACCCGGCAGTTCTTGAGGGCGGTGCTGGAGGCCACGTGATGCCCCAACCCGAGCTGAGCGTCGTCGGACCGCCATCGAGCAAGGCGAAGCCACGGCGGCCCTCGCCTTCGCGCGAGCGATTCGAGCGGCTATACCGGACCATCCGCGACCGTATCTGCCTCTTCGACTATCCGCCTGGCGGGCGTCTTGCCGAGGAGGAGCTCGCCCAGGAGTTCTCGATCAGCCGCACGCCGGTGCGCCGGGTGCTGGCGCGGCTCGAGGCGGACGGCCTGATCGAGGCCCGCCATGGCGTCGGGCATTTCGTCACCAGCCTTCAGCTTGACGAGGTGACGCAGCTCTACCAGCTCCGCATGGAGCTCGCCGTGCTGATGGGCCGCCTCGCGCCGATTCCGCGCAGCCCGGAGGACCTCGACCGCATCCGCGCGCTCATCGCCCGCTGCGACGCCCTGTCGAAGGAGCCGGAATACAAGGCGTTCTCGCGACTCAACATGGACTTCTTCTCCGAGATCTCCGCCATGACCGGAAACGCCCCGCTGCGCGAGATCAGCGAGCGGCTTTATTTTCTCACCTCCCGCATCTGGCTCGAGATGATGCCGCGGCTCGATCTCGCCGAGGAGTTTGCCTATTTCCGCCGGGAAATGGAGGAGGTGCTTGCCGCGGCCGAAATCGGTGATCTCGAGACCGTCGGCCACATCCGACGGACCCATATCTCCATGAGCTACGCGCGCATGATGCGCTACGCCAAGCCGACCCACGGCTGAAGCGCGATCGAGGGATGCAACGAGCCTTACCGGGCGCGAGACCGCGCGCAGAAAACGCTCCCGGTCCGGAGCCGAGATACCGCGAATCAGGCGTGCAACACCTTGCTGAGGAACCGGCGGGTGCGCTCGCTCGCGGGATCCGCGAAGAATTTGTCGGGCGCTGCCTCCTCGACCACCACGCCACCTTCGATGAACACCGCGCGATCGGCCGCCTTGCGCGCGAAGCCGATCTCATGGGTGACCACGATCATGGTCATGCCTTCCTCGGAGAGCTCGAGCATGACGTCGAGCACATCCGACACCATCTCGGGGTCGAGCGCCGAGGTCGGCTCGTCGAACAGCATGAGCTTGGGATGCATGGCGAGCGCGCGCGCAATGGCGATGCGCTGCTGCTGCCCCCCGGAAAGCTGATCGGGATAGGCTTTCTCCTTGTCCGGCAGGCCGACGAGATTGAGCAGCCGTCGCGCCTCCTCGACGGCGGCGCGCTTTGCCGTGCCGAGCACTTTCACCGGCGCGGCCGTGATGTTTTCGAGCGCCGTCATGTGCGAAAAAAGGTTGAACTGCTGAAATACCATGCCGATGCAGCGCCGCTGAACGGCGACCGTCGTGTCGGGCAGCTCGACCTGGCGGCCGTTGACGGTCTTGTAGCCCATGAGCTCGCCGCAGACGCGAATGGTTCCCTCATCCGGGCGCTCGAGCAGATTGATCGTCCGCAGGAAGGTGCTCTTGCCGCCGCCGCTCGGACCCACGATAACGACCACCTCGCCCTTCGCCACGCGCATGCTGATTCCCTTCAGCACGTGCAACCCGCCGAATCTCTTGTGCACGTTCTCCGCCTCGAGCACCCATTCTTCGGCGCGTGTCCCATCCTCCCGCGGGGTGCTACTGGGCGTCATGGGAGAGGACCTCCGCATCCATTTTCCGCCGAAGCCGGCTCGAGCGGTCGCCATTGCCGCGCCCGCCGACGGGTACCACGCTGCGCGAGAAATGCGCCTCGACGCGATCCTGGATGAGACCCCAGACGGTCGTCATGACGAGATAATAGAGCGCCGCCACGATGAAGATCTCGAGCACCTTGAACTGGACCTGGACGAGCTCCTCGGTGCGGCGCAGCAGCTCCTCCATCGAGATCACGGAAGCGAGAGACGAGGTCTTGAGCAAGCCGTTGAACGTGTTCCCGAGCGGCGGAATGATGATGCGGAGAGCCTGCGGCAGCACGACCACCCGCATGGTCATCGCATTGGTCATGCCGACGGCGCGCGCCGCCTCGAACTGGCCGCGGGGAACGGAGAGGATGCCGGCCCGGATGATCTCGGCGAGGTAGGCCCCCTCGTTGACGCCGAGCCCGAGCAAGGCGGATTCGAGCACGTTGAGGCGGATGCCGAGCTGGGGAAGGCCCGTGTAGATGATGATGAGCTGGACGAGCACGGGCGTGCCCCGCATCAGCCAGACATAGAACGACGCCGGCTTGTTGACGAGGGGGTTGCTGGAGAGCCGCATCAGCGCCGCGATCAGCCCACAGCAAAGTCCGATCGCGAGCGATGCCAGCGACAGCCCCAAGGTAACCCCCGCGCCAATCAGCAGGTATTGGCTGTGGAGATAGTGGAAGAACGCAGACCAATCCCACATCAAGCCTCTCCGATGCTCTCCCCGGCCGGACGCTTGTTTCTTATTCGGAGACCGTGCACTTGACCGGCGGCAAGGGGCCGGTCTCGACCTTGTAGGGTCCCGGCAAGGTGCAGTGATGGTAGCTCGCGAACAGCTTGTCGAAGCTGCCATCGGCCTTCAGCTCGTTGAGCACCTTGGCCACCGCATCCGCCAGCTCGCGGCTCTTGAAAGCGAGCGCCTCCGCATGGGGATCGTAGCCGGTCAAGGCGACGCGGAAGAAGGTCTGGCCCTTTTTCTGATAATAGAACGCCTCCTCGGTGCCGATGAAGGCTCCGTCGACCTGGCCCGCGGAAAGAGCCTGGAGAACATCGGCATAGGTGCCGAAGGTATGCACCTCGATCGGCTTCTTGCCCGCCTTGACCAGCTCTTCGGAGGCCTTCTTGGCGTCGTTGGCGTCGACGGTCCCGAGCTCCACGGCAAATTTCTTGCCGGAGAAGTACTCCGGCCCCGCGATCTCGTCCTTGTTGCTCTTCGGCACGACGATGGCGAGCGTGGAGGCGCCGTAAGGGATCATCAGGACCTGGGAGGCGCGCTCGGGCGTGTAGAACATGAAGGAATCGATCATGTCGAACCGGCCGTCCTGAACGCCGGGAATCATGGTCGCGAACTGCACGCTCTCGAACAGCATCTTGAGGCAAAGCCGCTGGGCGATCATGTTGCCGAAGTCCACGTCGAGGCCGACGATGTTCCCGTCGTCATCGACGTATTGGATCGGCGCCACGGTCGGGTTGATCGCGGCGATGAGCACGCCTTTGCGGATGAGCGGCGGGTGGCCGATCTTGGGCTCGCATTGCTGCGCCCCGGCGGCGCCGGCCACAAGCTGCGCGGCCGCGAGCAAGGCGGCCGCCAATAGGGACCTGATCATGAGACCCATTGTCATATCCTTCCCTGTTGGTTCGTTGTGTTCTTGTCACGCACGATAACAGCATCACCGACGCGGCGAACCTCCGCCGCTCAAGTTGCCGGACGAACACCCCCATAGGCCTCGCTGGGCGCCAGCCGGCTGTTCCCGAAGATGAGCTTGGCGCGCACGTCGATCACCCGCTTCCACGCCGCCTGCGCCTCGGGGGAGAATTCCTCCTGCGGCCGCGGGTCCTCGTCGAAATTGTGATAGGTATCGACACCCCGCACCAGCATCGCCGAATCGCGGAACCCGTCATGGCGCGCATTCGTCGGCACCATCTCCACCAGCACCATGATGCGGCGGTCTCGCGAGGTGTTCGGCCCCGAGCAGTGAACGATGGTGTTGTTGATGAGCGCCATTTCTCCGGGCCGCAGAGCGAGGTCGACGGCCTTGGACTTGTCGAAATCGGCCGTGATGTATTGGCCGCGGGCGAGGATGCTGTCCGGATCCTCCGTGTCCTCGTGGGGCAGCGAGCCCCATTTGTGCGAGCCCGGGATGACCCTGAGGCAGCCGGCCTCGGGTCCGCAGTCCGAGAGCGCGAGCGGGCCGAAGATCAGGATCGGATCGACCCGGAAATAGACCGAGTCCTGATGCCAGCCGGCAAAGGTCTTGCCGTCGGGCCGCTTGACGCGCCAAGCCATGCTCCAGCAGAGGATGTTCGGACCGATGAGGTCCTCGAAGACGTCGAGAATCCTCGGATGCTCCGCGAGCTCGACCACCCACGGGCAAAGCAGATGGGACTTGCTCTTGAGCTTCTTGACGTGCTCGGGATAACGCCGCTCGAAGCTCTCCAGGCGGCCGCGAAAGTAGCGCACCTCCTCGGGCGTCAATACCGGGATCCCGGGCAGGAAGCCGTCCCGCTCGAAACGCTCGATCTGTTCCTGGGATAGAACCTTCGGCATCGCTTCTACTCCTCTACTGAAACGCCTCTACGCCTCCACGGACATGCTCCGGCTCTCTTCAGCCTCGCCGGCAATCACCGCGCGCACATCGACCGCGACGACGCCCTCCTCTGCGCGGCGCAAAACAAGCGGATTGATCTCTGCATCAGTCAGGCGCTCTCCCAGATCGACGGCGATCCAGCTCATGCGGACGAGGATGTCGCAGGCGCGCGCCAGATCGAGCGGAGGACGGCCGCGCAGACCATCAAAGAGCGCGGCTGCGCGCAACCCGCGCAACAGTCGGAGAGCGCCTGCAGAGGAGAGCGGCGCAGGCGCCAGCCGAACATCGCGGAGGAGCTCGACGAGCTGGCCGCCGAAGCCCGCCAATACGAAGGGGCCAAACTGCTCGTCCCGCTTGATGCCGACGATCAGCTCGGCCTCGCCTCGCACCATCTCCTGCACGAGACAGCCCCTGAAGGCACCGGGCGTCAGGTGGCGTACGGCGCCTTCGGCGACCTCCCGCCAGGCGTCGCGCACCGCCCGCTCATCGCCGAGGTCGAGCTTCACCGCGCCCATGTCGCTCTTGTGGACGAGGCCTTCGGCAAGCCCCTTGAGCGCCACGGGAAAGCCGATCCGACGAGCGGCCGCCAGCGCCGCCTCCACATCGCGCGCCTCGGCCTCACGCGGGAGGGGGATGCCGTAATCCGAGAGCATCGCCTTGAAGTCGCGATAGCCGCGCGCGCGCGGCGCCGGAAGACCCGCGGGCCGCTCCGGCCTCATCTCGATCGGGTCCGAGCGCAGCCGCTGATACTCGAAAAATTTTGCAAGCGTGCGCAGCGCATCTTCGCTGCTCTCGAAAAACGGGCAGTTCTCGGCGCGGAGCGCCTGACGGGGACCGTTCGCAGCGGGGCCCGGCAACACGGCGCAGATCACCGGCTTGCCGCCGGCCATGGCCGTCGACGCCAGCAACCTGGTCCGCTTTTCGAAGAACGGCATCGAGGAGAGCGCAAGGAGGATCACCGCAACGTCGGGGTCGGCAGCGAGCGCGGCCATCGCCTCGCCGGCGATCTCGATTGACTCCGGCAGCCTGCGGCCCCCGAGATCGACCGGATTGTCGGCCTGGGGCGGCAGCAGGACTTCCGAGAGCTTCGCCCGGGTCGCAGGGGAAAGGGCGGCGAGCCTCTGACCGCTTTCCGCGAGGCGGTCGACCAGAATTCCGGCGCTGCCGCCGGACCCCGAGATCACGCCGACGCCGTCACCCGCCACCTGGGGCCAGCGCACCAGGAGATCGGCGAGGCGGATCATCGTCTCCGCATCCTCGACCAGCACGACGCCCGCTTCCCGGCAGACGGCTTCGAAGGCGAGATAGGATCCGGCGAGGCTTGCCGTATGGGAGCGCGCCGCCGTGACCCCGGCTGCGGTGCGCCCCGTCTTGAGCACGATCAGCGGCTTCGCGGCCTGCCGACACGCCTTCGCCGACGCCACGAACCGTGCGGGATCGACGAAGCCCTCGACATAGAGGCAGATCACCCGAGTCTCGGGGTCTTCGACCATGTCGTCGAGAAAATCGCAGATCTCGAGATCGACCTGGTTGCCGAGCGAGACGCAGGCGCTGAAGCCGATGCCATCGCCATAGGCGCGGTCGAACAGCGAAACCATCAGCGCGCCGCTTTGGCTGACGAAGCCGATCGGTCCGACGAGCAGCCGCTCGGCGTCCAGCACGACCGACGAGCACAACGCCAGGCGCCAGCGGGGGTTGAGGATGCCCATGCAATTGGGCCCGATGATGCGCATGCCGGTGCGCCGGCTGAGTTTCGCGATCTCCGCCTGGCGCGCCGCACCCTCCGCTCCCGTCTCGGCAAAGCCCGTGGTCATGATCACGCAGCAGCCCACGCCGGCTTCCGCGCATTGCTCGAGAGTTGCCGGGAGCTCGCTCTGGGGCACGGCGAGGATGGCGACGTCGACGGCGCCCGCCTGGACGATGTTGGGAAACGCCGGGCGGCCGAGCACTTCGCTGCGGCGCGGATTGATCGGCACGATCCTTCCGGCGAAGCCGTGCCGGACGAGAAAATGCATGATGCGGCCGCCGAACTTGTCGCGGTTGTCCGAGGCGCCGAACACCGCGACCGAGTCCGGATGGAGGATCTTCCTGACCGACAGTCTGGCGGGTGCCTGCGCGCTCATCGACCGATCCCTAGGTGAAAGCCGGCATGCCGAAGAGCTCGCGGCCGATGATCAGCCGCTGGATGCCCGAGGCGCCGTCGATCACCGTCAGCATCCGGCAATCGCGCCAGCAGCGCTCCACCCCCGCCTCGCGCGACAGTCCGTAAGCCCCCATGCTGTCCATCGCCGCGTGGCACACCTCGACCGCCGTCTCCGTCGCAAACAGCTTGGCCATCGAGACCTCGGCGGGGCAGCGCTGTCCGCCGTCGAGAATCGCGAGCGCGCGCAGGCACAGCAGTCGCGCCGCGTCGAGCTTCGTCGCGGCATCGGCGAGGCTCGTCTGGATCGCCTGGAATTTGGCCAGCGGCCGTCCGAAAGCGTATCGCTCCTTGGCGTAGGCGACAGCGCGCTTGAGGGCGCGCCGGGCAATCCCGGCGGCCTGCAGCCCGACGAAGGCGCGCGACGCCTCGATGCCGCGATTGAACTGCTCGGCACCCTGGCCCGGCGTCCCCAGCAGGTTCTCCTTGGGAACCTCGACGTCGCGAAAGCGGAGCTCGGCAAAGGAGATCTTTTCGATCCCTAGGGTCTCGAGCTCGCGGCTCTGCCACGGCGAATGGTCTCGCTCGAGCACGAGGCGGCTGGTTTTGGGCTTGCCGTCTTCGTCGCGGCCGGTGACGACGAGCAGCGTGATGAGGTCGCTGACCCCGCCGAGCTTGATCCATTTCTTGACGCCGTTGACGCGGAAGCCGCCGGCTGCCTCCGCAGCCGTGGTTTTGAGCCCGCGCAGATCCGAGCCCGCCTGGGGCTCGGTGATTGCGGCGGTCGAGATCCAATCGCCCGAGAACAGCTTGGGCAGCCAGCGCCGCTTCTGCTCGTCGGTGCCAAGGTAATTGATGGTCCGCGGCGGCACGATCTCGCCCAGCACGAGCGGCCCCTCGGCAAGGGCCTCGAGCAGCACGCCATAATCGACATAGCTCAGGCCGGCACCACCCAGATCCTTCGGGATGGTGCTGCCGAGATAGCCGAGCGGACGCAAGGCGGAATAGATCATTCGCCATTGCTCGGCGGACAGCTTGCCGCCGGGCGAAACGCTCTCGTCGATCGGTGCTATGGTCCGCGCGACCGCCTCGCGCGCCTGGTCCTGGAGCTCCAGCTGTCTCTTGGAAAGAGCAAAATCCATGCGTCATTGTCCCTTGAATAGAGGCTTGCGTCGCTCCTTGAACGCCGCAATTCCCTCGCGCGCGTCATGAGAGAACTGCGTCGCATCGGCCCAGCGCGTCTCGACTTGCGCGGCGATCGGCGGCCCCTCGTAGTATTGGGCGAAGACCGCTTCCTTGATCGAGCGAAGGACGAGGGGCGCGCCGCTCGACAACCGCGCGGCGGCGCTTGCCACCTCGGCATCGAAGCGGTCGTCGGGAACGCAGCGCGTGATCAGGCCGAGCTCGTAGGCCCTTGCCGCCGGGATGTCCTCTCCCAGCATCAGCATGTCGAGGGCGCGGTTGCGGCCAATATAATGGACAAGCCGCACCAGGCTGACGCCCCAGCTCGGCACGATGCCGATATAGGCGTCGCCGGTGCGAAACTTGGCCGTCTCGGAGGCGATGCGCACGTCGCAGGCCTGCGCGATCGCGAAACCGCCACCGATCGCCCAGCCGCGGATGGCGGCGATCACCGGCTTGGGAAAGGTCTCGATCCTGCGGATGAGCGCGCGTCCCGTCTCGCGAAAGCCGTCGCCGTCGCTCTTTTGCCTGGGCTTGTCGTCAAGGCTGGCGCCCGCGCAGAAGGCGCGCGGGCCGGAGCCCGTCAAGACGACGCAACACGTCTCCGCCCGGTGCTCGAGCTCGTCGAAAGCAGCAAGCAACTCCGCAAGCGCCGCAGGCGTCACGGTGTTGAGCGGCGGACGATTGATGGCGATCGTCGAGACCGCGTGGTCGTGACGCAGCAGGATCGACTCATACATTCCGTCGCACCTCTCGACGCTCGCTCAGAGCTGGTAGGCAACCTCGCTGAGCTGCCGATATCCGTTGTGTTGCGGGAATCCGGAAGCCAATGGCCGGCGCTCGCGGCAGGTCAGCCATAGCCGCAGCATGTGGCGCTCGCGGCCGGGCTCGGGCCAGTCCTCGAACCCCGTGCGCGAATGGAGGATCGTGTAATTGTTGCAGAACTGCATGTCGCCGGGCTGGAGGTCCATGTCGAGATGGAGCGCCGGGTCCTGGCTCAATGCATCGAGGAAATCGAGCGCCTGACGTTCCAGATTGTCGAGGGGGCGGCCCGTCTTCTCGCAGGCCGCGTTGATCTGGTTGCGGATGTAACGGCAGCTGATGAGGCCGCCTTCATGCGCGAAGACCGGGATGCGCCGTTCCGTCACCGGCGAGTCGGTGAGCGCAGCCTCGCGCTTGATATAATGAAACCCCTTGTAGAGCGGCGGGAGGTATTCTGGGTGGCGGCGCAAGATCTCGTTGTGGAGCGTGATGGCGCTCACGATGCTGCTGAGCCCGCCGCGCCGCGCCTTGCGCAGGCAGAGCAGGCCGACGAGATCGCAGGCATTCGTGTGAAAGGGCAAATGGGCGTTGGTCTCGTAGCCGCGCACGTCGATCTGGCCGTAGGCGCGACCGTGATCAAAAACGTGCCCGAGGAGGTCGCCCTGGGGATTCTGGGCGACCGGAACGCCGAGATGCCGGCCGAGGCCCCAAAAGATCAGCCCGACCTCCTCGTCGCTATAGCGCTCGACCGGAAGCCCGCGCAGCACCACGAAGCCGCGGCCGTGCTGGATCTCGTCGAGATGGGCGCGCAGCCGTGGCCCAAGGCTTGGCAGGGGAAATTGGACGCGGCCGATACGCTCGAGGTCGAGCCCGGCCGACCGTACCGCGCACAGCGCCGCGTCGATCTCGTTGAGGGCCTGCGGCGAGAGGACGTCGATCCAGGCGCTGTCGCCCGCAAGCTCGCACCCGCGCCAAGCGGAGCGATCGGTCACCATCTGGCGGAAAACCGTCGACATGCGGATCTCCTCGCGCCCCCTCCACGACCTTGTAGCATAACAGTACACTAGTTGACTAGTATGCCACGCCCGCTTGTGCGGCGAATGTCTCGATCGGCGACCGCCATGAAACGATGCGCGAGGAAGGCACGGCAGCGACGCTCGGCAGAACGCGGGATCGGCGGTCTTCCGGTGTTGCGCATCGCAATGCTGCGCGCCGGCCTTGAGGGCGGAGGCGGAGCGGCGGTAAGAGCTTGCTCGGCCGCCGTCGGCTGCGCCGATGGATTGGCAAGAACGGCAACGGGCATCCCATCCGGCCATTCGATCTCGGAAAGGAATTGGGCGTGAGATGAGCGTCACCGATGACGTGAATGCCGCTGTCCTCGCGTATCGCGAGATCAAGGCCCGCATTCTCGACCTCCGCTACGCCGCCGGGGAGAAGCTGTCGGAGACAAGGCTCGTCGCAGAGCTCGGCCTCGGCCGCTCGCCGATCCGGACCGCGCTCGCGCGCCTCAAGAGCGAGGGCTGGATCGCGGTGACGCCCCAGAAGGGAACCTATGTGCGATCGCTGACGGAAAAAGAGATCGAGGAGATGACGGATCTCCGCGTTCTCCTCGAGATGCATATGGCCCGACTGGCGGCCCACAAGATCGACCCGGTGGAGCTGCGCAGGCTGCGGCGCGCTTTCGATCGTCTCCAGCACCAGCCGATGGCCGATCACATGGAAGAATTCCTGGAATTCGACGCAGCGCTCCACGGCGCGATTTACCGGGCCGCCGATAACGCCCTGATCGAGGGCATCCTCGCCGACATTCGCGACAAGGTGCAGTGGCTCCGGCGCTCCAACACGGTTTCCGTTCGTCGCGTCGAGCGGGCCCTCGCGGAGCTGAAGCGCGTCCTCAGAGCCCTGGAGACGGGCGATCGGGAAGCCGCCGCCGCGAGCATGGCCAAGCATATCCGCAACGCCGCCGAGTTCTACAAATCCGAGGAGCGCGACGCCCTCGAGCGGGATCGGCGCGCGCATATTCGCGAAGACATCAAGGTCTAGTTGCGCGCGCTCGGAGCGTTCCGAGCAAGGCGCTGTCAACCTTGGCGCGTATTCCTTTCCCGTCGCTGACACATGGAGCGTTGCTTCGCCGGCGCGCGCGACCTTGCGCTCATTCATCGGCTTGTCATAGAGTCGGCGGCGCAACGGGAATATGTTACTCAGTTGCAATCGATCGACAGCAGCACCGGGCGCGAGCGCGGCACCGAGGCTGTCGGTTTACCGTCGCTCCGGCGTGATCTTCTCGATGCGATCACCGGATGCCGGCAAGAACAAGCCGCTCATCGAGCTGAGCGGAACGTGCATCGAGGGATCGGGGAGGTCTGACATGCGAGGTATCATTGCTTCGGCCGCGATGCTGCTCCTCGGAGCGCTCGTGGCGGTTCCCCAGCCCGCATCCGCGGCCGGAACGCTCCGGGTCGCGGTGCAATCGAACCTGAACACGCTCGACCCGGCGAAAACCAAGATCGGCGAGGAATATATCGTCGATATTCTGGTCTATAGCGGCTTGACCGAGCTTGATAGCCACGGTCGTGCCCGCCCCGATCTTGCCGAGCGCTGGACGACGAGCCCCGATCAGAAGACCTGGACCTTCTATCTCCGCAAGGACGCCAAGTTCCATAATGGGCGCCCTGTCGACGCGCAGGACGTCATCGAGACGGTTAAGCGCATCCTCGATCCGGCGACAGGATCGCCCTATCGCGCCAACTTCCAGATCGTCGACAAGATGGAGGCGCTCGACCCGCACACCGTCCGCTTCGAGCTCAAGATACCCTATGCGGGATTCGCCGATATTTTCGGCGACCGCCAAGCCCGGATCGTGCCTCGCGATGCGCTCAACACGCTGTCCACGCACCCCATCGGCAGCGGACCCTTCATGTTCCAGTCCTACGAGCCGGGAAACTCCGTCGTGCTCGTCAGGAACCCGAACTACTACGTCCCTGGCGTTCCCAAGCTCGACAAAGTCGTGCTCCGCATCATTCCGGAAGGAGCTGCGGCGGTCTCCGCGCTCGAGACCGGCGAAGTCGATCTCCTCTGGAATCTGCCGCTGGAGTCGATCGGAGAGATCAAGAAGAATCCCGATCTTGTCGTCGATTCCGTTCCCACCTCGACCTGGGACGGGCTGATCATGAACTGCAGCCAGAAGCCCTTCACCGACCAGCGGGTGCGCAGGGCGGTCGAGCTCGCCATCGACAAGAATGCCATGGTGCAGCTTGCACTGTTCGGCAACGGGACGCCGACCCACACCATGATCCCGCCCAGCAGCCCCTTCTACAACAGCGACATCAAGATTGGCCCACCCGACATCGCCGGGGCGAAGAAGCTGCTGGCTGAGGCCGGCTACGCAAACGGCTTCGATATCACGCTCTACGTGCCGGCCGGGCGGCCGACGCGTGAGCGGCTCGGGCTGGCGGCGCGCGAGATGCTGAAGCCGATCGGAATCAAGGTCGCGATCCAGACCGTGCCGTGGGACAAGTTCATCTCGGACATCGAAGGAAAGGCCACCTTCTACACCGACGGCTTCTTCAGCCGTCCGACGATCGATACCTCCGTCTATCCGTTCTTCGACAGCAACGGCTCGTGGAATTCGACGCTCTGGCACTATAAGAACCCGGAAATCGACAAGGTGCTGGACGCCGCCCGTGGCGCACGCTCCGAAGAGGAGCAGGCCAAGCTCTACAAGCAGTTCCAGGTGCTCGCGTTGGAGGATCCTCCCGGCGTCATTGCCTATGTCCAGAACCACGTGAACGCCTACCGCAAGAACGTCAAAGGATTTCATTCGAGTCCGATGCTGTGGCTCGACTTGCGCCAGGTCACGGTCCAGTAAGCCGCTCGCGTGCCCGGCGGAGGGCCCGACGGAGCCGGTGGGTCGGCCCCGTCCACGGGACGAGCGGGTGAGATCGCATGCTCTTCTACCTCTTGAGACGGGTGCTTGCGATCGCCCTCATCCTGGTGGTGATGTCGGTCCTCATCTTCGCCATCACGCAGATCCTGCCGGGCAACGTCGCGCAGATCATCGCCGGGCAGTTCGCCTCGCCCGATACGGTCGCCGCAGTGGCCCATAGGCTCGGCCTCGACCGGCCTCTCCCCGCGCAATACTGGCACTGGGCTTCCGGCATCCTCCGCGGCGATCTCGGCCGCTCGCTCGTGATGGAGCGGCCGATTGCGCCGGTGCTTTTCGATGCGCTCGGCAACTCGGCGCTGCTTGCGGCGCTGTCGTTCGCCTTCGTCGTCGTGATCGGGATTGGGATCGGCGTCCTCGCAGCGGTCCGGCACAACAGCCTCATCGATCATTGCGCCTCGATCTTCAGCTATGTCGGCATATCGGTGCCGGAGTTCTTCTGGGGCATCGTTCTCATCCTGGTCTTCGCCCGCTATCTCGACTGGCTGCCCTCGGGCGGAGCCGCGGAATGGGGGCGGGGGTTCGGACCGTGGCTCTCCCATCTCGTGTTGCCGGCGGCAACGCTCACCTTCACGCTGATCGCCCATGTCTCGCGCCTGACGCGATCGAGCATGATCGAGACCTTGCGCAGCCAATATGTCCGCAACGCCCGCGCCAAGGGCCTTCCCGAGCGCGTCGTTCTGCTCCGCCACGCCTTGCGCAACGCGCTGCTGCCAACGATCACGGTGCTGGCCATCGATGTCGGGTGGCTTATCGGGGGCGTCGTCGTCGTCGAGGCGGTCTTCGCCTATCCCGGCGTCGGCCGGCTCCTCGTCTTCGCCATCCAGCACCATGATCTGCCGCTGATCCAGGCGAGCATCCTCGTCGTCGCGGCGATCTACTGCGTGGCGAACTTGGTCGCCGATCTCCTCTATTCCTATTTCAACCCGAAGATCCGCTATGGCCGCGCAAGCGTTTGACGACATGCCGGCCGCGCCGCGGCGTCCACACGGGCGCCGCGTCCCCCTATCGCTGATCTGGGGCGGGACCATCATCGCGCTGATTGCCGCTCTCGTCGCGGCGGCTCCGGCAATCGCACCCTATCCCTACGATCAGATGAACATCCTGGCGCGGCTTCAGCCGCCGAGCGCCGCACATTGGTTCGGCACCGACGAATTCGGCCGCGATGTGCTGAGCCGTGTCCTCATGGGCGGGCGCGTGTCGCTCATGATGGGGTTCGGCGCAACCGCCCTTTGCCTCGTGCTGGGCGTGCCGCTCGGCCTCCTTGCGGGTTATCGCCGCGGCGGCACGGACGAGGCGATCATGCGGGTCATGGACGTGATCATGTCGTTCCCGCCGATCCTGCTCGGCCTTCTCGTCCTTGCGGTGGGAACGCCGAGCTTCTGGAAAGCCGTCATCGCCGTCGGCTTCGTCTATACCCCCTCGACGGTTCGCCTGACGCGCAGCGTCACGCTCAATCTGGTCAACGAGGAATTCATCCTGGCGGCGCGCGCCCGAGGAGAAAAATCCTTCTACATCCTCTTTTACGAGATCTTGCCCAATGCCTGGCCGCCGATCGCGGTCGAGGCGAGCCTCAAGGTCGCTTTCGCCATTCTCCTCGGCGCCTCGCTCAGCTTTCTCGGGATGGGCGCTCAGCCGCCGAGCTCCGATTGGGGACTGATGATCAGCGGCGCGCGCCCGCTGGCCAATATCGCACCCTGGGTCGCCCTTGCCCCCGGATTCGCCATGTGCCTGACGGTGATCGGCATCAACCTCCTCGGCGATGGCCTGCGCGAGGTCCTCGACCCGCGCATGATCCGGTCGCGCCGGCAATGACGGCGATCCTCGCCATAGGGCGAGAAATCCGCGATGCCTGAGCCTCTTCTCGCTCTCGCCAATCTCAGCGTCGCCTACCAGACGCCGAGCGGCCGCCTCGGCGCGCTGAGCGACGTCAATCTCGAAGTTCTTCCCGGAGAGACCGTTGCCATCGTCGGCGAATCGGGCTCCGGGAAGAGCACGGTCGCGCTATCGATCATGGGCTTGCTCGAGGGCGACGCGATGGTGTCGGGCTCCATCCGCTTCAACGGCCGCGAGCTGACCGGCCTCGACCCCAAGGCACGCCGTGAGCTGCGCGGGCGCGCCATGGGCATGGTGTTCCAGGACCCTTTCACCTCGCTCAACCCCAGCCTCACCATCGGCGAGCAGGTTGCGGAGCCTCTCGTCTACGGCCAAGGCCTCCCGCGCCCCGAGGCTCTCAAGCGCGCGATTTCGGCGCTCGGCGAAGTCGGCCTCGCCAACCCCGCCGACCTCGTCACCGCCTATCCGCACCAGCTCTCCGGCGGCATGCAGCAGCGGGTGCTGATCGCCGCCGCGCTGATCGCCGGTCCCCGATTGCTCATCCTCGACGAGCCGACGACGGCGCTCGATGTGACCGTCGAAGCGCAAATCCTCGATCTCCTCGATCGGCTGCGCCGCGACCGCGGGCTCGGCATGCTCTTCATTACGCACAATCTCGGCGTGGTGAACCGGATCGCCGACCGGATCTGCGTGCTTTACGCCAGCCGCATCGTCGAGCTTGGACGCAAGGAGGAGGTGTTGAGCCGCCCCGCTCACCCCTACACCAAGGGCCTCCTCGCGTCGCTGCCGCGACTGTCATTGAGCGATCGGGCGCGGCGGATCGCGCCGATTCCCGGCCGCTTCCCCGATCTGACGAATCCCCCGCCCGGCTGCATCTTCGCGGCGCGCTGCCCTTTCGCCGAGGATCGCTGCCGGAGTGCCGCGCAGCCGCTCGTCGCGCTCGCCGGCGGCCGTGCCACCCGCTGTTGGAAGGGCGATGCCACGCCGGACTGGCCCGAGCCGGCCGCGACACCGCCCGGGCCGAAACCAGCACCGGCCCATGGGGAAGCGCCGCTCCTCGCGACGCACGCGCTCGTCAAGCGGTATCGCCGCGCCCACCTGGGCGGCGGCCTCGAATGGCGCCGCAGGCTTGGCGTGCTGCCCTGGCCTCGGCTCCGCACCGAGACGGTTCACGCCGTGGATGGGGTCTCCCTCGAGATCGCGCGCGGGGAGGTGATCGGCCTTGTCGGCGAAAGCGGCAGCGGCAAATCCACCCTCGGGCGCACCATACTCCGCCTCGTCGAGCCTTCCTCGGGCCGCATCGCCTTCGAGGGCGCCGATATCGCCGATCTGCCCCAGAGGGCCTTGGGGAGGCTGCGCAAGCGCGCCCAGATCGTCTTTCAAAATCCCGACTCCTCCCTCAACCCCCGCCGCCGGGTGGGCGATGCCATTGCGCGCGCATTAGCGTTGCAGGGGGATGCTCCGGCCTCCGACAGACGGATGCGGGTCGAGCGCCTGCTCGATCGCGTCGGTTTGCCGCCGGCCTATTATGCTCGCTACCCGCACCAGCTGAGCGGCGGGGAGAAGCAACGCGTCGGGATCGCCCGCGCACTTGCCACCGAGCCAAGCTTCATCGTCTGCGACGAGCCGGTCTCGGCCCTCGATGTCTCGGTGCAGGCGACGGTCCTCAATCTGCTCGACGATATCCGGGCCGAGCTGGGCGTCTCCTATCTCTTCATCTCGCATGATTTGTCCGTGGTCGCCTATATCGCAGACCGCATCGTCGTGATGTATTCGGGGCGAATTTGCGAGGTCGGACCGGTCGATGCCGTATTGGCGCCGCCGTACCATCCCTATACGGAAGCGCTGCTCTCGGCGGTACCGGCGCTGGCGCCGGGCGCCGGGCGCCGCGAGCGCGTGAGATTGCAGGGCGACCCCGCGGCCGTGCCGGCAAGCCGAAGCGGCTGCCATTTCCACGGCCGGTGTCCGCGCAAGCTTGGCGCCATCTGCGAGACCCAGACTCCCCCGATCGTCGAGCCGCGTCCCGGCCATCGCATCGCCTGCCATCTCCCCCTCGACGAGCTCAGGCGCGTGCCCTCGGTAGTACCCGAGACGCAAGCGCCCACGGCGACGCGACGCTCGCCCGTCAGCCCAGGAGGGCGCGGGCGATGATGTTGCGCTGGATCTCGGACGAGCCTTCGTAGATGCGCATGATGCGCGCATCGCGGACGAATCGCTCCAAGGGCAGGTTGCGCGAATAGCCGTACCCGCCGTGGATTTGCAGCGCGAGATCGGTGACCCTGCCGGCCATCTCCGAGGCGTAGAGCTTGGCCATGGATGCCTCCCGCGAGTAGCGAGCCCCCGTGGCGCGCAGGCTTGCGGCCCGCAATCCCAGCAGGCGGGCGGCCTCGAGGTCGGTCGCCATGTCCGCAAGCATCCATTGCAGGCCCTGGAACCGCGCGATCGGGCCGCCGCCGATCTGGCGCTGCTTGACCCATTCCAGCGCCGCATCGAGCGCAGCGCGGGCGATCCCGGTGCAGGTGGCGGCGATCTCGATGCGCCCGTTATCCAGCACCTTCATGGCCGTCCGGAAGCCGGAGCCCTCCGAGCCAAGCCGCCGGTCGGCCGGCACCAGGCAGTCGTCGAAGGCAACCTCGAACACATGCCCGGCGCGCAGGCCGAAAGTCGGCTCGTGCGTGCCGACCTTCAGCCCGCGACTCTCGCGGTCGACGATAAAGGCGCTGATGCCGCGCGCCCCCGCCGAAGGATCGGTGATCGCGAAGACGATCAGGAAGTTGGCGTGCAAGGCATTGGAGATGAAATGCTTGGTCCCCGTCAGCCGGTAAGCGTCGCCGTCCCTGACGGCCCGCGTGGTCATATCGGCCGGATTGGAGCCCGCTTGCGGCTCGGTCAGCGCGAAGGCGCCGAGGCTTTGTCCCGATGCAGCGTCGGGAAGCCATCGGCCGCGCTGATCGTCGTCGCCCCCGATCAGGATTGCGTCGGTAGCGAGGTAATGGGCGGTGAGCATCGAGGTCGTCGAGGCGCAGGCGCCGGCGAGCGCCTCCACCGCGAGGTAGAGCGCCAAGGCGGTGGTGCCCGGCCCGCCCCAGCGCTCCGGCAGGTTGAGGCCCATGAGGCCGATATCGGCCAGTGCCGCGAGGTGCGCGCCCGCGAAGCGCTCGCTTTCGTCCAGCGCCTTGGCGCGCGGCGCGATCTCCTGCGCGGCGAAGCGTCTGATGGTGTCGGCGATCGCGAGATCGTCGGCGGTACAGAACGGATCCATCCAATGCCCCTCGACTGTCTGATCGGTCCCCAAATCGAGCCGAATTCGGGATAAATAGAAAGCGCCTCTTCATACAAGAAATAATCGCCGCCGTCCGGCGTTGTTGGAGCCGCTGGATACGTCCGCTTTATCGCCGGCATCAAAATTTGCTAGTTTCTCGGCGCCCAGGAATTCCCTAGGCTGCGGGTGTCGGTCGCGCGAGCGCGCTCGTCCACCGGCGCCATCGAGGAGCATTCATGCCCCCCCGCCACGATAATCGCCGCGTCGTTCGCGCTCCCCGCGGAGCGGCCCTCAACGCCAAGAGCTGGCAAACCGAGGGGCCGCTCCGCATGCTCATGAACAATCTCGATCCGGAGATCGCCGAGCGGCCGGAGGATCTCGTCGTCTATGGCGGCCGCGGGCGCGCCGCACGGAACTGGGCGTGCTTCGATCGTATCGTCGCACTCCTGAAGGCGCTCGAGTCCGACGAGACGCTCCTTGTCCAGTCCGGCAAGCCGATCGGGGTCGTCCGCACCCATCCGGAGGCGCCGCGCATCCTCATCGCCAATTCGAACCTCGTCGCGAAATGGGCGACCGCCGAGTATTTCGACGAGCTGGAGCGCAAGGGCCTGATGATGTTCGGGCAGATGACGGCGGGCTCCTGGACTTATATCGGCAGCCAAGGGATCATTGGCGGCACCTTCGAGACCTTCGTCGAGGCGGGCCGCCAGCATTACGGCGGCGATCTTCGCGGCCGATGGCTGCTCACCGCCGGCCTTGGCGGCATGGGGGGCGCCCAGCCTTTGGCGGGCGTAATGGCGGGCTGCTCGGTCCTCGCCGTGGAGTGCCGCGCCGAGCGAATCGAGCGCCGGATTGCAACGGGTTATGTCGATCGCTGGACGACGAGCCTCGATGAGGCGCTTGCGCTCGTCGGTGAAGCGACGAAGCGCGGCGACGCCATCTCCGTCGCCTTGCTGGGCAATGCCGGAGAGGTCTATGAGGAGATCCTCGCCCGCGGCTCCTTGCCCGATCTCGTCACCGATCAGACCGCCGCCCATGACCCGCTCTACGGCTATTTGCCGGCCGGCTGGACTCTCGCCGAATGGGAACGGCGGCGCGAGGCGGAGCCCGAAGCGGTCATCCGCGCGGCGAAGGAGACGATGGCGCGGCAGGTGCGTGCCATGCTCGCGTTCCGCCAGCGCGGCGTTCCCGTCTTCGAGTACGGCAATAATCTCCGCCAGATGGCGCACGATGCCGGCGTCGAGGGCGCCTTCGACTATCCCGGCTTCATCGCCGCCTATATCCGCCCCCAATTCTGCCGAGGCCGCACCCAGTTCCGCTGGATCGCGCTCTCCGGCGATCCCCAGGACATCGTCGCGTCGGGGCGGCGCCTCAAGGAGATCGTCGCCGATCCGAGCTTCGCCCGGTGGATCGACATGGCGGAGGACCGCATCCGCTTCCAGGGATTGCCGGCGCGCAGCTACTGGATGGGATTGCAGGATCGCGTCGCCGCAGGCCTGGCGCTCAACGAGATGGTGGCGAAGGGCGAGGTCTCGGCACCCCTCGTGATCACGCGGGACCATATCAGCTCGGGCTCCGTGGCGAGTCCCAATCGCGAGAGCGAAGGAATGCTCGATGGCTCCGATGCGGTCGCCGACTGGCCGCTTCTCAACGCGCTTGTCGGTTGCGCGAGCGGCGCCACTTGGGTCTCCATCCATCATGGCGGCGGCGTCGGCATCGGGTATTCGCAGCATGCCGGCTTCGCGGTGGTCTGCGACGGCACGGCGGATGCGGCACGCCGTCTTCGGCGCGTGCTCGCCAACGACTCCGCGATTGCCGTGTTCCGGCATGCAGATGCCGGCTACCCGGAGGCGATCGCCACGGTGGAGCGGGAGAAGCTCAAGCTGGCCTCGTCGCTGGCCGATGCCGCCGTTGATTCGTAGAGCGAGCGGGATGGCCGCGATACCTGCCCTCGAGCGAATCGCGAATTGGACATCGTCCCTCTCGCTCGCCGCGATCCCGGACGTGGTCCGCGCCGTGACGCGTATCTGTCTGATCGATACCGCCGGTGTCGCGCTTGCCGGGTCGACGAGCGCCGCCGCCGTTCACGCGCGCGAGGTTGCGCTCGCCGTCGGCAGGCCGGGGGAGGCGCGCATCTTCGGCAGCGACTTCGGCCTGGCTGCGCCGGCGGCGGCCTTTGCCAATGCAACCGCCGCCCACGCGCTGGACTTCGACGACAATTGCTATGCCGGGGTCGTGCATGGCTCGGCCGTGATCGTCCCGGCGGCCCTCGCGGTCGCAGAGACGGTGAATGCACCGGGTGCCGATCTCGTGACCGCCCTCGTTGCCGGCGCGGAGGCCGAGTATGCCCTGGGCGCCGCCACGGGCAGCGATTTCTATGAGCGCGGCTGGTGGACGACGGGAGTCTTCGGCCCGGTCGGCGCCGCCGCGGCCACTGCGCGGCTTCTCGGACTCGATGCCCGCGCGACGGCCTCGGCGCTCGGCATGGCCTTGGCAGGAAGCGGAACCACGAAAGCCTGCTTCGGTACGGACGCCAAGCCGCTTCTTGCCGGACGTGCCGCGGAGGCAGGAGTCGTCGCAGCCCTTCTCGCGGCGCGCGGCGCAACCGGCCCCGCCGGCGCCGTGGAACAGCCCCACGGCTTCGCACGGGTGCTGAATCGCGGCGTGTTCGACGATGGCGAGATCGACGCGCTCGGCCGCCGCTGGCGCCTGCTCGACCCGGGGATCGACGTGAAGCGAATTCCGATCTGCCTTTCGTCGCATGCTGCGGTCGATGCGGTCCGCGCCCTTGCGGCGACGCACCGTATAGCGGCCCCGGATGTCGTGCGCGTCGTCTGCGACGTGCCGGCCATGGCCGCCGCCAATCTCGCGTACCACCATCCCCGCAACCGGCGGGAAGCCATGTTCAGCATGCCTTTCGCGATTGCGACGACGTTGCTGTTCGGCGATGTCGGGCTGAGGCAGCTCGCGGCCGATGTCATTGGCGATCCGCGCATCGCGCAGCTTATGGACAAGGTGGCGATGGTGACCGGATCATCCTGGGATGCGAGGCGCGTATCGAGAGCCGCGCCCGAAGGCGCTAGCGTTCGCATCGAATTACGGGATGGTGAAGTTGTGGAGTGCTTTTGCGAAGCGCCGCGCGGCGCCGCCTCGCGCCCCCTCGCGATGGAGGAGATCGAGGCGAAATTTCGCGATTGCGCGAGCCTTGTCTATGACGCGAAGATGGCCGACGATCTCCTCTCGAGATTGGGCGGCGTCGAGGCGCTGGCCTCGGTGCGCGGACTCCTTCGCGGGCAAAGGAAACCGTCAATATCTTCTAGGGGTGGGCTTTCGTGATGGAGACCTTGCCGCCGCCGCTTGCGGGCGTCCGCGTTCTCGATTTCTCGCGCATGCTGGCGGGCCCCTTTTGCACCGCGTTGCTGGCCGATGCCGGTGCCGACGTCATCAAGGTCGAAGGTCTCCAGGGCGACGATGCGCGGCATTTCGCGCCGAGGATCGGCGGTGAGAGCGCCTATTTCATACTGATCAATCGCGGTAAGCGCTCGATCACGCTCGATCTCAAGAGCGCGGAGGGGCAGCGGACGGCGCAGGCGCTGGCGGCGCGCTCCGACATCGTGGTGGAGAATTTCAAGCCGGGGGTGGCGGCGCGGCTCCGCATCGATTACGCGACGCTGAGCACCATCAATCCGAGGCTCGTCTACGCCAGCATCTCGGGCTTCGGGCAGGACGGGCCCTGGTCGCGCCGGCCGGCCTACGATATCGTCGCGCAGGCGTTGAGCGGTATCATGAGTGTCAACGGACCGCCCGGCTCGGAGCCCACCCGGGTGGGCGAGTCGATCGGCGATCTCGTCGCCGGCCTCCAGGCGACGTGGGCGATCCTTGCGGCCCTCCATGGCCGAGAGCGGGACGGGCGCGGTCAGCATCTCGACGTGGCCATGGTGGATTCGCTGTTTGCGATCATGATGACCGGGCTTTCGCAATACCTCTTCACCGGCGAGGTGCCGCAGCGGATCGGCAATGCCCATCCCATCAGCGCGCCACTTGACAGTTTCCGGGCCGCCGATGGCTACCTCGTGATCGCGGTCGCGAACGACGCGCTGTTTGCGCGCCTCTCCGCCGCCATCGGGATGCCGGAGCTTGCGACCGATCCGCGCTTCTCGACGGATATCGACCGGAAGCGGAACGAGCCTGCGCTCAAGGCCCTCCTCGAAGGGTGGACGCTGCAGCGATCCGTCGCCGCGGCAATCGAGACGTTGGAAAAGGCCGAAGTCCCCGCGTCTCCCATCCTCTCCCTCGATCAGGTGGTCGAGAGCGCCCATGTCCGCGCGCGGGGCCTCGTTCGGAGGGTCCTCCATCCGACGGCCGGATCCGTTCCGGTGGTGACGCAGCCGACGCGCTTTCTTGGATCGGGAGTCATTCCGACGAGGCCGGCGCCGCTCCTCGGCCAGCACTCCGAGGAGGTGCTCCAGGAGCTGAGGCTGCGATGAGATGGGTCGCCCCATGGAATCGCCGGCTCGAACCGTCAGTTAGCGAGGAGTTGCCGTATGTCTTCATCTCTCACCGTGCCGCCGCGACGCGGCCATCAAAGCTTCCTCTATGCGCCCGTGGTCACCGATCTCGACGCGCTCGATGCGCATTTTGCGATCATCGGCATCCCCTATGGCGATCCCTATTCGATCGACGAGGTGACGAACGACCAGACGAACGCGCCGACGGCCGTGCGCCAGGCGACGGACCGGTTCTGCCGCTCGCCCGAGCGCTATGACTTCGATCTCGGTGGGCCGCTGCTTGCGGGGCGTGATCTCAAGATCGTGGATTGCGGGGACGTTCCGGGCGACGCGCGCGACCTCGGCGCGCATTACCGCTGCGCCGAGGCGGCGGTCCGCAAGATAATCGCCGCCGGCGCCATTCCGATCACGATCGGCGGCGACCACGGCGTACCCATCCCGGTATTACGCGCCTTCTCCGATCGCGGTCCGATCACCCTTGTCCATATCGACGCCCATCTCGACTGGCGAGACGAGGTGAACGGTGTGCGGGAGGGATACTCGAGCCCGATCCGCCGCGCCTCGGAGATGGCCCATATCGGCGATATCTTCCAGATCGGGCTGCGCGCCCAGGGCAGCGCACGACAGGAAGAGGTCGACGCGGCGCTCGCCTATGGCGCGCATCTCATCACCGCTTATGAGCTCCACGACCTCGGCATGGACGCGATCCTTGAGCGTATCCCCGACGGCGGCCAGTATTACCTCACCATTGATGCCGATGGGCTCGACCCCTCCGTCATGCCCGCGGTTTACGGCCCCGCTCCCGGCGGGGTGACCTACCACCAGGCGCGCAAGCTCATTCACGGCCTCGTTCGCAAAGGGCGGATGGTCGGCATGGACATCGTCGAGATCACCCCCCGGGCCGATGTGAACCGCATTTCCTGCATAACGGCCGGCCGATTGATCATGAACCTGATCGGCGCCGTTGCAAGAGCCGGATATTTCAATCGGTAAAGTGGGCAATCCTGGCCGCATCTCGCGAATGCGTCGGATCCCGCCTCGGGAAATGGCGGTGCAAAGCCGGCGACCCGAACAATTCTGGCCCGCCCTCAACGACGCGGCGCAGCATGACCTCTCGACCGGCGGGCGTCAGCCGGGCATTCTTGTGAACGTCCATTCGGTTCCCCCAAGGTTCGCCAAAGCTTCAGCAACTTCAGCTTGCCTCGGCCGGAGCCGAGTGGACAACCTATCGAGACTTCACAACTAGCTAAGTGCTTAATTAAGCGAGCCATAAAGTCGGTTGAGGCAAAGCCTGAACTAAGCTAACTAGTGAGGGCCAAGCGCGGTTCGCATGCGCGAAAGCCGGGCGTGGACGCCACGCTCGACTGCGACGAGCGATCAAAGGAAGAGCTGAATATGGGGACCGAACCCAAGCGGCCGCCTACCAGGGGCGCAAAAGGCCGCCGTCGAAAAGCCGTTCCGAACCAGACGGAGCGGCTGATGCTGGTGGGCCTCGACCTGTTCTCCAAACAGGACTATGCGGCCGTCACGATCAAGGACATCGCCCGTGCCGCGAAGATAAACTCTGCGCTTATCTATTACTATTTTCAGAACAAGGAGGACCTATTCAAGGCCTGCATCGAGCACGCCATCCTGCAGGCGCTTGAAAATTATACGCGGCTGAAAGAGCGGCATTCCAACCCGGTCGATCTCATCGATGATTGGTTCGAGAACAATGTCGAGATGTCGGCGGCGTTCCGCAAGCTCGTCAAGATCATGCTCGACTACTCCAATTCCGTGACCCGTCTCACCTCGGTCGATCGGTTGATCAAGCATTTCTATATGGAGGAGACGAGCATTCTCTCGCGTAGTGTGAGAGAGGGGATCGCCCTTGGGCTGTTTCAGCCGGTCAATCCGGAGCGGACCGCCAAATTCGCCTCGGTGCATCTCGACGGGATCATGGTCGCGTCGATGATCCGCTCCGATTTCGACTTGAAAGCCGCCGTTGCGAGCCTCCGTGACCTATTTTGGTATCATCTCGGATATCGCAATGATCCGCGGCAAATCCGAGGACGCGATGCCGCGGTCGCCTCCAAGAGGTAACTCCTTGAGTTGACCGCACTTTTGCGGCCGAGTGCCGAGCCCGTCGGGCAACATGATATTTAATTGACCGATTAATTATCATTAGGCATCATATCCGCCACGATAACCGAATGGCGCCGAGCGCCACACCAGCCGCGGACTGGGCATGGTGGTCTAAAGATGAGGCCGCTCTCCCGATGCAACCCGATGTGACACGTCTCAATCATGCCTGCCGGCCGGGGACCCGGGACGAAAGCGCTCGCCTGCCAGCGGCGCCAGGCCGAAGAGGAGGAAGCTCAATATGAAGACGACGGGAGGCCTTTCGAGCCCGGATGGGCTCCGGCGCGGAGCCGGAGTGAGTGCAAAGCGGCCGTCGAGGGGCGTGGCCAAGGGGCACCAGGACCGCGCCAGCGCAGCCGCCGGGCGCCAGGACGGCGCCGCGAGCGCGCTCAAGCACGAGCTTGCGCAGAAGGGCGTGAAATACTGCCTCGCCGCTTATGTTGATATCCACGGCATTCCGAAGGCCAAGGCGGTACCCATCGATCATTTCGAGCGAATGATGCGTGGCTCCGAGCTTTTCACGGGCGCGGCCCTCGACGGCCTCGGCCAAAGCCCCCACGATGACGAGCTCGCGGTATTGCCGGACGCGAGGGCCGTCACCATCCTGCCGTGGCAGCCGAATGTAGCTTGGGCGCCGGGGAACCTCCACTATCACGAGAAGCCTTGGCCGATGTGCTCGCGCAATGTCTTGCAGCGTCAAGTCGATCGGTTGGCGCGGCACGGCCTGACATTCAATCTCGGCGTTGAGTGCGAAATCTTCCTTGTCCGCCGCGACGGTGATGTCCTGCGCCCGGCCAATCCGCTCGATACGCTTCCGAAAGCCGCCTATGACGTGGTGGGTCTGCTCGAGAACTTGCCTTGGCTCGATGAGGTCACGGAATATATGAACAAGCTCGGGTGGCAGGTGCACTCGTTCGATCACGAGGACGCGAACAGTCAATTCGAGTTCGATTTTGCCTATACCGACGCGCTGACCATGGCCGACCGCTTCGTGCTGTGGCGTATGATGATGAAGGAGGTGTCGCGGCGCCACGGCTGGGAGGCGACGTTTATGGCCAAGCCCTACGCCGACCGCACCGGGAGCGGCGCGCATTTCAACATGTCGCTGAGCGACACGAAGTCCGGCACGAATGTCTTCGGCGATTCGTCCGACAAGCGCAATTGCGGGCTTTCCAGGACGGCTTATCAGTTCCTCGCCGGAGTCCTGCGACATGCGCCGGCGATCGCCGCCGTAACCTGTCCCACGGTGAATTCCTATAAGCGCCTGATCAAGACGGGATCGATGACGGGGTATACCTGGGCGCCCATCTTCATTTCCTATGGCGGGAACAACCGTACCCATATGATGCGCGTGCCGATGCTTCGCCCGCATGTCGAGGGCGACGCGAAGACGCACAAGGGTGTCTATCTCTCGAGCGCGCGGATCGAATGCCGTGCCGTAGACCCCTCGATGAATCCTTATTTGGCAGCCGCGATGATGCTTGCGGCCGGGATCGAGGGGATCGAGGGAGACCTCGATCCAGGCGAGCCCAAAAACTTCAACATGTACGAGATGAGCGACTCCGAGCTCGCCGCGCATAATGTGAAGAGCCTGCCGCGGACGCTGCTGGAAGCCATCGAGGCATTTGCCGCCGATCCTTTTTCTAAGGAGGTCTTCGGCGAGGAGCTCTATCAAGCATATATCGCTCTCAAGGAGCGCGAATGGTGGAGTTTTCATAACACGGTGTCGCACTGGGAGATCGACAACTATTTGACGAGGTTTTGAGAGGCGATCCGATATTTTCGGGCTCGTACAAGTAGTTGAAAGGCCAATTTTAATTGACGGCCCAATTAAAATGACTCAGCATTGCCCGAGCGAGAGGGAGGCCGGAGGCGCAGCTTGGGCGGAGGTCGGCGGCCCGCCCGATCGCGGATTTCGGGTCGTGGGCGCCCGCAAGAGCGTTCGAGCAGGTACGGCAAAATCGAGAGTGAAGGACGGCTCGCACATGTCCTGCGGCGATGCCGTTCGCAAAGAACGAAGCGCGGCAGCGGAGATGGAGAGGCGCTGATGGGGATGGCCGCTGCCCGGAGGGCGCGGCCAGGGGCACTCGCCGTCACGGCCGGCGCGAAGGAGAGCGCAATATGAGCATGGACAAGGACATGTTCGATCCTTCGAGCTATAGAAACGTGCGCCTGGCAACTCTGGAGGCGGAGACGCTTCCGCCATGGTGCTATACGTCTCGAAAATTTTTCGACCGTGAAGTCGATCGCGTTTTCAAGACGGCGTGGAACTTCATCGGCCGCGAGGACGAGGTCGCGAGCGCCGGCGACTATATGGCACTTGAATTGGTCGGCGAGCCCGTCGCCATCGTGCGAGGGAAAGATGGAAAGGTGCGCGCCTTCGCGAATACCTGCCGACATCGCGGGACGCGGATGCTGCAAGACCGCGGGAATTGCCGCGTCATCAGCTGCCCCTATCACGGCTGGGCCTACGGCCTCGACGGCGCACTCGTCGGCACCCCGGGCATGGAGAAGACCAGGAATTTCGATAGGGCTGACTACGGCCTCGTTCCGCTTCGCCTGGAAAGCTGGGACGGCTTTCTCTTCCTGACGTTCGATGGAGGATCGCCGGATTTGAAGAGCTACCTCGGCGATCTTCCCGAGAAGCTCGCCTCTCACAGCTTGCCGGACATGGTATGCGTGCGCCGCCGTGAATACGATCTCGCCTGCAATTGGAAGATTTATCTCGAAAATGCGATGGAGGAGTATCACACACCGACGGTGCACAAGGCGTCTATCGGCAAGCAGGCGACGGTTCGGGAGAAAAGTCGAGGCCAGTGGGACGGCATGCATATGCCCGCCGCCAAGACGATCGCGCTCCTCCCCGAGGATATCGACGCCGCCTTTCCGCCGATTCCCTCGCTCAGAGGCAAGGCGGCGGCCGGAACCTACTTCATAGCGATCTACCCCTGCACCTTTTTTGCCGTCACTCAGGATTGCATGTGGTGGCATCAGGAATTCCCGATCGCCCCAAACCGCACCAAGGTCGTGATTGGGTCGTGTTTTCCGAGGGAAACCGTCGCCCGCAGCGACTTTGCCGATCGCGTCACGAGATATTATCGGCGCTGGGACAAATCATTGCCCGAGGACAACGCCATATCGGAGGCCCAGCAAGCGGGCCTGAGCTCGTCGTTCAGCCGGCCTGGCCGCCTCTCCTTTCACGAGTCGGTCGTCCACGATATCGCCAAGTGGGTGCTCGACCGTGTCTTGGATGAGGCGCGGCTGGTTGCATCCAAGCGAGTCATGGAAAGGTGACGCCTGACGATGCGCGTGACGATCCCACAGGCACACAGCCGATGACGATGGAACTGGCGCATTCCGCGCAGCAGAGAAGGCAGGAGAAGCGCTATTGGGTTTCCGGATTATCCCGTGGCGTCGCTGCGGGATTCCTTGCGCCATACCTTATCCTTTGCGGGGCATTGATCGTCTATCCCCTTCTTCGCCTGATTATATTCTCACTGAGCTCGGGGCGGGGGATCGCCAATTTCTCCTCGTTCTTCCACAATGAAGCCGAATTGCGAAGCTTGATGACGACGGTCGTCGACTCGATCCTCGTCACCGTATTCGTGCTTCTCATCGGCGCCTTCATCGCTTGGCGCATGAGGACGTCGTCGAGCCGATTTCTGAAAATCCTACTGTCGATCGCGATTTTCGTGCCCCTGTGGATGAGCGCGATCACGAAAATCTATGCCTTCACGATATTGTTCCAGAGACTGGGGATCATCAATCAGGTCCTGCAATCCATCGGCCTCATACAGGTGCCGGTGAGCTGGCTATACAATCAGCCCATCGTGATCGCGGGCATCGTGTATCAGATGCTGCCATATGGCACGCTGCCTCTATACGTGACCTTCTCTCTGATCGATCTCGACTTGGTGCATGCATCGGAGAGTCTGGGCGCGTCCCGATGGTATGCCCTTCGCACCGTCGTCGCCCCACTCTCGCTTGGCGGCATGCTGGTGACGGGGGTGATGGTCTACATGATAAGCCTCGGGTATTTCCTCACGCCCGTCCTGTTGGGAGGCGCAACCTCGCCTTTCACCGCCTCGCTGATATCGCAGGACATATTCACTTATTACGATGTTGCAGATGCGTCCGTGTCGGCGGTCCTCCTGATCGCGGTGGCGGCGATCACCGCCTTCGTCGCCTATAAGATCGGCGGCAAGGAACGGCTCAGTCGCGCGGTGACGGCATGACCATCGGTTATCGCATGGTATCGTCCCTCGTCGGCCGATTTCTGATGGCCGGCATCATCATAAGCATGCTGATCCCCGTCGCAACGATCGTCGTGATGTCCTTTTCAAATGATGAGATATTGCTGTTTCCTCCCAAGCAATGGGGCATCGATCAATATGCGAGCTTCGTGACTTCGGATTATTGGCTAACCGCTCTCCGCAAATCCCTTGAGGTCGCGCTTCCAAGCGCGGCGCTTGCCGTGATCATCGGCGTCCCCGTCGTCCTCGCCCTTCGCGGCTCGAGCGCCTTCCCCTTTAGGGGATTTCTGCTGGCAATCGGCGTGAGCCCGCTTGTGATCCCGGCTGTGGCCTATGCCTTGGCCGTTTATGTCTTCTATCTTGATGTACACCTCGCCGGCACGGCAATCGGCGTTGTCCTGATCTACGCCGCCTTGGCACTTCCATTCGTGCTTCTTATCGTCGGCGGCGTCTACGACCGGATCCCGAAGGAGCTCGAGCTGGTCGCCATGAGTCTGGGCGCATCATCGGCGCGGGCCGTCGTGGGAATCACGCTGCGCTTGCTTCTCCCCGGCATAGGCGCCGCATTCATTTTCGGCTTCATAACGGCCTTCGACGACGCGGTTTTCATCAACTTCATCGGCAGCCCCTCGCTGATCACGCTGCCCAAGGCGATCTATGATTCGCTGAGCACCAGCATGGCTCCGTTGATCAATGCGATTGCAACGATCCTCATGCTCGCGACCGGCCTCAGCCTGAGCCTTGCATCATATTGGCGGTATTCATTCGGCAGGAAGCCTTTGCGCCTGGGCGAAGAAGGAGCCGCCGGTGACTGACACTTTCGCGCTCTCGAAGGCGTCAAGGCGAAGAGGCCGCCGCGCCGGCCGCGCATCAAGCCGAGATTTTCGGGCATCGGTCGGATCGGCGGGCGGCCGGGCCAGCACATCGCCGCCAATGAGCTCCGGTCGTGGGTAAGGTCATCCTGAGCTTGAGGGGGCTCGTCAAGACATACGGCGGATCACGCGTGCTGCGGGGTATCGACCTCGATGTTCAAGACGGCGAGTTCCTGACGCTGCTCGGGCCCAGCGGCTCCGGGAAAACGACGCTGCTTCGAATGGTCGCAGGATTCGTGATTCCGGACCAGGGACGGATTCATTTGGACGAGCAGGACGTTTCCTACATGCACCCCGGGCAGCGACAGCTGGGAATGGTGTTTCAAAATTACGCGCTATTCCCCCATCTGACCGCCGCAGAGAACATCGGCTACGGGTTGAAGGTCCGTGGCTGGTCACGGGAGCGGCGCGATCAACGGGTCGAGGAGATGCTCGCCCTGGTTGGCCTCCGGGATCATGCGCGCCGCTTCCCGCGGCAATTGTCCGGCGGCCAGCAGCAGCGTGTGGCACTGGCGCGCGCGCTTGCGTTCGGCCCGCGATTGCTTCTGATGGACGAGCCGCTCGGCGCTCTCGATCGCGAGTTAAGGGTCCGTATGGCCGGGGAGCTGCGACGGTTGCATCGCGATGTCGGCACGACGTTCCTCTACGTGACCCACGACAGGGACGAGGCCATGAGCCTGTCGGACCGGGTTGCCATCATTCGAAGCGGGCGCATAGAGGCCGTCGGATCACCTTCCGAGCTGTTTGCCTCTCCGCCCACGACGTTCGTCGCCTCGTTCTTTGGCGGCCACAATGTCGCCCCGGCTCGGATGATCGAGTTTCGATCCGGCGGCGTGGCGATGATGAGTTGTGGAAGCCATGCGTTTGAGGTCGCGGCGCGATGCACCGCCCCGGCGAGCGATTCCGTGGCGCTGGTTGTGCCCAAGGCTGCGATCGGTCTTACGGGGACAGGCCCAAACCATGTTCGTATGGAAGCGAAAGTCGTGGAGACTCGCTATCTCGGCGATGTCATCGAATTCACATGCGCTACGGCCGAGCTTGGAACGCTCATCGGGACTTTGAACGCTCGGCTGCTCGATGCGCCTATCCGCCTGGGCGAGCGGGTGCAAGTCTATATCGATGCGTCTCAATGCCTCGCAATCGCTTCCGCGAGCCAGGACGGTCTGGAGAGAGGACCGGAGCGGCCGGCGTCATCGCGCCGACCATGAAATACGGCGATGCGCCGAGTGGCGGATCGCTCCAGCAGGGAGGGAAACGACATGGAAAATCGAGCACCATCGCGGATCGAACGGTATTTCCCGGCCTTCTTGGCCGCTCTCGCATTGACGTGGTGCGTCGCGGGCTTCAGCACCATGGCCGTTGCGCAAGGCGGGAAGTCGGGGGGAGCTTCGGATATCCCGGCGTTGCTCAAGAGCGGCGCCCTGAAGGGGCGGGAAATGATCCTCGCCAGCTGGGGTGGCGCGTTCAGCGCCGCGACGCAGAAGAACTTTGTCGAGCCGTTCGAGGCGGCAACGGGCGTAAAGGTGACGATGGTGGCGCCCGGCTCCGGATTTGCCGCGAAACTGACGGCCCAGGAGCAGGCGAACAACATTCAATGGGATCTGATCGATGCTCCCGGATCGGACGGCGATATCTTGGCTTCCTTGGGTTATCTCGACGATTACCCGCCCAGTCTGATTACGGCGCTGAAGCCGCTGGTGCGTCCCGATACGCTCGCGGATCCTTGGCGGCTGAGCTATGGCCAGACGCCTTACGTGATCGCCTGCAATCCTGCGGTAATGAAGCGCTGCCCGAAGACCCCAAAGGAATTCTGGGACGCGAAGGATTTCCCCGGGCCTCGCGGCGTTACCATCAGCCTGCCCGTCAAGATCCTCACGATTGCGGAAGAGGCGGCCGGCATACCCCGAGACAAGCTATTCCCGCTTAACGTGCCTCTCGCCATCGAAACCCTGGAAAAGATCAAGCCTCAGGTCAAAGTGTGGCCGCAAACCCCGACCCAAGCCCAACAGGTCCTCGCCGACGGCGAAGTCGGCGTGGAAATCATGGCAAGCAGCCGCGCCAATGTCTTGAAGCGCGAACTCCCCAAGATCGAGATATCGTGGGACGGTGCCGCCGTCGATCCCGACGGTTGGGTCGTGCCCAAGGGCGCTCACAATGCGGATGTCGCGTTTGCATTCATCCTCTGGGTTGCCGAGCACCCGGAGCATCAGGCGGCATGGACATCCACGATGTATCTCCTGACCCCGGCGAAGAACCTGGCGAATATGCTTTCGCCGGAAGTGCGTGACGCGACCGCAATCGCGCACGACCCGGTGCAGATCCCGCATGACGTCGTCGTAAAGCAGCGGAAGGAGATGCAGGAGGGCATGCAGAAGCTCCTGTCCGGCGGATAGGAGAGCCGATCCTGTGGCCGGCGGCGGTGCGCCTCTGCGAGAGCATAATCATGCAGCGGGCTCCGCCGGCGGTCGCCGTCGGCGCCCATCGTCGAAACTGCCCCTTTTCAGCCAATCGACACCGAACCGTGCCCGCAAGGAGGAACGATGACCTACCGAGACCTACTCTACAGCGTCGAGGATCGCGTCGCGACGATAACGCTCAACCGCCCGAAGCAGCTGAACGCTTTGAGCCAGAACCTCGTGCGCGAGCTCATCGCCGCCGTCGCGGAGGCGGACGCCGATCCGGACGCGCGTGTCATCGTCGTGGCCGGGGCAGGAGGCAAGGCGTTCTCGTCGGGCTATGACATCAAGGAGTCCGCCGAGCAGCCGAAGCGCACCCTCGTCGATTGGCGCGCGCGGATGCAAATGGACATCAAATTTACGTATTCGGTGTGGGATTGCAGCAAGCCGACTATCGCGATGATCGACGGCTACTGCCTCGCCGGTGGCCTGGAGTTCGCCCTGTGCTTCGATATTCGCTACTGCTCGGACGACGCGAAATTTGGCGCCGTCGAAGCGCGATTCTCGAACGGCATCGCAACCATGATGATGCCCTGGTTGATCGGTCAGCGATGCCGGGCGCTGATCTATACGGGCGATACGATCGACGCATCGGAGGCGTTTCGGCTGGGACTCGTGGACCGCGTCTTTCCGAAAGCGAAGCTCGCCGCCGAAGTCACGAAGATTGCCCGGCGCATGTCGCGGGTCTCGATGGATTGCTTGAAATGGAACAAAAGGGCGATAAACCAAACCTTCGAGATCATGGGGCTGCGAAATGCGATCCAATATGGCTCCGAGGCCTGCGCCATCATGGATGCGACGAGCTCGCCGGAAGCCGAGCAATACGATGCAATTCGACGCTCGCAGGGACTGGCGGCGGCGCTGGAGTGGCGCGCCGAGCAGTTCGCTCCTTACGAGTAGGGTCCGTCAAGGCCGAACGATCAGAGCGTCGACAACTGTTGCGCTAAGCGTCTGCGGATCGAGAATAACCGGATTGAGGTCGATCTCGGCGATCTCCTCGACCAGCTCCGTGGCGAGCGCGGAGAGGCGAAGAAGAAGTGGTGTCAGCAGCGGCGCGGGGTCCAAGCTTGGCGCCGTCTTGCGGGCCCATAGGCCCAACGTGGGGACCTCATCCAGCATCGCGACCGCGTCGGCCGCCGAAAGGGGCGCGATCCGGAGGGCGAATTGCCTTATGCTCTCGACAAAGATCCCCCCAAGGCCGAAGGCGATCACGGCACCGAACTGCGGATCGCGCTTGACGCCCAGAATGACCTCGATCCCGCTGCGGATCATGGGCTGCACGACCGTGCCGATGATCCGTGCATTGGGTTGATGGCGGGCGACTGCCGAAGCGATCGCGGAAATCGCCGACCTCAGCTCGCGTGGGGTCGTGAGGTTGAGCTGAACGCCGCCGATGGCGGCTTTATGCAGAATGTCGGGCGACACGATCTTGGCGACAACCGGATACCCCAACTCTTTCGCCGCTCGCACCGCTTCCGCGGCGGTGCGGACAACCCGCTCGCGCACGACGGGGAACCCATAGAGCTGTAGGACGGATTTAGCGACATCCTCGGTCACGACCTTGCCGCTCTGGGCCAGAATCCGCTTTGCCGCGGCTGCGCGATTCATGTCGTGCCTGACCTCCGCCTGGACGACTGGGCGTGTGGCCGTGTGATAATCTATTAAGGCCTTGATCGCCTTGAGGCCTTCTTTCAGGCCCTGGAGGTACGGCACGCCGGCGCCTTCGAGGATCTCCTTGACCTCGGGCCGATACGGCCCCGAGATATTGCTGACGAAGACGACGGGCTTCGCGCCTTCGCGCGCGAACGCCGCGACTGCGCGAGCGACCGGCAAATCGAAATGGGCGGGACAGTCCTGGGATACGGCGATGATGCCGATATCGTCTTCCGCGGCGAGGACGTCGAGGCATTTGCGATAGATTTCGAAATCGCCGGTCAGCGCGCCCGTCGCATCGATCGGATTCTCGGCTTTCGTGAACCAGGGCAACAGAGCGGCGAGCCGGCGCTTGCCGTCCTCGGAGAGCGGCGGCACGCTCAGGCCGACATCGGCCGCATGGTCGAGCAGCAGGGCATTTTCGCCGCCGGAGAGCCCGATCACGCCGACCCCCTTGGCGCGCGGCACGAGGCAATGGCGGAAAATCTCGATTGCCTCGATCCACTCGTCGAGATCGTCGCAATGGACGACGCCCTTTTGTCGAAAGAGGGCCCGCTGAACCTCGTCACTCCCGGCAAGGCTGCCGGTATGCGCCGAGCTCGCAGCGCTGCCAAGCTGGCTGCGGCCGGCCTTGATGACGATGAGCGGCTTCCCAGCGCGTCGAGCGGCGTCCGCAGCCTCGACGAATCGGGCCGGATGCTTGATCCCTTCGAGAAATGCGCCGACGACCCGGGTATTGGGATCATCCACGAGATACCGGAGATACTCGGAGGAGGTGACGCCGCACTCGTTGCCGCACGAGACCAGGTAGCTGAAGCCAATGCCCCTGAGGCTACGCACCAACGCCACGATGACGCTGCCACTTTGAGAGACGACCGCGACATTGCCGATCCGTACGGCCTTTGGCGAGGTGCTGCTATAGCCGGCGGAACGGGCGTGGAAATTGATGACGCCGAGGCAATTCGGCCCACAGATGAGCATCCCCGTCCGTGCCGCGAAAGCTTCGAGCTCCGCCTGGCGTTGCCGCCCAAGCTCCCCTGCCTCACCGTAGCCGCTGGCAAAAATGACTGCCGCGCGGGTGCCGTTCTGATGAGCCTCCCGAAGCACCGGCAGCACCCCTTCGCCCGGGATCCCGACGGCGACCAGATCGACCGGATCGGGAAGCGAACTCAGGGTCGGATAGCAAGGTATGTCGAGAACGGAGCTGTATTTTGGATTGATTGCATATATCGGGCCTGAAAAGCCGAGCTCGAGCAGATTGCGCACCGCACCGGTGGCGCGACCGCCATGCGGCGATGCCCCGACGACGGCGATGGATCGGGGAGCCAGGAGGGGCGTTAGGTCCATTCCGTGCGCCTCTTTCTGCTTGTCGCTGCTGGTATGACCAGTTGCGATGAAGACAGACCCGCAGCCGACGGGATCAAACTTTCGTTACGTCATTAATTGATCGATTAATATAAGTCGATTGTCAAGGCGGGCTCCGTACTGGCGTCGATCGCTTAAATCGGCGCGTCTGCGGGGAATTTCGGCGGGCGTTTCTCGCGGTGCGAGGCAAGACCTTCGCGCACCTCCGGACCTGAGAAGCCCAAGAACTCGAGTGCAAGCGAGGTGTCGAATGTCGGCCCCGCCAGGCGGAACCAATTGTTGAGCGCGTATTTGGTCCAGCGCACGGCGCTCGGCGCCCCCTCGGCGAGTCGCGTCGCGATCTCGATCGCCTTCGCATCGAGCTCGGCATCCTCGACGGCAAGCGAGACCAGGCCGATGCGCTCGGCTTCGAGACCGGATACCGGATCGCAGAGCAGCAGATAATACTTGGCTTTCGCCATTCCGCAGAGCAGCGGCCAAACGATCGCAGAATGATCGCCTGCCGCCACGCCGAGCCGCGTATGGCCGTCGATAATCCGCGCATCCTTCGCCGCGATCGAGATGTCGGCGAGCAGGCCGGCGACCAAGCCGGCCCCCACTGCCGGCCCGCGGATCGCGCTGACGATGGGTTTCGAGCAATTGATCACGTTATACACGAGGTCGCGGGCTTCTTTCCAAACCCGCGCTCGCGTGTGGAAATCATCCATCATCTTCCGGATCATCTCGAAGTCGCCGCCCGCCGAGAAAGCCGTGCCGGCACCGGTCAGAATGGCCGCCGAAACGCTGTCATCCGCGTCGATATCGCGCCAGATGGCGGCAAGCTCCCCATGCATGCATTCGTCGGCGGCATTCAGTCGCGCCGGATTGTTCATGACGACGCGCAGGACGCGAGGATGAGGCCGTTCGAATTGCAGACGCTGATAGCGCCCATAATCTGGAGTCATGGCGAATCCTTATTTCTGCATTTCTGCCTGAGCACAAACCGGCGCGTCCGCCCTCTTCCCTTGGCGGATTCAGGAAGGCTTCAGCCGGCGATACAAGATACGCGATCTCGTGCTCGGTGTACCGTATCTCGCTTGCGGACGAAGTCGACGGACGGGAGCCGAGGTCACGACCGGTTTTGACCCGAAGCGATCATGGGCCATATAGGATAAGCGCATCGAGGCCTCAATCGCCGTCGGGTTCCGCATTCCGATGCGCTTTGGGCCGAACCGGAATTCGGTGCCAAGTCGGGTGGCGGACGGTGCCACGGTCGCTTCGCTTCGGCGTCGTGAAAGGGAGCGCTGAAGATGGACAACTCGAATCAGCCGAGAAAGCCCGGGGGCTCGGACGGAGTCGCGACGGCGCCGCCCTGCGCCATGGTCATTTTCGGGGCCAGTGGCGACCTGACGAAGCGGCTGATCGTGCCGGCTCTCTACAATCTCGTCACCGCCAAGCGGCTGCCCGAGGGTTTCCGGCTGGTGGGTATCAGCCGGTCGACCAGCACCACGGAAGAATGGCGTGAAAGCCTATACGGCATGATGAAGGAGTTCGTCATCCGCGGAGGCTGCGCGTTCGATCATCTCGATGAAGCTGCCTGGCGCTGGCTCGGCGAGCGCATGAGTTACTTGGCGGGCGATCTCAATGACCCCGCAAGCTACCGCCGGCTGGGCGAGCACCTGGCGGGGCTGGACAAGACAGGCGGCACGGCGGGCAACCGGCTCTTTTACCTCGCCGTCGCGGACCGCTTCTTCGCCACGGTGATCGAAGGGCTTGGCGCCGCAGGCCTGGTGACGGAAGCGAAGGGCCAATGGCGGCGGGTGATCATCGAGAAGCCCTTCGGGCACGACCTGGCTTCGGCCCAAGCGCTCAATGCCGAGATCCTGAAGGTTCTGCGGGAGAATCAGGTCTACCGGATCGACCATTTCCTGGGCAAGGAAACGGTCCAGAACATCATGGCGCTGCGGTTCGCCAATGGATTGTTCGAACCCATCTGGAACCGCGAGCATATCGATCATATCCAGATCACGGCCGCGGAAACTGTCGGAGTCGAGCGTCGCGGCACGTTCTATGACGTTACCGGCGCGCTTCGCGACATGGTGCCCAATCACGTGTTCCAGCTTCTGGCAATGACGGCGATGGAGCCGCCGATCTCTTTCGACGCCGATGCCGTGCGGGCCAAGAAGGCGGAAGTCATCCACGCCATTCGTCCATTGAAGCCCGGGCGCGTGCTGAAGGATGTCGTGCGCGGCCAATACGACGCCGGTACCGTGTTGGGCAAAGCGGTGCGGGCCTATCGCCAGGAACCCGATGTGGCGTCCGACTCGGACACTGAAACATTCGTGGCCTGCAAGCTGAAGATCGACAACTGGCGTTGGGCGGGCGTTCCGTTCTATTTGCGCACCGGCAAGCACTTGACGCGGCGGTCGACCGAGATCGCCATCCGCTTTCACCAGGCGCCCCATACTCTTTTCCGCGGCACGCGCGTGGAGCGGATGAATCCGAATTGGATGATCCTGCGTATCCAGCCCGATGAAGGCATAGCACTCGAGTTCGCCGCCAAGCGCCCCGGACCGACGGTGAAGCTCAGCACCGTCAGCATGGACTTCTGCTACAAGGACTATTTCAGAATGGCGCCCAATACCGGATACGAGACGCTGATTTACGACTGCATGATCGGCGACGCGACACTGTTCCAGCGCGCCGACAATATCGAGTCGGGCTGGCGGGTCGTGCAGCCCATCCTCGATGTCTGGGCGAACAACCGGCCCGAGGATTTCCCGAACTACGCCGCGGGTGGGAGCGGGCCCGCCGCGGCCGAGGCGCTTCTGGCGCGCGACGGCCGCACGTGGCGGCCGCTGGATTGAGCGCGCGGCAGCGCCTCGCCTGGCTCCCGGCGCGAGGGAGATCGCACGTCGCCTGGGAGGGCGCCCGATTTCACCCTCACTCTGACGATAATTTCATTCAGGGGACTCGAGATCACCGATGAGCGCGGCGAGGAAGCGCGCCGCCTCGCCTCCCGAGACCGCACGGTGGTCGAAGGTAAGGGATAGCGGCAACCGGCGGCGTATGACGACGTTGCCCCCGCTGGGAACGACCTGCGGCGCGAGTCGGCCGGCACCGAGGATGGCGACCTGTGGCGGAACAATCACCAGAACCCCGTGTCGGCCGCCCAAAGTGCCGAAATTCGAGAGGGTGATCGTGGCGCCGCTCAGCGCTTCCGGGGGGAGCGTGCGTTCGCGGGCGGATGCGACGAGCTTTGCGAGACTTCGACGAATGCCTGCAAGATCATCGGCCTCGATATTGCGCAAGACCGGCACGATGAGGCCGTCTTCCGTGTCGACGGCGATACCAATGTCGACCGCTTGGTGCAGCCGGCGCGAAAGGGTCTTGCTGTCGAACCAGGCGTTCAATGAGGGCTCCGCCCGGCACGCCGCCACCAGCGCGCGAACAAGCCGTGCTGTGATATCGCTGCCGTCAGGCCAGGCCTCAACATCGGCCTCATCGGTCACCGTCGCTGGAACGACCTCGGCACCAGAGCGCGCCATGTTGCGCGCCATGGCGCGCCTGACGCCGCTGAGCGCATGATAGCCTTCCGCGGCCGTCTGTCGCACCGCCGCTTTCTCGACGTCCTCGCGGGTGATCTGGCCAGCGACGCCGCTCGGGACCACGCGAGAGAGGTCCACGCCGAGCTCTTTCGCGCGAGCGCGGATGGCAGGTGCGGCCTTGACCTGACCGGCGGGAGAAGCGGCTGCAGGCGCCCGCGTCGCGGCCGTCGTGGAAGAAGCCGGCTCGGGTCTGTCGATTTCCCCCACGATCGCCCCTTTGTCCGCCGACGCGTCTTCCGCGAATTCGACCAGTGGCGCGCCGACCGCGAGATGGTCTCCCGGAGTGCCATAAAGCATGGCGATCTGGCCGGCCTGAGGGGACGGGATTTCGACCACGGCCTTGTCCGTCTCGACCGAGACGAGAGGCTGCTCTTTCACGACATGCTGGCCCAGCGCCACATGCCAGGCGACGATCTCGGCCTCCTGGAGCCCCTCGCCCAGATCAGGCAAGCGGAACGTGCTCATGCATATCTCATTGCCCGTTGGGCGGCCTCGAAGATGCGGCCGACCCCCGGCAGGTAATGGTGCTCGAGCTTGGAAAGCGGGATGATCGTGTCATAGCCCGCGACTCGCTCGACCGGCGCCAGTAGCGACAGAAGCCCCTCGGCGGCAAGCCGCGCTGCGATCTCGGCGCCGAATCCTCCCGTGAGCGGCGCCTCGTGGCAGATGATGCAGCGTCCGGTCTTCTCGACAGAAGCGAGGATCGTCGCCGCGTCGAGAGGTGTGAGTGTCGCGACGTCGATGACTTCGGCCTCCACGCCCTCGCTTGCGAGGCGGGCGGCGGCGGAAAGCACTTCGCGCAGGATGGCGCCCCACCCCACGAGCGTAATATCACTGCCCTCGCGAAGGATGACCGCACGGTCGAGCGGCATCGCTTGACCATCGTCGTCCACAACCTCCTTGGTGGCGCGATAGAGCCGGGTCGGCTCGAAGAAGACCACCGGATCGGGATCCCGGATCGCCGCGAGCAACAATCCGTATGCGTGCCTTGGCGATGACGGGATGACGACGCGCAGCCCCGGAATATGGGCGAACATCGCCTCTGGGCTTTCGGAATGGTGTTCCGGTGCGTGGATTCCGCCGCCATAAGGCGCGCGCAGCACCATGGGACACCCGAGCCGACCGCGCGTGCGATTCCTCAGTCGCGACGCATGGTTCGCCATTTGGTCGAGGCATGGATAAATGAATCCGGTGAACTGGATCTCAACGACAGGGCGAAAGCCCTGCGCCGCCAGCCCCACAGCCAGGCCTGCAAGAACCACCTCGGAAAGCGGGGTATCGAGCACGCGCTCTGGGCCGAAACGGTCGATCAGCCCTTCGGTTACCCGAAAGACGCCACCGTCCCTGCCGATATCCTCGCCGAGCAGGATGACACGCGGATCCTCCTCCATTGCGCGCGCCAGCGCCAGGTTGAGCGCGCCGACGAGCGAGCTCTCAGCCATGTGTCTCGACATCCGCGCTTGAGACTGCCAAACGCTGCGGCTCGAGGGCGGCAGGCAGAGCCGCATAGAGATGATCGAACATCGCGCTCGGCGGCGGTGGAGGGAGCGCAAGGTATGCGTCGACTGCCTTGTCGATCTCTGCGGAGCACTCGGCGAGCGTGCGCTCCTCGCTCTCCTTGTTCCAGGCGCCCAGATTGGTGAGATGGAGCCGAAGCCTCGCGATCGGCTCCTCCTTCCAGCGCTCGCTTACCTCCTTATCGTCGCGGTAATGCCGTGCGTCGTCGGCCGTCGTATGATCCGAGAGGCGATAAGTAAGGGCCTCGATGACGGTTGCGCCATCGCAGTTGTGGGCGCGCGCCAATGCGCGCCCGACGGCATCACGCACGGCGATGACGTCGTTGCCATCGACCTGCTCGCCGGCGATGCCGGCGGCGATGGCCTTCTGCGCCAATGTCGCCGCAGCACTTTGACGGGCGCGCGGAACCGAGATCGCCCACTGGTTATTGTTGATGACGAAGACGACGGGAAGCGTCCACACGCCGGCGAGATTGGCGGCTTCGTAGAAGTCACCTTTGGACGTGCCACCGTCTCCAAGCACGCAGACGGCCGCGCATCTATCGCGCCGCAGCTTGAAGGCGAGCGCGACGCCGACGGCGTGAGGGGCATGGCTGCCCACCGGCACGCAAATGGGGAAGTCGCTGCGCGGTCCTTGGAAATCGCTGCCGCGCTCGTCGCCGCCCCAATAGAGCAGGAGCTCGAGCGGGGTAACGCCCCGCCACAGCATGGCCCCTTGCTCCCGGAACGTCGGCAAAAGCACGTCCTCCCGCTGCATCGCGCTCGCCACGCCTATGGCGACCGCTTCCTGACCGAGGGAGGATGCGCAGGTCCCCAGCCTCCCGGTGCGCTGCAGCGCAATGACCTTGGCGTCAAAGACGCGGTTGAGCACCATGCCGCGATAGAGGGCTACGAGAGTCGCCGGGTCCTTCGCAAAGGCCGGGAGCGGCGATCGCACGTCACCGTTGGGGCTCAGATACCGGGTAAAGCCGATTTCGAACCTGGCGACGATTTCCATGGCATCATCCCAGGCACAGGGCCGCGATCCCCGGCGGCGCAGGAGGTGAAGGCCTTGGCATGGCTGACCCCGCGCAACAGCGCGGCTCCTCAGCTATGACATATAGGTCGCAAGGTGCGGCGAAGAAGGAGGGCCGCGGACGCGAGATCCGCACGCAGCCTCGAATGTCGCCGTCCCCCTTGGCCATCGGGGCTATCCGCTCGGATTTCCTGCAACGTCCTCGCCCGGCCTATCGATCGCCCCCTTTTGGAGGGATTCAAAGCCGGACAAATCATTTGTCACAAAAACCGGACGGGTCACGAGCCAACGACAGTCGCGGGCCGTCGAGATTCTCTTTTCGTTCCAAACCTGATAGATTCGGTTCCATGCCCTTGCGCAAGATCATCCATGTCGACATGGACGCCTTCTATGCGTCGGTGGAGCAGCGCGACAACCCCGAGCTTCGCGGCCGTCCGGTGGCCGTCGGCCATGGCGCCAAGCGCGGCGTGGTCGCCGCGGCGAGCTACGAGGCCCGCGCCTTCGGCGTGCGCTCGGCCATGCCCTCTGTCACGGCACTGCGCCGATGCCCTGAATTGGTGTTCGTATCACCGCGCTTCGACGTCTATCGCGCCATCTCCCGCCAGATCCACGCGATCTTCGCGGCTTATACGGCTCTCGTCGAGCCACTGGCTCTTGACGAGGCCTATCTCGACGTGACCGAGAACCAGCGCGGCTTGCCGACGGCCTGGGCGACGGCGAGGGAAATCCGCGCGCGCATCCTCGACGCAACGGGCCTCACGGCGTCGGCTGGCGTCTCCTACAACAAGTTCCTCGCCAAGCTGGCCTCGGACCAGCGCAAGCCGAACGGGCAGTTCGCCATCACGCCGGATATGGCGCTGGACTTCCTCGCGCCATTGCCAGTCGCGAAATTCCACGGCGTGGGGCCTGTCACTGCGGCGAAGATGGAGCGGCTCGGGATCAGGACCGGCGCTGATCTGCGGGCGAAGCCGATCGCCTTCCTGCAGCGGCATTTCGGCAAATCGGCCGCATGGTATCTCAGCATCGCGAATGGCGAAGACGACCGGCCGGTCGTCGCCGACCGCCAGCGCAAATCCTCGGGCTCGGAGACCACTTTTGCGCGCGATCTGACCGCTTCCGCCGAGATCGAGGCGGGCGTCGCGGCCATGGCCGATGAGGTCTGGGCCTGGTGCGAGAAAGCCAAGGCCTTCGGACGGACCGTGACCGTGAAGGTGAAATACGCCGATTTCCGCCAGGTCACCCGGAGCCGGAGCTTCTCGAGCCCGGTCGCGCGCCGCGATCTTCTGCGCCAGGCAAGCATCGATCTTGTGCGGAGCCTGCTGCCGACGGCCAAGGGCGTGCGCCTGCTCGGCGTCACGGTGTCGAATTTCGACCCGGCGCGGCACAGCGCCGGCGATGAGCTGCCGCTCTTCGGCGCAAATGCTGCGAGCGAGACCCGGGATGACGCCGCGCTGCGCTGCACAGCGGAGGGTGCGCGCTGATGGCGCGGCGCGCCGGCAGCGCCGACCTGCCGCTTCATGGCGGCCGCGTGCCGAAATGGCTCGGCGATCGCATGGCTCGCCTGGGGGCCGTCATCGCCGAGGCGATCATCCTCGAGTATGGCCGCGATGAGCTGCTGCGTCGGCTCGCTCATCCCTTCTGGTTCCAGTCCTTCGGTGCGGTGATGGGCATGGACTGGCATTCCTCCGGGATTACCACAAGCGTCATCGGTGCGTTGAAGCGCGGCCTGAAGCCCCTGGCCGGGGAGCTCGGCGTCCATGTCTGCGGCGGCCGCGGCCGGCATTCCCGCCAGACGCCGCAAGAGCTCATGGCCATCGGTGATCGCATCGGCATCGATGGCGCGGCGCTTGCTAGAGCAAGCCGGCTCGTCGCCAAGGTCGACAGCGCCGCGGTCCAGGACGGCTTCGACCTTTATCTACACGGATTCATCGTCACTGATGACGGGCACTGGGTCGTGGTCCAGCAGGGCATGAACGGCGACCGCCGCCAGGCCCGGCGCTACCACTGGCTTTCCGCAGGGTTGCAGAGCTTCGTGGAGGAGCCGCATGCCGCGATCGACGGGACCGGGCACGGCATCATCGTCAATCTGACCGACCGCCGCGCCGAGGCCTCGCGTCACCGGCAGCTCGATATCCTCGATGAGCTGGGGCCTGACGGCATCGCGCGGCGGCTTGCGACGCTCGAGACCGCGCACATCGAAGAGCGCTCGCCGCGGGGACAGCCTATGCTGCCCCATCTCGTCATGCCCGCCCATCACGAGGTCAGGCCGGAGAACATCGTCGCCCGGCGCCTCCACGGCAATCTCAGGGCCGCCGCCGAATGCGGGCCGAAGGATTTCGCCGAGCTTCTGCTCGTGCCCGGCGTCGGCGCGCGAACGATCCGCGCGCTGGCGCAGGTCGCCGAGGTTGTCCATGGAGCGCCCTACCGCTTCAGCGACCCGGCGCGCTTCTCGGTCGCCCATGGTGGCAAGGACCGGCATCCCTATCCCGTACCGCTCAAGGTTTACGATCACACCATCGAAGTGCTGAAGCGCGCCGTCCGGAAGGCGAAGCTTGGTCAATCCGAGGAGCTCGCCGCGGTCAAGCGGCTCGACGAGCAGGCCCGCCGGATTGAGCAGCACGCATCCGGACCTTCCGTCGCGGCGCTCTTCGCAGAGGAGCGCGCGCGCTCGCATCAATATGGCGGCCGCAGCGTATTCGGCCTGGAGCCGCCAAGCGGGGCCGAGCCGCTCAAGCGAGCACACAGAGGATGAACTAGCGGCGCTTCGTCGCCTCGTAGCGCGCCTTATTCTCGGCATTCGGCGGATAGAGCCCCGGGAGCGGTGCACCCGCCTGAACCTCGTCCATGATCCAGCCTTCGAGCCTCTCCTGCTCCGGAGCGAGCTCAGCTACGGCATCGACGAGCCCGGCCGGGATCAGTGCCGCCCCATCGTCGTCTACGACGATCATATCGTTTGGGAATACCGCGACGCCGCCACAGGCGATCGGCTCCTGCCAGTTCACGAAAGTGAGCCCGGCGACCGACGGCGGCGCCGCCGCACCCTGACACCATACCGGAAGGCCGGTCTTCAACACGCCGGCCGCGTCGCGCACGACACCGTCGGTGATCAGCGCTGCAACCCCCTTCTTCGCCATGCGGGCGCACAGAATATCGCCGAAGATGCCCGCGTCGGTGGTGCCCATCGCGTCGACGACGGCGATGCAGCCTTCCGGCATGGCCTCGATGGCGGCGCGCGTCGATTTCGGCGAAGACCAGGACTCGGGGGTGGCGAGGTCTTCGCGCGCCGGCACAAAGCGCAACGTGAATGCACGCCCGATGAGGCGCGGCTGACCGGGGCGCAGCGGTCGCGTGCCGCGGATCCAAACATTGCGCAGGCCCTTCTTCAAAAGGATCGTCGTTATTGTCGCCGTCGTGACCTTGGAGAGTGTCTCGACGATCTTGGCATCGGCCGTCATTGATGATTCTCCTGTCGGGTGAGAAATAGCTCGGTGGCTCTAAAAGATTGCCACAACCGACCCTGCCGCACACCTGCATCACGGATGCGGCGGATCAGCCCAGCGCCGGTGCGCGCATCGCGTCCGGGATGGGAAGGCCCATCAGGGTAAGGATGGTCGGTGCCACGGAAAGCTGGGAGACCTCCTGCCCGACGCTGCCGCCTTCCGGATGCCCGATATGATAGAAGGCCACACGGCACACATCATCGAGCGTACCGCCATGATATCCGTCGGCGTTCATGCCGTGATCGGCGGTGACAAGCACGTCGTAGCCATCCGCGCGCCAATCGGGGATGAGTGCCGCCAGCAGGGAATCGAGCTTGCTGGCCTGGGTGCGATATTCCGGCGAGTCGCTCCCGAACTTATGGCCGATCATGTCGCACCCCATAGGGTGAATAAGCATAAAATCGGGACGGCGGCGGTCGATCAGCGCGGCAGCCTGGTAGAGAAGATCGCGATCCGGATAGCTCTCGTGGAGATAAAAGCGCCCATGCTGAATGGGCTTTGCCTCGTCGTCGCACTCGATGTCCCGCCGCGGGTCGAAGGGGGCCCGGTTGTAAAGCTCGGAGATCCAGGCATAGGCTGCCGCCCCCGTGCGCCGGCCATGGCGCCGCGCGACGCCAAAGACGTGGTCGACGCGTGACAGCCGGCAGACGTCGTTGCTCGTGACGCCGTGATCGTGAGGTGCCAAGCCTGTGAGCACCGTCTCATAGAGCGGGCGAGACAGGCTCGGCAGCGCCGTCCGCATCCGCCAGCGCCGGGCGGCGCCGGCTTGCACCAATCCCTCGAGATAGCCGCAATGGCGTACGGCCGTCTCATAGCCGAGACCGTCGATCAGCAGCAGGATGACCCGGCCCGCCTCCGCTCTTTGCATCATCTCGACCTCGCGGGATGACCGTTAAAGCCCACCTCCACCGGAAACGCGAGATGCATCAAAGCACGCCCGTGTTTTCGGTCGAGAGCAAGCGCTGCATCAAGCTCTTGTCGCCATAGCGTGCCAGGCTGAGCGGACGCGCAAAGCCTGGAAGCGGTTCGCCGTGGACCCAGGCCGCGACCAAGGCGCCCGTCGCGCAAGCGGCCATGGTCCCGTAACCGGACAGGGCCCCGGCGATGTAGGCGTCCTTGGTTGCCATGGGCCCAATCAATGGCCAGTTCTCCTTGGTCATCGTGTAATAGCCGCCGTAGTGGGACACCCGGCTGGGCCGCCGCCCGTAATAAGCGCGAAGCCCCGGGTTCAGCCTGCTTGCGCCCCGAAGCACGATCTCAGGAAAGCTCGGATCGAGCGGAAGATCGGGCCCGGGCGCCGACGGGTGACGGTTGTAGGCCCACCCGAGCTTGATCCAACGACCATGCTCGCCGCCATCGGGGCGGCAGTGAATGGCGCCGGGCATGAGCTCCGTCAACCATTTGGTCGCGGGATCGTCGGCAAGTACCGCCCGCTCATCCTTGGTCCAGTCGATGACCTGGCCATCCAGGTCGATCGAGAACGGCATCTGTCGGCTGATGACGCCGTGCACATCCTCGAAGGCGATTTTCTGCTGGAAGACATTGGCGAGTGGAAGGGTCTCACCGAGAAGCGCAGCGATTTCGGGGACGTAGGGACCGGCGGCGTTTATCAGGATGTCGGCCCGCAGGGATGCCGTGCCCTCTTCATTCGCCACCGCGAGCTCGAAGGGCGTTGCGCGTTGCACCGCCACCACCCGCCCTTGGGTGAGCCTGCCTCCCATGGCGTGAACGCGCTCGATCATGTAGCTGCCAAGCTGCTGCCCGCTGATGTCGCCTGCGCGGCGGATATGCAGAATGGTCGCAACCTCCCGATCGAAGCTTGGAAAATGCTGCGCGATGATGCTTCGGTCCTGGATGACGTCGACGCCGTCCGGCGCTATGTGCCAGTCGGCCGACAAGGCTGGCTGATAGATGGACCCGGCTCCTTTCTCGTGGATGCGGATCTTTGCGGCACCTTGCGAGCCATACCCCTCGTAGAGCTGGCGAATGAGAGGCTCCGGCGCGGCGCGGCGCGTTGCCAGGGCGTAGCCCCGCCGCGTCATGCGGAGCCGATTGTCGCTCTCGTCCGATATCACCTCCATCAGATCGATGCTGTAGTCGGTGAAGGCCGTCATGACCGGATGTGGCCACCAATTGCGATAGTTCTCACCCGATGCGGCGGAGGTGAGACTCATCGGGGCAAGCGGGTCGATGAGCGTGACCTTCGGCCGCCTCTTGGCGAGCGCCAGATAGTACGCGCATGCGATACCGACGATGCCGGCGCCTATGACGGCAATGTCAAACCGCTGGGCCGCCATCGTCGCTTCCTCTCGAACGATCCCATGTCGGCAATGGGCCTACTATGCAATGGCTCTACTATAGAGCGCCTCTTGGCGTGAGCCTGACATGATACGCGCTAATCGAGGGGATTGCTGCGGCTCGTTATTGCGCGACCCGTTGTCTCGAGCGGCAGCTCGATAGGCTCTCCGTTTTTGGCCAGAAAATCTCGCTCAACTCGGCCATGACCGTGCGCCTGGGTCACGGCGATGCCACAGCCGGCGGCTTGCGCGCCCGCAATGAAGCCGCTTAGATCACCCCCCACATCCTCGGGGAGACGGCACCCGTGAGCTTTCTCGATCGCATCCGCGAGTGCAATACGCGCGACATGGCGCATTTCCGCCCCTTCATCGTCGGCGGCCATCGGGTCGGCTGGGTGAAGCGCCCGTTCCTCGACGAGCTCGCCGCCTTTCCGAAGCTGTTCGAGCTGCGGGAAGAAGCGGTGGTCCTATCGCCGCGACTGGAGACGCCCGAGTCGCGAACGAAGGCCGTGGACGAGGCGCTGCGCGTGCTGCAAGGGAAGGGCATCATCCGCGGCTGGCGCGAAGAGCGCTATCCGGTAACGCTCGCCTGGGGCCGGCCGGCGCTCATGGCGATGGAGCGCGCCGCGGTTCCTCATTTCGGCATTCGCGCCTATGGCGTCCACATGAACGGCTTTCTGCGGCGGGACGGGCACTATTACATGTGGATCGGGCGCCGCGCCTTCGACAAGCCGACCTTCCCCGGCATGCTCGACAACGTTGTCGCCGGCGGGCAGCCCGACGGCATCTCCCTCATGGACAATCTCATCAAGGAATGCGCCGAGGAGGCCGCGATTCCGGAGGCGCTCGCGCGTCGCGCGATTCCCGTTGGCGCCATCAGCTACGCTGTCGAGACCGAGGAGGGCCTCAAGCCCGACGTGCAATTCGTCTACGAGCTCGAGATGCCCGCGGATTTCACGCCGCGCAACACCGACGGGGAGATCGCCGAGTTCATGCTGTGGCCGATCGAGAAGGTGATGGAGGTCGTCGGCAGGACGACGGAATTCAAGTTCAACTGCAATCTCGTCATCATCCATTTCCTCGTGAATCACGGCCTGATCTCGCCCGAGGACCCCGATTATCTCGAGATCGTCAAGGGCCTGCACCAATAGGCCCGATGGCCGCGGCGTCAGCGAATCCCGCAAGCGCGCGGACTTCGGCGGCCGTCAGCCCGGATTCGCGCAGAGCTGCAATGGTCATCGCCTGATCGCGCTTGGCGAGGCGTCGGCCGCTTGCGTCGATGAGGAGCTGATGATGATGGTAGGTTGGCGTGGCGAATCCGAGCAGGGCCTGCAGCAGGCGATGAACGTCTGTCGCGGCGAAGAGATCCTCGCCGCGCGTCACCAGGGTAACCCCTTGCAAGGCGTCATCCACGGTGACGGCGAGATGATAGCTCGTACGCATTGCCTTCCGCGCGAGCACCACGTCGCCGAAGCGCTCCGGTTGGGCCACCTGCTCGCCGCGGGCGCAGTCGAGCCAGGTAAGCCGTCCCGTGCGCGCCACCGCCGCCGCCATATCGAGGCGCAAGGCATAGATCTCGCCCGCGGCGATGCGGGCGGCGCGCCGGGCCGGCGACAGGGCGCGGCAGGTGCCCGGATAACGCTCCCCGGCCTCGTGGGGCGCTGCTCCGGCTCGCGCGACCTCGGCGCGGATCGTGGCACGGGTGCAGAAGCAGGGATAGAGGAGCCCAAGATCGTCGAGGCGCGCCAAGGCCGATTCGTAATCGGCCATATGCGCCGATTGGCGTCGCACGGGGGTTCCCCAGGTCAGGCCGAGCCAGGCGAGGTCGGCGAGGATCGCGCTTTCATATTCGGCGCGGCAGCGCCCGCGATCGATATCCTCGATGCGCAGGAGGAAACGCCCACCCGCTTCGCGCGCCGCGCGCCAGGCGAAAAGCGCGGCATGGGCATGACCGAGATGGAGGCGCCCTGTCGGGCTCGGCGCGAAGCGGGTGACGACGCGGAGCGAATCGATCATGGCTGTGGCAGTACGATAAAGTTTACGCTAAGGGAAGACGCCCCTGAGGGAGGACCCATGGCCCGCCGCTTCAGTCGCGCCGTCCTGGAGGAGGCGCTGGCGGAACTCAGCCGCCGCGACCCCGATCTCGCCCGTGCCCACCGCGAGGCGGGAACGCCGCAATTGCGTCCGCGCAGCCGCGGCTTCGCCACGCTCCTCAACATTATCCTTGCGCAGCAGCTTTCCACCGCCTCGGCCAATGCCATCCGCCGGCGGCTGCTCGAGCGCGTCGGCGTCCTGACGACCGAGAGCTTCCTCGCGCTCGACGATAATGCGCTACGGGAGATCGGGTTCAGCCGCCAGAAAATCCTCTATGCCCGCGGCCTCGCCGAGGCGATCGCCGAGAATCGCCTCGATCTCGCGCGCATCCATCGCATGGACGACGAGGATGCCATCGCAGCGCTAACGGCGATCAAGGGCTTCGGGCGCTGGAGTGCCGAGATCTACCTCCTCTTCGCGCTCAAGCGCCACGACATCTGGCCCGTCGACGATCTGGCCGTCGTAGTCGCCGTCCAGCGCCTGAAGGGGCTCGCGTCGCGGCCGAGCCGCGCCAGCATGATCGAGATCGCCGAGCCGTGGCGCCCATGGCGGAGCACCGCGGCGCGCCTCATGTGGCACTATTACAGCAACGCCCCGACCTGATACTGCGCGAGCGAACTGCCCATGCCCGACCTCTTCGATCTCTCCGGACCCAATTTCCGACCTGCTGCCGGCGGGCCACCGCGGCAACTCGTCGTGATCCTCCACGGCTGGGGGGCCGACGGCAACGACCTCATCAGCCTGGCGCCCTATTGGGCGCGCGTGCTTCCCCATGCGGAGTTTCTGGCGCCGCACGGCCCCTTTCCCTGCGATGCCGGCTTCGGCCGCCAGTGGTTCAGCCTGATCGACCGCGATCCCGCAACGATGGCGGCGGGGCTGCGCGCCGTCGCGCCGGTGATCGACGCCTATATCGACACGGCCCTCGCATCGCGCGGGCTCGACGACAGCAAGCTCGCGCTCGCCGGCTTCTCGCAAGGCACGATGACAGCACTTTACGTCGCCCTGCGCCGCGAGCGGGCCTGCGCCTGCGTCCTCGGCTATTCGGGCCGCCTCGTTGCGGCGGAGGATATCGCCGCCGGCCTCAGGGCAAAGCCGCCGATCCTCCTCGTTCACGGCCAGGCCGACGACATTGTTCCCGTCGAGGCAAGCCGGCAGGCGAAGGAGATTCTGACCACCCTCGGCGTCCCCGTCGAGCTCCAGGAGCGTCCTGGGCTCGGCCATAGCATCGACGAGCTCGGCCTCACCTTGGGAGCGAGGATGCTGGCGCGGGCCTTCGCCGCTGGGAGGTGACGCAGGCGCGCCTCATTGGCTACTAGATATTGTGTGTCGGGCGGCGGAAACCATGGTTTTTTGGGCTTCACATCATCAAGCCGTCACAATATGGTTCTACAAGAATGGCGCAGGTGAAGAGGCAGCGGCTTGATGGTGTCTCCGAATAGTTGGCCCGCCCTGGTTCTGAACGCTGATTTCCGGCCGCTCAGCTATTTTCCCCTCTCGCTGTGGCCGTGGCAGGAAGCCATCAAGGCCGTCTTTCTCGAGCGCGTGAATATCGTCTCGGAATACGAGCAGGTGGTGCATTCGCCGAGCCTGGCGATCCGGCTTCCCAGTGTGATTTCCCTCAAGGAATACATCCCCGCCAGCCGCCGCCCCGCCTTCACCCGGTTCAACGTCTTCCTGCGCGACCATTTCAGCTGCCAGTATTGCGGCGCGCGGAAGCCGACGCCGGAGCTGACCTTCGATCATCTGGTGCCGCGCTCGCGCGGGGGCCGCACCACCTGGTCCAATGTCGTCACCGCCTGCGGCGGCTGCAATCTGAAGAAGGGCAATCGCCTGCCGAAGGAAGCCGGCATGTTCCCCCGCGCCCGCCCCATGCAGCCGACGACGATGCAGCTGCAGGAGAACGGTCGGGCCTTTCCGCCCAACTACCTCCATGAGAGCTGGCGGGACTTCCTCTACTGGGATACCGAGCTGGATCCGAACTGAGGCGACGCTCTAGATCCGCGTCGAGAGCCAGATGGCGAGGCGCGAGGCCGTCTTGATCGCGCCGGCGAGGAGCGGATAGGCGGGCGCCGCCTCGGCTCCATGCTCGAGGCCGATCTCGCGATGGGTGGCCTCGTCGGCCCGGAATTCCTCGACCGTCTCGCGCAGCGCCGCCTCGTCCTCGCCCAGGGCTTCGGCCTGTCGGGCGTAGTGAGCGTCGATCACCTCCTCGACGGCGACGGTGCAAGCCATCGCCGCGCGCGGGCCGAGAAGCGCCGTGGCGGCGCCGAGGGCGAAACCGGCGACATGCCAGAGCGGATGGAGAAGGGTCGGTCGCACCCGGCGCTCCACCATCAGGCGCTCGAATGCCTTGAGATGGCGCTGCTCCTGCTCGGCCATCTTGCGGATCGTCGCCGCCTCGGCGGAGCGGCCGAGCACCGCGAGCTGCCCGTCATAGATGCGGATCGCGCCATATTCGCCGGCGTGATCGACGCGGATCGTCCGCGCGACCAGCTCCTCGCGATCGGGATCGCCGGGCCAGCGGTCCTCCGCCGTATATTGCGGCGACCTGCGCGGAAGCGGCTCGTTCTCGGTCATCGCTCCGTTCTCCGAAACACTCGGCGCGCCGCCGCGAGAGAAAAGCCGGCGAGGCCGAGAGAGATCAGCACATTGTAGCCCGCCATCGAGATGCCGAACAGCGACCACGCGACGCGGTCGCAACGCACGATCGGGGCGGCGAGAAGCTGCGCCTTCATGGCCTCGAGGGAGGTTCCGGCGCTCACATTTCCGGTGCAGGCGGCCGTCCCTTCCCACCAATGCTGCTCGACTCCCACATGAAACACGCCGATTCCCGCCCCCACGAGGAAGGCGATCCCGCAAAGCGCCAGGGCTCCCGCGCGCATCCGTGGCTCCGCGACGATGAGGGCCAAAACGGAGAGCGCGATGGTAATGCCGTAAGGATAGCGCTGATAGATGCATAGCACGCAGGGGGCGAGCCCGCCGATATATTGGAAGAGGAATGCGCCGCCCAAGACCGCGATGCTGGCGGCAAGGACGATGGCGGGAAAGAGGCGTTGCTCGGTCATGGAGGCCAATGTCGGAGGTCAGGGGGTGGAAGACGCCGGCTCGCGATCACCTTGGTCTGATGGTGTCACAGATAACGCAGGGCGACAAAGCCGCCGACCAGGGCGACGACGAAGAGGCTGGTGAGCAGGGTCAGGCGCCGCTCGATGAAGCCGCGCACCGGCTCGCCGAAGCGCCAGAGCAAGGCCGCCACCAGGAAGAAGCGGAGGCTGCGCGAGACCAGAGAGGCGAAGGTGAAGGTGGCGAGATCGAATTTGAGGGCGCCGCAGGTGATGGTGACAAGCTTATAGGGGATGGGGGTCATGCCCTTGAGAATGATGATCCAGGCGCCCCATTGGGCGAAGGAGGCCTTGAGCGCCTCGTATTTGTCCATCACCTGATAGAACTCCAGGATCGGTCTGCCGATGGCCTCGAAGGTGAAATAGCCGATCGCATAGCCGAGATAGCCGCCGGCGACCGAGGCGAGGGTCGCCGTTCCGGCGAGGAGCCAAGCCCGTCGGGGTGCGGCAAGCACCATCGGGATCAACAGGACGTCGGGGGGGATGGGGAAGATCGAGCTTTCGACGAAGCTGATTGCGGCGAGAACCCAGATCGCGTGCCGCCGCGCCGCCAGATCCAAGGTCCAATCGTAGAGGCGTTGCAGCACGCAAGCTCCTTTTCGCAAGATCGGGGAGAGCGCCGGGCGCCTGGGGGTTTAGCAGGCGGGGGCGGCAAGGGCAATTGCGCCCATGGACGCGGGCCGCCATTCCCGAGCTGCCATTCCCATTGACCCCTGCGGGACCTCGGCTATGATCCGCGGCGCGCCAAGCCCGCTCGGGCGCTTGCTCCTCCGCGCTGCCGTCCCCGCGAAGGCGGGCGCCGATGCGTTGGGAGCGCGAGACCCGCGAGGCGAGCCGGCAGCGGCGCGCGCCCCTGTGGCGGAACCGGTAGACGCGGCAGACTCAAAATCTGTTGTCCGCAAGGACGTGGGAGTTCGAGTCTCCCCGGGGGCACCAAAGCGGTTTCAGCCTAATCGATGACTGGCGCGGCGCGCCATGTAAGCGCGAGCCTCGATCGCGCGGCGAGAGCGTGGCGTGCCCGAACGGAATCCTCTAATCGCGAGAGACCCGAGCCTCCAGCCGCTCGTCCCGCATCCAGGCCGTGGTATTTCCTAGCATGCCATATACCTTGAGTTGCATTTCAGGGTTGGCTATCATGCCCGGCTAAGAGACGCGAGCTTCAAGGAACAGATGTCAGGGCTCATCTGAAGGCCGAGACGGCAAAGAGGCCACAATGTTGCGTTATGAGACCGGGCCGAAAGTCGGGGGGAAGTTCAGAACTCCTCTAGGGGGCAAACTTCAATGAGGCCGCAGCGCGAAAGCTGCGGAGGTTGCCCAGTTTTCCGCCCGGTACCTTTCAAAATACCAGCGTAAGCATTTATGGGCTCGGAACGCGATTTGGGCGTGTCGCAGGGATGAGTGCAGCCCCGCCATCATTCGACGACAATTTTTTCTGCCTTACCGGCCATTCGCCCATGCGGTGGCAGCGGCGGTTGTTTCGTCTGTTCGTGGAAGGAGCTATCCCGCACGCGCTCGATCTACCGACCGGGCTCGGCAAGACCTCGGTGATGGCGATCTGGCTGATCGCCCGAGCTCTTGCCAATGAAGATATACTCAAGGCCCTCCCACGCCGGCTGATCTACGTCGTCGATCGGCGAGCCGTGGTCGACCAGGCGACGGAAGAGGCGGGGAGGCTCCGCAACGCTCTGGAAGGTGATGCCAAGCATCTGAAGACTTTGCTTGGCCTAAACGAAGGCCGTCTCCCAATTTCCACACTGCGCGGCGCGCATGTCGACAACCGCGAATGGCTCGATGATCCCACGACCCCAGCGATCATCGTCGGAACAGTCGACATGATTGGCTCACGGCTCCTGTTCGAGGGCTACGGCCTCTCGCGCAAGATGCGGCCCTATCACGCGGGTTTTCTCGGCGCCGATACGTTGATCGTTCTCGACGAAGCGCACCTCGTTCCGCCATTCGAGGCATTGCTCAGTCGGATCGCGAATGGGGTGAAAGAGTTTGGGGCCTTGGGCAACGGCGATGCCTCGCTCATCCCGCCATTCAAGTTGTTGTCGCTGTCGGCGACTGGCCGCGCGCAGCCAATATCGAATGGCGAGGTCACGGCCGATGTCTTTTCGCTCGAAGAAGACGATCGACCCGACCGGATCGTCGAAGAGCGCCTCTCAGCGAAAAAAACTCTCAACCTCGTCAAGATTGTCGATGAGAAGAGTGTTCTCGCCGAGGCGATGGCGCGGCAGGCGTGGGAAATTTCTGAGGGAGGGCAAAGGCCGGTCCGGTGCCTTGTCTACTGCGACAGCCGTGAGGCCGCGGAAAAAGCGAAGGTGAAGCTCGATGAGTTCTCCGAGCCCGATGCGAAGAGTGCCGAGCCAAGAGCGGAGGCGGAGCTGCTTGTCGGCGCGCGGCGCATAAAGGAGCGCGAGAATGCGAAAGCATGGCTGCAACGTCATGGCTTTCTCGCGGGCTCGCCGACGCCGGCAAAGCCGGCATTCCTGATCGCAACGTCCGCCGGCGAAGTGGGTATCGATCTCGATGCGGATCACATGGTTTGCGATCTCGTTCCCTGGGAGCGGATGGTGCAGCGCCTGGGCAGGGTGAACCGCCGTGGCAAAGGAGATGCAAGGATCGTTGTCATTCACGGCGACGAGCCGAAGCCGAAGAAGCCGGAAGCACCGACGGACAAGGAAAAACGCCAAGCGGTCAGTTTTCGGTCCCTTGCAGTACTTGAAGAGCTACCGGTCGTAGAAAACGGACGAGACGCAAGCCCCAGTGCATTACGTGATCTGAAGCTGCGCGCCGACACCGACGAAGCGCTCCGCAAGAAAATCGAGGAAGCGACAACGCCCGAACCATTGCGCCCGGCGTTGACACGCGCGCTGGTTGATGCCTGGTCGATGACCTCGCTCGAACAGCACACCGGACGTCCTCAAGTTGCGCCCTGGTTGCGCGGCTGGGCTGAGGAGGATTCCCAGACCACCGTGATCTGGCGCACTCACTTGCCCGTGCGTGAGGGAGCTGCCGACTGGCCGCGAACCTCGGCTGAGAGGAGAGAGATCGAGGCGTTCTTCGAAGCAGCGTCGCCGCATGAGAGCGAAAAGCTCGAGACGGAAACCGATCGCGTGGCCGACTGGCTGCAGGGTCGTGCCAAGGAACTCAAGCGCAAAGCAAGCGCCTCTGAGGAGCAAATCGGCGCCGTCGCAAAAATACCTGACACCGGGCCTGCCGATACAGAGCTCGGTGAGCCACTGCCCACCGTACCAAAGACGAAGCCGTTGCGGGGCGACGATGTCGTCATCTTTGTTCTTTTACCCGATGGCAGTAATGTGCGGTGTTTTACCCTCAAGGAATTGGCCGAACCGCGCAAAGGCGCGAGAAATGACATTTACCGGGACCTCGCCGAAAAGCTTCTCATAGTAGATGCGCGCTTCGGCGGTCTGACAGACGGCATGCTCGACCCCAAAGGCAATGATGTTTTCCCCACAGCGGACGCGGACGAGGCCTGGAGCAAAGAAGCCAAGTTCCGGGTGCGGCGGGTGACATCAGAGGCTGACGAGAAAAAAGAGGATGATTGGCATTTCGAGGACGACTTTGTCTTGAAGCGTGACCCAGAGGGTCAGCCTGTGGAATGGCTCGTCGTCGAACATTATAAGAGTGCCGCGCAGTCGGAGGATGCTCGCTCCGTCTCACGGCCGCAGGAGCTTGCCGAGCACCAGAATTGGGCTGAGCAGAAGGCCCGCCGTATCGCCGAAAGGATCGGCCTTTCCGGCCACGCCGCCGAAGCATTGGCGGTCGCCGCGCTCCTGCATGACGAAGGTAAGAAAGCATCGCGCTGGCAGCGGGCGTTCCACGCGCGGCGCGAGAAAGACGAGACGGGCGCTTACAAGATTTTTGCCAAGACGCGCGGTCCAATCGATCAGACGATCCTGGATGGCTATCGGCACGAGTTCGGTTCGCTGCCCTTTGCGGAGGCGCATCCCAGATTTCAGGCTTTGCCCGCCGAGTGGCGCGATCTCATACTGCATCTCATTGCCGCCCATCACGGGCAGGCGCGACCGGTGATCGAAACGCGTAGCTGCGAGGACGCGCCGCCTTCCGCGCTCCAAGAGCGCGCCTGCGAAGTCGCATTGCGATTCGCGAGGCTTCAGAAGCGGTGGGGGCCTTGGGGTCTCGCCTGGTGGGAGGCGCTGCTGCGCGCTGCCGACCAGCAGGCCTCGCGCGACAACGATAAAGGTGAAGGCCTGGGCGCTTTACGTGGGGAGGGAAAGTGATGGCTGAAGCCTCGATCCCGGTCGATCTGCTCAATCCCGGCCAGGTCTTTGCCTGTCTGGGCTTCATGGAGGCGGCTGACATTCTGCTGGGCGGCGTCGCGGGCGGCTTCGATTGGTCCAAAGACTCGAACACCCGCTTCGCGCTCCGTGCCACAGGAGAACGGAATCCATTCGAGGCAGCGCTGGAGTTCTTGGCCGAAGCAGAGCCGAACCGATGGGGCCCAATCGGTTACACCGATCCGCCACCTAAGAAGGGTGAAACTGGCGGGGATGAAGATGTCGAAGGTGACGATGACATGGGCGATGTCGCGTCAGCCAGCCAAGTGCCGCCGCTGGATTTGTCCATTACCTTTCCCGCGAAGGCAGGCGACCGAATGGCCTTGCCTATCAAATTCGGCGGCGGGAACAGGCCGGTTGTCGAACTCGATCATTGGGCGGATGGGTCGAGCCGCGAGAGCTTCAAGCTTTATGCCGGCAATCGGTCAGCCGACGCCATCGCGCGCGCGATGCTGAAGGGCGTGCGGCAGCTATGGGAAGAAGATCGCGCGGCGCTCGTCAATGCGCCGTTCGATGCGCTGACGCCGATGGGCGGCAGCTTCAATTTCGACCCACGCGGAGCGTGGACTGCCATTGATGCCGGGTATTCGCCGAACGAACACAAGCATGCCATCGAAGCCTCTCCCGTCGTCGAATTTCTCACCGCTTGGGGATTGGAAAACGCCCGCCCGGACGAATTCGGGCTTCGTCAAGCTCGATACGCCGCTTGGGGTATGAACCTACCGCTGTTATTGGCGCGCCCCGCGTTTGCGGGCACGCTGCCGGCCATTCCACTGAGGCGATTTCGCTTTGAACTAAATTTATCCGGCAAAAACAAGGTCGTCACTTTCGCTCAGGAGGAGCCAAGCACATGACAACGCTCACGGCTGAAGCCATCAACGACTGGGCCGATAACAAAAATGGTCCTGTCGCGCTAACCTGCAAGCAGAAGCTCCTGCCGGTCGAAGGCGAGAGCGGTGTGATCTTCCCGCCGACCTATGCCGATATCGGCTACAACATCGATACGCTGTCGGACGGCACGAAGGTCGCGACCATCGACAGCGTCGGCAGCCAGGCCAACCGGATGGAGCCGATCTTTACGTGTGAACCTTACGCGGCGCTCGTGCCACAAATTACAATCGACCTGCATAAGGATGATGACGACGGAAAAGAGTACGTAGAGCGAAGGTCAATTTTTGATCTCGCGCATCGAAGCGCAGACGCGGTTGTCTATTCATGCCCGAAATTGGCGCCGATCATCACAAAAGCTTATTTGGCGTTGAAACGTCACGGAGATGCTGGTCCTCTGTGCAGCCTAGCGCCGACCTCACTCCTTTTCGGCGTTTGGGATTCGCGCGGTGGATCTGGAGAAAAGCGTCGGCGGCTTATCCGTTCGATTGTTCGTGCATGGGACGTGGACCCGCTCTACGCCGCCGCTCAATTCAATTCGATCTGGAAGGTACTGAGCGAGGAGCAGCAAGCAGAACTAAGAAAAGAAGCAAAGGCCAAGAAGACCAGACTTTCTGAAAAGGGGTTTGCCGATGCTCCGGCAACCTTCCGGAAGGTGAGCCAAGCCGCTGCCAGACAGATGCCGGAATTTCGCGATGGCACGCCGAATCCCGAACGTCGCGTTCTCGGAGGAGTCGTTGTGAAAGGCACTATTGAGCGCGCCATTACGGTTAATCTCGTTGCCTTGCGCGATATACGTGGTGCAACGGAAGAGAAGTCGCAGGAAATCCGACGCTACCTGTTAGGCTTGTCACTACTCGCCGCGACCGCCGATATTGAGCTTTTTCTGCGCGAGGGCTGCCATTTGCGGTTCGCCGACAAAGAGGATCGTTGGTTTGCTGTGCCGCGGCGAGGTGATCCCGTGCCCATTGAGCTATCATCAGCAAGAGAGCTTCTGCTCGACTATGCGAAGGGTGCAGTTGTGCCATTCAAGTCGAAATGGCCAACGGAGCTGTCGTACGCCTTCGATCTGAAAGAAGCGAAGAAACTCCTGGCCAAGAAGGAAGAGGACGAGGAGGAGTAGGAGGTGGCCAGGGCCCTTCTTATCTCTGTTCGCTTCCATGACGATCGCTATCACGGCAGCGGCGACTGGCCGCCGTCGCCCGCGCGGCTGTTCCAGGCTCTGGTTGCCGGTGCTGCGCGCGGGGGAAAGCTGTCTGACGAAGTGGTGAAAGCGTTGAAGTGGCTCGAAGGCGTGGATGCTCCGATCATCGCGGCACCATCGGCTTATGCGGGACGGCCCTTCAAGAATTTTGTTCCGAACAACGATCTCGACGCGGTGGGCGGCGATCTCGCCCGGATTGGCAAGATACGGACGGCCAAGAACATCCGGCCGTACCTATTCAATGCTGCTGTTCCGTTGATTTACGCCTGGACGTTCGAGGACGGCGCGGATGCCGAACGCCATGCGCGAACGATCTGCCAGATAGCGGACGAACTTTATCAACTCGGCCGTGGCGTCGACATGGCTTGGGCGTTCGGCGAGATTTTGACCGATGAAACGGAAGCCGAAGCACGACTTCGCGCGCATGGCGGCGTTCGGTGGAGCCCCAACGGGAGTGGCGATGGCGAAGCGCTGTTATGTCCTCATCCTGGTTCGCTGGCGAGCCTGACGGAACGGTTCAACAAGACGCGCGGACGGTTCAAGAAGATCGGGCAGGGCAAGAAGGCGAGCCTGCTGTTCGTCCAGGCACCGAAACCGAATTTCAAGCCCGTTCCCTATAACAGTCCTTCGACCTTTCTTCTGTTCGATATCAGAAAGGGCGGTGCTTTTGCGCCTCAGCCTTTTGACCGCATTGTCGCGTTGGAGGAAAAGATCAGGGATTTGGCCGTTGCGCGACTGAAAGCTTCCACCTGGTGCCGCGAAGACCCGAAGCGCGAAATCTGGATCGACAAAATCTTCGTCGGTCGCAATGCGAATGAAGCCGACAAGGCGCGGCGTATCCGCATCACACCCTTGCCATCCATAGGTCATGCGCAAGCGGAACGCTCGATCCGGCGTCTTCTCGTCACGGTCCCGCCGGATTGTCCCATCAGCACCGGCGATGTCGCCTGGGCGATTTCGGGCCTTGCGATCGGAAGCGATAAAGAGACGGGAGAAATCATCGAACTGGTCCCGGCGGCCGATCGCACGATGCTCAAACACTACGGCGTGGAAGATACAGCGTCGGCGCGCCTATGGCGGACTGTCACCCCTGCGGCCCTGCCGGAGCGCGCCGCGCGCCGTCGCATCGATCCGCGCCGGATGCGCGAAGAGGCAAAAGGCGGCACTGAGCGCGCGAGAGAGAATGCGGCAGCGGCAGCTGCGGTGCGGCAGGCACTGCGCCATGTGGGTACCGATGCGCGGGCGCAAGCGATCCGGGTCCAGCGCGAGCCGTTCGAGGGCAAGGGGCGGCGGGCGGAAGCCTTTGCGAAGGGAACGCGCTTCGCCAAGGAGCGGCTCTGGCATGTGGAAGTGGATTTCGCGCAAGTCATCCGAGGTCCGCTTCTGATCGGTGACGGCCGTTACCTGGGACTCGGCTTAATGGCGCCGGTCCGGCGCACGGAAGGCATATTTGCTTTCGTCATCACGGATGGATTGACGGATCAGGCCGAGCCGCTTGCGCTCGCCCGCGCCTTGCGCCGCGCTGTCATGGCGCGCGTGCAGGAGAAAATCGGGCGCGAGGCGCTGCCCGCTTTCTTTACCGGCCACGCGGCTGATGGGGCACCGTTGCGTTCCGGTCGCCATGAGCATCTTGCGTTCATATTCGACGCGCCCCGCAAGCGATTGCTGATCGTAGCGCCGCATATTCTCGCGCACCGCGATGCTTCGAATCCTGAGCGTGAGCGGCATCTTCCTTTGCTCGGGGATGCTCTCGAAGATTTTCGGGAGTTGTGCGCCGGGCCGGCCGGGAAGCTTGCTCTTGCCCTCACCACTGTCGAACAGTCCGATGATCCGCTATTCATGCCATCGCTGATATGGAAGAGCGTGACGCCCTATCGCGTCACCCGACATGCGAAACTTGGCGATGCCGCTGCGGCGCTCGCAGCCAATCTTCTTGCTGAGTGCTTGCGCGCCGGCTTTCCGCAGCCGCGTATCGAGGTTCCCGAAGTCTTTGGCAAGCGAGGTTTGGGGCTGTTTGGTCGCGCTCAGCTCATATTTCGCTCTGCCGTGGCGGGTCCCCTGCTGCTGGGCCGCGATCGGCATTTCGGTGGCGGGCTGTTCAAGGCAAAGGGGTAGCTGTAGGCCCGCGCCCAATGACCGATACCCAGCTCGAATTTCACCTTCCAGCACCACCGGTCAGCGGCGATACGCCGCTCATTCCCGCGCGGATGGTGAACGAGTTCGTCTATTGCCCGCGGCTCGCGTATCTCATGTGGACGCAGGGCGAATGGGCGGAGACGGGCGATACGGTCGAAGGCCATCGCGTCCACGCTCGGGTCGACAAGCCCAATGCGCCGCTGCCGTCGCCGCAGGCGCTTGAAGGCGACGGAGCGGCGGCGAGCGATAGGGTCGTCAGCCGCTCGCTGACGCTCTCTTCGACGGCGCTGGGCGTCATCGCGAAGCTCGACATCGCCGAGGCGGAGGATGGCATCGTCACGCCTATCGATTACAAGCGCGGCAAGCGCCCGCATGTGGCGCAGGGCGCTTATGAGCCGGAGCGCATCCAGATCTGCCTTCAGGCGCTGCTTCTGGAGGAGCACGGCTATCGCGTCGAGGAAGGCGCCATCTATTACGCCGAGAGCCGCGAGCGCGTGCGCATCGCGCTGGATGAGTCGCTGCGCATGGCGGCTCGAACGGCCGTCAGCGAGCTGCGCCTGACGGTCTCGCAAGGCCGGATCCCGCCGCCGCTCAAGGACAGCCCGAAATGCCCGCGCTGCGCCCTGGTGACGGTATGCCTGCCGGATGAGGTTCGCGCCCTTTCCGGCTCCTCGCTCGCGCCGCGGACGATCGCCGTTCCGCCCGACGAGGCCCTGCCGCTCATCGTGCAGTCTCAGCACGCCCGGATCGGCAAGGAGGGCGAGACGCTCAAGATCACCGATGAGGAGCACGGCGAGACGCAGGTGCGGCTCATCGATATTTCGGATGTGGCGCTGTTCGGCAATATATCGATCACCACGCCGGCGCTTGCCGCGCTGCTCGAGCGCGAGATTCCGGTTACCTTCCACAGTCACGGCGGCTGGTTTCGCGGCGTTGCCCACGGAATCGGCCACCGCAATGTCGAGGTCCGCACAGCGCAATACCGCATGAGCTTCGACGAGGCCGCGTGCCTCAGGTTCGCGAAGGAGCTCGTCGCCGCAAAGATCGCGAACCAGCGGACGATCCTGCGTCGGAATTGGCGCGGGGCACCGGAGGACCGGCAAGCGGCACTCGATCGCCTTTCGGCCGCGCGCAAATCCGCAGATGGCATTGCGACGCTTTCCCAGCTCCTTGGCGTCGAAGGGGATGCGGCTTCGGTCTATTTTCGCGCCTTCGCGAGCTTGTTGAAGCCGCCCGAGGACAAGCAAGGAGCCGGCGAACTGGCGCCCTTCCATTTCGAGGCGCGCAATCGCCGCCCGCCGACCGACCCGGTCAACGCGATGCTGTCGCTTGCCTATGCGATGCTGACCCGGCACCTGACGATCGCGCTGGCATCGGTGGGGCTCGACCCTTATCGCGGCTTCTATCACGCGCCGCGCTACGGCCGCCCGGCGCTGGCGCTCGACCTTATGGAGCCGTTCCGCGCGATTATTGCCGACTCCGTGGTGCTGTCGGCGATCAATACCGGCGAGATCGGGCCGAGCGATTTCGTGGTGGCGGTCACGGGCACGGCGCTCACGCAAGCGGGACGCCGCCGCTTCGTCGAAGCTTTCGAGCGTCGGCTGTCTCAGGACACGACGCACCCGGTCTTCGGTTATCAGGTGAGCATGCGCCGGATGCTGCTGGTCCAAGCGCGGTTGCTCTCACGCTTCCTCCTGGGGGAGCTGCCGAGCTATCCGCATTATCTGCCGCGCTGAGCACGCCCGATGACGGACGAGCGCTTGTTTATCGTCACCTACGACATCTCCGACCAAAAGCGGTGGCGGCGCGTGTTCAAGGCAATGCACGGCTATGGCGAGTGGCTCCAGCTTTCCGTGTTCCAGTGCCGCCTCACGCGGCGGCGGCGCGCAGAGCTCGAAACGCGGCTGCGCGAGCTGGTGAAGAATGGCGAGGATCATGTCCTGCTCATCGATGTCGGGCCGGCGGATAAAATCGAGCTCTCCGTGGAGAGCATCGGTAAGACGTTCTCGAAAATCGAGCGCCGGGCCACGGTTATATAGTATGTTGATACGAGAGTAGGGATGCACGGAAAGGGCGAGCCCGACTTCGCCCCAACGAATCGAGCGGCAAGGTGACGAGGTTGGCGCCGGCCTCGCTCGAATCGCCATAGGGCCTTGGAGCAATAAGGCTTTTTGACATGGTGAATAAGCTTGAGAGAAGAGCCGATATCGGCTTTGCTAAGTGCTGGGCCACCCCGCTCGAAAGCGCGGCAGGGTTGGCTTTCTGGTCATCCGGTTACAGGGTGGCTATTTCCGAGGCCATCGCGCCTCGGCCTCATTGAAGCTTTCTTTCGCTGAAACTCGACGTAATCAATGGGTTCATTTCCGAGGCCATCGCGCCTCGGCCTCATTGAAGCAGGAGGAGCCGGCACCCAGTCTACTAGGTCATCAGAATTTCCGAGGCCATCGCGCCTCGGCCTCATTGAAGCTGTGTGTCGGGTGATGATCATGACGCTGCCATCTGCATTTCCGAGGCCATCGCGCCTCGGCCTCATTGAAGCTACTCCCAGCACCCGATGTCTGGCGCACTGCCTTGAGGGCATTTCCGAGGCCATCGCGCCTCGGCCTCATTGAAGCGGCCTGATGGTCTATGACGACGTCGTGACGCGCGAAATTTCCGAGGCCATCGCGCCTCGGCCTCATTGAAGCGCTCTGGGGGCTGCAGAGGGGATAAGGCAGGCCTGACCATTTCCGAGGCCATCGCGCCTCGGCCTCATTGAAGCATTTTAAAGGAGGCTTAAGGCTTGCGCCAAGCGCCGATTTCCGAGGCCATCGCGCCTCGGCCTCATTGAAGCCTGGCGAGGCTCGCCGGCCTCCTCTGGAGCGCTATGATTTCCGAGGCCATCGCGCCTCGGCCTCATTGAAGCGACATCTTCGTGCCGGACGTGGTGGCGACGTGCAGCATTTCCGAGGCCATCGCGCCTCGGCCTCATTGAAGCAAGCCGCCGCAGCCCTGGCTGCCGAGGGTCTTGTCGCATTTCCGAGGCCATCGCGCCTCGGCCTCATTGAAGCCGGCGCGGATAGAGGAACGGCAGCACGAAATCGATGACATTTCCGAGGCCATCGCGCCTCGGCCTCATTGAAGCCTGTGTTAGCTGCCGATACTCTCGCCACTCGAGGATATTTCCGAGGCCATCGCGCCTCGGCCTCATTGAAGCTCGCGGTCGATGCCACGACCGTTCATCCGCATCATGACATTTCCGAGGCCATCGCGCCTCGGCCTCATTGAAGCCCGATATCAAGGAGGAGGAGATGGGCGAGGCCGGCATGATTTCCGAGGCCATCGCGCCTCGGCCTCATTGAAGCTCGCTGGCTTTCAGGCGCAGGGTGCCATGACACCCGACATTTCCGAGGCCATCGCGCCTCGGCCTCATTGAAGCCCCCAGAAGGTGACGGCGCTGCTATCGTCGTCGCCTGATTTCCGAGGCCATCGCGCCTCGGCCTCATTGAAGCGACGAAGCGCGCGGAGCGAATGGGGGAGTATTGCTCTTTCCGAGGCCATCGCGCCTCGGCCTCATTGAAGCGCGGCGAGACGGAAAAGGCCGTGTGGATTTTCGACATTTCCGAGGCCATCGCGCCTCGGCCTCATTGAAGCTGATTTTCGCGGCATTCCCGCGCTTACGAAGCGCCTTATTTCCGAGGCCATCGCGCCTCGGCCTCATTGAAGCTGGGTGAAAATCGAGACCGCCCTGCTCGGATCGTCCAAGATTTCCGAGGCCATCGCGCCTCGGCCTCATTGAAGCGCTCAAATTCTATCCCCAGGATTGGGCTGGGGACCGCATTTCCGAGGCCATCGCGCCTCGGCCTCATTGAAGCATCGAGAACGTTCGCGGCGCGATTCCATGGGTGGGTATTTCCGAGGCCATCGCGCCTCGGCCTCATTGAAGCTCCGGGATGCCATCGCCGAATATTTCGAGATCGAGGCATTTCCGAGGCCATCGCGCCTCGGCCTCATTGAAGCATCGGATTTGCAATCGTTGTTGTGAGGAGGCCGCCAATTTCCGAGGCCATCGCGCCTCGGCCTCATTGAAGCAAGCGTGGCCCCGGACGGCCAAGGAAAGTGGCGTGATCATTTCCGAGGCCATCGCGCCTCGGCCTCATTGAAGCGGGGGCGATCCGCTCGGATTTCTTCGGCGCAGGCCCCATTTCCGAGGCCATCGCGCCTCGGCCTCATTGAAGCCAGCCAACCTGGTGAAGTCTATGCCGCGTTGCGCAGTATTTCCGAGGCCATCGCGCCTCGGCCTCATTGAAGCCGATGAAGATCGAACAGGTAGGCGCAGCGCTGCGTCAGATTTCCGAGGCCATCGCGCCTCGGCCTCATTGAAGCGCCGCCCTCTCGGTCCTGATCGGCTCGGTTCTGCTGATTTCCGAGGCCATCGCGCCTCGGCCTCATTGAAGCGTCGGCAACCCGATCGCTGACCTCGCCAAGACGTGGATTTCCGAGGCCATCGCGCCTCGGCCTCATTGAAGCGCAGGCATGGGCGAAGTGGGGCTGCCTCGCGCTCGCCATTTCCGAGGCCATCGCGCCTCGGCCTCATTGAAGCTCGTCCGCATTTCGAGCGGTCTTCTTCCGCGTCATGCATTTCCGAGGCCATCGCGCCTCGGCCTCATTGAAGCGAGCGGATTGCCGAATTGGAGCATCAGAGGAAAGATAATTTCCGAGGCCATCGCGCCTCGGCCTCATTGAAGCGATAGCCGGCCATGAACTCCATCGCCGCGGCGATATAATTTCCGAGGCCATCGCGCCTCGGCCTCATTGAAGCATGCCGGAGAATGGGCCGATGCCACCCAGCATCCCCATATTTCCGAGGCCATCGCGCCTCGGCCTCATTGAAGCCCTTTCGCTCGCCGATCCCTGCCGGGACGTGGTCTTCATTTCCGAGGCCATCGCGCCTCGGCCTCATTGAAGCTGCGGCACGGCCGTCATGCTCGCGCACGGCATGGTCAAGATTTCCGAGGCCATCGCGCCTCGGCCTCATTGAAGCAAACCTCAATGTTGGAAGACGGAGGGGTCCAGGGTCGATTTCCGAGGCCATCGCGCCTCGGCCTCATTGAAGCCCCCGCAGGCAGTCACCACCCCAGGCGCGCCCGAGGGGATTTCCGAGGCCATCGCGCCTCGGCCTCATTGAAGCGCGCCGAACAAGCCCGCGGTCCGCCAGCCGCCCCAGGATTTCCGAGGCCATCGCGCCTCGGCCTCATTGAAGCAGCGCGAGCTCGGAGACCAGCGAGCGGCCGTCGCGGAGATTTCCGAGGCCATCGCGCCTCGGCCTCATTGAAGCTCGATATGGCCGCACATTTCGCGCAGCTTTTCGAGGCGATTTCCGAGGCCATCGCGCCTCGGCCTCATTGAAGCACATGAAACATTCGGGCGCTCGACCCTGGCGCCCCGATTTCCGAGGCCATCGCGCCTCGGCCTCATTGAAGCGACTCGATCCAGTCGGGCACATGGCCCGTCTGCAGCACATTTCGCGCCTCGGCCTCATTGAAGCTGCCGCCCTTATGGTGATGGCCTTAGCACCACTCGTGATTTCCGAGGCCATCGCGCCTCGGCCTCATTGAAGCACCCCGGCGCCTTCCAGCGCCTGCCGAATCACGCCCAGATTTCCGAGGCCATCGCGCCTCGGCCTCATTGAAGCGCTGGCTCGCCGCGGCTATGCAGGTGCAGCGCCGCCATTTCCGAGGCCATCGCGCCTCGGCCTCATTGAAGCCCCGAACGTGCTATGGGGTGAGCCTGGTCACAAAGACGCTTAATGCCGCGGTGACTGCCTTCCATCACCAGCCGCTGCAGAACCGCTACAAGGCGCTGGTGCGCGACGGCGTGGTGCTCACCCTCAAGACCGGCGCCGACGCCCTGCGCAGACCGGTTTTAGAGCTCAATAGGCGCGGGTCGGCGTCGAGAAGCGGGTGGTAGGCCCATGAAACGCATAGCTCGATCGGCAATGAAGTCCCGGCGGCGCTTTATCGTCCGGCCGACAACTCCGGCCAACCGGCCGATGAGCCGGAATTTTCAGGTGCCAAATGGTCCAGGGTTGAGGGCAGGCTCCGGACAAAGCCTTGACCTGCTCCTGAGACTCCGGACCGTGATCGCTTTTTATCGGGCGATAGACTGCGCGACGACGGCCTTGTAATGCGCGATGAACTCCTTCGCCAGGGCCGAGACCGGACGGCTGAGGGGCGTGAGAATGCGCGGCCGCAATCGGATCCGCGGATGGAACGGCCGGGACACGAGCCGCGGCCACGTCGTCTTGTTGACGATATAGGGCTCGACGAGGCCGACCCCGACCCCGCGCTCGACGAGCGCGCACAAGACGGAGGAGGCACCGACTTCGACTGCGACATCAAGGTTCTCGCCGACCGCTCGGAATGCGTCGACGAGCCGCGCGCCGAAAGGCGATTGTGGGTCGTAGCAAACGAGGGGATAGGGCTTGAGGTCTCGCGCATGAACGACCGCGCTCGCGGCGAACGGATGCCCCTGGGGCGCGATGCACACGATTTCGGCGTCACCGAGATCGTCGCTTCGGACGAGGGTCGTATCCACGGTGTCGTGGACAAAGCCGATATCGATCCGGGCGCCGGCCACGAGATCCACGATCTGTCGCGTCGGAAGGACCTTCACTGCGACGCGTATCCGGTCCCGTCGCCCTCGAAATCTCCGAAGCGCTTCCGGAAGAAAGGCATTGGCCAAAGTGGGGATCGCGGCCATCGTCACCAAACCAGATTGCGCGTCCTTGACCTCGTTAGCCGCTGCCTCGAACCGCGCGAGCGATGTGAAGATGTCCTCGGCCGCTGGATAGAGACGCTCTGCCTCCGGTGTCGGATGGAGTCGTCCGTTTATCCGCTCGAATAGCTTGAGCCCCAGCATCGCCTCGGTCAGGCCGAGGGTCTTGCTCACTGCCGGCTGGGAGATGCCCAGGAGGCGTGCCGCCTCGGTCGTCGAGCGGCTTCGCATCAGGGCATAAAAAGTATTGAGCTGTCGAAAATTCATGCCGCAGACAACCTATAACCTGGAGTTTGGACGAAATGACGATCCAGTATTGGACATTATAACGAGAGACACCGCAATCTGGTGCCCTGATCGGGGCTCGGAAACAGCTCGCCCAAGCGGGGGAATACCGTCGATGAAGGTTTTGCTCGCCATGCTGAAGCATGAGACGAACACCTTCTCGCCCGTTCCGACCAAGCTCGCGGATTTCGAGCGCTATGGCAGCCTCTTGCGTGGCCGCGCCGCCTATGAGGCGTATCGAGGGACCGGCTACTCGCTGGCCGGCATGATCGCGGTTGCGGAGGAGGTTGGCGCCGAGATTGACATTTCCGCATGCGCGCGCGCTTTGCCGAGCGCCCCTGTCGATCGCGACGCCTTCGAGACCCTTGCTGGCGAAATCTGCGCCGATGCGGCGAGGGGCTACGATGCGATCCTGCTCGACTTGCACGGCGCGATGGTGACGGAGGCGCATGACGACGGCGAGGGGGAGCTCCTCGCCCGCATCCGGGCGGCGTGTCCCGGAACACCGATTGCCGCTGCGCTCGATTTTCACGGCACGATCACGGATCGCATGGTCGCGAACAGCACGGTGATGGTCGGATACAAGACCTATCCCCATCTCGACATGGTCGATACCGGTCGCCGCGCCGGTCGAATTCTGTTCGATGCGCTGGCCGGTCGAGTTCGCCCGGTCATGGCCCATGTGCGCTGCCCGATCCTGACGAGCTTTCTGCGGCAGACGACCGAGAATCCGCCAATGCGGGAGCTGATCGCCGCCGCGTGCGCCGCCGAAAGGGACGGCGCCCTGGCCGTGAGCGTTTTTGGAGGTTTTCCTCTCGCCGATACGCCGGACACCGGCCTCAGTATCCTCGCGGTCGCCGACCGCTCGTCCGAGAAGGCTCAAGCGATCTGCCGGCGCATTCGTGAGCTGGCGTGGACGCGGCGCGACGCCTTCGATGCGGCGATCGAGCCATTGGCGGCCGCCATCGGCCGCGCAAGAAATTTCGAGGGCGCCCCTATCCTGCTCCTCGATTATGCGGACAACTGCAATTCCGGCGGAACCCAGGACTCCATGAGCGTGATCGCCGAAGCCCTTCGGCAAGGCCTGGACGCAATCGCCGCCGGACCGATTTGCGATCCCGAGGCGGTCGCCCATATGGTCACCGCGGGGGTGGGCGCCACCGTGACCCTACCGATTGGCGGCAAGAGCCGCCTCGACGCGCTGGACCGGCCGAACGAGCCCCTTATCCTCAGCGGAGTCGTTCGCACTGTGTCGGACGGACGCTTCACGGTGCGTGGACCGGTCTTCACGGGGCTGCGCGTCGATCTCGGCCGGACCGTGGTCCTCGATACCGGACCCATGGAGCTCATCGTGAGCGAGGGCCGTGCCGAACCGCTCGACCTCGCGATGTTTCGTTTCGTCGGCATCGAGCCGACTGCGAAGCGCTTCATCATCATCAAATCGAAGGTCCAGTACAAGCCGACCTTCGGCGCCATCGCCAAGCATGTCGTCGGCTGCAACGGCGTAGGCGTCGGCAGCCTCGATTATCGGCTGTTCCGTTTCAGGAAGCTGCGACGGCCGATCTATCCCCTCGACCCCATGCCGGAGACCCTTCCAGCGGAATAGCCATCGATACCGAACAGAGGAAAGACGATGCACAAGCTCATCGGCGCGCTCGTATTCGCGCTCCTGATCCCGAGCCAGGCCGGAGCCGCCACGGCCGCGGAGCCGAACGTGCTGCGTTGGAGTGCTGGTGGCGAGATATCGACCATGGACCCGCACGGGGTCTTCTCCACCGCGAACGCCTCCCTGCTCGGCAATATCTATGAGAGTCTCGTCCGGCAAGGAAGCGACCTGCGACTGGAGTCGGCGCTCGCCGTCTCCTGGCGGATGGAAGAGCCGACCCGCTGGCGCTTTACCCTCCGCCACGGCGTGCATTTCCACGACGGCGCGCCAATGACGGCCGCCGATGTCGTCGCGTCGATCAAGCGCGCGGCCTCGCCGGGCTCGCCCTATCTTTCTGCCACCCACATGATCCGCGATGCGGTCGTCGTCGACGACGATACGGTGGATGTCCTGCTCTACGGCCCCGACCCCATCTTGCTCAACGAGCTCGCCGGTGTCGCCATCCTAAGCCTGCCCTGGATGCAGGCGCACAATGCGATGCTACCCGACGACCCGACCAAGGGACGGGAATCCTACACAACGCTGCACGCGAATGGCACCGGCCCCTTCCGGCTCGTCTCGCGCCAGCCGGATGTCGAGACCGTTCTCGAGCGCTTCCCGGGTTGGTGGGACCAGCCGAAGCACAATATCGACCGTGTCATACTCCGGCCGATCCCGATTGATGCCACCCGTGTCGCGGCGCTGCTTTCCGGCGAGCTGGATCTGATCAGCCCTGCGCCGTTGCAGGACATCGAGCGGATCCGGCATACGCGCGGGCTCAAGCTCATCCGGGGTCAAGACCTGCGCGTCATGTTCGTGGGCCTCAACGTGGCGGCGGGGCATCGCGTGAAGGCCGGACCCGATGCGATGAACCCCTTGAGCGACGTTCGGGTCAGACGGGCGCTCTACGCGGCGACCGATACAAGGACAATCACTCGGCGCATCATGGACGACCTAACCAACCCGATCACAACGATGATCGCACCGGAAGTGCAGGGTTACGATCCGAGCCTCGCGACATCCGCGCCGACTTACAACCTGGCACGGGCGAAGGCGCTGCTCGCCGAGGCCCATCTGCTTCAGCCCTTCGCCCTGACGTTCGATTGCCCCGTCGACCGTTTCGTGAACGCCGAGCAGGTTTGCCAGGCGATCGCCGCCATGTGGTCGCATATCGGCGTCAAGACGACCGTGATCAGTGATCGCTATCCCGCCTTCCTGAAGAAGATCAACGGCGGCGAGAGCGACGCCTGGCTGATGGGCTGGGCCAATACGCCACAGATCGACGCGTCCTCGATCATGAACAACATGTTCCATACCCGCACGGCGCGCGATGGGAGCTGGAACGCGGCGCAGTATTCCGATCCGGTGCTCGATTCACTGGTGGAGCGGACGACCACGGAGCTCGATCCCGTGCAGCGCCAAGCGCTGATGTCCAAAGCCCTGCGGATCGAGGCCGAGGCGGTTCCGTATTTCCCGCTCTATCGCGAGCCGATGGTCTTCGGCGCCGTTCGGGATTTCGACATCCCCGCCTCGCCCGACGGCAAGATGCGGCTATGGCTCGCCCGTTTCACCCGTTGAAAGGCGCTATAATTACACGTCCGCACGAGCGTTCCGCTATCGCATCATCGGCATGATCCCTTTGTCGCGCGCTGTAACCTCCCCTGCTTGGCAGGTTACAATCAAAAGCCGCCTTGCCTTCCGGCGAGACCCAGTACCGCGTCTAACTCTGCGCTGGTTGACACTCTGGTAAAGGCACGGAAGTGCCACGAGCCACGTCAAGTCACGGTGAACTCAACATGCCCGAGAGTACCGAATTCTCCCGTAACCCTGTTTCCAGGCCTGGTATAAATCAGCCCCGTCGCTGATCCGGTTGTAATGAGGTCGCCGGCTTTCAGGTCGAACCATCGGCTGCGGGAGTTGATCAGCCAGCGCAGCGCATTGAGCGGGTGACCAAGCACCGCGGCTCCCGTCCCCTTCGCGGATTCGCGACCATCAATCGTCAGAGTCACGGGATGCGTTGCCAAATCGGGCGCCAGTCCTATCGGTGATGAGTGACCGATAATAAGCGCGCCGTTGCTCGCGCAGTCGGCGATGACGCTTGGCGCATCGAGCTCCTTCCAGTTCACGAAGCGAGAGCTTACCACCTCGATTGCCGGTCGCACCGAGGCAACGGCGGAGGCTACATCGGCGACAGAAAGCTCTCTGCGAGAGGCGGTAATATCGGCGCCCAGCTCGAAGGCGAATTCGCATTCGACGCCGCAGGGCGCGTATTCTGCAGCTCCGATCCGGGCACTGCTGTCAAATACGACCGTCTCAAACAAGGGCCCGAAATACGGCTCGGTAACGCGATAACGACGCTGCAGCTCCGCCGAGGTGCAGGCCAGCTTCCATCCACGCACCCGCCCCGGGGACCCGGAGATCAACTGCCGCTGGATCGCATATCCCTCTTCCAAGGTCTGCGGGCGGGATTGCGCCGGCCAGTCGGTCAATCGGCGCCCGCTCGCCCGCGCCTGCCCCAGGATCGCGGCCGACCTGTGGAGTTCTTCGTCACGCATGGCTCGTCACCACGTCCTTGACGCTTGGCGCCAGATGCGATCCGCGCACCTTTGAGCTTCCCGCAGCACCGCAGAACGGTCTACCGTCCTCACTTCGCGATTCTCGACAACGGGACGCCCGTCGACGAACACGTCTGTGACGTCGCTGCCATTCGCGTTGAAAACAAGATTGGTGATCAAGTTCTCGGTGCGAATCGGATTGCACCAGGGCGTGGTGACGTCGACGAGGATCACGTCGGCCTTCTTTCCCACCTCGAGCGAGCCGATATCGCTCTCGATGCCGAGGGCACGTGCGCCGCCCAGCGTCGCCATGCGAAGCGCATCGTAGCCGGAGAGCATCCCAACATCGCCCGTTTTCGCCCGTGGAATAAGAATCCCCGCTCGCATGAACTTCCAAAGATCGTTCGAGCACCAGTCGGAGCCGAACGACACGTCGATCCCCTTCGCATATACTTTCTCCATCGGAGGAAAATAGCCGCGCTTCGGCACGTGGAAGGAGGTATGGGAGAGCTTCGTCCCGGTCTCTGCGAGGATGTCGATATCGGAGTCCGACAGGAAGACGCAATGGAAGGCGATGGTCCCGGGACCCAAAACTCCGAGGTCCCGTCCGAGCTCGATCGGGCGCTTGCCATATCTTGCCGTCACGAATTCCGTCTCGCCCGGAACCTCGGCGATGTGGATGTTAATCCCGACGCCCTGCTTCGCGGCAAGCTCCCGGCATTTCTCGATGGCGTCAGCCGAGCAGTATCCCGGCCCACCCGGCGAGATTCTGGTTGTGATTCGCCCGTCCTCTTTGCCGTGCCACGTCTCGTACAGCTCGACCGCCGCTTCGAGCCCGCGCTTGGCCATGTCGGGCCGCCACGGCCGGTCCATGTTGCTCGGCGAGAGCGCCGTGAGCTCGGTCTCGAAGATCATCTCGCTGAGCACCGCGCGAATGCCGAGATCGCGCACGACCGGGCCCGCCAATTTCTCGTTGCTCCACGTATTGCTGATCGTGGTGGTGCCCGTCATGAGCATCTCGAGCCCGTGTGTCATGCATCCGCAGTAGACATCCCCTTCCTCTATCAGCGAAACCACCGGAAAAGCCCGCTTATAGAGCCCAGCCGCATTGGCTTTGCCGGGAACATCCTCGGTCAGCGCCTTGATATAGGCTCCGACCAGATGCGTATGCGTGTTCACGAGCCCTGGGAGAACGGCCTTACCACGGGCATTGACGACCCGGTCGGCCGCAAAGCTGTCCCGATCAAAGCCGTGGCACGGGCCGGCATAGGTGATCCGCGCCCCATCGAAGGCGACGACTCCATCCGCAATGACCTCGTCGCGAACGACCGGAATAACGTAACCACCTTCGATGAGGATACGGGCCATCTGATGTCTCCTAAGATATATTCGGCCAACGCCTGCTGCGGCAGCCCCGCCCAACAAGTCCTTTGGCCATCAATATTGCCTCTCGATATCGACGACGTTCTTCAATGGCTGGCCTTGCCGGTAGGCGCGATAGTTTTCGACGAAATGCGGGACGATATCTTCGGGAATCAGCGGCCCGCAGATATGAGGCGTTATCGTGACCCGCTCATCTCCCCAGAAGGGGTGATTCTCGGGTAAAGGCTCTCTGTCGAAGACGTCGAGCGTTGCATGATCGACGCGACCGCTATCCAGCGCTTCGATCAATGCCTGCTCGTCAATGACGGCGCCGCGGCCGATGTTAATCAGGTGCATGCCGGTCTTGAATGAAGCGAAGACTTCGGCACCGAACAGCCTACGCGTTCCGTAGGTCAACGGCAGTACGAGCACCAGGATTGAGCATTGCGAAACGAACGCTTCCAAGCTGGATCTGCCGGCATAGAGCCGATTAACCGATGCGACTTGCGATCGCGTTCGTCGCCAGCCGATCACCTCCGCGCCAAGCTGTCGCAGTGCTTTCGCGATCTCCGTTCCGATCTCTCCGAGACCGGCTACTCCAATCCGATGCTGGCGGATCGAGCCGATTTCAAAGTAGTCCCAGCGCTTTTCCTTGCGCAGCGTCTCGGCAAATGACAGCTTCAGCGTCCGTCTTAAAATGGCGCATAGGACGTATTCGATCATCCGCGGCGCGATGAGTTGGCCGTCGGTCCGTGTCAAGACGACACCTGATCCTGTTGGCCACTCTCCGACAAGGTCATCAACGCCCGCGCCCATCTTCTGCACCCACCGGAGCCTGGGCATCTCCGTCAGCATGCCAACCGGGAATCCCCACCCATAGAGAATCTCGGCGTGACTTAGCGAAGTTTTAGCCTCCGCATAGGAGCCTGCATAATCAACCGAGACGCCCGTCAAGGACGTGGAGAGCGCTCTCTCAAATCGTGGAAGATCTTCCCGATATTTTGAGTAAACCAGAATTCGAGCTTCCGGCATAACGCCCTATAGCAAGGAGGTTCGCGGTGTCTCGGCTGTCAATCACCACAGGACGTAGGGCTTGACGTCCTTAGCCACGCGAGTCCATTCGGCTGGCGTCAGCTTCACCGCACCGAGGTACTTGTTCGTGTAAATCGCACTGGGGTTAACTTGTTTGGGAAGGCTCATATACTCCGCGGCGATCTTGACGTTCTCCTGCACCTCTTCGGGAATGAACCATCCGAGACCATGCTCCTTCGGCCCCGGAGCGAGACCGAGCGCGGTATTGATTGCGATCTGATATTTCACGGTCTGGCGAAGCTTCTCGCTTCCCTGGAATTCCTTCTCCGCGCGGATGTGTATGTCCAAGGTCTGGGCGGGCTCGAGGTATGTGAATTTCAGCCCTTCCATCGCCCCCTCGACGATTCCTCTCGTCACTTCCGGAGCCTTGTCGATCTGCGCGCGCGTGGCAAATACACCTGTGTCGTACATTTTGATCCCGTATTTGTAGTACGACATGATGTCGATATCCGCGCCGGCCACCCAAAGCGGCGCCGCATCGGTGCTGTAATAGCCGGTCAGCGCATCGATATCGCCCTGGAGGAGCGATTGCGCGCGAAGATGAGGGTCGAGGAACTTCCATTTGATCTTGGACGGATCGATGCCGGCCGCCTTGGCGAAGGCGGGGAACAGGTGGAAGTCACCAGTCGTCGGCGTTGCGCCGACGATCTTCCCTTCCAGGTCTTTCGGCGCCTTGATGCCCTTCTTCTTGAGCGAGAACACAGCAAGCGGCGACACCTGCATGTGAAGTCCGAGGCCAACGAGATCCATTCCTTGGGCCACGGTCTGGATAAGCGCCGAGAAGCTTGCATCTCCATACTCGAACTGACCGAGCCCGACTCTTTTAAGCGCATCCGGCGAGCCATAGCCCCGCGAGACGGTGACGTCGAGGCCGCGCTTCTTCCAGTAGCCGAGCTCACGCGCGACGATGAAAGCCGCGTAGGCACCATGGGGAATCCAGGGAAGCGTCAAGCTGACCTCCGTCAACTTGCCCTGGGCATGCGAGACGATCTGGAACATCGGAACCATCCCGATTCCAAGGGCGCCGGCGCCAGCCGCCGTCATGAGCCGACGACGTGTGATTCTCGTATCCATGGTCATGCCTCCTCCTGCGGGTGTTTCTTGCGCTTTTAGCGTTGCCAGTACACCGCAACCCTGGCGATAGCTTCGACCGTGAAATAGAAGAAGAGTCCGATGACGCTGAGCACGATAATCGCCGACAGCATCATGGTCGTGTCGAGCAGGCCGGTCGCAAAGATGATGAGATATCCGAGTCCCGTCTCGGAGGTGACGAACTCGGCCACGATGATGCCAATAACGGCCAGTGAGATGGCCACCTTCATTCCATCAAAAATATGGGGGAGCGCGCTCGGCACCCGCAGGGTCCAGAAGATCTGCGCCCGCGACGCCCCGAAGGAGCGGGCCATGCGCAACAGGCCCGGATCGACATTCGTCAGTCCCGAGGCGGGGCTCACCACCATCGGAAAGAAGGAGATGAAGAAGACGAGCGCCACGCGCGAGAACGAGTTCGTCCCGAACCACAGGGTGAAGAGCGGCGCTAGCGAGATTTTGGGAGTGAGCGCGATGACGACGACAAGCGGGTAGAAGCCACGGCGGATTGTCTTGAACTGCGTGATTACTATGGCGATGGCTATGCCGCCGACCACGGCCAAGGCGAAACCGAGCAAGCATTGGTAGATGGTGGGCCAGGCATTCTCGAGCAGCAGGGCGCGATGGAGCCAAAGGTAGCGGACGATGTCGCTGGGCGCCGGCAGCAGGACCTTCAACGTGCCCGAAAAACTGACATAGGCTTGCCATACGAGCAGCAGCAGCACCGAGAGAGTCGCAGGCCACAGCGGCGAGTCGACAAAGCGCCCCCACCAGCCTCCGCTGGCGCCTGCCTCCCGCAGATCGATGGCATCAGAAGCGGTGGCTTCCACGATCGTCTCCATCGACCCTGGGTGAGGCGAATGTCGCCGAGGCATGGCCCCGGGAGATCGCTTCGCGCACTTCGTGAATCAGCTCATTAAACCTGGCAACCGTCTCAATTGCAGCCGTCCGCGGCCGCTCCAGCTCGATCGTGAATTCCTCGGTGATCCGACCCGGCGCGATGCCCATCACCACCACGCGATCGGAGAGGAACACGGCCTCTCGTATGCTGTGGGTGACGAAGACGACCGTCTTTCCATGCAGGCTCCAAATCCGCTGAAGCTCGATGCTCATTTCGTCGCGGGTAAGCGCATCGAGCGCACTAAAGGGCTCATCCATCAGCAGGATGTCGGGATTGAGGACAAGCGCCCGGCAGATGGCGACGCGTTGGCGCATGCCTCCCGATAGCTCGCGCGGGTAATGATCGGCAAAGCCGCTGAGGCCGGTCAGCTCGAGCAGCTCGCGCGCCCGCTGCACATGGCTACGCTTGTCGAGGCGGCGAAGCTCGACCGGATAGAGGACGTTCGACAGCACTGTCCGCCACGGCAGCAGGTTGGCGTCCTGGAACACCATCCCAATTTTCTGATCGGGTCCGGTGACGACCTTGCCATTGATCTTCACCTGGCCGCTCGTCGCCCCGGAAAGACCCGCGATAATGCTTAGGATCGTGCTTTTCCCGCAGCCGCTGGGTCCGCAAATGGAGACGAAGCTGCCTTTTTCAACGGCGAGACTTACGCGGCTGAGGGCGACGATGCGGCGCCGCCCCGCGCCGAATTCTTTTCCCACATCCTCGAGCAGGATTTCGCTCGTCATCGACCCGCACTCTTCGCACCTCACCGAACCGGGCGGCTTCGCTCGATCTTCAAACCGTCTGACCGCAAAGTGCCCCTGCGCGATCTGCGACACCGCTCTGATCCTTTCAGCGCCTCGCTATCCAGATTGTTCCCCGTCCGAGCGGCGACCGCGAGCCAGCTTTGGCGGGGCTTCCCTCGCCTCCTTGCGCCGAAGGTCGGCGACCAAAAGTTCGCCTTCAAGCATGTTGTGGCGCTTCGCCTCGCGCTCAGCGATCGCGGCGCGCCCCGCCAGGATGGCCTCGACGATTGGCTGATGCTGCTCGACGATTCCCTCCGCGTCCCGTATCAGCGCATTCGAGCAGGCGATGTAACGACGGATCTGCTGTTCGATGACCTTGTATTGGCGCTGCAATCGACGGTGCCCGGAGAGCTCGATGATGAGCTTGTGGAGCGCGAAATCCGCCTCCGTCACCCGTCCACGGTCATTTTCCGAGGCGGCGGCGGCCAAGACGGCAAACGCCTGTCGGATTTGCTCAGCGGACTTGGGGTCGAGCCGCTCGGCGGCCAGGCGCGCGCCGAGGCCTTCGAGCGCGCTGCGAAGCGTATAGAGCTCCCAGGCATCTTGTTCTGAGAGCCCGGGAACCTCCCATCGCGTATAGGCGATCTGGACGACGAGCCCTTCATGCGCTAGCTCGCTGAGCGCGCCGCGAATGGTGCCCCGGCTAAGCCCCATTTGCTCGGCGAGCCAAGTCTCGACCAACCGGTGACTCGGCGGGAAAACTCCCGACAGGATCCGGCTGCGCAACAGATCGGCGGCTTGGCGCTCCAGCGGCTGTTTCTTGATCTGCATCGCAAGCGTATTCTTGGGCTCCACGCGCGCTCCCTTTCCTCGACCTGACCGTTGCGCCCTCGGGGATGCTAGCCGACCTCCTGCTTGATTGCAAACTGTCTATTGTTGACAATCATCCATGCCAACGCGAGTATCATTCCGCCTTCGGTAGCCTGGCGGCCCGCCGGCCCGAGGCGTGGGTGGAACTCGGAAGGAGCCAATGATGAGCCGCGCGGTCATTACCGACATCGATGCCATGGAAATCCTCGACTGCCGCGGCGACCCGACGTTGCGTGTGTTCGTGACGACGTCGCAGAATCTGCGCGTGTCGGCCGACGTGCCCGCCGGGCGCTCGACGGGAGCTAACGAGGCCAAGGAGCTCCGCGACGGCGAGAATCGCTACGGCGGGCGTGGGGTCGGCAAAGCGGTGGAGGTGATCCGCTCGGTAATCGCGCCCAAAATCAGGGAGATGCCGGTCACCGACCAGATGCTGATCGACCGGACGCTGATCGATCTCGATGGAACCAAGGACAAGGGACGCCTCGGGGCAAATAGCATCGTCGGCGTTTCTTTGGCCATGCTGCGCGCGGGAGCAGCGACGGTCGGGCTGCCAATCTACCGGTATCTCAATCCAGCCGCCCGCGTGCTTCCCGTCCCGCTCGTCAACCTGATCAATGGCGGCAAGCACGCCTCGAACGAGCTCGAGTTCCAGGAATTCTGCATCTTCCCGACAGGGGCCGGCTCGTTGTCCGAGGCGCTCGAGCTCTCCTTTTCCGTGAATCGCGTCCTCTACGAGCTCGTTACGAAGAAATATGGGCTGGTCGCCGGCAACACCGGCGATGAAGGGGGCTACGCACCGCCGATGTCGAGCGTGCAAGATGCACTTGATCTTCTCAGCGAAGCGGTCGAGCGCTGCGGCTTGACCTCCAAGATCGTGCTCGGCCTCGATTGCGCCGCGACCCATCTCTACGACGCGAAGACGCGCACCTACGCACTCGAAGGCAAGCGTCTTTCGACCGACCAGCTCTTCGACTATTACCGGGCGCTGGTTCAAGCCTATCCGATCGCCTCGATCGAGGACCCGTTCGCCGAAAATGACCTTGAGGGCTTCGCGCACGCCGCGGAATTGGGGATCCAGATCGTCGGAGATGATTTTTTCTGTACCAATCCGGCACTGATCCGCAGCCGGGTTGGCGGCCCCACGGCCAATGCCCTGCTATGGAAGGTGAATCAGATTGGGACGGTTACGGAAGCGATCGAGGCCGCGGAGGTCGCCTTTCGCCATGGGCTGGCCGTGATGGTCTCCGAACGATCCGGCGACACGGAGGATCCTATGATCTCTGATGTCGTCGTCGGATTGAACGCCGGCCAAATTAAGACCGGCGCTCCGGTTCGCGGCGAACGTACGACAAAATACAATCGCCTCCTTGAGATCGAGCGAGAGCTCGGCTCGTCGGGAATCTATGCCGGCAGGAATTTCCGGCGAGCAGTCTAGGCATCGGCAGCACTCCGCTTTGCCTCCGACGGAGCGACATCCATGCTCGAGCTGGTGCACGTGCGCAACGCCAGTATGCTCCTGTCGCACGGGCGTGAAGGCCTCAGGCGCGACGCGATCGAGATTCTTGACTATGCCTTGACCCAGGTGAGCCCCTACGTCGCATGCCGGAAGCAAGTCAGGCTGGTCAATAATGTGCTGACGATTGGCGAAGCGAGCCTGTCGTTGCCGGCAGCCAGTCGGGCGTGGTTTTTTGGGGTCGGCAAGGCTTCGCTAGAGATCGCAAGGGCAGTCGAGGAGATATTTGGCGATCGACTGGAGGGGGGGCTTGTCGTCTGCAAGGAAGGACAGACGGGGCGCCTCGACCACATCGACATCATGCATGCAAGCCACCCGATACCCTCCGAGGCCAGCGTCGAAGCCGCCAAGGAAATGATCCGGCGCGTCGCCGAGCCGGTTGCCGGCGACGTTGTGATATTCGGCATCACCGGCGGCAGCTCGGCATTGATGACCCTGCCGTGCGACGGGCTGCGGTTGAGCGATGCTCAGTGCGTGACCGAAACTCTCCTGACCTGCGGGGCGGATATCTTCGAGATCAATGCGGTCCGGAAGCATCTATCAAAAGTCGGCGGCGGCCGCTTGGCGCTGCACCTCAATCCGGAGGCCTTGCTGGTAAACCTGACTGTCTCCGACGTCATCGGCGACGCTCTCGACTACATCACTGATCCAACCGTGCCGGACACCTCGACACTTGCCGATGCTCGCGCCACCTTCGATAAGTTCGATTTGTGGACGCGCGTGCCGGAGCGGATAAGTGCGTTGCTCCGCGATGGTGGCCTCGCCGAGACTCCAAAGCATCTGCCCAAACCCCGACGGCACGACCGGGTACTCCTCTCCTCTTCCGCGATTTGCGAAGCTGCCCGCGCCAAGGCCGAGGCGCTCGGCTATTCGACCATGATCCTGTCCTCCTGCTTTGATGGCGAGAGCCAGGCGCTCGGTCAAAATTTTGCCGCGCTGGCGCGGGAGATCGTCTTGCGGAAGCGCCCCCTCGAGTCGCCTTGCGCCATAATCGGCGGGGGTGAAACAGTCGTGCATATGCATGAGTTCGCCGGCAGCGGCGGCCCCAACCAGGAATTCGCGCTCAACGGCGCGCGCTACCTGCCTGCTGGACGGCCAGCCGTGCTCTTGGGGGCGGATAGCGACGGAACCGACGGCCCGACGGAGGTTGCGGGCGCCCTCTGCGACGATACCACTGTCGAGCGGGCGGGTCTGCTCGGCGTCGACATCGCCGGAGCCTTGCGGCGGCATGACGTCACACCCGCCCTGCTTCGTCTTGAGGACGCGATCATAACCGGAGCGACCGGGACCAATGTCAACGACCTGAAGCTCCTGCTCCTAGCCTGAACCGTTGTGCTGACGAGGACGACATGGCCGAGACGGCTGGGCCAATATTGATCATCGGCGACAAAATCTACACCTTTGACGCCGCAGACAGCGTGGCGGAAGCCATCCTCATCGATGGCGGTCGAGTTCAGCGGATCGGCTCGGCGAATGATCTCCGCGCCTCGGCACCGCGCGGAACGAGAATAATAGACAAGCGCGGCGCCACGATTTTCCCCGGCTTGATCGACACCCATCCGCATCTGCTGCATTTCGGGTCATTGGCGGAGCCGCTCGTCGATCTCCTCGATGCGAGGAGCCATAACGATATCGTATCGCGGATCGCCGAGCGCGCGAAGACCACGCCGCCGGGCGAGTGGATCATGACGACTCCCGTCGGCGAGCCGCATTACTTCATTAGGCGGTCCTACAAGGATCTCGCGGAGGGCGAATTACCCGACCGAGCAGTGCTCGACAAGGCTACGCGGCGTCACCCCGTGGTGATCCAGGCCTGGGCGCCCTCGCTGCCCAACACCATTGCCTTCAATTCCATGGCGCTCGAACGCCTGGGACTGACCCGGGAAACGCCAGATCGGATGAGCAACGTCACGATCGAAAAGGATGAGTTGGGCGAGCCGACCGGCCGCCTGCATGGCTCCGTGACCAACTACTACAGCAACGATCCCTTCGCCAACGAGCTCTGGCTCAAAATTCCATTTCTTCGATACGAATATTTGGTTCCGGGAACAAAGCACGCTATTTCCGCCTATCACCGACTCGGCGTCACGACGGTCTATGAAAATCACATGATGGATCGGAAGTTGATCGACGCCTATCGCGAGCTCAGGCGGGACAACGCGCTTGGGATCCGCGTGATGGCGTCCCAGGAAGCGGAATCTTACGGCATGCCATGGAGTCGGCCTCGCGAGATTTCCGACTTCATGGCCAGGCTCGAGGATGCGGCGAATTCAATCGAATTGGAGGATGATTGGTTTCGCTTCGACGGCGTGACCATCATGTGGGACGGAACCTGCTTCCCCGGCGGCATGATGATGCGCGAGCCTTATCTCGGCCCGGACGGAAAGGAGACCTGCGGGTACTTCCACATCAGCCCGGAAAAGGCGGAGCTGGTGATGCGGTTCTGCGCCGAGCGACGCATCCACCTTAACACCATGTGCATGGGCAACAAGGCACATGAGGAGAACCTTTCGCGTCTCGAGAGGCTGGCGGCAACCCATGATCTTCGCTCCTTGCGCTGGCTTCTCGTGCACGCCGTATTCATCGAGCCGGAACAGGTCCGGCGCTATGCGCGCCTCAACATGGATTTTACCACCTCCCTATCCTTCTGCTGGGGCAAGGGCGAGCTCTTCCGCCGTCGGATGCGTAATCCGCCGCTCGGCGACCTGTTGCCGCTGCGGCGCTTCTTCGATGCTGGAATGGCCGTGGCCGGTGCGAGCGATTGGGGACCCAAGAACCCCTTTGAGCAGATCGAGCTCGCGCTGACCCATGAATTCGCGGGCTCAGGCTATCGCAATCTCGGACCAGACCAGCGGATTACCCGTCGCGAGGCCGTCTCGATGTGGACGCGGGATGCCGCCAAGGTCCTGCGATGGAACGGCATCGGGTCGCTCTATCCAGGCGCTCACGCGGACCTTGTTGTTGTCGACCGCGACCTGATGACCTGCGACGTCGAGGCAATCGGCTCGACGAAGGCGTTGCTGACCCTTGTTGGCGGCAAGGCGGTGCACGGGGAGCTTTGAGCGCCATGCTGATTCCCGAGATCCTCTGGCACAACGCCGCATGTCGGCCGCATAAGGTTGCCGTCATCGCCGGGCAGCGGCGGCTCACATTCGCCGCGACCGCCGATCACGCATCGCGCTTTGCCAATGCCTTGCAGGGACTCGGCATCCAGCCCGGCGATCGGATCGCCGTGCTTGCCTCGAATACCGCCGAGCATGTCGAGATCGTCTTTGGGATCGGCGCCGCCGACGCTGTCTGGGTACCGTTGAACTTCCGTCTTACACCGTCCGAGCTCGCCTATATCGTCGACGACAGCGGCGCGGTGGCGGTCGTCTACACCGAGGACCAGACGGCTTCGATCGAATCGCTGCGCGGTCGCGTGCCTCAGGTGACGCACTGGATCGGCGTTGGCGAGCGGGACCTTGCCGGCGATCATGTCTATTCGCACCTATTGGCGGCCGCGTCGGCAACACGGCCGAATGCCAAGGTCGCCGAGGACGCTCTCTTCGCCATCATGTATACGAGCGGCACCACCGGGCTGCCAAAGGGCGTGATGCTGCAACACCGGGCCTTCTTCCTTGGCACCCTCTTCAGCACGATCGCACTCAAGGCGTCAGCGGATGACATCAAGCTCCAGGCCATTCCCCAATTCCACGCCGGCGGCCAGATTTATCAGCTCGCGCATCTGGCTGCGGGTGCCACGATCGTCGTGCTGCCGCGCTTCGATCCTGAGCTTGCCTTCCGCCTCATCGAGCAGGAAGGCGTAAGTGTCGCGGGCTTCGTCCCCGCGATGCTGATGGCCCTCGTCGAAGACGCGCGAGCACGCGCTACGAACTTCTCTCGGTTGCGGCGTGTCCTATATGGGGGATCGCCGATCCCTGAAGACCGCCTTGCTCAGGCGGTCGATCTCATGAAAGCGTCGTTCCTGCAGACCTACGGCCAAACGGAAGCCGGCGTCCTGGCCACAGCTCTCGATGAGGAGGACCATGCGCGCGGATTGCGCGACGATCCTCGCCTGCTGCGCTCTTGTGGTCGAGAGATGCTTGGCTACCGGGTTCGTGTGGCCGATGACCAGGGAAGATCGGTCGTGAACGGCGAAGTCGGAGAAGTCCTCATCCGCGCCGAGAGCCTCATGTGCGGCTACTGGCGCCGCCCCGATGCCACAGCGGAGACTCTGGTCGACGGTTGGCTCAAGACCGGCGATTTGGCCTGGCAGGATGACGGCGGCCGCTTCTATATCGTCGATCGCAAGAAAGACATGATCGTCTCCGGCGGCGAGAATGTCTATCCCGTGGAGATCGAAAACGTCATCTCGGCGCATCCAGAAGTCCGCGACGTTGCGGTTATCGGCGTCCCCGACCAGCGTTGGGGCGAAGCCGTAAAGGCGCTGGTCATCCTTCGTCCCGGCGCGACCGTCCGTACAGAGACGATCATCGATGCCTGCCGCGGAAAGCTCGCTGGGTTCAAGATCCCCAAATCGGTTGAATTTGTCGACAGCCTGCCGCGGAACGCGTCGGGCAAACTTCTCAAGTCGCAGCTACGCGAAAAATATTGGCGAGAACAAGATCGGAAGATCTAACGAGGGCCGAGACACAGCCCGACTACCAAAGGTGCATGCAACCCAATACGACAGGGGGAGGACCGGACCAATGGCATATAAGGCAGGCACAGCGGCGCTTTTAACTCTCGCGGTTATGGTATTGGCCGCGAGTCCGGTACGCGCCGATGACAACGGCGGCAACGTTATCAAGATTGGCGTGCTCAGCGATATGAGTGGGCCTTATGCTGCAGACGATGGGGAGGGTGATGTTGTCGGGGCGAAGCTCGCCGTCGAAGACATGGGTGGCGAGGTGATCGGCAAGCCGATCCAAGTCATCAGCGCCGATACCCTGAACAAGCCGGATGTCGGCTCAGCCATCGCGCGCAAATGGTACGACACGGAAGGCGTCGACGTCATCGCCGGCGGCTCCACCTCTGCAGTGGGCCTCGCGATCCAGGCGGTGGCCCAGGAGAAGCATCGTATCTTCCTTATTACCGATCCGGGCTCGACTGCATTCACGGGAAAGGCCTGCTCGCCCTACGGGTTTCACTTTAGTTACGACACTTACGCGCTTGCGAACGGCACTGCGCGCGCCATGGTCAAGCGAGGGGGCAACACATGGTTTTTCATTACCGTCGACTATGCTTTCGGCCACGCGCTCGAGCACGACGCAGCGAAGCTCGTCGAGGCAGCTGGCGGCAAGGTGCTGGGGCAAGTCCGCTATCCTCTCGGCGCCACGGATTTCGGGTCCTATTTGCTGCAGGCGCAGGCGTCCAAAGCCAAGGTTATCGGCCTCGCCAACGCCGGCGCCGACACGGTGAACGCAATCAAACAGGCCGCTGAGTTCGGCATCATCAAGGGCGGCCAGCAGATCGCAGGGCTATTGATCCTGATCCCGGATGTCGAATCGCTTGGGCTCGAGGCGGCACAGGGTCTTTTCCTCACCACGTCGTTCTACTGGGACCTCAACGACGAGACACGCGCCTGGACGAAACGCTTTCAGGCGGCCTATCGCGGCAAGGCGCCGCCGACCATGACCCAGGCGGGCACATACAGCGCGGTTCTCCATTATCTCAAAGCAGTCAAGGCTGCGGGCACGACGGACGCTGACAAAGTTGCTGCCAAGATGCGGATGACGCCGGTCAACGATATGTACAATCACAATGTCATGATCCGGCCGGACGGCCGCGTTCTGGCCACCATGTATTTGGCGCAGGTCAAATCGCCGAAGGATTCCAAATATAACCACGACGATTTCAAAATCCTCGACTCTCTGCCGGGCGCCGAGGCATTCCAGCCCATGGATCAGGGTGGCTGCTCGCTCGCGAAGAAAGCAGAATAACGAAGGGTTGGCCGGGGCGATTGTCGGGCGGCTTTAGCGTATCAAACGGGAGAGGAGCGATCGAAACGGGGTGCACGTTTTTCCAGATGTGAGGCAAGACCTTCTTTTACTTCCGTGCCAGCGAAACCGAGGAACTCGAGCGCCAGCGAGGTATCGAAGGTCGGCCCGGCCATGCGAAGCCAATTGTTGAGCGCGTATTTCGTCCAGCGGATGGCGCTCGGCGCGCCTTCGACTAGGCGCGTTGCGATACGCAAGGCTGCCGCGTCGAGCTCCTCGTCTTCCACCGATAAAGAGACGAGGCCGATGCGCTCGGCTTCTTCTCCGGAAACCGGCTCGCACAGAAGCAGGTGATATTTCGCCTTCGCCATGCCACAGAGTAGCGGCCAAACGATGGCGGCGTGGTCGCCGGCAGCAACGCCAAGACGGGTATGCCCATCGATGATCCGCGCGGTCTTACTCGCAATCGAGATATCGGCCAGTAGAGCAGCTGTGAGGCCTGCGCCAACAGCCGCGCCGCGAATGGCGCTCACGATCGGCTTGGAGCTATTGACGATGTTGTAGACGAGATCCCGCGCCTGCTTCCAATGAGCAGCACGCTTCGTCGGGTCCTCGATATTGTCGCGAAGGAGCTCGAAGTCACCGCCGGCCGAGAAGGCCCTTCCGGCACCTGTCAGAATTGAAACAGACGTCTCGGGGTCTTCGTCGATGACCCGCCAAATATTGACGAGCTCAAGATGCATGGCCTCATCGGTGGCATTCAGCTTTTCGGGGCGGTTCAGCTCGACCCGGAGAATACCGGGGCCCGGGCGGCTGATCTTCAATCGCGAGTAATGAGAATAGATGTCTGGCATCATCGCTCCTTCGGGGGTGCAGCTTCAGTTAGCGCTAAGACTCACTCAACACTGGCGATATTGCAATTGGTATTGCCAAGCTCTCTTTGCACGGTGGGCGCTTGGCGCGCGCAGAATTCGCAAACGAACTGGTCGGGCGCGAGATGATCCGCGCTGGTAGCGCGCCACGCGACCCTTCCTCTCGATATCGATGAGATTCCGCGGTTTGCGTGATACCGGGCGATGGAAACGATCGCTTGCCAGCAGCAATACGATCCGAATATTCCGCCATCCGGAACGCGACAATCGGCCGGCGGGACGATCCGTCTTTGCGGATATCGCTTCAGACATGCGAAGCGCTTCGAGGCCAGGGGAATCGCCCGCCGCACGCATGCGGATTTGCTATAATGTAATTTCCTAAAGCAGATTCATCGCCGCTGCGCACCGATTTAGGCATGGTTTTTCGACTGGATCTTCTGACCCTCAAGCTCTTCATGGCGATCGTCGAGGAGCAGAGCATCGCCAAAGCCGCCGAGCGGGAGCACATCGCCGCATCGGCGGTCAGCAGGCGCATCTCCGACCTCGAAGAGGCCCTCGGCACGCCACTCCTTCACCGCCATTACCGGGGGATCGATCCCACGCCTGCCGGCAGAGCGCTTCTCCAACACGCGCATACCATCATGCGCGACCTGGCGCAGCTCGAGAGCGAGCTCGTCGGCTACTCAAAAGGCATGAGGGGACATGTCCGCATATTCGCAAACGACTCTACGATCTTCAGCTATCTTCCCGAGGAGCTGAGCGGATTTCTGGCCGAGCACCCCATGGTGCGGATCGAGTTCAACGCGGAGGTGAGCCCGGCGATCGTGCAGGCCGTCAGCGAGAACGCGGCCGATATCGGCATCTTTGCCGGGGACATACAGACCGGGGACTTGCAGGTCTTTCCCTACCATAAAGACAGGCTCGTCGTGGTCGTGCCGCGCGGCCATCCCTTGGGCGAATGCGAGAAAGTGAAGTTTTTCGATCTCATCGACTATGAGCTGATCGACCAGGAGAAGCGAAGCTCCATCGAGACCCTCCTGCTGCGCGCGTCGCATGCGCTCGGCCGATCGCCGAAAACACGCATCCGGGTCGGCAGCTTCGACGCCACTTGCCGCATGATTCAAGCAAACCTCGGGATCGGCATCATGCCCGAGCGTTTCGCCGCCACCATGGCGAGCGTTATGAACATCTCCGCCGTCGCCCTCGACGAGCCTTGGGCAATCCGGCAGCATTGGCTTTGCGTTCGCGACATGAGCTCTCTGCCCGTCGCGGCCCGGCTCCTCGTCAAGCATCTCGTCCCGGCGGACATCCCGACGGTCAAGCCGGCCGCCATCGCGACCGGCGATGGCTGATTTCCCAACGGCGATTTCCGACCATCCGCGCCACGACGGTAATCTGACCTCAATGCGGCCACCCTTGTGTCGCGAAGTCGGGATATCGAGGAGGATTCACCCGCGTCATGGCCAAGCCCAAGGATCGACCGCGGACCCTCTTCGACAAGATTTGGGAGCGCCACACGATCGTCGAGCGAGACGATGGTCAAACGCTCCTCTATATCGATCGCCAGTATATCGGCGACGACCTGCCTCCCGACATCTTCGAGGCGCTTGACCGGCGGGGTATCGCGGTGAGGCGCCCCGACCTCAATTTCGCCACCCCGGATCATTACGTGCCGACGACCGGCCGCAGCATCGCCGCGATCGCCGATCCCGAGCGCCGCGCCATGGTCGAAGCCATCACGCGCAACGCTCGCGCCAGAGGGATCACCTTGTTCGGGATCGGCGATCCCCGCCAGGGCATCGTCCATGTCGTCGGCCCGGAACAAGGCCTCAGCCAACCGGGCATGACGATCGTTTGTGGCGACAGCCATACCTCGACCCACGGCGCCTTGGGCGCCCTCGCCTTCGGGATCGGCTCGTCCGAGGTGAGCCACGTCCTCGCTACGCAATCGCTATGGCAGATCAAGCCCAAGTCCATGCGGATTTGCATCGGAGGCAAGCTTGGCGCCGGCGTTACCGCCAAGGATGTGGTCATGGCGATCATCGCCAAACTGGGCGTCGCCGGGGCGGCCGGGTTCGCGGTCGAATACGCCGGAGAGGCCATCCGCGGCCTCTCGATCGAAGGGCGAATGACCGTTTGCAACATGTCCATCGAGGCCGGCGCGCGCGCCGGAATGGTGGCGCCCGACGAGACCACCTTCGCTTATCTCCAGGGGCGACCCTACGCGCCTAAGGGTGGCGCATGGGCGAAAGCGCTTGACGACTGGCGTGGCTTGGCGAGCGATCCCGACGCGGAGTTCGATCAGCGTATCGCGCTCGATGCCGCCGATGTCGCGCCGATGGTGACCTGGGGCACCAATCCCGGCGAGGCCTGCGCGATCACCGATCGCATCCCGGACCCTGCCGCCGCGGCCGATGCCGAAAGCCGCACGCGCGCCGCCAAGTCTCTGGCCTATATGGGCCTCGCGCCCGGCACGCCGCTCACCGAAGTCGCCGTCGACCGCATCTTCATAGGGTCGTGCACGAATAGCCGCATCGAGGACCTGCGCGTTGCGGCCAAGGTCGTGGAGGGCCGCCGCTGCGTCGTCCCAGCAATCGTCGTGCCGGGCTCCGGGCTGGTGAAGCGCCAGGCGGAAGCCGAGGGGCTCGATCGCATCTTCAAGGATGCGGGCTTGGAATGGCGGGAGCCGGGCTGCTCGATGTGCATCGCCGTGAACGGCGATTTCGTCGAGCCGGGCCAGCGCTGCGCCTCGACCTCCAACCGGAATTTCGTCGGACGCCAGGGCCGCGGGGCGCGGACGCACCTGATGAGCCCCGCCATGGCGGCTGCGGCCGCGGTGACCGGCCGCTTGACCGACGTCCGGCGGCTCCTCGCGGAGGCATGACGTGGAGCCGTTCCGCCGCCTCCGTGCCGTGCCGGCCGCCGTGATCGGGCCGAACATCGATACGGACCAGATCATCCCGGCCAGGTTCCTTCAGAAGCCGCTCAAGAGCGGCCTGGGCCAGTACCTCTTCAACGATTTACGGTTCGCGGAAGACGGCAGCGAGCGGCCGGATTTCGTGCTCAACCGGCCACCCTACCGGGACGCCCGCATCCTTGTCGTCGAGCGCAATTTCGGCTGCGGCTCGTCGCGCGAGCAGGCGGTGCACGCCCTGTTCGATTTCGGCTTCCGTGCCGTGATCGCCCCCAGCTTCGGCGACATCTTCTTCAGCAACTGCTTCAAGATCGGCCTCCTGCCGATCGCGCTGACCTCGGCGCCGGCAGCGACGCTTCTTGCCCTCGCCGAGAACATGCCGGGCATCCGCCTGGAGGTGGATCTCGAGGCCCAATACGTCGCGGCGCCGGAGGGGCCTCGCTACCAATTCGAGATCGATCCCTTTCGCAAGCATTGCCTCCTGCAAGGGCTCGACGAGATCTCGTTCACGCTGGGATATCGCGATCGGATCGCGCAATTCGAGGCGCGCCATAATCCGCCGAAGGGTCAGTCGACGGCAGGAGCTCGCGGTGGCTCTTAGGATCGCATGGGAAGCCAAGGAGAGCCGGAAGGACGAGGAGACGGCCTCGCCCGTCGCGGAGCCGATCGTCCGCTTCGTCGGCGTGCGCAAGACCTATGACGGCGTTCGCCTCGCCGTCGCGAGCCTCGACCTGGACATCCGCGCGCGGGAATTCCTGACCCTCCTGGGGCCTTCCGGCTCGGGCAAGACGACGACGCTGATGATGCTCGCGGGCTTCGAGGCGCCGACCTCCGGCGAGATCTTCCTCGCCGGCCGCTCGGTGACCCGCGTCCCGCCCCACCACCGCAATATCGGCGTGGTGTTCCAGAATTACGCGCTTTTTCCGCATATGACCGTGGCGGAGAACATCGCCTTTCCGCTTTCGGTCCGCCGCCTGTCCAGAACCGAGATCGGCCAGCGCGTCGAGCGCTCGCTCGCTCTCGTCCGCCTTGCGGGTTATGGCGAGCGGCGGCCTGCTCAGCTCTCCGGCGGCCAGCAGCAGCGCGTGGCGCTTGCCCGGGCGCTCGTCTTCAATCCCGATCTCGTTCTCATGGACGAACCCCTGGGCGCGCTCGACCGCCAGCTCCGCGAGCAGATGCAGTTCGAGATCAAGCGCCTGCACGCCGAGCTCCCCGTCACCGTCGTCTACGTCACCCATGATCAATCCGAGGCGCTCACGATGTCGGATCGCATCGCCGTCTTCAACGACGGCGCGATCCAGCAGATCGCTACGCCGACGGAGCTGTATGAGCGCCCGCAGAACAGCTTCGTTGCGCGGTTCATCGGCGAGAACAACCGCATTCAAGGCGTCGTGCGCGCCATCGAGCGCGATTTCTGCGCGGTACAGGTCGGCGATCACATTGTGCGCGCCACCCCTATCGAGCACATGGCCGTGGGTCGGGAGACATTGCTCTCGATTCGCCCCGAGCGCGTGATGATCGACGTCCGAAGCGGAGCTTGCGCCAACCAGTTTGATGCGACGGTGCGCGAGCTCGTCTATCTCGGCGACCATCTGCGCGCGCGCGTCGACCTGCTCGGGCGGGACGATTTCATCATCAAGCTCCCCAACGCGCCGGGCCAAGGCCAACTGAACGTGGGTTGCGCGGTCAGGATCGGCTGGCAGGTCGCCGACTGCCGCGCCCTAAACGCGGAATAGACGCCATGCTTCTTTCTTGAGACCTGATTGCAACAGCCGGCGATGCCGGCATGAACAGGGAGTGGATCATGCAAAGTCACGTTAAATTTCCGACGCTTGGATCCTGTCTCATCGCGGCCGCCGCCTTTCTGGGCGTGAGCGCGGCGCATGCCGCCGATCTGACGATCACCTCCTTCGGCGGCGTCTATCAGCACAGCCAGGACGAGGCCATCTTCAAGCCCTTTGAGGCCAAGACCGGCATCGCCATTAAGCAGGATGAGTGGAACGGCGAGCTCGGCAAGGTGCGCGCCATGGTTCAGGCCAAAAGCGTCACCTGGGACCTGGTCGACATCGAGACTGCGGAACTGGTGGCAGGCTGCGACGAGGGCCTTTTCGACAGGATCGATCTCAAGGCCATCCATGACCCGAACGACTTCGTCCCCGGCGGCACCAGCCCGTGCGGCGTGGCGACCGCCGTCTGGGCAAACGTGTTTGCCTACGACAATTCGCGCATCGGCCCCAAGAAGCCGAGGACGAGCGCCGATTTCTTCGATATCAAGACCTGGCCGGGCAAGCGCGGGCTGCACAAGACCCCGAAGAACGTCCTCGAGTTCGCGCTCATGGCCGACGGGGTGAAGCCGGTGGACGTCTACAAGGTGCTGGCGACGGAGAAGGGCGTCGATCGGGCCTTCAGGAAGCTCGACACCATCAAGAAGGACATCGTGTGGTGGGAAGCCGGCGCTCAACCCATGCAGCTTCTCGCGGACGGCCAGGTGGTGATGACGACGGCCTATGGCGGCCGCGTCTGGACGGCGATCCACCAGGACAAGAAGCCCTTCGTCGTCGTCTGGCACAATCAGATCTACGATATGGATTGGTGGGCGATCCCGAAAGGCGCGCCGCACAAGAAGACGGCGCTTGAGTTCATCAAGTTCGCGAGCGAGCCGTCGATTCTCAAGAACCAGTCCAAGTGGGTGGGCGTCGGGCCGGCGGTGAAGAGCGCCATCCCCCTCGTCGACAAGTCGATCATGAAGGATTTGCCTACCGATCCCTCCAATCTCCACGACGCCCTGTCCAACGACGCGCAATTCTGGGCCGATCACTTCGACAGCCTCAATCAGCGCTTCCAGGCGTGGCTGGCGAAATAGGATTGTGGTCGAGATGGGCGGGGCAAGCGCCGAATCGGCCGCCCCGCCTCTGAAGCGAGAGTCATGGCCGTTTCATACGAAACACTCGATCAGCCATTTTCCGGCTCGCTCAAGAGGGCGTTGAGGCGCAGCGAGCGCTGGCGGCGGTTTCGTGCGCTTGGGCTCGCAGCGCCCCTTCTTCTCTTCATCGCGGTGACCTTTCTATTCCCAATCGGCGTGCTCCTGCGCAACGCCGTGTACAGCCCCGAGCTCGCCGACAACCTGCCGCGCACCGTTGCGGCCCTCAAGCACTGGGACGGTCGCGGCGTGCCCGGCGATCAAGCCTTTGCGGCGCTTGCGGCCGACCTTAAGGAAGCGGCGGAGAACCGGACCCTGGCGCTGATCGGCAAGCGCCTCAATTACGCCGATCCCGGCATGCGCAGCCTCATCATGGATACCGGGCGCGCCGCAGCGGAAATGAGGGATGGCTCGAGAAAGGAGACTTTCCTGGCGCGCGATCCCAGGTGGGGCGAGCGCGAGACCTGGGCAAGGATCGCGCAAGCCGCCGGACCCTACACGCCCTATTTTCTGCTCGCCGCCCTCGACCTCAAGCAGGATGTCAACGGCGATATCGTGCAGGTCAGCTCCGATCAGGCGATCTTCATCGATATCCTCGCCCGCACGCTTTGGATCAGCGCACTCGTCACGGTGCTCTGCCTCGTGCTCGGCTACCCGGTCGCTTATTTGCTCGCGAGCGTTCCGCCGCGACTCGCGAACCGCCTGATGTTCTTCGTGCTGCTGCCGTTCTGGACCTCGCTACTCGTCCGCATCGTCGCCTGGATCGTCCTGCTGCAGCGGGAAGGGGTGGTCAACAGCGTGCTCCGCTTCCTCGGCGCCATCGATCGGCCCCTCGATCTTGTCTACAACCTCACCGGCGTCCTGATCGCGATGACCCATATCCTGCTGCCATTCATGATCTTGCCGATCTACAGCGTCATGAAGGGCATCTCGCCGAGCTATATGCGCGCAGCGGCATCCCTCGGCGCGAACCCCCTGATCGCCTTCATCAGGGTCTATCTGCCGCAGACGATTCCCGGCCTCGGGGCCGGCTGCCTGCTCGTGTTCATCCTGGCCGTGGGCTACTACATCGCGCCCGCACTTGTCGGCGGCCCGCACGACCAGATGGTCAGCTATTTCATCGCCCAATACACCAACGTATCGATCAACTGGGGCATGGCTTCGGCCCTTGGCGCGATCCTGCTGGTGATCGTCATGCTCCTCTATCTGGTCTACAACCGGCTGGTCGGGATCGACCGCATGCGGCTCGGGTGACGCCATGCCGGCGGGGCCTTACGACACGCCGCTGCGACGGGCCGGACATTACGGCCTGTGGGCGTTCGGCATTCTGGTTTTCGCCTTCCTGGTCGCGCCCAACCTCATCATCATTCCGCTCTCGTTCAATTCCGAGCCTTATTTCAGCTACCCGATGTCGGGCTTCTCGCTGCGCTGGTACGAAGAGCTCTTCGGCTCCACACGCTGGCACGAGGCCTTCGCCAACAGCTTCATCATCGGCATCCCGGCGACGGTGCTGGCGACCCTGCTCGGCACCTTCGCGGCGCTTGGCCTCAGCCGCCGCGAGTTTCCGCTCAAGGGCCTGGTGATGGGCATCCTGATCTCGCCCATGATCGTGCCGATCGTCATCACGGCGGTCGGCATGTATTTCTTCTATGCGCGGATCGGGCTCACGGATTCCTATCTCGGCCTGATCCTCGCCCACACCGCTCTTGCGACGCCCTATGTGGTGATCACGGTCACGGCGACGCTCGCCGGCTTCGATACCGGCCTCGTGCGAGCGGGCGCCAGCCTCGGCGCAGGCCCCCTAAGGGTGCTCCGCTCGATCACCCTGCCCCTCATCCTGCCCGGCGTGATCTCCGGTGCGCTTTTCGCCTTCGCGACCTCCTTCGACGAGGTCGTCGTCGTGCTCTTCGTCGGCGGCGTCGATCAGCGGACGCTGCCCCGCCAGATGTGGTCCGGCATCCGCGAAGCCATGACGCCGACGATACTCGCCGTCGCGACGCTCCTCATCCTCTTTGCGCTGGCGCTGATGGCGGTCATCGAGCTGCTTCGCGCTCGCAGCGAGCGCCTGCGGGGCGCGCACCACCCGGCACCGTCCGCGTGATCAGCCGCCCACCACCTCCATTGCCTCGCGTTATCGAAAAGACAAGGAGTGACGAATGACGCCGGCGAGCACATCGGTGAGAAGAAAGGCCATGAGGGTCGCGGTGCTACCCGGCGACGGAATCGGGCCGGAGATCATAGCCCAGGCCGTGAAAGTACTGAAAGCCTTGGAGCGCAAGGGACTGCCCCTCGAGATGAGCGAGGCGCTCATCGGCGGCGTCGCCTATGACGCGAAGGGCCATCCTCTGCCAGAAGAGACCCTTTCCCTCGCGCGCGAGGCCGATGCGATCCTCTTCGGCGCCGAAGGCGGCTTTCAGTACGAGAGCCTGCCGCGCGGCTTGCGGCCGGGCGACGGCCTTCTCGGCCTTCGCAAGGAGCTCGCTCTCTATGCCAATTTCCGGCCGGTGCGGCTGATTCCCGAGCTGATCGGGGCATCGACCCTCAAGCCCCATGTCGTGCGCGGCCTGGACCTCGTCATCCTGCGCGAGCTGACGGGCGACATCTATTTCGGCGGGCCGCGAGGCATCGAGCGGGCCTCCGGCGGCGAGCGAGAGGGCGTGAACACCATGCGCTACCGCGAATCGGAGATCGCGCGCATCGCGCATGTCGCTTTCCGCACGGCGCGGAAGCGGCGGCGCAAGGTTTGCTCCGTCGACAAGGCCAATGTCCTGGAGACGATGGAGCTGTGGCGCGAGGTCGTCACGGAAGTCGGCCGCGAGTATCCCGACGTCGAGCTCACGCATCTTTATGTCGATGCCGCCGCCATGTCGCTCCTGCGGAGCCCGACGCAGTTCGACGTCATCGTCACGGGCAATCTCTTCGGCGACATTCTCTCCGACGAGGCGGCGATGCTTTCGGGCTCGATCGGTATGCTCCCGTCTGCCTCCATCGGCGCCGGCGTCAGGGGACTCTACGAGCCGGTCCACGGCTGCGCGCCCGACATCGCCGGAAAGGATATCGCGAACCCGCTGGCGATGATTCTCTCGGTGGCGCTCATGCTGCGCCACAGCTTCGATCTCGACGAGCACGCCGCGCGCGTGGAAGGCGCCGTCCGTTCCGTACTCGCCGCGGGATACCGCACGGCCGACATCGAGGAGCCGGGGACCCGTCGCGTCGGAACGAGCGAGATGGGTGATGCGGTCGTTGCGGCGCTCCGAGCGACCACGCGCCCTTGAAATCGCCTATGGCGTCGTTTGCGCCACGCCAACATACTTGAATTGATGCAAGACGTCGTCGTCGCGATACGATGGATCGTGCCTGATCTCGAAGACGCTGATGACTTTCTGGTTGATGTCGCCATTGGCATCGAATGAGACCTCGCCCTGCAGGGTCTTGAGCCTGGTCGCCTGGATGGCATCGCGCACCGTCGAGCGATTGACCTCCTTTCCGCTCTCGGCAACGCGCTTGATGGCGTCGAGCACGACCAGACCGGCATCGTAAGCCGTGATCGCGTAGTCGTCGGGCTCTGTCTTGAACCGTTTGACGAACCGGGCGATCCAGTCGCGCATCTCCGGGTTCTCGATCAGATGAGGCGAGGCGATCGAGACATAGAGGTGCTCGGCTGCCGGAAATCCCGCGCTTTTGAGGACGTCCGGACCGAACAGGCCGTCGCCTGTGACCTTGATGACGTTCGGCATCGCGTCATAGGTCTGCTTGACGAGCTTGACCCCCGCCTGGATCGACGCGCCGTAATAGATGGCGTCCGGATTCGTAGATTTGATCTTGGTCATCAGGACCGAGTAATCGGATTCCTTGGGATTCACCTGATCATGGCCGAGCACCCTGATGCCGATCTTCCTGGCTTGAGCCTCAAACGCGTTCGAGAGTCCGACCGCGTAGGTCGAAGAATCGTCGATGATATAGACCGATTTCACCTTCAAGGTGTCGCGTAGATAGTTGGCCATGTTCGGCCCCTGAAAGGCATCGGTCGCGACCATGCGGAAGAAGATCGCCCGGCCGTTCGGACGATAGATCTTCGCGAATTTGGGATCGGTGATATCGGGATTTGTCGCCTCGGGCGTGACGGTCGCGAGATCCGCTTGCGAGAGGATCGCCGACATCGATTTGCCTTCTGCGCTTGTAATCGGCCCGATATTCGCGACGACGGTCGGGTCCGCCACGAGCTTTCTCGTATCGATCGCGGCCTGCGCCGGATCATATTGACCGGCCGTCGCCGTCGCGGTGTTGAGGACGATCCCGTTGAGCTTGTAGCCGGCGACCCCGCCGCTTTCATTGGCCTCCGCGATCGCCATCTGCGCGCCGTAGAGCACACGGCCCGCCGACTCCGCTTCCGCGCCCGTGAGCGGGAAGGTCATGCCGATCGACAAGATCTTCTCGGCGGCGAGTGCCGATCCCTCCGCCGCGGCAAGGACGAATACGGTCGCGAGAGAGATCCCGAATCCTCGTACAAAACTCCGCATCGCTTGAGCCCTCCCTGTGCATTTCATGCGTGGCCGATCGAGAACATCCGATCGGCGATTGCATGATTCGATGATCGACCCCGCCATGGCGGTGAGCGAACGCTCGCCCCGCCACAGCATCACGACGAGCTGCGAAAGGTATCGGTCCCGGGATCCGCGAATAGCAGACCCCATTCGCCGCGCTGGATGCGCGCCTCCAATCTTCGGTAGCGAGGGCTCTCGTATCGGATACGCGACCTGGCGAGATAACCCCGCTCGATCCGAAATTGACGCGCACCGCAGCAATTGCGCCGGCTCCCTGTCGCCCGCTTTGTCGCAATTGCCTGCAGTTACCAACGGCCGGCGACAAAGCCATTGCCGGCCATTGACCTGCAATTTCGCCTTTAGTATAAATTCAGTGGTACCAAAGATCAACCATAGAAAGCGCGCATGTCGGTCACCACAAAGGATGAGTGCGCCGTCGGCAATCACGTACGGCGGGTTCGCAATCAGGCGGGGATGACGCTCCGCGAGTTGGCGTCCGCCACCGGCCTGTCCGAGAGCTTTCTAAGCCAGTTCGAGCGCGGCCACACCCAGGCTAGTGTCGGCTCGTTGCGTCGAATCGCCGACGCTCTTCGGATCTCCCTCGCGGAGCTGTTCGAGCCGAATGGCTTGTCGAACGCGCGCGTCGTGAGGCCCGGCGCGCGGCTGAAGATGCCCTTCGGCGACGGCGCGACCAAATACTTGATCACGCCGCAAGGCTCGCGCGACTTTGCCGTTTATGTCGCAACGCTCGAGGTCGGAGGATCGAGCGGGCCGGAGCAATACGCTCACGACTCATCCGACGAATTTCTCCTCGTCCTGAAGGGGGCGATAAGGCTCGAGCTTGCCGATACTGCATATCTTCTAGAGCCCGGAGACGGGATCACCTTCAGAAGCGATGTGCCTCATCGGGTCGTCAATGTTCATAACGAGATGTCGGAACTGATCTGGATTAACGGCGCTGCGGGGATTTAATCGCACAAAGCAAGCAACCTGACCGACACGCGAGTGGAATTATTGGCCGTCGTCGTCGGTTATCAGAGATACGCTGGGAGGAAAACGAGAATGAGCACGAGGGCTTGTTACGAGCAACGCAAGCGGCGGCTCGCGAGAATTTCCGAAGGGCGTTGGCTGGCAGCCGGGCTCGTGTGCCTCGCTACTCTGATGCTTCTCGCATCATCGCCCGGCGCTCGGGCGCAGGGCCCCGCCATCGATCAGGCGGCCCGAGCGATGCTGCCCGACGCGACCCGAAAGTCGGGGGTGCTGCATGTCGGCTTGGAGGTCAACTTCGCCCCTTGGATGTACCAGGACGGCGGGAAAGCCGAGGGCATCGATCCCGACCTTATCCGCGGCATCGCCGCCAAGCTGGGGCTCAAGCCCGAATTCACCTTCGTCGATTTCCCCTCGATCATTCCCGGCGTGCAGAGCGGCCGCTTCGATGTGGGCGCGAATTTCACGAACACTGCGGAGCGCCGCAAGGTCGTGAGTTTCGTCAACTACATCAGCTTCGTCGGCGGCATGCTTGTGCTGAAGGGCAATCCCCATCACGTCAACGTGAAAGACTTATGCGGTCTCCGCGTATCGTCGGGCGTGGGCAGCTTCCAGCAGGCGAATGAGCAGAAGCTCAGCGAGGAATGCGTGGCAAGCGGCAAGCGGCCGATAACCATCATCCCGCTGGCGCAAGCCGAATCACTCGCGGCGTTGCGTGCAGACCGGGTAGATGCCGCGGACGTCAACATGGCGGAGAATGTCTATCTGGCTGGCCAGCCGAGCAGCCGCGACCTTGAGGCCCTCGACGGAGCGCCCCCCAACGCGCTCAAGGCCAATAAGCTCGGCTATATCACGAGCAAGGATGCGGATGGCGTTGCTCTCGCGCGAGCCATGGCCGCCGCTCTCAATACGATGATCAGGGATGGCGAATATGCAGCCATCCTCAAGAAATGGAAGCTCCCGGATGAGGCGGCGCTGCCGCAGGCCTATGCCGACTGATCTGCTCCCGGACTGCCGAACGGCTGGAAGGGTGCTGCGCTGGCTCGCGACTGGGCTCATTCCGTGCCTCGTTCTTCTGACCCTCGTTTCGTCATCACCCGGCGTCCGTGCGCAAGTCTCGGCCATCGATCTGACGGCGCGAGCGATGCTGCCCGATTCGATACGAAAGTCCGGCGTGCTGCATGTCGGCCTGGAAGTCAACTTCGCCCCTTGGATGTACCAGGATGGCGGGAAAGCCGAGGGGATCGATCCTGACCTTATCCGCGGCATCGCCGCCAAGCTGGGGCTCAAGCCCGAATTCACCTTCGTCGATTTCCCCTCGATCATTCCCGGCGTGCAGAGCGGCCGTTTTGACGTCGGTGCCAACTTCACGAATACCCCCGAGCGCCGTAAAGTCGTGAGCTTCGTGAACTATCGTATCTTCGTCGGCGGCATGCTCGTGCTGAAGGGCAACCCGCATCACGTCAACGTAAAGGATCTGTGCGGCTTTCGCGTCTCCTCGGGCGTGGGCAGCTTCCAGCAGGCGAACGAGCAGAAGCTCAGCGAGGAATGCGTCGCGCATGGCAAGAAGCCGATAACGATCGTCCCGCTGGCGCAAGCCGAGGCGCTCGCGGCGTTACGCGCCGATCGGATAGACGCGGCGGACGTCAATGTTGGGCAGAACATCTATCTGGCCAGTCTGCCGAGCGGCCGCGATCTGGAGGCCCTCAAAGGCGCTCCACGGAATGCGCTCAACGCCAACAAGCTCGGCTATATCACGAGCAAGGATGCGGATGGTGTCGCTCTCGCGCAAGCCATGGCCGCTGCTCTTAATACGATGATCAAGGATGGGGAATATGCGGCCATCTTGATGAAAAAGTGGAAGATCCCGGAAGAATCTGCGCTGTCGGAAGCCTCCGTCGATTAGCGCATCCCCGGCGCCCGAGGGCTGCCGGAGCAATCCTCCGGAGAGTGCAAGAGGACCTGGACCGATGTCGATCGATGCGATCAAGCGCAACCCGTCGATGGCGGGACCGACCTCGCCACCGGTTCGTCTCGCCCCTGCCTACAGCATCGGCTCCATCGTCGCCGCGGCCGTCTTCGCTGCCTTCGTCCTCTCGCTTGGACTCATCATTGCCCACAACCCATACTTTCATTGGTCCGTCTTCGGTGAGTACTTCTTCAGCGCGCCGATCATGGACGGCATTCGCATCACCTTGCTCCTGACCGCGATCACCATGACGGTTGCCACGATTCTCGGGGTGCTGGTGGCGGTGATGCGCCTCTCCCGCAATCCGATCCTCATTGCCGGCGCCTTTGTCTATTGCTGGTTCCTTCGCGGCATACCGGGGCTCGTGCAGCTCGCCTTCTGGTACAATTTCGCGCTTCTCTTCAAATATCTGGGTTTTCATCTCGGCGGCCTGGATCTCACGATTCGGACCAATGACTTGATGACGCCGTTCGTTTCCGCGACGATCGCGCTGTCGCTCAGCGAGTCCGCCTATATCGCCGAGATCGTCCGCAGCGGCGTGCTTTCGGTCGGCGAGGGCCAGATCGAGGCCGCGCGGTCTTTGGGAATGACGCGCCGCGAAACCCTCTCACGCATCATCCTGCCCCAGGCACTGCGGGTCCTGCTGCCCCCACTGGGGAACCAGCTCATCGGGCTCTTGAAGTGGACCTCGCTTGCAAGCACCGTCGGCGTAGCCGAGCTCATGCTGTCGTCGCAGCTTATCTACGCTCGAAATTTCGAGACCATTCCTCTGCTTCTGGTCGCGGCAGCTTGGTACCTGATCATCACCACCATCTTTAGCATTGGTCAGCGCCAGATTGAGCATCGTTACGCGGAGGGGAATTCCCACCGATGATTTCGTGTCACATGCTTTCCGATAAAACGAAGCGGAAGGAATCCTGAGATGGATTGCCCGATGGTGGAGGCGCGAAACGTCTTCAAGAGGTTCGGCGACGTCACGGTGCTTGAAGACGTGTCGCTGTCGGTGCCGAAGGGCTCGGTGACGGCGATCATCGGCCCCTCCGGATCGGGCAAGACAACCTTCATCCGTTGCGTCAACCACATGCACCCGATCGATAGTGGAGTCATTCTGGTCGACGGCGACTTGATCGGTTATCGCCGCAACGCGGACGGCAGCTTGAGCGAGCTTCGCGAGCGCGAATTCTGCCGGCAGCGAGCCAGCATCGGCATGGTGTTTCAGCACTTCAACCTCTTTGCCCACCTCTCGGTCATCGACAACCTGACCGAGGCGCCGGTCCGTGTCCTGGGCATCGATCCCAAGGACGCACGCCGGCGCGCCATGGCCAATCTCGAGCTGGTCGGCATGGCCGAGAAGGCGAGCGCAATGCCGGGACAAATATCGGGAGGACAGCAGCAGCGCGTGGCGATCGCCAGGGCGCTCACGATGGAGCCCAAGCTCTTGCTCTTCGACGAGCCAACCTCGATGCTCGACCCGGAGCTGGTGGGCGAAGTCCTGCGTGTGATGGAGAATCTCGCCTCCTCTGGGCTGTCCATGATCATCGTCACCCATGAGATGGCGTTCGCCCGGCAGGTCTGTGACACCGTCGTCTTTATGGACCAGGGCAAGGTGATCGAATTCGGCCCGCCCGACCAGGTCTTCACCAACCCGAAATCACCGCGGACCAAGACGTTCCTCGACGCAGTGATGAACTGAGCGACGGCTGGCTCCCAAGGCGGGCGGCGCGACTGGAATATCCCAGTCAAAACGAAGGGAGGATGTCACCATGGGCACTCAGGAAGCGGCATCCTCGCTGGGGATCGATCCGGCGCGGCTCGCTTCGATGCTCGACACGGAGCGGGCGGCCTGGATTGCTCGGCATCCTAAGGCGGTCAAGTTTCATGAGCGCGCGAAAAAGTCTCAGCTCAACGGGACACCGACATCTCGCGTCCGCCACTTCCCTCCGGCCATCCCGGTCGTCCTCAAGGAGGCGCGAGGCGGCCGCCTCTGGGACATCGACGGCCACGTCTATGCCGATTTTCACCTCTCGGGCTCCGCGGCGCTCTTTGGCCACTCCCATCCAAAAATCGTCGCCGCGCTGCGCGAGCAGGCCGATCGCGGGCTGGTCAGCGACTGGCCTTGCGAGGATCAGGTGGCCGTGACGGAATCGATGCAGCAGCATTTCGGTCTGCCCTATTGGCAATTCAGTCTATCAGCGGCGGATGCCAATCGCTTTGCGTTGCGCCTCGCGCGGATCGCGACGGGTCGACAGCGCATCCTGGTATTCAATCGGACCTACCACGGCTCGCTGGACGAAACTCACGCCGTGTTGACTTCCCGAGGCGTTGAAGTCCCGAGCGGCGTCTCCCGCAACGGCTTCGATGTTGCCCAATCGACCAAGGTCGTTCAGTTCAACGACCTGGAGGGAGCGAGACGCGCTCTCGGCGAGGAGGACGTGGCGGCCGTTCTTGTCGAGCCGGCGATCACCACGAGAGGCCCGATCGTGATGCCGGCGACCGACTTTCATCCCGAGCTGCGAAAGCTCGCGCGTCGCGCCGGCACGCTACTCATCGTTGATGAGACTCAGACCATTGCCGCAGGCCCGGGCGGCTTCACGCGCGAGTTCGGTCTGGAGCCGGACATGATGACGCTCGGCAAGTGGCTCGCCGGCGGCCTTCCCGTGGGGATGTACGGCATGAGCGAAAAGGTTGCCGAAGCCGTCCGCCACTATGGGGGTGGCGCAATGGGCAGCACCTTGGCCGCCGGCGCGTTCTCGGTCCACGCCATGCGCGTCGCGCTGGATGAGCTCATTACGGCGGATAGCTACAAGCTCATGGGCGGAATGGCCGAGCGGTACGAGCGCGCCGTTCGGTCGCTCATCAGGCGGCATGGCCTGCCTTGGCACGCCGTCAGGCTCGGAGCCCGAGTGGCGTTCGGGTTTGATGCCGAGCCGCCACGCTCCGCCGAGCAGGTGCTCTCGGAGATGGAAACGCAGGCGAGAGCGCAGCTGCACGAGGCAATCTGGCTCTTCCTGGCGAATCGCGGGGTCTTGATCAGCGGGTGGGATTGCACCGCGCTGTTCTGCCCTCTGACCGAGGAATCCGACGTCGATCTCCTCATCGATCGGGTGGAAGAGGCCGTGCAGTTGCTCGCGGCCTGAGATAGCGGCGCCATCCACGAGAACGAGATGAGCGAAATCCCGATCACCGGCTATCTCGATCGGTTTTCCCATCGCCCGGGCGAGACCTTCGTCGCGCATGTGAGCCTCTCCAAGCCGGGGCCTTATCGGGCCCGCCTCGTCCGCGTGCTCAGCGCCGATCCCAATCCGGCGGGGCCGGGCCTGCGCTTCGAGGATTTGTCGCATGCCTTCGATCAACGCTACAAAGGGCGGCGACAGGAGGTCAGGCTCGGCTCCTACGGGATCGTGGAAAAAGGCCCGCGGCGGAATCCGGGCGATCCCTGCACGTGGACGCTGCTCGCCCAGCCCGGCGTGCTCGAGCCCTCCGCGGCCGTGCTGGCCGAAGACTCTGACGATAGCACGGTCGTCTTGTCTGTCGGCCTGTCGGGCGTCGAAGCCTCGCTGTCATGGCCAGGGGGCTCGCTGCGACTCGCTACGGGCGCGCCGCTCAGGCCCAAGCGCTGGTACCGCCTGTGGCTTGCCGTGGACCCCGCCGCGGGGCGAGCCGTGCTCGGCCAGTACGCTTTGGATCGCGGATCGCCAGTCGCGGTCGAGGCGCGTGCTGAAGGCGTCATCCTGCCGTCCTCGGGCTCGATGATGTTCGCTGCCGAGCGCGCTCGCGCGCCGCATCGCCATTTCACCGGCAAGCTCGAAGAGCCGACAATCTTGCGCGGCTCGATCGAGACCTGGCCCGACCCCTTGGCCGAGCCGGCCAGGCTTGGCGCCGAGCTCCTGGCCGCTTGGGATTTCGCGCAAGGAATCGATGGAGCGACGATCGTCGATATCGGCCCCGGCGGGCATCACGGCCGACTCGTCAACCAGCCGGCTCGCGCCGTGGTGGGAGCGCGATGGAGCGGGCGCGAAATGTGCTGGCGCCATGCGCCGCGCGATTACGCCGCGATCCATTTCCACGACGACGACCTCGACGACTGCCGCTGGCAGCCCGATTTCACCTGGACCGTTCCCAAGGACATGCGGAGCGGCGCCTATGCGCTTCATCTGAGCTGCCGTGGTGGAGAGGATTGGCTGCCCCTCTATGTCTTGCCCCGCCGCAACGGTCCATTCGCGCCAATTCTGTTCCTCGCGCCGACCTTCACCTATCAGGCCTACGCGAACCATGCACGCGGCAACGCCGATGCCGCCTATTTCGAGCGCGTGCGGCAGTGGGGCGCCTATCCGCACAATCCCGATCAACATCCGAGCTTCGGCGCCTCGACCTATAATCACCACCGGGACAATAGCGGCATCGCCTTCGCGTCGCGCCGCCGACCGATCCTGACGATGCGGCCGGGGTTCCTGACGTTCAACGATGCGCGCGGCTCTGGCCTTCGGCATTATCCCGCCGACTCGCACATCCTTGCCTGGCTCGAAGCCAAGGGCTTCGCCTTCGATGTCGCCACCGACGAGGACCTCGACGATGAAGGCGCGGAACTCCTTGCGCCCTATCGCACCGTGCTGACGGGCTCGCATCCCGAATACCATACGCTCGGCACGCTCGATGCGCTGCAGACCTATACGGAGACGGGCGGGAAGCTCGCTTATCTAGGCGCCAACGGCTTCTATTGGCGCATCGCACGGGACACGAGGATGCCGCATCTCATCGAGCTGCGACGCGCCGAAAGCGGCGTGCGCGCCTGGGCTGCCGAGCCGGGGGAGTATTATCATGCGCTCGATGGTCAGCTCGGCGGGCTTTGGCGACGAAGCCGGCGACCACCGCAGATGCTCGCCGGAATCGGCTTCGTCAGCCAAGGCGCCTTCGAGAGCACGCATTACCGCCGCCTGCCGGCCTCGCGGTCTCCGGCCCATGCCTGGATCTTCGAGGGCGTGGAGGAGGATGTCCTCGGCGATTACGGCCTCTCCGGCGGCGGCGCTGCGGGCTTCGAGCTCGATCGTTCGGATCACACCTTGGGGACGCCCGAGAATGCCGCGGTCTTGGCTCAATCGGAGGATTTGCCGGCCTCTTTCGGCATCGTGCCCGAAGAGCTTTTATCCCATCGGCGCACGCTCTGCGGCGAGCCGCCAAAGGATCAAATCCGAGCGGAGATGGTCTATTTCGACAAGCCGTCCGGCGGCGCGGTGTTCTCCGTCGGCTCGATCACTTTTTGCGGCAGCTTGTGGCGGCGCGGTTTCGAAGGCCCGATCTCGCGCATCCTGGAAAATGTCATACGTCGCTTCAGCAGCACATCGACGTGAAGACGCTTTTCGCTAAGGCCCCCAGCACGATTGCAGCATCGACTCGCGAGCGTCGTGGCCGGAAGCTCCTTCTCTTCGATCAGCTCGAGAAAGGTTATCTCGGCACTGGCATTGGCGATGATCATCTTCGTGTCGATTTCCTCACCCGAGGCAAGCGCCACACCAATTGCACGGCCATTCTTCACGAAGACGGACCTGACCTCAGCGCTGGGGCGTGCCGACGGCTTGCCGAGTCCCGCCGTGAGGACCATGCTCTTTACATGATGATCCGGCAGTGGGCCGGGCCCGTCGCCATGGGAGGTCGCGATGAGGGAACCCCCCACTGGGAGTCCAAACCGGCCCGTCCAAACTTTCGGAGGAAAATGGCGCGCCCGAGAGGACTCGAACCCCTAACCTTCTGATCCGTAGTCAGACGCTCTATCCAATTGAGCTACGGGCGCCGGGACGGGCCGCTCGCGCAGGTCGCAACGATGCCGGCCGCGAAGGGGACGGAAACTACTCAAATCGCCGCGGAAAGGCAAGGCAAACGAGCCGCCGTGTAGTTAGCTCGTGATCTGACCGGTTTTCGTGACGCGTGATTTGTCCGGTTTTTGAATCGCTCCAAAAGGGAGCGAGCGATGGGGCGGGCAAGGACGTTGCAGGAGATCCGGGTGCTGCGGTTCGAGGCGTTGTTGGA
>DATGLG010000066.1:0-53963 GCA_035294245.1 Alphaproteobacteria bacterium | reverse complement strand
CCCTGAGTGCGCCGCCTAAGCCGCTTCGCCGGCGCAACGGCTGTGGACAAGCCTCCGGCTTGCCCACAGCCCCAACCACAGCAGAAGCGGTCATTTGATGCGCTACAAAAACCGGTCAACTTGACGCGTCAGCTACATGGCAGCTATGCGCGCGCCAGGAGCCTCAATGGGGCGTGACCAGCTTGAGCCCGATGATGCCCGCGACGATCAGGACGATCGATCCCAGGCGCAGGAGATCGGCGGATTCTCCGAACAGCACGATGCCGAGGACGACGGTGCCGACGGCGCCGATGCCCGTCCATACGGTATAGGCGGTCCCCAGGGGCAACGACTTGAGCGCAATGCCAAGGAGCACCACGCTGGCGATCATCGCGACGAGGGTGGCGAGGCTCGGCCACAGCCGGGTGAAGCCCGCCGCGTATTTGAGCCCGACGGCCCAGCCGACCTCGAACAACCCCGCGATCAGAAGAACAATCCACGCCATCCTCGTCGACCCCTTCGGCAGCGATTCTTTCCAGGCGATCTTTCGCCGCGAGACCTTGCGGTTCCTCGCCGGCGGCCCGATTATTCCCGCCCCGCAGAGCCAATAGCTCGACCAGTAAGGCAAGAACAAGGAGAATTGACCATGAGCACTCCGCCCGTCTTCCACATGATCGCGGACGCCGCGCGACCGGTGGCGCCCTACAGCCATGCCGTCGAAGTCGGCGAATGGGTCCTCCTGACCGGCCAGATCCCGAACGACCCGCAGAACGATGCGGCACCCCTCCCCGCCGATATTGAGGGACAGACGCGCCGCACCCTCGAGAACCTCCGTCTCGTGCTCAAAGGCTTGATGCTCGATCTCTCCCATATCGTCTCGGCGCGCGTCTTCCTCACCCATTTCGACGAGGACTATGCGCGGATGAACGCGGTCTATCGCAGCTACTTTCCTGCGGATCGGCTCCCCGCGCGCACCTGCATCGGCGTCACCGCTCTCGCCCGCCAGGCGCGCATCGAGATCGACGCCATTGCCAGGCGCCCGTGATCCTCGATAGACATCGGGAACAATCCGATGACGCGCATGCGCAGCAGGTCGGCGTAGGCGTGGAGGACATATCTGCAAGAAGGAGCCGCCGGCGCGCGGAACGGTTGCGGCTTTTCGAATCTGCGTGCTGGGCCCTGTGGATCGCGCTCACGGTCGTCAGCACGATCCTCGCGTTGCTCCACCCCAACAGGTCGATCTTCTACATCTATCGCGCCGGCGTCGAGCGCTGGTGGGCAGGAGCGGAGGTCTATTCCGCAGGCATTCACGGCTATCTCTATCTGCCCGCGAGCATCTTTCTCTTCTCGCCTTTCGCCGCGCTCGGAACGACCTGGGGCGACGTGGCGTGGCGCATCGTCTCCGTGGCGCTCTTCACCTATGGCTTATGGCGCCTCGTGCGCCTGATGGCGCCGGCGCAGGCGCGCCTCGCGATGGCCGTGCTGCTTATCCTTCTCCTCCCGACCTCCGGCACGGATATCCAGCGCAGCCAAGCTGGCGTCGCCATGGCAGCGCTCATGTTCATCGCCGGCGCGGAAGCCGCCGAAGCCCGCTGGACGCGCGCCGCCGTCTGGCTCTGCCTTGGCCTCGCGTTGAAGCCGCTCGTCGTCGTTCTCCTCCTGCTCTACGGGGCGCTCATGCCGCAACTGCGGTGGCGGCTCCTGATCGGACTTGCGGTCGTATTGGCGCTTCCCTTTATTCACCCCCATCCTGCCTATGTCGCCGGCGAGTACGCCGCTTTCGTCGACAAGCTGATGACGGCGGCAGCGCCCGGTACGGGGCGCTGGAATGAGTTCGCGATGATGCTACAGCGCTTCGGCGTCGATGTTCCCGAGCCTGCACAGACCGCCGTGCGTGCGCTCGCTGCCCTTGCGACCCTGGCCGTGGCCACCATCGCCGTGCGCCGCCTGGCGCTCAAGGAAGCAGCGATCGCCCTGCTCGCCCTCGCCATCGCCTATCTGCTGGTGTTCGATCCGCGCACGGAGCTCGGCGGCTACATGGATCTCGCTGCCATCGCCGGGCTCTACCTGATGACGGCGTGGAATGAGACGCCGCGACGCGATGGCGTCGTGGTGTTTCTCGCAGCCCTGATCATCGGGCTTGGCACCCAGGCCTATGGCGACTGGATCTACCGGCTTACGGATGTCTGGCTAAAGCCGGCCCTGGGTCTGATGTTCCTCGGCTATCTGGGCCAACGCATCCTGCGCAGCCCGGCTCGCGCGCCCGCCTCGCATTGACCAGCTAAAGCGGCAGACCGCCTTTCGCCGCACCGAGCGCGGATTATTTTCTCAGCAGCCACTCACGGCCGACCTTCACGCGCGGCGTGCCGTTATAGGCGATGATGTCGGCGGTGGCATAGGTCTCGCTCCAGTTCTCCGGCAGGTAGGAGCCCGTGCCGATCATGTCGATGGGCGCCTTGGCCGCGGCCATCACCTTGCATTTCGCGGGGCCGAAGCCCGAGGAGCAGACGATCTTCACCTTGTCGAAGCCGGCGGCGTTCAGACGCTCGCGCACATGCCAGATCGCCGCGGCGGAAACGCCGGTGCCGACGAGATAGCGCAGCTCAGTCTCGGTGCGGTAGCCGCGAATCGCCGCCGGCGCGTTGCGCTCAAGCACCGCATAGGAATTCTGCGGGTCGAGATCCTCAACAAAACGGCCGCCGGGGGTGTCGAGACGAATCGAAAGTCGCCCCCCCGCGGCAAGCTCGGGGAAGCGGCGGCAGACGGCGAGCGAATCCGCGACCTCGCGGCCGAAATAGTCGACCAGCACGGTGAGCGGCGCATGGGGATGGGTCTCGTGGAACATCTCGGCCGCCTCGACCGTCGAGCCGGCATAGCCGATGAGCGCGTGGGGCATGGTGCCAAAGCCCCGGCTCTGGCCGAAGTAATGGGCCGTCTCGTCGGTGGCGTTGCCGATGAAGCCCTTGGCCCCCGCCTCGCGCCGCGCCGCGGCGGAGCCGACCGCGGCGGCATAGGCCATCATGTCCGCCATCTCGCTGCCGGCGCAATGGCGCGCATCCATGGCGAGGAAGGCGACATGGGGCAAATCCGTGCACATGCTGCAGGCGTTATAGGCGGCGACGCAGGCGGGCCCGATCTTCTGGAGATAGATCGTCTCGAGATCGATGAGGTGGTAAAGCGAGCCCGAAAGATACAGGAGCGGCTCGCCGGCCCCGACCCAGGCGCCTTCCGGATAATTGAGCTCGATGTCGAACTTGGTCTGGCGCCTCTCCGCGACCTGGTTGAGCCAGTCGATGGCGAGGCGCGGGGCGCTGATCACCGGCCGCCGCAGGAAAATGGCGTAAGTCGCTCGGGTGTCGCCAAAACGGCCGACCGTCTCCTTCGAGTGGTTGAAATAGGCATCCGTCAGGCGGGGGATCTCGTCGACGTCGGGATACATGGCCGCACCAGGGGTCCTCGCTTCGGGGTGGCGAGCCTAGCGCGGGTCCGGGCGTTTGCCCAGGGGGCGATTTCAGCGGCGGAGCCAGGGGTTGCGCGGCGAGGCTGCGGCGCGCGACGTTCCTCAGGAGGCGGCGGCGACCTGCCGCCCATTGCCGGCGCGCATGGCCTTGAGCTCCTCGGCGATGAGGAAGGCGAGCTCGATGGCCTGGCCCGCATTGAGGCGCGGGTCGCAATGGGTGTGATAGCGGTCGGCGAGCTGGCTCTCGACGATGGCCTGGGCCCCGCCGATGCACTCGGTCACGTCCTGGCCGGTCATCTCGAAATGCACGCCGCCGGCATAGGTGCCCTCGGCAAGGTGCACGTCGAAGAAGCGCCGCACCTCGGCGAGGATGCGGTCGAAGGCGCGAGTCTTGTAGCCCGTCGAGGACTTGATGGTGTTGCCGTGCATGGGATCGCAGGACCACACCACCCGCCGCCCCTCGCGCTTGATGGCGCGGACCAGGGCCGGGAGCTTGGCCTCGACCTGGTCGACGCCCATGCGCGCGATGAGGGTGAGCCGCCCCGCCTCGTTGGTGGGGTTGAGCAGGTCGATGAGGCGCAGCAGGTCGTCGGTTGAGAGGCTCGGCCCGCATTTGAGCCCAAGGGGGTTCTTGACCCCGCGCAGGAACTCCACATGGGCGCCGTCCGGCTGGCGCGTGCGGTCGCCGACCCAGAGGAGATGGGCCGAGCAGTCGTACCAGTCGCCGGTCAGGCTGTCCTGGCGCGTGAGCGCCCGCTCATAGGGCAGCAGCAGCGCCTCGTGGGAGGTGTAGAAGGCGACCTCGCGCACCGTGGGCGAGCTGTCGGAGGTAAGCCCGCAGGCCTCCATGAAGGCGAGGGCCTCGGCGATGCGGTCGGCGAGCTCCTGGTAGCGCGCGCCGGCATTGCTCCGCCCGACGAAGTCGAGGGTCCATTTATGGACCTTGTGGAGGTCGGCGAAGCCGCCGAGGGCGAAGGCGCGCAGCAGGTTGAGGGTGGCGGCCGACTGGTTATAGGCCTGCACCATGCGTTCGGGATCGGGCTCGCGCGCGGCGGGATCGAACTCGATGCGATTGATGATGTCCCCGCGGTAACTGGGCAGGGTGACGCCGTTTTTCGTCTCCGTCTCGTCGGAGCGCGGCTTGGCGAACTGCCCGGCCATGCGGCCCACCTTCACGACCGGCAGGGCGGCGCCATAGGTGAGCACCACCGACATTTGAAGGAACACTTTAAAAGTGTCGCGGATATTATTGGCGGAGAACTCTGCGAAGCTCTCGGCGCAATCCCCGCCCTGGAGCAGGAAGGCGCGCCCCTCGGCGGCGCGGGCGAGCTCGGCCTTGAGGTTGCGCGCCTCACCGGCGAAAACCAAGGGTGGATACTTGGCGAGCTGGGCCTCGGCGCGCGCGAGCGACGCCGCGTCGGCATAATGCGGGGCCTGGCGGGCCGGCTTCGTGCGCCAGCTATCGGGCGTCCATGGGGCCATGGGTCGGGTTGCGGCCTCGCTCGAAATGGGGGAAAGAGCTATACGCCCGAACGGCGCCGCTTTCCATAAAAAAGGGGAAGCCCTACCAAATCTGGTGGATGCAGGCCCGTCAAAAGGGGGGCGACGTTGGCATCCCCTCTTTCACCCGGTCGCCGCGCCGGTTCGGCTGCCCGGCCCCCCGTTATCCGTCGTTCCCGCGCAAGCGGGAACCCAGCGATTTCAATATCTTCCAGGGTCCCGGCTCTCCGCTTCGCTGCGGCCGGGACGACGAGATGGGCATGATGCGCCGGCGCTGTTCGCGGGGGGCGGCGCAAGGGGCGACGTTGGCATCCTTTTTCTTCCCCCTCTCGCAAACGGCGGGCACGATTATCAATGCCATTGCGGGTTGTCCCACCCCGCCGTCATTGCGACCCCGAGCCTCGCGAGGGGGAAGCAATCCAGACGGAGAAGCGCCGGACCTGGATTGCTTCGCCGCTGCGCTCCCCGCAGCGACAAGTGAGGGGACTCAGGCTCCCGCGAAAGCGGGCGCCGGCCTCGCCCGGCAAGACTATTCGTCGAGACTCTGCAACAGCCTGATGGCCACTTCCGGATTTGGCTCTCCGCATCCCGGGCAGAGATTCTTGGAGGGAATCGCCATCCAGTAGCCGGTCACAAGGCCTCGGGTCCTGGTGACATCTTCCCTTAGCATGCTCGCGAGAATGTCGGTGGGAATCCGTTTGTTGACGACAGCCGTGCTCAGCCCGACATAGATCGGAACTTCGGGGCTCAAATTGGCTTTCCTTCGCGCCTCCTTGATCTGGTGCACGAATGTGCGAAGCGTTTGCTCGAACTGACCGGGCTTGTCCTCGATGTTTTCGAGCTGCACGTCCACGCCATCGGAAGCGGTGGCCAACTTGCCTTCCAAGTCGTAATGAATGGCCGCCTGGTACTGCGTGCCCTTGAACTTCGGATCGAGGACGGACATGAGGTCCATGGCGGGCACCGCGATGACTGAGATATGGCGGCCGTCCTGGTGCGCCAATTCGTGGCATTCGCGCGTTGCGCCTTCGGGGTTCCTTTGGTCGGCCAGAGGCGTTCCTGGCCAGCGCTCCAAGTCGACCAGCAGTGTTTTGAGCCCGGCATTGCTGGGCTTATCGAGGGCGGCCTTGCACTTGTCGAGGCTTAGAACCGATACGGCTCGTTGCGACTCATTATCCCGCATCGTGCTGGGCAGCGGATTGCCTGCCACGATGATCGTGCGTGGATCGGCCAGAAGCTTTTTCACGACCTCGGGACCGCCTTTCTGGTGCTCCATTTGCTCGATGCCGGACAACGCGACAATCCACGCCGGAGCGTGATGGTTGCCCGAATCTGCCCTTCCGGCATCGATTTGCGCCATCATCGGCGCCATGAAAACGCCAACGCCTAATGCGACCATCATTTTCTTCATTCGAACCATCCCACTGACTCCCGTTGTGTCGATGAGACTTTGACGCCACGCTCATCGTCGCCCCCGGCCGTTGCGATGTAAGATCGCTCGAATAACTACCGTCAAGGCTTAAGGTGGTTGGTAGGATTTGGACTGGTCGCTTGCAACGGCGGAAAGGGCGCCCCCTACCCCAGCAGCTCGCCGATGCGCTGGGTGGCCTTGAGGCCGCTGCCGGTGAGGAGCACGACGGTGGTCTCGTCGGGGCGGATCGTGCCGGCGGCACGGAGCTTGGTGAGCGCCGCCGCGGCGATGGCGCTGGTGGGCTCGGCGTAGAGGGCCGCCTCGGAGGCGAGGGCGCGCAAGGCGGCGATGATCTCGGCCTCGCTCACGGCGACGGTGGCCCCGCCCGAGCGCCGGATCGCGGCGAGCACCGCCGCGAGGCGCACGGGATGGGTGATGGCGGTGCCCTCGGCGATGGTGGGCTTGGCCGCGACGGGGACGAGTGCCTCGCCGCCCGCGAGGAAGCTCGCATGGATCGGCGCGCAATTCTCCGGCTGCACGCCGAAGAGGCGCGGCAGCCGCGCGATCTCCCCATGACGCAGCAGCTCGCCGAAGCCGATATCGCAGCCGAGCACGTTGCTGCCGGCCCCCATGGGAATGACGATGTTGTCCGGCGCGCGGAAGCCGAGATCCTCCCACAGCTCATAGGCGAGCGTCTTGGTGCCCTGGAGGAAGAAGGCCTGCCAGTTGTGGCTGGCATAGAAGATGTCCGCGGCCTGGCGCTTCGCCGCCTCGGCGGTGTCCTGGCGCGTGCCGGGCACGAACTCGATCTCGGCACCATAGGCGCGCATCTGGATCGTCTTGGCCGGCTGGGTCGTGGCGGGAACGAGGATCTTGGCGCGCATCCCGGCCGCCGCGGCATAGGCGGCGATCGCCGCCCCGCCATTCCCCGAGCTGTCCTCGAGCACGCGGGTAATCCCCTGCTGGCGCAGGACCGAGAGCATCACGGAGGCGCCGCGATCCTTGAAGCTGCCGCTCGGCGCGAGCCATTCGAGCTTGAAGAGCGCTTCTGCGCCCTGCCAGTTGCGCGCGACGAGCGGCGTGCAGCCTTCGCCGAGGCTGACGGGTTCGGCGACGGGGAGCGGCAGTGCTGCCGCATAGCGCCAGAGGGAGCGCTGGCGCGTATCGATGTCGCGGCGGCCGATCCCCGGCAGCAGGGTGATCAGGAGCGGCCCGCCGCTCTCGCCGCACCAGCGCGGCTCGTCGAGGGGATAGGTGGCGCCGGTCGCGGGATCAAGATAGGCGGCGGTTGCGGCCTGCGGCGCCGCTGCCGTCTTCGCCGTCATTCGGCGGCCTTCTTCTCGGGCTCGGCCACGGGCTTGCGCAGGGTGACGAACTCCTCGGCCGCCGTGGGATGGATGCCGATGGTGCGGTCGAAGTCGCTCTTGCGCGCTCCGGCCTTGATGGCGACGGCGAGGCCCTGGATGATCTCGGCGGCGCCCTCGCCCACCATATGCGCGCCCAGAACCTTGTCGCTCGCGCGCTCGACGACGAGCTTCATCATCACCCGCTCGTCGCGCCCCGAGAGCGTGTGCTTCAGCGGGCGGAAGCGCGTGCGGTAGACATCGATGGCGGCGAAGCGCTGGCGCGCCGCCTCCTCGCTCAGGCCGACGGTCGCGATCTCCGGCTGGCTGAACACGGCGGAGGGCACGTCGGCATGGTCGGGCCTGGTCGGGTTCTTGTTGAACACCGTCTCGGCGAAAGCCTGGCCCTCGGCGATGGCGACGGGGGTCAGGTTGATGCGGTCCGTCACGTCGCCGACGGCGTAGATATGGGGCACGTTGGTGCGCGAGTACGCGTCGACGATGATGGCCCCCTTGGCGTCGAGCGCGACGCCGGCGGTCTCGAGGCCGATGCCCTTCGTGTGCGGCGCGCGCCCCGCCGCGAACATCACCTGGTCGACCTCGAGCCGCTCGCCATTGGTGAGCGTCGCCGCGAGGCCCTTGGCAGTTTTCTCGATCTTGCCGATCTCGAGCTGGAAGCGCAGATCGATGCCCTTCTTGCGCATCTCCTCGGCCAGGGTCGAGCGGATATCGCCGTCGAAGCCGCGCAGGAAGAGCGGCCCGCGATAGAGCTGCACCACATGGCTCCCCAGGCCGTGGAAGATGCCGGCGAACTCGCAGGCGATATAGCCGCCGCCGACGATCGCGATGCGCGCGGGCAGGCGCTCGAGGAAGAAGGCCTCGTTCGAGGTGATGGCGTGCTCGGCGCCGGGGATGGGCGGGATGGCGGGCCAGCCGCCGACGGCAATCAGAATATGCGCCGCGGTCACGCGCCTGCCGCCGACATCGATGGTATGGGCGTCGCGCAGGATCGCGCGCGCCATCAGGATCTCGACGCCGGCCTCCTCGAGGAGCTTGCGGTAGACGCCGTTGAGCCGCGCGATCTCGCGGTTCTTGTTGGCGATGAGGGTGGGCCAATCGAAGCGGCTCTCCCCCACCCGCCAGCCGAAGCCGGCGGCGTCGGCGAAATGCTCGCTGTAATGGCTGGCGTAGACGAGGAGCTTCTTCGGCACGCAGCCGACATTGACGCAGGTGCCGCCCAAATAGCGCTCCTCGGCGACGGCGACGCGCGCGCCATAGCCCGCCGCGACGCGGCTCGCGCGCACGCCGCCCGAGCCGCCGCCGATCACGAAGAGATCGTAGTCATACGCCGCCATGCGCCACCCCAACCGCCGTCAAAACCGGGATGAGGTATAAGCCTCGGGGGAAGGGATGGCTAGAGTGGAGCGGATCCGACAGTTGCATCCGTTTTATTCGTCACCCTGGACACGCCGTGCGGGAGCACGGCGCGATCCGGGGCCCAGATGATCCCATTGCGCGATGGGCCCCGGCTTCCCCCGGATCAGGTCCGGGGTCGGCCGGGGTGACATGGGGGAATCGAAATGAGAGACGTTAATCACAACACTCGTTCCGCGCAGAGCCGGCCGCGGGCCCGATCTCGCCCGATCAGCTTGTCCGGCGCCTGCGCGCAAACAGCCCGAGCCCGGCAAGGGCCGTCCCGAAGAGCGCCAGCGATCCCGGCTCGGGGACCGTCGCGGGTGTCCTATTCGTGGTCACTTGCGCGGCGGAGACCACATCGTCGAAGGGCGATGTCAGGCTGAAGCCACTATTCAAGATCTCGATCGACGTGAGGTCCGTCCCGTCGAAGACCGAGGCGAGAGTCAGGGTTTGGGCATCGAGGCGCTGGCTCGGCTCGCCATTGCCGGTGAAGAGCGCATCGCCCGTCGTCCACCACGTCTGAGCCGTTGTTGGCGGCGCGCCGCCCGTGAGCGTGTTGGTATATCCATCGTTGTTGTAGTCGCGGATGGTACTGCCGCCCACGAGGTCGAAGGTCTCCTTGTCGCCGAGATTATTCTTGACGGTCACCTTCGCGTCGGCGTTGCCACTGCCGTTCCCGAAGAACTCATTGGTCAGCAGGTTCAGGGTATTGTCGGTGCCAAGCGGGACCGACAAGCCGCTGATCGTCAAGCTGCTGCCAATAGCGATGGAAACGTATCGACCATTGGGGTCGCTGAAACTCAGGCCGCTCGCGGTATTGCCGGTCCCGCTTTCCGCGCCGGCGGCAAGAGCGGCGCCGTTGTTTTGCGAGGACCAATTACCGTTGTAGTACGACGATAGATCGATGCTCGTGATCGTCTCCGCGAAGGCCGGACCCGACCCGAGGATCGCCGCGATTCCGGCCAATGCCATGTAAGACTTGGTTGCCATAACACCCGCTCCGTGACGTGACGGCTCGCCCACTCGTTCCACGCAATTTCCGCGTTGAGCAATTTCCGCGCCAAAATACCGGAGATACTGTTCCATCAAATAGTTGGGCGGAGTCAACCCGATCTGCGCACCGGGAATCGTAAAATTCTCCGACGCTCGACCCGCCGCTGTGAGGAGGGGTGCCAGGGTTATCTTCCCGTGCCATCGCACTCTCCTCTTGTCATGCCCGGGCCGGCGCCAGCCGAGTCCCGGGCATCCACGATCTTGCGGCATTGAAGAAAGTCGTGGGTGCGCGGGACGTGAAGCTTGTCCTCGGGCCGGCCGCTGGCCGGACCCGGGGGCCCGCGCACGACGGGCTGGGCATTTCAAGCGCATTGTGTAAACGTCGCGCCGCCATCATTCGGAGGGGAAGGATGTACGTTTATCGCTATCTGACGGGGAAGGACGACGCCGCGTTCTGCCACCGGGTGACCGAGGCGATCAATCGCGGCTGGCAGCTCTATGGCGCGCCCACGCTCGCCTATGACGCGGCGCGCGGGATCGTGATCTGCGGCCAGGCCATCACCAAGGAGATCGAGGACAAGCGCTACGATCCGGGGCTGGATTTGTCGACGCTGTGAGGGGGAGCTGGGCTGCGTGCGCTTGGTCGTCCCCGCGAAAGCGCTACGGCATGCACACATCTCAGTCTGCACTCTCCCCCTCGTCATTCCCGCGAAAGCGGGAATCCAGTATTTCCGCGGAAAACCTGGATTCCGGCTCTCCGCGGAGCCTGTCCTCGGGCCCGCCTTCGGCGGGATCCGGGGGCTCCGGCCGGAATGACGGCTCATGCCGAAGGCAAGAACCCGATGGCGCCGCCGCTGCGTCAGCCCGGCATCTCGGGATATTGGGGCAGGCCGTCGTTGAGGTGCAGCCAGGCGACCTTGCGGGAGGTCCAGATATGGTCGGTCGGCGGCAGGCCGCTCGGATCGTCGAGGCTGCCGAGGGTGATGGCGATCCATTGCGGCTTGCTGTGCCGCGCCGCGAAGAGCGGGGAGCCGCATCTCGGGCAGAACAGCCGCTCGAGATCGGGCGAGGAATGCACGCGCGCGATCTCGCCCTCGATCGCGACGGCGGTCTTGGGAAACAGCGCGCGGGCGTAGAAGGCCGAGCCGCTGACGCGCTTGCAGAGGTCGCAATGGCAGATGCGCACGTTGACCGGCGCGCCTGTGGCGACGTAGCGCACGGCGCCGCAGAGGCAGCGTCCCGCGTAGCGGCGCGCGCGCTCGCCTGCGTCCGACGCACTCACGATGCGCCCTCCGCCGGCTGCCGGCCGAGGCGCAGCACCCAGCGCGTGCCGGGGCCGTGCACCGCTGCGAAAAGCAGCCCGGCAATGAAGGTGAAGTGATCGACGAAGAAGCCGAACTCGTTCTGATTGCCACTCCAATGGGACGGCCCGTGAAAGGCGAAGGCGAGGAAGAGGATATAGAGGGCCGCCAGCGCCGCCGCCTCGGTAAAGAAGGCGCCGGTCAGGAAGGCGAGCGCCAATGCCGCCTCGAAAAAGGCCGCGACCCAGGCGAGGAATAACGACGCGGGGAAGCCCGCCGCGGCGATATAGCCCGCTGTCGCCGCCATGCCGCCGAACTTGAAGAGAGCGGCCATCGCGAAGAGCGCCGCGAAGATGAGCCGGGCAACGAGCACGGCGATGGTCTTGCGCATCGGGAGCCCCCGTTCCGTCTGCGGCCTCGACATCATGGCCGCGGACGCCGCAGCGATCATATCCAGAACCGCGGTAAGGGGGAAGGATGGAACCCGACCCTGCGCGCGGCGTTACGACCTTGTGCGCGGAGGCGTTATCGAAGCGCATGGGACATTTGGTGAGACTGCGAGGAGAGCGGCCATGACACGCGGCGTCGGCGGGCAGTCGCCCGCGAATATCGCGCATCACCTCAAAGGGATCGATTTTCCCGCCCGGAAGGAGGACCTCGTGCGGCATGCGCGAGAGAACCACGCCCAACGCGAGGTGCTGGACGTCATCGAGAAGATGCCGGAACGGGACTACGGCAATATGGCCGACGTGATGAAGGGGGTCGGAAAGGCCGAATAGCGGCGCTCGTGCGGAGCCCGGCCCGGCAAGCGGCTCGCGTGGCGCGCCGCCTCAGGATCGCGCCGCCGGCGCGATGAGATGCCGCCTCACGGCATCGGGAACGGGATGCGGCCGACGCGTCTCGATATTCAGGAGGACGCAGGTCGCTTCCGCCGATACCACGCACCCCGCGGATGCGAAGATCGCCTGGGACGCGTCGAACGAGGTCCTGCCGATGCGCGTGACGACCGAGCCCACCTCGATCATCCCCGGATAGAACAGCTCCTTATGGAACACCATGAGGAGGCGGACGACGACGAGGCTGATGCCGTCCATCGACGGCCTCACGGCCGGGTGCTTGAGCATCTCCATGCGTCCCGCTTCCAGGAAGGTCGCGATCGCCGAGTTGTTGACATGGCCGAACTGGTCGGTGTCCATGTTGCGGAGCTTCTCTTCCGTCCAGAAGAGGAACCTCTCCCGGCGCGGGGCCCGCTGGTCGCCGTCGCCGCGGGGTGGCGTGGAGAGCGGAGAGAAGCCCGGATCGCCCACGCTCTCACGATCGGGCGCTGCGTCACTCCGGCGGGCGGGCATGACGGGTCGCCTCCTCCTCGATCCGATAATAGATCTCCTCGGCCATGGGTTGGTGCATCTCCTCGAGGATGTGCCCGACGAGGCCTATGGCGCGGGCCGCCACGGCGAGGCCGCGGCAGATGCGCCAGGACAATCCCAGCTCGGAAGCGACGGCCGCCATGGCGCCGGTCACGTTGACGGGAAGATCGCGCCCCGATTGCCGCGTCGCCTCCGCGCCGATCCTCGACATCAGCGCGACATATCGGCCGGAGAATCCCGTCTCCGCCGCGACCTTGAACAGGGCCGGCGTGCGCGGATCGAGGGGCTTGTGAAAAGGATGGCCGATGCCGGGGATGATCTCCCGTCGCGCGCGGAACGCCGTCACGATCTTCCCCGCGACGGCGTCGAGATCGGTCCCCTTGCCGTCCGGCAGCGCCTCCTGAAGCATGCGCGCCGCGTTGTCGAGCGATCCGGCGAAGACGGAGCCGAGGCCGAGGAGTCCGGCCGCCACCGCACCCTGGACCGCTTCCGGCGCGCCGCAATAGGTCAGCCGCGTCGCAAGGGAGGAGGGCGTGATCCCGTGCTCCACGAGGATGACCATCATCGCGTTGAAGATGCGCGCCTCCGGCTCCTTCGGCAGGCGACCGAAGATCTCGAGAAAGGCCATCTGGCCGAAATCGATCTTGCCGACAATCTCCTCGCAGAGATCGAGACCGTGCACCACGATCTTCGACGGTGTCGCCCAGGCGATGTCCGATTTGATGTCTTGGCGCTTCATGGAGCCCTCGAGATGTTTCCGGCATCGGGAATCAGGGATTCGGCCCTGGCGCGCAGCTCGTGCTTCACGATCTTGCTGCCGTTCGGGCCGTTGATCCGGGGGAAGTCCTCGACGAAGACGATGCGCCGGGGAACCTTGTAGCTCGCGATCCCGCCCCGGCAATAGGCGATGAGGGCCTCCTCGCTGAGCCGCGCGTCGTTCCGCCGCACGAAGGCCACCGCAATGTCCCCTTCGCCCCGGCGATTGACGCCGACGACCTGCGCCCCCTCGACGGCCGCGTGGCGCATCAGAAAGGCCTCGATCTCACCCGGATCGACCAGATAGCCGCGAAGGCGCAGGCTGTCCTTCATGCGGGACAGAAAGACGAAATCCGCGCCGCGACCATAGGCGAGATCGCCCGTGCGGAACCAGCCGTCGGCCGTGAACGCCTCGGCCGTCGCAATGGGATTATTGAGATAGCCGGACATGACGTTGTAGCCGCGGAGTTGCAGCTCTCCCGGCGTGCCGTCCGCGACGGGCCGCCCGCTATCGGGATCGACGACCCTGAATTGGATGTCCGGCGACACGGGTCGCCCGCCGGCGAGCGCGCGCTTTTCCAGCGGATCGCCCGCCATTTGGGTCGCGAGCAAGGCGAAGCCCTCGGACGAGCCGTAGACCCCGGTCAGGCGCAATCCGAGCGCCGTCTCCGTCCTCTCGACGAGTGCCGCGCCGAGGCCGGCATATTCGGCGAAGCCGCCCCGCCGCCACGTCGCGAGCGAATGGCCTTTGACATTCAAGACGGCCTCGAGCATCCCGTCCGATCCGTAGAAATGAGTGACGCGGTGCCGCTCGATCGCCGCCGCCGCGGCCTCGGCCTTAAAGACCGGCTCGAGCACGCAGGCGGCGCCGGCCGCGAGCGCGGCGAAGGCCTGAACGAAGCCGAGCACGCCATAGAGCGGCAAGGCGCAGAGCATCGCGTCGCCGGCGCCGATCTCGATCCGCCGGGCGACATTGGCCGCGTGCCGCGCGATGCTCGCCTGATCGTGCACGGCGAGCTTGGGGCGCCCGGTCGTGCCGGAGGTGCTGAAGGTGCAGAGCGGATCCGAGGGCCTGCCCGTCATCGCGGCTTCGGCTCCCTGAGACTCCGCGGGGACGAATTCGCCGGGATTGCGGACCTCGATGATCTGCGCGGGCTGCGGCAGGCTCTCCCCGATCTCCCGCGCCATCGATGGAAAATCGATGTCGAGGAACCGCGTGGCGACGACGAGGCCTTTCGCCCGTGCCACCTCCATCGCATGCCGCGCCTCGAGGGCGCGGTATCGCGTGCTGACCGGGACGATCAGCAGGCCGAGCGCCGAGGCGGCGAACAGAAACTGGAGCCAGGCGGCGCCATCGGGCAGCCAGAGCGCCAGCACGTCGCCTCGCTTGAATCCCGCGCGCGCCAAATGACCGGCCAGGCGATGCGACTGCGCCTTGAGCTGGGCCCGCGTCGCCGAGAAATCGCCGATATGCAGCGCCGGCAGTTCCGGATGGTGGTCCAGCATGGCAATAAAGGGCGAATCCATCCCGGTCTCGCGTTTTTCAGGCAACGCCGACATCCGCGTTATCCGGCCGCGAGGGCATGGCGCGCGATCTGAATGCGCTGCATCTCGGACGTCCCCTCGCCGATACGGAAGGCGCGCGCATCGCGATAGAGGCGCTCGACCGGGAGCTCGCGCATATACCCCATGCCGCCGAAGACCTGCACCACCCGATCGGCGACGCGGCAACCCATCTCGCTCGCATAAAGCTTGGCGCGCGCGGCGGCGATACGGAACTCCGTGCCGCCGCCATCGGCGAGCTCCATGGCGCGGCGGACGAGCAGGCGCGCGGCCTCGATCTCCACGTCATTGTCGGCGATCATGAATTGGATCGCCTGATGATCGGCGAGCTTGGCGCCGAAGGCGGCGCGCTCCTTGGCATAGGCGCAGGCCATCTCCTGCCCTCGCCGCGCCAGGCCGATCGACCGGCAGGCCGAGAGAATGCGGTCATGGTTGATGGCCGCCATCATGGTCGTAAACCCGTCCCCAGGCTGCCCGAGAACGTCGCGATCGGGCACGAAGCAATCCTCGAGGGAGAAGCCGTTGAGGCGGTAGCCGCGCCAGCCCATCGTGCGGAACCGGGTGACGCCGCGAATTCCCGGATTGTCCCGCGCGATGATGAAGGCGGTAAGCCGGCGCTTCAGGGGTGCCGCAGGATCGCTCACCGCCAGGGCCAAGACATAATCGGCGGTCTCGAGATTCGAGATGAATTGCTTGCTGCCATTTAGGACCCATCCGCCGCTCGCCCTTGTCGCGCGCGCGCGGATCCCGCCGAGATCGGAGCCGGCATCGGGCTCCGTCAGCGCATAGGTGATGGTCTTGGCGCCGCTGACGATGCCGGGAAGGATGCGGCGCCGCTGCTCCGCGTCGCAGAAGACGAGGGAATAGGGCAGATGGCCGAGAACCTCGGTGAGGGGCACCGAGGTATAGGTAAGCTCCTCGAGTATGGCGAGTCGCGCCATGGGGCCAAGCCCGGGCCCGCCGAGCTCCGCCGGCATGTTGAAGCCGTAAAGGCCCAGCTTTGCCGCCTCGGCGCGGAGTGCCGCGAGCAATGCGGGATCGGCCTCGTCCGCCTCCTCGATCTGGCGCTCGAGGGGGACCAGCCGCGACCTCACGAAGGCGCGCGTCGTCGCCCGGATCATCGCGATCTCATCGGCGCTTTCCGTCACCTTGCCCCTCCCCGCCCCGCCTCCTGCACCGCATCGGCGCCGCTATGCCGTCGCCCTCACGCCCTCGAGAAGGCGAAGCGCGTTGCCTCGATAGATCTTCTCCCTGGCGTCCGGCGGCAGCGCCTCGATGACGGGCACCGCGCGCCGGCCCTCGGGATCGCCGATATCGAAAGGGTAATCGCTGCCGAACACGACCTTGTCCGCACCCATCGTCTCGATGACGAAGCGGTTGCTCTCCTCGCTCAGCGCGCAGGTATCGTAGTAGAGGCGGTCGAGATAGGCGCTCGGGCGCGCGACGATGTGCTGGCGGAAATAGGGATCGGCCTCCCAGCCCGTCGCATCATAGGCGGAATCGAGGCGGCCGCGCAGAAAGACCAGGTTCCCGCCGCCATGGGCGAGCAGGATCTTGAGATCGGGATGGCGCTCGAGGACGCCATTGAAGATGAGGCGGGTCACCGCGAGGGTCGTCTCGAACGGCCAGCCGACGAGGACGTGGACGCCGTACATGCCGAACCGCTCCGAGGTGACGGCCGAGGTCGGATGCATGAAGATCAGAAGCCCGAGCCGCTCGATCAGGGTGAGCAGGGGGTCGAAGACGGGATCGTCGAGGGGACGTCCCCCGGCGGAGCTCGGCACGATCGCCGCCCTGAAGCCGTAGTCCTCGACGGCGCGCCTGAGCTCGTCATCGGCTTTCGCCGGCTCGCCGAGCGCCAGGACCGCCATGGGCTCCATGAGGCCCTCGGCCTCGTCGGCGATGTCGCGCTCCATCCTGTGCAGCGCCCGCACCAGCTCGCTGCCCGCGGCACCGCCGGGCCAGGAGATCAGGAAGGGCGGCGGGCCGAAGAGCTGGCGCTCGACGCCGCGGCGCCGCAGGCTCTCGATCCGGTGCGGCAGGTCGTAAAGATGAGGGTCGAGCGTGCTCTTGCGGTCGTCCCCGGCGCGCCGGATCGCGTAGGCTCCGGCGGCCGAGCGCTCGCTCTTGAGGCCGGCGATGGGATGCGCGGCGATATCGCGGATGAAGCGCTCGCTCAGGGCATGGGCATGCAGATCGATGATCACCTCGGTCCCCCCTTCACCTGCAATCCTCCTTCGCGCCGGCGTTGAGAATCACCGCCTCATTCGAGAGCGCCGACGGCATTAAGATAGGCGCGAATGCGGCTCGAATGCGCGGCGAATTCGCGCGAGCTCGCCATCGCGATCGTGCGCGGCCGCTCCAGCCCGATCGGCACCTCGCCCAGAATGCGGCCGGGTCGCGGGCTCATGACCAGGACACGGTCGGCCAGATAGACGGCCTCGGCGATGCTATGGGTGATGAAAAGCACGGTCTTGCGCCGCTCCATCCAGATGCGCTGCAGCTCTGATGCCATTTGCTCCCGGGTCAAGGCGTCGAGGGCGCCGAAGGGCTCGTCCATCAGAAGGAGCTCCGGATCGTGCACCAGGGCGCGGCAGAGGCCGACGCGCTGCTGCATGCCCCCCGAGAGCTGATGCGGGTAGGCCTCCTGAAAACCGGCGAGGCCGACGAGCGTCAAGAGCTCGATCGCCATGCCCCGATACCGCTCCACGGGCAGTCCCCGCATCTCGATCTGGACCAGGACGTTGCGGAGAACGTTGCGCCACGGCATCAGGAGCGGGCTCTGGAAGACGATGCCGACCGATGCCATGGGCCCGTCGACGACCTGCGCGTTCACGCGCGCGACACCGCTGGTCGGCCGCAGCAGCCCGGCGATGATCTTGAGAAGCGTGCTCTTGCCGCATCCGCTCGGCCCCACGATGGCGACGAACTCGCCCTTGGCCGCCGAGAACGACACCGCCTCGAGGGCATCGAGCCTCGCCGCCCTTGTCGCATAGGTGAGCCCGATGCCCTCAAGCCCGATCACTTCGCAAGACATTCGTCCGGGTCACCGTTGCGCGATGAAGGCGTTGGTATAGAACTGCGATGCTGGCACCGCCTTCTCTAGGCGGCCGGTCTCGCGCAGGATGTCGAGCGTCGCCGCCCAGTCCTTCTCGCTCATCCAGCCGAAGGGCTTGTCCTTGGTATTCGCCGTGTGCAGATGCTTGATCGTGTCCATCCATTGCAGCTTCACCGATTCGTAGCGCTCCGCGCTCGCGCCCGAATCCTTGACGGCGATGTCGATGGCCTGCGTCAGATTCGCGGGATCGACGGTCTCCGCAAAGGCGCGCGCGGCCGCCCGCAGGAAGCGGCGAATGACGTCCGGCTTCTGGGCGATGAAGGCGTCGCTTGCGATCAGCCCCTCGCCTTCCGGCGCCACGCCGAATTTCTCGAACGGCATGAAGTAGAGCGGCTTGCCCTTGCCTTGGTTGGCGCGCACGACGAGGTCCATCGGCGAGCCGATGGTGATGCTCACCATCCCGTCGACCTGCCCCTCGGCGAAGACCGTGTTGCGCGTGGCCGGGCTCGTGACCCTGACCGAGACCGATTGCGCCGGGATCTTGTTGACGGCCATGAACAGGTCGAGCAGCGCCTTGTGATCGGCGGTGGAGGCGACCGATCGCCCGACGAGCTCCTGCGGCGTGCGGATCGGCTTGTCGGCATGAGAGATCACGGCCCACGCGCCGTCCTGCACCACGCCGAATATCGCCTTGACGCCCATTCCCTTGCTCGCCGCCGCCGCCATCAGGAGGTAATCGGCGAAGCCGATATCGTCCTGCTGCCCGCCGACGAGATTGATGGTCTGGCCCGATCCCGCGCCCTCCTTGATGTCGACGTCGAGGCCCTCGGCCGCGAAATAGCCCTTGGCCTTGGCCCAATAGAAGGGAACGTGATAGCCCGTCAGCTTCCAATCCAGGCGGAAGCTGACGTGATCCGTCGCATGCGCAGCTCCCGCGACGACCGCGCAGGCGATCGCCGCAACAAAGCCAAGGGCCAGCCGCCCCATTCCGTATCGCATCGCTTCCCCACCTCCCCGTTATGATTGATACAGCGTTGCGTCATCGGCGCGCACCGAGACGTGCCAGCGGATGGCGACCCTCTCGATCCGCGCCACGATCGCGTACAAGGCGATGCCGATGGCGACCAGCACGATCAAGGCGGACCACACCAGGGTCCCGTCGAGCGAGCCGGTCGCCGTGAGCAGCACATAGCCGAGGCCGCGATCGGAGCCGACGAACTCGCCGACGATGGCGCCGACCACGGCCAGGCAGATCGCCACCTTGAAGCCCGCGAACATGTGGGGCAAGGCCGTCGGCACGCGCACGCGCAGCATGATCTTGAGCGTGCCGGCGCCCATCGAGCGGACCAGGTCGAGCATGTCGAGCTCCACGCTCTTCAGGCCCGTGACGGTCGAGACCACGATGGGGAAGAAGGCGATGAGGAAGGCGATGGCGATCTTGGGCACCATGCCGAAGCCGAGCCAAACCACGAGAATGGGCGCGATCGCGACCTTGGGTATCGTCTGGGACATCACGAACATCGGCATGAGCGCGCGCTCGGCCGCGCGGCTGAGCACGATGCAGAAGGCGAGCGGCACGCCGATCGCGACGCTCACGAGGAATCCCGCCAGGGTCGCCCCGAGGGTGAACTCGGCCTGCGCGAGGATGCTCGCCCAGTCGCGCGCCAGCCGCCTTGCGACATCCAGCGGCGCCGGCAAGAGGTAATCGGGAATCTTGAAGAGGCCGGTGACGAGGGCCCACGCCGCAAGGACGGCAAGGATGCCCGCGACCGGCGTGAGGAGCGGCGCAATCCTGCCGCCGCCCGGCGCGCGATCCACCCGAGCGGGATGTGGCGACAACGACGCCCCCGGATCCGCCTTTGATGTCCCCACGCCGCCCATGGCCCGACAGAGTGTGGAGAAGTTACCCGCCGCCGTCCAGCCCGTCAGGCGTGCATTACGGCCTTCAGAAGCTCGGCTCGGCGACTTTGCCGTCCTTGATCTGAATGACGTAGACATTCGCCAGGTTCTGGCCGCTCTCCCGCCCCTTCGGCCCCTGCTTCACGAAGCTGATATCGCTGTTCAGGCCCTTGACATGGACCTTCCAGAGGGCGTCGCGGATCGCCGCGGGCTGCGCCTTGCCGGCCAGCTTGATGGCGGCGGCCACCGTCGAGATGCCGTCATAGCCGCGATGGCCCTCCGTGAGCCCGGCAAAGGGATAGCCGCGCTTCTTCCACTCGGTGACGAAGGATTCGACGAGCTTCGGATTGACCGCCATGTCGGGGAACCAGGGCGCGAAGAACAGGATGCAATAGATGCCGTTGGCCGCCGCCCCGGCCTGCTGGATGAGCTGATCGGGGGAGGACGAGGCGCTGGCGATGATGATGCGCTGCGGCAGCTTGAGCGCGTAGGCCTGCTTGAGGATGAGCGTGATCTGCTCGACCTCGGTCGTGATGAAGAGCGTGTCTGCGTCGGAACTCTTGATCTTCGAGAGCTGCGCATTCATGTCCTGGGCGTTCGGCGCCATGGTCTCCGTGAGCCCCGTCGCGATGCCATGATCCTTCAGCATCGCGCTGAAGGACTGGGCCAGGCCGAGCCCCCAATCATTGTTGACGACCAGGAAGGCCGCCTTCTTGATGTGGAACTTGTCCACATGCTTGGCGAAGGCCTGGGCGACCATCCCATTGGTCGGCGCGGTGCGGAACACCCAGGGATTTCCCGACGTGGTGATCTTGTCGGAGGACGACGTCTCGACGACGAGGGGGACGTGATATTCCATAAGCTTCGGCATGACCGCGAGGGTGAAGGTCGAGCCCCAGGCGCCCATCAGAACCGGGACCTTGTCCTGGAGGATGAGCTTTTCCGCCGTCGCCGCCGCATCGGTGGGATTGCTCTTGTTGTCCTCGATCACGAGCTCGAGCTTCTTGCCGAGCACCCCGCCCTTGGCGTTGATCTCGTCGGCGGCGATCTTGGCGCCGTCGACGACGTAGTTCCCCGAGGCCGCGACGGCTCCGGTCAGCGGCTCGGTGACGCCGATTTTGATGACATCGTCGGCCGCCCGCGCCGGCATTCCGCCAAGCGGCAATGCGAGCACCGCGGCAACGCCCAAGAGAAAAGCCACTCGACCCATCCCAGACATCTGCACGAAAGCCTCCTTGACCAGTCACCGATGGAATTCCGTCGGCAGCACCCTAGTGTTGTGACTCCAACGGTTCGTTCTGTTTGGCCGTCATGCCCGCGAAAGCGGGCATCCAAGCATGCGGCCCTGGATTCCGGCTCTGCGCGGAGCCTGTCCTCGGGCCCGCCTTCGGCGGGACCCGGGGGCTCCGGCTGGAATGACGACCTTTGAATGCGGATCGAACGTCAAAATCATAACCCCAATCACCGCGTATGGGTCGCCGCCTGAAGCGCGAGCAGCCGCTCGTCCCGATAATGGGGCCGCTCCGGCTTCGGCTTCGACAGCAGCGTCTGCACGGCGCACGGCGTGCTCGCCTCATTGTGGATGTCGTGATAGACGAAGGCGGGAATCGAGACGAGATCCCACCGCCCAAGCCTCAATGTCACGGTTTCCTCGCCCCGGAACACATTGACGATGCATTCGCCGTCGAGGATGAAGAACGTCTCCTCGGTCTCGTGGCAATGGACCGGGATGCGGTTTCCCGGCGGCATGGTCTGGATCGACATCGTAAAGGCGACCGGCGCCACGGCGTTGGGCTCGTCGTGATCGACGGAGCCGGAGGCCCCGATATAGCGGCGCTGGCTGCGCGCATATTTCGGCTCGAGCTTGGTCTCGAAGCCGAACACGCTCCAGTCCTCGCGACGATCGGCGTAGCGCGCGACGCGCGATCTCATCTCCTCGTCCAAGGTCATGGCGGCCTCCTGTGAAAGGACCGGATAGCCCGGCGCCGCGGCTTCGCGCCCAGAATCGAGCTGCACCGTATCGCCCGGACGGATCGTCATATTATCGTTAGAACCATAATATGCCACCGCCAAGAAAATTGAACTTTTTTACGCGCTGAGGCAGTGCCCGGGCGGCGATGTCGGGAGGCTGCACTTTTCCTTCGCACCCGCCGGCCCTATAACTTCGATAGGGCTTGCGATGCGCGGGGCACGTCCGGAGCCCTTCGCCAAAGGAGGTGCGATGTCGGCCGAATTCATGGTTTCCTGCGTCCAGTTGACGGCGATCGACGGCGAAAAGCCCGCCACGGTCGAGAAGGCGCTCCGTCTTGTGCGGCAGGCTGGGGAGCGCGGATCGCGGCTCGTCGTGCTTCCGGAAGTCTGGACAGGACTGGGCTATAGCGACAAGGACATCTATCGCGCCATCGCCGAGCCGATCCCGGGCCCCACCACCGAGCTGCTCGCCCGCGAGGCCCGTCGTTTCGGCATGTATATCGCCGGGTCCTTCTACGAGGATGCGGGGAATGGCGTCTATTATAACGCCTGCCCCCTGATCGGCCCCGACGGCGGCATTCTCGGCGTGTACCGAAAGACCCATCTCTTCGACGCGCCCAACCGCCGCGATATCAAGGGTGGCATCCGCGAATCGGACAAGGTCAAGGCGGGCGACGCTCTTCCCGTTTTCCAGACCGAGCTCGGCCCCATCGGGCTCTCGGTCTGCTCGGATTTGCGCTTTCCCGAGATTTACCGGGAGATGACCCTCAAGGGCGCGCGGCTCCTCGTCTGTGCCTCGGCCTTCCTCAGCCCGCGCTATGATCATTGGGAATTCTTCCTCCGCGCCCGCGCCGCCGAGAACCAGGTCTGGGTCGTCGCCTCGGGCCAATACGGCGCCGAGCCCAAATCCGGCATCGCCTTCGTCGGGCGCAGCATGGTGGTCGATCCCTGGGGCACGGTGACGGCCACGGCATCCGACACGGAGACCTGCCTCTCGGCCGTGATCGATCCCGCCTTCGTCGACGAGATTCGCTGCCGCTATCCCTTGCTCGAGCAGCGGCGGCCGGATTTGTACCCGTCCCTCGCCGCACCACGCGCAAAGCGCGCCAATGCCGCGGAGTGACGCGCCCGCCGCTCGGGGGCGCGCCGTGCCGTGACCGCGGCATCAAGGACGACGGACGCTCCGCGAAGCCGCCTGGACCTCACCGCCGTCGTCGCACTCGTCACGATCTGCGCCATGTGGGGCGTCCAGCAGGTCGCGGTCAAAGTCGCGAATGGCGGGATATCGCCGCTGCTGCAGGCCGGCCTTCGCTCGGCCGGCGCCGCGATCCTGGTGTTCGCCTGGACCTGGCTCCGCGGCGTACGCCTGTTCGAGCGGGATGGCTCGCTCGGCCTTGGATTGCTGATCGCCTGCCTCTTCAGCGGCGAGTTTGCCCTGGCCTATTGGGGTCTCGACTACACCACCGCCTCGCGCGGTGTCCTGTTCTTCTATACGACCCCGTTCTTCGTGGCGCTGGGGGCACATTTTTTCATACCCCAGGAGCGGCTGCACCGCCTCAAGGTGATCGGGCTCCTCGCCGCTTTCGTCGGCATCGCCATCGCGGTCGCCGATTCCCTCGAGCTGCCGACCTCGCGCGAGCTGATCGGCGACGGCCTGCTGCTTGGCGCCGCGGGTCTCTGGGGGGCGACCATCGTCGTCATCAAAGGAAGCCGGCTGGCCCAGGTGAGCCCGCACAAGGTCCTGCTCTACCAGCTGGCAGGCTCGGCCGCGGGCCTGCTTGTTGCTTCGCCGCTTATCGGCGAGCCGGGCATCACCGACCCGTCCTGGCTCGTGCTTTCCTGCCTCGCCTACCAGACCGTGCTCGTCGCCTTCGCGAGCTATCTCGTGTGGTTCTGGCTGATCGCCCGCTACCCCGCGTCCACGATCTCGGCCTTCGCGTTTCTGACCCCGATCTTCGGCATGATCGCAGGCGCCGTCCTACTCGGCGAGCACATCACGAGTCTGCTGGTTGCCGCGATGCTGCTGGTTGCCGGCGGCATCTATCTCGTCAACCGCCCACCCGCGGCGGCACCTAGTCGTTGCGCGCGCGGCATTCCTCGAGATAGGCGATGACCTCGTCGCTCGAGGTGATATCCGCGTAACGTCGCTCGATGTCGCGGAGATTGTCCCGGTGGGGCTGCTCCTCGTGATCGCCGACACAATCCTCGGGAACAAGCGTGCGAAAGCCGAACTGGAAGCTGTCGATCACCGAGGCGCGCACGCAGCCGCTGGTCACGCATCCCGTCACGATCACGGTGTCGACGCCCTGCTTGATGAAATAGGGCACGACGGGCGTATAGAAGAAGATCGAGGGGCCGGTCTTGCGCACGACAAGGTCGTAATCCCGATCGTGGATGCGCGGATCGAGCCGGCTGCCGGGATGGTCGATGCGGAACTGCTCGCGCACGGCGGCGACCTTCCAGTGGGGCGCATCGCGCTCGTCCAGATAGGCCGTATAGCAGGCGGCAACCGGAATATTGCAGGCGCGCGCGACGGCAAGCACCCGGGCGGTATTCTCGACGCCCCGCTCGACCAGCGGCGCGCCACCGAGCGGGTAATTCTTGTCGGTGAATGCAATCTGATAATCGACGACGACGATGCCGGGGCGACGGCCCTTGCCGACGGGGACGGCGCCATAGCTGCGTTCCTTGAAGCTGTCCATTCCACTCCTCCCGCGATCCGAGGCAAGGCGCTCCCGGCTGCATTCCACGATACGCCGCGATCGTGGCCGATTGTCGGCGCGCTGTCCACCCTTGCAGGGCGCTACGGCATGCACACGAGTCTGGATGGGCGCCGCTTCCAAAGGAATAGCCGTCATTCCGGCCGGAGCCCCCGGGTCCCGCCGAAGGCGGGCCCGAGGACAGGCTCCGCGCAGAGCCGGAATCCAGGGCCGCATGCCTGGATGCCCGCTCCCCGCCTGCGCGGGGGACAAGCTTCGCGGGCATGACGGCCAAATAGAACGAACCGTTGGTGTCACAACATTAGCGCAAGCGCGCCTTCTCGATCGCCGCATCCACGGCGTCGCCCAGCCGCTCGACGATGCGCTCGATATCGGCGGCCGTCGCGATATAGGGCGGCGCCAGGAGCACGTGGTCGCCGAACTTGCCGTCGATCGTCCCGCCCATCGGATAGACCATGAGGCCTCGCGCCATGGCTTCGGCCTTGACCTTGGCGTGAAGCTTCAAATCGGGATCGAACGGCCGCTTCGTCGAGCGCTCGGCGACGAGCTCGATCGCCTGGAGAAGCCCGCGGCCCCGGATGTCGCCCACATGGTGGTGATTGCCGAAGCGCTCGGTGAGACGCTGGGAGAGATGCCGCCCCATCGTCGCGACATTCTCCAGCAGGCGCTCGTCCCGGATCGTGTCCAGGACGGCCAGGCTGGCCGCGCAGGCCATGGCGTGCGCCATGTAAGTGTGGCCATGCATGAAGGCGCCGGAGCCGTGCGCGATGGCGTCGTAAATCCTCCCCGAGACGAGCATCGCCCCGATCGGCTCATAGCCGCCGCCCAGGCCCTTGGCGACGACCATGAGATCAGGCGCGATACCTTCCTGGGTGCAGGCGTGAAGCGTGCCGGTGCGGCCCATGCCGCACATCACCTCGTCGAGAATGAGGAGGATGCCGTAGCGATCGCAGATCTCGCGGATGCGCTTGAAATAGCCGGGGACCGCCGTGACGGCGCCCGCCGTGGCCCCGACCACGGGCTCGGCGATGAAGGCGGCCACGCTCTCGGGCCCGAGCCGCCGCAGCTCGGCCTCGAGCTCGTCGGCCACGCGCCTGCCATACTCCGCCTCGCTCTCGTCGTCCCGCTTGAAGCGATAGGCAAAACAGGGGGCGATCAGCGAGACATCCATCAGCAGGGGGCTGTAGGGCTCGCGCCGCAGCTGGTTTCCGCCCACGGCGAGGGCGCCCAAGGTGTTGCCGTGATAGCTCTGGCGCCGCGAGATGAAGCGGCGGCGCTCGGGCTCGCCGGTCTCGAGGAAATACTGGCGCGCCAGCTTGAGCGCCGCCTCGACCGCCTCGGAGCCGCCGCTCACGAAATAGACCTTCTCGATTCCGGGCGGCGCCTCCGCGATCAGGCGGTCGGCAAGCTGCTCCGCGACCTCGGTCGTGAAGAAGCCGGTATGGGCGTAAGCAAGGCGCGCCGCCTGCGCCTGCAAGGCGCGGATCACGCGCGGATGGCCATGGCCGAGGCAGGACACCGCGGCACCTCCGGAGGCGTCGATATAGGTCTTCCCGCTGGCGTCGGCGAGCGTTATCCCCTCGCCCCTTACGGCGACGGGAGGAGCCGACAGGGTGGAGCGGTGGAAGACGTGAGTCATGGGCGACGTCCTTTGGCCTGACACAGATCCGGCCCTCATCCTATGCGGGCCATTCGCGCAATGTCATGCGATCACCCGCCCAGCGCCTCGCGAAGCGCCCGGCCAAGCTCGTCCTTTCGATACGGCTTGGCCAGCAGCTTTATCGGCGGAAGCCCCTGATCGCCAGTGCCGGTGAACTTCATTTCCGGGAATCCGGAGGTCAGAACGACCTTGAGGCTCGGGTGCTCGGCGAGCGCCTGACGGGCCAGCATCACTCCGTCCATGCCCCCCGGCATCACGACGTCCGAGAAGAGGAGATCGATCCTCTCGGCCGAGAGGATCGCGAGCGCCGAAGCCGCATCGCGCGCGGTCTTCACGCGATAGCCGAGAGATTCCAGTTGACGCAGCGTCACGCGGAGCAACGCCTCGTTGTCCTCGACGGCGAGCACCGTCTCGCCACTGCCTTCTTTACCCTTGCTCGACACCGCCGGCTTGGCGGCGACGGCGACATCATGCCGCGGCAGGTAGAGACGAAACGTCGTTCCCGCGCCGGGCTCGCTGTAAACATTGATGAAGCCTCCCGATTGCCGCATGAAGCCGAACACCATGCTGAGACCCAACCCGGTCCCTTTGCCGCGCTCCTTCGTGGTGAAGAAGGGATCGAAAATTCTTTCGAGATGCTCCGGCGGGATCCCGGTGCCGGTATCGGTGATTTCGATCACCACATGGTCGCCGACCGCCGCGTCCGGATGGGCGGCGACGTAATCGGCGTCGAGGTGCCGGTTTCCCGTTGCGATCAGCAACCGCCCGCCGGTCGGCATGGCGTCGCGCGCATTGGTCGCGAGATTGAGGATCGTGGTCTCGAGCTGCGTGGGATCGACATTCACGTTCCAGGTCTCGGGTGACAGGCTGAGCGATATCTCGATCTGCTCGCCCACGGTCGGCTTGAGCAGCCGGATCATCCCGGAGATCAGCCGATTGACCGAGACGCTGGTAGGGGACAGGGGCTGCTGGCGGGCGAAGGCCAGGAGGCCGTGGATCAGCTCGGCGCCCGCCTGGGCGGCCTTCAGCGAATTGTCGAGAAGCTCGACGCTATTCGCGTCCGTTTCGATGCGGGGGCGCAGCAGGTCGAGATTGCCGATCACGACGCCGAGGAGATTGTTGAAGTCATGGGCCATCCCGCCCGTGAGATTGCCGATCGCCTCCATTTTCTGGGCTTGAACGAGCCGGCGCTCGAGCTCGCGCCGCTGCGCGATCTCGGCCGCCAAGCTGCGATTGGTCTCGCGAAGCTGCTCGATGATGCGCTGCTGGTCCAGGGCCAGCCGATCGCGCATTGCCCCGTCGGCCCTCAAGCGCACGAGGTCGGTGACGTCCTCGACTCGGTGAATGATCCAAGCGACCTCGCCATTGGCGTCGAGGACCGGGCTGTTCAACGGGCTCCAATAGCGCTCCTCGAAGCCCCCGCCCTCGGACTGCGGCCGGCGGATGTCGTATTTCTGAACGGCCATCGGATCCGGCCGCTTGTGCTGGAGAACCCGCTCCAGCGAAGCGCGCAGGTTTCGAACGCCGTCGGCCGAGGGATCGCTCGGATTGTCGGAAAAGACCTCGAACAAATGACGGCCGAGGATCTGCTCGGGCACGGTCATGGTGGTCCGCGCATAGGCGTCGGTGACGGCGACGATCGTCAGGTCGGGTGCGAGAACGAGGAAAAGCCCGGGCGCGTTCTTGAAGAGGGCCCCGAAATCAGGGGCGCTGGCGGCCATCTTCGCACCCTCTCCGCGCAAGCCCAACCGAGAGTTCGGGCCACGCTCTCGCAGGACCCCGCCGACAATGCCTGGAAAACGAGAGGAATGCGGGCAAGGCCATTGATTCGATGGTCGGGCGGACAGGATTTGAACCTGCGACCCCCAGACCCCCAGTCTGGTGCGCTACCAGGCTGCGCCACCGCCCGACCTGTCTATCGCGCGGCCGGCAAGCCGCGACGGCGCACTCTAGCCGCAGTGCCCTCGCCGTTGCAATGCCGTTGACTCCACTCACCGCAGATGGCGGCGAAGCAGCTCACGCAACTCGGTCAGCTCCCGCAGCATGACCTTGAGCGCCTCCCGATCGGCGCCGGCACCACCCTGCGCGCGCGAGGGGCCGGCTGCGGGTGCCGGCGGCGCGGCCGGGGCCGGCTTCGCCGTCGAGGAACTCGCCTTCTTCACGGGCATGGGCGCCGCTGACGCCCGCGCGGCGCCGCCCTCGCGCAGGAACTTCTGCGCCCCTTTGATCGTGAAGCCGTCGCGGTAGAGCAAGTCGCGAATGCGACGGAGCAGCTCGACGTCCTCGGGGCGGTAGTAGCGGCGGCCGCCCGCGCGCTTCAACGGCTTGACTTGGGAAAATTTGGTTTCCCAGAAGCGCAGGACGTGCTGGGGCACGTCGAGCTCGATCGAGACCTCGCTGATGGTACGGAAAGCCGCAGCCGATTTGCCGACGCGCTTTTGGCTCTCCTCCGGGGTGCGGTCGCCGGGCGTGTCGGCCATGATCAAGACGCCTGCGGCGTGCTCCCGCCGGTGACGCCGTTGATGCGACTCTTGAGAACGTGAGAGGCGCGAAACACCAGCACCCGGCGGGGGAGAATGGGAACCTCCTCCCCGGTCTTCGGGTTGCGGCCCACACGCTGACCCTTTTGACGAACGGAGAAGCTGCCGAAGGACGAGATCTTGACCGTCTCGCCTTTCGTCAAGGCCTCGGAAATCTCGCCCAATACGGACTCGACCAATTCGGCCGACTCGTTGCGCGAAAGTCCGACCTCCTGATAGACGGCCTCGCTCAAGTCGGCGCGCGTGATCGTTTTACCCGACATGGTGCCCCCTTCCGTTGACGGATTAACGGTACCTCCGATGAGCAAACCCGTCAATTTGAAAGGGATGGCGAGGGACGTTCAAGTGCTGTCGCACCAGCGGCGACGCCGCCCTACCAGCGGATGAGGCCTGCCCCCCAGGTCAGGCCGCCACCGATCGCCTCGACGAGCAGAAGCTGGCCGCGCCGGATGCGGCCGTCGCGCACCCCCTCCGCCAGCGCGAGGGGCACCGATGCCGCGGAGGTATTGGCATGGCGGGCCACGGTCTTGATCACTTTCGCATCCGAGAAGCCGAGCTTTTTCGCCGTCCCGTCGATGATGCGCTGGTTGGCCTGATGGGGCACCAGCCAATCGACGTCCTGGGGCCTGAGGCCATTGGCCCGAAGGGCCTCCTCGACCACCTCGGCGAGCTTGACCACCGCGTGTCGGAACACCTCCCGCCCTTCCATGCGGACATGCCCCACCGTCTGGGTCGAGGAGGGGCCGCCATCGACATAGAGGAGATCGTAGAGCCGCCCGTCGGAATGGAGATGCGTCGACAGCACCCCCGGCTTGCTCGGATCGGGCGGATTGGGAAAGGCGCGCAGCACAAGAGCGCCGGCGCCGTCGCCGAAGAGCACGCAGGTGTTGCGGTCCTCCCAATTGAGGATGCGCGAGAAGGTCTCGGCCCCGATCACGAGGGCGGTCTTGGCCTGGCTCAGCCGAAGGAAATTGTCGGCGACGGCCAGGGCATAGATGAAGCCGGCGCAGACGGCCTGGACATCGAAAGCGAGGCCGCGCTCGACGCCCAATCGCGCCTGCACCTTGGTCGCGGTCGCAGGGAAGGTGTCATCGGGCGTCGTCGTCGCCAGCACGATGAGGTCGACCTCGGCGGCCGACACCCCGGCATTCGCGAGCGCCGCCGCCGCGGCCCGGCAGGCGAGATCGGAGGTGCGCTCACCCTCGGCGGCAATATGCCGCTGGCGGATGCCGGTCCGCTCCACGATCCATTCATCGGACGTGTCGATGCGGCGGGCGAGATCGGCGTTGGTGACGATGCGCTCGGGCAGATAGGACCCGCAGCCGAGGACCCGGGAGTGGCAAAGCATTAGACGGCCGCCGCTTGGGGCTTGATGTCCCGGTAATTGCTCAGGCGGTGAAATTCTTCCTTGATGCGCTCGTTGAATCCCCCCGCGGCGAGATCGATGGCGACGCCGATGGCGTTGGCGAAGCCGAGCGCGTCGGTGCCGCCATGGCTCTTCACCGCGATCCCGTTCAGGCCAAGGAACATGGCGCCGTTATAGCGCCGCGGATCGGTGCGCACCTGCATCTTGCGCAAGGCGCTGCGCGCCAGGAAGAAGCCGACCTTGGTCAGGAACGAGCTCTTGAACGCCTGACGGATGAATTCCCGCAACAGCTTCGCCGTTCCCTCGGCAGTCTTCAGCGCGATGTTGCCGGTGAAGCCGTCGGTGACGATGACGTCGACGGTGCCGGCGGCGATGTCGTCGCCCTCGACGAAGCCGTCGAACTTGATCGGCAGATGGGTGTCGCGCAGGGTGGCGCTCGCGGCGCGCACGGCCTCATGCCCTTTGATGGGCTCCTCGCCGACATTGAGGAGGCCGATGGTGGGCTGCTGCAGGCCGAGCACGGTGCGGGCGAAAACCTCGCCCATCACCGCAAATTGGACGAGATTGTTGGCGTCGCACTCGACATTGGCGCCGAGATCGAGCATGACGCTCTCCCCGCGCAGGGTGGGGAAATAGGCGGCGATGGCCGGCCGGTCGATCCCCGGCAGCGTGCCGAGGAGCATCTTCGCCATGGCCATCAGCGCCCCCGTATTGCCGGCGGAGACGACGGCGGCGGCCTTGCCCTGATGGACGCTGTCGATGGCCTCCCACATGCTCGAGCCTCGGCCCTGGCGGAGGGCCGTCGACGGCTTTGCGTCGTTGAGCACGACCTTCTCCGTATGGATGAGGGAGACGAGCTTGCGCAGCTTGGGACGGCGCTTGAGCAGCGGCTTGATCTTGCCTTCGTCGCCGAAGAAGAGGTAGCGCACGTTCGGATGTCGCACGCGCGCGATCGCGGCCCCCTTCACCACGATGGACGGGGCGTTGTCGCCGCCCATCGCATCGAGTGCAATCGTCAGCGGCTCGGTCACGCGGACAGGCCCTCCTTGGCGGCCGGTATGCGGCTCACGCCGTCTTCGCCGCCGTCACCTCGCGACCGCGATATTGACCGCAGGCGGTGCAGACATGATGCGGCCGCATCAGCTCGCCACAATTCGGACATTCGACATAGGTCGCCTTTGGGAGCGCATGATGCGCCCGGCGCATGTTGCGGCGCGACTTGGAGACCTTTTTCTTGGGAACTGCCATGACGAAATTCTCTCAACACGAGCGGGAGCCCGCCTAATATCGGAAATCGACTACCGCGGCAAGATGATACCGTAAATTACCCGATTTCTCCTTGCCTTAGGATTTCTCCCCGGTGAGGCGCGCGAGAGCCGCGAAGGGGCTCGCCGGGCGCTCCTCCACCCCCACCCCCGCATGGCCGCGCAGCACGTCCTCCAGCCGCACGCCGGGCTTGCGCGGATAGGGGTCGAGGGTCACGGCGAGCTGCTGAGCGACCGCCTCGCCGAGGTCGATGCGCCCGTCGACCAGGGGCTCGGGCCAATCGCCGCTCGTTGCCTCATCCTCGCCGCGCTCGATCACATGGCCATGGGGCTCGCTGCGCGCCTGGGGGGCGTAATGGAGGACAAAGTCCTCCTCGATCCGGCTGCCGACCGGCTCCAGCGAGACCACGCAGGCCTGCACCACATCCGCGACGAGCCGGCCCTCGACCCGCACCACCGGGCCATGGCCGACCCGCTTGAGACGCAGCTCGGCGCCGAGGCTGTCGAGGGCGAGAAGCCCGAAGCGGGCCGCCAGGGCCTGGCGCTCGCTCTCCCGAGCCGTCACCGTCTCGCTCGCCTCGCCCTCCTCCAGGCGAACGACGGCAAACATCCGGGAGAATTCCGGCGTCACAGGTGTCTTCGTTTCCATTCAATCACTTACAGTTTGTTTCTCTAGAGATGCCTCAGAAACTGGCGGAAACCCGAAGCCTACGCGACCCGTCTGCAGATCGCCGAGAGGCCGAGCCGCGAGCGCCGCGGCAGCCTGGCGCATATAGGCGCAGATAGAGGCAAGCGCGCCGCGTCCGGCCGGCATCGTGCCGAACAGGTTGCGCTCCAAGGCGGCAGCCAGCACCCGGTCGTCGCCGGCAAGCCCGGCCTCATAGGCGGCGATGCGCCCGTAAAGCCCCGTCGCCATGGCCTTGACCCGGCGGCCGACCCCAAGATCGCCAACCCCCATCTCGCGCAGGCTCTGATCCATATCTTGGAACATGGTGTCGAACAGGCTCTGCGCCAACCGCGCCCCGGGCGGGCCCTCGGTCTTGAGCCGGTGCAGCAGCAGGAAGACATGGAGCGCCACCATGTCGAAGCGGCCGTCGAGGCTGTCCGGGACTCCGAGCCGGGCATAGAAGACGGGCTGCCGCGCCTGCTCGACGGCGGCTTCGTAGAGCGCGCGGCCCGCCTCCGCCTCGCCTCGGCTTTTCGAGAACAAACTCAAAGGCATAGGCTGGCGCGACCTCGACATCCGGTTGACAGGGCGGCAGGGCGGAGGCATTCTGCCGGCAAAGGGGGATGACATCGGCATCCCTCCCAACGCCTATATGGCGCGGAATTGAGGATGCAGCAACCAGGGGATCGCTCGGTGCGAGCGCGGGGGTGCGCGGCCGGATTGGCCGCGATGCTCATGGTGATCGGCTTAGCGGCCTGCGGGCCCCGCGCCAACGTCCAAGGCAATCTTGTCGACGCGGACCTGCTGAAGCAGGTCAAGCCGGGCGAGACGACGAAGGAGCAGGTGCAGACCATGCTCGGCACCCCCTCGAGCGTGGGCACCTTCGACAAGAACACCTGGTACTATATCGGCAAGGAGACGCAGCGTATCGCCTTCCTCAGCCCCGATGTGCTCCAGCAGCAGGTGATCCAGATCGATTTCGACAGCAAAGGCCTCGTCCAAGATATCCATAAATACGGCGAACAGGACGGCAAGGATGTCGAGATCGTCTCGCGCACCACGCCCACGCGCGGCCAATCCACCGGCATTCTCGACGACATCTGGAACACCATGCTCCACCAGTTCCTGGTCGGGAACGGCGCCGACGCCTCCTCGCGGGATCCCTTCTACCACAAGTAATCGCCCTTCCCGAAAGCAATCGCCGCGGCGCTACGGCCGGCGGCGGTGCCGCGCCCGCTATTTCAGCCCCGCTATTTCAGCACAGTGAAGCCCTGCCTCTCGAAGAGCGGCCGCGCCTGTGCCGATTCCACATAGGCGAGGAAGGCCGCGGCGTCGGGGTCGGCCGTGCCGTGGCCCGGGGCGCCGGAGGCGATGAGGGCGGCGGGATAGACGATCGGCGGGTGGGTATCCGCCGGGAAGACGCCGACGATCCGCACCCGCGGCTCGACGGCGGCGTCGGTCGCATAGACGATGCCGAGGGGCGTCTCGTCCCGCGCCACGAGGGCGAGGGCCGCGCGCACATTCTCCGCCTGAGCAATGGAGCTCCGGACGCTGACCCAGACCCCGAGCCGCTCGAGCGCGGCCTTGCCGTATTTCCCCGCGGGCACCGCCGCGGTGTCGGCCATGGCGAGCTTGCCGCCCTTGAGCAGCGCGGCGAGGGCGAAGCCCGGCGCGATCGCGACGGTCTTGAGGCTGCTCGTCTTGGGAGCGACCATCACCAGCGCGTTACCCAGGAGGTTGCGCCGCGTGCCCGGAACGACGAGGCCTTTCTTCTCCAGATAATCCATCCAATCGAGATCGGCCGAGATGAAGACGCCGGCAGGCGCCCCCGCCTCGATCTGCCGTGCGAGGGCCGAGCTCGCGCCATAGGCGATCGTGACAGGCTTGCCCGTCTCGCGTCGGTACTGGGCGCTCACATCGTCGAGGGCGTTCTTCAGGCTGGCGGCGGCGAAGACGAGCACGTCCCTGCCCTGCGCCCATGCTGCGGGGACGGCGGCAAGCAAGACGGCAAAAGCGAGCATGAGCGCCGGGGCCAGAGCCCGCAGCCCAATGCCGCCCCGGATCGCCGGAATGCCTCGCGCGCGCCGTGATGTCATCGCTGCTCCTCCTGGCTGTCGCTATATCTGACTGGATATAGCGCAAATTATACCGTGCAGCGGAAGGAGTCCAATCCGTCGATCTCGTCCCGCTCGGATCGCGCCGCTTCCCATGCTACGCTGGCGGGCCTCTTGACCGTGTTGGCGGAAGTCATTCCAGGTGAGCCGATGTTTTCGCGCTATTGGCGGCTTCGCGAGTTCGGCGGCGTCGACCTCCTGCGGGCAGATGCCAGTACCCATCGCTATGCGCGGCATTCCCACGAGGGATACGCCCTCGGTATCGTCGAGGCGGGGGCCCATGCCTTCGCGGCGCGGGGCGAGGTATGGACGGCGATTCCCGGCCGCATCGTCATCGTCAATCCGGATCAGGCCCATGACGGCGGCCCTGCCGCGCGCGACGGCGGCTACTCCTACCGCATGCTCTATGTCGATAGCGCCGTCTTCGCCGCTGCGCTCGATGAGGCGGCGGAGCGACGGGCCGCCATGCCGTTCTTTCCACAAGCCGTCGTCACCGATGCGGCGCTCGCCCGCCGCCTTTCGCGGCTCCATCGCGCCTTGGAGCATCCCGAGGGAAGACTCGAGCGCGAGGCGCTCTTGATCACCGCCCTGGTCGACCTCGCCCGCCGCCATGGCGGGGCTGTGCCGCATGCCGGTTCTCGTCGGCACAACCCCCGCAGCGTTGTCGTGGCTCTCGACTACCTCACGGCGAATTTCACCGAGGACATCTCGCTCGCCGAGCTCGCGTCTCTCGCCGGCGTCGACCGCTTCCATCTCCTCCGTGCCTTCCGCCGCTGCGTCGGCCTGCCGCCGCACCTCTATCAGACGCAGCTCCGCCTGCGTCACGCCAAGCGCCTGATGCTGGCCGGGGAGCCGCCCGCCATGGCGGCGGTCGCGGCGGGCTTTGCCGACCAGAGCCATCTCATCCGCAAGTTCAAGGCCGCCTATGGCGTGACACCGGGGCAATATCTCGGGCGCGTGCAATAACGTTCAATCCCGCGCCGGGAAATGGAGCTATGAGCGAGGGATATGCCCCGTTCCCTGGAGAGAGACCCATGCCCGTCCTCAACCGAATTGCCGAGTTCCACGCCGAGATGGCGACGTGGCGTCACGACATCCACGCCCATCCGGAAATGGCCTTCAAGGAGCAACGGACGTCGGACCTGGTCGCGAGCAAGCTCGAGGCGTTCGGTATCGAGGTCATGCGTGGGCTTGCCGGCACCGGCGTCGTCGGAACCCTGCGCTGCGGCGCCGGCAATCGCGCCATCGGCCTTCGCGCCGATATGGATGCCCTTCCGATCCGCGAGAAGAGCGGCTGCGCCCATGCCTCCACCCGCGACGGCATCATGCATGCCTGCGGCCATGACGGGCATACCGCGATGCTGCTCGGCGCCGCGCGCTATCTGGCCGAGACGCGCAATTTCGACGGGGTCGTCCACTTCATCTTCCAGCCCGCCGAGGAGAACGAGTGCGGCGGGCAGAGGATGGTCGAGGACGGCCTCTTCGCCAAGTTCCCGGTCGAGACGGTCTATGGCATGCACAACTGGCCCGGCATTCCCGTGGGATGCTTTGGGGTGCGCACGGGCCCGATCATGGCCGCCGACGACAAGTTCGAGATCACGATCGCAAGCCGCGGCGCCCATGCGGCGATGCCCCATCTCGGCGACGACCCGATCGTCGCGGCGGGGGCGATGATCGGCGCCATCCAGACGATCGTCAGCCGCACCACCGGCCCGCAGGAGAACGTCGTCGTCAGCCTCACGCAGGTGCATGGCGGCAATACCTGGAACATCGTCCCCGAGGAGGTGGTGCTGCGCGGCACCTGCCGCTATTTCAAGCCGGGATTGCGGAAGGCGCTCGAGGAGGCGTTGCGGCGCGTCTCCCAGGGCGTGGCCGCGACCCATGGCGTCAGGATCTCGTTCTCGTACTACAAGCCGATCCCTCCTGCAGTGAATGCCGAGGGCCCGACCGAGACGGCCATCCGCGCTGCGATCATGGTCGCGGGCGAGGAGAATGTCGCGCGCGACGTGACGCCGAGCATGGGCTGCGAGGATTTCGGCTTCATGCTGGCGGCCCGCCCGGGGTGCTACATCTGGATCGGCAACGGCCCCATCGTCGACGGCGTGGGGCTTCACAGCTCGCGCTATGACTTCAACGACGAGATCCTGCCGCTTGGCGCCAGCTATTGGGCCAAGCTGGTGGAGACGGTCCTGCCGCGCGGCGGCGCCTGAGGCCGCCGATCGGCGCGCTCGCCTGGCGGCAGATTTGGGCTAGCCAAATGCGCCGCCGCCTGCTCTTTCTCTTGTGGGCCCGACGAGCCCGAGCAACGAGAGAGACGAGCCGCCATGATCGAGATCACCGCCTTCCGCCCCCGGGACCGCGCGCGCTGGGAGATATTGTCGCGCGGCTACAAGACCTTCTACGGAACCGAGCTTCCTGCCGCCGATTACGAGGCGGCGTGGCAACGGCTCATGGCGGAGGATGGGATTTATGGCCTCGCCGCGCGGCTCGATGGCGAGCTTGTCGGCATCGCCCATTACTTCTTCCACGCCCATGTCTGGATGGCGGATGTCTGCTATCTGCAAGACCTCTTCGTCGACGAGGCCGCGCGCGGCAAGGGCGCGGCGCGCGCCCTGATCGAGGCCGTGGCGCGGGCGGCGCAGGAGTGCGGCGCCGCGCGCTTCTACTGGCTAACCCAGGAGCACAACGCCACCGCGCGCCGCCTCTACGACAAGGTGGCGCGCTTCGGCGGCTTTATCCGCTACGACTATCCGTTGGGCTGAACCAAACCATAGCGGACCTATAAAAGCCCTGGCCACCTTGCGCATTTACATTGCGTGGGGGCGCGCGGCGATTAAATGGCTTGACAATGGAACATTAATAGAACAAACTCCTGGTTGCAAGTATCGCGAGTGTACAACGTGACGAAAGATCGCGCCATGGCCGTTCCTGCAACCCGCTTCTATCGCCTGGCGTCCCGTGGTGAAGCCGGGCTTGCCTGCGACGATGATGGCCTGGCCCTCGGCCCGGTTCCCCTCTCCCGTCACGACGGAGCCGGAAAGCGGCGCTTCCGCCTGCGTCCGGCGGAGGAGCTGACGAAGGCGCTCCGCCTCGCCTATGGCCCCGTGCCCGCGGAGGATTTGGCGCGCTATCGCGCGGGGCTTGGCCACATCGCCGCTCTCCTCGAAGCGGGCGAGGGAGCCCAGGCGCGCATCCGCGCCGTGCAATTGCGGCTCCCCGAAATCTCGCCGGAAGGCATGGCCAAGCTCGCTGAGGACGCCACGCTGCGAAAATTCAATCCCGATTGGGCGAAGCAGTCGCGCGTCCCAGGTGGTCAATCCGGCGGCGGGCAATGGATGAGCGGCGGCGCGGGCAGCGAAGTCAGCGATGCAAGCCGCGCGCCTCCAGGCGAAAATCAATCGGCGCGAGAGCAGCATGGCCGATCCGCTGACACTCGCCTGGAGCCGACCGCGACTGCCCTTGACGAGACCCAGGCAAAGAAGGAGCGCTTCGTCGCCGCTCATCTGGCTGATGCGGAGAAGGCCGCTAAGGAGCTCGGCGTGCCTGTCGAGAATATCCTCGGTTTATCGGCCTATGAATCGGGATGGGGAAAAGCCCGCTTCGCGTCAGAGGGAAATAACTATTTTGGCATCCATTACCCGGCACCCTTCGCGACCGGGCCCATGCTCGCTCGGCGGAAGGGTGGAGGAAAATATGTCAGGGTTGCGATATTTGCGAGCTATGCCAAGAGCCTGCGATCGTTCGTGGTGGAGTCAGGCAAGCTCGTGCGCGGCGCAAGTGACCCTGTGGAATTTATGACGGTGCTGCAGAGCTCGGGCAAATACGGAATTGATCCGGATACCGGTGCAAAGGACCCCACATATGTTTCCAGAGTGGCGAGTACCATTCGTGGGTTGCGGTCCATTATCGAGCGAAAGAGAAAAGCTAGGAGCCTCTGACGGTGATCCGGAACAACTCTCTTCGTTTGATCGCCATCATCGTCGGCCTTTTCGTATTGGGCTGTGAAACAGGCAGTCGCGCTGCGCAAATTCCCAAGAAGATCGATGAAGATACGGCATTGCAATTGGTAGCTGATGCGGCTGGAAGGCGCGCGAACGAGTTCGGCTATGATAGCGATAAGAGCAAATTAAATGCACCCTTCTTTGTCTATGCTGACCTCGCGCCTCTGCCGGAACAAGGCTTTTTCGGTTTCTTCGCCGTCAATCCATGGACCGGAGATGTCTGGACTCTTTGGGGGTGCTATAAGCTCATCTCGGAGGTGTCACGCGCAACACAGTTAGAGATTCGCAAGCATTTCACCCCCGATGAGTTGAAGCAATACGCCCGGCTGAGTCGGCTCAAGCCGTCGTGTGATAGTACTGACGATCTTGCAGAATTGGGCTATTGAAGTCGTGCGGATGGCCCACATCGCTCGGATGCTGCGAAGCTATCAAGCCGCTTACGTTATTGCGCTCGCCGTTAGCATGGCAACCGAGTCTATTGGAGCGCCAAGTCTTGCCGCGGAGATCCCGAAGAAGATCGACGAGAAGATCGCATTGAAATTGGTGGCCAATGCGGATGGGAGAAAAGCCAGCGATTTTCGCTATGTCGGCGATGACAAGCTGAGCTCGCCATTCTTTGTCTTCCAAGGCGTCAGCAAGCAGCCCGCCGAGGGCAGCTTCGGCTCCTACGCCGTCAATCCATGGACGGGTGATGTCTGGGCGCTGCGAGGATGCTACAAACTTGTCTCGGACTACTCCCGTGGAATCCAGATCGTGGACATTCTCAAGCGCTTCACGCCTGAGGAGTTGAAGCAATATGGCTGGCTGAGCCGCCTCAAGCCCACCTGCATTTCCGAGGACGCTATCGCGAAATCGGAGCACTGAGACCGCGAGACGTAGACCACCGGATCGAGAAGCTTTTGAGATCGTCGCCTCCGGGTAGCTCTGCGCCTTCGCGGAACGACGATATGCGCGATGCTTGATGGCGCGCCGGCTCGATGCGGAAGGGCCCGGGAGCGCCGCTCCCGGGCCCTGTCGCGTCGGCAATGGCGCCTCCGCGCGATCAGCCTGCGTGATGGGCGAGGATCGCGAGGAGGAGGATCGCCACGATGTTGATGATCTTGATCATCGGGTTGACGGCGGGACCGGCGGTGTCCTTGTAGGGATCGCCGACGGTATCGCCGGTGACGGCGGCCTTATGGGCGTCCGAGCCCTTGCCGCCGTGATGGCCGTCCTCAATGTATTTCTTGGCATTGTCCCAGGCCCCACCGCCCGAGGTCATCGAGATGGCGACGAAGAGGCCGGTCACGATGGTCCCGAGCAGCATGGCACCCAGGGAGGTGAAGGCGGCGGCGCGGCCGGCGATGGCCCAGATCACGATCCACAGCACGATCGGCGCCAGCACCGGCAGGAGCGACGGCACGATCATCTCCTTGATGGCGACACGGGTGAGCATGTCGACGGCGCGGCCGTATTCGGGCTTTCCCGTGCCTTCCATGATGCCCCTGATCTCGCGGAACTGGCGGCGCACCTCGACGACGACCTGGCCTCCCGCGCGACCCACCGCCTGCATGCCGATGGAGCCGAAGAGGAAGGGCAGCAGGCCGCCGATGAAGAGGCCGATCACCACGAAGGGATCGGCGAGCCGGAAGTCGATCTGATTGGCGAGACTCGGGAAGTAATGCTGCAGGTCCTGGGTATAGGCGGCGAAGAGCACGAGGGCGGCCAGGCCCGCCGAGCCGATGGCGTAGCCCTTGGTCACCGCCTTGGTGGTGTTGCCGACGGCGTCGAGGGCGTCAGTCGTCTTGCGCACATCCTTGGGCAGGTCGGCCATCTCGGCGATGCCGCCGGCATTGTCCGTCACCGGGCCATAGGCGTCGAGGGCCACGATGATGCCGGCCAGCGCCAGCATCGTCGTCGCCGCGATGGCGATGCCGAAGAGGCCGGAGAGGAGGAAGGAGACGATGATCGCCGCCGAGATCACCAGCACCGGGAGCGCCGTCGCCTCCATCGAGACGGCGAGGCCCTGGATGATGTTGGTGGCGTGGCCGGTGGTGGAGGCGTCGGCGACGCTCGTCACCGGACGGTGGCCGGTGCCGGTGTAGTACTCGGTGATCCACACCAGGAGGCCCGTCACGGCGAGGCCGGTCAGCGCACAATAGAAGAGGTTGGCTGCCGGGAAGCTGGCCGTCCCCGCGGTGATCGTCTGGCCGAAGCCGAACATCTCGCCGGTCACCCAGGCAATCAGGGCGGCCGAGATGACGCCGGTCACGATGAGGCCCTTATAGAGGGCGCCCATGATGCTGTTGCTGGCGCCGAGGCGCACGAAGAAGGTGCCGATGACCGAGGCGATGATGCAGACGCCGCCGATCACGAGCGGATAGAGCATGAGCTGCTCCTGCAACGCGCCCGTGAAGAAGATCGCGGCGAGGAGCATGGTCGCGACGGTGGTCACCGCGTAGGTCTCGAAGAGGTCGGCGGCCATGCCGGCGCAGTCGCCCACATTGTCGCCCACGTTATCGGCGATCACGGCGGGGTTGCGGGGATCGTCCTCGGGAATGCCGGCCTCGATCTTGCCGACGAGGTCGGCGCCCACATCGGCCCCCTTGGTGAAGATGCCGCCGCCCAGGCGCGCGAAGATCGAGATGAGCGAGGCCCCGAAGCTCAGGGCCACGAGCGCCTCGATGATCGGCCGCGTGTCGAGGTGGAGGAGCTGGCGCAGGATGATGTAGTAGACGGCGACCCCGAGCAGCCCGAGCCCGACCACGAGGAGGCCGGTCACCGCCCCCGAGCGGAAGGCAATGGCCAGGGCCGGCTTGAGGCCCTGGCGCGCCGCCTCGGCGGTGCGCACATTGGCGCGCACCGAGACGTTCATGCCGACATAGCCGGCGGTTCCCGAGAGGATCGCGCCGATGAAATAGCCGATGGCGACGTGGATGCCGAGGAAGATGCCGAGGAGGATGCCGATCACCACCCCGACCATGGCGATGGTGGTGTATTGGCGGTTGAGATAGGCGCGCGCGCCCTCCTGCACGGCACCGGCGATCTCCTGCATGCGCGCGGAGCCGGCGCTCGCCGCCAGCACGGAGCGGCTGGCGAAAATGCCATAGAGCAAGGCCAGCACGCCGCAGGCGACGACAAACGGATAAGCGAAACTCATGGCTTCGGGTCCCTCGATCTATGAAGGCGACAATGGGGGCTCCCGGAGCGGAGCCGCGTTCCCATGGGAGCCGAGGCCGCCGCCGGTCTCGCGGCCGCCTCGAACGGCGCGGACCATGCCAGAAAGCGCGCGGCAACGCAACTCGCGGGATGGCCCTCGGCTGCGGCATCGTGCTCCGCCCGGAGCCGGCGATTGCCGTGTCGCCTACCGCTGCTGCTCCGGCTCTATTCCTGCCCGCCCGGGCAGGCGGCGCAGGCGTGCCGGACCGCTTAAGGCGCGCAGCATGCCCGTGATGCCGGCTTCGGCCCCGCGAGCGCCATCTCGCCCGGAGCGTGGTCCTCGCCGTACACTGTGCTCTCGCCGAGGCTGAAGAAGGTCTCCCAGGAGATCCCCTCGGGATCGGCGATCCAGGCTTTGTCGGAGCGCGCATAGCAGCAATTCGCCTGCTTCTGCTCGCGGACGGCCTCGCCGGCCGAGCCCAGGCGCGCGGCGACGGCTTCGAGCTCGTCCGGCCGCTCGACCTGGATGCCGAGATGGTCGAGCCCGGCGGTGCCGTGGCCTGTCGAGATCGCAAAATTGACGCGCGGATCCTCGAGCATCCACTTGGCATAGTCCGCCTTGATCACCGACGGCGCGGCGCCGAAGAGCGTCGAATAGAAGCGGACCGACCGGCTGAGATCGTTAACGGCGACGTGCACGTGTAGGCGCTTCATGGCTTGCTCCTCGCGATTTGAGGGTGGGTTGAGCCGGCGTTCGGGCCGCAGGCGCGCAGACCTCCGGCCGGCCTTGGCAGCAATTCTCGGTGAGATAGGCGACGAGCGCGCTCATGCACGCAAAATCGGCGGCGTAAATGAGCGAGCGACCGTCGCGCCGGCAATCGACCAGGCCGGCATGCCTCATGTGGCTGAGATGGAACGAGAGCGTCGCCGGCGCGAGGCCGAGGCTTTCCCCAAGCGCGCCCGCCGGCAGCCCGGCCGGACCGGCTTCGACCAGCAGGCGGAAGATGTCGAGCCGCGTCTCATGGGCAAGGCCGGCCAGAGCCGCGAGCGCTGCTATCTTTTCCATATTTCCAATATTGTCGAAAAATGTGGCAAAGTCAAGCCCACCAGCGGCGCCGTCATGCCACCCGCAGCCCCCGGCGGCGGCGCAGCCAGAAGGTCGCGATCGCGACCACGCCGAGGCTCGGCAGGATGGCGAGATTGACGATATTCCAGCCGGTGACGTGCTCGAGGGCGCCCGAGCCCCAGGCCGCGAGCCCCACCGCCGCGAAGACGCAGGCGTCGTTGACCGCCTGCACCTTTGCGCGCTCCGCCGGCTTATAGGCATAGGTGAGCAGATTGGTGGCGCTGACGAAGAGGCAGCTCCAGCCGAGCCCGAGCAAGCCGAGGCCGAGCCAGAAATGGCTGACCGCGACCCCCGTCAGGTTGATGCCCACGCAGGCGAGCATGAGGACGACGCCGAGGAGCATGACGTTGAGCGCGCCGAAGCGCTGGATGAGATGGCCGATGAAGAAAGCGGGGCCATACATGCCGAGGATGTGCCACTGAAACACCCAGGCGGTGTCGCCGAAGGAATGGCCGCAGGCGGCCATGGCCAGGGGGGGTCGCCGTCATCACCGTGGTCATGGCGCTGTAGCCGAGCATCGCCCCGAGCACGGCGACGAGAAAGATCGGCTGGCGCGCGATCTCGGCGAGGGGGCGGCCGCTGTCGCGGCGCTCGGCCGGCGAGAGGCCCGGAACCTCGACGAAGCGCAGCAGAACGAGGGCCATGGCGCCGAGGCCGGCAACGACGAGGTAGCTGCCCGCAAAGAAGACGGGGGCGAGCACGTCCTTGGCCCAGGTCGCGAGCTGCGGTCCGCAGACGGCAGCGACCACCCCACCCGCCATGACGTAGGAGATCGCCTTGCTGCGCAGCGCCTCGGGCGCCGCCTCGGCGGCGGTGAAGCGGTAATACATGGCGAAGGCGTTGAAGCTGCCAATCAGGGCCCCGGCAACGCAGAACAGCGGAAAGCTGGCGATGGCCAGGGCATAGGCGGAGAGCAGGCTGGCCGTGATGATGATGATGGCGCCGCAGGAAAAGCCGGCGCGGCGGCCGATTCGCCGCATCAGGAACGAGGCTGGCGCCGTCGAGAGCATGGTGGCGAGGTATTGGAGCGCAAGCGGCAGGGTCACCAGGCTCTGATCGGCGGCGATCGTCTGTGCCGCCAGGGCCGAGGTGGTCGCCACCACCGCGGTTCCGGTATTGGCGAGGGCCTGGCAGGCGAAGAGGATATGCACATTCTTGCTGAAGCGGGGGCGGAACATGGCCGCGCACCATAGCCCGCGGCCCGGGCCGCCTCAAGCAGCAGGCCGCGCGCAAAAATCATTTTCGCCGCGCCCGTCGCGGCTCTATCTTGCGCGCGAGCCGACCACGCTACGCGAGACGAGCGATGACAGAGACCTCCGGCGAGCGGATCCGCGCCGAATCCTCTCCCGCCCCACGGATAAGCCGCAAGGCACTCTTCCTCGGCTTCCTCAAGATTGGCTTGCTCGGTTTTGGCGGAGTCGCCTCGATCGCGCGCCATGTCATTGTCGAGGATCGCGCCTGGCTGAGCGAGCGGGACTATGCCGCCGTGCTCGGCGTCGGCCAGATCCTGCCGGGCGCCAATACGGTCAATGCCGCCGTGATGATCGGCGACCGCTTCCACGGCGCCTCGGGCGCCGCCGCTGCCGTGCTCGGGCTGATGGCCATGCCGATCGTGATCCTCATCGCCCTTGCCGCCCTCTATGCCCGTTTTTCGGCCCTGCCCGATGTGCGGGTGGCGATCGCAGGCACCGCCGCCGCAGCCGCGGGCATGGTGATCGGCACCGCCCTCAAGATGGCGCGCCGGCTGAAGCCGACGCGCATCGCCCTCCTCTTCGGGCTTCTCGCCTTCGCCGCCTGCGGGCTCCTGCAGCTCTCCCTCGTTCTCGTCGTCATCGTGCTCGCCCCGCTCAGCGTCGCCGCCGCCTTCCTGGAGCGCCGCGCATGAAAGGCAATATTCTCTGGCAGCTCGCCGCCACCTTCGCCTCGATCTCCCTGGTGGCCGTGGGCGGTGCCAACGCCGTCGTGCCCGAAATCCATCGCCAGGTCGTCGACCTCCTGGGCTGGATGAGCGACGAGACCTTCGCCAGCCTGTTCGCGATCGCCCAGACGGCCCCCGGGCCGAATGTGCTGGTTGTCAGCTTGATCGGCTGGCATATGGCGGGGCTCGCCGGGCTGCTGGTCGCGACCCTGGCGATGATCGTGCCCGCCTGCCTGCTCGCCTTCGGCGCCGGGCGCCTCCTGGCGCGCCTTGCCGGTGCCACGTGGATCGCCGCGGTGCAGAGCGGTCTCGTGCCCATCGCCGTCGGCCTCATTCTGGCGAGCGGCGTGGTGATGGGGCGCGCCGCCGATCGCGGCTGGCTCGCCGTCGCGATCACCGGCGGGGCGGCGCTCTTCGTCTATGGCAGCAAGCGCAATCCCCTCTGGGCTCTCGCGGCGGGGGCGGTGGTCAGCATTGTCGCGGCGCGCTTGGGCCTGGCCGCCTGAGCGAGGCCGCTATACGGCACGCTCAAGGACATTGGTGATGAGCACGTCGCGCACGACCCCCTGTCCCAATACTTTCCGACTCACCGCCAGGAGGCGGCGCTTGACGAGCGCGATATCAATGTTGCGGTTGTCGTAAAACCCGAGGCTGAGCAGCCGGGTCAGGTTGCTGATATAGGCATCGCGCAAGATCGGCAGGCGCAGCTCCAGGTCGTAGCGCTTCTCGGGATCCGCAAGCTCCACCGTGACGAGGAGCGACACGATCTTGTGCACGTCTTGGTGCCGGATGATCGAGAGAAGCAGCGGCTCCAGGGTGATATAGCGATCGAGCGGCTTGCGGGTATCGAGAGGCGCGCCGCTACTCTCATGCGCTGCGCCATTCGCCACCGCTGCGGTGGACTTCGCCGGCGCTGCCTTGACCGGGACGGGTGGTGCCGCCGCCTGCTGCGCAAGGGCGCCGAGCCCCGGGGCTGCAGTCAATCCAAAGGCGAGGAGAACGGTGGTCAGGGGCCGTTTCATGGCGGCGTCGCTCCCGAGGGGAGCCGCCATTCTTCGGCGTTATCGTCAACAAAGGGTAAAGACGGCGTGCTGCGGCCCCTTGTGCCGACGCTCAGAAATGGCGGAAGCCGCGGCGCGCAATGGCGATTTCCCGTCCTGCCGCATCCTCGACGCGCACGCCGCTTCCTGCAGCGATGGCGCCGATCCGGCTCACCGGCACCTCGAGCTCCCGCCCGATCGCCACCAATGCGGCCTCATCAGCGGCGGGCGCGGTGAAGAGGAGCTCGTAGTCATCGCCGCCGCCGAGCACGTCCTCGATCAGGCCAGGATCGGCGGCGAGCGCCGCCCGCCCGGCGTCGGAGAGCGGCACAAGCGTCGCCTGGACCACGGCGGCGACGGATGAGGTCGCGCAAATATGCTCGAGATCGCCGATCAGGCCGTCCGATACGTCCATCGAGGCATGCGCCAATCCGAGCAGCCGCCGGCCAAGGGAGAGCCGTGGCTGCGGGAGGCGGTAGCGCGCCGCCAGCGCGGCGCGATGCTCTCCGCCGAGCCCGAGGAGCCGGCCCTGGATCGCCTTGAGGCCGAGCGCCCCATCGCCGATGGTGCCCGATACGAAGACCCCGTCCCCGGGCCGCGCGTTGCCGCGGAGCATGCGCCGCCCGGCGGGGACCGCGCCAAGCGCCGTCACCGAGAGTGCGAGCGGGCCCGGCGTCGAGACGGTATCGCCGCCGGCGAGAACGATGCCGTAAGCCTCCTGATCCAGGCGCAAGCCCTCCGCGAAGCGCGTGAGCCAGGCATAGTCGAGCGCCGGCGGCACCATCAGCGCCAGGGTGTAGACGAGGGGCCGCGCCCCCTTCGCGGCGAGATCGGAGAGATTGACGCGGAGGAGCTTGCGCGCCACCAGGTCCGGCGGGTCCTCGACGAGGAAATGGATCCCGGCGACGAGCGCGTCGGTCTTGACGACGAGCTCCTCGTCCGCTGCGACCAGCCCATCGTGGAGCGCGAGATAGGCGACGTCGTCGGCGAGGTCCACGGCTCCGGCAAAGCGCGCGGCGAGCGGCGCGAAAAGCCGCGCAATGAGCTCGAACTCACCGGGCCGGCCGCGGCCCTGATCCTCGCCCGCCACCCTCTTCCTCCATCTCGGCTTCGCGCACCACGCGCGCGAGGTGATCGAGCACGCCGTTGACCATGCCGACCTCGCGGTCGCCAAGGAAGGCATGGGCGACGTCGACATATTCGCTGACCACGACGCGTGCGGGCACGCTAGGGCGGTGCATGAGCTCATAGGCGCCGCCGCGGAGAGCCGCGGCCATCACCCTCTCGATGCGCTCGAGCGGCCAGTCGCGCGGCAGGCACGAGGCGATCATGCCGTCGAGCGCCGCGCGCTCGCGCGCGATGCCGCGGACCAATTCGGCGAAGAGGCCGCGATCGGCCTCCGTCACCTGCCCGCCTTCGTCCAGCAGTACGCCGGGGCGCTGCACGAGGAACTCCCCGAGAACGGTCTCGGCGCCCGCGCCGGTCATGTCCATCTGATAGGCGGCCTGCACGGCGGCGAGCCGCGCCGAGCTCAGCTTGGATGCGCCCGAGCCGCCGCGTCGTGTCCTCTCCCGCTCCGATTTCTCCGGCATTTTCGTCAGCGCGGATAGAGGTGGAAATCGCGCTTGAGCGCCAGCATCGCCAGGCAGGCGCGCGCCGCATCGGCTCCCTTGTTCCCGCCAGAGACCGCCGCGCGCGCCCAGGCCTGCTCACGGCTCTCGACCGTGAGCAGGCCGAAGCCGAGCGCCAAGGTGTACTCGATCGCGAGGCTCTGGAGGCCGCGGGCGGCTTCGCTGCACACGATATCGTAATGGCTGGTCTCGCCGCGGATCACGCAGCCAAGCGCCACGAAGCCGCTGAACCGCTTGCGCCCGCTATAGAAATCGCGCGAGCGGATGGCGATCTTGATCGCCGCGGGAAGCTCGAAGGCGCCGGGCACGGCGAAACGCTCCCAGCTCGCGCCCGCCTTCTCCAGCTCGAGCGTGGCGCCGCGCACAAGCTCGTCCGCGAGGTCCTCGTAGAAGCGCGCCTCCACGATCATGATATGAGGTGCCTCGGCCATTCAGCCCTCGATGTGCGGGATCGGGCGCTGCTCCGTCACCGCCAGCCCGTAGCCCTCGAGCCCGACGATGGTGCGCCGCGTGTTGGACAACAGGATCATATCCCTCACCCCGAGGTCGAGCAAAATCTGGGCGCCAACACCATAGTCCCGCAGCCCCGTCGTCACCGAGCCGCTGCCGGAAAGCCGCTCGGTGACGAGATCGGAGAGGCTCGTGGCGCGCGGCTCGCGGATCAGGACCACCACGCCGCGCCCGGCCTTCGCGATGAGGCGCATGGAATTCTCGAGCTCGCCGCCACGGCCGGGGCTGCGCTCGCCGAGCACGTCGTGCAGCACGTCGAGGGCGTGCATGCGCACGAGAATGGGGCCGTCGTCTCCCACATCGCCCTTCACCAGCGCCACATGCTCCGCATAGGCGATCTTGTTCACATAGACGATCATGCGGAACTCGCCGCCATAGCGGCTCTTGATGACGGTCTCCACTTTACGCTGGACGATGCGGTCGTAGCGCAAGCGATAGGCGATGAGATCGGCGATCTTGCCGATCTTGAGGCCGTGGAACTGGGCGAATTTGACGAGGTCCGGCATGCGCGCCATGGTGCCGTCGTCGTTCATGATCTCGCAGATCACCCCGGAGGGGTTGAGCCCGGCGAGGCGCGCGAGATCCACGGCCGCTTCCGTGTGGCCCGCGCGCACCAGCGTGCCCCCGTCGCGCGCGGCAAGCGGAAAGATGTGCCCCGGCGTGACGATGTTGTCTTTGCCCGAGCTCGGATCGATCGCCACCGAGATGGTGCGGGCGCGATCCGGCGCGGAGATCCCCGTGGTGACCCCGGTGCGCGCCTCGATCGAGACGGTGAAGGCCGTCTGATGGCGCGAGCCGTGATGCTGGGGCATGAGCGGCAGGCCGAGCTGCTCCACGCGCTCGCGGGTGAGGGCGAGGCAGATGAGGCCCCGCCCGTATTTCGCCATGAAGTTGATGGCGTCGGGCGTCGCCATCTGGGCCGGGATCACGAGGTCGCCCTCGTTCTCCCGGCTCTCATCGTCAACGAGGATGAACATGCGGCCGTTGCGGCACTCGTTGATGATCTCCTCGATCGACGAGAGGAATTTCGTGTCGGACACCGCTCAGCTCCCCGCCATCAGCCGCGCCACGTAGCGGGCCAGAAGATCGATCTCCATATTGAGAGGATCGCCCGGCTTCGCCTCGCCGAAGCTGGTGGCGCGGCGCGTGTGATCGATGATGTTGACGCCGAAGCGCGCGCCGTCCACCTCGTTCACGGTGAGCGACACGCCGTCGAGGGCCACCGATCCCTTGGCGGCGACGAAGCGCGCGAGCTCGGGTGGCGCTGCGACGGTGAAGCGCAGGCTGCCGCCTTCGGGCTCAATGCGATCGAGGCGCGCCACACCGTCCACATGCCCGCTCACCAGATGCCCGCCGAGCTCGTCGCCGAGCCTAAGAGACTGCTCGAGATTGACGGCGCGGCCCGGCCGCCAGCCCCCGAGCGTGGTGCAGCTCAAGGTCTCCGCCGAGGCTTCGGCGGCGAACCAGCCGGGCCCGCGCTCAACCACCGTCAGGCATGCGCCCGAGCAGGCAATCGAGGCGCCCAGCGCGATCCGCTCGGTATCGTAATTCGTCGCGAGGACGAAGCGGGTATCTCCGCTCGAAGCCCGCTCGACCGACCGTAGGCGGCCGAGATCCGTGATGATGCCCGTGAACATGGCCGTAGACTAAGGTCGCCGCGCGAAGGTTTCCAGCGTGTCGACGCCGCAGGTGGTGATGGCGACGCGTGCGAAGGCGGGGGACCGCGCGATATGCTCCACGCCGAATCCCGCCGCGGCGGGAAGGCCGTCGCCGCCGAAAACATAGGGCCCGCGGAACCAGGCGATGCGATCGACGCAGCCGTCGCGCAGGAAGGCGGCCGCGAGCTGGCTGCCGCCCTCGAGGAGAAGGCGCGTGATGCCGCGGGCGCCGAGGGCGCGCAGGGCTTCCCCGAGATGGGGCCGGTCGCCCTCGCCGGGCCCGACCGGGATGACCTCGACGCCGGCGTCGCGCAGCATCGCGCGCCGCTCCTCGGGCGCATCATTGCGGGTGATGAACCAGGTCGGCACGCTTCCGGCCATGGCGACGAGGCGGCTCGTCAAGGGGAGGCGCAGGCGCCCGTCGATCACCACCCGCACGGGCGAAGCCTCCTCCAGCCCCGGCAGCCGGCAGGTGAGCTGCGGATCGTCGGCGACCGCCGTGCCGACACCGATGGCGATGGCGTCATGATTGGCGCGAAGGAGATGCGCCCGCGCCCGCGCATCCTCGCCGGTGATCCACTGGCTCTCGCCGATATGGGTGGCGATCTTGCCGTCAAGGCTCGTCGCCGTCTTCCAGGTGACGAGGGGCCGGCCTTCCCGGATGCGCAGGAAGAACCCGGCATTGAGCGCCGCGGCCTCGTCGCGGCAGACGCCCAGTGTCACCGGGACCCCGGCCCGCTCCAGCCGCGCGACGCCGCGCCCCGAGACGCGCGGATCCGGGTCCTCGACGGCCACCACGGCGCGGGCGATCCCGGCGGCGATGAGCGCGTCCGCGCAAGGCGGGGTCTGTCCGTGATGGCTGCAGGGCTCGAGGCTCACATAGGCCGTGGCGCCGCGCGACGCGCCCCCCGCCCGCCCTAGGGCCTCGGTCTCGGCGTGGGGCCGCCCGCCGGGCCGGGTCCAGCCGCGACCCACGACGCGCCCGTCCCGCACCAGCACGCAGCCGACGGCGGGATTCGGCCATACCCGGCCCAGGCCGCGCCGGGCCAAACCCAGCGCCGCCTCCATATGGCGCCGGTCGGCATTGTCACTCGACTTCGCCACTCAGCTGCTCGACGAAGCTCTCGAAGTCCTTCGCCTCCCGGAAATTGCGATAGACCGAGGCGAAGCGGACATAGGCAACGGGATCGAGTCCGCGCAGCGCGTCCATCACCATCTCGCCGATCGTCTCGGAACGGATGTCGCTCTCGCCCGAGCTCTCCAGCCGCCGCACGATGCCGTTGACGATGCGCTCGATGCGCTCGGGATCGACCGGCCGCTTGCGACAGGCGATCTGGATCGAGCGGGCGAGCTTGTCGCGATCGAATTGCGCACGCTGCCCGTTCTTCTTCACCACCATGAGCTCGCGCAACTGCACGCGCTCGAAGGTCGTAAAGCGCGAGCCGCAGGCCGGGCAATAGCGGCGACGCCGGATCGCCGCGTTGTCCTCGGTCGGCCGGGAATCCTTGACCTGCGTATCCTCGTGGCCACAGAACGGACAGCGCATCGCCCCTCCCCCTCAGTCACTGGTCCTTGTCGCCGTGTTTTGCTCGTTCTTGGATCAAGCGGTCATGGCAGATTGGTGTAGATCGGAAACCGGCGGCACAGCTCCGCAACCCGCGCCGCGACGGCGGTCTCGTTCGCGTTGTTGTCATTGGCCCGCGCGGCAAGGCCGTCGAGCACATCGGCGATCATCTCGCCCACCTGGCGGAACTCGGCGACGCCGAAGCCGCGCGTTGTGGAGGCGGGCGTGCCGAGGCGGATGCCCGAGGTGATGGTGGGCTTCTCGGGGTCGAATGGCACGCCGTTCTTGTTGCAGGTGATGGCGGCGCGCTCGAGGCTCTCGGCGGCCGCCTTGCCGGTCAAGCCCTTGGAGCGCAGATCCACGAGCATGAGATGGGTGTCGGTGCCCCCCGTGACGATGTCGTAGCCGCGCGCGACGAGAGTCGCGGCAAGCGCCTTCGCGTTGTCGACGACCTGGCGCGCATAGGCCTTGAAGGAGGGCTTGAGCGCCTCCCCCAGCGCCACGGCCTTGCCCGCGATGGCATGCATGAGCGGGCCGCCCTGGGTGCCGGGAAAGATGGCCGAGTTGATCTTCTTGCCAAGCTCCTCGTCGTTCGCGAGGATCATGCCGCCGCGCGTTCCGCGCAGAGTCTTGTGGGTGGTGGTGGTCACCACATGCGCATGGGGCAGCGGACTGGGATGCACCCCGCCGGCGACGAGCCCGGCGAAATGCGCCATGTCGACCATGAAATAGGCGCCGACGCTGTCGGCGATCTTGCGAAAGCGGGCGAAATCGAGCACGCGCGGATAGGCCGAGCCGCCGGCGACGATCAGCTTGGGCCGATGCTGAGCCGCGAGGCGCTCGACTTCGGCGAAGTCGACGAGGGCATCCTCGCGCCGCACCCCGTATTGCACGGCATTGAACCATTTGCCCGAGAGATTGGGTGCAGCGCCATGGGTGAGATGGCCGCCGGCGGCGAGGGACAGCCCGAGGAAAGTGTCGCCTGGCTTCATGAGGGCCATGAAGACCGCGGCGTTCGCCTGAGCCCCCGAATGGGGCTGGACATTGGCGAAGGCGCAACCGAAGAGCTTCTTCGCGCGCGCGATCGCCAGCTCCTCCACGACGTCGACGTGCTCGCAACCGCCGTAATAGCGGCGCCCCGGATAGCCCTCGGCATATTTATTGGTGAGCACCGAGCCCTGCGCCTCGAGCACGGCTCGCGAGACGATGTTCTCGGAGGCGATGAGCTCGATTTGATGGCGCTGGCGCTCGAGTTCACCGCGAACGGCCGCGGCGACCTCGGGATCAGCCTCGGCGAGATCGGCGGAGAAGAAATGGTCGAGCTCGCGCTCGAGCGCAGCGCTGCTTGTCGTCATGGCAACGGCTCCCTTCCAACCACGGCGCCTTCGCGCCGCTCAAACCGCGCGCTTTCGCTGCGCGCATTCGCATCCCTTACGACATCTTCGCCACGCGTCGCGCGTGCCGACCGCCTTCGAACTCGGTCTCGAGGAAGGCGCGCAGGCAATCCTTGGCGACGTCCTCGCCGATCAGCCGCGCGCCGAGAGCAAGGACGTTGGCGTCATTATGACGGCGCGCAAGCGCGGCCGAGGCCATGTCATGGCAGAGCGCGGCCCGGACCGCGCGGAAGCGGTTGGCGGCGATGCAGACCCCGATCCCGCTTCCGCAAATCAGCACGCCCCGCCTCGACGTTCCCGCCTCGATCGCCTTCGCCACCGCCTGGGCGAAATCGGGGTAGTCGACGCTGTCGGCCGAATGAGTTCCGAGATCCAGAACGCCGTAGCCCAGCCGCTCGAGCTCGCCAGCGAGCACCGATTTGAGCGCAAAGCCCGCATGGTCGGCGGCGATCGCGATGGTCTCGGCGGGCATGGGTCGTCACGTCAAGAACTGAGGGGCCGGGAACGTACCATATGTCGGGAAGGCGTACCAGCCTGCCACTAGCTCTCGCATTGCCCTCCAATCCCGAGGCGGCCGACGTCCCGGGGACGGGCCGCGCCGCCCGGGATCGGGCCGCAGCGACAATAAGTTAATCCGACGCCTGCCCGTCGGTTTTAACTAATAATTGTGAAGCTTTACGCGTCATTACTGCCGGTTTCACCGGAAGGACAATTCTGATCGCCTTCGGCAAGAATTAATTACTGAGAGTTTTCACAAGCGCCAATTGACTTCTAGAAAAGAATATGCAACGAATCCCCTTGCATTTTCATAAAATTAAAAGGTTCGGGCGATGAACGGGGACAATAGCGAGAAAATCGATCGGGGCATGATGTTGCGAATGACGGCCGAGGTCGTCTCCGCTTACGTCGGCAACAATCTGCTTCCGCCGGCGCAGCTTTCCGATGTGATCCATTCGGTGTTCGGCTCGCTCGACGCGCTGAATGGCGGCCGCGGCGAGACGCGGCAGGATGCGTTGAGGCCCGCCGTGCCGATCAAGAAATCGGTGATGCCCGACTACATTGTCTGCCTCGAGGACGGCAAGAAGCTGAAGATGCTCAAGCGGCATCTCCGCACCACCTACAATATGACGCCCGATGAGTATCGCGCGAAGTGGGGCTTGGCGCCGGATTATCCGATGGTGGCGCCCAATTACGCCGAGCAGCGCTCGGCCTTCGCGAAGAAAATCGGCCTCGGCCGCAAGGCCGGATCGGAAGGGCGTCGCCGCAGCCGCTGAGAGGCGCGGCATCGAGGCGGAGAGATCGTCCGAACGGCCGCTGCGGCGGCCGAGCGTCGCTCTTCCATCGCTCCGCGCGATTTTCGTGCCTGATGTGCAAAATGATCGGCCCGGCGTCGGGTGGCGTCGGGCCGATTTCGCGATGCGCGGAACGACGTGTGACTTGTTCTTGGCTCCAGCCGTCACCCCCGCGTAAAGCGGGGGTCCAGGCTGCTGGATTCCCGCTTGCGCGGGAATGACGACGTAAGCCTCTTCAGCTCATCGCAAGCGATAAGCCTACTGCATCTGGGCGTATTTGCCGCCGTGCCAGACGAACCAGACATATTCGGGATGGGTGATGTCGCCCTTCTGGTCGAAGGT
>DATGLG010000065.1:0-84408 GCA_035294245.1 Alphaproteobacteria bacterium | reverse complement strand
CGCGCGGTCACCGCCTTGGGCAGAACGCCGAGGGAGTTGCCGTCGAGATAGATGACCCCCTCGGGCAGATGAAAGCGCTCGCGGAGCCTGGCCAAAGGATCGGCGCGGTCTCGGGCCATACAGTCAACGCGATCGATCATGGCGATCCCCCTCTGCGAGCCGGAAACTCTTCAGCACCCCGATCGCATAATCTATCGGCTGCAGCCGGAGCTGGCACGCGCTTTCCGGCAGGCGAGGCTGGGCGTAGGCCGCGTTGCCCGTGAGCCTAGGCCGTGCCGTCGGGATGAATGCTCGGGGTCCGTTTCTCGTCAGCGAAGCAGGCGGCCTCGCCTCGCTGGAACCCGGCCCGGTAATCGGGGTCATCGGCGAAGCGGCGAGCATCCTTGCGCAGGTCGAGCTGATAGGTCTCGCGGCCTGCGTCGGCATAGCCGGTCCAGCAGCCGTCCAAATAGCCGCTTTTGAAAGCCGCGGAGCTGCCGCTCGGCGGCACTCGCGGATTCGTCACATTGGTTGCGCAAGCCACAGGCAGCAACGCGATCGCCGCGGCGAGCCAAGGCGCAATGCGGCGTGATCTTCGCGGACTCATGGATTCTCTCTGGATGGTCGGGACTTGATCGAGGTGAAGATCGGTCGACATGCTGGAAATCTCTCTCCCATCGTCACTCCCCTGCACCCTTACTTTCCCGACGGCGCGGCACCACCAGTTTCGAGACGAGGCTCTGCAGCAGCTCGCCATGCTGGTTGCGCGTCTCGCTGCGAACGGTGACCATGCCGCGATCCGGCCGGGACCGCGAGGGCCTGATTTCGAGGATCTCGCTCTCGACGCGAAGAATGTCGCCGGGGCGCGTCGGCTTGGGCCAGGCGATCTCGCCGCCGGCGCCAATGATGCCACCGGCAAGGGGCAGCCCGCCATCTGCGAGCAATCGCATCGTCAGCGCCGCAAGATGCCATCCGCTCGCCGCCAGTCCGCCGAACAGGCTGCCGCGTGCTGCGACATCGTCAAGATGGAAGGGCTGCGGATCGAACTGAGCTGCAAAGGCCTTGATCTGTGCCTCGTCGAGGGCATGGGTGCCGCTCGCGAAGCGCTGGCCGACCCTGAGGTCCTCCAGATAGAAACGATCGCGGCTGGACCGCTCCGACGAATTCGACATCCCACCCTCGTCTCAAGGCACCCAGCGCAGCGCGCAACAGCGCGGGCGCGTTCCCTTCGGGGCATGGCAGCTCTCGGATTGCTCGTCGCATCGTCGATGAGCGTCGAAGAGAGCGCGGGAAAGGAAGATACACCGTTCGGGAGATGCGACAAGCGCAGGGCCGCCTCTTTCATCTGCCGAGCGGCCTCACGGTGGACGGCACACTGGCGGTTTGGTTCCGGCGGCCTGGGGATTCCACGAGCCCCGTGCTATTGTCTCCGCGGAAGGCCGCGCGAGATGTGGAAGCCGCCGCAGCGCATCAAGTATGTCCCGAGCCATGGTCGGATTCCGAGCCGGGAAGAGGCCGCGCGCGCGCGGCTCTTCCAACCCATTGATATCGGGCCGATCCGGCTTGTCCAGCGCAGCTGGGTTCCAGCAATGGTGCCTTGGCGGGCTACCGAGGACGGGTTTGTGACCGAGGACGTGCTCGAGTGGTATGGACGGTTCGCGCGGGGTCGCCCCGGCGCCATCGTCGTCGAAGCCACGGGCATCAGGGATATCCCGAGCGGGCCACTCCTCCGCATCGGACATGACCGCTTCATACCGGGCTTGCGCCGACTCTGCGAGACCGTGCGGCGGGAGAGCGGGGGCGCGACGCGCCTCTTCATCCAGATCATCGACTTTCTCAGCATCCGCCGGCGCCCGGAGCCGGCGAAGTTCTTCGCGCGCTTCCTTGCGATCACCGAGCGCCACCGCGAGCTTCTCGGGATGACCGGGCATCCGGAGAGCGATGTGCGCAAGCGTCTCGCGAGTCTCCCCGACGACGAGATCGGCCAAATCCTCTCGTCGCGCGAGTTGGAAGCGCTTCGCTTCGGTGCGCGGGAGCGGGTAATCGATCTCGATCTACCCCATATCCGCGCATTGCCGCAGGTTCTGCCCGGGCTCTTTGCTGAGGCAGCCGCCCGCGCGCGCGAAGCCGGCTTCGACGGCGTCGAGCTGCATTACGCCCATGCCTACACCATGGCGTCCTTCCTCTCGGCGACCAACACGCGGAATGACGGCTATGGCGGCTCGCGCGAGGGCCGCTTGCGCCTCCCCCTCGAAGTCTTTCACGCCGTGCGCCGGCGGGTCGGCCGCGACTTTGCCGTGGGGTGCCGTTTTCTTGCTGAAGAGAGCGTGGCCGGCGGCAGCTCGATCGAGGACGCGGTTCATTTCGGCGTCGCCTTCGCCGGGGCGGGCATGGATTTCCTCTCCACCTCGCGCGGCGGCAAGTTCGACGACGCCAAGCAGCCGGCCGTCGGCGAAGCGGCCTATCCCTATACCGGCCCGAGCGGATACGAATGCATGCCCCAATACCTCTCGGACGAGATCGGGCCGTTCGGTCGGAATGCGGCGCCGACGGCGGCGATCCGCCGCGCCGTGCGTGCGGCGGGCCTCGATACTCCTGTCGTTTGCACCGGCGGCATCCACAACTTCGAGATGGCCGAGCGTCTGCTGGCGGAAGGCGTTTGCGACGTCGTGGGCGCTGCGCGGCAGTCCCTTGCCGACCCCGATTGGACGCGCAAGATCGCCCTGGGCCTCGGCCATAGTGTCCGCCTCTGCGAGTACACGAATTACTGTGAGGGGCTCGATCAGAAGCACAAGGCGGTCACTTGCAAGCTTTGGGACCGTGCAGAGCTGGATGCCCCTGGCGCGCGCCGAACACCGGACGGCAAGCGGCGTCTGGCGGCACCCGATTGGCAGCCGCCGCCTGGCATGGCAGACGATACGGGGGCGCGCTGAAAGGCCAATCGATTGCCCCGGCGTCTAGGACGAGACGCCGATTCCATCCACCAGAATGAGGTTCCGGCTCAGCGCCTTGTCGCGCACCTTCAAAGCCTCCGCGTATTCCGGCGAGCGATACCAGGCCCGCGCCTGTTCGGCCGTGGGAAACTCGACGATGATGATCACGCGCGGGTTCCAGGCACCTTCGAGCGCTTCGACCGCGCCGCCGCGCGCAAGGTATTTCCCGCCATATTGCTTGATCGAGGCGGCCGCGCGTGTCCGATAGATCTCGAACGCCTCCGGGTCGCGCATCGATACATCGGAAATGAGGTATGCCGCCACAGTGCTGCTCCTCCTAGCCGGATCTGATTTAGCACGCCGGCCGGCTCGCCGCCATAATGGGGGTGAGGAGGCGTATATTATAAGCACGCTCAGGAGATCATCAACTACCACGCGTTTGTAATTGATCTCTCCGTGGGCTTCGCCTATACAATCCGCAGAGGATCGCGCCAACGGATTTGCAACCGACCCGTAAGGCGCGCAACGGGGGGGAGCGGGCATGAAACGGGGTCCGGGAGGCGGCGCGCCTGCGGCGTGCGCCGGGTGTTTTTTTTGCTGTGTCTGCTGGCGGGGTCCGCCAAGGCGCAGACCTGGACCGGTGGCAGCTCGAGCGATTGGGATACAGGGAGTAACTGGAGCACCGGCGTCGTGCCGAATTCGGCTACTGCCGCGACCATCTTCGGTGCGGCGCCGACGACCGGCGTCACTTTCTCAGCGGCGCGCACCGATGTCGGCACGCTGACCTTCAATCCAGGCGCTCCCGCCTATTCCTTCACTGCCAATTCCGGCAATGTCTTTACCCTCAACGCGCTGGGTGTCGTCAACAACACGACCGCGACGCCGAGCTTCATCGCGAATGGTGGAGTCATAACGCTCTTCGCCAACGCGGGCGCCGGCAACGCGCAATTCAGCGCAAGCAATGGCGGCGCCGTCGATTTCTCGAACAATGCGAGCGCCGGCACCGCAGCGCTTTCGGCCGGCACGGAGAGCTTTGTCTCCTTTTTCAACAGCAGCACGGCGGCCAGCGCAGTCATTACGACGAATGGCGGGACCATCGGCTTCAACGACACTTCGACAGCTGGAAATGCCACGCTTATGGCGACCGGTGCAGGCGGCAGCGTAACGTTTTTCAACGGCGCTACCGCCGGGAACGCGGCCATCACGGTCGGGAGCGGAAGTAGCGTCTTTTTCCAAGGCAGCTCGAGCGGTGGCAATGCCACCATTACCGTCAACGCCGGCGGCGCCCTGGTCATTAACGGCCTCACCGCCGGCGGTGTTAGCGTCGGCTCGGTCGACGGAGCCGGGAACGTCTTTCTCGGAAGCAAGACACTGACGATCGGCGGCAACGGCCGCAACACAACGATCTCGGGGGTTGTCACCGATTCGGGCCTCGGCGGCACGCTGATCAAAATCGGTGACGGCACCTTGGTACTTGACGGCGCGCCCGATTTCGTCAGGTCGGTGGTCGTGAACGGCGGAACTCTCGAGATCGGCGACGCTGGCAATCCGGGAACGGCGCTCACCGGCGTAGTCTTCGTAAACCCGGGGGGTACTCTATCCGGTCACGGCGCCTCTCGCCCTCGATGGGACCCTCGGCTACGGCTATGACAGCATCGGGACGACGCGCCCCATCGCCGGCACCGCCTCGACGGCCAGTGCGGGGCGCAACGGGCACGAGATCACGGCGGCCGTGCAGACGAGCTATGCTCTCGAGACGAGGCTGATCGAGGTCACGCCACGCGCCGGGCTCGATTACGTCCGCCTCTTAGAGCCGGGTTTCGCGGAAGCCGGCGCCGGTGCCTATGATCTCGCTGGCAAGGATACCACTACGGATTCGCTCCGGCCTTTTATCGGCGCGACCGTGACCCGCCGCTTCGTAACTTCTGACGGCACCGCGCTCGCCCCCGAGCTCGGCCTCACCTATAGCCACGAAGTTGCGAGCGTGAACCGGACCATCACGCTCGAGCCGGCCGGGACGGGCGTCGACTTCGTGACGTCCGGCGTGGCGCCCTCGCGCGATAACGTAACGCTCAGCACCGGGCTGACGGTGCGCGCGCGTGCTACCCTTGACCTTTATGTCGATTACGATGCCGAGCTTCATGCCGGCAATCACGCGAGCCAGACGATATCGGCGGGACTGCAATATCGTTTCAACTGACGCCTCACGGCGCGTGCTATTCCGCTTCCTCCGCAAGCACGGCGACGAGCGCCGACGTCGCCGCCATCACATGGCGCCTGGTGAGCTCGGCCGCGCGCTCCGTCTCGCCACGGCGACAGGCGCGCAGGATGGCGCGATGCTCCTTCTGGGAGCGGCCCTGCCAATCAGCGGCCTGCCAGACGACGCGAAGATAGCGATCGGCCCCACACCACAAGCCCTCGAGAGTGTCTAGCAGGCGCGGCCGGGCGCAGGGCGCATAGAGGGACCGATGGAAGCGCCAGTTCGCGCGCGACCAGGCGGCAAGCTCGGCGCTGCGCTCCGCCGCTTCGATCGCGGTCGCGGCGGAGTCGAGATCGGCGGCGGTGAGCCGCGGGATCGCCAGGCGGATGGCGAGGGCCTCGAGAGCCGCGCGCATCTCGCCGAGCTCCGCCGCGTCGCCCGCGCTCAACTTCGCCACGAAGAAACCACGGCGCGGCGCGAACGTCACGAGTCCCTCCGCCTCGAGGCAGCGCAGCGCCTCCCGCACGGGGATGTGGCTGATGCCGTGCTCGGCGGCGACGCGATCCTGGTTGATGCGGGTCCCCGCCGCGAGTGACCCCGAAAGGATGGCGGCGCGCAGCACGTCGGCAATGGCGAGGGGGGCCGGGGCTATTGACAAGGCCGAGGCTGTCATGGGTGAATCCTATAGGATATAGGAAAAGGAGGCAACCATGAGTGATGCGGCTCGACCCGAAATCGGCAGGCCCTTCCGCCGCCCCTCGCGTCTTGCGGATATGCCGGGCATCAGCGTCGACCGCATGGGCGACGCGGCCGACGCTCTCGCCGACCCCGCGCTGCTGCGCTTGGAAAATCTCGACACGGATCTCCGGCCCTACGGCCCCGCCCTGGCGGCGACCCGCAGCGCCGTTGATGCCGACGCGGCCAACAGCTATCTCCCCTTCCTTGGCCAAGACAGGCTGCGCCGTGCAGTCGCAACCCATGTGAGCCGGCTGAGCGGCGTCGATTACGATTGGCGCAGCGACTGCGTGATCAGCGCCGGCGGGCTTTCCGGCATCCTCAACGTGCTGCTGGCGACGATCGAGCCCGGCGACGAGGTGATCCTGACGGATCCCATTTATGCCGGGCTCCTCAACCGCGTGCGCCTTGCCGGCGGCGTGCCGCGGCTCGTGCCACTCGTACCGGGACGCGAAGGCTGGCGCCTCGACCTCGACACCTTCCGCTCCGCTGCCGCTGCACCTGGGGTGCGCGCCGTCCTGATGATGAGCCCCTCGATGCCGACGGGAGCCGTCCTCACCGCGGCAGAATGGCATGCCGTCGCCGCAGCCTGTCGCGAGCGCAACCTGCTGCTGATCTACGACGCCGCGATGGAACGCATCCTTTTCGACGGACGCCGGCTAGTGCATCCGGCCGGCCTGCCGGGCATGGCCGAGCGCACCATCACTATCGGCTCCGCCTCGAAGGAGCTGCGCATGATCGGCTGGCGCGTCGGCTGGATCGTCGGCCCCTCGGCCTTGATCGCCGATGTCGGTCTCGTCGGCATGGCCAATGTCGTCTGCCAGGTCGGGATCGCCATGGACGCCGTGGCGACAGCCCTTGAGGCGCCGGAGGACGATGTGCGCAAGGCGGTCGCGGAATGGCAGCGCCGCCGCGATGTTATCCTCGGAGAGCTCGACGGTGTCGCGCCGGCGATCCCGCCTCACGGGGGCTGGTCGCTGCTGATCGACTGCCGCGCGCTCGGCCTCGATGGCGAGCAGGCCTCGCGTCTCTTGCTCGAACGCGGCGGCATCGCGGCGACGGCGATGGCGAATTGGGGCGGGCCCGCTGCGGCGCGCTATCTCCGCTTCGTGTTCGCCAACGAGCCCTGCGAGCGCCTCTCCGGCCTGGGCGAGCGGGTGAAGCGGGCGCTCAACGGGTGAGCGCATCGGCCTTGAGCCGTCGGTGATCGGGCCGCCGGTGATCAGGGCGTGCCAAGGAGCGTGGGGCAGCGCAGGTTCGCCAGGCGACGCCGCGCTAACCCATCGTCGAGTTGAAGGCGCCGCCGTCGAGGAGGAGGTTCTGCCCGACGATGTAGCCGGAAGATGCGGCGCAGAGGAAGGCGCAGGCCTGGCCGAACTCGGCGGGATTGCCGGCGCGGCGGGCCGGATTCTCCTTCACCCGCTCGGCAAGCTGCTCGTCGAAGCTGCGCCCCGACTTCTTCGCCTCGGCCTCGGTCACGCCACGGAGGCGATCGGTGAGGAAGGGGCCCGGGAGCAGATTGTTGATGGTCACGTTGTATTGCGCCACCTGCCGGGCGAGCCCCGCGACGAATCCGGTGAGCCCGGCGCGGGCCCCGTTGCTCATGCCGAGGATGGGGATCGGCGACTTCACCGAGCCCGAGGTGATGTTCACGATGCGGCCGAACTTGCGCGCGATCATGCCGTCGATAGTGGCCTTGATGAGCTCGATCGGCGTCAGCATATTGGCGTTGAGCGCCTTGATCCAGTCGTCGCGCGACCAGTCGCGGAAATCGCCCGGCGGCGGGCCGCCCGCATTGGTGACGAGGATGTCGGGTACGGGACAGGCTGCGAGCGCCGCCCGCCTCCCCTCCTCCGTCGTGATGTCGCCGGCGACGGGGGTCACCTTGACCCCGCTCGCCGCGCGGATCGCTTCCGCAGTCGCCTCCAGCACGTCCTTGTTGCGTGCGGTGATGACGAGCTCGACGCCCTCGCGGGCCAGCGATTCGGCGCAGGCGCGCCCCAACCCCTTGCTCGCCGCGCAGACGATTGCCTTGCGGCCACGAATGGCGAGATCCATCGTCCCCTCCTCCGCCGATTTTGTCGGGCACGCTGCGCCGGCAGCCTCCCTCGTTCCGGGAGAACAGTCCTAACGGCAAAGTTGTGGGATGCCAAGCCCACCAGAGCGGCGACACCTCAGAGGTCCCCAGGCTGCAACGCCGGATGGGCAAGATGATTTGGGAACGCCGGGATTACGGCAGGCCTGAGCGCGGAATCCGCACGGGCTCGGGCTTCTCCTTGAGCTGTTGCGCGGCTGTCGCTTCGGCAGTGGCCATGTCGCGCGCCTTCCCCGGCTGCGGCACCCGATAGAAGGTGTAAGACAGGGTAATGGCGTTGATGTGGGCAAGGTCGGCGTCTTCCGTCATCTTGGGGTCGATATAGAAGACGACGGGCATGCGCGCGCTCTCGCCGGGGCCGAGCTTCTCCTCGGTGAAGCAGAAGCACTGGGTCTTGGTGAAATAGAGGGCGCTCTCGAAGGGCGTGACGTTGTAGGCGGCCTGGCCGGTAATGGTCTCCTGGCTCAGATTCTTGGCGCGGAACCAGACGAGGGTCGGCTCGCCAAGATGGGTCTCGACCTTGATCTTCTCGGGCGCGAAGTCCCAGGGTAGGCCGGGTGCCACGTTGGTATCGAAGCGCACCGTGATGAGCCGGTCCGAGGGCTTCGCCGCCACCACCTCGGCACGGCGTGTCTGTCCGCCAAAGCCGGTCACAGAGCAGAAGATGCGGTAGAGCGTCACCGATTCCGAGACGAGTCCCACCATCACGCCGAGGGGCACGAGCAAGAGTGCCGCGGTGACGAGCTTCCGGTGCCGGGGAGAGGCCGGCCATTTGAGCCACATGGCAGGGCATTCCGCTTTGTCTCGATAGCGCCGAGCCTAGGACGGCGGATCGGAGCGGGCAACTGCCGCAGATGCGGCCACGCGTCGCAGCGGCGGCTCTGGCGATCGCCTCAGCGCCGCCTATAGGTGACGGCGCCCAGCACATAGGCGAGCCGCCGATCCAGGCTGCGCAAGGGCAGGAGAAGTGAGCGGTGAAGGAGGGTCCCGGTGGATGCGGCCAGCTCCCCCGCGAGGAGCCGCGGCTGACAGGATTCGAGAAGCGGCGGCAGCTCGGCGAGGAGACGGGCAACCAGGCTGTCCCGAGGCAATGCGGCGATCGTCGGTGGCACCAAGCCGGTGAGGGCGGCGAGGCCGGCGCCGAAATGATCGAAGACCCAATCGGACGCGCCGGCGCGGTAAAGCAGCAGGCAGTCGTCCCAGGGTACCGGGTTGCGGCGCGGATCGAAATCGACGATAAGCGGCACGCCCTCGATCGCGCGCAGGCGGCGCCAATAGGCGAGCAGCCGCGTGGTCCGCCGCCGCTCCGAAGCCTCGTCCGCGGCGGCGAGGTCCGCTATGGATGCTGCAGCGGCGTCGAGCTGCGGCGCCTTCCCGGACATCGGCCCCCCGAGATCCCGCGCTACCGCACCATGCCAGCGGCATTGGCGGCGGCGCGCGAATAACTCTATGGTAGCACGGCCGCGCAGAGGAACGATCGCTCATGCCCCGCCCTCGCAAGACGTCCGCCGCCCAGCTCGCCGCTCGCACGACCGGCCTCGGCCACTGGCTTGTGGCCGCCGCGGCGGCGCGGCCGCAGCTCTCGGAGCTGCACGACGCCTTCTGCCGCGAGCTCGTCGCGCGCCGCCTGCCGATCTGGCGCTCGACCCTCGGCCTCGAGCTCCTGCATCCCGAGCTGAGCGGCGCCATGATGGTGTGGACGGCAGGAGAGACACGCATCACCCGCCGCGAGCGCGCCGGGCTGGAAACCAGCCCTGATTACATCAACAGCCCGACACGCATCGTCGACGAGACTGATGCGACGTTCCGCCGCCGCCTCGATAAGCCGGCCCCGGAGATGCCGATTCTCGAGTCGCTCCGCGGCCAGGGCGCTACCGACTACGTGATGTTCCCGCTGCCGTTCCAGGACCGCAACCGCACGGCCGTGCTCTCCTTCGCGACGACCGCGAAAGCGGGCTTCACCGCGGCCGACCTCACCGATCTCGAAATGGCAACGGCCCTCCTCGCCCCCTATGCCGAGCGCGTCGTGCTGCGCCGTCTCGCCATCGATCTCCTCGACACCTATGTCGGCCACCACGCGGGCGAGCGCATCTTCGCGGGGCGCATCGAGCGCGGCAAGGTCGAGACCATCGAGGCGGCGATCTGGTTCTGCGACATGCGCGGCTTCACTCGCTTCTCCGACGCCGCGCCGCGCGACGTCGTCGTCGAGACGCTGGACGCCTGGTTCGAATGCATGGCCCAGGCGGTCGAGGACCATGACGGGCAAGTGCTCAAGTTCATGGGCGACGGCATGCTCGCCATCTTCCCCCTCGAATATGACGTCGCCGAGACCTGCGACCGCGCGGTGGACGCCGCCTTCAAGGCGCCGGCCGCCGTCAAGCTTCTCAACGGGGTGCGCGCGAAGCTCGGCCATCCCCCCATTGCCTTCGGCCTCGCCCTCCATTTCGGTTCGGTCAGTTACGGCAATATCGGCGGCAAGCGCCGCCTCGACTTCACGGTCATCGGCCCTGCCGTCAACCATGCGAGCCGGCTCCAGGAGCTGACCAAGCGGCTCGGCCATCCCGTGCTCGCCTCGCGCACCCTCGCGGCCGGGACCAGCCGCCCTCTCGTCTCCCTCGGCTCCCACACGCTGCGCGACATCGCCGTCCCCGAGGAGATCTTCGCCCTCGCTCTGCCCGCCTGAAGCGGCGCTTGACGCGGCGGCAGCTCTCCCTTAGCCTGCCGGCCATGCTGCGAATGGCGGACAAGCTCGACCTGCTTCTTACCGGCCCGGCGCTCTAGGAGCGTCGGGTCAAGCGCGTCGCCGCCTCTTTCCTGTAAATTTCTTCATCTCGCCTTCGCAGCCATGACATCTCGACAGCCGGAATCCCGTTCCCTGCCCCGCCGTGCGCACGACGCGGCATTGCTCCTCCTTCTGCGACTTAGCGGCGGCCGCCGGGCCTGATGCGGCCGCCCGGTGGCTGTTGCCCGCGGCCGTCCCTATCCCACGATATCGCAGAACCGCGCCCGCCCTGTGGGCGCTACCCGAGGAGCAGAACCATGCGCGTCGATCCGACCACGAAATATCGCCCCTTCGAGCCCGTGCGCCTCGCCGACCGGCGCTGGCCCGACGCGGTCATTAGCAAGCCACCCGTCTGGTGCAGCGTCGATCTCCGTGACGGCAATCAGGCGCTGGTCGAGCCCATGGGGCCGGAACCCAAGCGCCGCTTTTTCGACACCCTCGTCCGCATGGGCTTCAAGGAGATCGAGGTCGGGTTTCCCGCCGCCTCCCAGACCGATTACGACTTCGTCCGCAGCCTGATCGAGGAGGACCTCATCCCCGAGGACGTCACCATCCAGGTCCTCACGCAATCGCGCGAGGAGCTCATCCGCCGCACCTTCGAGAGCCTCAAGGGTTGCCGGCGCGCCATCGTGCACCTCTACAATTCGACCTCGACGCTCCAGCGCCGCGTCGTTTTCGGCATGGATCGCGACGGCATCACCGGTATCGCCACCAGCGGCGCCAGGCTCATCCGCGAGCTCGCCGAGGCGATGCTCGACCGCACCGAGATCGTCTACCAATATTCGCCCGAGAGCTTTACGGGCACCGAGCTCGATTACGCCAAGGCCATCTGCGAGGCCGTGATGGAGATCTATCGCCCCACGCCCGATCGGCCGATGATCATCAATCTGCCCTCGACCGTGGAGATGGCCACACCCAACGTCTATGCCGACCAGATCGAGTGGTTCTCGCGCAACATCCGCGACCGCGAGGCCATCATTCTCTCGCTTCACCCCCATAACGACCGGGGCACCGCCGTGGCGGCGGCGGAACTTGCGCTGATGGCGGGGGCCGACCGCATCGAGGGTACGCTCTTCGGCAATGGTGAGCGCACCGGCAATGTCGACGTGGTGACGCTGGCCTTGAACCTCTTCACTCAAGGCGTCGATCCCGGGCTCGATCTCTCCGACATCGGCGCGCTCGTGAAACTGGTCGAGCACTGCAATCAGCTTCCCGTGCATCCCCGCCATCCCTATGCCGGCGAGCTCGTCTTCACCGCCTTCTCGGGCTCGCATCAGGATGCCATCAGCAAGGGCCTCAAGGCCCTCCGCGCCAGCAATTCGGGGCTATGGGAGGTCCCCTATCTCCCGATCGATCCGGAGGATGTCGGCCGCAGCTACGAGGCCGTCATCCGCATCAACAGCCAGTCGGGCAAGGGCGGGATCGCTTACGTCCTCGAGCAGGACTACGGCCTGTCCCTGCCCCGCCGCCTGCAGATCGAGTTCAGCAAGGTGATTCAGGCGGTTGCCGACCGCGACGGCCGCGAGCTCACACCCGCGCGCATCTGGGACTGCTTCAAGGCCGAATATCTCGACGAGACCGGGCCTTTCGTTTTCGTCGAGCACCGCACGGTCCCCGACACCCATGCGAGCGAGCGCCGCGCCCTCAAGGCGACAATCCGCATCGACGGCAAAGAGCGACGGATCGAAGGCCATGGCACCGGGCCCATCGATGCCTTCGTTGACGCTCTACGCCGCGCCGCTGGCGTCGCGTTCGAGGTGGTGGATTATCGCGAGCATGCGACCGGAACCGGGGCCGACGCGACGGCCGTCGCCTATGTCGAGGTGCGTACGCCCGGCGGCCACAACCTCTTCGGCGTTGGCATGCACAAGAACATCGTGACCGCTTCCCTCCGTGCGGTGACGAGTGCCGCCAACCGCATCCGCCGCGACGGCGCGAAGGCGGAGCCGACCACGGTATAGGCCCATCGGACCGAAGGCTGGATGCGCGCCGGTCGTTGACCGCAGGACGGCAATCCGCGATGGTAGGCGAGGGGGCGACGGCGACCGGGCCGTCGCCCTGCGGATTCATGTCGGGGGCCCATGTCCTTCGCGACGTTCTTTGCCGCAATCGAGACGCCAGGCTTGCGGGAGGTCGCACGCCACTGGGATGCCGCGCGCGGTGATAAGCGCATGCCGGCTTGGAAGGATCTCGATCCCCTGGCGATCGCGCCCCAGCTGTCGCTCATCTGGTCGTGGAAATACGATCGAGAGAGCGACCGTTTCACCGGCCGATTGGCGGGCGAGCAGATCACCGCCGCCTTCGGCAAGGACCTGCGGGGAGCCGATATGGCGGAATTCTTCGCCGGCATGCATTACGAGGCAATCTTCGCGCGACACCGGCGCGTCGTCGTAGAGCCCTGTTTCGCCCATGGCCGCGGCCGCGTCTTCATCCACGCCGGCCGCTATGGCAAGGGCGAGCGCATCATCATGCCGCTTGCCGAGGATGGAATTAACGGCGACGGCATCTTCGGGGCGACTTTCTACCGCACGGAGCCGGAGCTTGTCGGGCCCGAACCGCCGGGAATAGCGCTCGCCGCCGAGGAGGTGGAATTCTTCGCGCTGGATTGAGCCGCAGTCTCACTCGTCCAGGAGCTTGGTGAGATGCTGAATTTCCTCCTGCCGCTCCTGGGCAAGGCGAACGGAGAGCGTGCGCAACGGGGTGTCGTGCTTGAACACCTGAGCGGCGAGGACCATGTCGACGACGGTCCCGTCGCTCGACAGCGGCAGCATCAGGCGCTCGGCCGAGAGGCCAACCTTGCGCTCGCTGTAATAGCGGCTCTCGGAATAGATCGGCCGACGCTTCTCGACGAGGTCGCGATAAAGACCGAGGATGAAGTCGCGATAGCGCCCGTCGCTCATCACCTCATCGATATAGAGCCCCGTCATGTCGCGGCCGAAGGCCTCGGCGATGGCGGTGCCGACGAGCCGATAGCGGAAACGGCTGCCGCCGTCGAGCACATCCGTCAGCATCAGATGGGGCAGCGCCTTCTTCATCTCGTGAGGATCGAGATCGCTACGCGCCGGCATCGCGCGTTCCCCGCGCTTGGCCGACCAATAGTCGTAGACCTCCTGCAGAACCGGGCTATTGAACCGCTGGCTCATGGATATCCAGGGCAACCGTAGGGCGGCTGGAGACTTGCAGCGCCGCCAAGCTCCCCCCGAGCGGCGCCAGTATGCGATCTCGGGTTGTAGATGTGAAGAAAACACGGCCTGAACGCAAGCACAATATTGCAGCGTTACATCAGAACCTCGCAAGAATAGGGCCAGACCCGGCCACCTCCGGAGCCGCGCCCGGCATGCGACCTCTGCATGCTTTGAAGTTCCCCGAGTGAGGCCGAGCAGGTAGAAAACGGCCTCAACAGGAGCCTTCCGTGGTTGACCGAACGATTGCCGCCATTGCGCCGGCGGGCGGGTGGCCGGACGAGTTGCGTGCGCTCCTTCGGCTCGCGACACCCCTGGCCGCCACCCAACTCGCCGAGGTGACCCTTCACACAACCGACGTGGTGATGATGAGCAGGCTCGGGCCAGCGGCACTCGCGGCAGGCGCCCTCGGCGCCAATGTCTATATCACGGCCTTCATCTTCACGCTCGGCCTGCCCACGGCGGTCGCCCCTCTCGTCGCCCAAGCCCTGGGCCGGCGCCGACACTATCTTCGCGACGTGCGCCGCTCCGTGCGCCAGGGCTTGTGGGCGACGGCAGCGCTCGGCGTGCCTTTCATGGCGGCACTCTGGCAGGCAAGGGCGATCCTCCTGATGCTCGGCCAAGCGCCGGCGACCGCGGCGCTGGCGCAGGACTACGTGCGAATGCTGGTGTGGGGCCTCGTTCCGGCCCTGTGGTTCATGGTGCTGCGCAGCTTCATCGCGGCGATGGGGCGGCCGCGCGCCTCCTTTGCCGTCATCGTGATCGCCGTCGTCGCCCATGCCTTCGGCAATTGGGTGTTCATGTTCGGGCATCTCGGCGCCCCTGCCCTGGGCGTCGCGGGGGCCGGCGTCAGCACGAGCCTCACCAACCTCCTTGCCTTCGCCCTGCTCGCCGGTTTTGTCGCCCTCGACCGCCGGTTCCGCCGCTGCCATGCCTTCGGCCGGCTTTGGCAGCCCGATTGGCGGCGCTTCGCCGAGATATTCCGCCTCGGCCTGCCCATCGGCGCCACGACGACTCTCGAGATGACGATGTTCTTTGGCGCCGCCCTTCTCATGGGGCTCATCGGCACCGACGCGCTCGCCGCGCATCAGATCGCGCTTCAGGTGCCGGCAATCACGTTCATGATTCCCCTCGGCATCGCCCAGGCGGCGACGGTCCGTGTCGGGCTTGCTGCGGGCGCCGGCGACACGGCCGGCATACGGCGTGCGGGGCGGCTGGCTCTTATCCTCGGCGGCGGCTTCATGGCAGCGATGTCTTTCGTGCTGTGGAGCTTCCCGCGGCCGATCATCGGACTCTTTATCCCTTCCGACGTGCCGGGCGATGCGGCGGTCGCAGCCCTCGCGACACGGTTCCTCGCGGTCGCGGCCCTGTTTCAGATCGTCGACGGGTTGCAATCAATCGGACAAGGCATTCTGCGCGGCCTCAAGGATACGCGCGCAGCGCTGCTGTTCGCCGCCTGCGGCTATTGGCTCGTCGGGCTGCCTGTCGGAGCATTTCTCGCCTTCACCTTGCGGCGTGGCGGTGTCGGCTTGTGGCTCGGCCTTGCCCTCGGGCTCGCCGTCGTCGCAGTGCTGGTGGTCGGGCGCTTTCTCATTCGCGCGCGCCGCCGCCGTACCGCTTGGGCCATCGCGGATTGATCGAGACACGCGGTCAATGTCCCGTGAAACCAAGTTGCGAGCCTTGACTTCGCCAAACAACCGGCGAAGCTCAATCGAGATGCCGCTTCACCATCTCCGCTTTGAAAGGAGCCGCGGCCTCGCCGTCGCAAGCGCGCTCGCACTGGTGCTCGCGGCGGCCTCGGGAAGCCCGGCTGCCGCGCAGATCATCGGACCTTTGGGCGCAAGCACGAGCACGCCTGCCGGAGCCCCGAGCGGCCCGCTTTACCCCAACCCGACCACCGGCGGCGCAGCGGCGGCATCGCCGACGACGAATGGGGCTGCCAGCGCCAATGGCGGAGGACGAGCGGGAACGGCGACCGGCTCAGGCGGCGTCGGAGCTACCGTCGGAAGCGGCGGCGTGCCCGCCGTCACGCTCGGCATCACCACTCCTTCGCCTGTCGTGCCCTCGACCAATGCAACGACTGGCGTCCGGACTCGGAGCGGCGGGACCACAGGCAATAATGGCGCCGCAGGCGCTGCGCCCGCGGGTGGCCGCAACGGGAGCATGGTCTTGTGCCCGCAAGGCGACGCCGCGATGATCGCTGCCTTCGGCGATCTCTCCTGCGCACCCTGAAGCCGACGGCCGTGACGGCGCTATGGCGTGCGTCAGCGGCGCCAGAAGGGCTTGTGCCACTCCGCCTCGACCTCGCCGCGCCCAACCCCGAGATCCTGGAGCAGTCGGTCGTCGGCCGCGGCTAGCAGCCGCCGTTGCTGCGCGCGCTCGTGCCACACGGCCGGGGCATCGGCAACGCGCAGCATGAGGCCGCCGAGCCGCGTCCGGATCGGCAGCGTGCCGGAAGCGAAGGGGGGTGCGTCGCGCATGCTCGTGGGTCTCGTCATGGCCACCTCCCGCCGGGGTGGAGGTACCCGGCAGGCCTTGAGGATCGCGCCTCCCGCGCTCTGCGGCAAACCAGGCTTTCTGCTAAGATGGCTTAGCAAAACTAAGCCAGGGGATGTCATGGCCCGCCGCCTGCCACCGCTTAATGCGCTCAAAGCCTTCGAGGCGGCCGCCCGCCATCTCAGCTTCCTCAAGGCGGCGGATGAGCTGCGCGTGACGCCGGGGGCTGTCAGCCAGCAGGTCAAGGCCCTCGAGGCGCAGCTCGGCCTCGCCCTCTTCCGCCGGCTGCCGCGCGGCCTGCTGCTCACCGATGCGGGGCAGCGCTATGGCAAGCGCCTCGACACCCTCTTCGACGGCATCGAGGCGGCGACCCGCGAGCTCGCGCGCGACGAGGCCGCAGGGGTGCTGACCGTGAGTGCCATGCCGTCCTTCGCCGCGCGCTGGCTTATCCCTCGCCTCGGCGCCTTCACCCTGGCCCACCCCGAGATCAATCTGCGCGTATTGGCCGAGACGGGCTTCACCGATTTCGCCAATACCGATGTGGACCTTGCCATCCGCTATGGCCCACGCCGCGATCCGGGGCTCACCGCCGAGCTCCTCTTCCCGCGCACGGTATTCCCCGTGTGCAGCCCGAAGCTGATGGCCGGCAGCCATCCCATCCGCAGTCTCGCCGATCTTGCGCATCACACCTTGCTGCACGACGAGCCTTATCCCGGCTATGAGGACTTCGATTGGACGCGCTGGCTCGCCGCCGTCGGCGCGCGCAACATCGACGCGCGGCGCGGCCCCGTCTTCGTCTTCACGCATATGAGCCTTCAGGCCGCCGCAGAGGGCCAGGGGGTTGCTCTCGGCACCACCGTGCTGGCCGGCGACGACATCGCTGCGGGACGCCTCGTCCGGCCCCTGCCCCACGAGATCAAGAGCAACAACGCCTATTGGCTGCTCTGCCCGCCGGCCATGGCCGAGCGGCGCAAGCTGCGCGCCTTCCATGACTGGATCATGGCCGAGGTCCACCGCTTCAACGAAACGACGGCGTAGCGCCGCTCATGGTGATGATGGCCCAGCCTGATTCTTTTCTCTTGGCTCGCCGCAAAGCACCATCGCCGCGCTAGCCTGCTGAGCAGACGGCGTCGGGACCGCGGCCTCTCTGCCAGGGAAAGGAAATCCCATGCCCAGCTTCCACCCCAGCCGAGGCGCGCTCGTTGGTCCTGCACCATTCGGGATCCTTTTGCCCATTGCAGCGACGGCGCTCCTGATCGCGGTGCCGCTTCGCCAGGGCCTCCATTCGGCTCGCGATCCCTTCACAGGCTCTCTCTGCAGCGTGAATGCCACCGCAACGGCGGCACAGGCTGCGCCGATGGACGCGAAGCCGCGCCCAACCACCGAGATCATCGCATCGGAGCCCCTGACCCATGTGCCGGGGAAGCGGGTGACGATGGTTCTCGTGAAATTCCCGCCGGGTGCCTACTCCCCCGAGCATCACCATGGCGGCTCCGTCTCGGTCTATGTTCTCTCGGGCGCCATCCGCTCCCAGCTCGAGGGAGGCCCTGCCGCGGTTTATAAGGCCGGCGATACCTTCTTCGAGCCCCTCGGGATCACCCATCTCTTCGCCGAGAACGCGAGCACTACCGAGCCGGCGGAAATCCTCGCCGTCTTCGTCGCCGACGAAGGCGCCACGCTCACGACCTATCATTGAGCGTCTTGACGATGCGACATTGATTAGATATATCTTAGATAAGATATATCGAAATGCTATCGAGGTGCTCTATGTTCTCATCCTGGAGGTCCGGTTGTCATGGCCGGCGCTATGTCCGCAGCAGCTTCGGCGGGCATTTCGGCGGTCACCACCGCCATGGCGGCCTTGGCGGCCGCCTGGGCCGCATTTTCGACCATGGCGACCTGCGTTATGTCCTCCTCCAGCTCATCAGAGAGAAGCCGCGCCACGGCTATGAGCTGATCAAGGCGATCGAGGAGAAGTTCGGCGGCATGTACAGTCCAAGCCCCGGCGTCATCTACCCGACCCTGACGCTGCTCGAAGAGCTCGGTTACGTACGGCCGGAGCCGACCGGTGGTATGACCAGCGGCAGCACCAAGAAGCTCTATGCGATCACCGATGAGGGCAGCGCCTTCCTCGAGGCGAATCGCCCCCTCGTCGACTCGATCTTCCGGCGCATGGCCGAGATCGGGGAAGCCTATGGCGGCGGTCCTGCGCCGGAGATCCTACGCGCCATGCAGAATCTGCGTGCGGCCCTCGCCATCCGCTTGCGTCGCGGACCACTTGACCTCGAGCAAATCCGCACCATTGTCTCTGCCCTCGACCGCGTCGCCGGCGAGATCGAGCGCAGCTGAGGCAGGGGCCGTGATCGGTCGCACGGTTGCAACAAAATATATCTATCGATCGATTGACATTCCTCTCCGCGGGATATATACGCGCCGGGATCTAGAAAAAAGGCATCACCGTGAAGAACCGGCGCCGGACCGGCAGCTACGCCCGCGGCGAAGACACGCGTCGCCGCATCATCGAGACCGCGATGGAGGTGTTCGCGTCCCACGGCTATGAGGGCGCCACCACGCGCGTGCTGGCGCGGCGCGCGCGCGTGACCCTGCCGGCCATTCAGTATTATTTCGGCAGCAAGGAAGGGCTCTACCGCGCCACCGTCGCGCATATGGTCGAGCATATCGAGACGCGCATGGCGCCGATCGTCGCGCGCGTGCAGGCGGCGATCGCCGACAAGACATTGCCGCGGCGCAAGCTTGTGGCACTCCTCGCCGAGATGCTCGACGCCTTCGTCGCCCTGGTCGCGGAGAAGGATCGCTCGCAATGCCGCCGGCTGTTCTTCGCGCGCGCCGAGCTCGAAACGACGGCGCCTCTCGAAGCGCTCCACGAATGCGCGCGGCGGCAGATCGTCGATCCTTGCGCGGCACTGATCGGCCGCCTTACTGGTCAGCCGGCCAAGGATGAGCGCACCATCCTTCGAACGCTGGCAATCCTCGGCCAGGTCACCATGTTCTGCAACAAGGGCGCGCGTCGCACCCTCGGCTGGTCGGAGGTCGACGATCATCATGTCGAGGCCATCCAAGCCTTGGTGCGGCAGCACACGGCGGTGATCTTCCGTTCCATCAGGGGGGCGAAACCATGAGGGGAGAAGCACTTCTTGGCGCGGACGGGCGGCGCCGCCGGGCACTGGCGACGGTCTCGGCGGCGGCGCTGGCCCTCTCCGGTTGCACGGTCGGGCCCGACTGGCTGCGTCCCAAGGCGCCGGACGTCACCGGCTATACGCCCGAGCCGCTTCAGACCGTAACCGCCGCCACCGACGTTCATGGCGGCGAGGCGCAGCGCTTTGTCAGCACCATGGACATTCCCGGGCAGTGGTGGACGCTGTTCCATTCGCCGCAGCTCAACATCCTGATCGAGGAGGCGCTTCAGGCCAATCCCAATCTCGACGCCGCGCAGGCCGCATTGCGCCAAGCGAAAGAGAACGTCTATGCCGGGCAAGGGGGCCTCTTCCCCACCATCACCGCCAACGGCACGGCGGTGCGGGAGAAGATCTCCGGCGCCCAGTTCGGGCAGCCGGGCGTCTCCACGGTTCTCGGCGTCACCTCGGCGTCGCTCAGCGTGTCCTATCCTCTCGACGTGTTCGGCGGAGTGCGGCGGCAAGTGGAATCCCTGGAAGCGGCTGCGGAATTCCAGCGCTTCCAGCTCGAGGCAACTTATCTCAGCCTGACCTCGAACGTGGTGGTCGCCGTGGTGAACGAGGCCTCGTTGCGCGCGCAGATCGCCGCAACCGAGGACATCATCAAGATCGAGCGCGATCAGCTCAACGTCGTGCAGCATCAGTTCGAGCTGGGCGGAGCCGCGAAATCCGACGTGCTGACGCAGCAGGCAACCTTGGCCCAGACCGAGGCGACGCTGCCGCCGCTTCAGAAGCAGCTCGCCCAGCAGCGCGACCAGCTCACCGCCTTCCTCGGCCGCTTTCCGAGCCAGGACCGCGGCGAGACCTTCGACCTCGCCAGCCTGCACCTGCCCGAGCAATTGCCGCTCAGCCTGCCCTCGAAGCTCGTCGAGCAGCGTCCCGACGTGCGCGCCGCCGAGGCGCAGCTCCATGAGGCGAGCGCCAATATCGGCGTTGCCATTGCCAACCAGCTGCCGCAGTTCTCCATCACGGGTCAGCTCGGAAACGAGGCTCTTGGGTTCGACAAGTTCTTCTCGCCGGGCACCGGTATCTGGGCCATTGGCGGCGGAATCGCGCAGACGATCTTCGACGGGGGCACCCTCGAGCACAGGAAGCGGGCCGCTGTGGCGGCCTATGACGCCTCCGCCGCGCAATACCGCAGCACCGTCATCTCGGCCTTCCAGAACGTGGCCGATGCGCTACGCGCGCTGCAATCCGATGCCGACGCCCTCAAAGCGCAAGCCGTCGCCGAGCGCTCCGCTGCCGACAGCCTCAATCTCTCCAAGCAGCAATACCGGCTCGGCGCCATCAACTATCTGACCCTGCTGACCGCCGAGCAGACCTACCAGACCGCGCATATCAATCTCGTGAAGGCGCAGGCGGCGCGCTACAGCGACACCGCGGCCCTGTTCCAGGCCCTGGGCGGCGGCTGGTGGCACCGCACCGACGTCAACCCCAAGGATGAAGGCAGCCCGGATCGTCTCTGGCTTCCGCCGGTCGATCAGGTCCACCTGCCCGTCGCCACCAACTGATTTGACGGAGACGAAGACGATGACCAAGCGCATGATCCTGATGCTGATCGTGGTCGGCGTCGTACTGGGCGGCATCTTCGGCTTCCAGGCCTTCAAGGCGAAGATGATCAAGCAGTTCATGGCCTCGCTCAGCAACCCGCCCCAGACCGTCTCCACGGTGCGGGCGGCGAGCCAATCGTGGCAGCCGCAGATCGAGGCCGTGGGCAGCCTGCGCGCCGTCAACGGCGCCGACCTCTCGCTCGAGGTCTCGGGTATCGTCGACCAGATCGATTTCAAGTCCGGCGACGACGTGCAGGCGGGTCAGGTCCTGCTGCGCCTGCGCGCGGACGACGATATCGCCAAGCTGCACTCCCTCGAGGCGACGGCCCAGCTCGCGCAGATCACCTTCGATCGTGATTCGAAACAGTTCAAGGCGCAGGCCGTGAGCCAAGCAACGCTCGACAGCGACGCCGCCAATCTCAAGAATGCCAAGGCCCAGGTTGCGGAGCAGCAGGCGGTCGTGGACAAGAAGGTGCTGCGCGCGCCCTTCGCCGGTCATCTCGGGGTGCGGCTCGTCGATCTCGGCCAATATCTCAATGCCGGCACCACCATTGCGACCCTGCAGGCCCTTGATCCCCTCTATGTCGATTTCTATCTGCCCCAGCAGGCCCTCGACCAGATCAAGGTCGGGCAGGCGGTGACCGCGAAGATCGACGCTTATCCTGGCCAGACCTTTCCCGGCCAGATCCTCGCAATCAATCCGCTCGTCGACGCCAGCACCCGCAACGTGCAGGTTCGCGCGACGCTCCGGAACCCCGATCACAAGCTGCTGCCCGGCATGTACGCGACCGTCGATATCGCGACGGGCAAGCCCCAGGTCTATGTAACCCTGCCGCAGACGGCGATCACCTATAACCCCTACGGCAATACCGTCTTCCTCGTCGAGGATAAGGGCAAGAACGCGCAAGGCCAGCCCCAGCTCGTCGCCCACCAGTCCTTCGTCACCACCGGCGATACGCGCGGCGACCAGGTCGCGGTGCTCAGCGGCGTCAAGGACGGCGACATCGTCGTCACTGCGGGCCAGATCAAGCTGCGCAACGGCACGCCGATCGTGATCAATAACACGATCCAGCCGACGGCCGATGCTCATCCCATCCTTCCGACCGATCAATAGGGGCGACCGCGATGAAATTCACCGACATCTTCATCCGCCGCCCCGTCCTGGCGACGGTCATCAGCCTTTTGATTCTCGTGCTCGGCCTGCGTGCCGCCGGCTCGCTCCCGATCCTTCAATATCCGCGCACCGAGAACGCGGTGGTGACGATCACCACGACCTATTACGGCGCCGACCCCGACGTGGTCGCCGGCTTCATCACCACACCGCTCGAGAATGCCGTGGCGCAGGCCAACGGCATCGACTACATGAGCTCGACGAGCCAGAGCGGGACGAGCACGATCACCATCTATCTGCGGCTCAATTACGACGCCGACAAGGCGCTCACCGAGATCAACACCAAGGTGAATTCGGTGCTCAACCAGCTGCCCGCCGGGACGCAGCAGCCGGTCATGACCGTGAAGGTGGGTCAGACCATCGACGCCATGTATATCGGCTTCAACAGCGCCGTGCTGGGGCCGAACCAGATCACCGATTATCTCGTCCGCGTGGTGCAGCCGAAGCTCCAGGCGGTTCCCGGCGTGCAGACGGCCGAGATCCTCGGCGCCAAGAACTTCGCATTGCGCGCCTGGCTCGATCCTCAGAAGCTCGCCGCCTACGGCCTCACCGCCGCCGATGTCAGCCAGGCTCTCGCCAATAACGACTACATCTCGGGGGTCGGCAGCACGAAGGGGCAAATGGTGCAGGTCAATCTCACCGCCTCGACGAGCCTCCACACCCTCGACGAGTTCCGCAACCTCGTGCTCAAGCAGAGCAACGGCGCCATCGTCCGCCTCAAAGACGTGGCGAACGTCAATCTCGGCTATGACGATTACGATTCCGCCGTCGCGTTCGACGGCAAGCAGGCGGTCTATATTGGCATCCAGGTGGCGCCGGCCGCCAATCTCCTCGACGTCATTGCCGGGGTCCGGAAGATCTTTCCCGATATCCAGAGCCAGCTCCCCCAGGGCCTCAATGGCGAGATCGTCTATGACTCGACGGCCTTCGTGAACAGCTCGATCAACGAGGTGGTACGCACTCTCGTCGAGGCGCTGCTGATCGTGACCTTCGTCGTCTTTGCCTTCCTCGGCTCACCGCGCTCGGTCGCGATTCCCGTCGTCGCGATTCCTCTGTCGCTGATCGGCACCCTCACGATGATGCTGGTCTTCGGCTTCTCTATAAACCTTCTGACGCTGCTCGCCCTCGTGCTTGCCATCGGCCTCGTGGTCGACGACGCGATCATCGTCGTCGAGAACGTCAATCGTCATCTCGAAGAGGGCATGGCGAAGCTGCCGGCGGCAATCATGGCGGCGCGCGAGCTCGGCGGTCCCATCGTCGCCATGACCGTCGTGCTTGTCGCGGTCTATATTCCCATCGGCTTCCAGGGCGGCCTTACCGGCGCGCTCTTCACCGAGTTCGCTTTCACCCTCGTCGGCGCCGTGACCGTCTCGGCGATCATCGCACTGACGTTGTCGCCGATGATGTGCTCGCGCCTGCTCAAGCAGCATACGAAGGACCGCAGCGGTTGGGAGGAGCGCCTCGTCGACTTCATCGACCGGCGTTTCGACGAGATCCACCGGCCCTATGTGCGGCTCCTGCACGGCAGCCTGAATTACCTTCCCGTAACGGCGGTCTTCGCGGTGATCGTGCTGGGCAGCATCTATTTCCTCTTCACCAGCGCCAAGAGCGAGCTGGCGCCGCAAGAAGACCAGGGCGTCGTCATCACCTCGGCAACCTCGGCGCCGAATTCGACCCTCCAGCAGCGCCAACTCTACGACCACCAAGTCTACGAGACCTTTACGAAGTTTCCCGAGATGGATCACGTGTTCCAGCTTGACGTCACGGGCCTCAATATCGGCGGTATGGTGTTCAAGCCCTGGGACGAGCGAACGCGCACTTCGAACCAGCTCGAGCCCATCATCCAGCAGCAGCTCAACCACATCGCGGGGCAGCGTATCGTCGCCTTCCAGCCGCCGCCGCTGCCAGGCAGCACCGGCCTTCCCGTGCAGTTCGTCATCGGCACGACCCAACCCTTCGAGCAGCTCAACGACGTGGCGCAGAAATTCCTGCAGGAGGCGGTGCGGAGCGGCATGTTCATCTTCCTCGATACCGACCTGCGGGTGGACCGTCCGCAATCGACGGTCGAGATCGATCGCAACAAGGCGGCTCAGCTCGGCCTCAAGATGAGCGACGTGGGGAGCGCCATGGCCTGGATGCTCGGCGGCGGCTATGTCAATTATTTCGGCCTGTCGGGGCGGTCCTATAAGGTGATCCCGCAGGTGCAGCAGCGTTTCCGCCTGAACACCAGCCAGCTGCTCAACTATTACATTCGTACCGCCAGCGGTACGCCGGTTCCGCTTTCCACGATCGCCCATATCACCACCAAGACGGTGCCGGAGTCCCTGAACCACTTCCAGCAGCTCAACGCGGCGCTGATCCAGGGCGTCACGGCCCCCGGGGTCTCCCTCGGCACTGCCCTCGACTACCTGAACGGCCTCGCCGCGAAGACCCTGCCTGAAGGCTATACGGTCGATTATGGCGGCCTATCGCGGCAATTCGTGCAGGAGTCGAGTGGTTTCGTGACGACCTTCGCCTTCGCGCTCATCATCATCTTTCTATCCCTCGCAGCGCTGTTCGAGAGCTTCCGCGATCCGCTCATCATCCTCGTCTCGGTGCCGATGTCGATTGCCGGAGCGCTGATCTTCATCAGTCTCGGCGTCGGCGGCGCAACCCTAAACATCTATACCGAGGTGGGCCTGGTGACTTTGATGGGGCTCGTGAGCAAGCACGGCATCCTCATCGTCGAGTTCGCGAACGAGCTGCAGAAGCAGGGGAAGTCGAAGCGCGAGGCCATCGAGATGGCGGCGAGCATCCGACTGCGCCCGATCCTGATGACGACGGCGGCCATGGTGCTGGGCGTCGTCCCGCTCATCATCGCGAGTGGAGCCGGTGCCGTGTCGCGCTTCGACATGGGCCTAGTGATCGCAAGCGGGCTCGCCATCGGCACGCTCTTCACCATTTTCGTGGTTCCCGCCGTGTACATGCTGATCGCCGCGCAGCATAAGCCGGAGGAGGCGGCCGCTACGGAGACCTTGCCCGGCCCGGCGCCTCATCAGGCATAGGAGCACGGAGAGGAGCGGAGACGTACGGAAGAGAGTGACATGTCCTCCACGCTCGGCGCCGAAAGTATCGTCGGCAACTCAGCGCTGCTCGTCATCGACGTGCAGCAAGCCATCGACGAGCCCGACTGGGCCCGCGAGGGGCCGCGGAATAATCCAGAAGCCGAGGCGAATATCGCGAGACTGCTCGACGCCTGGCGGCGGGCGCGCCGGCCGATCTTCCATATCCGCCACGACTCGACCTCGTCTCATTCGACCTACCGCCCGGGGCAACCGGGTAATGACTTCAAGCACGTCGTGCGGCCGCTCGCCGGCGAGGCCGTTATCCCGAAGCGGGTCCACAGCGCATTCATCGGCACCGATCTGGAGCAGCGGCTGCGCGCTGCCGGCGTTGTCCAATTGGTGATCACCGGCGTCATCACCAACAACTCCGTCGAGGCGACCGTGCGCATGGCCGCCGATCTTGGCTTCGAGGTCTATCTCGTCGAGGACGGCATATTCACCTTCGGCAAGCGCGATTACCACGGCACGCCGCGCACGGCGGCGGAGGTCCACGCGATGTCCCTCGCCAATCTCAAGGACGAATATTGCATCGTGGTCACGACGATGCAGCTCCTGGCCATGCTCGCGAACGATGGTGACGGACCCGCGCGATCAGGCGGCGGATAATCGGCATCAGATCTTCCTATTTCAATGTAAAGAATGGCTGGAAGGGCACGGCGGGCGTCCCGGCGGCGGGCCAAAGAGAGGGAGCGATGACGGAAGAGCGAATCGATCGGGAGCGAATCGCGGCGGCCTATCAGCAGATCGCGCCCCATATCCGCCGCACACCGGTGATCGCCGCCGACGGGGCCGATTTTGGCCTTGCATCCCAGCCCCTCACCTTCAAGCTCGAGCTGATGCAGCATTCGGGCTCATTCAAGGCGCGCGGCGCCTTCGCCAATCTCCTGATGCGCCGGGTGCCGCCCGCCGGCGTCGTCGCCGCCTCGGGGGGCAATCACGGGGCGGCCGTCGCTTATGCGGCAATGCGCCTTGGCGTGCCAGCCAAGATTTTTGTGCCCGGCATCTCCTCGCCCGCAAAAATCCGGCGCATCCGCGATTACGGCGCCGATCTCATCGTGGGCGGGGAGCGCTACGCGGATGCCCTCGCGGCGAGCGAAAGCTGGGCCAGGCAATCGGGCGCCTTGCCCGTCCACGCCTTCGACCAGGCGGAGACCCTCCTTGGCCAGGGCAGCATCGGCCTCGAGCTCGAGGAGCAAGCCCCGGCCATCGATACGCTGCTCGTTGCCGTCGGCGGTGGTGGGCTCATCGGCGGCATTGCCGCCTGGTATGCAAGCCGGATCGCCGTCGTCGGCGTCGAGCCGGAAGCCGCGCCCACGCTCACCAAGGCCCTCGCCGCCGGGCGGCCCGTCGATGCCGAGGCCGGCGGTATCGCCGCGGATTCCCTCGCGCCGCGTCGGGTAGGTGAGCTCGTCTTTCCGCTCGCGCGGCGCCATGTGAAGGAGGTTGTGCTCGTCACCGACGACGCCATCCGCGAGGCCCAGGAGGCCTTGTGGCAGACGCTACGCGTGGCGGCGGAACCTGGCGGCGCTGCCGCCTTCGCCGCCCTGCGCTCGGGCCGCTATCGGCCCCGTGCGGGCGCGCGGGTCGGTGTCATGGTGAGCGGCGGCAACACGGTCGCCGTTGACTTCAGCCGATGAGGCAGCCCGTCTTCAATGCAGCGCGGTTTTCACCCGCTCGGGGCTGAGCGGCAGGTCGCGCAACCGTCCCCCTGTCGCATGGGCGACGGCATTGGCGATCGCGGCGACCGTGGGGCCTTGCGCCGCTTCGCCGACGCCGACAGGCGCTGCGTCGGGACGATCGATGAGGGCCACCTCGACCCGTGGCACCTCGGGAAAGGTGAGGATAGGATAGCTCTGCCAATCGCACGAGGCGATGCCATCCGGCGTAAAGCGCACCGCCTCGTGGAGCGTCCAGCTCGTCGACTGGATGACGCCGCCTTCGATCTGATTCACCAGCCCGTCGGGGTTGATTACCTGCCCCGCATCGGCGATGGCGACGGCCTGCGGCACGCGGACCCGGCCACTTCGGCGCTCCACCTCCACCATGGCCACCACGGCGACATAGCAGGCGAGGTTCTTGTACTTGGCGAAGCCGATACCGCGTCCCCGGCTGATCTCCCCCGCAACGACCGGTTTTTCCCCGGCCGTCCAGCCGGCTTTTTCCGCCGCGGCCTGGATCACCACGCGCGCGCGCTTGTCTTTGAGGTGCTGCAAACGGAATTCCACCGGATCGGCGCCGGCCATCTCGGCGAGCTCATCCATGAAGGACTCAATGGCAAAGACATTGGCATAGGCGCCGAGGGAGCGCAGCGCTGAGATGCGCAGCGGCATGGGTTGGATGAGGTTGCCCACCACGCGCTGATTGGGGAAGTCGTAAAGGGGGATGGCGTTGCGGTCGCCCCCGCCTGCGGACAGTCGCTGTGCCGGCTGTTGCGGCTGCGCCAGATACCAGCTCGCCAGGAGGTTGTTGCCATCGGGCTCGCCGGGGCGGGTGCTATGGGTGTTGCTGAAGACCTGATAGTCCCATTCGACGACACGGCCCTGCGTGTCGAGGCCGCCGCGCAGGCGCATCACCATCGCAGGCCCATAGGGCTCCCAGCGGAACTCGTCATCACGCATCCATTGGACGCGCACCGAGCGGCCGGGAACGGCCCGCGCCAAGAGAGCCGCGTCGAGGGCGACATCGTCGGCGCCGTTATGGCCGTAGCAGCCCGAGCCTTGAACATGCGTAACGCGGATATCGTCGACGGCCATGTTCAGGGCTTTGGCAAGGTCGCGGCGCAAGGGGAAAACCCCTTGCGTATGGGACCACACCCTGAGCTTGCCGCCCTTGAACTTGGCAACGGCGCAGGAGGGGCCGATCGAGGCATGAGCGATGTAGGGCCGCGTATAGGTGGCCTCGAGCGTCTTGGCGGCCTCGCTAGCGGCGCTCCCTCTGTTGGCGATGACGGTGCTCTCCATTGGCAATGCAAGGAGATCGTCATACAGGCTGGCGGGACTGGGAAGCGGCGTCCCGCCTTGCCACTGGGCGCTCTTGAGGAGGAGTTCCCGCGCCTTGATCGCCTGCTCCTCGCGCTGCGCTATGACGCCGAGAAAGCTGCCGTCGCGTACCACCCTGACGACACCCGACAGGCGGCGTGCCGCAGCCTCGTCCACAGCGACGAGGCTGGCGCCATAACGCGGCGGCCGCAGGATGCGCCCGTGGAGCATGCCGGGAAAGCGCACGTCTTGAACATAGATCTCGCCGCCGGTAACCTTGGCCGGAATGTCGAGACGAGGGATTGGCTGACCCACGATCTTGTGTTGCGCTGGTGGCTTGGGCCTCACCGCGGGGTCGACGGGACTGTGAGGCATCGGCGCGCTCGCGAGCTCGCCATAGCCGATCTTGCGTCCGTCCGGCGCAGTGATCACACCGTCGGCGATTTGGAGCCGCTGCGCCGAGACTCGGAGGCGCCGGGCGGCACGGTCGAGGAGAATGCCGCGCGCCTCGGCGCAGGCGAGGCGCAGCGCCGTGCCGCCGTGATCGATCGACTGGCTGCCCGAGGTGAAGCCCTCGTCGGGAGTCCTCGCGGTATCGGCGGCGAAGATATGAACACGGGCGAAGGGAAGGTCGAGCTCCTCAGCGGCAATCTGGGCCAGGGCGGTCAGCGCACCCTGACCGAGCTCGACCTTCCCCGTAAAGACGGTGGCCGTGCCGTCGCCGTTGATGCGGACCCAGGAATCCAGCAAGGGATTCTCGGCGAGGCTGCCGGGCAGCTCCCCCGGAGCCGCGGCGAGAGCGCGCCGCGGGCTCAGGCTGAAGGCCACAACAAGGGCGGAAACGGCCTTGCCGAATTGACGGCGAGTGAGGCGATGCGCACTCATGATTTCCCGGTCCCCTTCGCCTGGGCCATCTCACGGGCCGCGCGCATTACGGCGCGGAGAATGCGGCCATGGGTGCCGCAGCGGCAGAGATTGAGGGCCAAGCCGTCGCGGAGCTGCGCCTCCGTTGGCTGCGGCGTGCTGTCGAGCAGAGCCTTCGCCGTCATGATCATGCCGTTGATGCAATAGCCGCATTGCGCGGCCTGCTCCTCCATGAAGGCCTTCTGTAAGGGGTGAGGCTTGCGCAAAGTGCCGAGACCTTCGAGGGTGTTGATCTCGCCCGCGCCGATCGAGCCGATCTCGGTGACGCAAGAGCGCACCGGGCCACCGTCGATGAGGACGGTGCAAGCGCCACATTGAGCAAGGCCGCAGCCGAACTTGGCGCCGTTGAGCGCGAGATCGTTGCGCAGAACATAGAGGAGCGGCGTATCCGGCTCCGCCATCACCAGATGGCTGCGTCCATTGACCTTGAGCCTGACGGATCGGGACATCGCACTCCCGGAAACGATGGGCGCGGGAGATGTAAGCCTCCGCGGCACCTTCCCCTAATTTGGGCGAGGCGATTGCCGCTGTCCAGCGCAGTCCGATGCCGCGCGCAAGCCGTGTTCCCCACCCGCGCCTTTGCCGCTATTGTCCCTTTGTCGACCCATTGGCGCGACCGACTTTTGGGCAGCGATGATCAGAATTTTGCTTCTTCTCGTTCTATTGGCGGTAACGGGATCGCCCGTTTCCTTCGCAAGAGCAGAGAACCTAGATGCAGCCAAGGCCGGCCGCGAAGCGCAAGCGCGCGGCGAGGTCGACGAAGCCATCCGCCTCTATACGGAGGCGATCGAGACGGGGAGCCTCGGGCCCGAAAACCTCGCGATCGTCCACAACAACCGCGGCATCGCGTATTGGAGCAAAGGCGATTTCGACAAGGCCCTCGTCGATTACAGCGCCGCCATCAAGCTGCGGCCGGATTACGTCGCGGCCTATGACAATCGCGGCGTCGTCTACCGCGACCTTGGGCAGACCGACAAGGAGATTGCCGATTTCAACGAGGCCATCGGCCTCAATGCCGACGACGCCTTTGCCTATGAGAATCGTGGCCGCGCCCGGCTCCATACGGGGCAGGTCAAGGAAGCCATCGCCGATCTCGGCCGCGCCGTCGCCCTCGATCCCACCGACAGCTACGCCGTGCTCTGGCTCCACCTCGCCCGCACCTTTGCCGGCCAGGACGACGCGCTGGAATTCGCGCGCAATGCCCAGACCCTCGATGCCAAGCACTGGCCCGCGCCGATCATCGACCTCTATCTCGGCCTGGCGACCCCCGAGAAGGTGCGTACGGCGGCCCTCGTCGGCGATGCCCGGACGCAAAAAATACAGACCTGCGAGGCCAATTTCTACGTGGGCGCCTTCCAGCTCCTGCATGGCGCCAAGGAGCAAGCCAAGCCTCTGTTCGAGGCGGCGGCCAAGGGCTGTCCCCCCACCTATCTCGAGGCCGAAGCTGCGAAGGCACAGCTCAAGCGCCTCGAGCGTTGAGCCGGGCCGCCGCTCAGCGCACGGTGATCTCGACCCGACGGTTGCGAGGCTCGTAAGGCTGCTTCGTCTCGACGAGCGGATTGCGCGAGCCGTAGGAGGCGACCGAGATGAGCGAATCGGGGACCCCGATCGCCTCGATCTCGTGCTTCACCGCCTCGGCGCGGCGCAAGCCGAGCTGATAATTATAGCCCTCGGTACCCGAGCGGTCGGTATAGCCCACGATCGCCACCTCAGGAGCCGGGCGCTCCTTGATGAGCGCCAGCACCTTGGGCAGTTCGGCGCGCGATTCCGGCGTCAGCTTGGTCGTATCGAGAACGAAATAAAGCACGAAATTGACCGGCGCCGGCGGTTGATAGGCGATGGCGTCGCCCCAATTCTTCGTGATATCGCTAGCGCTGAGGGTGGTCGGCTCCGGGGCGCGCGCAGCGCTCGGGATCTCGACGGCCTCGCCGGGCTTGTCGAGCACTTTCTCGCCACCCCGATTGGAAACGATCACCGCGCTCGGCCGGCCGCTATCGAGAAGCACGACATAATTCGGCGTCGCGCAAGCACCGAGGGCGATGAGCAGTGCCAGAAGCGCCGGCAGCCGCCACGCGATCACGGCGCCACCTTCACGAGGAAGCGGGTGCCGCGGATGCCAATGGTGCTGACCGGCGTCTGGACCGAGACGGATTGCGGCGAGAGCTTGCCGATCAATCCGCTCGCATACATGAGGGTGCCCTTGGCGAGATTGGCGGCAAAGGCGAATTTGTCGCTCTGCGGATCGAAGACGAAGCTCGTAAGGGCAATCTGGGACTGGGGCCCAAGGGAGATCGTCGTATTGTCGACGAAGGTGATGCCGATGGCGCCGTCCTCGCCCGTCTCGACCGTATCGTTCTGGTAGACCTTCTCTCCGATGCGGGCGGACTCCCTTGCCCCTGCATGGGTCACGAAGACCTGCCCCTTCAGCGTCTTTACCATGCCGATCTCCGTCTCGTCGGCACGGGCGGCGCCGAGCCAGAGGCAAGCCAGGCAAGCAACCAGGATGATCAGGCGCACGGCACCCCCCACGATCTCGTAAGCCGCAAGGAGATTAGCATAAAGCACGAGACTGTCCTGCAGCAGAATGAGCAGCTCAGCCGCGGCTGACGCCGATCAGCGCCTCCAACCTCACGGGGTCGCGCTTCAGCGCGGCGCTCGCGCCGTCATAGACGATGCGGCCGCGATCCATCACCACGACGCGCGGTGAGATGTCGAGGGCGAGATGCGTGTTCTGCTCGACAAGAAGGAGCGTCAACCCATCGGCGTCGCGGAGGCGCTCGATGGCGCGCACCAGCTCCTCGACGATGACGGGGGCCAAGCCTTCCGATGGCTCGTCCATCAGGATCAGCGAGGGGTTGCCCATGAGCGCCCGGCCGATCGCCAGCATTTGCTGCTCGCCGCCCGAGAGCTGATTGCCGCCATGGCCGGCCCGGGCGCGCAGATGAGGAAAGAGCGCGAAGACAGCGTCGACCGTCCACCACCCCGGCCGCGCTGCGACCTCCAGATTCTCGCGGACGCTCAGGGAGGGAAAGATCTCGCGCTCCTGAGGGACGTAGGCGAGTCCTGCCCTCGCACGGCGATGGGGTGGGAGCCGCGAGATGTCGGCGTCGCGAAAGCGGATTGCGCCGCCATGGAGGCTGGTATGCCCCATCACGGTCGCCAGCAGCGTCGATTTGCCCACTCCGTTGCGTCCGATGATCGAGACGCTCTCCCCCTCGGCGAGGGTGAGGCGAACCTCCTCGAGCACGACCGTCTCGCCATAGCCGGCGGAGACGCCGTCGAGCGCGAGGGCAGCGGCATGCTCAGCCACGGGGCACCCCTTCGCCAAGGTAGACCTCGCGAACGCGCGCATCTGCCGCAATTTCCTGGGGCGTCCCCTCCGTGAGCACAGCGCCGGCAACGAGCACCGTGATGCGCTGCGCGAAACGGAAGACGAGATCCATATCATGCTCGATAATGAGCACGGCAATCTCCTTATCGAGGCGATTGATGGCCTCGAGAATGACGTGGCTCTCCGCCGAGGGTACGCCCGCGGCCGGCTCGTCGAGAAGAAGGAGCTGCGGCCGCTGGCCGAGCGCGATGGCGATCTCGACAAGGCGCTGCCGCCCATAGGGGAGCTCGCGCACCGGACGCAGCGCCTCGCCGGTCAAACCGAAGAGATCGAGGAGGGCCATGGCCTCGTCAATCACCTCGCGACGGGAGCCGGCGGGGCGCCAGAGGTTGTCGCAAGCTCCCGTGCGCTCGCCGATGACGAGGCAGAGATTCTCGATCGCACTCAGCCCCCGGAAGAGCTGATTTATTTGAAAGGTGCGCGCGATGCCGCGCCGCGCGCGCTCGGCCTGGGAAAGCCGCGTCACGTCCTCGCCATGGAGATGCACGCTGCCGTGCGAGGGCTTGAGAAATCCGGTGATAAGGTTGACGAGGCTCGTCTTGCCAGCGCCGTTGGGGCCGATAAGTGCCTGACGCGCACCGGCCTCGAGGCTGAGGGTAATGTCGCGAGCCACCTGAAGCGCCCCGAAGCTCTTGCTCAAGCCGCGGATGTCGAGCACGGGAGCGCTCATGTGCGGTCACGCGGCCGCAGCCGCGCCCCCGCCGCCTCGCAGAGCCCGAGCAGGCCACGCCGCGCAAAGAGCACCGTGAGCACGAGGAGGAGCCCGATGCCGAACTGCCAGAATTCGGGGCTGAGCTTGGCGAGGTTGTCCTCGAGCAGCATATAGACCGCGGCTCCCACGAAGGCGCCGTAGAGTCGGCCTGCGCCGCCCAGGATAAGCATGACGAGCACCGAGGCGGACCGCTCGAAGCCCAACACGCCGAGGGTCACGAAGGCATTCGATTGCGCGAAGAGCCCGCCCGCGACTCCGGCGATGGCGGCACTGATGGTGTAGGCGGTGACGAGTCGGCGATGCACCGGCGAGCCGATCGCATGCATGCGCCGCACGTTTTCGCGAATGCCGATGAGCGCCTGCCCGAAGGGCGAATAGACGATCCTTCGTACTGCCAAGAAGAGAAGGAACAGCACGGCAAGGGAATAGAGATAATAGGTGTGGCCGTAGAGATCGTAATCGAAGCGGCCGAAGAGCGGCCAGATCGTGATGCCGGTGATCCCCTCGAAGCCTCCGGTGATATCGGCCCGCGCATTGCCGAGCTCCTGCAGCAGGATGGCGGTCGCAAGCGTAAGCATCAGGAGCGTGAGGCCACGATAGCGGAGGAGCAGCCAGCCCGAGGCGAAGCCTACGGCCGCCGCGGCCGCCGCGGCGGCAAGAAGACCGGTGATCGGCTCGCCCCAGCCGAGCCGGGCCGAGAGCAGTCCCGCCGCATAGGCGCCGGTGCCGAAGAAGGCGGCGTGCCCCAAGCTCACGATCCCGGCATAACCCAAGATGAGGTCGAGGGAGAGGGCAAAGAGCACCATGATGAGGAGCTGGGTGCCGAAGGCCATGTAGTCAGGAAAGAGGAAATAGGCCGCGAGTGCTGCGAGCCATGGCAGCATCTCCGCCGCGCGGAAGTAGTGCCGCCGCAGGAAGAAGGCGGCCGCCTCGGCCCCTGCATCGACCGTGCGCTCACTCGCGGCCATAGAGTCCCGTCGGCTTAATAAGAAGAAGGAGGACGGTAATGCCGTAGACGAAGAAGCCGCTGCCGTTCGGGTAGAGATAGCGGCCGGCATTGTCGCAGATGCCAAGGACGAGGGCGGCCAGCACCGTGCCCTTGATGCTGCCGAGCCCGCCTACCGCGACGACGATAAGGAAGATGACGAGATACTGGATGGCGAAGCTGGGCCCGAGCCCCACGAGCTGCACGGCAAGCCCGCCGCCGAGCGCAGCGAGGCCGCTGCCGAGGGCGAAGGTGAGGGTAAAGAGGCGGTCGACATCGATCCCCACCGATTGCGCCATGCGGCGGTTGTCGACGGCGGCGCGGACCCTAGCGCCGAGACTGGTGCGCTCGAAGCCGTACCAGAGAGCAGCGATGAGTACGGCACCGACAACGATCATGAAGACGCGGTAGCGCGGAAAGGCGCGGAAGCCGAGGTCGAGCTGCCCGGTGAGGTAATCGGGGATCTTGAGCGGCTGAGGCTCGGGCCCATAAAAGTAGGTGTAGCCGGCGATCGCCATGAAGACGAGGCCGATCGTGAGCAATACCTGATCGAGCTCGCCGGCCTTATAGAGCCGCGCATAGAGCAGCCGCTCGAAGGGAATGCTCGCTGCTGCAATGACGACGCCGGCGATGACGAGAGCGGCGAGGAACGGCACGCCGCAGCTGCCGACCAGGCTGACCACGAGATAGCCGCCGGCCATGGCGAAGGCGCCATGGGCGAGGTTGACGAAGCCCATCAGCCCCATCGTCACGGACAGGCCAACGGACACGATGAAGAGGATCATCGCGTAGGCCAGGCCGTCAAACAGGATGCTGACGACGACGTTGAGGAGATGCTGCACGCTACCGCTCGGCCTCTCCTTCGGATCGCGCGAGCTGGTCGGTGCTGCCGCTCGGCACGGCGAACCCGTGACCTACGCGGCCAGGCTGATCATGGACCGCACTTGCCGACCTTGAGCTCCTTGCACGGGTCCTTCACCTGCGGAATCGTCTCGACCACCTTGACGCCGAGCTTGCCATCCGGCTTCTGATAGACCTCCTCGACATGCTCGTCCTGGATGATGTCGCGCGTGGCTGGATCGATCTCGATGCGCCCGCGCGGGCTGTCATAGGTCCAGCCCTCGAGCGCCTTCATTGCCTTGTCGGCATCGATCTTGCCGTTGAGCGTCTTGACGACATGGGCGACGGCCGCCATGCCGTCCCATCCGGAGACGGCCATGAAATCGGGCGTCGAATTGGCGCCGTAAGCCGCGTGCCACGCCTTGACGAAGGCGAGATTGGCTGGATTGGTATAGTCGGCAGCGTACTGGCCCATCACGGTAAGGCCAACCGCCGCCTTGCCCATCCCTTGGAGCTTGTTGTCCTGGATCACGTCGCCAGGGCCGATCATCCTGACGCCGGCCTGGCGAAGGCCGATCTCATCGGCGGTCTTGACGATTGCCGAGGCATGCTCGCCCGCCGGCACGAAGACGTAGACGCAATTCGGCTTCTCGTCCTTGACGCGCTGGAGGAAAGGCGTGAAGTCCGGAACCTGCGACGGGCTTCCCATGGGGATCTCGTCGACCACTTTTCCGCCCGCCTTCTCGAAGCCCATCTTGAACGCCTGCAAGCTGTCCTTGCCAGGCGGATAATCCGTATAGGCGACAGCGGCGGTCTTGCAGCCGAGGCTCTTCGCGGCATAGGCCCCCATCGGATAGGCGGCGTGCCACATCGAGAAGGAGGTGCGGGCGATATAAGGCGAAAGCTTCGGAATCCAGGCCGTGCCCGCATTCACCACGATCATCGGCACCTTGGCCTGGGTCACGAGCGGCGCGCTCGCAATGGCGTCGGGCGAGAAGATGAAGCCGATGAGCATGTCGACATGATCGCGGGTGATGAGCTCCTGCACCGCCGTTTTGGCGCCGGCCCCCGTTGGCGGACCGGAATCGCGCTTGATAAGCTCGACCTTGTTGTTGCCGAAGGCGTCCGGGTGCTCCTTGATGAACAGCTCCATACCTCGGGTGATCTGCTGCCCGTCCTCCGCATTGACGCCCGAATAGGTCAGCACCACGCCGAGCTTGACGGTCGCCGCCTCGGCCCGCATCCCGCCGGCCACCGTGCAGACGAGGGCAACCCCTCCCAATAGCTTGAGGATTCTCATGACGTTCCTCCCAGACGACCTTTACGGCCTTGTTGCGCGGCCTGCCCCGCGGACGCCGGAAGACCGGTTCCGAGCAGCGCTTCCATCGCATAGTTTATTCATAAGGCCTGCAGAGTACAGCGCAAACTCGCACCGTGGCGGCGCTACGGCACGTGCCCGCGAGCCGCGTCATCGCCCGACATTTCCCAGGCTGGGTATCAGGCGACGCTGGCGGTGAGATAGCGCGAGATTGGCGGGCGCGCGGCCTGCCTCAGGCAATCCTGCACCCCGCGATAGACGACCTCTCCGATATCGTTTTGATAGAGCCAAAGGCTATTCGCCTGGCCGTCGAAGCTCGGCTCGCCGCCCATATGGCCCCAGGGCCGGTAATCGGCGCCGAGGCCGATTCCGAAGACATTCGGCAGCTCGCCCCCTTCCGCCAGCAGCAGCCGCGCGGCGCGCCCCACCGCCGGACCGCCGTAATCGGCGTTCAGGCGCAGCCGCCGCCCGGTTGCGTCAAACATGGGGACGGTCGCGGCACGATAGCCGAATGCCGGGATGACCAGCGCCGCTTCATCGAGGAGGCGCCGAAGCGACGCCGGTGAAAAATGCGACTCTGCGAGGGGAGCCATCGTGACCCGCGACTCCGGCTGTGTCCCGGGCCGCCGAGTCAGCCGGCGCCACATCTCGCGGCCGTCACCGCGCAACCCGCCGAAGCGGTGGACGCGGCGCGTCCGCACGCAGAGGTCGCGCTCGTTGAACTGGTATCCATCCGCTGCGGCATCTTCCCCTGTCCAATAGAAGATTCGCGGCGGTCGCCGGAACAGGATCGAAATGTCGCCAGGGCCGAATGCCACCTGAGGCAGCCGGTGGGTCAGCATCCAGGCGGCCGAGAAAGCGCTGTGGGAGCCGCCCAAGATGACGACGCGGCGACTGGCCGCGCGCTCGAAAATCGCCAAAGCGCGCGCCGGCCCGTCTGTGCTCAAAAGCTTGTCGCTGGGCAAAATTTTGTCCGGGTCGGTGTCGCCGAGCTGCACGCCGGGCATCAAGTCGACGGTGAGATAGCGGGCGGCATCCTGTCGGCCGCCAAGCGCCATGATCGCTGTGCGCGCCTCGATGAAGGATATCTCACCCGAGGCCGTCACGACCTCCGCGACGACCGCTCCGCCATCGCGCAACCGCAACACGCGAACCGACGTCGAAGGCAGAAACGCGCTGCCGGGATGGCTCGACACGATCTCCTCCAGAGCGGCGCCAAAACGGCGGAAAAATTCCCCCACCAGGCTGAGAGGCGGAAAGCCGTAACGCATCGATTGCAGCTCGCGCGTCACCGCGTCCGCGCGCAACCGCGCGAAGAGCTCGCGCGCGGGTAGCGCATCGAGGCATTCGAGATAGGAAGAGCCTAACGAATCGGAATTGACGATATAACGGCCGAGGCTGCCGCCCATTGAAGGACTGCGATCGAGGATGGTGACGCCGGCGGCGAGCCAAGACGCCAGCTTGCCGTTCTGGGCGGCCCAGACGAGGGGGCCGGTGCCGCCGGGTCCTGCGCCCAAGATGACCGATCCTCGCATTTTTGCGCTCCGGTAAGTTGAATGGCGCTGATGCCGCGATGCCGCATCAGGGCTTGCAGGAAAGATGGCTGTCGGCCGCCTCGACTTTCCTCGGGAGTCCCCTGATGAACATCGCACTTCCAAAGCGGCAGCGCCTTTGCGCCGCCGCGCCCACGACCTTTGGCTCGAGCGCCGCTTTTACCCGTGAGCGCCGCCAAGTTGCATCCGTCCGTCGCGATGCTGCGAGCTTGGAGGAAGCTCAGCATGACAAGCAATTCTGTAACTCCAGTCAGAAAGTGGGAAGCTTTCGCATGCGCGGGTAGTGCGAACCAGTGATCAAGCTGTGTCTCCCGCCGATTCATGCGAGAGATGACGCGGATGCATTTCTTCGCCCGCCTCGGGCGGCGCGATCCGAGATCCGACGTTTCTCAAGCTCAAAGCTGGGCGATCCGCTCGCGGATATTACGGAGCGTCTCATGCGGCTCGCTCATGGGGAAGAACAGGAAGTTGTAGACATAGCGGCCGAAGCGCTCGCGCGCCTTGAGGCCGGCGGTCAAATCAGGAATATCCTCGGGTCGCTGCATCGATTGCGGATCGAACTGGCCGATCGGAAGCAACTCGCGTCTGAAAATAAAGAACCCGCGGTAATCCATGTCACCGAGGAGGTGCGAGATCCGCGAAATTCCGCCTGGAGAGAGGCGCTCGTCGATCTCGATCAGAAGCTTGGGGTGGCATCGGGCAAGCGTACGGCGCGCCCCCTCGAGCACGGCACCCTCATGCCCTTCGACGTCGATCTTCATAAAGCCGGCATTGCCGGAATAGATCTGGTCGAGAGGCTGCATCGGCACGCGGATTTCCCGGTGCTCCGTATAGGCCAAGGACGCCTGTGGCGCGATCGTGGAGCATCCGGTCACGACGACTCCGTCGACGACGGGCATGCGCAGGACGGCGGTCCCGACGGCGTCCGATAGGGCGATATTGTTGACGATGACGCCGTGCCGGAATTTCCGCGCGAGGACTTGGGCCAGCTCGGGAATGGGCTCGAATGCGTAGACGCAGCGCGAGTACCGTTTCAGATAATGAATATAGCTGCCCTCATTGGCGCCGACATCGATGGAGTCCCGACCGCGCGCGCAGAGATATTCCAGAATGTGGAGCTCAACCTCGCCGTATTTTCCGTAATACTGTGCTTCGCGCCAGTTGAGGAGTGGCTGCGGGCAGACAGAGCGCAAGGTGCGCTTCCCTTCGCGGAGGAGCCAACCGCCGCTGATATCACCGTTCATCTCGACCCCTCCCGCGATCTTTCCCCCTCGCCCGGCTCGCGCGCCAAACGAGGATGCCGTGGCAATTCCTTAAAAGCCCCGCCGCAGATGCAACGCATGCCAGGAGAATTAGGCCTGACCCGGGCAAAGCAAGGCCAGTGACCAGCCTGTGACAGGCGGGGTCCGGCGCGGGAGTCTTGTGGCTGACGCCGTAGCATTCGGTATAGGATGTGGCCTCGCAGCCATCATGATTTTCAACGGAGTGTGCTTCGTGGCAGCCGAACGAACGGATACTTTCGAGCTCGCAGGCCGGCGCATCTTCGTCGCCGGGCATCGTGGCATGGTGGGAGCCGGCGTGGTGCGGCGACTGGCGCGCGAGAAATGCGACGTCCTAACGGTGGGACGCGAGCGCGTGGATCTGCGCCGGCAAGCGGAAGTCGAGGACTGGCTCGCGGAAATGCGGCCCGATGTCGTGATCGTCGCCGCGGCCACGGTCGGCGGTATTCACGCGAATGACACGCGGCCCGCGGAGTTCCTCTACGATAATCTCGCCATCGAGGCGAACCTAATCCACGGAGCGTACCGGACCGGCGTCAAGAAGCTGCTCTTCCTCGGCTCGACCTGCATCTACCCGCGCATGGCGCCTCAGCCGATGAAGGAGGAATACCTGTTGACCGGCCCACTCGAGCCGACGAACCAGTGGTACGCCATCGCCAAGATCGCAGGCATCAAGCTGTGCGACGCCTATCGGCGCCAATATGGCTGTGACTTCATCTCGGCGCAGCCGACCAACCTCTACGGGCCGTTCGACAATTTCGACCTTTCCGGCGGCCATGTATTGCCGGCCCTCATGCGTCGCGTCCACGAGGCAAAAGAAGCGGGCGCCGGCACCGTTGAGGTCTGGGGCACAGGCACGCCGTTGCGTGAATTCCTTCATGTGGATGACCTGGCTGACGCGCTGGTCTTCCTGTTGCGGCACTATTCGGCTGAAGGCCATGTCAATATCGGGACGGGCGAAGAGGTCAGCATCCGCTCTCTGGCGGAGATCATCGCCGGGGTCGTCGGCTTCAAGGGACGCTACGTCTTCGATCATGAGAAGCCCGATGGCACGCCGCGCAAGCTCGGCGATGTCTCCAAGATCAATGCGCTCGGATGGCACGCGAGGATCGGGCTTCGCGAGGGCGTCGCCGAGACCTATCGCTGGTTCCTCGACCATATCGCCGGGCGCAATCGCAACCGCGCCCTCACCTCCGACGCCGCCTGAGCCTCAAGCAAGAGACGGCGCCGCGGCGCCGTCAGAAGGGGGAACGCCATGCTGCAATTGCGCCCGAACTGCGAATGCCGCGACAAGGACCTCCCACCTGATTCTAGGGATGCGCGGATCTGCTCTTTCGAGTGCACCTTCTGCGCGTCCTGTGCCGAGAATGTGCTCGGCGACCGCTGCCCAAATTGCGGCGGCGAGCTGGTGCGGCGTCCGATCCGTCCGGCCGACAAGCTGGCGAAATACCCGGCCAGCAGCGAGCGCAAGGTCAAAGTCCAGGGCTGTCCGCAGGCCGCCTGAGCGAGGGCAATCGCGTCCGAAAACGGCCAGACAACGGCGCGAGTTTGGCCATAATGAGGCCATGCTCAGCACGGATCTCGATCGAGACGCCTGTTATCGCGCGCTCAAGGCGCGTGATCCCCGCTTTGACGGCCGCTTCTATACGGCCGTCCTGACCACCCGCATCTATTGCCGCCCCATCTGCCCGGCGCGGACGCCCAAGCTCGAGAACTGCCTTTTCCTGCCCAGCGCCGCCGCCGCCCATCGCCTCGGTTTCCGTCCCTGCCTGCGCTGCCGTCCGGAGGTAGCACCTGGGCTCGCCGGCTGGCGGGGTACTGCGAGCACCGTCTCCCGCGCCCTTACGCTCATCGTCGAAGGCGCGCTTGATGGCGACGGCAATGTCGAGGCGCTCGCCGCGCGGCTCGGCATCGGCAGCCGGCATCTTCGGCGCCTTTTCGAGCAGCATCTCGGTGCATCACCGATCATGGTGGCCCAGGCGCAGCGGATTCTCTTCGCCAAGAAGCTCCTCGGCGAGACGGCCCTGCCGATGGCCGAAGTGGCGCTCGCGGCCGGCTTTGGCAGTGTCAGGCGGTTCAACGATACAATGCGCCGCACCTATGGTCGGCCGCCGACGGCTCTGCGCCGAGCCTCGACTGCGACGAGCGGCGAGAGCGCTGCGTCCGGGATCACGCTCAAGCTGCCCTTCGAGCCGCCCTATGATTGGCCGGCCATGATCGGCTTCCTTGCCGCCCGCGCGATCCCTGGCGTCGAAACGGTGGCGAATGGCTGTTACCGGCGTACCATCGCACTCGACGGCGCACGAGGCATCGTCGAGATTCAACCCGCACCTGACGGGCGCCCCTATCTTCTCGCCGCGATCAGAAGCTCGCGCGTCACGGCCCTGCCCACCATTGTCGGACGGCTGCGGCGGCTCTTCGATCTCGACGCCGATATGACGGCGATCAACAGCCATCTCTCTAGCGACCCCCAACTCGCGTCTCTGGTTGCGGCAAGGCCGGGCCTGCGCGTCCCCGGGGCTTGGGACGCCTTCGAGCTCGCGATCCGCGCCATTCTCGGGCAGCAGATCAGCGTGGCCGCCGCCTCGACCTTCGCCGGCCGGTTGGCGGCGCAGCACGGCGAGCGCCTCGCAGCCTCAGCCGGCGTTCCCGGCCTCAACGTGGTCTTTCCGCGGCCCGAGGCCCTGGCGCAAGCCGATCTCACGGCAATCGGGCTGATTCGCCCCCGCGCTGCCGCGATCTCTTCCCTGGCCGCAGCCATGATCGAGGAGCCGGGCCTGCTCCAAGCCTCGGAGAGCCTTGACGCCTCGATTGCGAAGCTGAAGCGGCTCCCGGGCATCGGCGCGTGGACGGCGCAATATATCGCCATGCGGGCCTTGCGCGAGCCCGATGCCTTTCCCGCCGCCGATCTCGGCTTGCTGCGCGCGGCGACGACGTCCTCTGGCCGGCCGACTCCCGCCCGGCTTCAGGCAATGGCCGAGGCTTGGCGGCCTTGGCGCGCCTATGCGGCCATGCATCTCTGGATGAAGGATGCGACCACCCTGCAACAGGAGAAAGCCGCATGACTGTGCTGCAGCTCGATCGCATTGGCTCGCCGATCGGCGATATCTTGATCGCCACCGACGATCGCGCTCTCTGCGCGCTCGATTTCGACGACGAGGAGGACCGCCTCGGCACGCTGCTCCGTCGTCGCTATCGCGGGTTCGAGGTCGTGCAGACCAAGGATCCCCTTGGGATCAGCACGCGGGTCCGCGCCTATCTTCGCGGCGATCTGCACGCTTTCGACGGGATCGCGCTCGACGGCGGCGGCACGCCTTTTCAGCGCCGCGTCTGGGCGGCGCTTCTCGAGATTCCTCCGGGTACGACCACGAGCTACGGCCGACTGGCGGCACGCCTCGGCATGCCGAAGGCGAGCCGGGCGGTCGGCTTGGCGAATGGCAGCAATCCCATCAGCATCGTGGTGCCCTGTCATCGCGTCATCGGGGCGGACGGCGCGCTGACCGGCTATGGCGGCGGCATCGAGCGCAAGCGCTGGCTGCTCGAGCACGAGGGGGTGCGGCTCCTCGATATCGGCGACCCGAGAAAATCTCGGCTCGCACACGCGGCACCTGGTTCCAAGGCAAGCTTCGGATAGCGGCGCGCGACATCGCCGGCGACAATCCCGGGCCTCGAGCAGCCTTGGAGGATGACGCGATCATGGCACAAGCGCGCGGGACGGACGGCCTCGGTCTGCGCATGGGCGGCGCCGAATGGGCGCTTCTCCTGGTGCTGTCGGGCCTCTGGGGCAGCTCGTTCTTCTTCTACAAGGTGCTGGTCGCCGAGGTTCCGCCCCTGACCGTCTCCCTCGGCCGCGTCGCCATCGCCGCGGTCGCGCTCAACGTCTTTCTGCTGCTGCGGCGCGAGGCGATGCCGGTCTCGCTTCGTAAGTGGGGCGCCTTTCTCGTGATGGGGCTGCTCAACAACGTGATCCCCTTCACCCTCATCGCCTGGGGCGAGACGCGAATCTCGAGCGGGCTCGCCTCGATCCTGAACGCCACCACGCCGATTTTCGCGGTGATCATCGCCCATCTCCTCACCTCCGACGAGAAGCTAAGCTGGGGGCGCGGGACCGGCGTGCTGTTTGGCGTCCTCGGTGTCGCCGTGCTGATCGGTCCGGATGCTTTGCGAGGCCTCGGCAGCGACGGATTGATCGGCGAGCTCGCCTGCCTTCTTGCCGCAGTGAGCTACGCCTTTGCCGGCATCTATGGGCGGCGCTTCAAGGGGCTCGCTCCCCTCAAGGTTGCGACCGGCCAGATCACCGCCAGCACGCTCGTGCTGATCCCGCTCGCTGCCTGGATCGACCGACCCTGGACTTTCCCTGCGCCGAGTACCGCTGCTTGGGGCGCCTTTCTCGGGATCGCGCTTATCTGCACAGCCCTTGCCTATATCCTTTATTTCCGCATCCTCGCTGCGGCGGGCGCGACGAACCTGATGCTGGTGACGCTGCTGCTTCCCGTCAGCGCTCTCATTCTGGGCTGGCTGGCTCTCGGCGAGACGGTCGCGCCGCGCGCCTTCGCCGGCATGGCCCTGATCGGGCTGGGCCTCGCCTGCGTCGACGGCAGGCTCCCCGACCACTTCCGCGCCTTCGCCTGGAGAACCAGCGGCAGCGCAACAGACAACGATTGACTCCATCTCGGCCCGCAGTGATTCTCGCGGCGCGGGGGCTCACCACCGAGTTGCATGGAAAGCTGCTCCAAGGCGGCGCACGGCTCGGGGTCGAAGGGGGAGCAACAGCATGCCGGACCGGGACCGACGAGGCCACCAGCGATGCGCGGCACTGCTCGGCACTGCGCTTGCGCTACTCGCAGGCTGCACCACGACGGCACCTCCACCTGCCCCGGACGCGTCGGCGCCATCCGAGAGCGCGACCGACGAGCCGGCCACCGCTCCTCCGCCCGCCTATCATCTCGGAGACAGCTTCACCTATCGGGAGAACGGAAGGGACGACACCCTCGTGGTGACCTCCGTGGAGGGAGGTCTCGTCACCTGGATGGATGATTGGGGGGCGACCTGGGTGACAACGAACGACCCAAGCCAGCCGCCGCGCAGCGAGATCACGAAGCCGGGCAGTGCGCCGGTCATGAGATATTTTTCCGCCGATGATGCGATGCTCTTTCCCTTGGCGCCCGGAAAGAAAGTCGCCTATGCGGTCACGATCGAGCAGGGCAACCGCAAGACACCTGCCGTCGAGCAGCGAAGCTGTGCCGTTGGCGGACGCCGCCGACTCACCGTTGCCGCGGGTACCTTCGACACCTGGCAGATCCTGTGCCGGCACGACGCGTATCAGGACCGTTTCGACTACGCCCCCGCCATCGGCGCCTTCGTGTTGGCCCGGCGCGAATCCTTCCTTTCCGTGGCGCGGACCGAGCTCGTCGCCTATCGCAAGGCGCAGCCGGTGGCACCTTTGGCGCCCGTGACGCTCGTCCCGCCTCCCCCTGAGCAGGCTGCCGCCATCCCTCCTGCCGAGCCGCCCTCGCGTGCCGAGGTGCCGGCAAGGTCCGAAGGGTCCCGCCAAGCCGCGCGTCCGGCGGGAAAGACCGCCTCCTTGGACTCGACACTGCGCCAGCCAGCCTCACCGCCGCCTGGCGCGAGCAGCTATGCCGTCCAGCTCGCCGCCTATCCCTCCTATTTCGAGGCGACGCGCGGTTGGGAAGCCTTGCGTGACCGGCTGCCTGAGCTCCTCCACGGCTTCGGGCCGCGCGTCGAGGACATCGAAGACGCCCAGGGCACACAGCATATCCGCCTCTTCATCGGACCCTTTGCCGATGAGGCGGCAGCGCGGCGCTTCTGCGCGGCGCTTCGCGCACGACAGCAGGATTGCTGGGTGCGCGCTATGCGCTAGGGCCGACAGCGTCAGAAGGACGAATTGGGCTCACGCAGGAAAGCGGCCTCCTCGGCCGTGGTGATGCGACCGAGCACCGCATTGCGATGAGGGAAGCGCCCGAAGCGGGCGATGATATCGTGATGCCGGCGCACAATGGCGAGAATCCCCGCGGTCTCCGGCAAGGTGTTGAGCTCGGCAAAGAGTTCGAGGGCGCGCTCCTGATCGGCGAGCGCTTCGCTGTGCTCGAAGGGAAGATAAAGAAACATCCGCTCCGTCGGCAGCAATCCCCGATCGAAGCCGCGCGCAATAGCGGCATCGGCCAGGGCGCGCGCCTTCGCGTCGGTCGCGAAGGCGCGAGGATCGCCGCGGAAGAGATTGCGCGGCGCCTGATCGAGCAGGAGCACAAGGGCGAGCGCGCCTCGTGGCGTTTCCGCCCAATGATCGAGCCGCCCCATTGCCGCCTCTTCATGGGCAGCGCCCATCTGCATTCGGCACGCCGCATCGAACGCGGCGTCCTTCTCGAACCAGATCTCCCGTGATCGGCCGTAGGTTGGGCTCCCCGGTGGGGCACCGAACCAGAAGGCAAGGAGGTCATCGGGCGTCATCGGGCGGCTTGTCAAAAGACGTAAAAGCAGCCGTCCACGAGCCCGAGCGGCCAGTGGCCCGCCACGAAGAGGCGCAGCTTGAGCGCGAAGGGGTGGTCGTCGCCCGCAGCTGCCGCAAGAGCCAGGGCCGCCTGATAGCAGGCCTGCGTCGCCGCTCCAGCCGCAACCGAGTCGATCGCTTGCTGCGCAATGCCGCGGCGCAAGGCCGCCGTCGAGGCCATGCCAAGGAGGACCGCCGTCGCCTCGCTGGTCACGCCGGTGAGCGCCGCCATCAGCGCTTTGGCGGCGCCATCGCCGCGCACATGGGTGAGGAGCTCGCGGCGCAGCTCCTCCTCGGCAGCCCACCAGCCACGATCCCACCGGAGATCGCGCACGCAGCGCTCGGCTTCGGCCCAATTCGTCACCGCGGCGACGGAGGCTTCGGCGAAGCCGAGAGCGGCGAGGTAGGCGCGAGCGTCGGCCAGCTCGGCCTCGAGGAGCGGCTCGCCCACGGCGACAAACCAGGAAATCCGGCGGATCTGCTCGGCGAAGCGCGCAACGGCGCCGAGTGCGGGAGCCTGCGCCACGAGCGCCGCAGTCTGCATCATCAGGCGCGCGGCATTTGGTTGCCGCGCTGCTCGCGCCAGAGGCCGAGCTTCTCCTGCACGGGCCGATCGGAAAAGCTGAACAGCACCGCATCCTCCTCGGGCTCGTGGCGGTACCAATGCCAGCTCGGCACCACGAAGACATCGCGCGGTCCCCATTCGAGAACAATCTCGCCGATTCGTGTGCGCCCCCGCCCTTCGACGCAGGCGAAGACGGTGCCGTCGGTGGAGCGATAGGGCACGGCGCTGAACCCGCGCGGCAGAAGTTGCATGAAGGTGCCGATCGTCGGCATCGCATGATCGCCATTGACCGGATTGACGTAGCGTAGCTTGAGACCGTGACAGGCATCCCATTCATCGGCGTGGCGCATGGCCTCGAGCGCATCGCGCGTGCGCGCATAGGGATAATTGAAGACAGGCGAGCACTTGCCCGTCGTCGCATAGCCGTCGGGGAGGAGCCCCTGGCCGTAGCGGGCGAGCGAATCGCCCTCGGACCGCCTGAGCGGCTGCATCTCCTCGGGATAGGGCTCCATGAAGCCGGTGTTGAGGAAATTCACGAGCGGCACATCGAGCCCGTCCATCCACACCATGGGCTTATCGCCCTCGTTGCCGTGGTCGTGCCAGGTCCAGGGCGGGGTAATGACGAAGTCGCCCTCCGACATGATCGTCTTCTCGCCATCGACTGCCGTATAGGCGCCCTTGCCCTCGATGATGAAGCGCAACGCCGAGGCCGCATGGCGATGGCTGCGCGCGACCTCGCCGGGAAGGATGAGCTGAAGCCCGGCATAGAGGCTCGAGGTAATGCGGGATTCGCCCTTGAGCGCCGGATTCTCGAGCACGAGGACGCGCCGCTCCGCCTCCTTCGCGGTAATCAGGCGCCCCGCCTCCATGATGAACGGTCGGATCGCGTCGTAGCGCCAGAGCTTGGGCACCTCGCGGACGCTCGGCTCCTTCGGCACCAGCCCCTTCAGCACCTGCCACAGGGGCGCGAGATCGTCCCGGCCGATGCGGGCGTAATAGGCGTCCCGCTCCGGGGTCCTTTGGGGTTCCACTTCCATCCCATCTCCTCCGCTTCGGCCCTACACATCGATTCTGGCATATCTCGAGGCGAGGCGCCTATCCCTCGCAACCTCTCCGCTATACCACCGGCTCCGTGTTGAAAGCCTCAAGATCGGTCGAGAGCGGTGTGTACTTGTCCGCGAATCCCTCGGCAGCCGCCTGTGCCAGCGCCTCGGGCGTCCAGTCGCCATGCGCGTTGACGATCCGGGCGACGGGCCTCGGCTGGGAGAAGAGGAAGATCTCGCGGCCGCGCACACCGAAGAGCTGCCCCGTCACCTTCTGGGCCGCCGGGCTGCAAAGATAGGCGACGAAGGTCGCGACATGCTTGGGCGAGATCTTGAGTGCTCGCGCCTTGTAGGCCGCCTGGGTGTCATTCGCGGGCTTGATGATCTCCGTCACGCGCGTCGCCGCAAAGGGTGCGACCGCGTTGCTGGTGATGCCGTTCCGCGCAAGATCGAGGGCGGCGATGCGCGAGAGGGCCACGAGCCCGCCCTTGGCGCTGCCATAGCTCGCCTGGCCGTAATTGCCGTAGAGGCCCGCCGTCGAGACGATGTTCACGATGCGCCCCCATTCGCCGCCGCGGCCGGCCTTGGCCGCCTCGCGCATGAGCGGCGTCGCCGCGGCCATCAGGTAATAGGCAGCCGAGAGATTGTTGCGAATGACGGCATCCCAGTCACCGGCATTTCCCTTGAAGATGAAGGCATCCCTGAGAATGGCGGCGTTGTTGACCAGAATGTCGATGTCGCCGAAGCGCTTGACAGCGAGCTCGATCGCCGCGGCGGCGGCGGACGGGCTGGCGACGCTTTCGCCGAACGCCGCCGCGCGCGCGCCGAGCGCTGTTGCCAAGTCCCGTGCAACCGCCGGACTGCCGCCATTGCCGTCGATGCCGGCGCCATTATCGGCGATCACCACGCTGGCGCCCCGACCATGGAGCATCTCGACAATCGCCTTGCCGATGCCGCGCCCGCCGCCACTGACGACGGCGACCCTTCCTTCGAGCTCGCCCGCCACGCCTGCCTCCTCGCCCGCCTGATGGGAGACGTATCATGGCGGGCCGCGCCGGCTCCGGCAAGCCGCGGCAGGCCTAACGTGGCATCGGCCCCTGGCTCACGCGCGCGAGATCATCCGGCCGCAGCCATTTGGCGAAAGCGGCTCGCACGGCGTTGGCGTCGAGCGCCACGTAATGCCGCGCCGCCACCAGCGGCTCATCGAGTGGCAGGCCCAAATGCACGCGATCGAGAAAGCCCTGGGCGATGCCGTCCACATCCGCCTCGTCGAGCGGGATCGTGCGCAGCAGAATCGCCTTGGCCTGCTGAAGCTCGTCGGTGCTTACGGGCTTGCTGCGCATGTCCATGAGCTCGCGCGCGACGATCGCCTGAACCTTTGAGACGTTCTTCGGATCGCAGGCATATTCGACAAGATAAAGGCCACGCGTCTTGCCGACGGCAAAATAGGAGCCGACGAAATAAACAAGGCCGTTGTTCATCCGCAGGTCGCGGTAGAGACGCGTCGAATAGAAGGCGCCACCCAGCACGTTGTTGCCGAGCTTGAGCGCGTAGTAATCGGGATTGGCGCGATCGATGCCGATCGTCTCGGCAAGCGTCACCTTGTCCTGCACGCGACTGGCATCCGGCACGGCCACCGTCGAGGCCTTGCTCAGAGGGACGGCCGGAAGGTCGGTTGCGGGCTTGGGGCCTTCGGCGCGCCAGGCACCGAAATACTTCTCGATCACAGACTTCGCCTGCTCCGGTGTCACCTTGCCCATCACGACGATGGTGGTGAGATCGGGGCGGAAGGCGGATTTGTAATAGGCGCGCAGATCGTCGAGCGTGATGCTGTCGACGGTCTCGGGCAGCGCCTGCCGCAATGTGGGATCGCCTTCGGGGAAGATAGCGGCGTGGAGCGCGCGCGAGGCAAGATAGCCCGGGCTCTTGAGACGGCCGGCGACGGACTGCGCCACCTGCTGCCGCACGATCGTGAAGGCCTGAGCGGGAAAGGCGGGATGGAGCTCGTTATCGGCGAGAAGGGCCGTACCCCGCTCAAAGCCGTCGGCAAGCACGTGCAGCGAGAAATCCGTCCCGGCCTGCTCGTCGGCGCCGATCTCGTCGAGCGCGCGCTGGAAGGCGATGCGATCGAGGCTCTCGCTGCCATAGGAGAAGAGCTCGTCGAGCACCTGGGACATGCCCTCTTTCCCTTTCGGCACTTGGAGATCGGGCCGGTTCTCGACATGGCCGACGACGGTCACCGTGTCGCTCACGTCCTCCGGCTGCACAATGAGGGTGATGCCATTCTCGAGCTTGGTGACCATCGGATGCAAGGTCGACTCGGGAACGCTCAGGCGGCCCAGCGCCTGCTGCGCCCAATCGGGCAAGGGCGCGGGCTTGGCGGCGGCAAGCGCGATGCTTTCGCGCCCGCCGAAGCCTTGGGACGCGACGGGCTTGCCCGAGCCCTGCGGCAGAAGCACCGCGGTGACCGCGTGGGAGAAATCGAGATATTGCCGCGCGACCCGGTTCACATCCGCAACGGTCACCTTGTCGATGCGCGCGAGATCGTCGTCGGGCGAATGGAGTCCATCGACCGCAACCGCCTCGGACCACACCTCGGCGAGGCCCGAGATCGAGTTCTTGGCGAATTCCGCGGCGCGCCGCTCCTGCCGCTTGGCTGCTTCGACGAGATCGGCCGATACGCCGGCCTTTGCGATGCCCGCGAGAGCCGCCCTCACGTCCTGTGCAACGGCTTTTGCATCGCCGCCGGCGGGAAAGGCGGCAACGGCATAGCCGAGGCTCGCCTTGGGCAGGGAGTCCAAGGAGAAGTCGGTGCTCAGCGCCTTGCCCTGGGGCACCAGGCCATAGAGCTCGCCGCGCTGGCTCGAGAGCACGTCCGCGAGGACCTCGATCGCGGCGTAATCCGGGCTGTCGAGGCCGGGCATGCGGAAGGCCACCACGCTCAGACCATAGGAAAGATCGCTCGCAAGGCTGAGGGACTGCGCCTTGACGGGCTGGAGCTTAACCTCGGGACGAGCGGGAAGCTTCTTCGACGGAATGCTCTCGAACAGCGTCTTCACCTTGGCGAGCGTCGCCGCGGGATCGAGATCGCCGACCACGATCAGCACGGCGTTGTTCGGCGCATACCATTTCTCATGGAAGGTCTTGAGCATGGCCCCGGTCGTCTTGTTGAACGAGGCAATCGTGCCAAGCGCGTCATGAGCATAAGGTGTTCCGGCGAAGAGTGCTTCGCGCAATCTGGTCTGCAGCACGTAACGTGGGCTCGAGAGGTCCTGGGTCACCTCCTGCTCGATAGCTCCGCGCTCCTTCTCCCAATCCGCTTGCGCGTCGTCGACGTCGCGCATGCGCAGAGCCTCGATATGGAGCGCCACGTCGAGGTCTTCGGCAGGCACCGTGAAGAAATACTGGGTCACCGTTTGCCGCGTATCGGCGTCAAAGCGGCCCCCCATCACGGCGCCGATATTGGCGAGCGCTTCGGCGGAAAGCCCCGGACTGCCGCGAAACATCATATGCTCCTGGGCATGCGCCATGCCGGGAAAGCCCGGGGGCGTCTCGTCGGCGCCGACGAGATAATTGACGCCTGTCGTCACGACCGGCGCCAAGCGATTGCGGACGAGGATGACCCGGAGCCCGTTTTCCAATGTCGCTCGCAGAATCTGAGTCTCTCCGGCACCGCCAGGCTCCTGGGCCGCAGCGGCCACAGCCGTCGTGGCAAATACCATCAGAGCCAGGCCGAAGCGGAAGAGGCCGGAAAAGCCGGGGAGACTGCGGGGACGCGGATATCCGCGGCTCCGTGAAACCATAACCATGGGGACCTCTTCGGACGAGAGACGGGGCAATCGGCAGGTGAACAGGTATTCAGAATCCCGCCGCGATTTTTCAGACCGCCCTACGAACGTGAAAGGGCGCGCCGATTAGGTGAACTCGAACGCAGGCTTCTTCAAGTCTCAAAGCATCAAGTTTACGCGATATCAACCCGAATCGGCGTCGCTGTGTCGCTGTTGCCTGACGGCAGGGTCCTATTTAAACTTGGGTGATCCTCGAAGTGCGCAGGTGGGAAGGGCGATTCGATGACTCACACTCACAGGCTGTTGGATCGGCGCGGTTTTTTGCTGAGCACCGCAGCATTGGGCGGCGGCTTCGCGCTTTTCGGCGGCGCCCGTCGGGCAGCGGCGTTCTCGATCGAGAAGATCCCGCCGCAGAGCGGGCTCGGGCTCGCCTATGCCAACCGCTGCAAGAGCGATGCTCTGCATGCGCAGATTCTCGCGACGTTGGATGCCAAGCTCGCCAAGGAAACTGGCGCCAAGGGAAGCTTCCTCACCCTGACGGAGATTTGCCCGATCTGCGGCTGTCCGATTACCGCGACGCGCTATATCGGCGGTTGAGCACTCAGTTGCGGAACACGGACGACCGCCGGCGCTCCCAAGATTGAAAATCAGTTGCAACTAACTTCTTGGCTTTGCGCGGACCGGGCGTCGTGCCTCTACACCGGCGTCGGCCAGCGCTGCCGCCAAGCTTGAAACATGAGGACGACCCAGAGGGGATACTGCCCGTCGCGGCGACCCGCCAGATGATCCTGCCAGAGCCGCGTGATGGGCTCGGGGCGGAGGATCCCATCGCTGCGCAGCTTGGCCGGATCCAGCAACTCCTCTGCCCAGGCCCGCAGGGGCCCGCGCAGCCATTCCCCGATCGGGACGCCGAACCCCATCTTCGGCCGGTCGACCAGGGCGTCCGGGACGTAGCGGGAAAGCACCTGCCGCAGCAGCCATTTCCCCTGTCCGTCTCGCACCTTGAGGGCGAGGGGCAGTGTCGCTGCGAACTCAACGACACGATGATCGATGAGCGGCACGCGCCCTTCGAGGCTCACGGCCATGGTGGCGCGGTCGACCTTGGTGAGGATGTCGTCGGGCAGGTAGGTGACGAGATCAATGAGCTCGAGCCGTGGAATGAGCTCCGGCACCTCCTGCGCTAATGCTCTATCCCAGAGGATGCTCTCGGGCTCGCGGCCGCTAACGACCACCTCTTCCGGCGACTTCCACAGGCTGATCAGGTGCCGATAGACGGCATCGGGGCTCAGGCCTTCGAGTATGGTGGCAAGATTGTGCATCCGCTCGCCGCCACGCTCGATGCGCAGCCGGCCCGGCAGGCAGCCGAACAGGCAATCCCACGCGGCCGCCGACGGCAGTCGCGCGATCAGTGCGACCAGCTTGCGGAGCGGCGCCGGCGCCAGTGAAATATTGCGCCAGAAGCGGGCCGTCCAGAAGTAGCGACTATAGCCGGCGAAGACCTCGTCACCGCCATCGCCGGAGAGGGCGACAGTCACGTGCTGGCGCGCCATTTCCGCCACGAGATAGGTGGGGAGTTGCGACGAATCGGCAAAAGGCTCGTCATACCATTCCGGCAGGCGCGGAATGAGCTCGCGCGCATGGGTCGGCTCGACATAGAGCTCGGTGTGATCGGTGCGGAGATGGCCAGCGACAGCCTTGGCATGCGCCGCCTCGTTATGGCTCGCCTCGCGGAAGCCGATCGAGAAGGTGCGGACGGGACGGTTGCTCTGGGCCTGCATGAGGGCCACCACCGTCGAAGAATCGATCCCTCCAGAGAGAAAGGCGCCCAGCGGCACATCTGCGATCATCCGCAGACTCACCGCATCGCGCAGCAGCCGGTCCAAGGCCTCCACCGCCTCCGCGGGCTCCATTGATCCCAGTGCCGCGCGCCGCGCGCCCTCGATCGCGATCTGGCGGGCATCCCAATACATTTCCACGACCGGCGGCTTGCCCTCGGCCACAGTCAGCATATGGCCTGGCGGCAATTTCCTCGCTTCCCGGTAGATGGTGAGCGGGCTCGGCACATAGCCATGCCGGAAATATCCGGCGGTGGCGTCGCGATCAAGGGTCGGCGACCAAGTGGAGTCGGCGCGCAACGCCTTGAGCTCGGAGCCGAAGAGCAGGCGGCTGCCGAGGTCGGCATAATACATCGGCTTGATGCCGAGCCGGTCACGCACCAGGACGAGCAGGCGCTCCCGGCGGTCCCAAACAGCGAAAGCGAACATGCCGATGAAACGCTCGACCGCCGCCTTGATCCCCCAGCGGGAGAAGCTCGCCAGCATGACCTCGGTATCGGACTCGGTATGGAAGCGCTGACCGCCCTCCTCGAGCTCCCGGCGAAGTGCGCGGTAATTATAAACCTCGCCGTTATAGGTGATGACGAAGCGTCCATCGCCGGAAATCTGCGGCTGGGCACCGCCCGGCGAGAGATCGATGATGGCGAGGCGGCGATGGGCCAGGGCAACGCCGTCGGGGGCGCTGACCCAGAAGCCGTCGCCATCGGGGCCACGATGGCTCAGGGTGTCGTTCATGGCCCGCGCGCGGGCCTTCAACGCATCTTCCGAGAGCGATTTTCGTCGGTCGAGTAAGCCGGCAATGCCGCACATGGCGCTTTCGCCCCCTCTCGGCTCGCGCATAGGACGGCGCTTTGTAGCCCGAGGGACCCCGGCCCGTCCAGCGCGGCCCGCCGGAAGAGGGCGCCGGGTCGCCGCCTAGCGCGGTGTTGAATATGGGCTGGGAAACCGTTAAATCCGCCGGACGGCACGGAGCCGGCCCTTGGGGATTCCGCTCCGGCCGATTAACCATCGGCCGCCTCGACGGCGCCGAAAACAGGGCGGAACGGCGCTCGCCTGGTCAAGGACGTGATGAAGAATTTCGCTCTGATCGGCGCGGCCGGCTATGTCGCCCCGCGCCACATGAAGGCGATCAAGGAGACCGGCAACGCCCTGATTGCCGCGCTCGACCCCAATGACAGCGTCGGCATCATCGACAGCTATTTTCCCGATGCCGATTTCTTCACCGAGTTCGAGCGTTTCGACCGCCACATCGACAAGCGCCGCCGGCGCGGCGCGGCGATCGACTATGTCGCCATCTGCTCGCCCAACTACCTGCACGATGCCCATATCCGCTTTGCCCTGCGCAGCCATGCCCACGCGATCTGCGAGAAGCCGCTGGTGCTGAACCCCTGGAACCTCGAGGCGCTCGCGGAGATCGAGAAAGAGAGCGACAAGCGCATCTACAACATCCTCCAGCTGCGGCTGCACCCCTCGATCCGCGCCCTGCGCGAGCGCATCGCCGCGGCGAAGAGCCGCGTCTTCGACGTCGACCTCACCTACCTGACCGCGCGCGGGCACTGGTACTTCACGAGCTGGAAGGGAGAGACGCAGAAATCGGGGGGTATTGCCACCAATATCGGCGTCCACTTTTTCGACATGCTTGGCTGGGTGTTCGGCCCCGCGACCGGCAGCGTCGTCCACATCCATCGGCCGGACGCGGCGGCGGGCCTGCTCGAGTTCAGGCAGGCGCGCGTGCGCTGGTTCCTCTCGATCAACGCCGCCCACCTACCCGCGGAGCGGCTGCGGACCGGCAAGCGGACCTATCGCTCGATCACCGTCGACGGCGAGGAGGTGGAGTTCAGCGACGGCTTCACCGACCTGCACACCGAGAGCTACGCCGACATCCTCCGTGGCGGCGGCTTCGGCATTGCCGAGGCGCGGCCGAGCATTGAGACCGTCTATACGATCCGTACGAGCGCGCCCGTCGGCCGCAAGGGCGACTATCATCCCTTCTGCCTCCGCGTCGAAACCCAATCATGAGTACCGTCGACGACAGCTTCGTTCACGAGACCGCGATCGTCGACGCGGGTGCCCGCATCGGGCGCGGCACGCGCATCTGGCATTGGGTTCACGTTTGCGCCGGCGCGGAGATCGGGTCGGGTTGCTCCCTGGGACAAAACGTCTTCGTCGGAAACAAGGTCAAGATCGGCAACAATGTGCGCATCCAGAACAATGTCTCGGTCTATGACAACGTGACGCTGGAGGACGGCGTCTTCTGCGGCCCCAGCATGGTCTTCACCAATGTGCTCAATCCGCGCGCCGAGGTCTCGCGCAAGGACGAATACAAAGATACCGTGGTGAGGCGCGGCGCCACCCTAGGCGCCAATTGCACGATCATCTGCGGCGTCACGATCGGCGAATACGCCTTCGTCGGGGCGGGTGCCGTCGTCACGCGCGACGTGCCGGCCCACGCCCTCGTCGTGGGCACGCCGGCGCGGCGCATCGGCTGGATGAGTCATGCCGGCGAGCGGCTTGGCCCCGATCTCGTCTGCCCGCGCGAGGGGCGGCGCTATCGTCTCGCCGGCCCCGAGCGCCTGATCGAGGATCCGGCCTAGCCAAGCCGCGCCCCGTCGCCGTCCAGGAGCTCCTCATAGAGCGCCTCGTAGCGCTGGAAGGCGGACTCGATCGCGAAATGCTCGGCGATTCGTGCACGACCGGCGCGCCCCATCGCGCAAGCCTGCTCGCCCGCATGGGCAATCTCGAGAATGGCCTCGCCGAGGCGACCGGGATCGTGCGGCGGCACGATGATGCCGGTCACACCGTCGATCACCGCCTCGCGGTTGCCGCCGACATCCGTTGCGACCACGGGCAGCCCCGCCGCCATGGCTTCGAGCACGGCGTTGGAAAAGCCCTCCTCGTGCGAGCAGAGCAGCGCCAAATTGGCGGCGGCGAGCAGCTCGGGGACATCCTCCCGCACCCCGAGCCAGGCGATATTGCCCCCGATCCCATAGCGCGCCGCTTCGGCGCGCAAGGCATCGCCGATCCCATCATCGCGGCCGACGCAGAGAAGACGCCAAGGCTGCGGCAAACGGCCGCCGACAATGCCAAGGGCCGCGAGCAAATCCCTGTGGCCCTTATAGGGAATAAGATTGGCGACGATGACCATGACGAAGCACGAGTCGGCGATGCCGAGCTTGCGGCGCGCCGCGGCTCTATCGGGCAGGGCGGAGAAGCGCGCGAGATCGACGCCGTTCGAAATCATCCGCAGGCGAGCGGCTGGAACGCCCTCGGCGCGCAAGTCCCGCACGACCGCCTCGCTGTTGCCGAGAACGGCCACCATGCGCCCATGCAGCCACCGCTCCAGCCGCGCGGTACCCCAACGTCGCCTCTGATAAAAATTCAAGCTGCGGCGGCTCATGACGAGTCGGCGGCAGCCGGCCAGAAGCGCGCAGGGCGCGCCGATGAGATAGGACGCCGGCAGGAAGAAATGCACGACATCGGGACGCCGCTGCCGCAATACGCGCAGGAGCCAGAGCGAGACGATGAGCAACCGCAGCGGGCGAAAAAGAAAGCGCGGCGCGCGCCCCGCCCAGCCGGCGCAGGGTGCTTCGAGAATTTCGATACCGCTCTGCCGAAGCTCGGGGATCAAGGCGCCCCGCCCGCTCAGACATGCAATCGTGGGGTGCCATCGCTGCGGGGCGAGATATCGCGCGAGCTGCGCCAGGTGGCGCTCGGCGCCGCCGATATCGAGGGTCCCGATCACGTAGAAAATGGAGCGCATTCAGTCTTCCCTCGCCTCGCTCCAGGCGAACAAGCGATAGCTTTCGCTGACCAGGACCAGCGTGAATTGCCTCGGGAGGCGCAGCTCCCCGGGCTCCACGTATCGCGAGTCGACGAGCAGATAAGTCAAACCATGCGCGCGCATGAGCGCTTCCACAGGCTGCCGAAGCACCGGGAAAAACGACTCGACCTGCTTGAATCCGTAGCCATGGGTGCCCCACAGCACCGGCCGGCGGGAGGCATAGGCGATCAGATCGGCAAGCTGGGCCGGCAGGCACAGGATGCGCGCGGCGGCATCTTTCCGGAAGCGCTCGATCATCGCTTGCAGGCTCGGGTTGAGGCTGCCGCTCTCCTGGCGGACCTGCGACAATTCCCGGCAGATGCGCTGGTAATGGTAAAGGTGAAGGCCGAGGCACAGAGCGCCGATGGCCCAAGCCAGGAGGCTTCCATCGGCGATGCTCCGCATGGCAAGCGCAAGTGTGAAAGGGGTCGCATATTTGACGTATTTGGTTCCTTCGCCGAGAGAGCGCAGCCAAGGGATCAGCAGCGTCGCGGCCGCCCACAGGTAAGTTGCCGCGGTCAGTTGGACGAAGAGGAGGTCAAGCGGGGCCCAGCGGCTCTGCAGCGCTGCCGGGAGCAACATCAGCACCCAGGGATTCTGAAGGAAAAGCCGCTTGCCATGCACGACAAGGATCCGCGGCCCGTCGCCACGATGGAACCCGGCATGCGCCGCCTCACGGCCATAGACCGGCGAATTGCGGATTTGATGCGCGCCGAGCAGATTCCAGTTGCGATGCCAGAAGGCCACGATGTCCCAATGGGCGCGTTGCACCTTGACGAAGAGGCTCGGCTTGACGGCGAGCGCAAGAAGATAGGCTCCTGCAAGCGCCGCCAGCCAGACCCATTCGCCGCGTAGCGCTGTCAGGAACGGCACCGCGAACCACAGGAGCTGAGTCGTGAGCTTATGGGTATAGATCACCAGCATCCCGGCGATTGCCGCGACGATAAGCCAAGTCATGCCCTGAAGGGCGGCAAGCGCCGCAGCGATCACGAAGATGCCGTAGAGCACCGCGGATAAAGGCCGCGAGGTCAGGCCGCGATACTCGCTCACGAAATTCGCGTCGGTGGCATAGAGGAGAAGCGCAGCCCAGGCGCGTGCGAAATCCGCCGTCTCCGCAACCCATATGAAAAGCGCGGCCGCAATCGCCATATCGACGATGGTGTTGAGCGCCCAATAACCGCGCGCCACCCAGCGCTCCGGCAGCACGCCGAGGAGTACCGGGAAGAGCGGCGGATACCACTGCTCCCGTGGCTCGAGGAGATAGAGGCCGGAAAGCTCGATGGGGACGCGCCGGTCGCGCCGGAAGGCCTCGGCGCATTGCAGGAAGAAATAGGCGTCGCATCCCTGGTGGCGGAATCGCCAGATGGGCGCAAGCCGGCCCAATGAAAAGAGAGCGAGGGCGAGCGGCAGCCACGCCACGGCCTGCCATAGCGGAGCGGCGCCGGTGATCATGGCGCCGGATGGTCGCTTTGCATCGCCCACAGCCGCGCGAAGGCCCCGTCATGAGCGAGGAGCTCGGCCCAAGTGCCGGATTCGATGACCCGGCCTGCATCGAGCACATGGATGCGGTCGGCGTAGCGGACCGTGGACAGGCGATGGGCGACGATGATGATGGTCAGGCTGCCATGGAGCGCGCGCACCGCCTCCATCACTTTCGCCTCGGCGTCTGAATCGAGGGCGCTCGTGGCCTCGTCGAGGATCAGAAGCGACTTTCGGCCGAGAAGGGCGCGAGCGAGGCCGAGACGCTGCCGCTGACCGCCCGACAGGCGGACGCCGCGATCGCCAATGACCGTCTCATAGCCCTGCGCCGTCTCCATGATGAAGCCGTGGGCGTGCGCACGGCGCGCCGCTTCGATGATGGCGGTTTCATCATAGTCGTCGTTGCCCCAAGCGATATTGTCGCGGATCGAGGCGTTGAAGAGCACGGTATCCTGCGCGACATAGCCGACCGAGCGGCGCCAATTCCGTAGCGACAAGGCTTGAAGCGGCTCGCCATCGACGAGGACGGCGCCGGCGCTTGGCTCGATCAAGCGCAACAGGCAGTCGAGCAAGGTGGTCTTGCCGGCGCCCGAGGCGCCAACGATGCCGACCGTCGCCCCCGCGGGAATCTCGAGGGTGAGGCCGTCGAGAACGGGCGTTCCGCCATACCCCGCGATGACGTCGCGCAATACGAGATTTTGCCCCTCGCGGAGGACGCGCGCCGGCACGTCGTGACCAGGATCCTGCTCTTGTGCCGCGGCGCTCTCTTCGACTGCCGCATCGAGCGCACGCAGGCTGCCCGTATAGAAGACCGTCGACTGCAAATTCTGCTGAAACGTGCCGATTCGCGGATAGAGCCGGACGAAGAGCGCAAGCACTACCATGATCGTCGAGAAATCGACATGGAAGTATTCGACGGTGACAATGAGCATGGCGACGAGAGCGATGATCGAGACCGTCTCGAAGCTCGCCTTGAGAAGGCTGACATTGAAGTTCGTCCAGAAATAGAGTTTCCGCAGCGCGCCGAAAAGCTCGCTGAACTGCCCCGTAACGAAGTCCTCCGAAGCCGTGGCCTTCACGGCCTTCATGCCGTTGAAGATCTCGTTTGACAGCGAATTGAACTCCGCATTCTTCGCCGTGATGCGGTTCCCGAGGTTTTCGCCGCGACGGATGATCGGATGCGTCAGACCGATGATGACGAGCGCGATCGCAGTCAGCGCGAGCGTGATCTGCCAAGACGCCAGCAAGGCCAGAACGACATAGATGACGGCGACGAGTGCCGTAGACAGCATCTGGGTCGCGGTGAAGAAAGCCAAGCCAAGCCATTGGCAGTCGTTGAAGAGCCGGCTCTGCAGCTCGCCAGCCCGCTTGTTGAGATAAAAGGGCCAGCCGGCATCCATGAGCCGCCGGAGCAGGCTGAGGCGCCAGGCGACGACGTAATCCGCGCTGAGCGCCGCGGCGAGCCACCCCGCCGCAAGCGCCAGGGCACTCTGAAGAACGAAGGCAACGATCAGCACGGCCCCAACGGAAAGGAGGCTGTTCGGCATCCCAAGGAACGCGAAAAGCCTCGCCGCCGCCGCGCTCACGGCGTTGTTTTCCGCACCCCCGATGCCGAGGGCACCCACCAAGGGGAAGAGCAGCGCCATGGCTATGCCATCCGTCAAACCGCCGAGGACGGCGAGGACGAGAAACAAGCCCAGGCGCCAGCCCAGCTTCTGCCAAAGATCGCGGGCGAGCCTAACGCCGAAGCTCGTAGCGCGAGAGGCCATCGCCTTATTCCGCTAAAGCTTGGAGCATGAACGCCGATCTTCTCGTTACGCCTGCCGGGAGTATCGAATCATCGCGCGCCTCGTATCACGCCGCGCCCCGGTTGCGAAGGCGATTCCACATCCGCGCCAAGCCCGACGGCAGAAATCCTCGAGCGCCAATGAATTTGACCGCCCGAGGCAGTAGGATCCGCCGCCAATACAACCGTCGGTCCGTGACCAGCTCGCCGGCGAGGATATCCCATTTGGCGCCGCCGAATCGGCGCTTGAAGTCACCGATGGCACCCATCTTGGTGCCTCGGAGTGCCGGGAACGACGGCCCCATACAATAATAACGGTAGCCGGCGAGCTTCATTCTCTCCATAGCGAGAAAGTGCAGATAAACCATGGCACCGAGCTTCTGGGCGTCGTCGCGACAGCCGCCCGCGAGGTAATTCGCCCCGCCCTTATACGTCTCGAGAAGGATGGCCGCGACGAGCTCCCCGTCGAGCCTTAAGGCCGCCAAGGCGATGAAGCCCGCCTGGGCGTGCCGCTTGAGCCGCGCGAGATGCTCCTCGGAGAAGGCAGCAGCACCCGTTCGTGCATAAGTCGCCCGATGAATATTGACGAAGGCATCCCAATGTCCATCGGAAAAGCGCGCCGCATCGCTGAATTCGGCCGTTGCCGCGAGGCGACGGCAGCGCGCGACACAGGCGCGGTTCCCTTTGGTGAACCCCTTGAGGATGGCGCCCATCTCATGGGAAAGCTCGATGACCGTATGGAACCCCGTGACGTAATCGAGATTGAAGCCCCACCGGAGGCCGCACGAGAAACCGAGCTCCATCAGAATTGAATCGGCATAACGACGCCCCGCCAAAGCAGGCGACAAGGGCGGCTGATTGAATTGCACCGCAAGCGCCCCCTGGCGCGCGACGAGCGCGTGGAGTTCCGCACGGAAATCGTCGACGATATCGTGGAATGCGACCGTCGATGCCAGGGCGAGTCCCGCCCCGTAGAGCACGGCGGCGGCGCGGCCCTGCCTCTGGCGCGCCAGAGCGCAAACGCCGATAAGCTCGCCATTCCGGCGCAACGAGAAGGAGCAGTCTTCCGGGGATGCGGCGAGGAATTCCGGGCGATGCGGTAACCAGGCCTCGTCGCACGAATCGACGAAGGCGGACCAGGCCCGAGGATCTTCCTTCTCGAACGGGACGAAGCTGAGAGTCACAGCCGACCTTTACGGGCTGGTGCGCACTGAGTGCCCGCCCTCATTTGCACATCAGAACGTGGAATTTTCCCTTCATCGACGGATGCCCGACCGCAGCGCCCACCACGTGGACGGCTGAGAGCGCGCATCGCTCAAAGAACGCCATGAAGAAGGCGTAGTCGTAACAGACGACCCAGAAATCGCGGGAGCGCAGGCGCATGGAGATCAACTCCCTCAGGCGCCGATACGGGCCGAGATCCCGCACGACGGCAAACGAATTCTGCGACGGCTTCGGATTCGTGCCGACGAGAAGCCGCCCTCCGGGCGCCAGGACCCGGAGCGCCTCCTCGATGAGGCGCTGCGCGAGCGTCGCTTGGGGCACGTTGATCAGAACGAAATTCATTAGCACGCGGTCGAATGCGGCGTCGGGAAAAGGAAACCGCGCGCCGTCATAGATCCGGGCGTCGAGACCCCTCTCGCGTGCCGCCCGAACCATGTTGGGGGCGATGTCGATTCCAATCGCCTGGCCGCTCGAGGCTGCAAGCCGGCTCAAGATTTCCCCAGTGCCGCAACCGACATCGAGCACCCGTTGTCCGGGACCAGCTTGCAGGTGGCGATCGAGGTCCCGATAGAGGTCATCGTAAAAAGATACGAGCTCGCTATCCTCGACCGCGCCGTAGCCGTTCCTGATCGCCAGGTTCGCGGACATTGCGCGCTCGTCGAAGAAGCGCCGCAAGGACGCCATCACGGCGCGGTCGAGGAGTGTGGGCTTCTTCAAGGCGCTCCACCCTGCTGTTGGGCCGCGGCCGAAAAGCGGCGATAGACTTCGGCCAAGGTGAGGCAAGGCAGGCTTCGTGCGCGGATGATGCCGAGAATGCGCCGGAAATCGGCGAGCGATCCCTGGGGCGTGAAGGTCGGGCGCCGCGCATGGGCGGGATGGAAGCAAAGGGTAAAGACACGCTGAGCCAGCTCGGGAATGTGATGATCGAGCATTTGCTCGAGGAGGTCCGGCTCGATTTCCATCACCGAGGTGGATTCCCAACCCGCAAGCATGCGGCCATCGTCCCCTGCATGCGCGAGCCGAAAAGGAAGCCAGCTTGGGAATTGCGCATCGGGGAAAGAGCCGACGCTTTCCCCAGCATCGCGCGCGCCCCAGCGGAGCACCTGGCCGCGAAAGAAGCTGCTGCTACCCGTGACGTCCGGCAGCGTGCGATAGACGGCATCGAGCGCGTCGACCAATTCAGGATAGAGGATATAGCTCCAATGCCGATGCAGCGTCGCCACCCCGATGCCGCGGTCGTGCGCCCATTCGACTTGGCGCGCGAGGCCGCGCCCAACCAATCGCCGATGAGCCGGGCCGCTGCGGCTTGAACTCCGTCGCAGGAAGGGAACGCGGCGCCGCCATCGGGCGGGCTCGGTGTTGGTGTGGTAGTGGAGCGCGGTCTCGTGATCGTCGTGACGCGCCAAGGCCTTTAGCCAGAAGTCCGTGTTCTCGTCGTGGAGAATGGCGTGCACGGCGGGAATCCCTGCCGCCACTTCGGCCTCGAGATAGGCCGTGTCGCGCGAGGCATCGAGATCGTGACGGAGCACGATGGTCGTCTCTGCGAGGCTCGGAATGCCAGGACCCGGCAGGCGCTCGACGACCTCGGCGCGCCTGAGCAGCCGCCCCAGAAACGCCGCCTGCTCGTCGAGCCAGAAGAGACGGTGCCGCCAGTTGAGCCAGGGCCCGAGATCCTCCTGGCCTTGCAACCAGGCCTGGTAAGCGGCGAAGGGATCGCCGTTTAGATAGACGATGCCGTCATGGCGCAGAACGGCCGGTGCGTCCGTGAGCGGCGTGATCAGTGCTCGCTGTGGCGTCTGTCGCTCACCGCGCAGCGCCAGCAGATATCCGAGCGCCGTCGCGCGCCCGGCCTCGCCCGCGAGAAACGGCCATCCAGGCGGAGCGACGACTTGCGGCACCTTCTCAACCCCTCCCGCCGCCAAAGCGGCGTAGGGATAGCCGGCGCGCACGACGCGCAGCGAGGCCCCCAATAAGCCGCTCCACGCTTCGGTAGCGCCACTCGCGAGGATCATCCCGCCGGCGGCGTGCCATTCCTGCAGCGACCCGATCGGGAGATCATTTCCCGGTTGTGCAGGGACCACCAACACGTCGCCCCGCCTCGGGCGCGGGAGGCCTTCTAGCGCAACGACCTGCGGCAGAAAGCCCAGGCGGAAGAGCAGGTTCCAGGCACCCGCCAGGCCGAGGTTGGCGCCATCCCGCATGGGCCATGCGACCGCACCGCCGGCACCGCGAAAGCGATAGACGCCGACGCGCGGCGCATCGCGCGCCTGCGGAAGCCGCAAGATGAAGAAGCTAGAGGAGGAAGCCGCAAACATTCGAGGCGAAACACCGCTGGAGGCTGAGGTGCCGCGCGCACGACGCGGGACGCAGACCGGAACTCTCGACCGCCACATCCGCGCCGGCTGGACAGGCCGATTGTCATAACCTAGAAGGAGCCGAATTTCACGGGGAGCTTATGAAAGCCGCTGAACCCGATATCGTCGTGGCGAATTTCATGGATTCGAGCCTGCATGCGCTGGCGGCCAAGGGAAATCTCTCGACGGTGGGCGAAACCTACAATCCCAACAAGGCGTACCGAAAGGTCATCCACTTCACGCCCCACGAGAAGGACCTCGCCTTCTCCGGGCATTTCGGCGACTACCGCATCGAACTTGTATCCTACAGATATTACAGCATAAATCCAATTTTCTTCATCGCCGCGCTGGGCCGTGTCGTGAGGGCGCTGCGTCGCTTCCGGGCCACCATCGTTCGCGGACGGCTTCCCTATCTGGGCAGCCTGCTCGGCTGCATCGGCGCCAAGCTCTTGGGCTTGCCCGTCGTGGTCTCGCTCGGCGGCGATAACCGCATCTCCCAAGCCATGGAGGGGCGCTACAACTTCAACAGCCGCATGATCTCCTTCGGCATGGAGGCCCTGGTCCTGCGGCTTTGCGACCGCATCATCGTGCCAAACCGCTTCACCCTCGATTACGTCGCCCGCATTATTGGCGCCCGCCGCGCCACCGCCAAAGGCGTCGTCATTCCCTGGCAGATCGAGCGCATTCCTGCGCAGCCCGCAGACGATATCGCGACCCTCGCACGCGTCGGACTCCCTTCCGATGCCGCTTTGGTTCCCATCATCGGCTTTCTCAATCGCTACAAATTCACCGACAAGCTCTACGATGCGCTCGAGGGATGGCGGCCTGCCCCAGCAAGGCCGTTCGCCTTTGTCTTCTGTGGTGATGGCCCCCTGCGTCTTGAAGGTGAGAGACGCTTCGCCGGCCGCGCGGATATCCGCTTCCTTGGCTGGCAAGAGCGGCCCGTCATCCACGCCCTGCTTCGGCAGGCCGCCTTCGTCCTCGTGCCCATGTCGGGATTCGTGCTCCTCGAAGCGGCGAGCCTCGGCAAGCCGGTCATTACCAGCCGGGTGGAATGGCACGCCGAGCTGGTCGAGCACGGAAGGAGTGGTATGCTGGTCGAGCCATCGGAGCCGCTCGAATGGCGGCGGGCGATCGAAACCCTGCTCGGCGATCCGGACGCGGCCGCTTCGCTCGGCGGCGCGCTCAAGGCACGTTTTGAGCGCGACTATGCCCCGGAGCAGGCCAAGCAACGCGAACTGGCCCTCTATCGCCAGCTGCTCGCAGAGAGGGCTCGCGAGAGCGCAGCGGTAGCGCTAGGCCGATGAAGATCGTCAGCGTCGTCGGCGCGCGACCGCAATTCATCAAGGCCGCGGCCGTCAGCCGCGCCTTGGCGAAGGCGCCCGATATGGCGGAGATCATCGTCCATACCGGCCAGCATTTCGATCCGGACATGTCGGATATCTTCTTCGAGGAGCTGGCAATACCCGCGCCGCGCCGCCATCTCGGGGTCCATGGCGGCGGGCATGGCGAGATGACGGGCCGCATGATGATCGCAGTCGAGGCTGTCCTCGCGGCCGAACACCCGGCTTGGACGATCGTCTATGGCGATACCAATTCGACCCTGGCCGCGGCTCTTGCCGCCGCCAAGCTGAACATCCCGGTCGCCCACGTCGAGGCGGGCCTGCGCTCCTTCAACCGGCGCATGCCCGAGGAGATCAACCGCGTCGCTGCCGATCATGTCAGCACCCTGCTGCTTTGCCCGACACAAGCGGCGCTCGCGAATCTCGCGCGGGAGGGAATCGTTCGAGGCGTGCATCACGTCGGCGACGTCATGTATGACGCGACGCTCCACGCGCGCGAACAAGCGCGGACACGATCGAAGATCATCGAGAGGCTCGGGGTGCAGCCGAACGGCTATTACCTTGCGACGGTCCACCGCGCGGAGAATACCGATGAGCCGGCCCAGCTCGCCCGTATCGTCGCCTGGCTCCAGGAGCGTGCGGCGAAGGCGCCGGTGATACTGCCGCTCCACCCGCGGACACGAGAGGCGGCGGCACGCGCCGGCATCGGCCTGACCGGGCTCCGAATCTGCCCCCCCGTGGGTTATCTCGACATGGCATGTCTTTTGGATGGCGCGCGCGCTGTCTTCACAGATTCCGGCGGGCTTCAAAAGGAAGCCTATTTCCATCGCAGGCCTTGCGTCACCTTGCGCAACGAGACGGAATGGGTGGAGACGGTCGAAGCCGGCTGGAACCGCCTCTGGACGGTTGCGGATTACGCCCCCCGTCGCGAGATCCCCGATTACGGCGATGGCGAGGCGGCGGAAAAGATCGTGGCGCTCCTGCGCGGCGGGCGATAGCTCGGACCGGCTTTCAGTGGGGTGCGCCGCCGAGTCACTCGGCGGCACGAGCCGGCGCCGTTGCGCGCGCAGCGATGCGCACCGGCAGCACGGCTTGCGGATTCGGCAAGCCGTAGCCCGAGCAGAGCCGGCAGATGTCGATGTCGCCCTGCGCCGTCAGGACTTGGCGGCGGAAGGCGCGCGCCTTCTCGCCGTTGAACACGGCGCCAAGCCCCTTCTCGAAGACATTGCCGAAGACATGATGGCCGTTCGGATCGCGGCAGCAGGGAACCGCGTCACCGTTCCAATTGAGCTGGATCGAGTTCCAGATCCAGCCGCATTCGTTGTCGGGCACAACTTTGGGCTTGAGAACGCCGCGCTCAAAGGCTTCCTCGTCGTAGAACCAGTACTTCCGATCGCGCGGCAGGAAGGCATGGCCCTCGAGGACGCTGCGCACGCAGGGATCGATGACGTTGGCCTGGACGCCGAGCTCTGCGGTCCAGCGCAGGAAATCCCCCACCTGATGCTCGTTATGGCGCATCACGATGAAACCGACTTCGATCTGCACGTTGGATTCCGGATGCCGCCGCCGTTCCTCCACCAGGGCATAGAGATTCTTGCGCACCTTGGCGAGGTCGCTGCGCACCCGGTAAATCTGATGCGTCTTGTTGTCCATCCCGCCGATCTGAAAGCTGATCTTGTTGATATCCGAATAGATGACGCCCTTGGCGTCGACGAGGTCGCCATTGGTGCAGGTCTCGACGGCGATGCCACGCTCCCGGGCGTAGCGAATCATGTCGTAGGCGTGCCGGTTCAGGAATGGCTCGCCCATGTAATAGAAGAGCAGGTTCGCGGTCGTCGGCCAGATATCGTCGATGAGGCGCTTATAGGCGGTGAAGTCGAGCATGCCGGTGCGCCGCTCCATCGATTGATTCCCGGTCTCGCAAATCGGGCAACGGGCATTGCAGGCATTAGTCGGCTCGATCGAGACGTGCACCGGGCGCATCAGCGGCCCGACACGACGCGCCCGCGCCATCGCCGTGTTGTACACGAGCGACTGCCAGCCTCGCGGCCGGCGCGCGACGAGCTTCGATAGGGTCCGCAATTTGCTCTGAACACTCATGGCGGGGAATATAGTCCGCGCCGAGAGTTAAGGCCAGCTTACGGCGGGGATGGCCGGCGCGGCCCGCTCTCCCCGGGAAGCCAGCCCCTTGGCCGGGGAGCCGCCCGCGCCGTCGAGGAATTGAGCGCACCACTGCTCAAGACAGAGCAGCGACCAGATGAGAAGCCGCCGGTTCTGCCGCCCCTCGAGATGCTCGCTCACAAGGCCGCGGATCACGTCACGGTCGACGAAATCGTAGATGCGGGCCTGGCGCAGCAGCAGCTTCTCGCGCACGTAATCGATGCTCTCGCCCCTGTACCAGCTCGCATCAGGTGCCGAGAAGCCTTGCTTGATGGCACCCGTATACTCGGCCGGAATGTGGCGGCGCATGGCTTCGCGCAGGATGAGCTTTCCATCGCGGGTCTTCTCGAAATACTTGGCGGTCTTCGATCCCGGCTCGTTCTCGTTGAAGCGGACGACCTCGCCGAGATTGCCGAGCTTGAACCGGATCGGCACGGCTTGCGCGAAATCGACGAGATCGTTGTCGAGAAAGGGCACCCGCGTCTCGAGCGAATGCGCCATGCTGAGCTTGTCCTCGACCACGAGGAGGCCGTGCAGAAAGGTCTTGGCCTCGAAATAGAGGGAGTGGTTGATGTAGTCCTCGGGCCGGCTCAGCTCCTGCTCGTGGCTGACGAAGACCTGTCGGAACAGGGCCTCGGTGTCGACGCGCCCCTCCACGCCGAGAGGTGCAAAGACCCGCTCCGCAGCCTCCACCGGAAGAAGTCGCTGCCAGAAGGCGTAGTATTTCGAGACGTAGTCGTCGAAATCGACATTCACCGCGGCCCGGTAATAGCGCCACGGATAGCCCCCGAAGAGCTCGTCGCCGCCGGTGCCGGACAGTACGACCTTGCCGAATTTGCCGGCAAGTTTCGCGGCGTAGTAGTTCGGATAGCTCTGGCCGACGCGCGGCTCCTCCATATGCCAGATGACGTCGGCGAGACAACGCTCCATATCGCCGGCCTTGAGCACCATCTCGTAATGCTCGGTGCCGAAGAGATAGGAGAGCCGCTCGGCTTGCGCGCGCTCGTCGAAGGCGAGCTCGAGGCCGGAAGCCGAGGAGAGATCGAAACCGATGGTGAAGCTCTGTAGATGGGGGAGCTGCCGCGCGGCAAGGGCGGTAATGGAGCCGGTGTCCATGCCGCCGCTCAGATAGGCGCTCACCGGCACATCGCTCACGAGCTGGCGGCTCACGGCCTGCCGAAACAAGCGGTCGAGCTCCTCGACCAAAGCAGGACGGTCGCCTTGCGCTGCTTCGGCGAAGCGGAAATCCCAATAACGGGAAAGCCGTCCGGGCGCTGCGACCTGCGCGCCGATCTCGAGGGCGCAGCCGGCAGGAAGGAGGTTGACGCCCTGAAAAAGGGTGCGCTCGGTCAGGAAATTCTGGAAGGTGAGATATTCGACGAGGGCTTTGGGATCAAGCGCGGCGCGGAAATCCGGGTGGCGCAGGAAGGCCTTGATCTCGGAAGCGAAGAGGAGAGTGTCGCCGCAGAGCACATAATAAAGCGGCTTGATGCCGTAGCGGTCGCGCGCGAGGAAGAGCCGCCGCTCCTTGCGGTCATAAAGCGCGAAGGCGAACATGCCGTTGAACCGCGATAGCGCTCCCGGGCCCCATGCGGCCCAGGCTTCGAGCAGAACTTCCGTATCGGAGCGTGAGCGAAAGCGATGGCCGCGCGCCTCGAGCTCGACCCGCAGCTCCTGAAAGTTATAGACCTCGCCGTTGTAATTGATCACGAAGCGCCCGTCGGCCGTTGCCATGGGCTGATGGCCGGCGGGGCTTAGATCGATGATGGCGAGGCGGCGATGCCCGAAGCCGAGGGCGCCGTCGACGTAGAATCCCTCGCTGTCGGGGCCGCGATGGCGGATCGCCGCCGCCATGTCTTGGAGAATGACGGCTTCCGCCGGGGCCCCGTCGAGGTTGAGAATGCCTGCGATTCCGCACATCGGTGCTACCGTCCGTCCTTGCGCGCGATCACGGTAATTCCAGCCAATTCGACGATTTCGCGCTCGATCGCGAGACCAGCATCGCGACACCAGCGTCGCACCTCTTCGGGTCTTTGCCGGTGAGCATTGCGTGGCGCATACCAGTCGAAATTGATGTGGTTGAGCTCATCGAGACTCATGTCTGATCGGTAGAACGCCTTGAAGACATGCCAATAAAACAGGCGTTGGAGATTGATCCGACCAGCAGGGATCTCCAATAGGTCAATCTTTTCGGGAACATCGATCTCGATATCGAGCGCACCGAGCGTCTTTCCCAGCTTTGTCAACGGGATCAGCGCGTCCCACGCCTCGCGCGGCGTCATAGCCTGAAGCTTGTCGCGGATATAGTCGTCCGTGAATTCGCGAATGGGCCCCTTCTTGCGATAAACATAGAAGAGAAAACGTCCCCCGGGCTTGAGAAGCCGCGCAAGCGACTTGAGCGCGCGCTCCGTGGAATCGGTATGATGGAGGACGCCCTCGGAAAATATCAGATCGACGGATTGCGCGGGCAGCGGCAGATTCATGATATCCGCTTGCAGGAAAGCCCCCGAAAGACCTCGTTCCGCAAAGCGTTTCTGTGCGATTTCCACGGCACATCGACGCCCAAATAGCTCGTCCGCTTGAGGAGCGGCCCGAAGAGCTCGATGGCCGACATCGCCGCACCACAACCAGCGTCGAGCAGGATCGGCCGCTCCCCGTGTTCCGGCAACCAGGTTGCTACATCGCCGTAACGTTCCCGGAGCCACTCCCGCATCGCCCGTAAGCTTGCCTCGGACTCGAAGGTATCGCGCTGGTGCCACTTGAAGCCGAAGGCCTCGCTTGTTTGCGCCTGGGCGGCTGAAAGCAACGCCTCGGCACGATAGATGCCGTCGCGCGCGATGAATTTCTGTCCTCGGAAGATGATGGCTTTGCCATCCTCCGGCTCGGGTTCGAGCAATTGTGCCAGCCAACCCGCCTCAGAGTCGGTGGAGGCAGTCGACGACATAGGCATAGTCATCGGCGGTCATCTTGTTATGGAGCGGGATCGCCATGGTATTGCGGTCGCAATCACGCGCGCCGGGATAATCCTCCGGCCGTAAGCCGTAGCGCTCCCTGTAATAGCCCAGCATGTGCACGGCATGGGTGCCGGGGCGAGTCGAAACGCCTTTCTGCTGCAGCCGCTCCATGATCGCGTCGCGCGACAGCGGCGCCGTTGCCGGATCGACATAAGTGACATATGACTGCCAGGCATGCTGGCCGCTATTGGGCGGCACGGGCGTGCGCAGCCAGGGCAGGTCCGAAAGATGCTCGCGATAATAGGCGGCGGCACGCTCGCGCTCGGCGATGAAGCCGTCGAGCTTGCCGAGCTGGACCAGCCCCAGCGCACCCTGCAGGTCGGTCATTCGGTAATTGAAGCCGAGCAGATTGAATTCCGGCAGCAGGTAGGGCTTGGGCCCATGATGGCGCACCTCTTCGGGGATCGAGCCGCCGTGATTGCGTAGCATGCCGATGCGCTCGGCCAGCGCGTCGTCATTCGTCGTCACCATGCCGCCTTCACCCGTGGTGACGGATTTTCGGGGGTGGAAGGAGAAGGCGGCGACGGTGCCGAGGCCGCCGGCGGGGATGCCCTTGTAGCTCCCTCCCGCAGCGCAAGCGCCGTCTTCGACGATGTCGACGCCCGGCGGCACGACAGCGCGAATTTCATCCATATCCGCGCAGAGACCGAAGAGATGGACGACAATGATCGCCTTCGTACGCGGCGTGATCCGCCGGCCGATCTCCTCGGCGGTGACGTTGAAGCTCGTGCGATCGACATCGGCGAAGACGGGCGTGCCGCCGCAATAGACGACGACATTCGCTGTTGCGACCCAGGTGAAGGCGGGGACCACGACCTCGTCGCCGGGCCCGATGCCGAGGGCCGCGAGCGCCAGATGGAGCCCTGTCGTGCAGGAGGTGCAGGCGAATGCATGGCGCACCCGATGCCGCTCGGCGAAGGCCTTTTCGAAAGCCGCGACCTTGGGGCCCTGTGTCAGCCAGCCGGTCTCGATCGGCTCGCGCAGCGCCTGCCATTCCTCCTCGCCCATGCTCGGGAGGGCGATCTGTATGCGCCGCGGCGGGGTCACGAGGCCATCTTGCGCCGGCGCATGTCCACCTCGGCCTTGTGGCCGTCGCGCCAGCGCACGAGCTCCCGCAACCCTTCCTCCAATCCGACCCGCGCAGAGAACCCGATCTCGGCCTGGGCCCGCCTGGGTGAGCCGATGCGGTTCTTGACGAAGGTGAGCCCCGCCGGCTCATAACGGATGCTTTGGTTGGTCCGGGTGATGCGAATGACGGTCTCCGCCAGCTCCTTGATGGTCGTGCGTCGGCCGGTGCCGACATTGTAGAAGCGATCGACCGTATCCGCCTTCATCGCGCAGATATTCGCTGCACCGCAATCGGTGACATAGACGAAGTCATAGGCCTGGCTGCCGTCGCCATAGACGGTGAGCGGCTCGCCGCGATCGATGGCGTCGAGCATCTTCATGATGACGGCGATGTAGGCGCCGCGATAATCCTGTCGCGGACCGTAGACGTTCATATAGCGCAGGCCGACGAAGGGCAGCATGTAGCGGTGATGAAAGGCGCGAGCCATGGCCTCGCCCGCGATCTTGGTCGCGCCGTAGAAGTTGGTGTTGTTGAAGGGGTGATCCTCGGTCATCGGCTCCTCGACGGCATCGCCATAGACGGAGGCGGACGAGGAATAGACCAGTCGCTTGACCCCCTGGGCGGCGCAGGCTTCGAGGACGTTGAAGGTGCCACGGATATTCACATCGAAAGCGGCGCGCGGAAAGTCATAGCATTGCAGCAGCCATAAGGCGGCGAAATGGAAGACCCCGTCCGCCCCCTTGAGGGCCGCGTTCAGGATGTCCGTCTGGCAGATGTCGCCGCCGATCTCGAAGACCTTGACGCGCGGATCGCGAAGTGCGGCGGCAATGTTTTCGTGCGTCCCGCGGACGAAATTGTCGTAGACCAGAATCTCGCCCACATCCTCCTTGACCAGGAGATCGAGGGTATGGGAGCCGATCAATCCGGCGCCGCCGATCAGGACGAGTTTCTTGCCGCGAATATCCATGGCGCGTTTCTACAATGCAGCTCGTACCGCCTCGATGATCCGGTCCTGGGTCGCGGTATCGAGATAGGCATGCATCGGCAGGCTCAATACCTCGCCGGCCAGCCGCTCGGATACGGGCGCGCCCCCGGGGGCCGTCGGGAAGGAATGGTAGGCGGCCTGGCGATGGGCGGGAATAGGATAGTAAACCACGGTGGGGATGCCTGCCGCCTTCAAGGCCACGGCAATCCGATCCCGGTCCTCGAGCACGAGGGTGTATTGGGCCCAGGACGAGGTCGCGCCGGGAATGAGGCGCGGCACCGTCACGAGGTTTCCAAGTCCGGTGCGGTAACGCTCCGCGATCTCCTGCCGACGCACAAGCTCGTCGGCGAAGATCGTGAGCTTCTCGATCAAAAATGCCGCTTGGAGCGTATCCAGTCGGCTATTCACGCCAATGCGCACATGATCGTATTTGTGGTTTCCTTGGCCGTGGGTGCGCAGGCTGCGCAAAAGCCGGGCAAGCTCGTCGTCATCGGTAAAGATGGCGCCGCCATCCCCGTAGCAGCCGAGCGGCTTGGCGGGGAAGAAGCTCGTCGTCGTGATCTCGGCCAATCTGCCGACGCGCTTGCCGTGTAGGGTCGCACCGAAGCTCTGGGCGCCGTCTGCGATGACGAGGAGCCCGTGTCGCCCCGCCACGGTGGCGATTGCCTCGTAATCGGCGGGCTGACCGAAGAGATCCACCGGGATCACGGCGCGCGGCTTGAGGCCGAGCGCGATCGCGGCTGGGATCGCCGCCTCGAGGCTGGCTGCGTCCATGTTGAAGGTGTCAGGCCGCACATCGATGAGAACCGGCGTAGCTCCTGCCCACACCGCTGCCTCGGCCGCAGCGACATAGGTGAAGGACGGGATGAAGACGGCGTCGCCGGGACCGATATCCTTGGCGCGAATCGCCAGTGCCAAGGCGTCGGTGCCGTTTGCGCAGGTGATGCAATGCTTGCAGCCGGCGAATTCGGCGAGCTTCGCCTCCAAAGCCGCGACCTCCGGCCCCATGATGAATTGGCCATGATCGAGCACCCGCTGGACAGCCATATCGATTGCCGCAGCAAGCCGGCGGCGTTGCGCCTGAAGATCGATGAACGGCATGGCGGCGGGTTGACGATTGGACATCGCGCTGGGCAAAGCCGAAACTGTGAGGCAGATCGCCCCTAATTGCGGCGCAACGCTATCCCATCCACCTCGAGGCGTCCACACCAGTCTGGCGGCTTACCGGCTGAGGGCGCTGTTTCCGCGCGCCGCCTGGAGGAGCCGCCAGATCTTGAGAGGGGTGGCCGGCATGTCGAGATGCCGAATACCGTATTCGGAGAGCGCATCGACCACGGCGTTCATCACGGCCGGCAGCGAGCCGGCGCAACCGGCCTCGCCGCAGCCCTTGGCGCCCAGCAAATTCGTCTTGGCCGGGACCGGATGATCGATGAAGGTGAAGCTTGGCACGTCTGGGGCGCGTGGCAGGGCGTAATCCATATAGGAGCCGGTGAGGAGCTGGCCCTCTTCGTCGTAAACGGCATGCTCCATGAGCGCCTGGCCGATGCCCTGCACCACCCCGCCATGGAGCTGGCCCTCGACTAGCATGGGATTGATGAGGGTGCCGAAATCATTGACCATCGTGTATTTCACGACCTCGGCGACCCCGGTATCTGGATCGATCTCGACCTCGGCGACATGGCAGCCGTTCGGGAAGGCGGAGGGCGCGCTCTCGAAGACATGCTTGACATCGAGGCTGGACGGCACGTCCGACGGCAGGACCAGCCCGTCGCGCAGCTTTTCTGCGAGCGCCATGATGTCGATGGTGCGGTCGGTGCCGACGACGGTGAAGCGGCCATCCGCGAACTCGATATCGGCAACGGCAGCCTCGAACAGGACCGAGGCAATGCGCCGGCCTTGCTCGATCACCTTTTGACTCGCCTCGACGATCGCCGAGCCGCTTGCCATCACGGATTTCGAGCCACCCGTTCCGCCGCCGGCAACGAGTTCATCGCTATCGCCCTGGAGTAGGCGGATGCGCTCGAAGGGGACGCCGAGCCGGTCGCTCAAAATCTGCGCAAAGGGCGAGGCATGGCCTTGGCCATAATCGAGCGTCCCGGTGATGATCGTCACCGTTCCGTTCGCCTCAAAGCGAATGCCGCCCATCTCCTTCATCGGCGGCGCCGTCACCTCAAGATAATTGCCGATGCCGCGGCCGCGCAGCTTGCCGCGGGCGGCACTTTCCGCTTTGCGCCGCGCGAAGCCGTCCCAATCGGCCGCCGCCAGGGCGCGCTCCAGAAGACGCGTGAAATCGCCGCTGTCGTAAACCGTGCCGGCGGGCGTCTTGTAGGGCATCATTTCCGGACGCACGTGATTGCGCCGGCGCAGCTCAACCCTGTCGATACCCATCTCCGCAGCGGCCGCATCCACCAGCCGCTCCATCACGTAATTGCCCTCGGGCCGGCCGGCGCCGCGATAAGCGTTGATCGGCACCGTATTCGTGAAGACGAGCTTGGTCGAGACGTCGATGAGAGGCGTGCGGTAGACGCCGATCGCGTTCTTCGTGACATTCATCGTCGGCATCAGGGGCGACACCGCCGCGAGATGGGCGCCGAGATTGCCGTAGCCGGTGATACGCAGGGCCAGGAAATGGCCCTCGGCATCGAGCGCTAGCTCCGCGATATATTCGTGGTCACGGCCCTGGGTGTCGGAAAGAAAGCTCTCCGAGCGCTCGTCGGTCCATTTGACCGGGCGGCCGAGCGCGCGCGCCGCATGGAAGAGGCAGACATATTCGGGGAAGGGCTGCGCCTTCATGCCGAAGGAGCCGCCGACATTGCCGGTGAGCACGCGCACCTTCTCCGTCGGCACCCTGAGGATCTCCTTGGCGAGCTGGTTCCGCAGGCCGAAGACACCCTGGCAGCCGACATTGAGGGTCCATTTATCCACTGCGGCATCGTAGCTAGCCACGGCCGAGCGCGGCTCCATGGCGCAGACAACGATGCGGTTGTTCACGAGCTCGAGCCGCGTCACATGCGCGGCACGGGCGAAGGCATCGTCGACCTTGGCACTGTCGCCGTAATGGAAATCGGCCGCAACATTGTTGGGCACGTCGTCATAGAGAAGCGGCGCGCCAGGCTTCACCGCCTCCTTGGCATCGGTCACGGCGGGCAGCGGCTCGATGTCGACCTCGACGGCTTCCGCCGCGTCTTTCGCCTGCGCCAGAGATTCGGCGACGACGAAAGCCACGGGGTCTCCGACATGGCGTACGCGATCTGTCGCCAGGGCCGGCCAGGCCGGCTGGTGCATCGGCGTGCCGTCGTGATTCGTCGCCGGCAGCAGGCATTTGAGCGAGCCATATCCCGCGGCGGCAAGATCGGCGCCCGTATAGACGCCGAGGACTCCCGGCAGGTTCCGGGCTGCGGCGGCGTCGATGCCGCGGAGCCTGCCGTGGGCATATCGACTCCGCACAATGACGGCGAAAGCCTGGCCCGGCAGATTGATATCATCGCTATAACGGCCTTCACCGCGCAGCAGATAGGGGTCCTCGCTCCGCGGCACCGGCTGCCCGATGCCGAATTTCCTCAGGCTCCAATCATGCGGCGCTTCGCGGACGTCCATGGTCATTCCCAGCTTAGGAGGCTTCGAGATCAGTCAGGAGGAGATTCCCCGGGAACCTGAAAGGTCAAATGAGCAATCGACCTTCGGTTGCGTGGTAAGGGAGCATAGCACCCGGGATATGGTCAAGGCGTCGGCTCGACAATGGGAGGCCCGATCGGGCTTGGCGCGGCATCGGCGCGCAGCCCACCCCCGGGCTCGAGGAGCGCTGCCGGCGTTGTACGCCGCAACAGCGCCTTGCGGATTCGCCATTGCTCCCCGGCCTCAAATGCTTCAAGGAATTTCACCTCGCTCCCGGCAAGCAGGGCCACGGGGATTCCGTCGCGATAGAGCACGCGATTCCCAGTCAGGGCCGCGAGCTTCGGGCCCGGGGTCAGGATGCCCGCGAGGTTGAGAGGATCGGCACCCGAGAGCGAGACCCAGGCCTCCGCCTCGGACTTGCGCCGGGTTGCGCGCAACATGCCGATGGCATCGGGCAAGGCGAACTGCTCGCCGGAGAAGCCCGCGACGAAGCGGCCCCCGCGGATTTCTCCGCGCGCCTCGAGCCGGCGATAAACGCGCAGCAGCTCCCGCCAGGGTGGGAGCCAGTCGGCCTCGCGCTCGAGCAGGCGCCAGAAGACGACACCGTAGCGGCGTAAGAGGCTGCGGGCCAGATGCTCGACGGCCTCTGCGCCGGCCTGCGGGCTCGGTTGAGCCTGGGTCGCGCGCGCATGGCGGGCAAGGGCCCAGCGGCCGGCCCCCTCCATGCCAAAGGGGATGGCGCGGCGCCGACGCCGCCCGGCAGCCGAGCGGCGACGATCCGAGGGCACGAGCAGCGCCCGCAGCCCGACAAAGCTGTCCGAATTCACGAGGCCGAGGGCGACAAGCTCGGCCAGCGCCTCCTCGACCTGGGACCGCAGCAGCCCGCTCGCCTCGACCAGCTCGTCAAAGAACGAGGCACCATGAGCGCGAATGGCATTGAGGACGGCTTGCGCCCGGGAGCTGGGGCGAACCTCGCCCGCCACTGGAGAAAGCGATGCCCAATGCGTCGCATGTCGGCGCACCAGGAGCGTGATCGGCGTGGTCCGCACCGGCGAGACGCCGCGCTCATTGCCATTGGCGCGGTTGCTGCGCGGCCGCAGCCTCGCCCAGGTGATGCGCCCGGCCAGGCATTCGTCGTCGAGCCAGGCAGGATCATATCCGGCGAGGCGCGCCGGAAGGATTTCCGTCTCCCAGGCGCCGGCCGGCGCCTCGAATCCCTCGAGCTGGCCAACAACCGCTGCGACCGCATCGGGCCCCGTCATCCGGGATTCTGCCGAAACATGCTGCCAGCCGAAAAGGAAGCGCAGGAAGTCGCGCGCGGCGACCGGCTCGATCTCGGCGCGCAGGCGCTTGACCGTATAGCGGTGAATTCGCGCGAGCAGCCGGCGCTCGCACCATTCATCCGTATTTGCCCCCGGCGTGAAGCGCCCGCGGAGGGCAAAGCCTTCGGCTTGGAGGACGGCAAGCGTGGCGCCAATCTCCGCCGTCGCCAATCCAAGGGGTTGCGCCAGCGTGGCTTCGGTGATCGGGCCCAGGCCCTCGAGTCGGCCGCGCAAAATCTCGACCAGCGCATCATCAGCCGACCATTTCTGCTGATCATAAGGCGCAGGGACGGCAATCACCGGATCGAGTTGCGCCTCGGGCCAAAGCGCCCGGAACTGCGACAGGCGCTCCGCAGCGATCCAAAGGGTCGCCTGCGGCGCGTACAGGCGTGCCGCGCGCCGCTGGCGCGCCAGGTCTGTGAGCCAGCCGTTCCAGCCGGGCGTTGCCTCGGCTTCCTCGATCGTGAGGAACCCGAGCCAGACCAGCGCATCATGCAGCTCGTCGCCATTCGCGGCCTCGGGCCAGGCCTCCCCTCGCACCCGCGCGACCACCTCGGGATCGAGCCGGCCGAGCTCGTCGGCTGTCTCGGGCGCCAGCCAGCGACGGCTCATCACGGCTTGGGTCCGTCGCTCCTCGAGCGGCGCGTCGTCGAGATAGGCGTAAGGCCGCGCCGAGAGCACCTCGAGCGCGAGCGGCGAAGGCTCGGTGAGCTCGCGCGCGATGACGCGGATCTCGCCGGACTCGAGACGCGCGAGGATGCGCTCCAGGCCCGCGAGATCCATCGCGTCGTCGAGGCAGTCCGCGATTGCCTGGCGGACCAGGGGATGATCGGGAATCTCACGCTCCCCGGCCAAATTCTCGGCACAAGCGAGCTGATCGGGAAAGACAGCCGCGATCAAGTCTTCGGCGTCCATCCGCGCAAGCTGCGGCGGCACCTTCTTGCCGCCGCGAAACCGTGGCAGCGCCAACGACACGCCGGCGACCCAGCGCCAGCGCGTGATGAACATGGGCGCGTCGAGCAGCGCCTGGATCAGGAGGGGCCTGATGGTGTTCGAATGCAGGTAGCGCGCTACCTCGCTCAGCTCGAAGCTATGCGCCGCGGTCAGCGAGAGGACGATATTGTCCTCGGTCGCGGCGGCTTGCAACTCGAAGTTGAACTTGCGACAGAAACGCTTGCGCAGCGCCAGCCCCCAGGCGCGATTGATGCGGCTGCCATAGGGCGAATGGATGACGAGCTGCATGCCGCCCGTCTCATCGAAAAAGCGCTCGAGCACGAGCGTCTCCTCGGTCGGCAGGCAGCCCAGCGCCGCATGAGCCGCGGCAAGATATTCGACGAGCTGCCTTGCCCCAGGCTCGCCGACGCCCGCCACCTTCTCGATCAGCCAGCGCACAACCCCTTCTCCACGGGGATCGGCCGGCAGGCGGACGGCGATCTCCTTCCGCAGTCGCGACACCGCACGCGAGAGCTCGTCGGTCCGGCCGGGCGCCTCGCCGAGCCAGAACGGAATGGTCGGCGCCATGCCCTGGGCATCCTCAACGCGAACGACGCCGCGCTCGACGCGCAGGATGCGATAGGCGCTGTTGCCGAGCTGGAAGACGTCGCCGGCAAGGCTCTCGACGGCGAAATCCTCGTTCACGGTGCCGATGATGTGGCTCTCCGGCTCCAGAAGCACCTGATAATCGGCCGTGTCCGGGATGGTGCCGCCGGCGGTCAGCGCGGTGAGCCGTGCGCCACGCCGGCCGCGCAGCACCCGGTTGACGGCGTCATGATGGATCAAGGCGCCACGCCGGCCGCGCCGAGTGGTGAACCCCTCGGCCAGCATGCCCACCACGGCCGCGAAGTCCTCGCGCGTCAAGTCGCGATACGGCCAGGCGCGACGGCATAGCGCGTAGAGCTCATCCTCTTGCCACTCGCGCGTCGCGACTTCGGCGACGATCTGCTGCGCCAGCACATCGAGTGGCCGTTCGGGGATCGCCAGATGGTCGAGCTCGCCGCGGCCGACGCTGTCGAGAAGGGCGGTGCATTCGACGAGCTCGTCGCGGGAGAGGGGAAAGAGGCGCCCCTTCGGCACGCCGACCACGGCATGGCCGGAGCGCCCCACGCGCTGCAGCAAGGTGGCGATCGAGCGCGGCGAGCCGAGTTGGCAAACAAGATCGACGTCGCCGATGTCGATGCCGAGCTCGAGGGACGCGGTCGCCACCAGCGCCTTCAGCGCACCGCGTTTGAGCCGCTGCTCGGCATCCAGCCTCTGCTCCTTGGCCAAGCTGCCGTGATGCGCCGTAACCCGCTCCGCGCCGAGGCGCTCGGAAAGCTGGCGGGCCGCCCGCTCGGCCATCCGGCGCGTATTCACGAAGACGAGGGTGGTGCGGTGCGACTCGACGAGTTGCGCTAGGCGGTCATAGACCTGCCCCCAGACCTCGTTCGACATGACGGCTTCAAGCGGCGAAGCGGGCAGCTCGAGGGCGAGATCGCGCGCGCGGCGATGACCGGTGTCGATGATCCGGCATTCGGCACGTGCCGCGCCATCGGCGCCGGCGCCGACCAAGAAGCGCGCGACGGCTCCGATCGGCTTCTGGGTGGCCGACAGACCCACGCGCAGCAGCCGACGGCCGCAAAGCGCCTCCAGCCGCTCGAGCGAAAGCGCCAAATGGGCGCCACGCTTGTTCGGCGCCAGCGCATGGATTTCATCGACGATCACCGTTCGCGTGGTCGCGAGCATTCGCCGTCCGGAGTCGGAGCCGAGCAGGATATAGAGCGATTCCGGGGTGGTGACGACGATATGCGGCGGGCGCTTGCGCATGCGCTCGCGCTCGCCGGGCGGCGTGTCGCCCGTGCGCACCCAGGTGCGGATCTCGACCTCAGGCGCGCCCATTACCCGCAGCGCCTCGCGGATGCCGGCAAGCGGCGCCTCCAGGTTGCGCTGGATGTCGTTCGAGAGGGCCTTGAGCGGCGAGACATAGACGACCTGCGTCTCGTCCTCGAGCCGGCCCTCGACCCCCTGTCGCATCAGCGTGTCGATTGCCGCGAGAAAGGCCGCCAACGTCTTGCCAGACCCGGTCGGCGCTGCGATCAGCACATGGCGGCCGCCCCGGATCTCCGGCCAGGCCTGCGCCTGGGCCGCAGTCGGCGTCGCGAAGCTGCGGTTGAACCAGGCAGCGACGGCGGGATGAAAGAGCAAGCCAAGGTCGGAGAAAGACGACGTCATCAGAGGAATTTGGCCGCACGCGAGATCATTGCCAATGAGAGATGCCGATTTTAGCGGCAGCAGCCGGTCGTCGCCAGTCCAGCAGATTCGCCAGCAGATTCGCCGATACCCGGGCCGAAACGCGCTTGGTCGGAAACAGTTCTTTAAGTGCGTGTCCAGAAGCGCGATATTTGATGTGCGGAGCGGGAGTATCCATGCAGCCCAGGATCGATACCAATCTCGGCATCCAAGGCGAGCCTGACGCCTGGGTGCACTCGGCGTGCATCTTATGCTCCAACGGCTGCGGCCTCGACATCGCCGTGAAGGACGGCCAAATCGTGGGCGTCCGCGGGACCGCCGATCACCCGGTCAATTTCGGTCACCTCGGCCCGAAGGGCGAGCATGGGTGGGTTGCCAATAACTCGAAGCGCCGTGGCACGACCCCGCTGATCCGTCCGAGGAAAGGGGCTCCGCTGCAGCCGGCGAGCTGGGCGGAAGCCATGGATTTCTTCATCGAAAGATTCAAAGCCGCCTGGCAGCAGGGGCATGAGAACCTGGCCTGCTACAATTCCGGGCAGCTCACGATCGAGGAGTTCTACACGCTTGGGAAACTTTGGCGGGGTGGGCTGCAATCATCGAACATCGATGGCAACACCCGCTTGTGCACCGCCACGTCCGCCACCGGCCTCATGGCCAATTTCGGCGTAGATGGGCCTGTTGCCTCCTATGTCGATGTGGATCAGGCCGACCTGCTGTGCCTCTACGGCCACAACGTCGCCGAGGCGCAGACGGTGCTATGGGAGCGCATGCTGGCGGCGAAACGGAAGAACGGCGGGCGAATCATCGTCGCCGACCCGCGCCGGACGCCAACCGTGCGGCAGGGCGCCGATCTGCACCTTCAGCTACGCGCCGGCACGAATGTCGCGCTCATGAACGGGATTATTCACCTGTTGATCGGGCGGGGGCGAGTGAACCGCGACTTTGTCGCGAAGTATACGGTCGGGTTCGAGCAGCTCGACGAGGTAACTCGCGCATATCCACCCGAGCGCGTCGCCGAGGTCTGCGGCATTCCCCAGCGTGATCTCGAGACCGCAGCCGAGTGGATCGGCACCACACCGCGTATGGTTTCGACCGTCCTGCAAGGATTCTACCAGAGCGTCGAAGCGACGGCCTCGTCCTCGCTGGTGAACACGGTGCATCTGCTCATGGGAGCGGTCGGCAAGTCCGGAGCAGGCCCCTTGCTGATGGCGGGCCAGCCTGCCGCAATGTGCAACCGGGAGGCGGGGGCAGGCGGCTCCTACCCCGGCTATCGTAACCCCCACAGTGAAGCGCAGATGCGCGACCTGTGTGAGTGCTGGAATCTCGACTTCGACAAATTCCATCCCGAGGTGCCGAAAGACATCCTGCTCATGATGGAGACTGCCGAGCGCGGCGAGATCGAGTTCATGTGGGTGATCGGCACGAACCCGCTTGTCAGCCTGCCCGATCAGAACCGCACCGAGCGGATATTGCGCCGGCTCTTCCTGGTCGTACAGGATCCATTCCTGGATGCGGAAACGGTCGATTTGGCAGACATCTACTTCCCGGCGGCGATGTGGGGAGAGAAGACGGGCTGCGTCACCAATGCGGACCGCAGCGTCAATCTCCTGCTGAAGGCCGTCGATCCACCAGGGGAAGCGCGGAGCGATTTCGACATCTTCGTGGAGGTCGCCAACCGGCTGGGGTTCAAGGACCGGGATGGCGCGCCGCTAATCCCGTTCAACGAGCCCAAGGACGCCTTTGAGGAATGGCGCAAGGTGTCGAAAGGTCGGCCGTGCGACTACTCGGGAATGACCTATGAATTGATCTTGCAGATGGGTGCAGTCCGCTGGCCCTGCAACGAGCAGCACCCCCGGGGCACCGAGCGCTTGTACGAGGACCTCAAATTCTGGACCGGCATCGACGAGTGCGAGAGTTACGGCGTCGATTTCCTGACGGGCAATAAGAACACGCGCAGCGACTACGAGCGGATCGATCCGAAAGGCAAGGCGTTCCTGAGGCCGGCGCACTGGCGGCGGCAGCCAAATCCGACTTCGGACGATTATCCGTTCCTTCTCATCACGGGGCGTGTTGTTTATCACTTTCACACCCGCACCAAGACAGGCCGGTCCGCGGCGCTGAATGAGCGAGCGCCACACCCCTATGTCGAGATTCACCCTGCCGACGCCGCCCGCCTGGAGATCAGGCTCGGCGACCTGGTTGAGATCACATCCTTGCATGGCCGGTGGGAGGGGGTGGCCATGGTGGTTGATACGGTCCGGCCGGGGGAGGTCTTCGTGCCGTTCCACTACGGCCACGGCTCCCAATCAGCCAACCAGCACACCTGGTACGCGCGGGATCCGGTCAGCCATCAGCCACAGCTCAAATCGTCACCCGTTGCGGTCCGGCGGCTCAGCTTTGGGGAGCCGGAGCCTTGGCTGTTGGCGCGGCTTGCGGAATTGAATGGGGAATCCATGGTGCCGTTCGCTACCCAAGAATTCGGCGGCACCGTCAATCGGACGGCCCAGCCATAACGTACCGGACGAGAGAGCCGAACGGATCATCGAGAATCGCCGTGGCAAGGCTATTCAAAGTTGGCGATCACGTAAGCTGGAATTCCGAAGCCGGCAGGGTCAGCGGCCGGATCGTGCGGGCGCATACGAGCGATGTGAGCTACAAGGGCTACGTGCATCACGCGAGCGAAAGCGACCCGCCGTATGAGATCAAAAGCGACAAGACCGACCATGTCGCCATGCACAAGGGTGGAGCGTTGCGGCTGCTTCGCCGCTAACCGCCCGAGAGCTGCAGCGGGCGGGACTCGCCCAGCTATGCGAGCTTGGCCACAGTCAGCGCTGCGCCGTCATGTGTGCGGAAGGTCCGTGGGCAGGGCACTTGAAGGTGTGGGAAAGCTTCCGGTGAAGATTATTCACGCCCAGGCTCCCCCTTCAATGGACCGATACCAAGCGAACCGTCCGTACCCGGCGGCCGCAAGTCGGAAGCGACCTCGGTGTCACCTCCGCCGGGGAACGGCGTGGCGGGCGACCGAGCCGTATCTGCGGCGGCGACATTCTCCAGGAATGTCGCAGGCGGCACGAAAAACAGCGTGCCGGTGACGGCGCGGCTGAAGTCCAGCAACCGATCGTAGTTGCCCGGCGGCCGACCAACGAACATATTCACGAGCATCTGCTCGATTCTGCGCGGGGATCGGGCATAGCCGATGAAATAGGTGCCGAACTCGCCCTTTCCCACGTCGCCGAACGGCATGTTGTCACGCAAGATATCCAACTGCTCTCCGTTTTCCACGATGGTGGTCAAGGCGTTGTGGGCCGAGCTCGGCTTTACGGCATCGTCCAGCTCGATATCGGAGAGCTTGGTTCGACCGATGATCTTCTCTTGTGCTTCGACGGGCAGGGCGTTCCAGCTCTGCACGTCATGCAGATATTTCTGCACGATCACATAGCTTCCGCCGGCAAACGCCGCATCCTCTTCGCCGATGATGGTGGCATCGATCGCGGCCTGTTCCACGGGATTCTCGGTGCCGTCGACGAAACCGAGCAGGTCGCGCTCATCGAAGTAGGCAAAACCGTGCACTTCGTCCACCGTGGAAACCGCACCACCCAGCCGGGACATGATCTGTGTCGCGAGCTCGAAGCACAAGTCCATGCGCGTAGCGCGGATATGGAAGAGGATATCCCCCGGCGTAGAGACGGCATGATGCCGGCCGCGAATCTCGCGGAACGGGTGCAATTCTTTCGGCCGCGGCAGCCCAAACAGCCGGTCCCAAGCCTCCGACCCAAATGCCATGACACATGATAGGCGGCCCTGGAGGTCGCGGAAGCCTACTGCGCGCAGGAGGGCGGCCAGATCACCGCAAAGAGCCCGCACTGCAGCG
>DATGLG010000064.1:0-1663 GCA_035294245.1 Alphaproteobacteria bacterium | reverse complement strand
CTAGGAGCGTGGGTCAGAATCCACCACTGACCCCCTCGTAGCGGCGAGAATTTTCTCATGACCTCCGTGCTTGGCGACGAGCAGCTCTTTGCGGTGGAACTGGACGAGGGCGAGTTGCCGCGGCCGTCGGCTCCCGCCGGTGAGGCGAAGACGTTCCGGCGCTACGACCAGAACCAGTGCTTCTTGCTGCCGCCGTCGCTCGACGAGTGGCTGCCGCAGGACCACGAGGCACGCTTTGTCTCCGAGGTCGTCGAGCACCTGCTCGACCTCGCTCCGATCTACGCCAGCTACACGTCGGCCGCAGGCGCCCCGCCGTATCACCCGAAGATGATGACCAAGCTGCTTGTCTACGCCTACGCCACCGGCGTCACCTCGAGTCGCGAGGCCGAGCGGCGCTGCGCAGTCGACGTGGCCTTCCGTTGGCTCGTGGCCAACGAGGTGCCCGACTACCGCTCGATCAGCCGCTTCCGCCGCCGCCATCTCGCCGCCCTCGAGGACTTGTTCGTCCAGGTGCTGGCGCTGTGCGCCAAGGCCGGGCTCGTCCGCCTCGGACGCGTCGCCCTCGACGGCACCAAGCTCGACGCCAATGCCTCCAAGCACAAGGCGATGAGCTACGACCACATCGTGCCCAGGATCGCCGAGCTCGAAGCCGAGGTGAAGGCCCTCTTGGAGGAGGCCGAGCGCGTCGACCGGGCCGAGGACGAGGCCTTCGGTGAGGATCGCCGCGGCGACGAGCTGTCCGCCGAGCTCGCCCGACGCGAGAGCCGCCTCGAGAAGCTGCGCGCCGCCAAGGAGGCGATCGAAGCCGAGGCCAGGGAGAAGGCCGAGGCGGCGGCGCGCAAGAAGGCCGAGGCGGCGAGCAAGAGCGAGGAGGAGGTGGACGGTGCTGCCAAGCAGGCCGCCGAACGGGCCAAGCCCAAGGCTTCCGCCCAGCGCAGCTTCACCGACCCCGAGAGCCGGATGATGAAGACCAACCATGGCTTCGACTACGCGTACAACGCCCAGGCGGTCGTCGACGAGAAGAGCCAGGTGATCCTCGCCGCCGAGGTGACCGACGAGGCGAGCGACGTCAACCAGCTCGTGCCGATGATCGAGAAGACCGAGGAGAACCTCGCCGCGGCCGGGATCGACGACACGCCCGACACCTACCTCGCGGATGCCGGTTACTGCTCGGAGGACAACCTCGAGGCGACCGAAGCGCTCGACTCCGAGGTCCTCGCCGCCACCGGGCGCCAGCGCCACGGCGAGCAGTTCCCGAAGGCACCTCGCGGACCGATCCCGAAGAACGCCACCCGGCGCGAGCGCATGGCGAGGAAGCTGCGGACGAAGAAGGGCCGCGCCGACTACGCCAGGCGCAAGGCGATCGTCGAGCCGGCCTTCGGACAGATGAAGGTCCGCCAGCACGCCGGACAGCTCCGCCTGCGCGGCCGTGACGGCGCCCATGGCGAGTGGACGCTCCACGCCATCTGCCACAACTTGCGCAAGCTGACGACCGCTCGGGACCGATTGGGGCTGGCAACGGCGTGAACACGCGGGTCGCAGCGCCTTGCCAGCTTGCTGACGTCGGGCGCATCCTTCAACCCTGAGGCTGGAGTGTTTCATGATGACAACGAGTCCGATCGTCGGATCTGGCCGACTGGCCGGTTCTGACTCACGCTCCTAG
>DATGLG010000063.1:0-136039 GCA_035294245.1 Alphaproteobacteria bacterium | reverse complement strand
CGCCGCCGCGGCCTTGGCTCCTGATGCGGCCGCCTTGCGGTCGGCGCGGATCATCGCCGCCCCCTTCTCCGCGATCATGATGGTGGGCGAGTTGGTGTTGCCCGAGGTGATCGTCGGCATGATCGAGGCGTCGACGACGCGCAGGTTCTCGGCCCCGCGCAGGCGCAGGCGCTCGTCGACCACGGCGAGGCTGTCGCTCCCCATCCTGCAGGTGCCGACGGGGTGGAAGATGGTCGAGCCGATGGCGCCGGCCGCGCGCGCGAGCGCCTCGTCGCTCTGGTGCTCCGCACCCGGGAGGAACTCCTCGGGCGAGAAGCGCGCCATCGCCTTGGCGGCGCAGATGCGGCGCGTCAAGCGGATGGCGTCGGCCGCCACCAGGCGGTCGGCGGGCGCCGAGAGATAATTGGGCTTGATCGCCGGCGGCGCCTTGGGGTCGCGCGACTTGATGCGCACATGGCCGCGGCTCTCCGGCCGCAGATTGCACACCGATGCGGTGAAGGCGGGGAAGCGGTGCAGCGGATCGCCGAACTTGTCGAGGCTCAGGGGCTGCACATGGAACTCGATGTTCGGCGTCTCGCGGCTGGGGTCGGACTTGGCGAAGGCGCCGAGCTGGCTCGGCGCCATGGTGAGGGGCCCGCGCTTGAGGAGCGCGTATTCGAGGCCCATCCAGGCGCGGCCGAGGAGGCTGTTCGCCTGCTCGTTGAGCGTGCGCGTGTTGCGCACCTTGAAGACGGTGCGAATCTGGAGATGGTCCTGCAGGTTCTCGCCGACGCCGGGAAGTGCCGCGACCACGGGAATGCCGTGGGCCTGGAGGAGCTCAGCGGGGCCGATGCCCGAGAGCTGGAGGAGCTGGGGCGAGCCCACCGCCCCCGCGGCGAGCACGAGCTCGCCCTTGACCGCGGCGTAAGCCGGCGCGCCGTCGTGCCAGAGCTCGACGCCCACGCAGCGCCGCCCCTCGAAGCGCAGGCCCTTCGCCTGGGCATGGGTGAGCACGCGCAGATTGGGCCGCGCCATCACCGGCTTCAGGAAGGCGCGGGCGCTCGACCAGCGCACGCCGCGCCGCTGGTTCACCTGGAAATAGCCGCAGCCCTCATTGTCGCCGCGGTTGAAATCGTCGATCGGCGGGATGCCCACCTCCGCCGCCGCGGCGCGGAAGGCATCCAGGATCTCCCAGCGGAGCCGCATCTCCTCGACGCGCCACTCGCCGCCGGCGCCGTGGAACGCGCTGGGGCCGCCGAAGTGATCCTCGCAGCGCTTGAAATGGGGCAGCACGTCGTCCCAGCCCCAGCCCGCATTGCCGAGCTGGCGCCACTGGTCGTAGTCGCGCGCCTGACCGCGCATATAGATCATGCCGTTGATCGAGGAGCAGCCGCCCAGCACGCGCCCGCGGGGATAATTGAGGGCGCGGCCGCCGAGGCCCTCCTCGGGCTCGGTCTTGAAGCACCAGTCGGTGCGCGGATTGCCTTGGGTGTAGAGATAGCCAATGGGGATATGGATCCAGATGTAATTGTCCTTCCCACCCGCCTCGAGCAGCAGCACCGAGACCTCCGGATCCGCCGAGAGCCGGTTGGCGAGCACGCAGCCCGCCGAGCCCGCGCCCACGATCACGTAATCGAAGCTGCCGACCGCCCTCGCCTCCGTCATGCGCGCCGCCATGGCCCGGTCCTCCCGTCACCATCTCGCCCGCTCTCAGCGAACATCATCCCAGGCGGCGAGGCAAGGATGGAGGGGATGCGGATGTCGCCCCCCGCGCCTTTCCCCTAAGCTACTGAAAAACCAGAAAACCCGATTCGAGGGGATGCCAACGTCGCCCCCCTTTCGCGCGAGGGGCTAGGGAAAACCGCCGCCAGCCGCTAACATGCGGGCCGAACAAGGTTTTCGCGAACAAGCCCGTGGGGAGCGTCATGGAGGAGATCGCCTTCTGGTCGGCCAAGCGGCTGGCCGCTCATATCCGCAACCGCAAGATCGGCTGCCTCGAGCTGCTCGAGCATTATCTCGCGCGCGTCGAGCGCTACAATCCGAAGCTCAACGCCATCGTCGCGACCGACATTCCCGCCGCGAAGCGGCGCGCCCGCGCCGCCGATCGGGCGCTCGCCAAGGGCGAGGTGTGGGGCCCGCTCCACGGGGTTCCCATGACGATCAAGGAGTCCTATGACGTCGTCGGCATGCCCACCACCTGGGGCCTGCCCGAGCTCAAGCACAACATGCCGCCGCGCAACGCGCTCGCCGTCGATCGCCTGCTCAAGGCCGGCGTCGTGCTCTTCGGCAAGACCAACGTGCCGAGCTGGCTCGCGGATTGGCAGAGCTACAACCCCATCTACGGCACCACCAACAATCCCTGGGATCTGGGCCGCACGCCGGGCGGCTCCTCGGGCGGCTCGGCCGCAGCCCTCGCGGCAGGGCTGACGGGGCTCGAGGCGGGCAGCGACATCGGCGCCTCGATCCGCGATCCCGCGCATTATTGCGGCATCTTTGGCCACAAGCCCACTTACGGCATCTGCCCGCCGCGCGGCCAGGCGCTGCCCGGCCGCCTCTCCGCCTCGGACATCTCCGTGATCGGGCCGATGGCGCGCAGCGCCGACGATCTCGCCCTCGGCCTTGCCGCCATGGCGGGCCCCGACGAGATCGACGGGGCCGGCTATCGCCTGGCGCTGCCGGCGCCGCGGAAGCGCGAGCTGCGCCAGTTCAAGCTCGCCGTGATGCTCGATGATCCCAACGCCGAGGTCGACCGCGAGGTGCAGGATTGTCTCCAGGCGCTGGCCGATTTCCTCGCGCGGAAGAAGGCCAAGGTCAGCGACACGGCGCGGCCCGACATCGATACGAGCCATGCGCACCGCGTCTATATCGGCCTCTTGCGCTCGGCCACCTCGGGCCGCCAGACGGCGGAGCAATTCGAGCGCAACCTCGAGATCGCGCGGGATCTTTCGCCCGACGACCAGAGCTATTTCGCGCGCATGACCCGCGGCAACGTCATGCATCATCGCGAATGGCTGGCGCTCAACGAGGAGCGTCACAAGCTGCGCTGGAAATGGCATGAGTTCTTCCAGGACTACGATTTCCTGCTCTGTCCCGCCGCCGCCTCCGTCGCCTTCCCGCACGACCACGAGGGCGAGCGGCACGAGCGCAAGATTATCGTCAACGGCAAGCCGGTGGCGACGACGGACCAGCTCTTCTGGGCCGGCTATAGCTGCGTCGCCTACCTGCCGGCCTCCGTCGCCCCGATCGGCCCGGCGCGGTCCGGCCTGCCCGTGGGCGTGCAGATCGTGGGACCGCAATACGGCGATCGCGGCTGCATCGCGTTTGCGCAGTTGCTGGAGCGCGAATATCGCGCCTTCACGCCGCCGCCCAATTTCGTCTGAGGACGCAGACGTCCTCGACATTGCCGAAGAGCCGTGATTTCCGTGTCGCGCGATCTTCTCGTATATAAGCGAATGATGACCGATGCGATGCCGCGCGCATTCGCCGCCATGGGCGCATTGGCATGCCTCGCAATGCTCGGGGCCTGCGCCGGCGTCCCGGAATACCGCCCGGCCGTGGATATGACCGGCCACACCCAGGCGCAATACGATTTCGACCTGGAGGTCTGCCGCGAGGATGCGGCGCAGATCGACATTCTACGCGGCGCGGCGATCGGCGCCATCGCCGGAACCGCGATCGGCGCGGGTGCGGGCACGTTTCTGGGCGATACCGGCGTGGGCGCGGTGACCGGGCTTGCCGGCGGCGCCTTGGCCGGCGGGGCCGCAGGATCACTCTACGGGAAGGCGGAGACGGCGCGGAGCGGCAGCGATCCGGACGCGCCCTTCATCCGGAGTTGCATGGCGCAGCGGGGCTATGTGCTCCTCGATCCCGCGGCTCCCGACCGCGAGACCGGCCAGCGCGCGGAAGACAACGCGGCGTCACGATGACAAGACGCCGGCTCGTTCCGGCGCCTGAGAGGGCTCGCAGCCGCAAGCTTCGAGGGCTTCCCACATATGCGGCGGCGGCGGTGCCGCGGCGCTGATCGGGGGCCGGCGCGGATGATAGAGAGGAACAGCAACGGCACGGGCGTGGAGGTGGAGCGGCGCGCCGCCGCCTCTCCCATAAACATGATCGCCGAGCACCGGGCAGCCAAGGGCGGCGCAATGGACGCGAATCTGGTGCGTCCGCCCCGTGCGTGGCTTGAGCTCGAGCCAGGAGAGTCCGGCGCTCGCGCCCAGCATGCGATAATCGGTGATCGCCGGTTGTCCGGCAGGATCCACTGCCATGTGCCAGCCCCGCTTCGGTGTCCGCTTGGCAAGAGGCAGCTCGACACGCCCTTCGGGCTCGGGCGGTCCACCCTCGACGACGGCCCAATACGTCTTCTCGACACGGCCGGCAGCGAACAGGCGCCCGAGCCGGCGCAGCGCCTTCCGATGGCGGCCAAGGACGAGGCAGCCGCTGGTGTCGCGATCGAGGCGATGGGCGAGCGCAGGCGGATTCGGCAGGCCGAAGCGAAGCGCATCGAAAAGCGCCTCGAGATTGGGGCCGCCGCCGGGTCCGGCATGGACCGGCAGGCCGGCGGGCTTGTCGATGATGAGCATGAGCCCGTCGCGAAAGAGAATTCGGTTGATAAGCTCGTCGGGTTTCATGATCGGCTTCGTAAAATACCCCTGGAGGTGCCGCCGGCGCGTTCTGCCGCCGGCCGTCTTGCTTCCTCAACGCGGCGCATTACATCTCTTGCGCGAGCATCCATGCATCCGCAGGATGCCCGCAAGCCGTCGAGCAAATCGCCCGCCCTCCACCTCTGATTCAACCGGAGGCGCCGCTTCCTTGCTTTCACGCCTATATACGCCTCTCCGCCCAAAAGGTGTGCAGCCATGACCACCACTACGCGAAAGCACCGCGCGCGGCGCAAGGCCGCCGAGGCCCCGTCCCCCGCCGCGCCGGCCGTCAAGGACTACTTTCGAATCGACGGCGAATTCGCCGGTGTCGGCGCGCCGATCGCCGAGCGGGATATCAGTCGCTGGATTTTGACGGACGGCCGCAAAATGGAGCGCGAGGCCGATTTCTTCGACCAGCTCTGCTGGCGGCTCGTGGGGCAAGGCGTTCCTCTCTGGCGTGCAACCCTGCATGTCGGCACGCTGCATCCCGAAATCCGCGGCTTCGGCTGCCGCTGGTGGCGCGAGCGCAACGTCGTGGAGAAATTTCACGTCGCCCACGGCGCCGAGACGAGCAAGGATTACCTGACGAGCCCGATCCGCGACACCGTCGAATCCGGACGGATGTTCCGCCGCCGGCTCGAGACGGGCCCGATCGACTTTCCATTGCTCGCAAAGCTGCGCGGGCAGGGAGCGACGGATTATTTCGCGGCCCCCCTCAACATCTCCGTGCAACGGCGCCATCCGGTCGTCACCTGGGCAACGGACCGGCCGGGCGGCTTCACTGATGCCGATCTCGAACGGCTCGAAGCGATCCGGCCGGCGCTCGCCGCCGTGGTCGAGGCGCGCTCGATCCGAAAGATCGCCAAGAATCTGATCGAGATCTATCTCGGCCGCGATATCGGCCAGCGCATCTTCTATGGACAGATCCTGCGCGGCGCCGGCGAGAAGATGCGCGCCGTCATCATGGCCTCCGATCTCCGCGGCTTTACCCGGCTTTCCGACCGCCTCTCGGGGGAGACGGTGATCCGGCTCCTCGACGCCTATTTCGAATATGTCGCGGCGCCCGTCCATGCCGCCGGAGGCGAGATCCTGAAATTCGTCGGCGACGGTGTCCTTGCCATCTTCCCCACCAATGGCGGCAGGGAGGACGATGCCGCGATCAAGGGCCTCGCCGTTGCGCGCGAGATCATCACCAGGCTCGAGACCCACAACAGCACCTGTGGCGACGGGACGGCACGGATCCGAGCCGGCATCGGCCTCCATTTGGGCGACGTGATCTACGGCAATGTGGGAGCCCCCGATCGGCTCGATTTCACGGCGATCGGCCCTGCCGTCAATCTCGCCTGCCGCCTCGAAAGTCTGACCAAGCGCTTCGATCGCCCGGTGCTTGCCTCGCGCGCCTTTGCCGATGTCTGCGCCCGTCCCCTCGTATCGCTGGGCTTCCAGCCGATCCGCGGGCTTTCCGAGCCCGAGGAGCTTTTCGGCCTGCCGGAGCATCACGCCGAAGCCTGACCCTCGGCGACAGCGCAAGAGGCTTCTCATCGGATGCCGCTCGATATATTCTGCAGGATATATCGCGTATTGACGCCGAACTTTGCACTGCCCTTCGCGCGCCGTGAAACGGACGGGACGATCCGAGAGGCGGCTATCGCTTTCATGACCACCACGCTCGGCTTCGCACCGGCTGAACTCGTCGCGATACGGCTAAGCCTCAGGGTCGCGCTGTGGGCCGTGATCGGCAGCCTCCCTCTCGGCATCCTCGTCGCTTTCGTGCTCGCGCGGGGCAGGTTCTGGGGGCGCGGATTCCTCGATATCCTCGTTCATCTCCCGCTCGTCCTGCCGCCTGTCGTCACCGGCTATGTTCTGCTCTTGCTTTTCGGCCGGCACGGTCCGCTCGGACGGCTCTTCGAGCAGGCCTTTGGTCTCGTCTTCGCCTTTCGCTGGAGCGGCGCGGCACTCGCCTCGGCGATCATGGGCTTTCCTCTTCTCGTGCGCGCCATTCGCCTTTCGGCGGAGGCGATCGACCGTCGCCTGGAAGATGCCGCCGGCACCTTGGGCGCTAATCCCGTATGGACGTTCCTGACCGTGACCCTGCCGCTCGCATGTCCCGGCATTCTCGCCGGAATGATTCTTTCCTTCGCGCGGAGCCTCGGCGAGTTCGGCGCCACCATCACCTTCGTCTCGAACATCCCCGGGGAGACGCAGACCCTGCCCCTTGCGATCTATACCTTTACGCAGGTGCCGGGGGGCGACGACGGCGCGATTCGCCTCACCTTCGTTGCCGTCGCCATCTCCGTCGTCGCGCTGCTCGCCTCCGAGCTGCTGGCGCGGCGAATCGCGCGACGCGTAGAGGGACGATGACCATTCATGTCGATGTCGCGCTGCGGCTCGGGAAATTCCGGCTCGAGGCGAAATTCGAGAGCTCGGGACATTTGACCGCGCTGTTCGGGCGTTCCGGCGCGGGCAAGACCTCGCTCATTAACGTCATTGCCGGCTTGCTCCGCCCGGAGCGTGGTTACGTGGCGGTGAACGGCGATGTGCTCATCGACACGGCGCGCGGCGTGCTCGTTCCCAAGCACCGGCGTCGTATCGGCTACGTCTTTCAGGAGGGCCGCCTCTTTCCCCATCTTACGGTGCGACAGAACCTGCTTTACGGCCGCTGGTTCACGCCTGCGCCCCGGCGCTACGGGCGGCTCGAGCACGTGGTCGAGCTCCTCGGGATCGAGCCTCTGCTCGACCGCCGGCCAGGGCTCCTTTCGGGCGGCGAGAAGCAGCGAGTGGCGATCGGGCGCGCGCTTTTATCAAGTCCCCAATTGCTCCTGATGGACGAGCCGCTCGCCTCTCTCGACGAGGGGCGCAAGTCGGAGATCCTTCCCTATATCGAGCGGCTGCGCGACGAGACCGACGTTCCCATCATCTATGTGAGCCACTCGGTTCCTGAAGTGACGCAGCTGGCCACAACGCTCGTCGTGCTCTCCGACGGCAAGGTCGCGGCGACGGGGCCGACGGCCGAAATCATGGGGCGCCTCGATCTCTTCCCGCTGACCGGCCGCTACGAAGCGGGGGCAGTCTTGGAGACAAAGGTTGCATCGCACGATCGCGTCTTCGGACTGACGATCCTCCGCTCTGCCGCCGGCGATCTCAGGGTGCCGCACCTCTATCTCGCTGTCGGCGCCCCGGTGCGCGTGCGCATTCGCGCGCGCGACGTGATGATCTCGGTGGCGCCACCGCAGGGCTTGAGCGCGCTCAACGTGCTCGAAGGCATCCTCGCAGAAATCAGGCCTTCGGACGGGCCGATTGCCGAGCTCCGTCTCGACGCCAACGGCGCCACCCTGCTCGCGCGGCTCACGCGGCGGTCGATCCACGATCTCGGAATCGAGCCCGGTCGCAAGGTCTATGCCGTAATCAAGAGCATCGCCTTCGATCGCCACAGCGTGGGGATGCATCGCGGGGGTGATCCCCATCGTGGCGACGAGCTTAGCGAGATCTGACGGAGCGTGGCGCGCGCTTGGCGCGCGTGCGGGAGCGCGCAAGACTCGTGATCAGCTTTCTCTGCAGGATGCGGAGCTGCGCGCTCGCGGCCGCCGCCGCCGCCGCTTCCATCGTGCGGTAGCTTTCCACGAGATCCTCGCCCAGGCCGGTCAATGCCGCACCGCCGCCTGACCGGCCGCCAAGCTTGGTGAAGACGACCGGTTCGCGAAAGCATCTGTTCAAGCTATCGGCGAGCAGCCAGGCCCGGCGATAGGACATGCCCATCGCGCGCCCCGCCGCGGAAATCGAGCCCAATTCCCGGATCAGCTCGAGAAGGCGCACCTTGCCGGGGCCAATGGCCTGCTCGTCGCCGAAATCGATGCGCAAGGTCAGCTTCGCCATCCTGTCAGTCTAGCACTGCCCGCCGAGGATCGGGCAAACCGCGCCACAGCAAGGCGTTCCGCGCGCGCCGGACCGGCGATGCGGCGGATAGGCTGCCGAGTGAAACATTGGCGTAACTTATCTGTAATATAGCTTTTATCGATTTGTTTTATGCTGGCTCGCGCATGCAGATAGCAGATAGTATTGATCGCGCGGGAGAAAGGAGGGCGAATTCAGGGTCTCCCACCGCAATCGCGAAGCAAGAACGACATCGGAATCGGGACAGGCGAGGTGTTCTCATGAGCCAATTCAGCAAACGGAAGACAATCGGCAAGGCGTTGCTGACCGGGGTTGCCGCCGCTTGGCTGGCGATTGCGGGAGGCGCGGGACCGGCGCATGCCGCTTCGGCGGTCGTGCTCTATACGGCGGACGGCCTCGAGGACTTTTACAAGGCCATTCTCGTCAATTTCGAGAAGAAGACGGGATCGCGGGTCAACATCGTCACCTCGGGAAGCGGCGCCGTTGTCAATCGGCTGCAAACGGAGAAGGATTCGCCGAAGGCGGACGTGCTTGTGACGCTCCCGCCCTTCGTCCAGACCGCAGTCAAGGACGGCCTGCTGGAGAGCTATAAATCGAGCGCGGATTCCGCCATTCCGGCAAGCCGCAAGGACCCCAATGGGTATTGGGCGACTTTCGTCGACGATTACGCCTCCTTCATCTACAACCCGAAGCTGGCCAAGGCGCCGGAAACCTTCGAAGACCTGCTCAAGCCCGAATATAAGGGGCAGGTCTCCTACTCCAACCCCATCACCGCCGGCGACGGCATGGCCGTGGTCATCCTGCTCGAGAAGCTGTGGGGCGAGGACAAGGCCTTTGCCTATCTCGCCAAGCTCGAGCAGGACGTGAAGTTTCACACCAAGGGCACCGGGTACCTCGACACCCTCGTGGGGCGCGGCGAGATCAAGGTGGCGAACGGCGACATCCAGATGGATATGGACGACAAGGTCCATGGCGGCCTTGCCATCGAGCCCACCTTCCTCCGTCCAGCCCCCGGCCAGCAGCCGGTCACCTTCTCGCTGCCTTACGCCATCGCGCTCGTCAAAGGCGGGCCGAACCCGGCGGGCGGCAAGGCGCTGATCGATTATCTTCTCTCGAAGGAGGTGCAGGCCAAGGTGACCGACGTCTTCGGACTGCCCGCCCGCGATGACGTGCAGCCCACCGGCGCCAATGCGAAGGCGATCCTGGCCGCGGTCAAGGACGTCAAGGTCGTCGAGGTCGATTGGAATCATGTCCTCGAGAAGCAGAAGGCGTGGCAAGAGCGCTGGCGCAGCGAAGTGATCGGCGCCTCTAACAAGCCGATCGAAGTGGTGAAGCCGAACGGCTGAGAACGGGCAACGCCGGGCGCGACATCGTTTGCAAGGGTGGCCGGATGACGCGCTCGGCGCCCGCGAACATCACAGCGAAGCCAGGGACGCGCTCCTGGGCGTGTCGACGCCCATGACCCTCCGTGATAGTTTCGCTCATCTCCCGCTCAGACGGCGATGGGCGCGAAGCAGGTCGTTCATGATTGAAGCCGCAGTGGAGACTTCGAGCTTTCCCAACCCCTCCAAACCCGCCGCGCCGCGACGGCGCGAGGCGACGGATCCCGCGAAGCCGTTCGCTGAAGCGGGGGTTCGGGTTCAGGGCCTGACCGTCGAGCTGGGCGGACGGCTCGTGCTCGACGATCTTTCGGTCGAGGTGCGCCGGGGCGACTTCATCACCGTGCTTGGCAATAGCGGGTGCGGAAAGACGACGCTCCTTCGTTACGTCGCGGGTTTCGTGCCGGCACGCGCTGGCAGCGTCTGGATTGCCGGCCGGAACGTCACAGATACGCCGCCCCATCAGCGCAATGTCGGGCTGCTTTACCAGAACTATGCGCTGTTTCCGCACATGACGGTGTTCGAGAACGTCGCCTTCGGGCTGCGCGCGCGCCGCGTCGCCGAGCACGCGATCCGCGAGGGTGTTGCGTCGGCACTGCGCATCGTGCGCATGGAGGAATTCTCCGGCTATCGCCCGGCGCAGCTCTCGGGCGGCATGCAGCAGCGGATCGCGCTTGCGCGCGCCCTGGTGATCAAACCGGACGTGCTGCTTCTCGACGAGCCCCTCAGCGCGCTCGATGCGAATTTGCGCGCCGCCGTGCGGGCCGAGCTCAAGACGCTGCACGAGGCGATGCCGGAGCTTACCGTGATCTACGTTACCCATGATCGCGAGGACGCCCTCACGCTCTCGGACCGGGTGCTGCTCCTGCGCGAGGGCAAGGTCGCTCAAGCCGGAACGCCGCAGGAGCTCTATGATCGGCCGCGCGATCGCTTCGTCGCCAACTATCTCGGCCTGGCGAATTTCTTGCCGCCTGCGGCGATTGCCCGGGCCCTGCCAGCCGCCGGCCAGCTTGGCGCCGCAACGGACGGAGGTGCCGTCTGCATCCGTCCGGAGAGCTTGCGCCTCGACGATCTGGGTCCCGGTCGCCTGGTCGGCCGCGTGGTGCGCAGCGAATGGCGCGGCTCGATCATCCTGATCACCGTGCAAATTCCCCACACGAGCGAGCCGATCCTCGTCGAGGCTGCCCGGCGCGGCACGCCCCCTGCGGCGGGCGAGGATATTACGCTCTCCTTCTCCCCTGAAGATTGCGTCGTCGTTCATGATTAGGCAGGGGCGCGTCTTCCGCACAGGCAACCTCGCCGTCCTGCTGGCGCTCGTCTTTGCACCGCTCATACTTTACCCGCTCGGCGGCCTGATCTGGCTGAGCTTTCACGACAAGAAGGGCCTCTCTCTCCTCTCGTACAGCCAGTTCTTCTCCAATCCCGAGAGCTGGAACGTAATCGGGACCACAGCGAAGATCCTGATCGCGAGCGCCAGCATTGCAACCGTCGTCGGCGTCGTGCTGGCCGCCCTCCTCTTTTATCTGCCGTTCCGCGGCTCGCGAACGCTCGTGCGCTTCATGGAGCTGTTCGTCGCCTTCCCGTCCTTCCTCATCGCGTTCACCCTGATCTTTCTCTATGGCGCCCAGGGCTCGGTGAATATCCTGCTCGAGCGCAGCTTCGCCCTCGATCATCCGCCCATCGATTTCCTCTTCGGCTTCGGCGGCGTCCTTCTCGCCCAGGTCATCTACTACACCCCCTTCGTGGTGCGGCCGACCCTGACGGCGCTCACGCTGATCGACGAGCGGGTTGTGGAGGCGGCGCGCAGCCTCGGCGCCGGGCCGCTGATGGTCGCACGCCGCGTTGTTCTGCCCATGGCGCTTCCCGGCATCGTGGCCGGTAGCATTCTCTGCTTCCTCCTCACCATGAACGAGTTCGGCATCCTTCTCGTCCTGGGCAGCGCCAAGCTCATCACGCTCCCCATCTCGATCTACAGCGCGGCGACCATCGATCTCGACCTGCAGGCGGCCTCGGCCCAAGCGGTGGTGATGCTGGCGGCGTCGCTCAGCGTCTTCATGCTGTATCGCCGGGTCACGCGCTCGGCGACCCGGAGCCACGCCCGTGCCTAGACCGCGCAAGCCCCTGCTCAACGCGCTCCGCTTCCTGACCGGCGGCGTCGTCTTCTGGTTCTTCGCCGTGCCTGTCATCATCGTGGCGCTATCGAGCGTATCGGCCGACTGGCTCGCGACGATCTTCCCCTCGAGCTTCACGCTGCGCTGGTTCACCCAGCTCGACGACAGCGATTGGAGCGCCTTGACGACCAGCTTCGAGATCGCCGCCATCGTCGCCGGACTCGGAACCGTCTTCGGCGTGTGGATCGCGCTTTCGCTCAGCCACCTCGAAGGACGCCGGCTCGGCGGGCTGCTCGACGCTCTCGTCATGGTGCCGAATTCGGTGCCGAGCGTCGTCGTCGGGCTTGCGGTGCTGCTCGCCTACCATGCGCCCCCTCTCGATATCTCGAGCTCGTGGGCCATCGTCGTTCTTGTTCAAGTGGCCCTTGTCCTGCCGTTCTGCTATCGGATCAATGCCGCCGCGCTGAAGCAGGAAATCCCGGTTTATCGAGAGGCGGCGGCAAGCCTCGGCGCGCGTCCCGCGATGGTGTTGCGCCGGGTCGTCATCCCGCTGTTGGAGCCGGCGATTCGCGCGAGCTTGGCGCTTGCTTTCGCCCTATCCTTGGGCGAGCTCGGCGCCACCCTGATGGTCTACCCGCCGGGCTTCGCCACCGTGCCGATCGTCGTCATCGGCGACGTGGAGCGCGGGTTTTACTACAAGGCCTCGGCGCTTTCGCTTATCCTTCTCTCCCTTTCGCTGATCAGTCTCGTCCTCCTCGCCGGACGCAGCCGCCGCACCAAGACGACCGAGGTCGCCAGCGAGCGTTGAGGTTCGGGCTCAGCGGGGGCGGTGCAGACGAAGAGGGATTGGCTATGTCCAAGCGCGTGAAGTCCCCTGCGATCGATCCCGAGCAGCTGCCGATACGCACCGACTCGAGCTATCCGGAGCCGTTCCGCGCCGCTGTCGCCGCGCGGCGGAAGCGCGCCCTCGGCGACGCCGCGGGCTTGAGCCAATTCGGCGTCAACCTCGTCGACTTGCCGCCGGGCTGCTGGTCGTCGCAGCGCCATTGGCACACCGGCGAGGACGAATTCATCTATGTCCTCGAAGGCGAGGTTACCCTAATCACCGATGCCGGCGCGCAACGCCTCACAGCGGGCTTCGCTGCGGGCTTTCCCGCCGGCCAATCGGACGGCCACCACCTCGTGAACCGGTCGGACCGGCCGGCGCGCTATCTGGAAGTCGGCACCCGCTCGAAGAGCGACACCTGTCATTATCCGGATATCGATCTCGTCCTATCCGAAAGCGGCAGCTTCACCGACAAGAAGGGAAATCCCTACTGATCGCCGATGGGCAGATAAGCCTCCCACCGATGCCCGAGCCCCTCGACAACATCCTCGTCGTCGCGCTGGAGCAGGCCGTCGCGGCGCCCTACTGCACCGCGAAATTCGCCGATGCCGGGGCGCGAGTCATCAAGATCGAGCGACCGGAAGGCGATTTCGCGCGACGCTACGACAAATACGTGAAAGGGCTCGCGACCTATTTCGTCTGGCTCAATCGCGGCAAGGAATCGATCGTCCTCGACATCAAGGCGGCGGACGACGCCGCCTTGCTCCATCGCATTCTCGCCAAGGCCGATGTTTTCATTCAGAACCTCGCTCCGGGTGCCGCTGCGCGGGCCGGCTTCGGTGCCGAGTCGCTGCGCGCGCACTATCCCCGCCTCGTCACTTGCGATATTTCAGGCTATGGCGAGGACGGGCCCTATCGCGACATGAAGGCGTATGACCTCCTGGTGCAGGCGGAAAGCGGCCTAGCCTCGGTCACCGGCGGACCGGAAGGGCCCGGCAGGGTCGGCGTCTCGGTCTGCGACATCGCGACGGGGCTTGCCGCCTATTCGGCCATCCTCGAGGCGCTCTACGAGCGCGAGCGAACCGGGCGCGGCAGTGGTGTTGCGCTGTCCCTCTTCGACGTCATGGCCGACTGGATGTCGGTGCCACTTCTTCAGTACCTCCATAGCGGCACAGCGCCAGCGCGAGTCGGCATGAACCATCCGTCGATCGCTCCTTACGGCGCCTATCCCACGCAGGGTGAGCCGATCGTCATTTCCATTCAGAACGAGCGCGAATGGCGCGCCTTCTGCGAAGGCGTGCTTACGCAGCCCGAGCTCGCAGAGCATTCTCTCTACGCGGACATCCCCCGCCGCGTCGCCAATCGCGCGGCACTCGACGCGCTGATCGCGGCCGCATTCACCGGCTTGGACCGCGACGAGCTCGTGGCACGGCTCCGCCGTTATGGAATCGCCTTTGGCTCGCTCAATTCCGTCGAATCGGCGAGCCGCCATCCCCAGCTTCGCCGCAGCAAGGTTTCGACACCCGCCGGCGATGTGGAGGTCATAGCGCCGCCGGTGCGCCGCGAGGGCCGGACTGCTGCCCTGCGGCCCGTCCCGGCGATCGGGCAGCACAGCGAAGTGATCCGCGCTGAATTTGCCACAGCAGAGACTCCTCCCTCCATGCACACGCCAACGCAAAGCTCATAGCCGACACAGGAGCTGCGCGAGCTTGCCGGCACGATCTCTCACGTCGGCGCTTCGCATCATTGCTGAGGTAGAAGATCGCGAATTCATGAGGATGACTCTCAATCCTCATGAGCAGATCGCTACTCCGCTCTCACGGCATTTATAACGATTGATTTGACGTGAAATCATGTTCTTGTTATGTTCTTACTCTACAATTTAAGATTGTGTACATGAAAGATGGGCACCAGATTTGTAACGACTTGCCGGCTTGCCGACTCGGCGGGAGACGGCCTGAATCCCTACGTCAATGAGAGCGGGGCGTTTTTGGGGTTAGGCACACCCTTGCTGGAACGTGACGATAATGCCGTAGGACGGTCTCGGTGGCGACCACGCCCGCGGGCCGAACTTGAGCGGCTACTGAGCATCGGCTACGGAATGCCCGTTGATCTTGGGAGCCGAATGTCAGCGCTTCAGGTCGTGGCTGATGCCATTTCGTCTGGCGAACCGGGACGCGCCGCAACTGCACTTCTCCACGTTCGTCTGCCTGCGCTTCCCGATATCTCAGCAGCACGCCGCATGGCTGATGGCGACCCTCTCGCCAAGTACAACCCTACCCAGCCGCGTGTGCCCAGGGGGTATCCAGGAGGCGGACAATGGACGACCGAGGATTATGACTTTGATGCAGGGGCAGATACGACGCCCGGATCGGTTATCGAGGCGCAGGCAACCATTGTCGAGCCGATGGAAATTATTCGGCCGATTCCATTTCCCAATGAGATCAGCCCTTTTCCCTTGACGCCAACCATTCCTCACGATGTCCCGCGCCAGGCGCTACCTGTAAATCCTTACCCCCGACGGCGAAAGTGCGTGGAAGAATGGGATCATGCCTACGAGTTCTGTGATGAACTTGAGAAAAAGGGTACCCTTGGTCAAGGTGATTATCGCAATATGGGTAAAACGTACCGACAGTGCTTGTTAGGTCAGGTGTCGGAAGAATGCGGAGGTAACCGTCTTGATACCTCGGTTCCAAATCCAATCGGAATAGCCATGGGCAAAAAGATGCGACATGTCGACATAGACATGGAAGGCATGCAGCGAATACACCAAATAATGCATAGCGACCCGCGGCGCTGCCTTGACATTTGTAACGCGCACATTCGAGCGAACCCCACCGACCCTACCGGATATTTCACCAGGCATCAGGTGCTGAATCGTCTCGGACGAAAGGATCATGCCCTCGCAGATCTCAATAAGTCTCTCAGCCTCGAGCCTCACAAAACCTCATACAGAGCCCGTGGTAATTTGCTCCGCAGCATGGGTGAATACCGAAAGGCAATAGACGATTTCGATCGGGCAGAAGCAATGGACCCTGCGGGATTCGAGGACGCGTTCGGACATCTATTTCGAGCGGACTGTCACGCTCGACTTGGTAATAAAGAAGCGGCGCTCGCCGATTGTGCAAAGCTGCGCGATGATCATTGGACACCTGGATTGCTAGGTGCGCCGGCCGGCAACAAGGATCAGGTGATTGCCGAAATCCACCGTCTCGTTGCAGTCGCCCTGCAACACAAATCGTGATTGCGCATCTCCTGCGAAGTAATCGACAGCGAAATCGCGTGATCGGCCTTCAGGCGGCGACAGTGGCGCGCCGCCCGATAACCCGCTCTGCCGGGAAGCGGGCAATGACGGTGGTGCCGACGCCGAGCTTGCTCTCGACCGTCAACGCGCCGTCATGGGCGTCGACCAGCTTCTTCGCGAGCGGCAATCCCAAGCCGGTGCCCTGATGACGGCGGGTCAGCGACGTCTCGACCTGTCCGAAGGGCTCCATTACCCGCTCAAGATCACCTCCGGCGATGCCGATCCCGGTATCCGTCACCGCGACCGCGAGCTCGCCGGAGGGCTCGAGGCCGGCCCGTACGACAATGCGCCCGCCGGGCTGGGTGAATTTGACGGCGTTGGAGATGAGGTTGAACAGGACCTGCCGCAAGGCGCGCGAATCGCCACGCAGGATCGGAAGATCGGCCGGCAGCTCGACCGAAAGCGCGAGTCCGGCCGAGCGCGCCTTCTCTTCCAGGATATTGGCGCTGCTGCGTATCACCTCGGCGACATCCACCTCCTCGTCGGAGATCGTGAAGCGGCCTGCCTCGATCTTCGAAAGATCGAGGATATCGTTGATCACCGCCAGGAGATGCGTGCCGCTCTCATGGATATGATCCATATATTCCACGTAATTGTCGTGACCGAGCGCGCCGAACATCTGCTCGCGCATGATCTCCGAGAAACCAATGATGGCGTTGAGCGGCGTCCTCAACTCGTGGCTCATATTGGCGAGGAAATCGGATTTGGCGCGGTTGGCGTATTCCGCCGCCTCCTTGGCGCGCATCAGATTGACCTCTACGCGCTGACGCTCCTCGATCTCCCGCTCGAGCCCGCGATTCGAGGCTTCGAGTTCCAAGGCCTGCGCTTGCAGGCGGCGATTGGCCAGATCGTGCGCAGAGACGCTGCGGCGCAGGCGCGTGAGGATGTACCCAATATAGCAGAGCATGACCCCGCCGAAGAGGAACATCAATCGACGATAGGTCTCGGCGGTCCTCTGCTCCGCCTGGTAAGCCGAGACGTAAGCGAGATGGAGATCGTCGATGGCGCGGCCCGCATCGAGAGCGAAGAGCCGGCTTAGCAGATCCTCGATCCCGGTCTTGTAGGTGATCAGGGCGTGCGTCCCTTCGAGAAAGCTGCGCATGTCCGGAAGATTCGCCGCGGGCGTGCCGACCAGGTTGAGCTCGAGCATCGAGATCCAGCCGTCGAGCTCGTCGCGCGCCGAGGTTCCGCCGCGAGCGATGTAGAGGAGCACGCCATCCTGGATGATGTGGACGAGCTCCAGCATGTCGGCGTCGGCGCCCGATTGCCGCAGCCGTCTTTCGACGATGGAGGCGAGCTCTGGTAGCCGGTCGACGAGTTGCCGGAGGACGCTGTTCCAGCCCTCGAAAGTCCAGACGAGCTCCGTCCGCGCCTTGTGAAGCTTGGCGTAGTCGTTGAGCCGGAGCTTGAGCTTGCCGCCCCACATGCGGTCGACGCGATCGTCGCCGAAGCGGAGCTCGCCGAGCAGCGTATGCTCGCGCGCCACGGTGGTATTGAGATCGTCATAGTCCTGGAGGCGGTCGTAACGGCCGCGCAAAATGTCCTGATTGAGCGTCGCCTCGAGCTGCTTGAGCTCAAGCAGATGCGCCACGATCGCCGCGTTCTTGTCGGCATCAATCCCATGCGCCTTGACGTAAAGGAACGCGAGAATCCCCGCGGCGGCGGCAAGGAAGGCGAGGATTTTCATTATCGATCCACGGGACCCGTCATTGGCCACGACCGCAAGATCGCCCAAACTCCTTGATTCTTCGTGAAGATCGGCGCTGCCCGGCCGCCCGGCGGACGCGCGGTCCGCGCGAGCAAAATTATGGATTTTCTGATATTTAGCTGGGTTGGACAGTCGCAGACGAGGACGGGACCGATGTCCAAGGGCAAGCATAGGCACAAGGACGGGCGCGTGCAGGACGCGAACGGCGAGAGGGAACCGAAGCCGAGCAAGACGGCGTACGAGCGCGCGCTCTACGAGCTGCAAATCGAGCTCGTGAAGCTTCAGAATCATATTATCCGCTGCAACGACCGCATCATCGTGCTGTTCGAGGGTCGCGACGCCGCCGGCAAGGACGGCACCATCAAGCGCATCATCGAGCACCTCTCCCCACGGGAGGTGCGAGTCGTGGCCCTGCCGAAGCCTTCGGACCGCGAGGCCACCCTCTGGTACTTCCAGCGCTATACGGCACACCTCCCGGCCGCTCAGGAAATGGTGCTGTTCAACAGGAGCTGGTACAACCGGGCCGGCGTCGAACGCGTGATGGGCTTCTGCAGCGAGGCGGAGGCTGAGGCCTTTCTTGCCGACGCCCCCGTCTTCGAGGAGCTCCTGGTCCGGGCCGGCATCAAGCTTCTCAAATACTATCTCGACATCTCCAAGCCCGAGCAGAAGCGGCGACTCAAAGCGCGCGGCAAGGACCTGCTCACCCAATGGAAGTCGAGCCCGATCGATGCCGTCGCGGTCAAGCGCTGGAAGGACTACAGCCGCGCGCGCGACGAGATGTTTGCGCGCACCCATACCGTGGCGGCGCCTTGGCACGTGGTCCGCGCCGACGACAAGCGCCAAGCGCGCCTCAACCTCATTCGCGACATGCTCTCGCGGCTCGACTATGCGGGAAAGAAGAAAGGCGCCATCCTCCCCGATCCCAAGATCGTCTTTCCCTATAGCGAGGTGGCGCGGGATGCCGGCCTGATCGCGAAATAGCGGGCTGCAGCGCAGCTATTGCGAGGCGATCCGGCCAAGGCGATCTTGATCTGCCGGTGCGTCTCAGTTGCTCAGGCGGTGGCCCTGGCGCGCCGCGCCGAGGGCGCCGGCATCGGCGCTGCGGTCGTTGGTTCCGCGAGCTCCAGCCCGTCCCACGTGCCGGGCCAGACAATCACGCAATCGATCACCGCCGTCGCGACGCCGTCGCCAGAAACGGCGATGCTCAGGCAATAGACGCCGGGTGCGGCAAAGAGGTCGCGGTAGCGCGACGGCACCTTGTCGCGCAGCAGGCGCAGCTTGCTCTCGCCCTCGGCGGCACAGAGCAGGTTAACATATTGGGGCACGTGGCCAGGGAGATCGATCGGCCCCTCGCCTTCGCGGGTCGACCATTGCAGCTCGAGGGAATCGCCGTAATCGAGAGGCGGGGTCGTGGGGCCCGCCGCATCCTTCTGCACGTCGAGGAGATAGGCCCGGCAGTCCTTGACGGGAATCGAGGAGATGTTGCGCACCTGAAGACGCAGGATCTTGGCCCGACCAGACCCGCCTTCGGGCGCCTGAGAAACGACGACGAGGCATTTTTCCCTAGGCGTGAGGCTGAGGACGAGACGAGGCGCCAAGCGTCGCTCGAGGGACAGGATCTCGCGATAGAAGGCGACGCCGATCAGGATGGTGATGGGCAGGAGCGCCCAAACCGGCGACATCGTGAAAAGGATATAGACGACATGCCGCCCACCGACCGGATAAGCGTGCTCGATGAAGCGCGCCACCTGGTATTTGTGCAGGATGCCCGCCGAGGCGAGATAATAGATGAGCGACCAGAAGCGGCCGCCATTGTTCCAGATGATCGAGACGATGCGGGTGAGGTTCTCGAGCAGCATGGCGCCATCATAGCGACGCCGGGCCCGTCTCCGCTACCGCTGCGACCCGGCCCCCGTGACGAGCGGTATTTGTGCTTGGCCGGCTTAGGGTATAGGAGGACGGGACTGTCCCACACGGCTCATCGGTGCAGAGCAAGGCCTTTGAGCACCTTGTCCGCCGCCTTTCGCTCCGCGCGGAAGGCGAAGCCGACGAGGACCAATGCCTCGCGCGGGCAGGCGCGCACCGCCGCCCGGTTGTCGCCGTCATTGCCGGTCGCAAAGAGGGCCTCGGTGAAGATCGCGAGGCGAAGGCCGCGCGCCATGGCGCGGTCATAGGCGGCGCGGATCGCCTCGCCGCTGCCGGCGAAGACAAGCACCGGCTGGCGGAACATGGCGAGGTAGCCATTGCCGCTGGCATCGTCGTAAGGCTGGCCGATCACATCCGGATCGCCACCCGCGATGCCGCTCGCCAAGAAGGCGGCGACGTTGAGCTTCTGCCACGAAGCGAGATCGTCGCGCAGGACGATGGCGATCTTTGTGTCGAAGCGAATGGGTGGCCTCGTCTTGGCGCTGGAGTGAGTCCCGATCGTTGGCTCGGACAGGCTGGTCATGGGCTCCACCCTCCAAACTATGCATGGGCTAACCTATGTAGGAGACGCAGCGGCTCTGGTATTGTATCGCGTTGCTCACGCCTTCTGCCGAGGCCGCACGTGACCGCGTCCTACCCATCAACAAGCGTCGGGGACTGGGCCGAATATGCGGTGCCGCACCAGGCCCCGGAGATCGAGCTGTTGCGCGCCCATTTCGCCGGCCACGCCTATGAGCGCCATAGTCATCAGGCCTATGCGATCGGCGTCACCGAGGCGGGCGTGCAGGCCTTCAACTGCCGCGGCGCCGCGCGCGCCAGCCTGGCGGGGATGGTGATGGCCTTCAATCCCGATGAGCCCCATGACGGCCATGCTGCGGATGCCCAGGGCTTCACCTATCGCATGCTCTATATCAGCCCGGAGCTGGTTCGCCGCGTCATCCAAGCGGCTCGCGAAGAGCGTGCAGCGGCCTTGCCCTATGCGCGCACGCCGGTGATCGAGGACCGGGAGCTCGCGGCGCACGTCAGCGCGCTCCACCGCGCGCTCGCCGAAGGAGCGCCCCGGCTCGACTGCGATGCGCTCCTCGACGCAGCCATCCTATGCTTCGCCGCGCGCCACGCGGATAGGGGCGCCATCACGCAGGGGGCTGCTGCACCAGGCGAGATCGCCTTGCGCCGCGTGCGCGACTTCCTCCACGATGCGCCTCTCGGCGAAGATATCGCCGCCGACACGCTGGCGCGGCTTGCGGGGATGAGCCGGTTTCACCTCTGGCGTGCGTTTCGCCGCCGCTACGGCCTGCCGCCCCACGCCTATCGGATGCAGCGACGCCTCGCCGCTGCGCGCGACATGCTGGTCCAAGGCGAGGCGCCCGCCGCCGTCGCGGCCGCGCTTGGCTTCGCCGACCAGAGCCATCTTCACAAGCGTTTCAAGGGCGCTTACGGCATCACGCCGGGCCAATTCGCCGCCGCTGCCGCGACGCGCAAATATCCCGACGCACCTGCCGAGCGCTACGGCCGGCGCGACGATTGGCGATGAGCCGAATCTGGTTTCGTTACCAGCAACATAGGAAGATTGGCGTCCCCTAGGGGATTCGAACCCCTGTTTGAGCCGTGAGAGGGCTCCGTCCTGGGCCTCTAGACGAAGGGGACCCGGCGCGAGCGGCTTTGATACACCGCTCCATCGGCCGTTGCAACCCGCGCGGGCTCCTGGCACGCCGCCCCATCGGGACGGCAATCAGCTCAGGCGCGCTTGCGCGAGGGCGCGCCGGCCGCAACGTGGCGGGAAATGGATTGCAGCAATCCGTCCACATCCCGGGGGTCGGTATTGAAGGCGCAAACCAAGCGGCAAGTCTCGTCCGCTTCCCCCGACCAGCGGTAGAAGACATAGCCGTCGGCGAAGGCGCCCTTGATCGCGCGGTCGGGGATACGGGCGAAGACCTCGTTCGCCTCGACTGGATAGAGCTGCTCGACACCGGGAATGCGCCGCAGGCCCTCGGCCAGTCGCCGGGCCATCTCGTTGGCGTGGCTGGCGTGCTTCAGCCAAAGCCCATCCTTGAGATAGGCCTCGAGCTGGGCCGAGACGAAGCGCATCTTGGAGAACAGATGCCCGCCGCGCTTGCGGCGATAGCCGAAGCTCTCCGCCAGAGCCGCATCGAAGAACACCACGGCCTCCGCCGCAAGGGCGCCGTTCTTCGTGGCGCCGAAGGAGAGGACATCGACGCCGGCCCGCCAAGCGAGATCGGCCGGAGCGCAGCCGAGCGCCGCCACGGCATTGGCGAAGCGGGCGCCGTCCATGTGCACACGCAGCCCCTGTCCATGGGCGATATCGGCGATGGCCCGCACCTCCTCGGGCGTATAGACGGTACCCATCTCGCTGGCATTGGTGAGGCTGATCGCCGCGGGCTGCACATGATGCACCACGCCCTTCCCCGAGCGCGCGAGCGCCGCCTCGAAATCCGCCGCGGCGATCTTTCCGGCGTCACCGACAATGGGCACCAGCTTGGCGCCGCCCGTGAAAAGCTCGGGCGCGCCGCATTCGTCCACATTGATGTGGGAATCGGGGTGGCAATAGACGGCCCCATAGGGCGGGCACATCGTCGCCAGCGCGAGCGCGTTCGCGGCACTTCCCGTGGCGACGGGAAAAGCCGCGAGGTCTCGCTCGAACAGCGCCTTCAGCGCCGCCTCGACGCGCTGAGTGACAGCGTCGTTGCCATAAGGCATCGCAGCCCCGTCATTCGCCGCGGCGATTGCGGCGAGAATTTCGGGTGCCGCACCGGTTACATTGTCGCTAGCAAAATTCATCGCTCCGGCCTCTCCTTGCCGGCCGACACCCTAGCACCGCCCTTCTGCCCGCGAAAGTCGGCCGGAGAGATCGCGGCGTCGCCACCAGCGCATGGCAGAGTCGCCTATGGCTGGGGCTTCAGATCAATCGTTCCGGTGACAGCGCCGGTGGCAAGGTCGACGACCAGGACGCGCTCGCCGCCGCCAGCCAGTTCAAGCGTGACCACAAGGCGGCCGCCGCTCGCCTCGCTTCGCAGGATGCGCGCGCCGCTCGGCAGCGGAATCTCCGCCGGACCATAGGCTTTTCCCGCTATCGGCGGCAATGATGCCGCAGGCGCGCGATCGGCCGAGGGCCGGCGCTCCGGCATTGCCGCGCGCTTCACGATCGCATAGCCGACAAGCCCCATCCCGGCCAGGATGAGGATCCCCATGGCGATGACCAAGGCCTTGAGCGCGCGCATGAATCCGGTCCAGTCTCTGGGCTTGGCGGCGCAGGCATGGATAGCGGCGATGGCAGGCGAGGTCAAATACCAAGTCACGGCGGGAACCGAGGATGCGGGCCGAAGGGTTGACTCCGTCCTGGCCCGGGCTGTCCCGGCGCTGTCGCGCTCGCGTATCAAGCGCCTGATCGAGGAGGGTCACGTACGGGCGGGTGCGACGGCGGTCACAGACCCGGCGAGCAAGGTCAGGCTCGGTCAAACTTTCGCCATACTCGTCCCCGAGACTCAAGAAGCTCGCCCGCAAGCTCAAGCCATCCCCCTCATCATCATCTACGAGGACGAACAGCTGGTCGTGATTGATAAACCTGCCGGGCTCGTCGTGCATCCGGCGCCAGGGAACGCCGATCGGACGCTCGTGAATGCGCTGATCGCCCATTGCGGCACGAGCCTGTCAGGCATCGGCGGCATCCGCCGCCCCGGTATTGTGCATCGTCTCGACAAGGATACGAGTGGTCTGATGGTGGTCGCCAAGACCGATGTGGCGCATGCGGGACTCATGGCGCAGTTTACGCAACGCCAAGTCGAGCGCGCCTATCGCGCGATCGTCTGGGGCGTGCCGCGGCCCCGTGATGGCGTCATTGAAGGGAATATTGGCCGTGATCCGTATCATCGTCAGAGGATGGCGGTCGTCGGCAGAGGCGGCAAGGCAGCGCTGACACGCTATCGCGTCATCGAGGAATACGGCACGGTCGCCAGTCTGCTCGAATGCCGCCTGGCGACGGGGCGAACCCATCAGATTCGAGTGCACCTCGCCGCGAGAGGGAATCCTTTGATGGGCGATCCGGTCTACGGTCGGGCCAAGGCGGCGCGCAGATCAGCCCTACCGGCCGAGGCCCAGGAGGCGCTCGCCGCACTCGGCCGACAGGCGCTTGATGCCTATCGCTTGGGGTTCACCCATCCCACGACGGGCGAGCGATTACATTTTGAGAAAGATTTTCCAAGAGATATCAATAGACTAAAAAACTCACTGGAAAGACTTTAACCAAATGTCGCGAGGGTGTGGTAGGATGATTTCGGCACGATTCCCGACCAGGACTTCACGACAAATGCCAGCGGAACATTTCGCACGAGCCCATGTTGTATAGGCTCGCGGCAAGCCAGACGACACGAAAGCGGGAAGATCGGCAGAGAAGGAAAGGCCAGCATGGCAACCACATTACCAAGCATCGGCACGTTGCGCCCGGAAGGGAATCTCAGCCGTTATCTCCAGGAGATTCGCCGCTTCCCGATGTTGGATCCCGACGAGGAGTACATGCTCGCCAAGCGCTGGCGCGAGCATGATGACGTCGATGCAGCCCATCGGCTGGTGACCAGCCATTTGCGTCTCGTTGCCAAGATCGCGATGGGGTATCGCGGCTACGGCCTTCCCCTCGCGGAATTGATCTCGGAAGGCAATGTCGGCCTGATGCAGGCGGTGAAACGCTTCGAGCCCGATCGCGGCTTCCGCCTTGCCACTTATGCTATGTGGTGGATCCGGGCGGCAATCCAGGAATACATCCTGCATTCGTGGTCGCTGGTGAAGATGGGAACCACCGCGGCACAGAAGAAGCTGTTCTTCAACCTGCGCAAGCTCAAGGGTCAGCTGCAGGCGATCGAGGAAGGCGATCTCTCCCCGGAAAACGTCAAGAAGATCGCGACCGAGCTCGCAGTGTCCGAAAGCGACGTGGTGCAGATGAACCGCCGCCTGGCAAGCCCCGATCATTCGCTCAATGCTCCTCTGCGGGAGGACGGCGACGGGGAATGGCAGGACTGGCTGGTGGACGAGGAGTCCAACCAGGAGGTGAGGCTCGCCGAGGACGAGGAGCTTTCGGGTCGCCGGCGCCTGCTCGAAACAGCCCTGAAGTCGCTGAACCCGCGCGAGCGGCGCATCCTCGTCGAGCGCCGGCTGCAGGAGGATCCCACGACACTCGAGGACCTGAGCCAGGAATACGGAATCTCGCGCGAACGCGTCCGTCAGATCGAGGTGCGCGCCTTCGAGAAGCTGCAAAAGGCGATGCGGAATCTCGCGATCGAGCAGAAGCTCGGCACCTGACGGGAATTTCCTCGCAAGCTTCGGATAGCTAGGCCGTCGCAAGGCTCGTAAGTTCTGCGCCGTCAACCAAGGAGACGGCGATGCTGCGGCTTTACGACTACCTGCCTTCGCAAAACGCCTGGAAGGTGCGCCTGCTGCTTAACCATCTGGGCCTTCCCTATGAGCGCAAGCTCGTCTCGATCTTCGAAGGGGAATCGCATACGGAGGAGTTCCTCATGAAAAACCCCGCCGGTGCGGTGCCTGTCCTCGAAGTCGAGCCGGGACGCTTCATCGCCGAGTCGAACGCAATCCTGTGCTATCTCGCCGAAGGAACGTCCTATCTTCCCGATGAGCGCCTCGCCCGCGCCCGGGTGATGCAGTGGCTTTTCTTCGAGCAGAGCTATGTCGAGCCACAGATCGGCAGCCTGCGCTATTGGACGCTGACCGGAAAGCTCACCCGGCGCTCGGCGGAGCAGATCGAGAGCAAGCGCGCCGCCTCGCTTCGCGCCCTGGCAGCGCTCGAGCGCCATCTCGCCAGGCATGACTTTCTCGCGGCCGGACGCTACTCGATCGCCGACATGGCGGTGTTCGCCTATGCGGCGCTGGCAGGCGATGCGGGCTTCGATCTCGCACCCTATCCGGCCTTCCGCGCCTGGATCGAGCGCGTGCGCGCACAGCCCGGTTTCCTTGCCGAGATGCACCCCTATGCGATTGACCCGCACGCGACCCGCGAGCTCGCGTGACCGCCATCAATCCTCGAAGGGATCGTGCACGAGGATGGTGTCGGCGCGCTCCGGGCTCGTCGACAGCAGAGCCACCGGCGCCTCGATCAGCTCCTCGATGCGGCGGATGTACTTGATCGCCGTTGCCGGCAGGTCCGCCCAGGAGCGCGCGCCGCGCGTGCTCTCCCGCCAACCCTCCAGGCTCTCATAGATCGGCTCGATACCGGCTTGGGTGAGGAAATCGGGCGGCAAGCGATCCAGCATCTCGTTGCCGTGGCGATAGCCGGTGCAGACCTTGATCTCGTCGAAGCCATCCAGCACGTCGAGCTTGGTAAGCGCGAGGCCGTTGATGCCGGCAACGCGCACGGCCTGGCGGACGAGCACCGCATCGAACCATCCGCAGCGGCGCTTGCGCCCGGTGACGACCCCGAACTCCCTGCCGCGGCTCCCCAGGAGCTCGCCGACCTCGTTGACCTGCTCGGTTGGGAAAGGACCGCTGCCGACGCGCGTCGTATAGGCCTTGGTGATCCCCAGCACGTATTGCACCACCCCGGGCCCGACCCCCGAGCCGACGGCGGCCTCCCCCGCCACGGTGTTCGACGAGGTGACGTAAGGATATGTTCCGTGGTCGACGTCGAGCATGATGCCTTGCGCGCCCTCGAAGAGGATGCGCCGGCCCTCGCGCCGCAACGCGTCGAGCCGGCGCCATACCGGATCGGCGAAGGGAAGAACCCGTGGCGCGATCTCGAGGAGAGAGGCGACGACCTCGGCCTCGTCCACCTCCTCGCGCCCGAGGCCGCGGCGGAGCGCATTATGGTGGTGAAGCAGGGTTCGTACCTTCGCCTTTAGGGCCTCCTGATCCGCGAGATCGCAGAGCCGGATGGCGCGGCGTCCGACCTTGTCCTCGTAAGCCGGGCCAATGCCGCGGCGCGTCGTGCCGATCTTGATCACGTTGTCGGCGTCCTCGCGCCATCCGTCCAAGTCCCGATGCACCGGCAGGATCAGCACGACATTGTCGGCGATCCGCAGGGTCTCCGGCGTCACCTTGACGCCGAGCGCGGCCAGGCGGTCGATCTCCTCGACAAGCGCCCAGGGGTCGACGACGACGCCATTGCCGATGACCGAGAGCTTGCCCCGCACCACGCCAGAGGGCAGCAGGCTCAGCTTGTAAGTGACGCCATCGACGACGAGGGTATGACCGGCGTTGTGACCGCCCTGGAATCGCACCACGACGTCGGCCCGCTCGCTGAGCCAATCCACGATCTTGCCCTTGCCTTCGTCGCCCCACTGGGCGCCGACTACGGCGACATTGGCCATTAGCGCGATCCTCCTGCGCTCTCGGTGAGCTCGACAATTCGGCCGGCGCTCAGCACATGACTGCACCGGAGCCGGCGCGCTTCTTCATGGACATCCGCCACCGGCGCCAGGCCGGACAAGGTTGGCCAGCCTTCGGCGCGCAACCTCCCGCCTTCTTCGGACGGCGTGCCATGAGGCAGGAAAAGCCTGCGCGCCGGCGCAGGCTCCGGCACAGCCCGGATGACCGAATCGAGGAAGAGCGTGAAGCCTGTCGCCGGCTCGCCGGTGCCGTTGCCCGCGAGATAGCGGCCGCCCCGCCCAAGCTCGCCGCGCACACCCCTGGCAAAAAGAGTGAAGCTCACGCCCGTCTGATACTCGAAGCCGCGATATTCGACAGGATCGATCGTGAGCGTCAGCTGCGGCTGAGCGATCCGGACCAGCGACGCGACCTCGACCAGGCGCTGCGCCTCGCCCGCCGCCGGCGGCGGCAGGGTCAGTCGCGAAAGCCGTTCAAGAGCGCTGTCGACGTCGCCGGCCGCGTTAAGGAGCTCGCCGCAGAGCCGCGCAGCGTCGCCGCGCATGGCGAGCACCTCGGTCGCATCCTTGCGGTCGAGTGCGGCCCTGAGGCGCGCAGTTTCGACAGGCCCGCAACCGAGCGCCCGGCACAGCGCCGGCACAAGCGTCGGTGAATTGAGATCGACGGAGAGCAAGCGCACCCCCACCCTGACGAGCGCTTCCGCGGCGAGCAGCACGGCTTCCGCATCGGCCTCGACGGCGGCGGAGCCGATGAGCTCGGCGCCAACCTGGACGAATTGGCGTTCCGGGCGCAATTGGCTCCCTTTGACCCGCAATACGTCGCCCGCATAGCTCAAGCGCAAGGGGCGCGGCGCATTGGCGAGACGCGTGGTCGCGATCCGCGCCACCTGAAGCGTCATGTCGGCGCGAACGCCCATCATGCGCTGGGAGACCGGATCCATCAGACGGAAGGTGTCGGCCATCATGGCCGCGCCAGCACCCGACAACAGGCTGTCCTCGAATTCGATCAAGGGGGGCTTCACGAGGTCGTAGCCGCGCGCGGCAAGGGTCGCGAGGAGGGTCTCGCGCAAGCGCGCTTCCTGCTCGGCCTCTAGGGGCAACAGATCGCGCAGGCCCGCCGGGAGCAACGCCCTGGTGGCATCCTCGTTCATGCGCTCTCCATTCCTTCGGCGGGTCTGGCCCAACCGGCGCTACGGGCCAGTTCCTAATGGCTTTGCCGGATCAGGGCAAACGAAAACGGGCGGCACGTCAACGTCTCTAGAAAGTCAGGGCGCGCGCCTTGATCATGTTCGGAAGCTTCTGAATTTGCTCGACGAGCGCCGGCGGCAGCGCCTGGTCGACTTGGATGAGCGCGATCGCCTCGCCCCCCGGCCGGGCGCGCCCAAGATGGAAGGTGGCGATATTGATCCCGGCATCGCCCAGGGTCCGGCCGAGCCTCCCGATGAAGCCTGGCTTGTCGTGGTTGCGCACATAAAGCATGTGGGGGCCAAGCTCGGCCTCGACGGGAATGTCGAGCACCTGCACGATTCGCGGCTGCTGGCCGCCGAAGAGCGTGCCGGCGACGAAGCGGTTCCGATCCTCGCTCGCGACCGTAACGCCGATAAAGGTCTGGTAACCGTGGGCCTGCTCGGTCTTGTGTTCGCGAACCTGGATGCCGCGCTCGCGGGCAATCTGCGGCGCATTCACCATGTTCACCGTTTCCAGGGATCGGCGCAGCAGACCTTGAAGGATGACCGCCGTGAGAGGACGCGTGTCGAGGTCGGCGGCTTGGCCGGCATACTCGACGATGATCTCGGCGGGTGCAGCATCCGCGAGCTGGCCGAGAAAGCTGCCGAGCTGCTCTGCAAGCGACATATAGGGCTTCAGCACCGGCGCCTGCTCGGGGCTGATCGAGGCGGTGTTGACCGCATTGACGATAGCGCCGGTAAGAAGAAAATCGGCGATCTGTTCCGCCACTTGCAGCGCCACATTCTCCTGCGCCTCCGCGGTGGAAGCACCGAGATGGGGCGTCGCGACGAAGTTCTCCTGGCCGAAGAGCGCGCAATCCTTCGCCGGCTCGACCTCGAAGACGTCGAACGCCGCTCCTGCGACCTTGCCGGAGTCGAGCGCCTCTCGCAGAGCCGCCTCGTCGACAAGGCCGCCGCGCGCGCAATTGACGATGCGGACGCCGCTCTTCATCTGCGCGATGGTGTCGCGATTGACGAGAGCGCGAGTCTCGTTGGTAAGGGGCACGTGGAGCGTTATGAAATCGGCGCGGCGGAAGAGCTCGTCGAGCTCGACCCGCTCCACATTGAGCGACGCTGCGCGCTCGGGCAGTAGGAATGGGTCATGGGCGATCACCTTCATGTGAAGCCCGCGGGCGCGGTCGGCCACGATCGAGCCGATATTGCCGCAGCCAATAATGCCGAGTGTCTTGTTCGTCAGCTCGACGCCCATGAACTTGTTCTTTTCCCATTTACCGGCCTGGGTCGAGCGGTCGGCCTGCGGGATCTGCCGCGCGAGCGCGAACATCATCGCGATGGCATGCTCGGCCGTGGTGACGGCATTGCCGTAGGGCGTGTTCATGACCACGATACCGCGCGCCGTCGCGGCCGAAAGATCGATGTTATCCACGCCGATCCCGGCGCGCCCCACCACCTTAAGACTCTTCGCCGCCGCCAGCACGCCGGCGGTGACCTTGGTCGCCGAGCGCACGGCGAGGCCATCATAGCCGTCGATGGCCGCAATCAGCTCCGGCTCCTTGAGGCCGGTCTTGACCTCGACCTCGACACCCCGCGACCTGAAGATATCGACGGCGCGCGGGCTGAGCTTGTCGGCAATAAGAACCTTCGGCATGACGGCATCTATTCCGTAAACATGATGGCGACGGGCGGCAATCAGGCAGCGGCGACGAATTCCCCCCGCACACTCTCGAAAGCCCAGTCGAGCCAAGGAAAGAGCGCCTTCAGATCGCTCTCGTCGATCGTGGCGCCGGCCCAGATACGCAGGCCCGGCGGCGAATCCCGGTAGGCATTGATGTCATAGGCGACCTTCTCCCCCTCGAGTAGATCCGACAAGCGCTTTGCCAGCGTCGCCTGACTCTCCGGCGGCAACCGTGTGATCTGCGGGTCGGCGAAGACCAGGCACACCGATGTACAGGAGCGAAGCTTTGGATCTTTGGCAAGGAAATCGACCCACGACGTCTGCTCCACCCAGCGGGTGACCGCGGCCAGATTGGCTTCCGAGCGCGCGACAAGCGCCCGGAGCCCGCCCACGGATTCGGCCCAGGCGAGACCGTCGAGCGCATCCTCGACGCAGAGCATCGAGGGCGTGTTGATCGTCTCGCCCTTGAAGATCCCCTCGATCAGCTTGCCGCCTTTAACGAGGCGAAAGATCTTGGGCAGCGGCCAAGGTGGCGTGTAGCTCTCCAACCGCTCCACCGCGCGGGGCGAAAGGATGAGAATTCCGTGCTGGCCTTCGCCGCCGAGCACCTTCTGCCAGGAATAGGTGACGACGTCGAGCTTCTCCCAGGGAAGCTCCATGGCGAAGGCGGCCGAGGTGGCGTCGCAGATGGTGAGACCCGCACGATCCGCAGCGATCCAGTCGCCGTTCGGGACGCGCACGCCCGATGTCGTGCCGTTCCAGGCGAAGACCACGTCATGATCGAAATCTACTTGGTCAAGGGCGGGCAGCGCGCCATAGGGCGCCTCGTAGACATTGGCGTCCTTGAGCTTGAGCTCCTTGACGACATCCGCGGCCCAACCCTTGCCGAAGCTTTCCCAGGCAAGGACATCGACGCCGCGCGGCCCCAGAAGCGACCATAGCGCCATCTCCACGGCACCCGTGTCCGACGCAGGAACAATGCCGAGCCGGTAATCCTTGGGGACGCCGAGCATCGCGCGGCTGCGCTCGATCACATCGAGAAGGCGCCGCTTGCCGTCCTTCGAGCGGTGCGAGCGGCCGAGGCAGGCATTCGCTAGCGCATTCGGCGTCCAGCCGGGGCGCTTGGCGCATGGCCCGGAGGAGAAGCAGGGGGTTCGTGGCCGCGTGGTGGGCTTCATGCGCGCGATCCCGTTCAAGTTGGAGCCGTCCCTTTGGCGAGGCGAGAGCTTATGAATTATGCTGCACTGCGTCAACGATGCGCGCGTGCGCAAAATTGAGCCTAAGGTCCTAATCTAAGGACGTTATTCGCTCGTCTTGCATTGGTCCGGACGCTTCACGTCAATCCATAATATTGGGGAACGAAAAGGGAGAAGACCACCCAATTCAAGATAACCATGGGCGTGCCGGCGATGATGAAATCGCGAAAGCGGTAATGACCGGGGCCCATGACCAGCAGGGTCGCCGGATGGGCGACTGGCGAGGCCAAAGCCGAGTTGGTGGCGAAGACCACGGCAATGGCGAAGACGATGGGATCCTGCCCGAGCTGATGCGCCAGGCTGACGGCGATCGGCGTGAAGATCACCGCGCAAGCCTTATTGTTGATGAGGTTCGAGATCACGGCGACGATGAGGAAGAAGATCGACAAGGTGAGGGCCGGATCGAGATCGCGAAGCGCGTTTGACAGCAGCGCCGAGACGTAGCGCGCGCCCCCCGTCTCTTCCAAGGCGACGCCAAGCCCGAGCGCTGCGGCGATGGTCATGATGACGGCGCTGTCGATGGCGCGCACGGCTTGGGAGAGGCTCAAGGCTCTGGCCAAGATCATGGCAAGGGCGCCGATCAAGGCGGCCGTGACCGTCGGAACGGCGTCCGTCGAGATCGAGGCGACGACGGCGAAGAAAATAAGCCCAGCGCGCCAGCGCAGGCGGACAGCCGGCAATTGCATCGCCGACCATTCCATCAGCAGCACGTCGCGATGCGCCCGCAGGGCCTCGACATCTTCCCGGCGACCTTGAATCAGCAGCACGTCGCCGGCCTCGAGGCGGATCTCCGTCATCCGCGAGAGGATCATGCGGGAGCGGCGCTGGATCCCGAGAACGATGCAGTGATATTGGCTGCGAAAGCCGATCTCCTCGACGTTCCATCCGATCATGCTCGATCCGGGGGTGACCATGACCTCGACGAGCATCTGCTCTCCCGAGCGGCGTCCTTCGCGCGCTTCAACGTCTCCCCCCGCCTGGAGTTCGGTTTCGAGGAGACCCGGTGCGAGCTTCGTCGCCTCCACGAGCGCATTGCGCGTCGCTGCGACGACGAGGAGGTCGCCCGGCCTGATGACGAGATCGTCGAGAAAGGGCGGGACGAAGCCGTGCTCGCCGCGCAGAACCATGCGCACCGTCATGTCGGGCAGGTCCGCGAAAAAGCCCGCCGTCGCCCGCTGACCCACCAGCTTCGAATCCGGCGTTATGGTGATTTGCGCGATGAATTGCTTGCCGCCACCGCTCCCGCCGATAAAGGCGCCGACGAGCTCCTTGCGATCCGGCAGCAGCCGCGGAACGACGAGGATCGAATAGAGGAACCCGATGCCAGCGAGGACGAGGCCGGGCACCGTGAATTCGAAGAAGCCGAGCGGGCGCTGCCCGATCTGGACCAGCGTTCCCGAGACCAGGAGATTCGTGCTGGAGCCGATCAGCGTCAGCTTACCGCCGATAACCACGGCATAGCCGAGCGGAATCATCACATGACTGGGCGTCTTACCCAGGCGCCGTGCGAGCGCCTGCATGATGGGAATGAAGATCACCACGACGGGGACGTTGTTGAGCAGGCTCGACAACAGCAGGGCAACAAGCATCGCGGCGGCGATCGTGAGCATCGGCCGTCCGCCGCCGGCGCGCAGGACGAGCTGCGCCGTGCGATCGAGCAAGCCGGTCTGGACGATGCCCTCGCCCACGACGATAAGGCCGAGCACGGTCAGGAGAGCCGGATTGCCGAAACCCTCGAGCAATCGCACTGCATCGAGATGGTTGTGGCCGGCGGCGTCGCGCACGGGGAAGAGTTGAAAGAATACGAGAAGCGCGCAGAGGATGATCAGGGAGGTGATCTCGATCGGCGTCCGCTCCCAGGCATAGAGGACGAGCGCTACCAGAACCAAGCCGAGCGCCACCCACATCTGGAAGCCGGGATCGAGTGCCACCGTCATCGGAATCCGAGCGCGTTGTGCGAAACCCCGGTGCTCGTGTCCTCAAATCCCCGCGGTCCGCCCGTCGACCTTATCATGGGGCTGCGAGCAATTGTACCCGGCGACATTGCGCCAAAGCGTCAATCGGTCCTTGACCGCGCGAGGTGGTCGAGCAACCCGCGCTCACGCTGGCCGCCGCCGGATGAGATGCGGGCAGAGAAAGTTCATAACCTCCTCGCCGTGCTGGTTATAGGTCCGGTAATGGAGGCGTAGGACACCGCGGTCGGCTTTCGATTGCGAAGGTCGCGAATCGACGACCTCCACGGTGGCGCAGAGCGTGTCGCCCGGCCGCACCGGCTTGAGGAAGCGGACCTCGTCGAAGCCGATGCCGCCCAGATTCGCACTGCCGAGCATGCCGGATTGCAGCAACAGGCGGAAGGTCACCGCCATGGTCAGGAAGCCGCTGCCGATGAGGCCGCCATAGATCGAGCTCTTTGCCGCCTCGCGGTCGATATGGAACGGCTGAGGGTCGTAGGAGAGCGCGAACGCAATCATATGGCTCTCGGTCAAGGTGAGGCCGCTCGTCTCCACCCGGTCTCCCGGCTTGAAGTCCTCGAAGTAACGCTCGGCCATTTCCCCGCCCCGGCTTATGCGCCCGCGCACGACCCTAACGCAGCGCGGGCGGCGACGGAAGCCGTCGCCGCCCGCGGGGCGCTTTGCTTAGGTCGAGATATCGCATTCAGGCGGCGTGCCGATCCTGCCTGTTCTCGTTGGCGCTGCGGTTGAGGGGGCGCTCGTAGCGGTTCGTGATCTCCAGCTTGCCCGTCGCGGCATAGGGAATCAGCCCGCGACTGATGCCAAGATCCGCCAATTCGCGATCATCGAGCATCGAGAGCTCCCGGATTGCGCGCTCTTGGGCGGCCCAGCGGGCGAAGGGGCGAGCGATGAGGTTGCGCCACAACGAAGCAACCGCATGCACGACCGCCGTCGCGCGGGTCCGATGCGCCTGAGACTCGATCGTTCCGACATCGATCTTTTCACGCGGCGAGCGGATGATGTGCGAGGTCATTGCTTGTCTCCTTTCCTACTCGGCCGGCATTGTCGTGGTCGCAAACGCGAGCGCCCTGCGGCTACCGGCGACTCCATCGTCGCCCCGAAACATAGGCTTCATGTTGCAGCGCAACAAGCATCGGTGCCGTATGGCATACCTGAAAAAATCACATGGCTCATTTCTTAACGACAGCAGCTGCCTGCATTGCATGTCACCACATCTCTGAACACAATAGATTGATATTGCTGTGAATCTCACAAGTCTTTATTTGACATATCCATTGGAAAATCGAATTTCATCCATCTGGTAGCTTGTTCGATATAGAGTGTCATGATATCTAAGATGAGAAAAATTCATTCATGAAAAAGCGATGGCTCGACACTTACCACCCCTCAACGCGCTACGGGCCTTCGAGGCCTCCGCCCGGCTGCTGAGCTTCACGAAGGCGGCGGAGGAGCTCGGCATCACACCTTCCGCAATCAGCCATCAGATCCGCGGCCTCGAGGCCTATCTCGGGGTGCGCCTGTTCCGGCGGACCACTCGTGCTCTTATGTTGACGGAAGAGGGGCAGGGCTATCTCCCCGCGCTGCGTGATGCCTTCGATGGCATCCACGCGGCCACGACGCGGCTTTCCGCCCGCCAGGCCATCGGACCGCTGACGGTAAGCCTGCTCTCGAGCTTTGCCGTCCGTTGGCTCATTCCGCGACTGCCCCGGTTCCAGGCGGCGCACCCCGAGATCGAAATCCGCCTTTCGACAACGGTGCGCGTCGTCGACTTTCGGCGCGAGGATGTCGATTGTGCGATCCGCTATGGCCGCGGCCACTGGCCGGGGCTCTCGGCAGATCTCCTCCGGGCCGAGGATCTCTTTCCCGCTTGCAGTCCGAAACTGACGGAGGGACCGCAAGCGTTGAAAGAGCCGCGCGACCTGGCCCGTTTCCCGCGCTTCCAGGTAATGGCGCGGCCCGATGACTGGCGGATTTGGCTAAACGCCGCCGGCATCACCGGCATCGACCCCGAGTGCGGACCACAATTCGAGACCTCCGACATGGCCTTGCGCGCCGCAGCCGAAGGGCTGGGGGTGGCGATCGGCGGCTCGGCCCTGGTGGAGGATGATCTGCGGAAGGGTCGCCTGATCGCCCCCTTCGGGTTTCGCCTCGCCTCCGATAGCGGCTATTACTTCGTGACACCCGAAGATCGCTGCGACCAGCCGAAGATCGCGGCGTTTCGTGATTGGCTGCTGCGCGAAGTAGGACCCGGAGCGGCAGCGGATGAGGCCCGCGCAACGCAATCGACGGGGCGCGATTATGGTCCCGGCTAAAGGGCAGCGAGAACGGCGGCGCCCATCTCGGCGGTGGTCGCCTGGCCGCCCATGTCGCGCGTGCGGATATCGCTTTCGGCGAAGACCTTTTCGATGGCTCTCTCGATCGCTTGCGCCGCCTCCCGCTCGCCCAAATGGTCGAGCATCATGGCACCCGACCAGATCTGGCCGACGGGATTGGCGATGCCGCGACCGGCGATGTCGGGTGCGGAGCCGTGCACGGGCTCGAAGCAGGAGGGATATTCGCGCTCCGGATTGATATTGCCGCCCGGCGCAATCGCAATCGTCCCCGTGACCGCCGGGCCGAGATCGGAAAGGATATCGCCGAAGAGGTTGGACCCGACGACCACGTCGAACCAATCGGGATGCAATACGAAATGCGCCGTAAGAATGTCGACGTGATATTGATCGGCCTTCACCTCGGGATAGTCGGCGGCAATCGTGCGGAAGCGCTCGTCCCAATACGGCATCACATGCTTGATCCCGTTCGACTTCGTCGCCGAGGTCACGTGCTTTTTGGGCCGCGACTTGGCGAGCTCGAAGGCATAGCGCATGATGCGATCGACCCCCTTGCGGGTGAACACGGTCTCTTGGAGGCACATCTCGTCGGGCGTGCCCGCGCCGAGGCGACCGCCGATATCTGAATATTCCCCCTCGTTGTTCTCGCGCACGATGTAGAAGTCGATATCGCCCGGCTCGCGACCCCTGAGCGGGCTCTTGACCCCTTTCAGCAGCCGCACTGGGCGCAGATTGACGTATTGGTGAAAGCCGCGGCGTATCGGGATGAGAAGCTGCCAGAGCGAGACGTGGTCCGGCACGCCGGGGAAGCCGACAGCGCCGAGATAGATCGAATCGAATTCGCGCAGCTGATCGAGACCGTCGGGCGGCATCATCTCCCCTGTCTTCTTGTAATGGGCGCAGCTCCAAGGAAAATGCTGCCAGGTGAAATCGACTCCGAAGCGGCGGCCAGCCGTCTCCAGCACCTTGATTCCTTCCGGAACCACCTCGTTCCCGATGCCGTCGCCGGGAATGACGGCAATCTTGTATTTCTTGCTCACGAGCTCCTCCGCAATCCTGCCTCCGGGGCAACGGCAGCATATCGCAATCGCCAGGGACCGCGCATCCCGCTTAAGCTCTGGGCGAGACTTAGGGAGAGAGTTTCCAGAGCCGACGGCCCGCAGTTACCGCAAGGGCTGTGAGGTCTTTCATATGGCGTCGCTCAGGCGCCCGCCGCGTTCTCATCGGCGAAAGCGAGATTGACGCGGCGATTGCGCTTGCCCTTGCTCTCGATCTTGACCACCCGGATCGGGCCGATCTCACCGGTGCGGGCGACATGGGTGCCGCCGCAAGGCTGAAGGTCGATTCCCTCGATCTCGAGCAGGCGCACGCGCCCCAAGCCCATCGGAGGCTTGACCGACATGGTGCGGACGAGCTTCGGCTTGGCCGCAAGCTCCTCATCGCTGATCCAGCGCACGCCGACCGGGTAATCGCCTTGGATGAGACGGTTGAGGCTCTCGGCGATCTGCTCTTTGTCGAGCGCGTCCGGCGTATCGAAGTCCAAGCGTCCCTTGCCGTCGCCGATCTGTCCGCCCGTGACACCGGCGGGCACCACCGCGCACAAGAGATGCAGGCAGGTGTGCATGCGCATGAAGCGATAGCGGCGGTCCCAGTCGATCGTTGCGGTGACCTTGTCGCCTGGCCGAAGCACGGGCTGATCGCTCGCCGGAATATGCAGGATCTCGCCAGGTGCAGTGCCTTTGCGCGTATCGGTGATGCGGACGACGCGGCGGTCGGGGAGCGTCAATATCCCCTCGTCGCCCGGTTGGCCGCCGCCAAGCGGATAGAACACCGTGCGATTAAGCTGTATCCCCCGCTCGTCGACGGCGACGACCTCGCTCTCGCAGCGTTGCGCATAATGATCCGCGCGAAAGATCTCCTCTGTCATCACGGTTCTCCATCTTCCAGTTCCGCCTCGCCGGTCTTTTCGCCGTCGAGCACCGAGACATAGAGATCCCGGTCGATATTGCCGCCGGATAGCACGAGGCCGACGCGCCTTCCCGCCATCTTCCGGCGCTCCTTCAGCAGCGCGGCGAGCGGCGCCGCGCCGGCACCCTCCGCGATGTTATGCGTATCGGTGAAGTAATAGCGCATCGCGGTCATAATCTCGCCATCCGTAACCTCGACGATGCGGTCGACCCCGCGATTAATGAGGGCGACGGCCTCCGCTACGGGAACACGGCAAGCGATCCCATCGGCCATGGTATCGGCGGCGTTGGTGGAGACAGCATGTCCCGCGGCGAACGACAAGGCATAGGCGGGGGCGCCGGCTGCCACCACGCCCACGATCCGCACCTTGAGCCCGAGGGCCTCGCGCGCCATGATCATCCCCGAAACGCCCGAGCCGAGGCCAATCGGGACATAGACGGTGTCGAGATTGGGAACCGCACGCAGCAGCTCGAGGCTATAGCTCGCGACACCCAGCACAAGCAAGGGATGATAGGAGCGCAGCATGTGCAGCTTGCGTGCGTCTGCGAGCTCGAGGGCATGCTCGTAGGCAGCCTGAAAATCATGGCCGTGCTCGACGAGCTCAATGCCGAGCGCGCGCATCGCGCGGTTCTTCTCGACGCTGTTGCCGTGGGGAACGACGACCACGGCATGAATTCCGGCGCGGCGTGCGGCGAAGCTGACGCTCTGGCCGTGATTGCCTCGGGTGGCCGTGACGACGCCGGCGATTTCGGGTCGTGCGCGCCTGAGATCGTCCAGATAGACAAGCCCGCCGCGCACCTTGAAGGCGCCCGTCGGCGTATGGTTCTCGTGCTTCACCCACACCTCGGCGCCGCAGCGCGCCGAGAGAAGCGGCCAGCAAATCTGGGGGGTCGGCGGCAGGACAGCGTGAATCAGGGCTGCGGCGTCTTCGAGCTGGCTCAAACTGAACAACGGCGCCTCCCTCCTCCAATCGCCTGATTATCGCCGGCAGCGATGCGATCGCCAGGTGTTTCTTATGCCGGCGGACGCCGCTGGGTGAGCCAGACCCCAAGCAGGATCGCAGCCCCCGACAGCACCAGCGGCAGCGTCACCCGCTCGCCGAGGAGGAGTGCCGCGAGCATCAGAGTCATCACGGGCATGGCGAATTGCGTGGCACCCATACGCGCCACGCCGCCGCGCGCCAACGCCCAGTACCAGGCGATATAGCCGATCACCGAGGAGAAAATCGCGAGATAGGAGACCGAGCCCCACACGGCGAAGCCGACCTGCGCCCAGGAAACATGGCGTGCCAGCAGGAGAAGCGGCGCCAGCAGCACCCCACCGGCGAGAACATTGCCCCAGAGCGTCGCCGCCCAAGTCCCGATGCGTCTTGAGCAATGGCTGCCGGCGACATAAGCCAAAGAGGCGCAGATCGTCGAAGCCAGCACCAGAAGGTCGCCCACGACTCCGCCTTCTGACGAAAGGCCGAAGCGGAAGCCGATCATCGCGACCTCACCGATAACCGCCAGCGCGCAGCCGAGAGCCCAGAACCGCCCGAGCCAGCGTCGTTCCGTCACCGCGGCGATGAGACCGGTAAAGATCGGTTGCACCATTTGGATGAGTGCCACGTGGCTGGCCGTCGTATGGCGCAACCCCAGGCTGATGAGGATCGGAAACGCGACGAAGCCGCTCAGCGAGCTTGTGAGCAGCAAGCCCCAGCCGCGCCGATCGCGCGGGAGCGGCACCCGCCGCCCGAAGATGATGACCGGGATCAGCACGACGCCGGCCAGCACGCTCCGCATCATGGCGACGAGCAGAGGATCGAAGACATCGACGGCGACTTTCGTGACGATCGGAGTCGCCGCCCAGATCGTAACGGCGGCAAAAGCCGCGGCAAGGATCGCCGGCTCCGCCGGTAAGGACGCCCTGGCTGAAGCCGGGCGGGATAGCCGGATCGAGGCGCCCGACCTCATGGCAGCCAAAAGGGCTTGCGCGCCTCGGCCACGGCCGCCCGGCGGGTAATGCCCATGTCTTTCAGCAGATGATCGTTTAGCCCGGCGAGAATGCGGCGCTGCTCGATGCGACGCTGCCAGAGTGCGAACTTCGCGCGCAAGGTCGCGAGAGAGCCACCGAACCAAAAGCTGCCGCCATCGAGGCGGGATATTCGCCGAATTGTCTCCGTCGAACGAGACATTTTGTTGTCCAATAAGGATGTCATTCTCAGGAAATTGTCTTTATTGTTTAATGTTAGTTGACACAAGCAACGAGTCAATTTTTATATTGTCACTGTGACAATATGGATTCCCGAGCTTCAGCAGCGGCGCGGCCCCCGATACCTTGCGATTGCCGAGGCGTTGCAGGCAGATATCGCGGCGGGCCGACTTGCTCCCGGGAGCCGGCTCCCCACCCATCGGGCGCTCGCCTATCGGCTGGGCGTCACCGTCGGCACTGTCTCCCGTGCTTATCTTGAGGCGGAGCGGCGTGGTCTCATCGACGGGCAAGTCGGCCGGGGCACCTTCGTTCGCGCCCGTGGCCTCAGCACTGCGTTCGCCATCCCGCTCGAAACGGGCGGCGCCATCGATCTGTCGCTCAATCGCCCCGTGGTCGAGCCCGCGGTGCCGGAGCTGGCCGCGACATTGGCACAGCTCTCCCGGCGCAACGATTTGGCGCCCTTCCTCGCTTATCAAAGCGAGCTCGGCTTGCCGAGCCACCGGGAAGCAGGGGCCGCCTGGTTGGCGCGTCTGGGCGTGGAGGCGACGCCCGAGCGCATCGTCATTACCTGCGGCGCCCAGCATGGCCTCTTCGCGGCCCTCGGCGCCACCTGTCGCGCCGGCGACACGGTGCTCGTCGAGGCGCTCACCTATCCCGCAGTCAAGATGATGGCGAGCCAGCTCAGCCTCCAACTTCAGGCCATCGCGATGGACGAGGCGGGCCTGCTGCCCGAAGCGTTGGAGGCGGCCGCGCGCAAGGGGCGAGGTCGCGTCCTCTTCACCATGCCGACCTTGCACAATCCCACGACCGCGACGCTCTCGGAGGCTCGGCGCCACGCCGTCATCGAGATCGCGCGGCGCTTCGATCTTCTCCTGATCGAGGACGACATCTACGGCTTCCTTCTCGCAACGCCGCAGCAGCCGCTGGTTAATCTCGCGCCCGAGCGGAGCTTTCACGTCACAAGTATCTCCAAGAGCATGGCGGCCGGCCTCAGGCTCGGCTACGTGGTGGCGCCGGCGGAGATGGTCGGCCGTGTCGGCGCCGTCGTGCGCAGCTCAAGCTGGATGGCGCCGCCGCTGACCTGCGAGATCGCCAGCCAATGGATCAACGACCAGACGAGCGACCGCCTCGTGCGGGCGCGCCGGGAGCAGGCGCGCACAAGGCAGGAAATCGCTGCGCGCAAGCTGGCTGGGCACCGCATCGACACGCATCCGGAAAGCTTTCATCTCTGGCTGCATCTGCCCGAGCCATGGCGATGGAGCGACTTCGTGGCCGCCGCACAAAGCCGCGGCGTTCTCGTCACCCCACCCGATCTCTTCGTGACCGGCCGTGCCACAGCTCCCCACGCCGTACGCTTATGCTTGAGCGCCGAGCCAAGCGATGCTCGGCTCGAAGCGGGCCTGACAACGCTCTCGGAGCTGCTCTCTTCGCCGCCGGAGCTCCGGCTCAACGTCGTCTGAGGCGCTCAGCGCGAGTCGACGCAGGGGTGGGAATGATTGAGAGGGCCTTGGCCGCGGCCGAAGCCGGGTGCTGTGCGTATCGCGGCCTGGACATAAGCGCGGGCGCGGACGACCGCATCTCGCATCGAGAGGCCCTGGGCGAGACCCGTGGCGATGGCCGAAGCCAGCGTGCAGCCGGTGCCATGGGTATGACGAGTATCGATGCGAGGGCTTTCGAACACCTCGGCACCCTCCGCGGTGGCCAGAATGTCGACCACGGTCGGGCCCTCGAGATGCCCGCCCTTGAGCAGCACCGCTTTGCAGCCGATCGTCGGCAGCATGTAGGCGGCCTCCATCATCGCCTCGCGGCTTCGGACCTGATGGCCGATCAGCACCTCCGCCTCCGGCAGATTGGGCGTCAGGAGTGCCGCCATAACGATGAGCCGCCGCTTGAGCGTCGCCACGGCCGCGGTGTCGAGGAGGCGGCGCCCGCCTGTGGCGACCATGACCGGATCGACCACCAGCGGCAGATGCGCCGCCTTGCGCTCGAGTAGATCGGCAATGGCGTTGGTGATGGCGCTATCATGGAGCATGCCGGTCTTGATGCAATCGGCGCCGATATCGTCGAGCATGAGCTCGGCCTGGCGCGCGACGAAGGCAGGATCGACAGCCACGATCTCATGCACACCCAAGGTGTCCTGCGCCGTTAATGCGGTGATCGCGGTGGCGGCATAGCCACCGAGCGCTGTTATCGTCTTAACGTCGGCTTGGATGCCCGCGCCACCGCTGGAATCGGAACCCGCGATGACGAGAACTCTGCCTTGCACCGGCCTCTCCGCGCTCAGCGTGCAGCCTGCTCGATCGCATGCGCGATTGCGTCGACGGCTTTCCCGACGAGCGCCTCATCCTCTCCCTCGGCCATGACGCGCACGACAGGCTCGGTCCCCGATTTGCGGATAAGGAGCCGTCCGCGGCTCCCCAGCACGGCTTCCATCTCGCGAATGGTACGCTTCACCGCATCGCATTCGAGGAGGTCGAACCCGTTCATCCTCACGTTTTTCAGGCGTTGCGGCAGAGGCTCGAAGAGATGAACGGCTTCGCTTGCGGACAGCTGCTTCTCGACGAGCGCCGCGAGGATCTGAAGCGCGGCGATGAGGCCGTCGCCCGTCGTCGTATATTCCGTGAGGATGATGTGGCCGGATTGCTCGCCGCCGACATTATAGCCGCTTCCCCGCATGGTCTCGACGACATAGCGGTCGCCGACCTGGGTGCGGATGAGCTTGAGGCCGAGACCCGCAAGATAGCGCTCGAGGCCGAGATTGGACATCACCGTGGCGACGACGCCGCCGCCCTTGAGCCGCCCGCCCGTCTGCCAGGTCTGGGCGATGAGCGCCATGAGCTGGTCGCCATCGAGGCGACGGCCTTTCTCGTCCACCATCACGACGCGGTCGGCATCGCCGTCGAGCGCGATGCCGAAATCGGCGCCCTGCGCCACGACCTCGCGCTCGAGGGCCGCGGTGGCCGTGGCTCCGCAAGCATCGTTGATGTTGAAGCCGTCCGGCTCGACGCCGATCGGGATCACCTCCGCGCCAAGTTCCCATAGGACGGTCGGGGCCGCTTTGTAGGCGGCGCCATGCGCGCAATCGACGACGATCTTCAGCCCGTCGAGCCGCAGCCCGCGGGGGAAGCTCCCCTTCACGAATTCGATATAGCGACCGAGCGCATCATCCAGCCGCTTCGCGCGCCCGAGCTTGTCGGCCTGCGGCAGCGCGGTGCTGCCGTTTCCGATGCGCGATTCGATCTCGCGCTCGACCTCGTCGGAGAGCTTATAGCCGTCGGGTCCGAACAGCTTGATACCGTTATCCTGGTAAGGGTTGTGGGAGGCCGAGATGACGACGCCGAGATCGGCGCGTAGCGAGCGCGTCAGCATGGCGACGGCCGGCGTCGGCAGGGGCCCGACAAGGACCACGTCCATGCCCACGGAGATGAACCCGGCCGTCAGCGCGGGCTCGAGCATGTAGCCCGAGAGCCGCGTGTCCTTGCCGATCACGACGATATGCCGATGCGGCCCCCGGGTGAAATGCTGCCCGGCCGCCATCGCGACCTTGAGGGCGGTTTCCGCGGTCATCGGCTCGCTATTGGCCGTGCCCCGGATTCCGTCCGTACCGAAGAGCTTGCGTGTCACCCCTCTACCTCCGGCCTTCCGGGCGATCTTGACGATTGGTTATAGCAGTCGGGACGTACCGTTTCACCTAGGCTTTCCACAAGAAGATTGCTGGAGGGTTAACAAGCTCCTGCCAGCTCCCACCAGAGATCCATCGCCTGCCGGGTTTTCTCGACATCGTGAACCCGCAGCAGCTGCGCGCCCTGCACGACAGCCGTCAAGGCAGCGCCGAGAGAGGCGCCAAGCCGCGCCTTGGGAGGTGCGGGGCCGCGACCGTTCTTGACAAAAATCTTGCGCGACGCGCCGACGAGAACCGCGCAACCCAAGCCGTGAAAGAGGGAGAGATAACGGAGAATCTCGAAATTGTGACGGGGCTTCTTCCCGAAACCGATGCCCGGATCGATCGCGATGCGATTGCGGGGAATGCCTGCGGCGAGGCAGGCAGTCACGCGCGCCGCGAGGGCGTCGTAGATATCAAGTGGCGCAAATTCATATCGGGGATCGCGGTTCATCGACGGTGGCTCGCCCTGCATATGCATGAGGACGACATGGGCGTTCTGCGCCGCTACCAAAGGCAAGCTCCGCGGGTCGCCAACGAGCGCCGTGATATCGTTGATGATCGCCGCACCAGAAGCGAGCGCCGCCGCCATCACCTCGCTATGACGCGTATCGACGGAAAGCACCGCGCGCGTCCGCGCGAGGCCTTCGACAACAGGGCGGATTCGTGCCAATTCCTCTCGTGGGTCCACGGGCGCTGCGCCTGGCCGCGTCGACTCACCGCCGATATCGATGATATCGGCCCCGGCCTCGATCATCCCATGACCGCGTGCGATCGCCGCGGCCGGCGCGAAATGCTCTCCGCCCTCGGAAAAGCTGTCAGGGGTGGCATTGACGATCCCCATGAGCCGCGGACGGTCGAGGGAGAGGCCGGCAAAAGTGCTGCGAGGGGAGGCGATCCGGCTCAACAGGTTGTTCACGGCAGCTTCGGTCTCATCGCCCTGCCGTCGCGCCCAGGATCGTAGCTCGGCAAGGGGAGCCACCGCCGCCGCGATCCCGTCGGGCTTGCGCGCGAGGACGTCGCAGTGGGTGAAGGCCAGAGGCCCTCCGGCGAGCGGCAGGGCCTGGCCCGCGGCGCAAGCAACGGCCGCCGTCGCTCCTTCTAGCAGTCCAAGCGGGCGCAGATAGAGAGTCGCATGAGCGGATGCCCCCGATAAGGCGAAGCCCCGGTCGAGGCCGGGGCTTCGGATGATCATCGATTTCTCGCGCGTCTCAGGCACCGGGCTGCGGCTCCGGCTCCATCCCGCCCTTCGGCTCGCGATGCCCGCTCGGCTTGCTGCTCGGGACCGATGAGCGCGGCTTCTGCGGCTCGCTCGGCGGCTCCTTCTCGTTGCGGGTGATGGAGCCGCCCTTGAGAAGGGTCTGAATCTCGTCGCCCGACAGCGTCTCGTATTCGAGAAGGCCCTTGGCGAGCCGATGCAGCTCGTCGATGTGATCGGTGAGGATCTTGCGCGCCTTGGCCTCGCCCTCCTCGACCATGCGACGGATCTCCTCGTCAATGATCTTCGCGGTCGCTTCCGAGACGTTCTTGCGCTGGGTTACCGAGTGGCCGAGAAAGACCTCCTGCTCGTTCTCGGAGTAGCGCAGCGGGCCCAGCTTGTCGCTGAAGCCGAACTCGGTGACCATGCGGCGGGCGAGCTCCGTCGCCTGGCGGATATCGTCGCCGGCACCCGTCGTGACGTCATCCTTGCCGTAGATGAGCTCCTCGGCCACGCGGCCGCCGAACATCATGGCGAGCTTGGCCTCGAGCTCCTTCTTGGAGAAGCCGTAGCGATCGCGCTCGGGCAGGGACATGGTGACGCCCAAGGCGCGGCCACGCGGGATGATCGTCACCTTGTGGAGCGGGTCGTGCCCCGGCGAATACATCGCGACCAGCGCGTGGCCCGATTCGTGATAGGCCGTCGTCTCCTTCTCCTTGTCGGTCATCACCATGGAGCGCCGCTCGGAGCCCATGAGGACCTTGTCCTTCGCGCCTTCCAGCTCGACCATCGTGACGAGGCGCTTGCCGCGCCTTGCCGCCAGGAGCGCCGCCTCGTTCACCAGGTTGGCGAGATCGGCGCCCGAGAAGCCGGGCGTCCCGCGGGCGATGACCTTGGCATCCACATCGGGAGCCGCGGGCACCTTGCGCAGATGCACCTTGAGGATCTTCTCGCGTCCGAGGATGTCCGGGTTGGGCACCACGACCTGGCGATCGAAGCGGCCCGGGCGGAGGAGCGCCGGATCGAGCACGTCGGGACGATTGGTCGCCGCGATGAGAATGACGCCCTCGTTCGTCTCGAAGCCGTCCATCTCGACGAGGAGCTGATTGAGGGTCTGCTCGCGCTCGTCATTGCCGCCGCCGAGCCCGGCACCACGGTGGCGACCGACCGCATCGATCTCGTCGATGAAGATGATGCAGGGCGCGTGCTTCTTCGCCTGCTCGAACATGTCGCGCACGCGTGAAGCGCCGACGCCCACGAACATCTCCACGAAATCGGAGCCGGAAATCGTGAAGAAGGGAACATTGGCCTCGCCGGCGATAGCGCGGGCGAGCAGGGTCTTGCCGGTCCCCGGGGGGCCCACGAGCAGACAGCCTTTCGGGATCTTGCCGCCCAGGCGCTGAAACTTCTGCGGGTCCTTGAGGAACTCGACGATCTCCTCGAGTTCCTGCTTGGCTTCGTCGATGCCGGCCACATCGTCGAAGGTGACCCGACCGGCCTTCTCAGTCAGAAGCCGGGCGCGCGACTTGCCGAAGCCCATGGCGCGGCCGCCCCCCGATTGCATCTGGCGCATGAAGAATACCCAGACGCCGATCAGCACCAGGAAGGGGAACCACGACACGAGAATGCCGAAGAGCGACGGCACGTTGTCGTCTTCGGGCATGGCGCGCACGCGCACGTTGTGATCGGTCAGGCGACCGACCAGCCCGGGATCGCTGGGCGCATAGGTGGAAAAGCTGCGGCCATCCGAAAGCTGGCCGGAGATGTTATGTCCTTGGATGGTGACTTCCCGGACCTCGTTCTGATTGACGTGAGCGAGGAAGTCGGAATAGGCCATCTGGGTCTGGGCTGACCGGTTGGAAGACCCCTGGAAGAGGTTGAAGAGCGCCACCAGCAACAACCCGATGACGACCCAAAGAAAGATGTTCTTGCCGAAATTGTTCAACGCCCGTGCCTTCTCACTTCCGCTGGGCCTCAATCCGTCCTGCCACAGCGGACGCGATCTGCCGAGCGTCGATCACGGACCGGCCGCTCCGCCGATCCCTCGATATCACATAATCCGCGCCACCTGTTAAGCAACGGTAGAGGCCCCGGCCGCAAGCGGCCGGCGAGGGCGAAAGGCCAGGCGGCGAACGTAAAGGGTACCAGCTTCCTCGCTCCCCCGTCCATAGTTCAGGTGGGGAACCGCAAGCAGCCCTTCAAGATCGCGCAGCGCCGGCAGCGAAGGTCTGACTGCTGCGGGCAAGGTGATGGCGCGCAAGCCGGGAGCGTGCCGGACCAGCTCCGCCCATCCGCTGCCACCCAAGGGCCCAAGCCGCACCTCGCCTCGTGCCCGGGGAAGCCGGTAGGCAAATGTCAAGGCGAAGCGCCTATCCCAGGTGACTGCAGCACCAGGCCGGACGGCCATCTCGTCGCCGATGAGCCCGACCTCGCGGCAGATCAGAAGCTCTCCCTGGTCGGACGGACCCCACCGTAGAATACGGCAGCCGCTCAAGGTGCGCGCCGAGCCCAGTCCAGCCCCGGCGATCTCGAAGTAGAGGCGCTCGAGCCGCTCTAGGCGCGGCGGATAGTCCGTTCCGCCGACGCATTGCAGGACGCGCGCAAGGCTCCGCAGGCCGAGCTCGAGGGGCGCCGCGGCCAGGGAGGCGACGCGCAGGATCGCGAAGCCAGCAGGGTCGATCGTGACGGCATCGGCCAAAAGCCTGGCCGTTGCCTCTTCGAGAGCCTGTCGCGCAAAGCCGAGCTGGCGCGCCGTTGCTGCCAAGCGGAGAGGGCCGAGCCCCTCTCGCGCGAGGCCGGGCATGAGCAAGCGCAGACGCACCCGGCCGTGGCGGGGGTCGCGATTGCTCGGATCATCGAGCCAGTCCTGTTTCGCCGCCACAAGGGTCGCGGCCAGCCGCGCTCGAGGAACGGTGAGCAACGGCCGAAGCAAGCGGAGATCGCTTGTCTCGGTTACGGGGGCCATGGCGGCGAGTCCTTCGACGCCGCTGCCGCGCCCGAGCCGAAGCAGGAAAGTCTCGGCCTGATCCTCCAATTGATGCGCCAGAAGTAGATGAAGCACCGAAGCGCGGCGGCACCATTCCCCCAGCAAGCGATAGCGCGCTGCGCGTGCCGCCGCCTGCAGATTGGTGATCGGCTTCGCCTCACCCCAGCGCAGCACGCGATGGGAGATGCCGCGATGCTTCAGCCATCCCGCGACGCGGCGCGCCTCGGCCGCCGCCTCGGGCCGCAGGCCGTGATCGACGGTCAGGCCGACCGCTTCGCCGCCCCGCGCCGACGCCCAGCGATGGGCCAGCAGCATGAGAGCCATACTGTCGGCGCCCCCGGATACGGCGACGGCAATTCGGGGGGCCGCCTCGAAGGGGCCGAGAGGCTGCATCAGGCGGGCGAATTCCGCTGGCGAGAGAGGTGCGGCCTGCGAGCCCGGCCCGGGGGACACTTAGCCGCAGCCGGCCCGCTGCCGCTCGCGTCCGGCAAGCTGCTTCACGTTCGCCGGCGCGTGGGGATAGCGCTGATTGAGCTCGTTGAAGAGCACGCAGGCATCCTTGTTGCGCTTGAGCTGCACGAGCGACATGGCGAGCTTCAGCAGCGAGTCTGGCGCCTTGCTGCTTTTGGGATAGCGTTGATATCCCTCCGCGAAGGTCTTCGCCGCCTGCTCGTAATTGCCGCGAACGTAATAGGTTTCGCCGAGCCAATACTGCGCGGGCCCGGCCAGCGCGTCGTCGGGATGCGAGGTGACAAAGGCCGAGAACGCTTTCTCGGCATTGGCGTAGTCCTGCTGAACGAGGAGCGCCCGCGCGTAGTCGTATTGCTGTTGAGGTGTGCCCACCGGTAGCACCTGGCCGGCGCCGGCGACGGGCTTTTGGCTCGGCAGCGGCGCACCACCTCCTGCGGGCGCGGACGGGGCGGTGGCGGCACCTTCCGGTGCCGCGGATGCCGCGGGACCACCCCCAGGCGGCGTCCCGCCATGCTCCAGCGCCGTCAGACGGAAGTCCACGTCCTTCGAGAGCTTGTCGAGCTGTGATTTGAGGAGGTCGACATTGTGCCCGAGTTCCTCGATGCGGCCCGTCAGGGATTGCATCTCGCTTTCGAGCTGAGAGACGCGCGTCTCCAAGCTCGCTGCTTCTGTCGGCGCCACCTGCCCGCCGCCTGCCGAGGGCGCTGCCGAGGCGTTCCCGCCATTGAGGTAGACCTGGCGCTGAAGAATGGCCAAGTCACTCTCCAATCGGTCGATGCGTTGCTGAAGCGCCTGGACATCGGCGCTTTGCGCCGCGGCTGGGGGTGCGACGGCGATCAGCGTGACCATGGCGAGCGAGAGAGACGCGAGGCAGATCCCGCCTCGGCGCAGACGGCGGGCGATCAGCGTCGACATCATGATCGAACTCACGGCTGGGCGCCTCCCACCGGGATCGGAAGCCGCAGGCTGCCCGGCATTCGAGGCAAAATTATGGCGCCTGCCCCCTCTCGAACAGCTCGCGCCGTGAGCGGGACAGGCGCCATCAACCCAGGAGCTCGCTAGCGGTCCGAAAGGTTAGTTGACCGTCATGATGTCGTTACGGTTCTGCGCCCAGGCAGCCTCGTTCGAGCCGACGACCGACGGACGCTCCTTGCCGTAACTGATGGTGCCGATGCGCTTCGCATCGATGCCAAGCGCGATGAGGTACTTCTTGGCGGCGGCGGCACGGCGCTCGCCGAGGGCCAGGTTGTACTCGCGGGTGCCGCGCTCGTCGCAATTGCCGGCGATCGTCACCGTGTTCTGCGGATACTTCTTCAGCCAAGCGGCCCATTTCTCAACTTGCGCCCGGGCGTCGGGGCGGAGATTCGACTTGTCGAAGTCGAAGAAGATGCGGTCGCCCACATTGGCAACCAGATCCTGCTGGCTGCCCGGCGTGATCTGCTGGCCGGTCGTCATCGGGGCGGTGGTACCTGTTCCCGTGGCGGCCTTGTTCGCCTCTGGCTCGCTCGAGCAGGCGGCAAGCATGGCAACAGCAGCACAAATAGTCAGAACCGTCTTAAAGCGCATTTTATTAGCCCCCTTCAGCGGCTGTCTGGGTTATTCACGACGACACTAAGCCGCGCGTTCCGATCTACTACAGAGCGCGCCGCGTTTCTTCCGATATCGAAACCCAAAATCGTCTGAGTTGCGGAACTATAGGCTTGAATACTCAGGGATTCAAGGGCGACCACGCCGGGTCGGACGCGTCCGTCGGTGTGATCACTTCGCGCTCGTTATATCCGGTCAAATCTATAGTGTAAAGCCGGCTCGTGAACCCCTGTCCATTGGGTCCGGCCGGCGTCTGGCGAAAGAACATCAAGATCCGTCCATTGGGCGCCCAGGTCGGACCCTCGACGAGAAAGCCAGAGGTGAGCTCTCGTTCGCCAGAGCCGTCCGGAGCCATGACCCCGATATAGAACTTGTTGGCGTGGATGCGGGTGAAGGCGATGAGGTCCCCGCGCGGCGACCATACCGGCGTGCCATAGGTGCCCTGGCCAAAGCTGATCCGGTGGATGTTGCTGCCATCGGCGTTCATCACATAGATCTGCTGGCTGCCGCCGCGATCCGAATTGAAGGTGATCTGCTTGCCGTCCGGCGAATAGCAGGGCGAGGTGTCAATCGAGGGCGAGTTCGTGATCTGCGTCTGATGCCGCGTCCGGAGATCGAACGTGTAGATGCTCGAGTTCCCCTCCCGCGCCACGCTCATGACGAGCGTATTGCCGTCCGGAGAGAAACGGGGGGCGAACGTCATTCCCGGGAAATCGCCGACGAGCTCCTGCTGCCCCGTATCGATGTTGTAGAGATAGACCCGCGGCTGGCCGTGCGCATAGGAGAGATAGGTGATCTCCTGGGTGGTGGGTGAGAAGCGCGGCGTGAGCACGAGCGTGTTGGGATTGCTCAGGAAGCGGTTGTTGGCGCCGTCCTGGTCCATGATGGCAAGACGCTTGATGCGGTGGCTGAGAGGCCCGCTTTCCGCGATGTAGACGATACGACTGTCGAAGTAGCCCTTCTCGCCGGTAAGCCTCTCATAGATCGCGTCGGCGATGATATGGGCGATGCGCCGCCAGTTTTGCGGCGTCGTGAAATAGGCGAGCCCGATCATCTGTTGCTGGGCATAGACGTCCCAGAGGCGAAACTCCACCCGAAGCCGCCCATCCGGCTGCTTGTCGACGGCGCCATTCACGAGGGCCTGCGCGTTGATCACGCGCCACTCGTTGAAGTTCGGCGCAACCCTCAAGGAATCGGGCGTCTGGATGAAGGATTTCGGATCGAGCGGCTTGAACAAGCCGGAACGCTCGAGATCGGCGGAGATGACGCTTGTGATCTCGCTCCCCGCCTGCGCGTCATCCGGCGCCTGCCCGTAGAAATTCGTGATCGCGATCGGCAGGGGCTGCATCTGGCCGCGCGTGATGTCGATGCGAAGATCCGCCCGGGCCATTCCCGGCGCAAGCAGGACGAGGGCCATTGTGGCAAAAAGAACCCGCGCCACGACGCGGGGGAGGAGGTCGAGTTTCGCTTGTGGTCTTATCATTTTGCTCATCATCCCAGAATTTGGCTCGGGTCGAAACGCAACGTCATATCCTGCCACACCGAATATTTCTCCGGTGGCAGCTTGAGAGGCTGGCAAAGATAGATCGCGCGGTAAGCGCTTTCGGCGGCGGCGCGGAAGAAGGTATCCGAGCCCATGCGCGCCTGATCGACGATGCTTGCCTGCCGCACCGTACCGTCGGGGTTCATCGTGACGTGTATCTCGATGATCAGGTTCTTGGCGTCCTTGGCCCCCGCCGGCACGTTCCAGCAGCGCTCGATCTGGCGTCGGACCGCGTCGATCTCACTAATGGTCATCTTGTTGTCGAGCGAGGGCGGCGACGACGCCGGAGCCTGCGCCAGCTGCTTGATCACCTTCTCAGCCTGATCGGGCTGGCTTTTCGGCTTCATGGTCTCGACGCTGCGCAGGATCGACTGGAGCGTGTTCTGCGGCGGCGGCTTCGGCTTGGCCTGGGGCGGCTCGGGGACGATCGGCGCCGCGGTCGGCGTCGGCTTCGGCTCGGGCTTGGGTTCGGGCTTGTTCTGCTGCTTCGGCGCGGGCTCGGGCTCCGGCGGTTGCGGTACGGCCGCGACCTGCTGAGGCTCCGGCTTGGAGGGCTCGGGCTTCGCGGGCTCAGGCTTCGGTGGCTCTGGCGGGGTGGGGGCTTCCGCCTTTTGCGGCTCCGGCTTTGCCGGTTGCGGAAGCGGTGGTGCTGGCGGGAGCGGGAGCGGCTTCTGGGGCTGCGCCTGCTGGGGCTTCACCTCGGATTTCGGCGGGCTGGTCTTTTCGGCGATCGTGACCACGTCGACCGGGATAGGGGTATCGATCACCGCCGGCTCTTTCATGAGATGCGGCAAGCCGAAGGCGGCGAGCAGAATCACCGCGACGTGTAGGGCGGCCGAATAGGCGACCCCTCTGCGCATGGAGTCACTGTGCTCTCTTGCCGCCATTGCCCGATGTGCCGTTATCCGGATTGGCGCTGCCGCGCGGCGAGCCGGTCGGCAATTCCGCGACGAGCGCGACGTGGCGGAAGCCCGCCTGGTTGAGGGCGCCCATCACCTCCATGACCCGGCCGTAATTGATATTGCGGTCGCCCCGCACGAAGATGCGCTGGTCGGGCTTATTCTGCGTGATCGCCTGCAGGCGCGCGGCCAGTCCGTCGAGGGGAATCTCGGTATCCTGGAGATAGATGTTGCCTTGAGCGTTGACCGAGACGACCAGGGGCTCGTCCTGGCCGGTGATCGGCGCGGCGCTCGCCTTGGGAAGATCGACGGGAACGCCCACGGAGAGCAGTGGGGCCGTCACCATGAAGATGATGAGCAGAACCAGCATCACGTCCACCATGGGCGTGACATTGATGTCGCTCATCGGCGAGCGTCGGACCCGGCCGGCGCGGCCGGCTCGCTGCGGAGCTCTGAGCGTGATCGCCATGACTTACGCGCGCTCTTCGAGTTGGCGGGAAAGGATCGCCGAGAATTCCGCAGCGAAGGCCTCGAGCCGGCCCGAATAGCGCGTGAGGTCGCTCGACAGCTTGTTGTAGGCGACGACCGCCGGAATCGCCGCCACGAGGCCCAGCGCCGTTGCGAACAGCGCCTCGGCGATGCCGGGGGCCACCACCGCAAGCGTGGTGTTGTGCGACAGCGCGATGGATTGGAAGCTGTTCATAATACCCCAAACGGTGCCGAACAGCCCCACGAAGGGCGCCACGGAGCCGACCGAGGCCAAGAAGGTGAGATAGCGCTCGAGGCGATCCATTTCCCGTCCCAGCGTCACTTGCATGACACGCTCGACGCGCTCCTGGAGGCTCCCGCGCACTTCCTTCATGTTGATGCCCTTGCTGACGGAGCGTCGCCACTCCCGCATGGCGGCCGAGAACATCGCCGCCATCGGGTCTTGAGGCTTGCCGTCGATGCGGTCGTAGAGCTCCTCCAGCGACCCACCCGACCAGAAGGCGTCCTCAAAGGTGCGCGTATGATGGCTGAGCCGGCGCAGGCGCGTCACCTTCTCGAAGATGATCGACCAGCTCCAGAACGAGGCGCTCAGCAGAAGCAGGAGCACGATTTTCACGATGATATCGGCCCTGAGGAAGAGGGCCCATATCGAGAGATCCGGCGGCGGCATGGAGCCGCCGAGGGTCAGGGCGTCGACAGCAGCTTGTTGCATGGTGCTAACTATGGCTCTCCGATTGCGACAAATTTATGAGTGCGTTGCGGATTTCCGCGGGCAGCCGGACGGCGCGACCGCCCTGGTTGACGACCGCCAGCCGAAGCACGAGCCGCGCCAGATCGACGTCTGCGCGTTTGACGGTCTGCTCGGCATCCAGGCTGGCCCGCTTCACCTCGATCACCTTGGTGTGCACTTCGAGCAGGTCGTCGAGGCGCGCCGGCTTGAAATAGTCGATCGCGCAGCGGCTTACTGCGAACGACACGCCCGCTCGTGCGCTCAGCTTGGAGCTTTCGATGCCGATGAGGCGCATCATCTCGGTGCGCGCGCGCTCGGCAAAACGCAGATAGCTGGCGTGGTAGACAATGCCGCCTGCATCGGTGTCCTCGTAATAGACCCGTACGGGGAAAACGTGAGTTCCCGTCGCGAGAGGCGAAGCGCTAGGCGCCATCTTCCCCCTCTCCGTTTTGCGCGGAATCGACGAGGAGATCGAGCTGGCCGCTGCGCGGCGGAAGCGCGAGACCGAGGTAGCCGTAACCTTGATCCGCGAGGAGGCGGCCGCGCGGCGTGCGCTGGATGAGGCCCTGCTGCAGGAGGTACGGCTCGATGACCTCCTCAAGCACGTCGCGCTGCTCACCCAAGGCGGCCGCCAGCGTCTCCACCCCGGCGGGTCCGCCGCCGTAATTGTCGGCAAGGCAGCGCAAGTAGCGCCGGTCCATGGCATCGAGGCCGCGACCGTCGACCTCGAGACGGGTGAGGGCGGCGTCTGCCTCCTCGCGGTCGATCTCGGTGACGCCGGCAACGGCGGCGAAATCGCGCACTCGGCGGAGAAGCCGCCCGGCGATTCGGGGGGTGCCCCGGGAGCGTCGCGCGATCTCGCGCGCACCATCGGAGCTCAAGGTGATGCGCAGCACCCGAGCGCCGCGCTCGACGATCTGCACCAGTTCGGCATCCGTATAGAATGTGAGGCGAAGCGGAATCCCGAAGCGCTCGCGTAGCGGCGTGGTGATGAGGCCGGAGCGCGTGGTCGCGCCGACGAGCGTGAATGGCGGCAGATCGATTCTCACGGATCGCGCGGCCGGCCCTTCTCCGATGATGAGGTCGAGCTGGAAGTCCTCCATGGCGGGATAGAGAATTTCCTCGACGACTGGATTGAGGCGGTGAATCTCGTCGATGAACAGAACGTCGCGGGGCTGAAGATTGGTCAGGAGCGCCGCCAGGTCTCCGGCGCGGGCGATCACCGGGCCCGATGTAGCGCGGAAGCCGACCCCGAGCTCGCGCGCGATGATCTGCGCGAGGGTGGTCTTCCCGAGCCCCGGCGGGCCATATAACAGAGTATGATCGAGCGCGTCGCGCCGTGCGCGCGCCGCCGCGATAAACACGCCCAAATTGGCGCGCACCGACGCCTGGCCGACGAAGTCGTCGAGGCTGAGCGGCCGCAGCGACGCTTCTCCCGCGTCGTCCTCGACCACAGCGCTCGTCACCACGCGCTCCTCGGAGGGGATGGCTGTCATGTGCCGAGCTCCTGTAGCCCAGCCCGGATCAGCGCGTCGAGGGGCGCGCGTGCGCCGAGTCGCCGCTGCGCCTCGACCACTGCGCCGAAGGCCTCGCTCCGCCGATAGCCGAGATTGACGAGCGCGGAGACGGCGTCCGCTGCGGCCGGATCGAGATCGACCGTTACTGCGGCGCCTGCTGACGCAGCCAGGGCGGCCGGGCCGAGCGCCATGCCGCCGACCTTGTCCTTGAGCTCGGCGGCGATGCGTGCTGCGAGCTTGGGGCCGACGCCTTGGGCCCGCGCGATTGCAGCCTTGTCCTGTGCCGCGATGGCTTGGACGAGCTGAGCCGGTTCCAGCACGGACAGGATGGAAAGGGCCACCTTGGCGCCGACGCCCTGGACCGTCGTGAGCAGCCGGAACCAGCTCCGTTCCGCGGCGTCGGCAAAGCCGTAGAGATGGATATGGTCCTGACTGACATGAGTCTCGATCGCAAGGCTCGCCGAAGCGCCGGCATCCGGCAGGCGGGCGAGCGTGCGCCGCGAGCAGAAGACGAGGTAGCCGACACCGTTCACGTCGATGACGGCAAATCCATCTCCACTGCTGTCGAGGCGGCCGGTGAGCTTGGCAATCATGACGCGGCCCGACCGGCAGTGAGCGCATAGTCGTGCCAGCGCTCGAAGGTGGCGGCGTGGTGAGCATGGCAGATGGCGACGGCGAGCGCATCCGCCGCGTCGGGCCCGGCGATCTCGGCGGTGGGCAGAAGGTGCTTGACCATGGTCTCAACCTGCCGCTTATCGGCATGTCCTGCGCCGACCACGGCCTTCTTCACGAGATTCGTCGGATATTCCGTCACCTTAAGGCCGGCGCGCGCCGGCGCGAGCAGGACGACGCCGCGAGCCAGCCCCAGCTTCAAGGTCGAGCTCGGGTTCTTGTTGACGAAGGTTTCCTCGACGGCCGCCTGCTTCGGCGCATACCGCTCGATGACGGCCAGGATCCCCTCATAGAGCTGCACAAGGCGCTCGGGGATCGCCAGAGCGTCATCCGAGTCCACCGCGCCGTTCGCGACATGACGAAGCCGGCCATCCGCTGCCTCGATGATGCCCCACCCCGTCTTGCGCAGCCCCGGGTCTAACCCCAGAAGTTTCATCCTCGCATCGTCCTCGCGCCCCCGGATCGACGGCTCAGGCCGTCAGCTTCGCCATGAGGTCGTCGGGAATTTCAAAATTCGCGGCCACCGACTGCACGTCATCGCTGTCCTCGAGCTGGTCGAGCAGCTTGAGCAGCGTCTTCGCCTGCTCCTCGTCGACCTGGATCGCCATCTGCGGCTTCCACACGAGGCCCGCCCGCTGAGGACGTCCGAAGCGCGCCTCGAGGGACTCCCGCACGGCGTTGAAATCCTCGGGGGCGCAGGTGATCTCATGACCCCCGGCGCTCGATTCGACGTTGTCGGCTCCAACGTCGAGGGCGGCTTCGAAGATGGCATCCGCCGTGCCCGCCTCCGGGCCATATTGAATTTGGCCGAGGCGCTTGAACTGAAAGCTCACGCTGTTGGTCTCGCCGAGCGTGCCGCCATGCTTTGAGAATGCCGTGCGCACGTCGGAAGCGGTCCGCTTGCGATTGTCGGTGAGCGCCTCGACGATGATGGCGACGCCTCCGGGGCCGTAACCCTCGTAACGCACCTCTTCGTAATTGGCATCCTCCTCCCCGCCCGTCGCCCGTCGAATGGCGCGCTCGATATTGTCGCGCGGCATATTCGCGTCCCGCGCCGCGGCAATCGCCGCACGCAGCCGCGGATTGGAGGCAGGGTCGGGAAGCCCCGATTTAGCTGAGACCATGATCTCGCGAATCAGCTTGGTGAAGAGCCGGGCGCGCTTCGCATCCTGCGCACCCTTGCGATACATGATGTTCTTGAATTGGGAATGACCGGCCATGAGCTATGCGAATCAAGTCTCTGCGGGGGTGCCCGCAAGTCTATACCACATATTGTATGCAAGCGCACGACGACTAGCCGTCAGCTAACAGAGCAATATGGCAAGAATTGGGCGCCACGGAAGCCGCCGCGCCGAGACGGGATGGGCCATTTCTCGATCAAGGTCAAGAGCCGGATGCCTTGCCCCGAAACTGAGCCCGAGCGCGCCGGCGCTGCTAGAATTTGGGCGGCTTGAGTGAGCCCATCGGCGCCGGCAGCGGCCAATGGGGCTGCAATCGCCCACCGAGCCGCAACGGAGAGATATGCGTCGCCAGGCCGGTGGCATCATCGGTCTCGATATAGGCGGCGCATAGCGTCGCCTCGCCTTCCGCCGGCGAAAGCCGCTCGCCGCGAAGCTTATTCACGAAGCGCGCCACCGCCACGTCCTTCTTCATGCCGATGACGGAATCATAGTCGCCGCACATCCCGAGATCGGTCTGATATGCGGTTCCACCGGGAAGGATCTGCGCATCGGCGGTGGGAATATGGGAATGGGTGCCGATCACTGCGGAGACCCGCCCATCGCAGAAATGCCCGATCGCCACCTTCTCGCTCGTGGCCTCCCCGTGGGCGTCGACGAGAATGAGGTCGGCATTCCGGCCGAGCTTATGGGTCGCGAGCTGCTGCTCGAGGCAGGTGAAGGGGTTGTCGAGGGGCTCCATGAAAAGCTGCATCATGACGTGCAGAATCACGACGCGCTTGCCGCTCGCCGTCGGAAAGACGCCGACCCCGCGCCCGGGCGTCGCCGGCGGGAAATTATGCGGCCGCAGAAGCTTCGGATCGCGCAGGATGTAGCTCGCCGTTTCCCGCTGATCCCAGACATGATTGCCGGTGGTGATCGCATCGACACCCGCGGCATAGAATTGTCCGCAGATCTCGCCGGTGATGCCGAAGCCACCCGCGGCATTCTCGCCGTTGACGACGACGAAATCGAGGCCGAGCGCCTTACGGAGCAACGGAACTTGATCGCAGACGACATTGCGTCCGGCGCGGCCGACAACGTCTCCGCAGACGAGCAGCTTCATTCCGCCCCGCTCATCTTGGCACCATCGAAGGCGAGGGGCCCCTCTTCCGTGACGACCCAGTCGAGGGGCTGGTCGTGAGCGTCGTGCGGCAGGCGGTCGGTCCCTTGTGCGGCATAGCCGACGCCGATCGCGAGCACCTTGCGGCGGGCGCGAAGGGTGGCCAGCGTCCGGTCGTAATAGCCGGCGCCATAGCCGATCCGGTAGCCGCTCCGGTCGAAGGAAAGGAACGGCACCAGCAACACCTGCGGCGTCACCTCTGGAGCCGTGGCATAGGGCTCTTGCAGGCCGAACGGCTTGGGCTCGAGGACATCACCGGGCCTCCACAATCGAAAGACGAGTGGCCGCCCGCGCCCGAGGACGACGGGGAGTCCGATCGGATGTCCGCTACGATGGAGCCGCTCGGCCAGGGGGCGGATGTCGAGCTCGGTGCGTCCAGGCCAGTAGGCGGAAACCACGGCACCGGGGTCCAGTCGGAAGGTCGCGGCGAAATGAGCCGCGACGCGATCAGGCGCAATATCGGCAAGCGCGGCATGAGCCTGATCACGACGCGCGATAGCGGCAAGGCGCGCGGCCTTTTTCTCTTCGCTCAAGGTCATTGCTGAATCCTGCCGTAGGAGCGAACGGAGCCACGGCGGCCGTTGGCTTTTACTTGTCCTCTGTGGCCTGCTCACGCAGGTGGGCGCCGTGTACCGAGACCTCGATCCCGGCAGTGACAGCTCCCTTGAGGAAGTCATTGGCCCCAGGGCACGAAGCAGCCTGACGAACCGTGCAGCCCCGTCCAGACGTGAATCTAGGCAGCTTCGAGCCGCGCGGCAATGTTTTCGATCCGCGCAGCCAGGGCCTCGATGCCCTGAGCGAGCGCCGCCTCCGTCTCGGGGGCAATGCCGCGCGGCTTCTTGCGCTCCTCGTCAAGCGCGGCGTAGGCGTCGGCGAGCTCGTCGGCGATTAAGAGGCTCGTCATCACGAGAAGGCGCGCATCGCCAATCTGTCCCATTGCCGCGCTCAATTCGCCGACGCGCTTGTCGATATAACCGGCAAGCTGGCGGAGATGCTCTTCCTGACCGTCATCGCAGGCGACCTGGTAAGGCCGCCCGTTGATCGTGATCGTGAGCTGAGACATGCGGCCTAAGCCTCGAGGACATGCTTGAGCTGGCCGATCACCGCGTCGAGACGGCCGGAAACCGTCGACCCGACCTCGCGAAGCGCCCGGCTTTCGCTCCGCGCAGCTTCCAGGGCTTCCGCGAGCCTTGCACGCTCCGCGCTCCGTGCATGACTGGCTTGCGCCGCCAGCTCGAGGCGAACGATCGCCTTCTCCAAACGCTGTCGCGCCGCCTCGAGTCGTGCCATGAGAATCCCGCGTTGCGAGAATGTGTTAGAATTGCCGGATCGATGGCGAGAGCATACGCTTCGCTGTGCCCGAGCGTCAATCATCGGCGCCGCCAGCAGGACGCGCGAGGGGGGCCACGGTCTTATCACGAATGCCCGCTCACGGAAGTGGTTGACGGGGCGGGATCATGGCGGCATGTTCGCGGCGATTTTCGGCCGTCCGCTTCCTCTCTCGACCGCCGCAGCGGCCGTCAGGGCTGGTTCCATTCCGATGAACGACAGCGCGTCTTTCCGCTCGTCCCTCGCGCGCCATCAGCAAATGGCAAACGCGATTCGAGCCCTCGCCATGGACGCGGTCGAGGCCGCGAAGTCCGGCCATCCCGGCATGCCCATGGGCGCCGCGGATATCGCGACGGTGCTGTTTGCGAACTTCCTCAAATTCGATCCGCAGCATCCCGACTGGCCCGATCGCGACCGCTTCGTGCTGTCGGCCGGGCATGGGTCGATGCTTCTCTATTCCCTCCTCCACCTCACCGGCTATCCGGCGATGACGATCGAGGAGCTGCGTCGGTTCCGTCAGCTCGGCAGCCGAACGGCCGGCCATCCCGAATACGGGTTGGCGCCCGGCATCGAGACGACGACGGGCCCTCTCGGCCAAGGTCTCGCGAACGCGGTGGGCATGGCCCTGGCCGAACGGCTGTTGAACGCCCGCTTCGGCGACGCCCTCGTCGATCACTATACTTATGTGATCGCCGGGGATGGCTGCCTCATGGAGGGGATCAGCCACGAGGCGATCTCGCTGGCGGGGCACCTCCGGCTCGGAAAGCTGATCGTCCTCTGGGACGACAACCGCGTCTCAATCGATGGCTCGACCGACCTTGCCGTTGCCGACGATCAGCTCGCCCGATTCCGCGCCTGCGGCTGGGACGTGCAGGCGGTCGACGGCCACCAGCCGGGCGAGATCTACGGCGCGCTGGCTCGCGCTAAAGCGACGAAGCTCCCGTCCTTTATCGCCTGTCGAACCACCATTGGCTATGGCGCCCCGACCAAGGCGGGAACGGCGGCGGCGCACGGCGCGCCACTCGGCGTCAAGGAGATCGAAGGCGCCCGGGCGGCGTTGGGCTGGCCCTATCCACCCTTCGAGGTCCCCGAAGAGATCGTCGCCGCGTGGCGCCAGGTCGGCCTGCGCGGCACGGACGAATATCGACGCTGGCGCAGCGCTCTCGAGGTGCGGGAACCCGCTGTCCGGGCTGAATTCGCGCGCCTTGTGGCGGGGCGGCTGCCCGAGAACTGGCAGGCGCCGGCGCTCGCGGTGAAACGCCATTTCGCCGAGAAGAAGCCGAGGCTCGCGACCCGGCAAACCTCCAAGGCCACTCTCGACGCCCTGGTCGCGGCGATCCCCGAGATGGTCGGCGGGTCGGCCGATCTTACCGGCTCGAATGGCACATTGGCCGACGGCATGGCGACGGTCAGTCGCGACAACTTCGCCGGCCGCTATATCCATTACGGGGTGCGCGAGCATGCCATGGCCGCCGTGATGAACGGAATGGCGCTTCACAAGGGCGTCATTCCCTATGGCGGCACTTTCCTCATCTTCACCGATTACTGCCGGCCGGCGATCCGGCTTGCGGCGCTGATGCATCAGCGTGTCGTTTTCGTGATGACCCATGATTCGATCGGGCTCGGCGAGGATGGCCCAACCCATCAGCCCGTCGAGCAGCTCGCCGGCCTGCGCGCCATCCCCAACCTCAACGTCTTCCGGCCGGCGGACGGGGTCGAGACGGTAGAATGCTGGATGCTTGCCCTGGAGAGCGAGGCAACGCCGTCGGTGCTCTCCTTGACCCGGCAGGCGCTCCCCACCCTGCGCGCGAACCCAGGCGATGCCAATCTCTGCGCCAAGGGCGCTTATGTGCTCGCCCCTTCCGCCGGTGAGCGCCGCGTCAGCTTGCTCGCTTCGGGCTCCGAGGTGGAAATCGCGCTTGCCGCGCAGAAGATGCTCGAATCGGAGGGGATCGGCGCTGCTGTCGTCTCGATGCCCTGCTGGCGGCTCTTCGATCAGCAGCCGGAAGCCTATCGCCGCGAGGTCTTGGGCCAAGGCAGCTTGCGCATCGCCATCGAGGCGGCTGCCGGCTTCGGCTGGGAGCGATACTTGGGGAGCGACGGCATCTTCATCGGCATGCACAGTTTCGGCGCATCCGGTCCTTATGACGAGCTTTATAAGCACTTCGGCATCACGGCCGACGCGGTCGTGTCGGCGGCGCGGGCGAGACTTATGCCGCTAGGCCGGTAACGCGAGGATAGACTGGAGAGCGACAATGGCAGTTCGTGTGGCGATCAACGGCTTTGGGCGGATCGGCCGTCATGTGCTCCGCGCCGCCTATGAAAGCGGGCGCAAGGATATCAAGTTCGTGGCGATCAATGATCTCGGCTCGGTCGAGATGAACGCCAAGATGCTGAAGCACGACTCCGTCCACGGTCCCTTCCCGGGCAAGATCAAGGTGACCAAGACGGGCATCGACCTGGGCCAGGGCAATATCCGGGTGATCGCCGAAAGCGATCCGACGAAGCTGCCCTGGAAGGAGCTCGAGATCGACGTGGTGCTGGAATGCACGGGCCGCTTCACCAGCAAGGAAGCCGCGGAGAAGCATATCCAGGCCGGCGCGCGGCGGGTGTTGATCTCCGCCCCGGCGACCGGGGTCGACCTCACCGTCGTCTATGGTGTCAACGAGGACAAGCTCAACAGCAAGCACACCGTGGTCTCGAACGCGTCCTGCACGACCAACTGCCTGGCGCCCGTCGCCGCCGTGCTGCACAACGCGTTCGGCATCGAGCATGGCTACATGACCACCGTGCACTCTTACACGGGCGACCAGCGCCTGGTCGATACGCTGCACAAGGATGCGCGCCGCGCCCGTGCGGCCGCGCTCTCGATGATCCCCACCACGACAGGGGCGGCGCGCGCCGTCGGCCTCGTGCTTCCCGAGCTCAAGGGCAAGCTCGACGGCACCGCAATCCGCGTGCCGACACCCAATGTCTCGATGATCGATTTCAAATTCGTCCCGAGGAGGCCCGCGACCGTCGAAGCCGTGAACGAGGCGGTCGTCAAGGCCGCCAAGAGCAACCGTCTCAAGGGCATTCTCGAGGTAACCGACGAGGAGCTGGTGTCGTCGGATTTCAACCACAACCCTGCAAGCTCGACCTTCGACCTGACTCAGACGCAGGTCGTCGACGGCAAGCTCGTCCGCGTGCTCTCCTGGTACGACAACGAGTGGGGCTTCGCCAACCGCATGGCGGATGTTGCCGTGCTGATGGGCAAATTGAAATGACGTAAAGGGCCGCCTCATCGCCCTTTCCGGGAGCGGCTGCTCCCGTCCCGCTGCTTTGCATGCCTTGCGCATGCTAAGCTTCGTGGATGGCGGGGTCTCGCATCACGGCACGAGGACGCGAGCGCAGCCGGCGAGCGACCGGACGGGCGGTCATCTTCCATTCGCTTGCGGATGCAAGAATGGCGGTCGAGGCGGCCGCGGCGCTCGATACGTCCGTCGTGCTCTGGACCGCCCCCGGGACCGCCGCTTATGCGGGCGCCGGATGGTTCGCGGCCGTTCTGGAGGCAGTCCGGAGCGCCCAACCCGAAGCGCGCTTCGAGGCAGTCCTCGATTGCGACGATCTGCCGGGCCTCGTGCTCGCCGCCTTCCGCATCGGCGTCGAAGCCGTGTGCTTCACGGGCTCGGCCCGAATGGCGACCAAGCTCGCCGATATTGCGGCTCAACAGAATCGGCGCCTTTTGCGACGACGGCCGCTGCATGCGCTCGATCTGCGCATGAGCGCCGATCCCGCGGACGCCTGCCGAAACTGGCTTTCCGGTGATGCGCTCTGACTGCCACGGATTTGTCCCCGACCCCGAGATTGCAAATCGGGAGAGCCTCGGCTATTCCAGAGGCCGTTTTGCGAGGCCTGACTGTAGAATGGGGGCTCCGAGATGAAGGTTACCCAACGCGTCAAGCGCATCCTGGACAATTACGAGAGCGATTGCCCGGGAACCAAAGCCAATCTGGCGCGCATTCTCATGACGGGACGGCTCGCCGGTACCGGACGCCTCGTCATTCTCCCCGTCGATCAGGGCTTCGAGCACGGCCCGGCGCGCAGCTTCGCGCCCAATCCGCCGGCCTACGATCCCCATTATCATTTCCAGCTTGCCCTCGACGCCGGACTTTCGGCCTATGCGGCGCCGCTCGGGATGATCGAGGCGGGGGCCGACACCTTTGCCGGGCAGATCCCCCTCATCCTCAAGGTCAATAGCGCCAATAGCCTGTCGCGCGCGAAGGAAGCCGCCGATCAAGCGGTCACCGGCTCGGTTGACGATGCCCTTCGCCTCGGCTGCTCCGCTATCGGCTTCACCATTTATCCGGGCTCCGATGCAGCCTATGGAATGATGGAGGAGATCCGGGGCATGGCCGAAGAGGCCAAGCGCAAGGGCTTGGCGGTGGTCATATGGTCCTATCCCCGTGGCGGCGCCCTCTCCAAGCCCGGCGAGACGGCGGTCGACATCTGCGCCTATGCGGCACACATGGCGGCGCTCCTGGGCGCGCATATCATTAAGGTGAAGCCGCCGAGCGAGCATCTCGAGCTGGATGCCGCGAAGAAAGTGTATGAGAGCCAGAAGATCGAGATTGCGAGCTTGAGCGCGCGCGTGCGCCATGTGGTGCAGGCCGCTTTCAACGGCCGCAGGCTCGTCGTCTTCTCAGGCGGCGAGGCCAAGGACGAAGCGGGCATCCTCGACGAGGTGCGCGCCATCCGCGACGGCGGCGGCACGGGTTCAATCATCGGCCGCAACAGCTTCCAGCGCCCGCGCGAGCAGGCGATCGAACTCCTTGGCAAGGTCATCGATATCTATAAGAGCAAAGACTGATCGGGGGTCGCGCCTGGATCCCACCTCTCCCTGCCGGCTCTACCTGATCACGCCGGCAGCGTTCGAGCTGTCCCTCTTCGCACACGAGCTCGAAGCCGCCCTTAGCGGCGGCGACGTCGCCTGTCTCCAGCTCCGGCTCAAGGATGTGCCGGATACCGAAATCCTCCGCGCGGCGAGCGCGCTGATGCCCATCTGCGCGCGCCACGACGTCGCCCTGCTCGTCAACGATCGTCCGGATCTCGCGCTTAAGGCCGGCGCCGATGGTGTGCATGTCGGCCAGGAGGACACACCCTATGCGGAAGCGCGGCGGCTCTTGGGGAAGGATCGGATCGTCGGCGTCACCTGCCACGATTCCCGACATCTCGCCATGGAGGCGGCGGAAGCCGGCGCCGATTACGTCGCCTTCGGCGCCTTCTACCCGAGTGCCACCAAGGATGCCAAGCATCGGGCCGATCTCGACATCCTCCGCTGGTGGAGCGAGGTCATGACGGTACCGTGCGTCGCTATCGGCGGCATTACCGTCGAGAACTGCCGGCCGCTCGTCACCGCCGGCGCCGATTTTCTCGCCGTCGCGAATGGCGTATGGGCGTATGAGGAAGGCCCCGCGGCTGCGGTGGCGGCGTTCAATCGCGTCTTTGCCGAGGCGAAGTAGGCGATCAAGACACCACGGGTGCCCAGAGCACTTGCTCGATATTGTCGGCACCCGCCAGCAGCATGAGCAGTCGGTCGACCCCGAAGGCGATGCCGGCACTTTCCGGCATGCCAGCCTCAAGCGCCGCCAGAAAATCCTCGTCGATGGGGTAACGCACGCCATAGAGCCGCTCCTTGAGCGCCATGTCCGCCTCGAAGCGCCGCCGCTGCTCCGTGGCGTCGGTCAGCTCGCTGAAGGCATTGGCAAGCTCGAGGCCGCAAACATAGAGCTCGAAGCGCTCGGCGACGCGCGGATCGCGCCTGCTGGGCCGCGAAAGCGCAGCCAAGGACGCCGGGTATTCGCAGAGGAAGGTGGGGACACCGTCACCCAAGCGAGGCTCGATGCGCTCCAGCATGATGCGAAAGAACACGTCTTCCCAGCTATCGGCTTCGCTCACATAAAGGCCGATCCGTCGCGCCTCCGCAGCCAGCAGCACCGGATCGGGGGTCCAGGGGTCGGGCGCTGTCGCAAGCAGATCGATGCCGCAAAAGCGGCCGAAGGCCTCGGCCACGGTCAGGCGCCGGGCGGGGGCGAAGGGATCGCAGCGGCGCTCGCCACGTCGAAGCTCGGCGACCCCGGCCGTAGAGGCCGCCGATTTGAGCAGCGCCTCGCAATCGGCGATGAGGCTTTGGTAATCGGCACCGGCGCGATACCACTCGAGCAGGGTAAATTCGGGATGATGAATGGGCGAGCGCTCCCCATCGCGCCAGACATGCGCGATCTGGAAGAGTCGCGGGACTCCCGCGACCAGCAGCTTCTTCATCGTGAATTCCGGCGAGGTGTGCAGATAGAGGCGTCGTCGCCGGTTGCGGTCCAGCGGTTCCGAGAGCTCGGTCGAGAGGGCCATGATATGCGGCTCCATGCCCGGCGATATCTGCAAGGCGGGCGTCTCGACCTCAAGGAAGCCGCGCTCGCCGAAGAAGGTGCGAATGGCTGCGAGCACCCGAGCGCGCATCTCGAGGATCGGCAGTCGCGGCCCGAACACGTCAGAATGCCACCAAGCTTTACCGGACATCCCTTTTCCGTATATGAGGGCGGCGCACGGGCCCTCGCCCGCACCTCGACCTAGCAGAAACCAGAGGCCGGCCATGCCCAAGGCTTCCGCCGCAAGCGCCAGCGCTTCCCGCTCCGTGGGCGGATACCGCCGCACGGCGCGGCGTGGTGCTGATCTTGCCGCTGCCGGGATCGTGCCGGAAGAGAGAATCGCCGAGATCGAGAAGGTTGCGGCGCGCTACGCAATGGCGCTCACGCCGGCGGTGCTCGACCTCATCGAGCCTGTCGATCCGGCCGATCCGATCGCACGCCAATACGTTCCGAGCGCCCGCGAGCTCGAATCGTCGCCAGGCGAATCGATAGACCCGATCGGCGATGAATCCCATTCGCCCGTGAAGGGGGTCGTCCATCGCTATCCGGACCGCGTCCTTCTCACGCCGATCCTCCATTGCCCCGTCTATTGCCGCTTCTGCTTCCGGCGCGAGCGGGTCGGAGGCGATGTAGCCACCCTCACCGAGGCCGAGCTGAGTGCCGCCCTCGACTATGTGCGGCAGCATGAGCAGATCTGGGAGGTGATCGTCACCGGCGGCGATCCCCTCATGCTGCCGCCCGAGCGCCTCCGGAAAATCGTGCGGGCGCTCGACGAGATTTCCCATGTCGCGGTGATCCGTTTCCATAGCCGCGTTCCCGTCAGCGATCCCCAGAGGGTCTCGACGAAGCTCGTTGCCGCCCTCCAAGCGAAAAAGGCGGTGTGGGCGGCCATTCATTGCAATCATCCGCGGGAACTTGCACCGGCTGCCGAGGCTGCTTGCCGCCGACTCGCCGATGCCGGGATCCCGCTCCTCGGCCAGACCGTTCTTCTCAAAGGGATCAATGACGACGTCGCGGTGATGGAGTCCCTGCTGCGCGCCATGGTGAGGAACCGCATCAAGCCCTATTACCTGCACCATCTCGACCTCGCGCCCGGAACCGGACATTTCCGTACGGGTATCACCGAGGGCCGCGCCATCATGCGACGGCTGCGCGGCCGCGTCTCCGGCCTGTGCCAGCCGAGTTATGTCCTCGATATTCCCGGCGGTTACGGAAAGGTGCCGATTGGTCCGGACTATTTGCGTGACGACGGCACGGTCGAGGATTGGCAAGGCGCATGCCATCCCTATCCTCCCCGCGGCTAAGTGCAACGACACTAAGTGCAACGACCGTTGCCACCGGCTAGTCGAGCTGTTAGGGTCCGCGCCGCAATTCTCCGCGAGACAGTCGAGCCATGAAGATTCAGGCCAATACCATCCGCCCCGGCAACGTCATCGAGCACAATGGCAAGCAATGGGGCGTGCTCAAGATCCAAATCATCCAGCCGGGCAAGGGCGGCGCCTTCATCCAGGTGGAAATGCGCGACTTGCGCACCGGGCTCAAGAGCAATGAGCGCTGGCGTACTCAGGACTCGGTGGAGAAGCTGCAAGTCGAAGAGAAGGAATGCACGTTCCTCTTCGGCGATGCGGAGAGCCTCACTTTCATGGATAGCGAGACCTTCGAGCAGTTCACCCTGTCGCGCGAGATGGTGGGCGATTCCGCCGCTTTCCTTCAGGACGGCATGGCCGTCACCGTGGATCTCATCGAGGGCAATCCCGTGACCGTGACCTTGCCGGCGAAGGTGGTGCTGCGGGTGGTCGAGGCCGATCCCGTCGTCAAGGGACAGACGGCGGCCTCCTCCTATAAGCCGGCCGTGCTCGAGAACGGCGTGCGCGTGATGGTGCCGCCCTTCATCGAGGCGGGCACGCGCATCGTCGTCAACACCGAGGACGGGAGCTATATCGAGCGGGCCAAGGACTGACCGACTGGGGATGGCCCTGAGATCCGCCACGATTAACGTCATGGAGCGCGCGGCCCGCAAGGCAGCGCGCGGTTTGGTGCGCGACTTCGGCGAGGTTGAGCAGCTTCAGGTCTCGAAGAAAGGACCGGCCGATTTTGTTTCGACCGCCGACCTCAAGGCAGAGAAGATTTTACGCGCCGAGCTCAAGAGCGCGCGTCCGGCGTTCGGGTTGATGATGGAGGAGTCTGGCGAGGAGCCGGGTGACGGCCATCACCGCTTCATCGTCGACCCGCTCGACGGCACCACCAATTTCCTGCACGGCATCCCCCATTTCGCCATCTCCATAGGGTTGGAGCGCGACGGAGAGCTGATCGCCGGGATCATCCTCGAGCCGATCAGGGACGAGCTGTTCTGGGCGGAGAAGGGGGTGGGCGCCTATGTCAACGATCGTCGGCTGCGCGTCTCTGCCCGCAGCCGGCTCGAAGAGTCGCTCCTCGGCACGGGCATCCCCTTCCACGGCCATGGTGATCCCGAGAGCTTTCTCAGGACGTTCGAGCGCGTGATGCCGGACGTCGCCGGCATCCGGCGCCTCGGCACCGCCTCCCTCGATCTCGCCTATGTGGCAGCTGGCCGCTTGGACGGGTTCTGGGAGTTCGGCCTTAAGCCCTGGGACATCGCGGCGGGTATCCTTCTCGTTCGCGAGGCCGGCGGCTATGTGACCGAGATCGACGGTGGGCGCAATGTCCTCGCGAGCGGCAATGTGCTCGCCTGCAATGACAAGCTGCATAGGCCACTCGGCGACCTGCTGCGGCGCGCTCTCGGCGACGGGCGGAAGCGCCAAGCGCTTTAAGTACTTGCGAGCAGGACGGCAGGCGGCGAAGCGGGTTGTCGCGCTCTCTTGCCTGGGCTATTGTGCCGCGGCGGTCAACGATAAGAAATTCAAGAGCCAAGACGATTGGCCGTGGGGCATGGCAGATGGCTCAGGATGTCAGGGCGCGGCGGATTGTGTCTCCAGAGTTCCGTAATATCTTGACGGCCGCAGGGTTCGCTTGCGCCGTTCTTGCCGGCTCGTCGCTCGCGGCGCCCCTTCGTGCCCAGGATGCCCTGTTTATCGGCAAAGGCTCTCCGAGCGACGTCATTGTCGATCTGAGCGTTCTCGATAAGTTGGGGCCACCGCCGCCATTGTCCCATTCGGCAAAGAAGAAGCATCCGAGACAGGCGCGGCCTGCGTCGACCGCGGCCAGCCCGGGGCTCATCGTGCTCACGCCGCCAAGCCCGCCGCGGGAAAAGCAAGCCGCGAGCGCCGCCCCCGCTGCGACAACGGGCCAGGCCGAGCCCACTGCCGACGGGCGCGCATCCGCGCCGCCGTCCCGAACCGCCGCAGCGCCGCTCGTGCCGACACCGGCGCTGCCGCCGGCTTCGCCGCCTCAGAGAGCAGCGACGGCAGGCGCAACCGCGAGCCAGGCGATGCCGACGCCGTCTGCACCGGTGCCGGCCGCAACCGAAGCGAGCACGGCATCCCGTCCGGCGGACGGAGCGCCCGTGGCTACACCTGCGGCACCCGGGCCTAGCCCGACCGCGCCGCCGCCTCCCCCTGCAGCAGCGGCGAACGTGGCGACCCAGGTGCCGCCGCCGTCGCCCAAGCCAGGCAATGCGCCGACGGCACCCCATACAGCGCCACCGCAGCTCGCTTCCCAGACGCCCGCGGCAGCAAGTTCCAGCGCCCCGGAGAGGACGCTTAGCATCGATTTCGCCGCCGGCACATCCGATCTCTCCGACAGCGCCAAGGGGACACTCGACAAGATTGTCAGCAACCTGCAGCGCAATGCCGACGAGCGTCTTCAGCTCGCTGCCTATGCTGCCGGCAGCGACGACCAGGCCAGCCAGGCTCGGCGACTGTCGCTCACCCGCGCGCTCGCCGTGCGGACCTACCTGATCGACAAGGGCATCGCCAGCACGCGCATCGACGTGCGCGCCTTAGGCAACAAGGTCGAAGGCGGCGGACCTGCGGACCGTGTCGACCTCGTGTTCCTCAACAAATAGCGCGCGACCCACGAGAATTCGAACTCCGTCGCGATTCGGAGGCGACCAAACGAGACCATGACGCGTCTAAGACGTTTCCTGATCCGCATGATCCTTTTTCTTGTCGCGGTCGCGGCCGTCGCCGTCGCCCTCTTCCCCGCACTCGAACGGGTCTTCATGCACAATGTGCCGCTCAACAGCATGATTCTGGGCGCGGCGCTGATCGGCATCATCTACATCTTTCGCGAGGTCCTCCAGCTTGAGCCCGATCTCGCTTGGATCGAAAACTACCGGGCAGGCCGCCAGACGCTGTCGCGCCAGACACCGCGTCTCCTTGCGCCAATGGCAAAGATGCTGGGCGAGCGAAAGGAGAAGGCGCCTTCGCTCTCCACCATCACCATGCGCACGCTTCTCGACAGCATCAGCTCGCGACTCGACGAGTCGCGCGACATCTCGCGCTATCTCATCGGCCTCATGATTTTCCTTGGCCTCCTCGGGACGTTCTGGGGCCTGCTCGACACCGTGAACTCCGTCGGCGGCGTCATCAACAGCCTCGAAATCGGCTCCGGCGATGTGGCCAACATCTTCAACAACCTCAAGGCGGGGTTGGCGCGGCCGCTTTCCGGCATGGGCACGTCGTTCAGTTCATCGCTGTTCGGGTTGGCGAGCTCACTCATCCTCGGTTTCCTCGACCTGCAGGCCGGGCAGGCGCAGAATCTCTTCTACAACGATCTCGAGGAGTGGCTTTCCAGCCTGACACGGATTTCGAGCGGGAGCATGGTCGTCGAAGGGGAGACCTCGGTTCCCGCCTATATCGAGGCGCTGCTCGAAAAGACCGCGGACAGTCTCGACAGCCTCCAGCGCACCGTGCAGCGCGGCGAGGAAAATCGCATGGCTACCAGCACGCACCTCCACACGCTGACGGAGCGCCTTTCTACGTTGACCGATCAGATGCGCGCCGAGCAGTCGCTCCTCGTTAAGCTGGTGGAGGGGCAGATGGAGATAAAGCCGGTGCTGGCGCGTCTCGCCGATTCCTCGGGCCAGGGCGGCATCGACGAATCGACGCGGGTCCATATCCGCAATATGGATGTCTACCTTGCGCGCCTGGTGGAAGAGCTCGCCTCCGGCCGACAGCGCACGGTCGACGAGCTGCGCGCAGAGATCCGCCTGCTCGCGCGGACCATCGCCAATCTGGCCGAAGAGGCCGGCTCTTAAGCCGCCGGCGATATCGATCATGCCGCTCGCACGCCGCAGCAAGCTCCGAGACGCCAATGTCTGGCCGGGCTTCGTCGATGCCCTGACGAGCTTGATCCTCGCCATCATTTTCGTACTGCTGATCTTCACGATCGCGCAGTTCACCTTGAGCGAGGTGTTGAGCGGTCGCGATGCGGCACTGAAGCGCCTCAATCACCAGGTCGAGGAGCTCGCCGACATGCTCAACCTGGAGCGCAAGGCCAATGCCGATCTCCGACTATCCGTGGCCCAGCTCTCCGCGGAGCTCCAGAGCTCCACGCTCAAGCGAGATACGCTCTCGGCGCGGCTTTCCGAGCTCTCCTCAGAGCGTGACAAGCTCACGGAACAGCTCTCGGCTGCCAACAGCGAAGCCGGGCAGGCGAAAAGCCAGCTCGCCGAGGCGCTCAAGACCATCGAAGGCGACAAGGCGACCTTGGACGAGAAAAGCCAGGAACTCGCGAAGCTCGAGCAGGATATCGCTGTTCTCCGCTCCCTGCGCCAGGACCTTGAGGCCAAGGTGCTGCAGGGGCAGCAGGCGCTCGATGCCGAGAAGCAGGTGAGCAGCGAGGCGCAGAAGCAGGTGGAGCTGCTCAATCGCCAATTGCTGGCCTTGCGCGATCAGCTTGCCGCGATCCAGAAGGCGCTGGACGCGTCCGAGACCCAGAACAAGCAGAAGGACGTGCAGATCGCCGATCTCGGCAAGCGTCTCAACGTGGCCTTGGCGGGCAAGGTCGAGGAGCTGGCCCGCTACCGCTCCGAGTTCTTCGGGCGCTTGCGCGAGATTCTCGGCAATCGCAGCGATATCCGGATCGTCGGAGACCGGTTCGTCTTCCAATCGGAGGTGCTGTTCCCGACCGCCTCCGCGGACCTCAGCCCGGATGGTCGGCAGACGCTGAGCCATCTTGCCGACAGCCTCAAGCAGATCGCGGCAGAGATCCCGCCGACCATCCACTGGATTCTCGAAGTGGATGGCTATACCGACAAGCGTCCGATCTCGACGCCGCGCTTTCCGTCCAATTGGGAGCTCTCGACGGCGCGCGCAACCGCCGTGGTGAAGTTCCTGGCGGAGAACGGCATCCCCCCCGAGCATCTGGCGGCCGCGGGGTTCGGTGAATACCAGCCCATCGATAATGGCAATACCGAAGCGGCCTATGCCAAGAACCGCCGGATCGAGCTCAAATTGACCCAGCGCTGAGCGCGCGAGGGACCTATTGCGCTGCGGCCTCCGCCTGCAGGCGCGCCTCGTCGAATTGCAGATTGGCGAGCCGGGCATAGAGGCCGCCGGCGCGGATAAGGTCGCTATGGGTGCCCAATGCCACGAGGGCGCCCCGATCCATGACGGCGATGCGGTCGCATTTGAGCACCGTCGCCAGCCGATGCGCGATGATGACCGTGGTGCGGCCCGCCATGAGGGCCTCGAGAGCCTCCTGGACGAGCCGCTCGCTCTCGGCGTCGAGGGCGCTCGTCGCCTCGTCGAGGAGGAGCACGGCGGGATTCTTGAGGACGGCGCGAGCAATGGCGATGCGCTGTCGCTGGCCCCCCGAAAGCTGCACCCCGCGCTCGCCGAGATAGGTCGCGAAGCCGTTCGGGAGGCGGTCAAGGAACTCCGTCGCAGCCGCCGCGGTCGCCGCTGCGCGCACCTCGGCATCGCTCGCCGTGGGCCGGCCATAGCGGATGTTCTCCCAGGCATCGGCAGCGAAGATGACGGGATCCTGAGGCACCAGGCCGATCCGCGAGCGGATTGCCGCAGGATCGGCAGCCCGCAGATCGACACCATCGAGGCGCAGCACGCCTTCCTGCGGATCATAGAAGCGAAGGAGAAGCTGAAAGACCGTCGTCTTTCCGGCACCCGAAGGGCCGACGAGAGCCACTTTCTCTCCCGGCCGGACCTGCAACGAGAAATCTGCGAGCGCAGCGTGATCCGGACGCATCGGATAGCGGAACGACACCCCTTCTAGGGCGATCTCGCCCCGCGCCGGCACCGAAAGCGCGGTCGGCTGTAGGGGCGCCGATATCTGGACCGCCGTTTCCAGCAGCTCGACGAGGCGCTCCGAAGCGCCTGCGGCGCGCTGGAGATCGGTCATGAATTCGCTGATGGCCCCGACGGAACCGGCGACCACGACCGCATAGAACACGAAGGCAGAGAGCTCGCCGCCCGTAATGCGGCCCGCGAGCATGTCGTGGCCGCCGATCCACAGGATGACGCCGACGGCGGCGAAGACGAGGAGGATGACGAGAGCGACGAGGAAAGAGCGTACCCGGATGCGCCGGGCCGCAGCGTCGAAGGCAGCCTCCACCCGCTCGCCGAAGCGCCGGCGGTCCATGGCCTCGTGCACGAAAGCCTGCACGGTGCGGATGGCGTTGAGGGACTCTTCCGCATAGGCGCTGACCTCTCCCAGCCCATCCTGCGTGAGGCGCGAAAGGCTGCGGACGCGACGCCCCATCACCAGAATCGGCGCCACCACCAGCGGTACGACAAGAACGACCAGACCGGTCAGTTTCGGGCTCGTCACCACCATCATGACGACGCCGCCGACGAGCATGAGCAGGTTCCGCAGGGCCATCGATGCCGACGAGCCCACGACGGTCTGGAGCAGCGTGGTGTCCGTGGTGAGACGCGAGACCACCTCGCCGGTGCGGGTCATCTCGAAGAAGGCGGGGCTCAAGTGGAGCACGTGATCGTAGACGGCACGTCGGATATCGGCCGCGACGCGCTCGCCGATCCACGCGACGAAATAGGCGCGGCCATAGGTGGCGAGCGCAAGCACGGCAATGACGATGAAGAGAAGCTCGAGAGCGCGGTCGAGAAGCGCGCCGTTGCCGCTCGCGAACCCGCGGTCAACGAGCCAGCGCAGGCCTGAGCCGAAGACGAGCACCGTGCTGGCCGAGATCACCAGCGCGGCGATTGCCGCCGCGATTTGGAGCTTATACGGGCGAAGGAAAGGCGCTATTCGTCGTAGATAGCGAAGGTTTCGGCTCTTCGGCCGCTCCGAGGGGGATGCCGCGCTGCTCTGATCGCCGCTGCGTGCCACTGCTCGCCCGATCCCTTCGACCGCCGTCCCGCTTCCGCGCCACCCTATACCAAGCGTGGTTTTGAGCGGCAAGCGCGGCCCCCGGGCAAATTGTCGCCCCTTGGGCCTTGCGTCAGCCGGCCGGCTTGGCTATAACCCGCGCCTCTTCCAGCGGAGCGCAGCGATGAAGAAGGACATTCATCCGAGCTATCACGAGATCACCGTGGTGATGACGGACGGCTCCCAGTTCAAGACCCGCTCGACCTATGGCGAGCCGGGGGCGGTGCTGCAGCTCGATATCGACCCCAAGACCCATCCCGCCTGGACCGGTGTGCACCGGCTCGTTGACACGGGCGGCCAGCTTGCCAAATTCAATAAGAGATTCAAGGGCTTGCCTCTGAAATAGAGCACGCTGCGAATCATGGGGAAGGGCGCCGGATGGCGCCCTTTACGCTTCAGGCGGCAGCCCGGGCCATCAACTCGTCGAGACGAGCGATGCGGAGATACAGCGCGTGGCTTCGCCCCAACAGCGAGAGCAGGCCGCGGGGCAGCCCGTCATTCGTTGCCGCCGTGTCGTCGAGACAGACGTCGCGGCGAAGCAGACGGTGCCGCTCTTCGGCGGCTTCGTCCGCGCTCATCTCGCCAACCGCCACGGCCTTCTGCACGAAGAGCCAGGCCATGATATCGGTCAACCGCGCCGTCAGACGGGTCGATTCCCGGCTGAAACATAGGCGCTCGGCAGCGCCGCGCGGCGCCAGATCGCGCGTTTGACAATAAGCGAGATAGTCCCGCGTCTCCCGAAGAAGATCGAAGGCTTCCCGATAGGTCTTGGCGAAGAAGGCGCTGTCAGCGAACACGCCAGCTCCCCCGGGTTACTAGGGCCCGCGTGACGCCACGGGCTCGCAAGTCGACCGCCCTAGGCTAGCAGGAGTGGCTTGCCACGGCATGGTTAAAGTTTCATGGCATCTCCTCCCCCTTGAATCGCGAAGGCGCCGCACCACATCGGAAAGGTCGGATGCCAAACGGGTCCGGCGCAGACTTGGGGCTCGACCGCTAGGGTGAGCCCGATGATTTCTACATGTTGCTCAAAGGAGGATGTGTAGCCATGCGCGCTTTTGATTTTTCCCCGCTCTTTCGCTCCACCGTCGGCTTCGACCGCATGTACCAGCTTCTGGATGCGGCCGCGCGGGCCGACGAGTCCCAGCTCTCCTACCCGCCCTACAATATCGAGAAGACCGGCGAGGACACCTACCGCATCACGATGGCGGTGGCGGGCTTCGGACTCGACGATCTGAACATCGTCAGCCAGGAGAACAGCCTGGTCATTTCCGGCAAGGCGCAGGAGCCCGAGAAGGGAACCGAGTATCTCCACCGCGGCATCGCCCGCCGCGCTTTCCAGCGCCGGTTCGAGCTCGCCGACCATATCAAGGTGAAAGGCGCTGAGCTGGTGAACGGCCTGCTTCATGTCGACCTCGTCCGCGAGGTGCCCGAGGAGCAGAAGCCGCGCCAGATCAAGATCAGCTCGGGCGCGGCCGCGAAGGCGATCGAGCAGAAGGCGGCGGCTTAAGGCAACGTCCCGCGCGGCGGGTCGACCCGCGCCGGGAACGATACAGGGGGGCGCCCTTCGTCGTAGGGCGCCCCCGGCTTTATCTTCTTATGTCTCGATGGAGAGCGGCGCCGGCACCAGTCGTGCGAGGGCAGCGCGGATTCGCGGCGGGATCGGAACTGGCCGGCGCTGTGCGCGGTCGACGAAGACATGCACGAAATAACCCGTCGCAGCAGGCTCCTCGTGCCCCGCGCTGAACAAGCCGATCTCGTAGCGCACGCTCGTATTGCCGAGCTTGCCAACGCGCAGGCCCGCCTCGATCACTTCCGGATAGGTGAGCTCGCGCTTGAACCGGCACATCGTCTCGACCGCGAGTCCGATGACCGGACCGGCATGGATATCGAGGCCGCCCATGCGGATGAGATACTCGTTGATCAGCGTGTCGAAAAAAGAGTAGTAGACCACGTTATTGACATGCCCGTACAAGTCATTGTCCATCCAGCGGGTTGGGATGGAGAGGAAGTGGGGATAATCCTCGCGGGTCGTGGGTATCTCGGACACCGTCATCGCCGTGCTCATTCATCCGCCGATCCGTTGTGACGGTCTAGAACGCATAAATCGCCCGTTTCCGCAAGCCGTGGCTCCGCAATCGAGGCCTTGCCATGCGTGAATACCGGATTGCCGCGATCCCGGGCGATGGCATCGGCAACGAAGTCATTCCCGCGGGACTTGAAGCCTTGAAGGCGCTGGAGCGGCGCGACGGCGGATTTCGCCTCCATGTCGAGAGCTTCCCTTGGGGATCGGCCTTCTACAAGCGATACGGACGTATGATGCCGGCGGATGGCCTTGATCGCCTCAAGCATTTCGATGCGATCTATTTCGGCGCGGTGGGCGCACCCGATCTTCCCGATCACGTGACGCTGTGGGGATTGCGTCTGCCCATCTGTCAAGGCTTGGACCAATACGCCAATGTCCGCCCGGCCCGTATCCTTCCCGGTATCGTCAGTCCCTTGCGGAAGGCCAGTGACAGGACTCTTGATTGGGTCATCATTCGCGAGAATAGCGAAGGCGAATATGCTGGGAATGGCGGGCGCGTCCATCGCGGCCTGCCCGAGGAGGTGGCGACGGAAACCGCCGTGTTCACCCGCAGCGGCGTGGCGCGCATCATGCGTTTCGCTTTCGCGCTGGCGCAGGGCCGGCCACGAAAGCATCTCACCGTCGTGACCAAATCGAACGCCCAGCGTCACGCCATGGTGATGTGGGACGAGATCGCAGCGGAAATCGCCAAGGAATTTCCGGACGTCGACATGGACAAGGAGCTGGTCGACGCCATGACGACGCGCATGGTGCTCAAGCCCCAGACCCTCGATACGGTTGTGGCGACCAACCTCCACGCCGATATTTTAAGCGACCTTGCCGCGGCGCTGGCCGGCAGCCTTGGCATCGCGCCGACGGCGAATCTCAATCCGGAGCGGCACTTTCCCTCCATGTTCGAGCCCATCCACGGCTCGGCCTTCGACATCACCGGGAAAGGTATCGCCAATCCGGTCGCGTCCTTCTGGACCGCGGCCATGATGCTCGAGCATCTTGGCGAGCGGGAGGCGGCGGCACGGCTCATGGGGGCGGTCGAGCGCGTCACCGCCGATGCCGGTCTCCATACTCCCGATCTCGGCGGCAACGCCACCACGGCCCAAGTGACGGCCGCGGTCATCGACGCCATTCACGGCACCAATAGCTGAGCTCGCGTCGCTCAGAGAATTCCGCGCAGCGCATCCAGGGTCTCGTCCGGCGCCTCGACCATCATCATATGGCCGGCTAGAGGCAGCACGATGCTCTTCGCGTGCGGTATTGCCGCAGCGAGCGTCGCTGCGGCCTTGGGCGGCGTCATGCGATCGGCCGCTCCCGATAAAATGAGCGCGGGGCAGCTGATGCGTGCCGCTGCCGCCGCGGCGTCCTGGTAGGCATCGCAGGCCCGGAAATCGCTGGCCAGGACTCCGGCGGCGCTTCGCTCAAGTAGCCGCTTGCCGCCGCCGAGCATCCAAAGCCCCGGCGCGCGATGGCCGCCGAGATGCGCGGGCTTGCCATACCCCCAGGCGGTAATAAGCTCGATCGCCAGCGGATCGCCGGCATCGGCCGCAGCCAGGAGATCGGGGTGGACGGGCATTCTCGCGGCGACGCCGAGAAGCGCAAGCGCCCGTACCCGCTCCGGAAAGCGCGCCGCCATTGCCAGGGCGACGAGTGCCCCCATGCTGTGGCCGACGAGGGCCGCCTCGCTGCATCCCACAGCGTCGAGGAAGCTTGCCAGCCAATCGGCATAGGCGAGGACGCTCTCCGACGGCGGGCCCTCGGAGCGTCCATGGCCAGGAAGATCGACGGCGAGGACCGAGCGGCCATGATGGGCGAAATAGCGGGCCTGGAGCTGCCAGACGGTGTGATCCATCCCGGCACCGTGCACGAAGAGAACCGCCGGCCGCCCGGGATCGAACGGCTTGCCCCCCGTGGCCGCGTATATCCGGCACCCGGCGACGGTGATCTCCATGGCTCAGCCTCGCTGCGAGGCGGCGAGCGCCTGCTTGAGGTCGTCGACGAGATCGCTCGGGTCCTCGAGCCCGATCGACAATCGAATCAGCTCCTCACCAACGCCGGCGGCTTTGAGGGCCGCAGCGTCCATCTGCTGATGCGTCGTGCTGGCAGGGTGAATGACCAGCGACTTGGCATCCCCCACATTGGCGAGATGGGAGAGGAGCCTCACCGCCTCGATGAAGCGGCGCCCGGCCTCGCGCCCGCCCTTGATGCCGAAGCTCATGATGGCTCCGGCGCCGTTCGGCAAAATCTGCTTAGCCAGGTTATGATCCGGATGACTCGGCAGCTCAGGATAGCTGACCCACGCGACCTCCTCGGCCTGGGCGAGGAAGCGGGCCACGGCGCGGGCATTCTCCACATGCCGGGCCATGCGCAGAGGCAGGGTCTCGACGCCCTGTAGAAGATAGAATGCGTTCTGCGGGCTCATGCAGGCGCCGAAATCGCGCAAGCCCTCGGCGCGTGCGCGCATGATGAAGGCAAGCGGCCCGAACTCCTCGGCGAAATCCAGGCCGTGATAGCCGGCATAGGGCTCGGTCAGCGTAGGAAACTTTCCCGATCCTTCCCAATCGAAGCGCCCGGAATCGACGATAACGCCGCCGATGGCGACGCCATGGCCGCCGAGAAACTTCGTCACCGAGTGGACGACGAGGTCGCAGCCGAGATCGAAAGGCCGGCACAGATAGGGCGTTGCGAAGGTGTTGTCGATGAGAAGCGGCAATCCGGCCGCGTGCGCCACCTCGGCGACCGCCGGAATATTCATCACCTCAAGGCCGGGGTTGCCAAGAGTCTCGCCATAGACGAGCCGCGTCTCGGGGCGGATCGCCGCGCGGAAGGCCCCGGGATCGCGCGGATCGACGAAGCTGGCGGTGATGCCGAAGCGGGGCAAGGTGTGATGGAAAAGATTATGGCTGCCGCCATAGATCGAGGCAGAGGAGACGACGTGCCCGCCCTGGCCCATCAAGGTGGCAATCGCGAGATGCAGCGCAGCCTGACCGCTGGCCGTGCAAACCGCACCCACGCCGCCTTCGAGCGCCGCGATGCGCTCCTCGAGCACGGCCGTGGTCGGATTGGAGATGCGCGTATAGATATGGCCTGCACGCTCCAGGTTGAAAAGCGCAGCCGCGTGGTCGACGTCGTCAAAGACATAGGACGTCGTCTGATAGATCGGCACGGCGCGCGCGCCGGTGACCGCATCCGGCCGCTGACCGGCATGGAGCGATAGGGTGTCGAAGCGAAGATGCTTGGGATCGATCATGGAGCTCTCTCGCGGCAAGGCAGAGCATGAAAAAAGGGCCGCTTGCGCGGCCCTCTTCAAACCCCATGGATTGCTGCGTTGGCAACCCTGTTTTATGCGACGACGCCCATCCCTATTCAACTCACCGCTAGTGGAGAAAGACTATTTGCGGCGAGTTGTCGCAGTCAAGGGAGAATCGGCATCGTTCATGATTATAAAACGCTTCTAAATTGCCACGGCGCCGATCCGCGTCGGGTCGTCAATAAAAAACGAGCCGCGCGAGGCGGCTCGAGTTGAACAGGGAGGCGTCAACGAGGGTTGGATGAGAAAAGAACCGGGGAGGTTCTGTCATCCGAACCAACATGGCCGATCATAGGGCGCAAGCGTAAACACATGGTTAACGCAGGCAGCCCCTTTTCAACCACGTTGCTCAAGGCCCAACAACCCTCTCGCGGCAAGGTTCCGCATCAGCGCCCGCGTCCCGAACGTCCAAGGCCGAATCTCGGTTGCAAAAGCCACGCGGTTCACAAGTGTGCCGAGGGTGGGGGTGGCGATTTTGACGATGTCGCCCGGGTGATGGGTGAAACCCTGGCCCGGCGCGTCGCGATCCTGGGTCGGCGCGAACATGGTGCCGAGGAAGAGCATCACGCCATCGGGATATTGGTGGTGGGGGCCGATGGTCTGCGCCACAAGATCCTGTGGGTCGCGGCTGATCTCCGCCATGGAGCTCTCCCCCTCGAGGACGAAGCCGTCGGCTCCGGTGACGGTGAGGGCGACGTTGGCATCCCTCACGTCGTCCAGCGTGAAGGATTCGTCGAAAAGCCGCAGGAAGGGGCCGATCGCGCAGGAGGCGTTGTTCTCCTTGGCGCGGCCGAGGAGAAGGGCGCTGCGGCCCTCGAAATCCCTCAGGTTGACGTCGTTGCCGAGGGTGGCGCCGACGATGGCCCCCGCCGGGCTCACCGCCAGCACGATCTCCGGCTCGGGATTGTTCCAGACCGATTGGCGCAGGATGCCGATCTCGGCCCCGGTGCCGACGGCCGCGAGGGGTGGGCATTTCGAGAAGACCTCGGCCTCGGGCCCGATGCCGACCTCGAGATATTGGGACCACAAGCCGCGCGCAACGAGGGTGTCCTTGAGGCGCGCCGCCGCGGGCGAGCCCGGCTTCACCTGGGCGAGATCGCTGCCGATCTCGGCGGCGAGCTTGCGGCGGATCGCCTCCGCCTCGGCCGGGTTGCCGCGGGCGTGCTCCTCGATGACGCGCTCGAGCAGGCTGGTCGCGAAGGTGACGCCGCAGGCCTTGACCGGCTGGAGGTCGCAGGGAGCGAGGAAATAGGCCTTGCCGGGCCCGGCAAGATCGGCGGCACTGTCCCGCAGCAGCTCGGCGAGTCCGCCGACGACAGGCGCCCCTGCGGCGGCCCTGCGGGCGGCGGCGGCCGGGTCGGGCTCGGCGAGGAGGTCGGCGAGCGTGGGAAAGCGGCGGCTCAGGTCGCGTACCTCCTCCCCTTCGATGAGCACGGGAGATGGTCCGGGGTGGGGCCCGGGCACCCAGGCGCGGCCCACCAGCGTCGCCCGTTGGGCGTCGATCGGCAGAGCCGCACGCGGATCGAGGGTGAGCGCCACGGCCGGCCCGCCGTTTAGAGCTCGGGCATCGGCCAAGGCTGCGCCGCCTCGAAAGCGGCGGCGGCGCGCAGCACGGTGGCGTCGTCGTAGAGACGGCCGACGATCTGCAGCCCTGCCGGCAATCCCGCCGCGGTGAGTCCGCAGGGCACGGTCGCAGCCGGCTGCTTGCTCAGGTTGAAGGGATAGGTGAAGGGCGTCCAATCCGCCCACGACTCCCCGGCGCTCGTCACCGGCATGTCGCGGCCGGCGGCAAAGGCCGGCAGCGGCAAGGTCGGCAGCAGCAGCAGGTCGTAACGGGCATGGAAGCGCGCCATAGCGAGACCGATCGCCTCGCGCGCCTTCACCGCGGCGAAATACGCGGGGAGAGTAACGCGCGCCCCTTCCTCGGCCACCGCGAGGAGCCCGGGATCCATCAGGCGCTTCTGCTCGGGTGAGAACTGGCTCAGGAGGCTGGCGGCCGCCGCGAACCAATGGGTGCGGAACACCGCCGCATAGTCGCCGAGATCGGGGGCCGCCTCCTCGAGCCTCGCGCCCAGCGTCTTGAAACGCTTCGCCGCGGCTGCGACGAGGGCGGCGATCTCGCCGTCGACCTTGCGGCCGCCGAGGGTCGGAGCATAGGCGATGCGCAAGCCCTTGACGCCGCTCTTGAGGCCCTTGCGGTAGTCGCGCCCGTCGGCCGGCACGGCATAGACGTCGCGCGGATCGGGCTGTGCCAGCACAGTGAGAAGGAGTGCCGCATCCTCGACCGTTCGCGTCATCGGCCCAACATGGGCGACGGCGGCGAAGGGGCTCGGCGGATAGGCGGGGACTCGGCCGAAGCTCGGCTTGAAGCCGAAGATGCCGGTGAACCCGGCGGGGATGCGAATCGATCCGCCCCCGTCGGTGCCGAGATGGAGGGCGCCCATGCCGGCAGCGGCGGCGACGGCGGCACCCCCGCTCGAGCCTCCGGGCGTCGTCCGCGGGTCCCAGGGGTTGCGGGTGATCCCGGTGAGCGGGCTGTCGGTGACGCCCTTCCAGCCGAATTCGGGGGTCGTCGTCTTGCCGAGGAGCACGGCGCCGCCTTCGCGCAGCCGGGCGACCGAGGGAGCGTCCTCGGTCCAGGGCTGATCGGGATTGACGGTCTTCGAGCCGCGCCGCGTCGGCCAGCCCTTGGTGAGGAGGAGGTCCTTGACGCTCGCGGGCACGCCGTCGACCGGGCCGAGGGGCTCGCCCTTCTGCCAGCGCTTCTCGGCGCGTCGGGCATCGGCGAGGGCCGCCTTCTCGTCGACGAGATTGAAGGCGTTGAGGCTGCCGTTATGGGCCTCGATGCGAGCGAGGGCCGCCTTGGTCGCCTCGACCGGCGATAGCTTCTTCCGGCGATAGAGGCTCAAGAGCTCGACGGCCGATAGCAGCGCGATTTCCCTGGACAAGGCTCCTCCCCTTTCTGGTTCTCCGATGAATGGATGGGCCGGCGCGCCGGAAGCGGCGCCCCCCAGCATTAGCACGGGCCGCAGCAGCGCGCATCTCCCGCAATCCTGGCGACGCTTATTCCCTGGATTTCTTGAAGAAGGCGGCGGCCGCATTCAGATGGGCCTGCTTGCGCGCGATCTCCTGCTTCACTCGCGCGATCTCCGCTTCCAGCTCGACGATATAGGCCTGAAGCTCGTCGACCGAGAGGGGATCGAGGTTCTTGGGCTGGGGCTGGGGCTTGCGCGGTTCGAGATCGTCGATGTCCATGGCCGCCGCACCTCTCCGCCAATGATGCGCGTCTGTCGCGAGCGCATCTTGCCACGCGCCGTCGAACATACTAGACCTCGCTTCCGCCGTTCCAGGCCGCTTTCCGGTTCCGGCGCCCCACAACCCCCAGATGCCCGAGGCTCCGATGACAGCGAACGCCGAAGCACTGCCCCAGACGATGACCGCCATCGAGATCGCGGGCTTCGGCGGGCCGGAAAGGCTCGTCCCCACCACCCGCCCGGTGCCTCGGCCAGCTCCCGGCGAGCTTCTCGTCAAGGTCGCCGCAGCCGGCGTCAACCGGCCGGACGTGCTCCAGCGCCAAGGGCATTATAATCCCCCGCCCGGAACCACCGACCTGCCGGGCCTCGAGATCGCCGGCAAGGTCGTGGCCCTCGGCGCCGGGGTCGAGGGCTGGAAGCCGGGCGACCGCCTCTGCGCTCTGCTGGCGGGCGGCGGCTATGCCGAATACGCGGCTGCCCCGGCCCCTCAATGCCTGCCCATCCCCAAGGGGCTGAGCGAGATCGAGGCGGCGGCCCTTCCCGAGACGTTCTTCACGGTCTGGACCAATGTCTTCGAGCGCGGCCGGCTCCAGCCTGGCGAGAGCTTCCTCGTTCATGGGGGTGCCAGCGGCATCGGCACCACGGCGATCCAGCTCGCCAGGGCCTGGGGCGCGCGCGTCTTCGCCACGGCAGGCGATCCCGAGAAGTGCCGGGCCTGCGAGCGCCTGGGGGCCGAGAAATGCGTCGACTACAAGCGCGAGGATTTCGTCGAGGTCCTGAGCAAGCTTACCGACGGCAAGGGGGTCGACGTCATCCTCGACATGGTCGGCGGCGACTATGTCGCGCGTAACCTCAAGCTCCTCGCGGTCGAGGGGCGCTGCGTCCAGATCGCCTTCCTGCGCAGCCCCGTCGTCGAGATCAACCTGATGCCGCTCATGCTCAAGCGCGCGACCTTCACCGGCTCGACCCTGCGCGCCCGCACTGTCGCGCAGAAGGGCGCCGTCGCGCGCGCCGTGGAGACCCATGTCTGGCCCCTCATCGCCGCGGGCAAGGTGAAGCCCGTCATCCACAAGACCTTTCCCCTGGCCGCGGCGGCGGACGCCCACCGCCTCATGGAGGCGAGCGGACATATCGGCAAGCTCGTGCTGACGGTGCCGTAGCACGACGTTAGCGCCATTAGCCGCGCCCGGCGGCGACGATGCATTCCATTATTGCTCAATACTTTTCCGAATTGATGTGCCGCGTCGTGGCAAAAAATAAGTGGAATAAGTGGAAGAGGTCACGAACGGTGCGCGAGTTCGCGGAAGGGATTGGCGACGCGGAGCTTGCCGTTGATCACCATCCCGTGCTGCATGTCCTCCGTCCATAGCACGGCGCCATTGGCCTGAAGGGCGGCAGCGATCATCAGCGCATCGAAGATGGTGCAGCCATATCGCTCGGCCACATGAAGGGCGCGGGTGTGGGTCTCGATATCCACGGGACGCACGAGCGAGCAGAGGGCGCGGATCGCGGCGAGTGCCTCCCTCACCTCCTCCCACGTCATGCCGAGCTTGCGCCGCGCGACATTCGCGAACTCGTTGAGCGCCTGAACGCTGACGGCGCAGCCCCGCGCGAGCAGGGATTGCGCGATCTCGGCGCGCCGATCGATGGTGAAGGCGTAGATCAGGACATTGCTGTCCAGAAACTCATCGGGCATTCGCGTCGCCGCGATCGAACTTCCAATCGGCTGGAAGCTGCTTGCGAAACGCGCGAATGCGCGCGAGCGCTCGCTCGCGGGTCTTGTCTCGGCCTATGCCGAAGGACCTCTCCCCCGCGACATGGACCTCGACCTCGTCGCCTTCCTTCAGCCCCAGCGCCGTCACGACCGTGGCGGGAAGCCGGATGGCAAGGCTGTTCCCCCATTTCGAAATCCGCATGTCGTTCCTCTTTGATATACATTGTGAACCGTATATCCTCGACGTGGATCAGTCAAGAGCACGCCCCTTGGATAATCCTGCCGCCGATTATCCATTTCGCGCACCGAGGCCCGCCAAGCCCGAGAAAAAGCGCACTTCGCTGGCCGCGAGTCGTTTGCGCCTGCGCGTAACTCCCTATATAAGCCCCGTGAGCTGTCGCCGGCCTCGACAGGGCCGCGCCGCCAGCCGGGTGATTCCCCGCCGGGGCAAGCACATAAGCGAGGAGGAGCAATGGCACAGCCGCTGATGCCGAAGGCGACCGCCGTGTGGCTGGTCGAGAACACCACCCTGACCTTCCGGCAGATCGCCGGCTTCTGCGGGCTGCATGAGCTCGAAGTCCAGGCGATCGCCGATGGCGAGGTGGCCGGCGGCATGCAGGGGCTCGATCCCGTGGCGAACGGCCAGCTCACCAAGGAGGAGGTCGCCAAAGGCGAGGCCGACCCCAATTACGACCTGCAGCTCGCCAAGCCAAGCATCCCGCTTCCCGAGGCGCGCACCAAGGGCGCGCGCTACACCCCCGTCGCCAAGCGGAGCGACCGCCCGGATGCCATCGCCTGGCTGCTGAAGAACCATCCCGAGCTGTCTGACGCGCAGATCTCGCGCCTCGTCGGCACCACCAAGAACACCATCGCCGCCGTGCGCGACCGCACCCACTGGAACACCCAGAACATCCGCCCGCAAAGCCCTGTCCTCCTCGGCCTCTGCGCCCATGACGAGCTAGAGAAGGAGGTGCACCGGGCGCGCGACCGCCTGCGCAAGGCCGCCGCCGAGAAGGAGAAGGCGGCGGACGAGGCGAAGCCCGCCGAGCCGCCCTCCCAGTCCTGACCGCCGGTGCAAGGCCGCGGGCTACTCCTCGACGGGCACCGTATAGTTGAGCGGCATGCGGCCGCCATCGGGGTAGATGGTCTGGCCTGTGATGTAGCTCGCATCCTCGCTCGCCAGGAAGACCGCGACCTTGGCGATCTCGTCGGGATCGCCGATGCGCCCGAGGGGCGTGCGCGAGAGGATGCGCTTGCGCGCCGCCTCGTCGTTCATCACCACCTTGAGGATGTCGGTCATGATCGAGCCCGGCCCGATGGCGTTCACGCGGATGCCGTGGCGCGCCAGCGAGATCGCCATCACCTTGGTGAGCTGGTTGACCCCGCCTTTGCTCGCCGTATAGGGGACCTGGTTAGGGATCGCCAGCACGGCGTTGCAGGACGACATGTTGACGATGACACCACCCCCGCCCTGCTTCACCATCTGCCGCGCCGCCGCCTGGCCGGTAAGGAAGACGCCCTTGAGGTTGATGCGGATGACCCGATCGAAATCCGTCTCGGCGATGTCGAGGAACTCGGCGGTGTGGATCGTGCCGGCATTGGCGACGCAGATATCGAGACGCCCGAAGGCCGCGACGGTCGCGGCGACGGCCGCGTCCACCTGGGCCTTCTCCCCGACGTCGCAGGCGACGAAGCGGCAGCGGGTGCCGAGGGCGCCAGCCGCCGCCTCGCCCGCACGCGTATTGACATCGGCGATCACCACCTTGACCCCCTCGGCAAGAAAGCGCTTGGCGCAGGCGAGGCCGATGCCCTGGGCCCCGCCGGTGACGAGGGCCACCTTCTCGGCGAGCCGCATGATCAGCGCTCCGGCCGGGCGGCGGCGCTCGCCGCCGCGGCGGGCTTGGCGTAGCCGAGGCCGGTGAGCGCCGCCTCGATCTCGCAGAGGATGGCAGGATCGTCGATGGTGGCGGGGGCCTTGTAGGCCTGGCCGTCGGCGATCTTCTGCATCGTGCCGCGCAGAATCTTCCCCGATCGGGTCTTGGGCAGCCGCTTCACGACCACCGCGCTCTTGAACGCGGCGACGGGACCGATCCTATCGCGCACCATTCGCACCACTTCCGCCACGATCTCCTCCGCGTTGCGTTGAACACCGGCCTTGAGCACCAGGAAACCGAGAGGCACCTGGCCCTTGAGCTCGTCCGCCGCACCGATCACCGCGCATTCGGCGACGTCGGGATGGGAGGCGAGCACCTCCTCCATGCCCCCCGTCGACAGGCGGTGGCCGGCGACGTTGATGATGTCGTCGGTGCGCGCCATGACATAGACATAGCCATCCTCGTCCATGTAGCCCGCATCGCCGGTCTCGTAGAAGCCGGGGAAGGTGCGGAGATAGGCGCTGACATAGCGCTCATCCGCATTCCACAGGGTCGGCAGCGAGCCCGGGGGCAGCGGCAGCTTCACGGCGAGGGCGCCGATGGTGCCGCGCGGCACCTCCTGGCCGCCGGGATCGAGGACGCGCAGATCATAGCCGGGCACGGCGCGCGTGGGCGAGCCGTGCTTGACCGGCAGCGGCTCGATCCCCATGCAATTCGCGGCAATCGACCAGCCCGTCTCGGTCTGCCACCAATGGTCGATCACCGGCACACCGAGCTGCGCCTCGGCCCATTTCACGGTGTCCGGGTCGGCGCGCTCGCCGGCGAGGAAGAGGGTACGGAAGGCGCTGAGATCGTATTGGCGGATAAGGGCGCCGCTCGGGTCCTCGCGCTTGATGGCGCGGAAGGCGGTGGGTGCCGTGAACATCGCCGCCACCTTGTGCTGGGCGATCACCCGCCAGAAGGCCCCGGCGTCGGGCGTCCCCACCGGCTTGCCCTCGTAGAGGACCGTGGTGTTGCCGTGGATGAGCGGCCCATAGACGATGTAGGAATGCCCGACGACCCAGCCGACATCCGAAGCCGCCCAATAGACCTCGCCCGGGGCGACGCCATAGATATTCGCCATCGACCAGTTGAGGGCGACGAGATGGCCGCCATTGTCGCGCACGATGCCCTTGGGCTGGCCGGTTGTCCCCGAGGTGTAGAGGACGTAGAGCGGATCCGTCGCCGCCACGGGCACGCAATCATGGGGCGCAGCACCCGCCATCGCCTCCGCCCAGTCGAGATCGCGCCCGGGCACGAGGGCGGCCGCGGCCTGGGGGCGCTGCAGGATGATGCAACGCTGTGGCTTGTGGGCGGCGAGGCGGATCGCCTCGTCGAGCAGGGGCTTATAGGGCACCACGCGGCCCGGCTCGATGCCGCAGGAGGCGGAGACCATTGCCTTGGGCTTGGCGTCGTCGATGCGGACAGCAAGCTCATTGGCGGCGAAGCCGCCGAAGACGACGGAATGGATGGCGCCGAGGCGGGCGCAGGCGAGCATCGCCATCACCGCCTCGGGCACCATGGGCATATAAATGATGACCCGATCGCCCTTCGCGACCCCCTCCTTCGCCAGAACGCCGGCGAAGCGCGCCACGGAATCGCGGAGCTCGCGATAGGTGTAGCTCTTGATCGTGCCGGTGACGGGGCTGTCATAGATGAGGGCCGGCTGCGCGCCGCGCCCGGCATCGACATGACGATCGAGGGCGTTGTCACAGGTATTCACCACACCGCCCGTGAACCAGCGATAGAAGGGCGGGTTGGCGGCGTCGAGCACCTTGTCCCATGGCTTCAGCCAGCGGATCGCGGCGGCGGCTTCCGCCCAGAATCCCTCCGGATCGGTGAGGGAGCGTCGATAGATGGCGTCGAAGCGACTGGTCATGGCGGACTCTCCTCCCGTCCCGCTGGCGCTTCTGCGGCGCTATCGAGACCGTCAGCTCGCAGCTTCAGCAATACAGGCAAAGCGCTCCGATTGCCAAGGCGGATCGTCGCCCGCGCGATTGACCGCCGGGACGGCGCGCTGTAACAGCAGGAGAACGCCCCGCGGGGGCCTCTTCGAGGGTGCGACATGACAGCGGATGGAGCGGGCAGTCCCTTCGAGCGCGATCTCGACAGGAACGCAGCCAATCATGTGCCGCTGACGCCCCTTGGCTTCCTCGCACGCGCCGCCGCCGTCTATCCCGGGCGCATTGCCGTGGTGCACGGCAATCTGCGCCGGAGCTGGGCCGAGACCTATGCCCGCTGCCGCCGCTTCGCCTCGGCCCTTGCCCGGCGCGGCATCGGCCCCGGCGATACCGTGGCGGTTATGGCGCCCAATGTGCCGGCAGCCTTCGAGGCGAGCTTCGGCGTGCCCATGGCCGGGGCCGTGCTCAACGCCCTCAACACCCGGCTCGATGCCGACACCATCGCCTTCATCCTGTCTCATGGCGAGGCCAAGCTTCTCGTCACCGACAAGGAGTTCTCGCCGATCATCGCGCGGGCCCTGGAGAAGCTGGGCCGCCCGCTTGCGGTCATCGATATCGACGACCCCCTCGCCGCCGGCGGCACATGCCTCGGCGAGAAGGATTACGAGGCCTTCCTTGCCGAAGGCGATCCCGACTTCGCCTGGCGCGGCCCCGCCGACGAATGGGCGGCGATCGCCCTCAACTACACCTCGGGCACCACCGGCAACCCCAAGGGGGTCGTCTATCACCACCGCGGCGCCTATCTCAACGCCCTCGGCAATATCCTCGTCTGGGGCATGCGGCGGCATCCGGTCTATCTCTGGACCTTGCCGATGTTCCATTGCAACGGCTGGTGCTTCCCCTGGACCGTGACGGCCCTCGCCGGCACCCATGTCTGCCTGCGCCGCGTCGAGGCCAAGGCCATCTACGATGCCATCGCCGATCACGGCGTCACCCATCTCTGCGGCGCTCCTATCGTGCTTGGCATGCTGATCCATGCGACGCCCGCCGAGCGTCGCGCCTTGGGCGGCACCGTCGAGATCATGACGGCCGCGGCTCCACCTCCACCGGCGGTGCTCGAGGCGATCGAGCGGCAAGGCTTTCACGTGACTCACGTCTACGGCCTGACCGAGGTTTATGGCCCCGCGGTGGTCTGTGAATGGGACGGCGCCTGGGACGGGCTTTCCGGCGAGGAGCGGGCCCGACGCAAGGCGCGCCAGGGCGTGCGCTATCCCGTCCTCGAGGGGCTCATGGTGGCCGATCCGCAAAGCCTCGTCCCGGTGCCGCGCGACGGCACCACCTTGGGCGAGGTCTTCATGCGCGGCAACATCGTGATGAAGGGCTATCTCAAGAACCCGGCGGCCACGCGCGAGGCTTTCGCCGGCGGCTGGTTTCACACTGGCGACCTCGGGGTGTGGCACCCGGACGGCTATATCGAGCTCAAGGACCGCTCCAAGGACATCATCATCTCGGGCGGAGAGAACATTTCCACGATCGAGGTGGAGCAGGTGCTCTATCGCCACCCGGCGGTGCTGGAGGCCGCGGTCGTGGCGCGGCCCGACGAGAAATGGGGCGAGACGCCCTGCGCTTTCGTGACCCTCAAGCCCGAGGCCCGCGCCACCGCCGAGGAGATCATCGGCTTCTGCCGCGACAACCTGGCCCATTTCAAGGCGCCGCGCCGCGTCGTGTTCGGCCCGCTGCCTAAGACATCGACAGGGAAGATTCAGAAATTCGTCCTGCGCGAGCAGGCCAAGTCGCTGGATTAGGCAATCCGACCGCGGAGAGTGTCCCGCAAAAACATGCGCCGCCCCGCAGCGGGCCCCAAAGGAGGCCCGCTCGGGCGGCGTCAGCAACCGTCAGACGGCGGTCAGCGCGTCAGTGTCGGCTCATCTCGGCGATTTCGTCTTTGATCCTGAGCTTTTGTCGTTTGAGGTCGTGAATCCTGCCGGTGTCGGGCAGCGGGCGGCAGGTCTCTTGCTGGATGGCGTCTTCCAACGCCGCATGCCTGGCTTTTAACGCATCGATCCGCTCTTCGATGTTCACCGGAAACCTCCTTTGCCCAGAGTTCCGACGGGTGGCCACAGGCTGGCCGAATTGCTCGATGTTACGCCTGTTTCGGCGGGACTGCCAGCGGCTCCTTGCCGCTCCGAGCACCCGCAATCGGCCGCCGACGGCGGCGCTGCCGCCTTTAATTTAGGTTAATTGGCAGCCGCAAGAAGCTCCCGGCACGCCGTTGCCGGCAGCTCGGGGAAGGCGCCGGCCAGCACGGCGGCGAGGGCGTCCCGGTCCGCCTCGTCAACGGCCCCGGCAAGCGCCTCGAGATAGCGCCGCATATTGCCGGCGACATGGCCAGCCCTTATGGCGGACGGTTGCGGCGCCGCGGCGGCCGGGGCCGCGAGGCTGAAGAGGAGGAGCTGCTCGATATGCTCCGCCTCGATCTCGACGGCGCCGATGCGCTTGCGCAGACTGGCCGCGAGCTCGACCGGTGCCGGCCCGGGCTCGCGCTTGAGCCGGGTGCGCACCGCGCGCAACCCGCGCACCACCTCGCCATGCCAGCTTCCGACAAGCTTCTGCGCCCGCTCGAGAGCGGCGCCGTCGATGGAGCCGCGACCGCTTGCCCCATGCCAGCAGCAGAAGAGCAGCAGATTGACGTCGGCGCCCCGGCGCTCCTGCAGTGCGAGGCAGGCCGCAGCGACGCCCTCCCGCCCGTAGAGCTCGAGCGAATAATCCCAGAACTCGCAAGAAGGGAAGGCCGACAAGGGGCCGCGTCCTAGTCGCCGAAGCAGATGCCGAGCCCGCGCGCGGTGTGCACGAGCGGGCCATCGACATCGACGAGGAACGGCCGGTCGACAACCTCCGCGAGGGGCACGTCGATGGCCTGGCGGCTGCGCCAGGCGACCATCCGGTCGAACCGCCCCTGAGCGATGAGATCGACGGCATGGACACCGAAGATCGAGGCCATGAGGCGATCGCGCGGGCTCGGCGTGACGCCGCGCTGCACATGGCCGAGCACCGTGACGCGCGCCTCGGCCCCCGTCGTCTCGGCGAGACGGCGCGCGATGTAATGGCCGATCCCGCCATATTGGCCGATGCCGCCGAGCGCCCCCGTAACCGCCTCCCCCGATTCCCGCCGCACCGCCTCGGCGACAACGACAAGCGCGAAGCTGCGCCCGCGCGCCTTGAGGGCAAGGATGTGCTGCGCTACCCGCGCAATCGTGTAGGGAATCTCCGGCACCAGGATGACGTCGGCGCCGCCGGCGATCCCTGCGGCGAGCGCGATATGCCCGGCGTCGCGGCCCATGGTCTCGAGCACCATGATGCGGCTGTGGCTCGCCGCCGTAGGATGCAGGTTGTCGAGCGCCTCGGTCGCAACCTCGACGGCGCTGTCATAGCCGAGCGCCACCTCCGTCGTGCCGATGTCGTTGTCGATAGTCTTGGGGATGCCGACGAGATTGATGCCGCCCTGCTGCGCGAGCCGGCGCAGGATGGCAAGGCTGCCATCGCCCCCGATGCCGATCAGCGCCTCGATGCCAAGCATGCGGCAGCCCTCGATGACCTCGTTGGAGCGGTCGCGCAGGCTGCCGTCGGGCATCGGGAAGGCGAAGGGATCGCCCGTATTCGTCGTGCCCAGGACGGTGCCGCCCTGGCGCATCATCTGAGCATCGAGAAGATCCGGGTCGAGGAGCGCGTGATCGACGGGACGCGCAAGCAGCCCGCGCGTGCCTTCGCGGATGCCCATCACCTCCCAGCCGTAATCGCGCGTCGCGTGATGGACGACGGCGCGAATGACGGCGTTCAGGCCGGCGCAATCGCCGCCGCTCGTCAGCAGGCCGATCCGTTTCGCCATGCCGCCTCCCGCAAGCTTCGCCTCGTCGCAACGTAGCGGCAGTCTCGCTCAGGACCAGCGAGGCTTCAACTTCCGCTTGCCCGGCCGCTCTTGTAATATCAAGAGGAATGTCGACGAGGAGCTGATGAACGCTGGCGGGCCAAGCGAAGAGGAAATTGCCCTCCTGAGGGACCGCCTCACCGCGCTCAAGAGCGAGCACAGGGATCTCGACGAGGTCATCGCGCGCGTGAGCGAAGGTGGGGTCTATGATCAGCTCATGATGCAGCGTCTCAAGAAGCGCAAGCTTGCGCTCAAGGACCAAATCGCCAAGATCGAGAGCCAGCTCCTGCCCGACATCATCGCTTGACGCAACGCAAGACAGTTGCCGCCGGGCTCAGCGTGGCGAACCGTCCCCGCCCTGGCGCTTCCGCGCATACATGGCCCGATCGGCCGCGTCGAGGGCGCGATTGGGATCGTCCTCCCCGCCGAGAGGCGCGCTGCCGAACGCGACCTCCACGGCGATGCTGCGCCCCTGGCACTCCAGCGGCTTGGCTGCGATCGCCGCGGCGAGCTTCTCCGCTTTATCGGCCGCGATCTCCTCGTCGCTATGGACGAGGATGACGCCGAACTCGTCACCGCCGAGGCGGCCGACCACGTCGGACTCGCGCACATTCGCCACCAGGATCTCGGCGACGTGGGTGATGGCGGCGTCGCCCGCCGCATGTCCAAGGGAGTCGTTGATGGCTTTCATGTTGTTGATGTCGAAGTAGAGCACGCTGGACGACACCTGATAGCGCCGCGCGTAGCTCATGGCGCGCGAGAGCTCGCGGACGAAGGCGCGCCGGTTGACCACCGGAACCAGAGCATCCTGGTCGGCAAGCCGCTCGAGATAATCGATGCGATCTTTCGCCTGGCCCAGCTCTTGGCGCAGGCGGTCGACTTCCGCCATCAGCGCCGTGATCGCCTGCCGGACGCGGGGCGTGAACTCGGCTTCGGGGATCCCTGCAACCGAGGCGACATCGGCGACGGAGGTGCCGGGAGCCGTCGTTGCGGACGGCCCGGCCGGGGCGGTCGGTCCCACGGCGGCGGCAGCTCCCGGCCTGCGGGCGCCGCGGGCCGGCCCCTTGTCCTCGATCCTCATGCGTCTGCGGTCGCCATGCCGTAGCACCAGCCCCATCGTAGCCGCAAAGCGGCCGGGCGCCTCGCCGATCGGCGCATGTTAAGCACGAAAGCCGGCGCGAACGGTACACAAAAATCTTCCGCCCGGCCTCCCTGCCGCGCCTTGCGGTTGCCCATTCGACCCCTATAATTGCGCCTCTTTCCGGCCACCCCAGGAGGGTCCAGGCGTTGAGCGCTCAACGGAAATCGGCGGCATCGCCGCGGCGAAGGCCGGAACGCGCGCCGGCCGTCGGCATCATCATGGGCAGCCAGTCGGATTGGGAGACCATGCGCCACGCGGCCGAAACCCTCTCTCGTCTGAAGATCTCCCACGAGACCCGCATCGTCTCCGCGCACCGCACGCCGCGCCGGCTTTACGGCTATGCCGAATCCGCCCGCGAGCGCGGCATCAAGGTGATCATCGCCGGCGCCGGAGGCGCTGCCCATCTGCCGGGCATGACCGCCGCGTTGACGCCGCTTCCCGTGCTCGGCGTGCCCATCGAGAGCAAGGCGCTCTCGGGACTCGACAGCCTGCTCTCGATCGCGCAGATGCCCGGCGGTGTTCCCGTCGGAACCGTCGCCATCGGCAAGGCGGGCGCAGTCAATGCCGCACTCCTCGCCGCCGCGATCCTCGCCTTGGGCGATCCGGCGGCCGCCGACGCACTCGATCGCTACCGCGCCGACCAGACCGCGGCGGTCGCGGAGAGCCCGGCGCGGGTGTAGAGCAAGCATCACCATGGCAGCGCCTTCCGTTTCGATAACCCCGCTTCCGCCGGGGAGCAGGATCGGCATCCTCGGGGGTGGACAGCTCGGCCGCATGACGGCGCTCGCCGCGGCGCGGCTCGGCTATCGCTGCCACGTCTTCTGCCCCGGCGAGGACGAGCCCGCCTTGCAGGTGGTGCCGGCGCGCACGATCGCCCCCTATGACGATCCGGCCGCCCTCGATCGTTTCGCCGCCGCCATCGACGTCGCGACCTTCGAGTTCGAGAACATCCCGGCCGCCTCCGTCGAGCGGCTGCAAGGCCGCGTTCCCGTGCGGCCGGGCTGGCGCGCGCTGCACCTCACCCAGAATCGCCTGCGCGAGAAGGATTTCCTGCGCTCGATCGGCGTCGGCACGGCCGATTACCGCGAGGTCACCGATTCCGCCGCGCTGGCGCGCGCCGTGGGCGAGATCGGCCGGCCCGCCATCCTCAAGAGCGCGATGTTCGGCTATGACGGCAAGGGCCAGGTGGCGATCCGGCCCGAGACCGATCTCGACGAGGCCTGGCACGCCATGGGCGCGGCACTTGGCATCCTCGAGTCCTTCGTCGATTTCGCCGCGGAGATCTCGGTCATCGTCGCCCGAGGCCTCGACGGTGGCATCGCGGCCTACGACCCCGTCGAGAACCGACACGTCAATCACATCCTCGACACCACGACGGCACCGGCGCGCATCGAGGCGCGGCTCCTCGCGGAGGCCGCGACGATGGCGCGCCACATCGCCGAATCGCTCGAGCTCGTGGGCCTCGTCGCCGTCGAGATGTTCGTGACGAAGGAGGAGCGGCTCCTCGTCAACGAGCTCGCGCCACGCCCGCACAATTCCGGCCATTGGACCATCGACGCCTGCGCCACCAGTCAGTTCGAGCAGCTCGTACGCGCAATCTGCGGCCTGCCGCTCGGCGCGACGGAGCGCCACGCGGACGCGGTCATGACGAACTTGATCGGGGACGCGGTGAATGACTGGCACAAATTTCTCGCGGAGCCGGGCGCAAGGCTGCATCTCTACGGCAAGGCCCAGGCGCGGCCGGGGCGCAAGATGGGCCATGTGACGCGGCTTAGTCCCAGACGCTAAGCGATCTCGTCTCGGCCTATGGCCGCGCCGCGGCCCGCCTCGCGCCGGACCACCCACAGCGTCACCCCCTGGATGAGCAGCGAGACGAGGCTCGCGGCGACGAAGGCGAGGGCGATGCCGCCCCGCTCGATGAGGATTGCGAGCACCGGAAAGAAGCCTGCGAAGCTAAAGAGCCCGAGCAGCAGGCCGCGCAAGACGCTGAAGGCGGCGCGCGGCCCCTGCAGGTGATGGGCGAAGACGGCCAGGGTCCCGGCGAAGATGGGAAAGGTCGCAAGGATGCCGCTCAGGCGCGGGCCGAGCGCCGTCGCGGCGCTCGTGAGCCCGAAAATCAAGGCGGTGGCGACGATCATCCGGCCGGGGATGTCCCAGCGCGGCGGCGGCGCCAGGATGACGCTCTCGCGCCCGCTCGGCATCAGGCGCAGGATCACGACGAGGCACATGATGGCGCCCAGAAAGGCGTCGAGAAGGCCGAGGGTAAGCATTTGGAGCAGGATCGTCGCGGCCGCAAACGTGACGGAGCCGGCGAGAAAGGCGAGCGGCCAGCCGGCGCGCGTCGCGGCCCAACCATAACCCAGGCAGAAGCTGGCCTCCGCCATGACCCCCGACAAGGAGCCCAAGGCCGCCGACGCGGCATAGCCGGTGCCGTGCTCCAGGGCGAGAAAGAAGGCCACCGGCCCCGAAGTGAGCGGCAGCCCGACGAGCCAGCCCCCGACGCCCTGGCCCCAGCGTCGCACCGCGAGGCTGGCGCCGCCGATCAAGAGCGGCGTGAGCACGAGCTTGAGAATGAAGATGTCCATCGCATCGGTCGGCGGGGAGACGGAGCCGAGAAGATGTTTGGGGCCGATACGCGCTCCCCCGCGCGCGTCGATCCCGATACGGAACGCCCTCTTCGCTCTTGCGCCGCGCCGCCCGCCAAGCGCAGAGGGAGGGGTCGAGGCGCTACCGGGCGCGGTGGCGGGTGCGCGGCGGCTTGAAGAGAGCGAAAGGCGACGGGAATGCCGCCAACCGATCGCGCAGCCCGCCGACCAGTCGCGGCAGGCGCAGCGCGTCATCGAGGCGACGATCGAGAAAGGCCCAAGTATCGGCGTAATCGGGTGAGGAGTCGTTGAGCCAATAGACCAATGTGGCGGAATAGACCCCGGCGAGCAGGGCCCGCTTGGTGTAGAAGTTGAAGTCCGTCGCCGTGTCGCCGGCGGCGTACCAGATGGCATCGACGGTGCGCCATAGCGTCTTGGCGCCGAGCGGGAGGTAAGGGGGGCGCGCGAGGACGGTGAGGGCGCGCTGGATCGCCTCCCGATGGGGCCTGCTCAGCTCCAGCCGTGCGCGGATCGCCGTGGCGATGCGATCCCTGACGCGCATGGCAGCGAGGTCGACACTGTCGAGAGCGGCGAGCATGGCGCGGTCGGCGCGCGATGCCGCGTAATCGAGCGAGTCGGCCACCCCGCCCGGAAACGCCTCGAGCGCCATCTCGGGCGAGAGCCCGGCATCCTTTGCGCCCTCGAAGAGCGCCTTCTCGCTCCAGCCCTCGAAGGGGACATGAGCCAGCGCCTTGTCGAGGACCATATCCCGCATCGCCTCAAATTCCCCACCGTGCGTCATATCGCCTCCTCGGACAGCGGCGGCGCGAACCGCCGCATCTCCTCGACGAAGCCAAGCCGGCGCAAATCGGTCATGCGCATTGGATAGAGAATGCCGTCGAGGTGGTCGCATTCATGCTGGACGACACGCGCGTGGAAGCCTGCCGCCGCCCGGTCGATGGAACGTCCGTCGAGGTCGAAGCCGCGGTAACGGATACGCCGGAAGCGGGGCACGGCACCCATGAAGCCGGGCAGCGACAGGCAGCCTTCCCAGCCGAGGATCTTGTTCTCATCGAGCGGCTCGATCTCGGGATTGACGAGAACCGTGAGCGGCTGGGGCCCGTCGCCGGCCTCCTCGGTGACGCGCTCGGCCGTCACCTTGAAGATCACGACGCGGAGCGGAACATGGACCTGGGGCGCCGCCAGCCCCGTCCCCGGCGCATCCTCCATGGTGTCGACCATGTCGGCGGCAAGCTGCCTTATCTCGGGAGCCGTCGGATCCTCGACGGCGCGAGCCGGCTCGCGCAACACCGCATGGCCCATGCGGGCGATCTTGAGAATAGCCATGGGGTTTACTATGCGATGGCGCGTCGCCAGGGTAAAGGGAGCTCCCGGCGCCGCAGCGATCCCAATACCTGTTCAACCATTTCGTGCCGCGGCCCGGGGAGCCGAGGAGTTCCCGGATCAGCCCGCCTCCCGCGGCGCTCGGCCCTTCACAGCCGGGCATGGCTGTGTTAGAACCCCCGCCTCTGTCAGATCCTTCGAGCCAACCCCTAGTCGGAAGGAGGAATTGCCCTGGTCCAGGTGGTGGTGCGTGACAACAACGTCGATCAGGCGTTGCGCGCCCTTAAGAAGAAGATGCAGCGGGAGGGTATCTTCCGCGAGATGAAGCTGCGCCGCTCCTATGAGAAGCCCTCCGAGCGTAAGGCTCGCGAGCGGGCGGAGGCGGTGCGCCGGGCCCGCAAATTGGCGCGCAAGCGCGCGGAGCGCGAAGGCCTCTTATAGGCCGGGCCCACAAGGCAAGGCCCTGCGGGGCCGCTGTTTCATCCCACCCGGCTTGAAGCCGCCCGCCGAGGTCTCGGCGCGGGCAGCTTTCCGCTTGCCCCTATGGGCTGGGGTGGAGCGTCAATGCTCGAGCGCCTTGGCGATGTCCTCGCACATCTTCTTCGCATCGCCGAACAGCATCATCGTGTTCTCCCGGTAAAACAGCGGATTGTCGATGCCGGCATAGCCGGAGGCGAGTGAGCGCTTGACGAAGAGGACGGTCTTGGCGTTCTCGACATCGAGGACGGGCATGCCGAAGATCGGGCTCGAGGGGTCGGTCTTGGCGGCCGGGTTGGTCACGTCATTGGCGCCGATCACGAAGGCGACGTCCGTCGAGGCGAAGTCCCGGTTGATCTCCTCGAGCTCGAACACCTCGTCATAGGGCACATTCGCCTCGGCCAGCAGCACGTTCATATGCCCCGGCATGCGCCCCGCCACGGGATGTATGGCATAGCGCACCTTGATGCCCTCCTTCTTGAGGAGGTCCGACATCTCGCGCAGCGCATGCTGAGCCTGGGCCACCGCCATGCCGTAGCCGGGCACGATGATGAGCGAGCCGGCGTTCTTGAGGATGAAGGCGGCGTCGTCGGCGGAGCCCTGCTTGACCGTGCGGTCCCCGCCCCCGGCCCCCGCGGCGGCAGCCGTCTCGCCGCCGAAACCGCCGAGAATGACGTTGAAGATCGAGCGGTTCATCCCCTTGCACATGATATAGCTGAGGATGGCGCCCGAGGAGCCGACGAGGGCCCCGGTGACGATGAGGAGGTTGTTGGCGAGGGTGAAGCCGATGCCGCAGGCCGCCCAGCCCGAATAGGAGTTGAGCATCGAGATCACGACCGGCATATCGGCGCCGCCGATGGGCAGGATCAGCAGCAGGCCGAGCAGCAGCGAGAGGATGACGATGAGCCAGAAGGCGATCGCCGAGCCGCTGGCGGCGAACCAGATGATGAGGAGGATGAGGGCGATGCCCTGCGCCGCGTTCAGCACATGCTGGCCGGGGAAGACGAGCGGCTTGCCCGAGAGGATCGCCTGGAGCTTGCCGAAGGCGATGACCGAGCCGGTGAAGGTGATGGCGCCGATGGCCGTGCCCAGGCTCATCTCGATCAGGCTCGAGAGCTTGATGCCGTTGGCCGTCGCGATCCCGTAGCCCTCGGGATGATAGAAGGCCGCCGTCGCGACGCAGACGGCGGCGAGGCCGACCAGGCTGTGGAAGGCCGCCACCAGCTGCGGCAGCGCCGTCATCTGGATCTTGAGCGCAATGAAGGTGCCAATGGCGCCGCCGATAAGGATGCCGATGATGATCAGGCTGTAGCTGACCACGCTCGGCTCCGCCAGCGTGGTGGCGACGGCGATCACCATGCCGACGATGCCGAGGATGTTGCCGCTCCGCGCGCTTTCGGGCGAGGCCAGGCCGCGCAGCGCGAGGATGAAGCAGATCGAGGCGACGAGATAGGCGATGGCCGCGAGATTACCGCTCATGAGCCCGACCTCCGCCTATCGCTTCTTCTTGAACATCTGCAGCATACGCTGCGTCACGATGAAGCCGCCGAAGATGTTGATGGAGGCAAGCGTCACGGCGACGAAGCCCATGATCTTCGAGAAATTGAGGATGGCCGGACTTGCCGCGATCAAGGCACCGACGATGATCACGCTCGAGATGGCATTGGTCACCGACATCAGCGGCGAATGGAGCGCCGGCGTCACCTTCCACACGACGTAATAGCCGACGAAGCAGGCGAGCACGAAGACGGTGAGCCCCATCACCGCGGGGTCGAGCCCGCCATGGCCCTGCTGCATGACGAGCTGCGTCGTCTCGTTCGCCAGCCGCGCAGCCTCCTCGGCTAGCTTGTTGGCGCTCGTGGCGAGCTGGGAAGCATGATCGGCGAGTGTCGACGGATCCATGGCGTACCCCTGGTTTGCGCTCAGGCCGAGGCGGGGGCTTCGGCGAAATTGGGATGCACGATGCGGCCGTCGCGGGTCAGAAGCGTCCCGGTCACCAGCTCGTCGTCCCACTTGATCTGGAAACCACCTTCCTTGGCGACGAAAGGCGCGAGGAAATTGTAGAGATTGCGGGCATAGAGCGCGCTCGCATCCACGGCGATCCGGCTCGGGTAGTTGGGATAGCCGACAATGGTGACGCCGTGCTTGACGACGACCTTGCCGAGCTCGGAGAGCGGGCAGTTGCCGCCGGCTTCGACGGCGAGATCGACGATGACCGAGCCGGGCTTCATCTCCCTTACCATCTCCTCGGTGATGAGCACGGGCGCCTTCTTTCCGGGAATGAGCGCCGTCGCGATGGCGATGTCCTGCTTCTTCATGGTCTCGCGCAGCACTTGCTCCTGCTTGCGCTTGTAGTCCTCGCTCATCTCCCGGGCGTAGCCGCCCGCCGTCTCCGCCTGCTTGGTCGCCTCCGCATCGACCTCGACGAAGGTGGCTCCCAGGGATTGCACCTGCTCCTTCACCGCCGGGCGCACGTCGTAGCCCGAGACGATGGCGCCGAGGCGGCGCGCGGTCGCGATCGCCTGCAGCCCCGCCACCCCGACGCCGAGCACGATGACCCGCGCCGGCGCCACGGTGCCGGCGGCGGTCATCATCATCGGAAAGGCCCGGCCGAACTGGACCGCCGCATCGATTACGGCCTTGTAGCCGGCAAGATTGGCCTGGGAGGAGAGCACGTCCATCGACTGCGCGCGCGAGATGCGCGGCATCAGCTCCATGGCGAAAGCGGCGATCCCCGCATTCGCATAGGCCGCGATCTGCTCGCGATTGCCGTAGGGAGCGAGCATGGCGATGAGGAGGGCGCCGCGCTTGATGAGCGAGAGCTCGTCGGGCCCACCCTCGGCCGCCGTCAGGGGACGCTGCACCTTGAGGACGATATCGGCATCGCCGAGTGCCGCCGCCGCGTCGGCGGCGAGCGCGGCACCGGCCTGCCGGTAGCCGTCATCCGCAAAGGATGCGGCCTCGCCGGCGCCCGACTCGACGACGACGTCGAAGTCGAGCCCCTTCAACTTCTTGACCGTCTCGGGCGTCGCCGCGACGCGCTTCTCATCGGCGCGCCGCTCTTTCGGTATCGCGATCTTCATGCTGGGACCGTCCGTTGCCGCTTTCCCCAAGGGCGGGAGCACTCTGCGGCCGACACAATGCCTGCTCGGGTTCCATTTGTGAAGGGTTTAGCGGCCGCGGAAGGGGTTCAAATGGGGAGAGCCTCGCCGCCCTCCGGCCGTCATTCCGCGCGAGAAGGGAGTGCCGCCATTTTCACAGCTTTCGGCACCCGGCTCTCCGCGATAAAGTGAAACGCCAGCGGGAGCCGCGACCTTAGCTCGGCAGCGGCAGCTTCTCCCGCTCGAGTGCGGCACGCTGGCGCTTCGCCAAGGCGCGTTCGTCGAAGCCGCGGATCAGCTCGTGGAAGAGTCGGTGCCAATTGATCTCGGCAGCCAAATGGAGGAACACCGATCCGAGCCCGATCGCGGCACGGTCCATGAGGACGAATTCGCGGGGCGGCGTCACGCCGCCGAGGCGACGCAGCTCCCGATGCACCTTCTCGGCCACGCGCGCGCCGTAGACCCCGGAGTTGGTCTCCTCGATCTGGCGCTTGCGGTCCTCCATCAGCGGCGCATAGACGAAGTGCGCCCACATGTTGAGCGTGTCGACCATCTCCCGGTTGAGGTTCTTGAAGCCCCAGGTCTCGTAGGCATGAACGGCAAGCGCCTCGTTGTCGTCGCGAAGCGCGAAATAGAGGTCGATGACGCCCTGGACGAAACGGGAATGGAAGACCCGGATGCAGCCGAAATCGAGCAGGTTGACCGTGCCGTCCGGCCGCACCGTGTAGTTGCCGAGATGGGGATCGCCGTGAATGATGCCGTAGAAGTAGAATGGCACATACCAGGCGCGGAACATGTTATGGGCGATGCGGTTGCGCTTCTCGAGCGGCCATGACCGGCTCTCCATGAGGGGCGTGCCCTCGAGCCAGGTCATGGTCAGGAGACGCCGCGTCGACAGCTTCGGCATCACCTTGGGCACCTCGACGCCCGCCTCCTCCGCCAGCATCGCGCCATAGAGGCGCATATGCCGCGCCTCGCGATCGTAATCGAGCTCCTCGCGCAGCCGCTCCGCGATCTCGGCGTGGATGTTCTTGGTCGATATTGCCTTATCCGTGCGCTCGTAGATCGCGAAGACGAGCTTGAGCTGCCGCAGATCCGCCTCGACCGTCGAGGACATCTCCGGATATTGCAGCTTGCAGGCGAGCGCTTCGCCGCCGAGCGAGGTCGCGCGATGGACCTGGCCGAGCGAGGCCGCACGCGCCGCCGTCTGCTCGAAGGAGCGGAACTTCGTCTGCCAGTCGGGCCCCAGCTCCGCCGCCATGCGGCGCTTGACGAAGGGCCATCCCATGGGCGGCGCATTCGCCTGCAAGGTCGACAGCTCGGCCACGTACTCGCGCGGCAACGCGTCGGGGATCGTGGACAGGAGCTGGGCCACCTTCATGAGCGGCCCCTTGAGCCCGCCCAGCGCCGCGGCGAGCTCGTGGGCATGGCGCGCGCGGTCGAGCTCGCGGCCGAAATAACGCTTGCCGGCGAGCTCGACGGCAAGGCCGCCGACCGCGCGTCCGACCCGGGCATAGCGTTTCACGCGGCCGCCAAGGGTGCTCCCTTCGCGCTCCACCTTTTCGCGGCTGTGCTGATCGGCCATCAGGCTCCCGCCTCGAGCTCGTCGATAAAGCGCGCGATCAACCCGAGCCCGCGCGCCCAGAAGGCGGGGTCGGAGGCGTCGAGGCCGAACGGCGCCAGCAGCTCCTTGTGATGGAGCGTACCGCCGGCACGAAGCATAGCGAAGTATTTTTCTTGGAAGCCGGGCTCGGCCCGCTCATAGACGGCGTAGAGGGAATTCACCAGGCAATCGCCGAAGGCATAGGCATAGACATAGAACGGCGTGTGGATGAAGTGGGGTATATAGCTCCAATAGACCCGGTATCCGTCGTCGAAGCGGAAGGCGTCGCCGAGGCTCGCCCGCTGCACTTCGAGCCAGATCTCGCCGATGCGCTCGGCGGTGAGCTCGCCCTGTCGGCGCTCCGCATGGAGAATGCGCTCGAACTCGTAGAACGCGACCTGCCGCACCACCGTATTGAGCATGTCCTCGACCTTGGCGGCAATCATCACCCGGCGGCGGCGCTTATCCGTCTCAGCGCGGAGGAGCGCCTGGAAAGTCAGCATCTCGCCGAAGACGCTCGCGGTCTCGGCAAGGGTCAGGGGCGCGTCCGCCATAAGATAGCCCTGCCCCGCGGCCAGGACCTGATGCACGCCATGGCCGAGCTCGTGCGCGAGCGTCATCACGTCCCGCGTCTTGCCCTGATAGTTCAACAGCACATAAGGATGGGCGCGCGGCACCGTGGGATGGCAGAAGGCGCCCGGCGCCTTGCCCGGCCGCGCCGGCGCGTCGATCCAGCGGCGCGCGAAGAAGCGCTCGACGACATCGGCCATCTCCGGCGAGAAGTGGCGATAGGCACCGAGCACGGTCTCCTTGGCCGCGTCCCAGGAAATCTTTCGGTCGTCATCCTCGGGCAGCGGAGCGTTGCGGTCCCAGTAGTCGAGCTTGTCCCGGCCGAGCCAGCGCGCCTTGATCCGGTAATAGCGGTGGGAGAGACGCGGATAGGCGTCCTTGACCGCCGTCACCAGGGCCTCGACGACGGGGGCTTCGACATGGTTGGCGAGGTGGCGGGAGGCCATGGGATCGGGGAAGCGCCGCCAGCGATCCTCGATCTCCTTGTCCTTGGCGAGCGTATTGATGATGAGCGCGAAGAGGCGGAGATTTTCGCCGAGCACCATGCTGAGGGCCGAGGCGGCCTCCCGCCGCATCTCCGGATCCTTGTCCGAGAGGCGATGCAGCGCCTCGGCATTGGTCAGCGACTCGCCGCGCACCGGGAATCGCAGACTCGCGAGCGTCTCGTCGAAAAGACGCGTCCACGCCGCCCGCCCCGCTACCGTCTTCTCGTGCAGCAGGCGCTCGGCCTCGTCGGAGAGCTGATGCGGCCGAAAGGCGCGCAGATCCCGCAGCCAGGGGCGATAGCGGGCCAGCGCCGGAGTGGCCAGCAACGCCTCGAGACGGTCGTCGTCGAGGCGGTTGAGCTCGAGCGTGAAGAAAAGCGTATGGGTGGAGATGGCGGTGACGCGCTCCCGGATGTCCTGAGCCTGGCGCGAGATCAGGGGATCGGTCATGTCGGCAGCGTGGCGCAGCTCCCCATAGCTTGCGATCCGCCCAAGCGTCTCCGAGAGACGCTCATAAGCGGCGACGGCCTCGGCGAGCTGCGCGCCTGAGAGCCCGGCCAGCTTGCCCTCGTATTGGCGGGCGAAGGCGACGGCCGACGCCTCGCTCGCGGCAAGGTCGCGCGCGAGCTCGGGCGAGTCCGGTCCCGGATAGAGATCCGTGAGATCCCATTCCGGCAGCGCGCCGAGTGCGGCCTCCGCCCTGTCGTTTTTCGCCGCTATGTCTGCCATGGCCATCTCCTTGGCGAAGCCATATAGGACGCCGGCAGGAAAGGGCCAAGCGTTTTGCCGCTTCCGAAAACGGGGCGAACATGCCAAGAAGGCGTGCCGGACCCTGCACCCGCGGTCGCGAGCGAAGCACAAAGCGGCGCGGAACGACGCCATGGATTATAAAAGCATTCTCAACCTGCCTCGAATGTTCTTCGATCGCGCCGAGGAGCGGGGCGAGCGCGCCTTTCTGTGGGCGAAGACGGCGGGGCGCTATCGGCCGCTGAGCTGGCGCGAGGCAGCCAACCAGGTCAGCCGGTTGTCGCGCGGCCTGCGCGCCCTCGGCATCGAGCGGGGAGACCGGGTCGCGCTCGTCGCCGAGAACCGCCCCGAATGGGTGATCGCCGACCTCGCCATCATGGCCGCGGGCGCCATCACCGTGCCCGGCTATGTCACCAATACCGTCGACGATCACCGCCACATCCTCAACAACACCGGCGCTAAGGCCGCGATCGTCTCGACACGCAAGCTTTCGGGAAATCTCCTGGCGGCGGCGCGCCAGACCCCGACGATGCGCTTCGTCGTCAATATCGAGCCCCTCTCCCTTAGCCAGCATCCCGGCATCGAGGTGACGGGCTGGGACGAGGTGCTCGCTCGCGGCGCCGCCACCCCCGACGATGTCGCCGCCGTGACCGGCGGGATCGCGCGTTCCGAGACCTGTTGCATCATCCACACCTCGGGGACCGGCGGGGTCCCCCGCGGCGTCGCCTTGAGCCACGGCGCCATCATCTGCAATTGCATGGGTGCCGAGGCCCTCTTGCGCCAGCTCGGCCTCGCCGACGAGACTTTCCTCTCTTTCCTGCCGCTCTCCCATTCCTATGAGCATGCCGCCGGGCTCTTCTTCCCGATCTCGATCGGAGCGCAAATCTACTATGCCGAGGGGGCGGACACTCTCGCGGCGAACATGCTCGAAGCCCGCCCCACCATCATGACCGCGGTGCCCCGGCTTTACGAGACGCTCCATACCCGCATCACGGCCGGCATCCGGCGCGAAGGCGGGCTCAAGGCGCGGCTCTTCTGGCGCACCGTCGAGCTCGGCAAGAAGCGCTATCACGAGCGCGACAGCCTCTCGCTCCGCGAGCGCCTCGAAAACCTCCTGCTCGAATTGCTGGTGCGGCGCAAGCTGCGCGCCCGCTTTGGCGGCCGTCTCAAAGCCCTCGTCTCGGGCGGCGCGCCTCTCAATCCCGAGGTCGGGCTCTTCTTCACCGCGCTCGGCCTCCGGCTTCTCCAAGGCTATGGGCAAACCGAGGCCGCTCCCGTGGTGAGCTGCAACCCGCCCCACAAGGTCAAGCTCCATACCGTCGGGCCGCCGCTCAAGGACGTCGCGGTGCGCATTGCGGAGGACGGCGAGATCCTCGTGCGGGGCGAGCTGGTGATGCAGGGATATTGGAACGACCGCGAGGGCACCGCGCAGGTGCTGAAGGACGGCTGGCTGCATACCGGCGATGTCGGCCTCCTCGACGCCGACGGCTATATCCAGATCACCGATCGCAAGAAGGACATCATCGTCAACTCGGGCGGCGACAATGTCTCGCCCCAGCGGGTCGAGGGCTTCCTCACCCTCGAGCCGGAGATCGCCCAGGCGATGGTCTATGGCGACCGCCAGCCTTATCTCGTCGCGGTGATCGTCCCCCGCCAAGACTTCGTCGAGGAGTGGGCGGCGGCCCATGGAAAGCGGCCGGATCTCGCCGAGTTCGCCACAGAGAAAGCCTTCCACGAGGCCGTGGGACAAGCCGTCGAGCGGGTGAATGCGCGGCTATCGCCGATCGAGCGCGTGCGCCGTTTCATTATCGCGAAAGAGAGCTTCAGCCTCGAGAACAACATGCTGACACCCTCCCTCAAGATCCGCCGTCACATCATCAAGCGGGTCTACGGGGGCGCCCTCGACGCCCTTTATTAGTGGCGGCGCGCCCGCCCGCCGGCCGCAGCGAGGGGCGCTCCGGCGCCGGTCAGCTGCAGAGCGACGAGGGGCGCCATGAAGCTCGGCAGCGGCACACCTGCGCGGGCGAGGCGCTGCCAATCATCCCCGCGCACGCGGCCGCGACAGGAAGCGGCGCCGCAGCCGCACGCGAAGTCCTGGTCGAAGCCGATCGTGCAGGTGCCGTAATCCATGCAGATCTCCTCACCGGCCGCGATGTCGCGCTTCGCCACGATGTTGTCCGCGGGCGATCCGTCATAGCCGGCATTGGGATCACAGGAATGATTGATGAAGTTCGAGGGATGGCGGGCCGCCGCCCAGTCGAAGGTGCCGGAGAGCACATCCGGCGCCACATTATAGGCGTAGCGGATGAAGATCGCGCATCGCTCGGCAGGAAGCCGGGCGAAGGCGTCGAGCGGGAGGCGGATGAAGCTCGCCCGCTCCGCCTCATCGGCAAATTCATCGGGACCGAAGAGCCGAGCGCCGCGGGAAATGGGGTACAGGGCGAAAATGCCCTTGCCCCTTGACCCCTGGCGCAGCTCGAAGGGCTCACGCGGCGCCGCAATCCAACGCGCAGCCTGCTTGCTAGCCATTGGCGCCGCTCATCGCGTCCTCGATATGACTATGCAGGAAACGCGGCATATTGAAGCCGTATTTCGTCGCCAGCTTCCGCCAGTCGTTCCGCCGGATATGCGTGCGGCAATCGGCGGCACCGCAGCGGCATTCAAAGCGCTCGTCAAAATTCACGATGAAGCAGCCATAATCGATGAACAGCTCTTCGCCCGCTTTGATGTCGAAGGCGGTGATCACATTGCCGCAGCGGTCGAACTGCAGATTCGGGCGGCAGGAGTGGTTGATGTAGTTGTCGACCGTGGTGACGAAATCGAGGTGGATCGGGCCGATGATGCGGTCGAAATCCTCATCGAGCCCGTAGCGGAAGAAGAGCTCGCGCTGCGCCGTCGGAAGGCGAAGGACCTCGCGGCGGGAGAGCGAGACCCAGCCGTCCATGCCGCGGTAGAACGTCTCGTTCCACTCGGGCAGCAGGATTATCCCCCGGGGCAGGTCGACGGCCGCGAAAGCGCCCGCCCCATGCTGGCCCCAGCCTTGCGTCACGGGAACCCGGCAATGGCTCGCGACGTCCACGCGCATCTACCCGGTGCGATGAAGTGGGAGGGGCGGCAGGGCGGAAGCGGCGACCTCCACTGGAAGGTGGCCGAGGGGGTCCTGCCGCAAGCTAGGTCGATCAGCACCGTCGCTCATGCGTGTTCCGCGCGGCGCTACCGGCTGATGAGGGGGGAAGGAGAGGAGCGCGACCTGGATCCAGCGCGTCTTGCAGGCGGTGGCGAATCGCTGTTCGTCATTCTTGAGCCGAAGCTGATCGCATCGGTTACGTCTCGCTGGATTTCAATACCACGCTATGAAGGCACCATCAAGGCGCGCCGCGCTCAAAACGGCGCTGAAGCGCGATTCTTATCCCCTCTGCGGGCTGCGACTCGGGGAGACCCGTCATCGGATCGGCTCCGCTGCCGCGAAGCGGCTCTCCGACGGGGGCGACTCGGGGCTCGGTCGCGCGAGTCGCGCGTCCTTGCGCCTCTTTCTGCGGGGGGCTGAGCAAGAGCCGCGGCAATGAGATTATGCGCCTCTTGAGCGGCGCGGAATTTTCGGGTGGCCGCTCGACCGCGGCTCGATGCTTTCTTGCGTTTTGCGCAGGGGTGGTCTGTGGCGATTGCCTTGGCCGCGCACAAAAATTACCCTTAGGCCCAGAATCACAATGGGAACGAGGGTCTCGGGAGGTATTCATGGCGCTCGCCGCCGTTACGCTCGACGACAAATACGCGCTCGAATCCGGCCGGGTCTTTCTGACGGGCACCCAGGCCCTCGTGCGCCTTCCCATGATGCAGCGGCAGCGCGACCTGAAGGCGGGCCTCAATACTGCCTGCTTTGTTTCCGGCTATCGCGGCTCTCCCCTGGGGGGCCTCGACCAGGCGATGTGGCAGGCGCGACGATTCCTGGAGAAGAGCCACATCCGCTTCCAACCCGGCGTCAATGAGGACCTGGCGGCGACCGCAGTCTGGGGCAGCCAGCAGGTCGGGCTCTTCCCCGGCGCCAAATATGACGGGGTCTACGCCATGTGGTACGGCAAGGGCCCCGGCGTCGATCGCTCCGGCGACGTCTTCAAGCACGGCAATTTCGCGGGCTCCGCCAAGCATGGTGGCGTGCTCCTCCTCGCCGGCGACGATCACGCGGCGAAGTCCTCGACCCTGCCGCATCAGAGCGAGCATGCGTTCATGGGCGCCATGATTCCGGTGCTCAATCCCGCCGGGGTCCAGGAGTTCCTCGATCTTGGGATCTTCGGCTGGGCCCTGTCCCGCTATTCGGGATGCTGGGTGGCGTTCAAGACGATCGCCGATACGGTGGAAAGCTCCGCCTCCGTCTATGTGGACCCGCACCGGGTCGAGATCGTCGAGCCGAGCGATTTCGAGATGCCGCCGGGCGGCCTCAATATCCGCTGGCCGGATCATTGGATGGCGCAGGAGGAGCGGCTGATGCGGCACAAGCTCTATGCCGCCCTCGCCTTCGCCCGCGCCAACCGCCTCGACAAGGTGGTGATCGACAGCCCCAAGCGGCGCTTCGGCATCGTCACCGCCGGCAAATCCTATCTCGACGTGCGGCAGGCCTTGGACGATCTCGGCATCGACGAGCATCTTGCCGCCGAGATCGGCCTTACCGTCTACAAGGTGGCGATGACCTGGCCGCTCGAGCGGAACGGAATCCGGCATTTCGCCGAGGGGCTCGAGGAGATCCTGGTGGTCGAGGAGAAGCGCGCCCTTGTCGAGAACCAGCTCAAGGAGCAGCTCTACAACTGGCGCGAGGATGTGCGGCCGCGCGTCGTCGGCAAGTTCGACGAGGCCTACAACATCCTGCTGCCGGCCTATGACGAGCTCACGCCGGCGCGCATCGCCCGCGTCATCGCCCAGCGTATCGAGCGCTTCTTCACGAGCGAGCGCATCAAGGACCGCCTCGCCTTCCTCGAGGCCAAGGAGCGGGCCCTGAGCGCCAAGGGGCAGGACTTCAAGCGCATCCCCTACTTCTGTTCGGGCTGTCCCCATAACACTTCGACCAATGTCCCCGAAGGCAGCCGCGCCATGGCCGGCATCGGCTGCCATTTCATGGCGCTGTGGATGGACCGGCGCACGGCGACCTTCACCCATATGGGCGGCGAGGGCGTGCCATGGGTCGGCCAGGCCCCCTTCACCGAGGAGAAGCACGTCTTCGCCAATCTCGGCGACGGCACCTATTTCCATTCGGGTCTGCTGGCCATCCGCGCCGCCGTCGCGGCCAAGGTCAACATCACCTACAAGATCCTCTACAACGATGCGGTGGCGATGACAGGCGGCCAGCCCCATGATGGGCCGCTCACCGTGCCGCAGATCACCCAGCAGGTCTATGCCGAAGGCGTGCGCCAGATCGCGGTGGTGACGGACGAGCCGGACAAGTACCCCGCGGGAACCGCCTTCGCGCCGGGTGTCAAGGTCCATCATCGCGACGAGCTCGATGCGGTGCAGAAGGCGCTGCGCGAGTGGTCCGGGGTCTCGGTCCTCGTCTATGACCAGACCTGCGCCGCCGAGAAGCGGCGGAGGCGCAAGCGCGGAAAGTTTCCCGACCCGCCCAAGCGCGTGCTCATCAACGAGGCCGTGTGCGAGGGTTGCGGCGATTGCGGCGTCCAGTCCAATTGCCTCTCCGTCGTCCCCGTAGAGACCGAGTTCGGGCGCAAGCGGCAGATCGACCAATCCTCGTGCAACAAGGACTTCTCCTGCCTCAAGGGGTTCTGCCCGAGCTTCGTGACCGTGAATGGCGGGCAGCTGCGCAAACGCAAGGGCGTCGCCCAGCGCGACGATCTCTTCGCCGCGCTTCCCGCGCCCCGTCTCCCTGACCTCGGCACCGGGCCCTACAACATCCTCGTCACCGGCGTCGGCGGCACCGGCGTGGTCACCATCGGAGCACTCCTGGGCATGGCCGCCCATATCGAGGGCAAGGGCGTCTCGGTGCTCGACATGACCGGCTTGGCCCAGAAGGGCGGCGCCGTGATCAGCCATGTGCGGATCGCCCCACGCCCCGAGGACATCCACGCCGTGCGCATTGCGGCCGGGGAGGCCAATCTCGTCCTCGGCTGCGACCTCGTGGTGGCGGGGGGCGGCGAGGCGATCGGCAAGATGCGCGAGGGCGTCACCCAGGTCGTCATCAATAGCCACGAGACGCCCACCGGCGATTTCACGCGCAACCCCGACTTGCAGTTCCCCGGCGGCGCCCTCATCGACATCATCCGGAGCGCGGTCGGGGCCAAGGCGCTGAGCGTGGTCGAGGCGACGCGCATCGCGACGGCCCTCCTCGGCGATTCGATTGCGACCAACCTCTTCATGCTGGGCTACGCCTATCAGCGCGGCTTCATCCCGGTCTCGGAGGAGGCCATCCTCAAGGCCATCGAGCTCAACGGTGTCTCCCTCGACATGAACAAGCAGGCCTTCCTCTGGGGGCGCCGCGCCGCCCACGACCTCGCCGCGGTCGAGAAGATCGCCGCCCCGCGCGAGGTGCAGCCGGCCAAGCGGCTCTCTCGCTCCATCGAGGAGATCATCGAGCGTCGCGTCGCGTCGCTGACCGCCTATCAGGACCGCGCCTATGCCGCGCGCTATCGCGCCCTCGTCGAGCGCGTGCGCGCCGCCGAAGCCGAGAAGGCCAAGGGAATGAGCGGCCTCGTCGAGGCGGTCGCGCGCTATTACTACAAGCTCCTCGCCTACAAGGATGAATACGAGGTGGCGCGGCTCTACACCGACGGCTCTTTCCTCAAGGAGCTGCGCGAAACCTTCGAGGGCGACTTCAAGCTCGAGTTCCATTTGGCGCCCCCACTCTTGGCGCCGCGTGACCCGGCGACCGGCGAGCTTAAGAAGCGCGCCTATGGCCCCTGGACCTTCATGGCGTTCCGCCTGCTTGCCGCCCTCAAGGGTCTGCGCGGCACCTGGCTCGACCCCTTCGGCCATACGGCCGAGCGCAAGCGGGAGCGGCAGCTCATCACCGAGTACGAGCGGGTTGTCGAGGAGCTCATCGCCGGGCTCGACCGCGACAACCACGCGTTGGCCGTCGAGATCGCCGGCATTCCCGAGCTCATCCGCGGCTATGGCCATGTCAAGGAGCGCCACCTCGCTGCGGCGAAAGCGCGCGAGGCCGAGCTTCTGGCGAGCTTCCGCCAGCCGCCGCAGCAGCGCACGGCGGCGGAGTAGATGGCCGAGCCTGAAATCGCCGTCGTCGTCGGCGTGGGCCCCGGCCTGGGAGCCGCGCTGGCCCGGCGCTTCGTCCAGGCTGGCATGGCGGTGGCCTTGGCGGCCCGCCGACTGGATAAGCTGACGCCGTTGGCGACGGAACTCGGCCACGGGGCGCATGCCTATGGCTGCGACGCCACGGACGAGGGTCAGGTCGAGTCGCTGTTCGCCACGGTGACGGCCGAGCTCGGCACGCCGAGCCTCGTCGTCTACAACGCTAGCGCCTTTCTGCGGAAAAGCATTCTTGAGACTAGCCTTGAGGAGTTCGAGCGCTCTTGGCGCGTCACCTGCCGCGGCGGCTTTCTCGTCGGGCGAGCGGCGGCGCGGCTCATGGCGCGCCGCATCGAGGCTGGCGGCCCGGGTGGCACCATCCTCTTCACCGGCGCCACCGCCAGCCTGCGCGGCGGCGCCATGTTCCACAATTTCGCCGTCGGCAAATTCGGCCTGCGCGCCCTGGCGCAGAGCATGGCGCGGGAGCTTCAGCCCAAGGGCATCCACGTCGCCCATGTCGTGATCGACGGCCAGATCGCCGGCGAGCGCCCCGGCTATCGGCGCGAGGAGCGCGGCGCCGACGCGCTGCTGGAGCCCGCAGCGATCGCCGAGAGCTATTACCAGCTCCATCGGCAACAGCGCAGCGCCTGGACCTTCGAGCTCGACCTGCGGCCCTGGGTGGAGAAATTCTGAGCGCCGCTCAGCGCTTCTCGGCGCGGCGCGTGACCTCGGCTTGAAAGGCGCGGAAATTGGGCGGCCAGGTGCTCTTGATGAAGGCGAGTACGGCCCAGATCTCGTCATCGGTGAGAACGCCGCCGAAGGCCGGCATGTCCGACTGATAGCCGGGCGGCGCGAAAGCACCCATGCCGTTCTTCACCATCGCGAAGAGCTGGCTGTCAGGATGGCGCCAGGTATGTCCGTGCACGTCATGGGGTGGCGCGGGCAGCCTCCCATCGGGCTTGCGCTTCCACCATTCGGGCTGACCCTCGAGATGGGCGCCATGGCAACGCGCGCATTGCTCGGCATAGACCCGCTTGCCAAGAGCAACGGCTCGGGCATCCTCGGGATCGGCGCCGGCGGCTTGCGCGACGCAGGGGCCGGCCACCACAAGCAGTGCCGCAAGAACGGCGCGTCCCGCGCGCATCCGCTACATCCCGAGGGCGCGCTTGTAGATGTCGAGAAGAGTCTCCTGCTCCTGCCGGTCATTGCTGTTCAACTTGCGCAGCCGGATGACCTGCCGCAGCACCTTGAGGTCGAAGCCGCTGCCCTTCGCCTGGGAATAGACATCGCGGATATCGGCGGCGAGCGCCGCCTTCTCCTCTTCCAGGCGCTCGATGCGCTCAACGAAGGAGCGCAATTGCTCGGCTGCGATACCGCCGACATCTGGCATAGTCCGTCTCTCCCCTGTGCTGCGCGCCGCCATGATCGGATGAGGGACTCATAGCGGCGGGGCATCGCCGGCGCAAGCTGCGCGTCGGGGCATTCAGTGCACGCCGAGAATCCAGCCTTCCTCGTCGCGGCAGATGCGGCGCTCCGTGGCGGAGAGGCAGGCGGGCGCGCCAAACCAGGTGCGGAGGCGGTTTCCATCCGCGTCGAGCAGGAGATCGCGTACCGCCATGACCTGACGCGCATCCTTGATGGCATGGGGCTGCTCGGCAAAGGGAAAGAGGCTCGGCCAAATCTCGGCGTGAATGACGCCGTCGAGGGATTCGTCCCAATTCGTCTCGAAGGGCCATAGCCACGAGCGCTCCGCCAGATCGGGGGCCGTGAGAAGGCGATAGAGCACGGGAAGGCCGAGAAGCGTCTGGCTGCCGACCGAGCCGGCGCCGCCGAGCTTCCATACGGTGTGTGGATATTTCCGCCGCGCCCATAAGTGCCGCTCGACGAGGCGATGCTCGCCATAGGCGCGATGGGCGAAGGGCGGCCGCTTGACGGTGAGCGCCGGTCCCGCAGCGCCCTTCGGGCACATCCAGAACGGTCCCGGCGGGGCGCCGAGAGCGAAATTGAGCTCGGCCGCGACGGCGAAGCGGTTGTTCCGGTTGTCGGCGCCGTCCTCGATCAGCGCCGACAGGCGCCGCGCCAAGAGCCGGCCGCCGCCCAGACCCGAGCCTTGGGGGTAAGCGTTCGGGAAATCGAAGCCGACCAGGGCGTTCCCGGCGCAGCGACGCAGCAAATCGTGGAGGCGGTTTTCGGCCTCGCGCCGGGTGCGGCAATAAACCGGGGCTGGACGCCCGCGTCGCGTGCCCCACGCGATCCAGATCTGGTCTGCGGTCTCCTTAGGCGGCCCCGGGCGGCTCGCCGCGGACCAGTCGACCATGACGACGAGGTCGAAGAGCCGCCCCCCGCGCGCCATAGCGGCGGCTCAATGGTGCCCGTGATGCCCGGGATTGGCCTTGGCGAAGGCGGCCTGCTGCTCGGGCGAGGATTCCTTTTGGTATTTCTTCTTCCACTCCCCATAGGGCATGCCGTAGACGATCTCGCGCGCCGCCTCGTCGGAGAGTGCGACGCCGTGCTCCTCTGCCGCGGCGCGATACCATTTCGAGAGGCAGTTGCGGCAGAAGCCTGCCAAATTCATGAGATCGATGTTCTGCACATCGGTGCGCTCGCGCAGATGCTGCACGAGGCGGCGAAAGGCGGCAGCTTCGAGTTCGGTGCGGGTCTTCTCGTCGATGGTCATGGGCTCTCCTCGCTCGCTGATTTCCGCTCGGGTCTAATCTGGGATCGGCCGGCCCCGCGTCAATCGGCAGCGGGTACGAGCTCGCCGACGCTCTCGCGGATCAGCATGTCGACGACGGCCTCGAGCGCCGCCCGCTCGTCGGCACCCTGCCGGCGCGCCTCGGCATAGGTCTTGAGCTGCCAATGGGCCGAGGTGCCGCGCGCGAGGATGCGCCGGGCATGGGCGATCTCGCTCTCGCAGCCGAAATGCGCGGCGTCGGGTGCGACCAGCGCCAGAATCTCCTCGAGAAGCTCGGCGTAAGGGACGATATGGCCCTTGCCGAAATCGATCAGGCCCTTCTCGTAGCCGTAGCGCTGGGCGAGCCAGCGATTCTCGTTGATCAGCATGGCGGCGTAGCGACGCCAGCGCTGGTTGTCGCGCCGCAACCGCCATAAGAGCCGGAGCCAGCAACGATAGAGCGCCGCGATGGCGATGCCGTCGGCAAGATGCGTGCAGACATCGGTGACGCGCATCTCGAGAGTCGGAAAGCGCCCGCTGGGGCGCAGGTCCCACCACAGCTTGGTCGCGTCGTCGATCACCCCGGCATCGACCAGGACGCGGATGTGGCGCTGATATTCGCCCCAGCTGTCGAACTGCTCGGGAAGCCCGGTGCGCGGCAGCGCGTCGAACACCGCGACACGGTAGGACATGAGTCCGGTGTCGATACCGCGCCAGAACGGCGAGGAGGTGCTGAGCGCCAGGAGATGCGGCAGGATATAGCTTGCCTGGCTCATCAAGTCGATGCGCAGATCGTCGTCGGGAATGCCGACATGGACATGCATGCCGCAGATGATGAGCCGGCGCGCGACACCCTGGAGATCGCGGGCCAGCACCTCGTAGCGCTCCTTCGTGGTCGGGCGCTGCTGGTCCCAATTTGCGAAGGGATGGGTCGAGGCGGCGACGATCGCAAGGCCGTGCCGTGCCGCGACCTCGGCGACTGTCCCCCTGAGCTGCGCGAGATCGTCCCGCGCCTCGCGAAGGCCGGAGCAGATGCGCGTGCCCACCTCGATCTGGCATTGGAGGAATTCGGGAGCCACCTGCCCCTTAAGGCGCGCCTCGCATTCCGCGAGCATCGTCGTCGGCGCCTCGCGGATGAGATCCCGGCTCTGGCGATCGACGAGGAGGTATTCCTCCTCGATACCGATGGTGAAATCAGGCTCCCGCCCGCTCACGACGAATGCTCGCGGCGATAGAGCGCGCCGTCGCCGAGGATGGGCGCAAGCGCCTCCGCGACGCGTGCCGCCCATTCCGCGACACCGTGATGGGTGTCGATCAGGTCCTGGCGGATCTCGAGCGCCACATGGGGATAGCCGGCCGCCTCGGCGTGATGCGCCACGGTGAAGCCGCGCGGCTCCTCGCGCGCCGAATAGGGCTCGTTGTCGCCGACGACGATGCCCGGCTGGCGGCGCAGCGCCTCGAGCAGCGGCACGGCGATCCGGCCATCCTTGTTCCAGAGCACGCCGATATGCCACGGACGCTCGACACCGCCAAAGACCGGCGTGCAGCTATGCACCGAGATGAAGCCAGGAACGATACCGCGCCGCTCCCGCCGCTTGAGCGCCGCCGCGATCGCCCGATGATACGGCCAGAACAGGGTGTCGGCGCGGCGCTTCCTCTCGGCCGCCGAGAGGTGGGCATTCCCCGGCACCGCAACGCCGTCGCTCACCGGAGGAATCGAGGTGGGATGATCGAGCCGGCGGTTGCAATCAATCACCAGGCGCGAATATCCCGTCAAGAGGAGCGGCGCGTCGAAGCGGCGCGAGAGCTCGCGCGCGACTTCGGCGGCGCCGATGTCCCAGCCGATATGGCGGCGGAGGAGGGCGTCCTCGAGGCCGAGGTTGCCGAGCGCGCGCGGCACCCGCCGGCTGGCGTGATCGCAAACGAGAAGAAATGGCGCGTCCCCATCGGGCGCCGCCGCTTCGAAAGCCGGCGGCTCGTCGGGAGCGAGGAGAGGATCGGGCACGGCGCCCGAAGGGGTCGTATCATTCATGGCCGGCAATATAGCCGAAAGCCTGCGCCTTTGAAGCAGGCGTGCCATGCAGGAAGCCCGCTTTGTCCCCCTCGGCCGCCGCCTTATAAGAGCGCCATGATCTCCATCCGATAGGCATCATGGTCTCTCTGGAACGGGCGGCGCCTGCCAAGGCGGGAAGGGCGGGCGCCCTGCGCGCGTCGCGCCTCGCCCTGCTCGCGCTCTTCGTGGGCGGCGTCGCCGTCGCTTCCTCGGGCATTTTCATCAAATTGTCGGAATTGCCGCCCACCGCCACCGTCTTTCACCGTCTCTTCCTCTCGGCCCCCTTCCTCTGGCTGTGGTCGCGCTGGGAGCGTCCGCGGAGCGGACTGTTCCGCCCACCCCAAGGCCTGCGCGATTACGGTGAGCTCGCGGCGGCCGGTGCCCTCTTCGCCATCAATGCCGCGGCCTGGTCCTGGTGCATGAAGTACACCACCGTCGCCAATGGCTCGCTCATCGCCAACATGTCCCCGATCTTCGTCTCCCTCGGCGCCTGGGTATTTCTACGAGAGCGCTTCAGCCGCGCCTTCCTTCTTGGAATGCTGCTCGCGCTCCTCGGCGCCGCGGCGCTCATGGGCGGTAGCGCCAGCATGGGCGGCGAGCACCTAACCGGCGATTTCCTTGCCCTCACGGCGGCGCTCTTCTGGGGCGGCTATCTCTTGATGCTGCAACGCCTGCGGCGACGCTTCACGACGGCAACCATCATGACCTGGACCAGCATCTCGGCGGCAGCCATGCTGCTGGCGGCCTCCGCCGCCAATGGCGAGCGCCTGATCCCGGCGACGGCGGAGGGCTGGGGCGCCATTCTGGGTCTGGCCCTCGTGGCGCAGGTCGCCGGGCAGAGCCTCATCACCTTCGCCCTCGCCCAGCTTCCCGCGAGCTTCTCCTCCGTCGGCCTGCTGATCCAGCCGGTCTATGCGGCACTCGGCGCCTGGCTCGTGCTCGGCGAGGTGCCCGAAATGCTGCAGGCCGTGGGCGGCGGCGTGGTGCTGGGCGGAATCGTGATCGCCCGCCGCGGCGTGCGTTAGATCGGCGATTGACCCGAGCGGACGCCGCGTCTAAAGTCGAATGGTATGAATTTAATACCAGACTCCGCCGATCATCCGAGCGAGACCGACCCGTCCTTCCGCCGCATCACCGCGCGGCGCGTCTCCGACCGGGTCGCCGAGGAGATCCTGCGCCTAATCTCGACGGGCGCCCTGGTCCCAGGGCAGCGTCTGCCGGGCGAGCGGGAGATCGCCTTGCGTATGGGCGTGAGCCGGGTCTCGGTGCGCGCCGCCCTCCAGCAGCTCAAGGCCCAGGGCCTGATCAGCTCGGTCCAGGGCGGGGGCACGCGGGTACGCTCCTCCGCAGTCGAGCTGGACCGGCCGCTGACCGAGCTGCTGCGGACTAATCGCGGCAATCTCCACGATCTCGCCGAGATACGCGCCATTCTCGAGGTCTGGGCGGCCAAGCGGGCCGCGGAGCACGCCACCGCCGAGGACATGGCGCGCCTCGACGCCTTGCTCGTCGCCATGGACGACGCCCATCGCGCGCGCCAATACAAGGCCGAGGACGACGTGCGCCTGCATTTCGCCATCGCGCAAGCCAGCCACAGCGCGGTCTATATCCACCTCCTCTCGGTGATTCGCGACATCGTCAGCGCCATGCTCGACTTCCATCGCTACGAGCTGTTCTCGCGGCCGGAGGACGACGTCGCCGTGAACGCCCAGCATCGCGCCATCGTCGAGGCAATCCGCAGCCGCAATCCCGAGGCCGCGGCCCAAGCGATGCGCCGTCATCTAAGCTGGGTGCTTGACCACTACAACGCCGCGCGCCGCCGACAATAGGCAAGCGCGGCTGATTGGGCCGCGACGCTCAGCGCGGCCCGGGTGCCTTGCCGTTCCTCGCGCGCGGCTCTGGCGGCCGTCCGCCCAGCGCCGCCGTGATCTCCCCCGCAACCCGCTTGACCAGCATCCCCAGCGCGGGGATGCGGTCGTCGGTGATCCGCGCCTTCGGACCGGATAGGGAGATGGCAGCCAGCGGCTCACCATATTCGTCGTGGATGGGGGCGGCGACGCAGCGAAGTCCGATCGCCTGCTCCTCGTCGTCGAGGGCATAGCCGCGCTCGCGGGCAAGCGCCAGGTCCTGCTTGAGGCGGGCCGGGGTATCGACGGTATTGCGGGTGAAGCGCGGCAGGCCGCGGCGATGGAGGATGGCGGCGATCTCCGCATCCGGCAGCACCGAAAGCAGCGCCTTGCCGACCCCCGAGCAGTGGGCACCCACCCTGCCGCCGGGCGGAGCCAGGGCCCGCATCATTTGACGGCACTCGACTTGCGAGAGGAAGACCACCTCGCCGGCATCGAGCACGGCGAGGTTCACCGACTCGCCGGACTCCTCCATGAGGCGGCGCATGAAGCGCCGCGCCACGCTGACGAAATCGCGGTCGCGCAGGAAAGCCGTGCCGACGGAGAAGGCCTTGACGCCGACGTACCACAAGCCGCGCTCCTCGTCCTGATAGACGAACTTCATCTTCTCCAGGCTCTTGAGCAGGCGGTGGGTGGTGGAAGGCGCAAGGCCGACGCGCTGGGCCAAGTCGGTCAAGGAAATGCCGTAGCGCTCCTCGGATAGGCGCTCGAGCAGGGTAAGGCCGCGGGTCAGGGACTGGACATGGCCGGTTCCCTCACCCGGCGCCCGTCGCGGCGCCCGGCCGCGCCGCTTCGGGAATAGGCTCAGATTGTCAGCCATAGACGCTCCCGCGATTGCCGCGGGGCCGACTCCCCCGTCCTCGCGGCCTGACGTATAGTTAGCCGAGCCCGCGGCGATTTGCCATCGCCAAGCGCCGCGGCGAGGCTCGTCTCGAGTGCCTGTCCCGCCGCAATCTCACTATAGCTCGGGAGGCAATCCGGCGGCGGCCGCGGGCTTGCATCCCGCCGAGCCCGTCCGCAGCCGGGAATCACCGCCGTCAGAAGGAAACCGCTCCGCCATGCCCAAGCTCGCCGCCAATCTCAGCATGATGTTCAACGAGGTCGACTTCCTCGACCGCTTCGGCGCCGCCGCCAAGGCCGGCTTCAAGGCCGTCGAATACCTCTTCCCCTATGCCTATCCCAAGGAGCAGATCGCCGAGCGGCTGGCGGCTCATGGGCTCGGGCAGGTGCTCTTCAACCTGCCGCCGGGCAATTGGGAAGCCGGTGAGCGCGGTCTCGCCATCATGCCCGATCGAATCGGCGAATTTCAGGACGGCGTAGGCCGCGCTATCGACTATGCGAAGGCGCTCGGCTGCCGGCGCATCCATGCCATGGCGGGGGTGGCACCGGCCAAGATGCATCCCGCGCGCCTGCGCGAGACCTATGTCAGCAACCTCAAATTCGCGGCCGCCGAGGCAGCTAAAGCCGGGCTCACTCTCGTTATCGAGCCGATCAATACGCGGGACATTCCCGGCTATTACCTCTGCACCTCGACGCAGGCCTTGGCGATCATCGGTGCCGTCGGGGCCGCCAATCTGAAGCTGCAATACGACATCTATCACGCGCAGATCATGGAAGGCGATCTTGCCCACACCTTCGAGAAGAACCTTGCGATGATCGGCCATGTGCAGATCGCCGACACGCCTGGGCGGCACGAGCCCGGCACGGGGGAGATCAATTACAATTTTCTGCTCGGCTTCATGGACAAGCTCGGCTATCAGGGCTGGATCGGTTGCGAATACCGGCCCCTCGGCGATACGGTTGCGGGTCTCGCCTGGGCCAAGCCATATCTGGCGGCCCGCTGAGCGTCGGCATTCGGCGGCGCCTTCAACGCGATTTCGGGAGGAGAGGACATGACCCAAGTGGGATTCATCGGGCTCGGCATCATGGGGCGGCCGATGGCGGGCCATTTGCAGAAGGCCGGGCACAAGCTCGCCGTCGTCAAGCACAAGAGCCCGCTGCCGCGGGAGATTGTCGATGGCGGCGCCATGGTCTGCGCCTCGCCCAAGGAGGTCGCCGAGCGCTCCGAGATCGTCATCACCATGGTGCCCGACACGCCCGATGTCGAGCGAGTGCTCTTCGGCCCTGGCGGGGTTGCCGAGGGCTTGAGCAAAGGCAAGCTCGTCATCGACATGAGCTCGATCTCGCCGACGGCGACACAGGATTTCGCAAAGCGCATTGGCGAGAAGGGTTGCGATTACCTCGATGCGCCCGTCTCGGGCGGCGAGGTCGGCGCCAAGAATGCCGCCCTTACCATCATGGTCGGCGGGCCCGAGCGCGCCTTCAATCGCGCCAGGCCGCTCTTCGAGCTGATGGGCAAGTCGATCACCCTTGTCGGCACGAATAACGGCGACGGGCAGACTTGCAAGGTGGCGAACCAGATCGTGGTGGCGCTCAACATCGAGGCGGTGGGCGAGGCACTGCTCTTCGCGTCCAAGGCTGGTGCGGACCCGGCCAGGGTGCGGCAAGCGCTGCTGGGCGGCTTCGCCGCCTCGCGCATCCTCGAGGTGCATGGGCAGCGGATGATCGATCGCAGCTTCAACCCCGGCTTCCGCATCGAGTTACACCAGAAGGATTTGAACCTCGCCCTCCAATCGGCGCGACAGCTCGGGCTCAGCCTGCCCAATACGGCGACGGCGCAGGAGCTCTTCAACGCCTGCGCGGCCCAGGGCGGCAAGGCCTGGGACCACTCGGCGATGGTGAAGGCGCTCGAGGCGCTGGCGCAGCACGAGATTGCGAAGAAGCCCTGAGCGTGGGCCGGCTGCGGGACCCGGCTGCTTTCCTGCGCAGCCTCTTCGATGCCGCCGTCGCGGCGGCGCAGCCCGCGCACTGCCTGCCGCCGCACCTTCCGCCGCCGCCGCGCGGGCGCACCATCGTCGTCGGCGCGGGTAAGGCGGCGGCCGCGATGGCCTGCGCCGTGGAGGCCCATTGGAAGGGGCCGATCGAGGGCCTTGTCGTCACGCGCTACGGGCAGAAGCTGCCGACGCAGCGGATCGAGGTGGTCGAATCCTCGCATCCCGTGCCCGACGCCGCCGGGGAAGCGGCGGCCAAGCGGATGTTGGCCATGGTCGAAGGGCTTGGACCCGATGACTTGGTCCTGTGCCTGATCTCGGGTGGCGCCTCGGCGCTGCTGAGCCTGCCGGCGCCCGGGCTCACGCTCGCGGAAAAGCAGGAAGTCAACCGCGCCCTGCTGCGCTCCGGCGCGGCCATCGACGAGATGAACTGCGTGCGAAAGCACCTCTCGGCCATCAAGGGCGGGCGCCTGGCCGCCGCCTGCGGGGCCGCACCTGTCGTCACTCTTGCCATCTCCGACGTGCCGGGCGACGATCCCAGCGTCATCGGCTCGGGCCCGACCGTGGCCGACCCGACCACGTTCGCCGATGCGCGGGCGGTGCTCGACAAGTACCACGTGACCCCGCCGGACGCCGTGGCGCGCCGGCTCGCCGCCCCTCCCTCGGAGGAGACGCCCAAGCCCGGTGATCCGCGCCTGGCCAAGGCGCAGTACCGGCTCGTCGCGACGCCGCAGGCCTCGCTCGAAGCGGCGGCGCAGGTCGCGCGCGAAGCTGGCATCACGCCCGTCATCCTGAGCGACTCCATCGAGGGCGAGGCCCGCGAAGTGGCGCGCGCCTTCGCCGCAATGGCGCGGCAGGTGGCGCGATGGCGCCAGCCGGCGCCGCCGCCTTGCGTCCTCCTCTCCGGCGGCGAGGCGACGGTAACGGTGCGCGGCAAGGGCAAAGGCGGCCGCAATACCGAGTTCCTGCTGGCGCTCGCCCTGGCCCTTGCCGGCCATCCGAGCATTCACGCGCTCGCCGGGGGCACCGACGGCATCGATGGCACCGAGGAGAATGCCGGCGCCATCGTCGATCCCGGCATCCTTGCGCGCGCCGCAGCGGTATCGCTCGATCCCCGCCGCTGCCTCGACGACAACGACGCCTATCGCTTTTTTGCCGGCGTCGACGCGCTCCTGGTCACCGGGCCGACGCAGACGAACGTTAACGATTTTCGCGCGATCCTGGTCGACGCGGCAACGTCGCCCCATTAAGCTTTCGCCATGCGCCGCAGACGTAAAGCCAAGATTGTCGCAACCCTGGGACCAGCGAGCTCGAGCTACGAGCGCATCCGCGCGCTCTTCGAGGCCGGCGCCGATGTCTTCCGCCTCAATTTCAGCCACGGCAGCCAGGAGGACCACAAGGAGCGCATGGGCCATATCCGCGAGCTCGAGAAGGAGACCGGGCGACCCATTGGCGTGCTCATGGATTTGCAAGGCCCCAAGCTCCGCATCGGCCGGCTGGAAGGCGGGCGCGCGCGGCTCACGGCGGGGCAGCCGTTCCGCCTCGATCTCTCGACCGACACGGGGAACGCCCAGCGCGCCCCGCTCCCTCACCCGGAAATCTTCGCAAGCCTGGAGCCCGGCGCCGAGCTCCTCCTCGACGACGGCAAGCTGCGCCTGCGCGTCATCCATTGCGGTCTGTCCTTCGCCGAGTGCGAGGTGCTGATCGGCGGCGAGCTCAGCGACCGCAAGGGCGTGAATGTGCCCGGTGCGGTGCTGCCGATCTCCTCGCTTACCGAGAAGGACCGCGCCGATCTTGCCTTCGGGCTCGACCTCGGCGTCGATTGGGTCGGGCTCAGCTTCGTGCAGCGGCCCGAGGACATCGCCGAGGCGCGCAAGCTGATCGCAGGCCGCGCCGGCGTGCTCGCCAAGCTCGAGAAGCCCGCCGCGATCGAGCGCCTGGAGGAGATTGTCGAGCTTGTCGACTCCGTCATGGTAGCGCGCGGCGATCTCGGCGTGGAGCTGCCGCCCGAGGACGTGCCGAGCCTGCAGCGCCAGATCGTGCGCGTCTGCCGCTTTGCCGGCCGCCCCGTCATCATCGCCACCCAGATGCTCGAATCCATGATTCACGCGCCGACGCCGACGCGCGCCGAGGCTTCCGATGTGGCAACCGCCGTGTATGAGGGCGCGGATGCCGTGATGCTCTCTGCGGAGACCGCGAGCGGCGAGTATCCGGTCGAGGCGGTGGCGATGATGGATCGTATCGTGAGCCGCGTGGAGCGCGATCCGCGCTATCGCCGCATCATGGACGCCGAGCATCCGGACCCGGAGGCGACGCCAGCGGACGCCATCACCGCGGCGGCGCGCCAGGTCGCCAACACCATCTCCGCGGCCGCCATCGTCACCTACACGACCTCCGGCTCGACGGCGCTGCGCGCCTCGCGGGAGCGGCCGGATTCGCCCATCCTCTGCCTCACCCCCAAGCTGGAGACGGCGCGACGCCTGGCGGTGGCCTGGGGCACCCATTGCGTCCACACGGAAGACGTCCGCAGCGTGGAGGAGATGGTCGAGCATGCGGGTCTCCACGCGCTCACCCAAGGCATCGCCAGCAAGGGCGACCGCCTCGTGATCACGGCGGGCATGCCCTTCGGCACGCCGGGCGCCACCAATACCCTGCGGATCTCCTGGGTGACGGAGTAGCGCCGCGGTCAGGCGCGCGGCGAGCCCCGGTATGGAAAGACTTAATGACCGGCGCTTGAGGGCAGCCTGTTCCTCTCGTTTTCCGGCAACACCTCGGCAATGACGCGTTCCACGGTGAAGTCGATAATGACCGGCGTAACGTCACACGCGATCGGGATAGCGTCGCCATGCTCGTCCTGCGCCGTGGGCATCGGTCCCTCGCCTGATCGCGACGAGCAGGCTCGCTTCGCCGCAGAGCCCGATGGGGACCGGCACCAGCCCATCCATCGGGCCGGGAGGCCGTGCCATGGGGCAAGAGCGAGTGCCGCGAGCCGGGGCGGGCGCCACAATCGGCGGGCGCCGCCGCGGCTACGGATATGGCCTCTCGCCGCCATGGTCGGCCGCTCGCTCATTTGATCGCGATCCGCCGGGGCAAAGCCTCCTTCGCCTTCTTGAGCCTGAGCGTCAGCACGCCATCTTGTAGCTCGGCACTGATGCCGCTCTGATCGATCTTGTCGGATAGCGTGAACGCGCGCGCGTAGTGGCCGACGTTATACTCGGCGTATACGGGCTCGAGCCCCTCGTATTTCGAGAAATCGATCTGCCCTTCCACGCGGAGCACGCCGCTCTCGAGCTTCACGCTCACGTCCTTCTTCTCGACGCCCGGCATTTCCATGACAACCGTGAGCGCCTCCTCCGTCTCGTAGATATCGGTATTGGGAACGTAGTAGCGCGCCGGAACCGTCTTTTCCTCTTTCTGAGCCAGCTCTTTCTTCTGCTGAACGGCAAGTTCCTGTGACTTTGCCATCGCGACCTCCATCACACAGGCCTGATTTCGTCGATCCGCTCAGGCGATCTTGATCGTTCTGGGCTTGTCCTGCTCGGCACGCGGCAGGAACAGCGCCAATATCCCGTCGCGGTATTCCGCTCTGACCTGATTCTCGTCGACCCGCACCGGAAGGGTGACCGCACGGTCGAAAGCGCCCGCCAGCCGCTCGCGGCGATGCAGGCTGGCCCTCTCGGCGTACTCGACCGCCTTGGTGCCGGCGATACGGATCGTGTTGCCCTTAACCTGAATCTCGAGATCCGATTTCTTGATGCCCGGCACCTCGGTGATGACCACGAAGTCATCGCCCTTGCGGAATACATTGACCGGCGGATAGGCGCCCGTGCCGCTCGGACTCGATTGCAGCCAATCGCTCTCCCGGAAAGCGTCCAAGGCTTGCTGGAGATTGAACAGCGTCTCGAATGGATCGGGTAATAGCATGACCATCGCGATACCCCTCGCTGCTTGCTATCGGTTGCGAGCGAAGCCAGGGATGCGCAGCTCAAAGCAGACAAAACCCTTCTTCAGCCGACTTACACTTGCCCGGCCGCTTAGCACTCTCTGACTTCGAGTGCCAACTAAGTAGTGATGGTGGTGCGCGCGTTCAAGAGGGCCACGAGTGTTCGACTTCAAGCCCGAATTTAGAAGATGTGACCTTATAAGCCCGTCAATTCAAGGGCTTGAATACCACCCGGTGATCCTAATTAGAGAACGCGAGACGCCCATCAGGGGTCTTGGGGACGCCGGTGAGGTGTCCCGGCGCTCGTATCCATGTTGCTCAACGGAGGATGTGGCTATGAGAACGGAACTCGATTTCTCGCCGCTGCGGCGCTCGAGCATCGGTTTCGATCGCATGCTCGACCTCCTGGATGAGGTCACCCGCGCCGAGGCGGCCGACAACTATCCGCCCTACAACATCGAGAAGGCCGGTGAGGACGCGTACCGCATCACCCTCGCGGTGGCGGGTTTCACGCCGGAGGAGCTGTCGATCACCACGCAGCTCAATCTTCTCGTCGTCGCGGGCAGAAAGAGCGACTCTGAGGAGCACGCGTATTTGCATCGAGGTATCGCCGCGCGCATCTTCGAGCGGCAGTTCACGCTGGCCGATTACGTAAAGGTGGTGGGGGCGAAGCTCGAGCAGGGCCTGCTCATGATCGACCTCGTGCGCGAGGTGCCGGAGGCGATGAAGCCGCGGCGTATCGCGATCGCCAGCAGCAGCGAGCCCCAGACGCTTGAGGGCCGACAAGCGGCCTGAGCTCGAGGTTCGGGCAAATCAGAAACCTGAACGGCGCGACGGGCGCGCTCCTGCGTCCGCAAAGCCAGGGTGCGCATCCGTCGCCTTTTGCAATGGAGGTGAACCATGGATGTGAGGAGCCTTATCCCGTGGGGCCGGAATCGCAATACACCGGCCCTGCGCTACACCGAGGAAGCCAGCCCGTTCCTCGCGTTGCATCGCGAGATGAACCGGCTTTTCGACGACTTCTTTCGGGGCTTCGATCTGCCTGTGCCATCGCGCTTCGGCGGGGCGGCCGGCTGGCCCAATGTCGAGGTGAGCGAGAGCGAGAAGGACGTCAAGGTCGTGGCCGAGCTGCCCGGGATCGAGGAGAAGGACGTCGATGTCACGCTCTCGGACGGCGTGCTGACGCTCAGGGGCGAGAAGAAGCAGGAAAGCAACGGCGCCCTCTACAGCGAGCGATGGCATGGCCGCTTCGAGCGCTCGATCCAGCTCGGTGCGGAGATCGATCCGGACAAGGTGACGGCGCTATTCAAGAACGGGGTGCTCACCGTCACCTTGGGGAAGCGGCCCGAGGCCCAGAGCCACGTCAGGCGGATCCCGATTAAAGGGTGAAGCCCGGCTGGGGATGAAGGGAAGCACGTGCGCCGGACGGCCGAGGGGCTCTCCGGTGCACGGCCCCCGTGGTCGACGGTTCTCGGGCATCGGCCGCAACGAGCGGCGGCACGGCGATGTCCAGCGCTTTCTCGGGTGCCAGCCGAGGAATCGCTCCCCAGACTGGCTCTCTAGTGTTGCGACTCCAACGGTTCATTCTGTTTGGCCGTCATGCCCGCGAAAGCGGGCATCCAGGCATGACGGCCCGGATTCCGGCTCTGCGCTTCGCTCCGGCCGGAATGACGACCTTTGAATGCGAATCGAATGTCAAAATCACTACACTAGGCGTGAAGGGCGCTTTGCCGCGCCTGCACGACATGGTCGGCCTCGCGCCCGATCAGCTCCTGCAAATGGTCGAAGCGCCAGGCGAAGGTCCCGACGCCGTAGGTCAGCGAGCGCAGCTCGATGATCATGTCGCGGATCTCCGACTGGGGAATATAGGCGGTCGTCTCGTCCCAGCCTTTCCAGCCCTCCTTGGCGCTGAAGCCGAGGATCTGGCCGCGGCGCCCCGTGATCAGGCGCTGCACGTTCGAGGTGAACTCGGACGGGGCCGAGAGCTTCACCTCGAGGATGGGCTCGAGCAGCACCGGATCGCATTTGGGCATGCCCTCGCTCATGGCGAGGCGCGCCGCCGTGCGGAAAGCCATGTCGGAGCTGTCGACGGAGTGGTACTGCCCGTCGAAGAGGGTGACGGAGACATCGACCACCTCGAAGCCGAGCGGCCCGCGCTGGAGATAGTCGCGCACCCCCTGCTCGACCGAGGGGATGAACTGGCGCGGCACAGCGCCGCCCACGATCTTGTCGATGAACTCGAAGCCGGCGCCGCGCGGCAGCGGCTTGATCTCCACCTTGACGTCGCCGAACTGGCCGTGCCCGCCCGATTGCTTCTTATGCCGCGCATGCTGGGTGGTGCCGCGGCGGATCGTCTCCTTATAGGGGATCTGGGGCCGGTGCGCCTTGACCTGGAGCTTGTTCTTCTCCTTGAGGCGCTCGATCGCGATGAGGAGGTGCATCTCGCCCTGTCCCCAGAGCAAGAGCTCGTGGGTCTCGCCATGCTGCTCGAAGGAGAGCGAGGGGTCCTCCTCGGCGAGCTTCTGGATGGCTGCGGTCAGCTTCACCTCGTCCTGGCGGTTCTCGGCCTGGACCGCCATGGCGAAGAGGGGCTTGAGCGGCTGCGGCCAGGGCGCCGCACCCTCCGGCTCCTTGCCGGACGGCGTCAGCAGCTGCCCGGTGCGCGCCTTCTCCATGCGGCCGAAGGCCACCACCTCGCCGAGGCCCGCCTTGGCCTGCTTCGTCGCGGCGTGGCCGAGGAGGGTGAAGATGCCGCTGATGCGCTCGCCCTGGGCCATCTCGCCGTCGGCGAAGCCGCCGCGCCAGACGCGCGCCACGCTTAGCTTGCCCGAATGGGGCATGTGGTAAGTCTTGAAGACGCGCGCGACCGCCTCGCCCTCGGGCGCGATGCCGTAACGCTCCGCCGTCGCCTGGGGCTCGGGAGCCTCGTGGCGCAAGGCCTTGAGCAGGCGCCGCACACCGTGGTCCCGCTCGGCGGCGCCGAGGAAGACCGGGACCAGCTTGTCGTCGCGGATGCTGCGGGTGAGGTGCTTGTAGATCTCGCCCTTGTCCGGAACTACGTCCTCAAGGAGTTGCTCGAGGAGGCTGTCGTCGAAGTCGGCGAGCGTCTCGAGGAGCTCCTGGCGGCTCTGCTGCTCCCGCGCCTTCTCGCCTTCGGGGATGGCGACGAGATCCGAGGCCTGGCCGGCGCGATAGGCGTAGGCGCGCTCGGAGACGAGATCGACATAGCCGGTGATGATCTCGCCCCCGTTGCGCAGCGGCACCTGGCGCAGCACGAGCGGCCGGTCGGAGACGTGCTGGAGGGCCGCCAGCACCTCGCGCACCCGCTGGGCGGCGCTGTCCATCTTGTTGATGAAGAGCAGATGGGGGATGCGATGCTCGTCGAGGAATTTGAAGAGGGGTGCCAAGGCCATGGCGCGCTCGACGACGGGCTCGCACACGATTACGGCGATGTCGGCGACCATGAGCGCATTGTGGCATTCCTGCGCGAACTCGATCGAGCCGGGGCAGTCGAGGAAGGTCCATTTGTCGCCGAGGAAGCCGGTGGTGGCGATGTTGACCTCGCTGCTCATCTGGCGCGCGCGCGCCTCGGGGGCGCTGTCGCCGACCGTGGTGCCGTCGCGGATCGTGCCCTTGCGCGGGATGGCGCCCGTCACATAGAGCAGGCTTTCGAGGAGCGTCGTCTTGCCGCTGGTATAGGGCCCGACGAGGGCCGCGACGCGGGGCGCGTGCTCGGTCACTGGACGCCTCCATGAGTTCCTGTCCCGCCCGGCGCCGTCTTGCCGCGGCGCTCGTCAGAGCAATGTTTTCAACTGGCGGCACCGGATGCAAGGGGAATCCGGATAAACTTGCCGGCCGCCATACCGGGGGGCGACATTGGCATCTCCCCTTGCGCGTTTTCGGCGGATTTCCGCGATTCTCAGGGGGCGACGCCGGGGGGCGACGTTGGCATCCCCTGCGCTCCCGGGCTCGGTGCCGCCGGCGGAGCCGGGCGCTCCTCTTCCAGCCCGGTGATGAGGCGGGCGCCGCGCTGGAAGGTGAGATAGGCCCAGATCCATTCCAGCATCACGACCATGCGGTTGCGGAAGCCGATGAGGAAATAGATGTGCACCACGCCCCAGAGCAGCCAGGCGAGGCGGCCGCGCAGGCGCAGCCAGCCGAAATCGGCGACGGCGGCGCTGCGCCCGATGGTGGCGAGGCTGCCGCGATTGCGGAAGCGGAAGGGGGGCGGCGCCGGCCGGCCGCGCGCCCGCGACGCGATCACGCGCGCGACATAGCGCCCCTCCTGCTCCGCCGTCTGCGCCATGCCGGGGAGCGGCTTGCCGTTGCCGTCCTTGGCGAGGGCGGCGTCGCCGATCACGAAGATCTCGGGATGGCCGGGCAGCGTGAGATCGGGGCCGACGACGACGCGGCCGGCGCGGTCATGCTCGGCCGCGAGCCATTCCGCCGCCGGCGAGGCGCGCACGCCCGCGGCCCAGACGACGGTGCGCGCGGGGATGCGCGCGCCGCCCGCGATGACTCCCTCGGCGTCGCACTGGCTCACCATGGCGCCGAGGCGGAGCTCGACGCCCAGCCGCGCGAGCGCGCGCTGGGCCGCCGCCGAGAGGCTCGGGGGGAAGCTCGCCAGCACCCGGTCGAGCCCCTCGACGAGGATGATGCGCGCCTGGCTCGGATCGATATGGCGGAAATCGCGCCGGAGGGCCTTGCGCGCGAGCTCGGCGATGGCGCCCGCAAGCTCGACGCCGGTGGCGCCCGCGCCGACCACGACGAAGGTGAGAAGGGCCTGGCGCGCCGCCGCATCGGCGCTGCTCTCCGCGCGCTCGAAGGCGAGGAGGATGCGGCGGCGGATATCGGTGGCGTCGTCGATCTTCTTGAGGCCGGGGGCGAAGCGCTCCCATTCGTCATGGCCGAAATAGGCGTGGCGCGCCCCCGTCGCCACCACGAGCTGGTCATAGGGGATGCGCCGCGCCCCGGCGCGCACGGCGCGGCCGGCGACGTCGATGCCGTCGACCTCGCCGAGCAGCACTGTGGCATTGGCCTGGTCGCGCAGGATGGCGCGGATCGGCGAGGCGATATCGGCGGGCGAGAGCCCCGCCGTCGCGACCTGGTAGAGGAGCGGCTGGAAGAGGTGATAGTTGTGGCGGTCGATCACCGTCACGTGTACAGGCGCGTTGCGCAGGCCGCGCGCCGCGGTCAAGCCCCCGAAGCCGCCGCCGACGATCACCACCCGCGCGCGCCGATCGGCGCGGGGGGCCGCGCCCTGCGGGGGTTGCGGCGCGTCCGCGCTCACGGGCGCCGGTGCCGCGACGGCCGGCGCGCCGTCTCCGACGGGTCCGCGGCTCGGCTCGATGGGGCTCTTCTCGCGCGCGGGTCTCGCCATGGCGCCGCTCCTCCGCCGCCGAAGAGAACGGCGGAGGGATAACGCGCGTTCCCGGAGAAGGGATTGCGCCAGCCTCTTGCGCCATTGCTGGAACCTGTTCCCGTCCGATCCGGCGCGGGGCTTGCCAAGGCCCAAATGTTCATGTATTGTTCTCATCATTGCCGATGTCATCATCCTTCCCTCTGCCGAGGCTCGCCCATGACCGTCACGCCATCCGCCGCCCGCATTCTCTATTCTGGCCCCCTGAGCCTCTTCTCGCGCAAGGTGGAGATGGCCCTCGGCGAGAAGGGCCTGGCCTTCGAGCGGGTCATGGTGCCGTTCAGCCAGGAGCGCGGCTATGCGCCTAAGCACCCCGCAGTCCTGGCGGCCAATCCCAAGGCCCAGGTTCCGGTGCTGGTGGATGGCGACCTCACCCTCTTCGATTCGACCCTGATCCTCGAGTATCTCGAGGACGCCTACCCCGCCCCGCCCCTCTTCCCGCGCGAGGCCAGGGCGCGGGCGCGCTGCCGCCGCCTCGAGCTTTTCGCCGACGAGATCCTCTTCGCCCCCGTGCGCCTTCTCATGTACCGCACCGAGCCGCCCCATCCCGAGCGCGAGCACCAGGCGGCGCGGGAGGCCGAGGGCGCGCGGGCCGAGGCGGCGATCCGCGGCCATTACGCGGGGCTCGCCGACGAGCTCGGCGAGCGCGATTATTTCTGCGGCGATTTCTCCGTCGCCGATATCGCCCTCTTCATGACCCTCCTCTTCGCGGCACGGCTCAAGGGCCCGACACTCGGCGATTTCCCGAATCTTGCCGCCTGGCAGGCGCGCATGCGGGGGCGGCCCGTGATCGCCAAGGTGGCCGCCGAAATCGCGGAAGCGGATCGCGTGCTGTCGCGCAAGGCGGGATGAAGCTGCCGCTCAGGCGGGAAGGGCCGCGAGGTGGCCTTGCGCTGCGTAGTCGAGGAGGCGGCGATCGCGGGTGACGAGCCGCGCGGTGGTGAGACGGGCCGTCGCGGCGATGAGGCGATCGGCGGGGTCGCCGTGAAACCGGCCCGGCAGCTCACAACTTTCGACGGCGACCTCCGGGCTGAGCGGCTCGAGCACAAGCCCTGGCGCCGCCAGGGCCTCCTCCACCCACTCGCGTATCGGCTTCGAGAGGGTAATCCGCCCGCGCTGGGCGAGCATGGCCGTTTCCCAGACCGAGATTGCCGCGAGTCTCAGTCCGCCGCGTGCAGCCGCCTCGGTGATCGTCGCGCGCGCCGCGGACGATAGCTCGGAACTACCGATCATGAGCCACAGCCAAACATGGGTATCGAGCAGCAGCACCTCGGTCGCGCGCGCCTCACGAAACCTCGCCATCCGCCTCCCACGCCTCATCCAAAGGCGCCACGATATCGCCGTGAACCGTCATGGTGCCCGCCATGCTGCCGAACAGCTCGGCTGGCGCCGTCTCGACCGGCACCAGCTTGGCGACCGGCTTGCCACGCTTGGTGATGATGATGGGCGCACGCCGGCGCGCCACCTCGTCCATCAAGCGCAGGCACTCGGCTTTGAAATTGCCAGCCGGAATGCGACGGAGCGCCTTGTCGCTCTTTTTGTCTATAGTCATATTAAAATGACTATAGAAGAATTTCACTCACGTCAAGGCGCTGCGCAGCCCCGATCTACGCCGTGATGAGAATCGTGCCGCCAACCGGACGCAAGGTGGCGTGAGATGGGACGATCTGGAGAAATTCGCGGCGACTGGGCTGCCGCGCGCCGGCACAACTCCACTCCCCTCGTTGCGCGGTGAGCGCAATGGCCATGTTGTCGAGGCGCCTCGCAGAGGCGCGAGCGGCCCATCCCACTCGTCATGCCCGCGCTCGTCGCGGGCATCCACGAGTTGAACTCAAATTAAGTCGTCGGTGGCCGGAACAAGTCCGGCCACGACGGCTCGGCATTGACCCACCCCCACGCCAGACGATCGGCGCGCGGAACGGCCTCGCTCAGCCGTTGGTGCCGGGGGCCTGCTGATGCTGCTGTGTCGGCGTACTGGAGGCGGTGGTGTCGGGCGACGACATCGCCTCGTGATCTGCGCCGCAATTGGCGGAGGCGGTGCCGGCAAGGCCGAGGCCGAGCATCAGCGCCGCAAGGCTCGCGAGGATCAGGGACGTCCGTCTCGTCATGACTGCGCTCCCTCGATGGATCGCGCTTAGGCTACGCCCCGCCTCGCGCCGCGGTCAACGCGATCCGGCCGCGGGAGCCGTCAACTCCTCGTGAGCCGCCCCCGCCACGGCCCTCCGGCGCCGCGCATCCCTTACCGAAGGCCCGCGCAGGCGCGCGCCGGTCGAAGGCCCCCTACGACCCCGCCAGGATACGCCGTATCTTCCCGACCAGCTCCTCAGAGGTGAACGGCTTGACGATCAGCTCGACGCCGAGCTGAAGGCGGCCGTTATGAAAATTTGCATTCCGCGCATAGCCGGTCGTAAACAGCACCCTGATGCCGGGGTATCGGCCTTGCGCCTCTTCGGCGAGCTCCCGGCCGTTCAAGTCGCCAGGAAGGCCCAGATCCGTGAACAACAGATCGACGCGGGGCTCCTCGCGCAGGAGCTTCAGCGCCGCGGCGCCGTCCTGGGCCAGGAGCACGCGATAGCCGTGCTCTTCGAGCATCGCCGCGATCGAGGCGGCCAGCAGCTCATTGTCCTCGACGAGAAGAATGGTCCCCGACGCGGGGGAGGCCCGCACAGGCGGCTGATCGCTGCGCGCGTCAGGCTTGGCATCGGCGGCAAGCGCGCGCGGCAGATACAGCTTCACGGTCGTTCCCTTGTCGAGCTCGCTATAGATCGCGACGTGCCCGCCCGACTGCTTGACGAAGCCGTAGACCTGGGAAAGACCCAGGCCCGTGCCGCGGCCGGCCTCCTTGGTGGTGAAGAACGGCTCGAAGGCCCTGGCGACGGTCTCCGCATCCATGCCGGTGCCGGTATCGGTGACGGAGACGATCACATATTGGCCAGGCTTCGCCCCGACGTTGCGTTCTGCGTAGTGCTCGTCCAGGTACCCGTTCGCCGTCTCGATGGTGAGCTTGCCGCCCTCGGGCATGGCGTCTCGCGCGTTGATCGCGAGATTGAGCAGCGCGTTTTCGAGCTGATTGACGTCGGCCAGAACATTCCACAGTCCCCCGGCCAAAACGGTCTCGATGGCGATTCGCTCGCCGAGCGTCCGGTGCAGCATGTTGGACATGCCCGAGACAAGCCTGTTCATGTCGATCAAGGCGGGTGCCAGCGCCTGCCGGCGAGCGAAGGCGAGCAATTGCCGCGTCAGTCGCGCGCTGCGCTCGGCGCCCTCGATCGCCGTCCGGATCGGGCCTTTGATTCTCGGATCTTCGGGACGGAGCCGACGCTCAAGAGTTTCGAGGCTGGAAATTATGACGCCGAGCTGATTGTTGAAATCGTGGGCGATGCCGCCGGTGAGCTGGCCCAGGGATTCGAGGCGCTGCACATGGGCGAGCGCCTCCTCGGCCTTGCGGCGCTCCTCCGCCTCGCGGCGAAGATCGCGCGTCACCTCGGCGATGCGGGCCGCGAGGAGCCGGGCATTGTCCTGGAGCTTGGCCGCGGCGCGCTGCATGCCTTGGCCGACGAGGGCGAGCTCGCGCACGCGGAAGCGGGGCAATTGCACTGTCTCGCCCCGACCGAGCGCCGCGGTCGCCTCGGCGAGGGACCGGATGCCGACGATGAGCTGCGCCACGAGAAAGGTGATGGCGCCCATGGCAAGCGCCGCGACAAGGAAGCCGCCCGCTGCCGAGAGCAGGATGGGGCGGAGAACCTGTCGGAACATGTCGGCTTCGGGCATGGAGAAGGCCACGCTCCAGCCGTAGCGTGCCGAGCGGCTGAGGGAGGAAAGCGAAAGGGGGCCCTCGAGCACATGCGTCTCGTAGACGAGATCGGGTGCCTTCGAATAGCGGAGCCGCTCCGTCGCCCCCTTCTTGCCGAGGTATTTGTCGGCATTGATGACCCGCGCAACGACGGTCCAATCCTGGTCAAGAATCACGCCGTTCCACTTGGCCGGCAGCCGCTGGTCGTCGATGATGCGTTGGAAGGCGTCGCTGGGGATCACGATGTTGATGACATAGCGGAGCGTGTCCGCGGCCATGATCGGCAGCTGAACGATCGTGATCCATTTGCCGGAGGCATAAGAGCGCCGCAGCGGCTTCACCGCGACCCGACCGGCGCGGGCTGCTGGATCGATCCAGTCGGGATCGACGCGCAACGCGGGAAGGGGCTCGCCGGCGGGAAGCTGGGTGTTGATGAGCTGCCGCCCGGAATCGCCCGGGTTGAGGATGAGAAAATAGCCATAGGCCGCCAAGACCTGGCGCGCCTGCTGCTCGAAGCCGGCGATATCGCCCTCGGCGAGGCGATGGGAGACCGCGAGGCCGCGGGCGAGCGCCACCGCCTGGTCGAGCTCGCGCTCGACCGCGACCGTCGTGGCGCGGCTGGTCGCGACGAAGCTGAGCCCGAACTGGGCCTTCTGCTCAAGCCAGGAGAACCAGCCGGCGGCGCCGGCGACAAGAAGCGTTCCCGCGACGCCGGCGAGCGCGAGGTAGAGCAGCCAGCGCCGGAGCGATATGCCATTCGGTCGAAGCGCGGCTTGCGCCGCTCGCCCGCCGTCCACCCCCATCCTCTTCGGAAGCCTGCCCGATGGAATTCTAGACCAAAACCGACAGGGCGCGCGCCAAAAAGTCTGTTAGGCTCGCGACCAAGCCGGCGGGCCGGCTTGCTCAATCTCGGGCTGTCGTTCTCGCCCCTTTGGTTTTATGACGGGCGGATGGGGAAGCCTGAGAGGCCATGTTGGCTCAGCCGGCAGCACGCTCACCTTCAGCCATGAGGCGCGATGAGAGCCTATTCCTTCGTCACCGTCGACGTCTTCACCGAGCGCCGCTTCGGCGGCAATCCGCTCGCCGTCTTTCCCGACGCGCACGGCCTCACCGATGGGGAGATGCAGTCGCTTGCTGCCGAACTCAATCTGAGCGAGACGACCTTCGTCCTGCCGCCCGACGACCCCGCCCATACGGCGCGAGTCCGCATCTTCAACCGCACCCACGAGATGCCCTTCGCCGGGCACCCCAATGTGGGCACGGGCTTCGTGCTGGCGCAAGCGGGCCGCGCCAAGGACGACAAGCTGCGCTTCGAGGAGCTCGCCGGCCTCGTCGAGATCGAGGTCGAGCGCGACGCGGCCGGTGCTGTGACCGGCGCCACCATCGCGGCCCCCCAGCCGCTCGCCCTCGGCATCCGCCTCGCGCCCGAGGCCGTGGCGGGATGCATCGGCCTCGCAGCCGCCGATATCGTCACGGCGGCGCATCCCCCGCTCCGCGCCGCGGTCGGAAATGATTTCGTCATCGCCGAGGTCACGGAATCGGGCCTCGCTCGCGCGATCCCGGACCTCGCCGCGTTCCGGCGCGTGCTCGCCGAGACGCCGGCCCTCGAGGGGCGCTTCGCGCTTTACATCTACGTGCGCGACGGCAACGGCAGCCGCATCCGCGCCCGCATGTTCTCGCCCATCGCCGGAACCTGGGAGGATCCGGCGACGGGGAGTGCCGCGACGCCGCTCGCCGCCCTGCTGCTCTCCCTCGGCACGGCGCAGAGCGCCCGCTACGACATCGCGCAGGGGGTCGAGATGGGCCGTCCCAGCCTGCTGCGCACGACGGCGCGGCGCACGCCCGACGGCATCCGCGCCTGGGTCGGCGGCGCTTGCGTGCCCGTGCTGCGCGGCGAGGCGATGGTGTAGGGGCGCCAAGTTTACTGACCGGATCAATCCCTCATCGTCGTCCCGGACACGTGGACTCCTTGTGCGACAAGGAGTCCACGCGATCCGGGACCCATCGGGACCGCCTCGTGGATTCCGGATAGCGGGGCTCGCAAGGCCGGAAAACCACGGTTTTCCGGGCTCGCCCGCGCTTCCGCTACGGCATGCACACAAGTCTGGATGGGCGCCCCTTCCAAAGGAATAGCCGTCATTCCGGCCGGAGCCCACGGGTCCGGCCGAAGGCCGGCCCGAGGACAGGCTCCGCGGAGAGCCGGAATCCAGGTTTTCCGTGGAAATACTGGATTCCCGCTTTCGCGGGAATGACGAGGGG
>DATGLG010000062.1:0-93793 GCA_035294245.1 Alphaproteobacteria bacterium | reverse complement strand
TTGATCGAGCGAATGTACGCGCGGCTCAAAGACTTCCGCCGCATCGCAACTCGCTATGACAAGCTCGCGCGCAACTTCCTCGCTGGCGCGCTGATTGCCGCCGCCATCACTTGGTGGCTTTAATTGAGTCTGGACCCTAGTAGAGCAGCCGCAACTCAACTGCCATCCGCCGTCGCCGGTGCCGCGTCCGGATTCCATTGGCCGCGGCGCATGCGGGTGATCTTGACCGAGGCGTAGAGCCCGGCGCGGCGGAAGGGCTCGCCCGACGAGAAGGCCTCGGCTTCGGCGCGGCTCGCCACGTTGAGGACGAGCATGCTGCCGATGCGCGTCTTGCCGTCCTCGGCGAGCAAAGCGCCGCCCAGCACGAGGATATCCTTGTGACGATCGAGATAGGCAAGATGCTCGTCGCGCTTGGCGGCGCGGATCTCGGCGCTGCGCAGGCCGTCTTCCATATAGAGGACATAGAGCATGGGGCGGCGCCCTCCGTGTCAGTCGAGCAGGCGCGGCCGCGCCTCGATCCCGGCGCGCAAGCGTGCCGGCGGCGCCGGATAGGCGTAGGGGCCGAGGCGCAGCACGAGGAGGCAGGCGAGGACGAGCGCGGCCTCGAAGATGGCGAACATCGGGCGATAGCTGTGATAGCGGTCGAAGGCGACGCCCATGAGATAGGGCCCGAGCCCCGTGCCGATGGTGAAGATCGCGAAGATCAGGCCATAGATCGTGGCATAGGCGCGCAGGCCGAAATAGCGGCCGATGAGGAACGCCATCAGGTCGATCTCCGCACCCACGCCGATGCCGCAAAGCGCCGTGCCGAGGAGCAGGATGCCGGCGGGCGCCGCGCTCGCCAGGAGCGCGATGCCGAGAAGCGGGCAGCAGAAGAAGCCGAGGGCCACATAGCGCCCGTGCCAGCGGTCAAGGCAATAGCCGGCGAGGACGCGCCCGCCGATGAGGGCGAGGCCGGCGAGGGAGAGCGCCCCCGTCGCCTCCTGGAGCGGCAGGCCGCGATCGGTGAGCACGGCGACGGCATGGGCGAGGGTGCCGTTGATCGCCATCACGGCGAGAAGGAAGCTCCCGTTCAGAATCCAGAACACGCGCGTGCGCCATGCCGCGCCCGCCGGCACGCCGGGAAGTAGCGTCGCCGGCCCGCTCGCCGGGGCGCGCGGCGTGGGCGGCTCGCGGATGAGGAGGGCGACGGGAAGGAAGGCGAAGACGAGGATGGCGACGCCGAGCCCGACATAGGCGGCGCGCCAGCCCTGGACGCGGATGAGATAGGCCGCGAGCTGGGGCACTGCGGCGACGCCCAGCCCGACACCGGCCTGGGCGATGCCGAGGGCCAGGCCGCGCTTGCGGTCGAACCAGGCGGAGATGGCCTTGACATAGCCGGTGGGAGTCTGGCCGGCGCTGAAGAGGCCCTGGAGCCCGACGAGGAGGTAGAGCAGCGGGAGCGAGGCTTGCAGGCGCGCGAGGGCCATGGTCGCGAGCGCGAAGAGGCCGATGATCGGCAGCAGCACGGCGCGCACGCCGAAGCGGTCGATCATCCGGCCCATCAGCGGCGTCACGAGGGCCGCGACGAAGGTGAGGAGCCCGACCGTCGACGATAGGGTGCCGCGGCTCACGCCGAGGGCCTCGGTCACCGGCTTCAGGAAGACGCCGAAGGCGAAGATCGTGATCGGCCCCTGGCCCACGATCATGCCGGAGGTGGCCGCGGCGACGATCCACCACCGGCTGCGCCAAAGGCGGCGCCCGGCCGCCTCGCTTTCGCTGACCCCGCTCACCGCCGCCGGCTCATCGCCCGGTCGAGGCTGTGGGCCCCGGCACCATGGGCGAGGACGTAGAGCATCCCGCCGATGGTCTCGAGGTGGAAGAGGAAGAGGTTGAGCTGCGCGCCGAGCTGCTTCGGATCGACCGCCCAGAAGGCGTGGAAGATGAAGGCCAGCAGCAGGGTGTAGAGGGCGAGCGCGAGGGCCGCCCAGCGCGTCCACAGGCCGATCGCCAGGAGAAGGCCGCCGCCGATCTCGAGGGCCGTGGCAAGGGGCAGGAGCAGGGCAGGGGCGGGCACGCCGAAATGCGCCATGTAGCCGGCGAACATGCCGTAGTCCCCGAGCTTGCGCAGCCCGGCGATGACGAAGATCGAGGCGAGCAGGATGCGTCCGCCCAGGAGGAGCCAGTCCTCGGCGCCGCGCCAGGCGGGGATCGTTCGGACGGAATCGGGGCTTGCTGTGGTCATGGCCTCACCTCGCGATTGGACCTCCCTCGCAACCGAAGGCGATTGCGGGGCGGACCTTCCGCCGGGCGGCGTCCCGTTCCCGTGCGAGCCCGCCGCCGAAAGTATGGCCGGATCGCTCCGCCCGCGTCGCCATCGATCTGCGCGACACTGCGTTCCAATTTTTTGGACGATGGCGGCTTGCTTCCGGACGAGGTCGATGCCGCGCCACAAGCGATGACGCTGAGCAGTTTCATCCACGATGTCATCGCGACCCCGAGCAGCGCGAGGGGGAAGCGATTCAGGCCGTTGGCAAAAATCTTGGACGGCTTCGTCCCACGCCGCCTCGCTGCCGCTCGACGCCGCGGTTCTCGCCGTGACGACGAGGATAAGGATCATGTATCGGCTCGCATCCGCCCGCGTGGACTCGCCGCTACCCGTCCCGCACGGCCGCCGCGAGCCGCTCGGCATGGGTGTCGAGGAAGGCGAGGAAGGCGCGCATCTTGCTCGAGAGATGGTGCTTGCTGGGATAGACAACATAGACGTCGGCGCTCTCGGGCGGCCAATCGGGCAGGAGCCGCTCGAGCCGGCCGGCCGCCTCGGCCTCGCGACACTGATAGCAGGGCAGGAGGGCGATGCCGAGGCCGGCGATGGCGGCGTCGCGCAGGACCGTGAGGTTGTTGGCGCCGATGACGCCGGAGGGTTGCAGCGAGACGCGCCCGCCAGCGCCCTTGAGCACCCAGGCGCCGTGATAGAACGCCGTCTCGAAGCGCAGGCAGGCGTGCTGCGCGAGTGCCTCCGGGCTCGCGGGGCGCCCTCGCGCGGCGAGATAGCCGGGGCTGGCATAGAGCCCGCGCGGGATGCTCAGGATGCGCCGCGAGACGAGGGAGGAATCGGCGAGCTCGCCGATGCGCAAGGCGACGTCGAACCCCTCCTCGATGAGATCGATGTTCCGGCTGGTCAGCTCGAGCTTCATCCTGATGCCGGGATGAAGCTCGAGGAAGGCCGCCAAAGGCCGGCTCAGGATCTGCATGCCGAACTCGATCGGCGCGCTCAGGCGCAAGAGTCCCGCGGGCGCCTCGGGCTCCTGCCGGACCGCGCGCTCGGCCTCGGCGATCTCCGCGAGGATGCGCACGCAGCGCTGGTAATAGAGGCGCCCCTCGTCGGTGAGGCGCACGATGCGCGGCGTGCGGTGGAGGAGCCTGACGCCGAGGCGCTCCTCAAGCTGCTGGACGCGATGGCTGATGGTCGATTTCGGCAGCGACAGCCGCCGTCCCGCCTGGGAGAAGCCGCCGGCATCGACCACGGCGACGAAGCTTGCGATCTGCTCGATCATGCTGCGGTGCCCCCTCCACGCGGCCAAGCCCCTGGCGGCGCGGCGGCGCATGATTCTCCCCCGCCGCGGCGTATAGCTTGTCATAAAACGGCGGCTTATGCTGCTCCGGCGGGCTCTCGGGCCCGCCTGTCTCGAGTCCGGACCCGCGCATGGCCACTCTGCCGCGCCAGGTGGTGATCCCGCTGATCGTCGCCTGCGCGCTCTTCATGGAGAATCTCGATTCAACGGTGCTGGCGACGGCGCTGCCGGCGATCGCCCAATCCCTCGGCGAGAGCCCCCTGCGGCTCAGCCTCGCCATCACCTCCTATCTCTTCAGCCTCGCCGTCTTCATCCCGGCGAGCGGCTGGGTCGCCGACCGCTTCGGCGCGCGCCGCGTCTTCCGCCTCGCCATCCTCGTCTTCCTCGCGGGCTCGATCCTCTGCGGCCTCTCGAGCTCGCTGCTCGGCTTCGTGCTCGCCCGCATCTTCCAGGGCATGGGCGGTGCGATGATGGTGCCGGTCGGCCGCCTCGTGGTGCTGCGCTCCCTGCCCAAGACGGGCCTCATCAACGCGCTCGCCTATCTCACCGTGCCGGCTCTCGTCGGCCCGGTGCTCGGGCCGCCCCTCGGCGGCTTCATCACCACCTATGTCTCGTGGCGCTGGATCTTCTGGATCAACGTGCCGATCGGGGTCCTCGGCGTCATTCTCGCCACGCTCTTCATCCCCGACATGCGGGAGGAGGCCGTGCCGCCCCTCGACCTCCCGGGATTCTTTCTTACGGCCCTCGGGCTCACCGGGCTCGTCTTCGGCTTCGAGGCGGCGGGGCGCGACGTGGTGCCGCTGCCCTCGGTGATATCGCTGCTCGCCGCCGGCGCGATCTCGCTTGCGCTCTATATTCGCTACGCGCGCCGCGCGGCGCATCCGATCATCGATCTCTCGCTCCTGCGCATTCCCACCTTCCGCATCAGCCTCGCCGGCGCCTTCCTTTTCCGCGTCGGCATCGGCGCCGTGCCCTTCCTGCTGCCCCTCATGCTGCAGGAGGGCTTCGGGCTCACGCCCTTCCAATCGGGCCTCCTCACCTTCGCCTCGGCCGCGGGGGCGCTCACCATGAAATTCACCGCAGCACCGATCCTGCGCCGCCTCGGCTTCCGCCGCGTGCTCATCGTGAATGCGGTGTGGAGCGGAGCGCTTCTCGCCCTCTATGGCCTCTTCCGCGCCGATACGCCGGCGGCGCTGATCTTCGCCCTGCTGCTCACCGGCGGCTTCTTCCGCTCGCTGCAATTCACCAGCGCCAACGCCCTCGTCTATGCCGAGGTCCCCCATGCGCGCATGAGCCGTGCCACCAGCGTCTCGGCGATGGCGCAGCAGCTCTCGCTCAGCATCGGCGTCGGCTTCGGCGCCCTGCTGCTCCACCTCACCATGGGCCTGCGCGGCGGCGCCCATCTCGTCGCCGGCGATTTCACGCCGGCCTTCTTCGCCGTCGGCGCCGTGGCCGCCCTCTCGGCGCTCGTCTATCGCGCGCTGCCGACAGGGGCGGGAGCCGAGCTGGCGCGAGCGGTGCCCGCGGACTCGCGTACGCCGCCGCCTTCGGGGCCGTCGCGCGCGCAGCCGGCGCCGGGCGAGGACTGAGCGCGAAAGGCGCCGTTTTCCGCGGCGCTCCCCGTCGCGCGAATTTTTTCGGAAGATTCCGCTTGACGCGGCTGGGCCCATTAAGTAGCATGCAAACCATAAAGCACGAACAGTGTGACTGACCCGCCCGGCCCGCCGCGGCGGGTTTCGCGTTTTCGGGGTGATGCACTTGCGCTCGCCCCCTCACCCTTCCCTCTCCCCCAAAGCTTGGGGGAGAGGGTTGCGCAGGGTTGGCGAGGCGAAGCCGAGCCTTACCCGGAGCTGGGTGAGGGGGACCACAAATCCGATTCGACATCGCAATCGACACATTCACAGCCCACGACATCCCATGCCGGCAACCGACAGCAAGGCGCTGAAGCGGAAGGCGAAAGCGGCGCCGCGCGCCGCGCCGCTCTCGGCGAGGCGGGAGGCCTTCTGCCGCGCCTATGTCGAGCTCGCACTCCTCTATAATGGCGCCAAAGTGGGGGCCGCCGCCTATCGCCGCGCCTATCGGCCGCAGCGCGCCAACGCGCACACCATCCGCAGCAAGGCTCACCTGCTCCTCAAGGAGCCGCGCATCCAGGCGCGCATCGCCGAGTTGCGCGGCGAGCGGCTGCAGGCGGAGATGAGCGACGCCTGGGTGCTCGGCCAGCTCGGCGAGATCGTGCGCCGCGCTCTCGACGAGAGCGAGTTCGATCCCCGCGTCGCCACGCGCGCCTTGCAGCTCATCGGCCGGCAGCTCGGCATGTTCAACGCGCGCGGCGGGGAGGCCAGGCCGAAGCCGGACGACATTGCGGAAGGAGCCGAGACCGCCGATGCTAGGGAACGCCTCGCTCGCCGAATTGCTGAGCTCGCTGCCGGAAAAGACGAGGCGGGCGGCGATCCGTGAGCTGAGCGGTGCCGAGGCCGAGGCGCTGCTCCACGACTGGCGCTTCTGGGCGCGGCCGAGCCAGCTTCCGCCCCCGGGCGACTGGACCACCTGGCTCGTGCTCGCGGGCCGCGGCTTCGGCAAGACGCGCATGGGCGTCGAATGGGTGCGCAGCCTCGTCGAGGGCGCGACGCCGCTCACGGCACCCGGCGGCGGGATCGCGCGCATCGCCCTTGTCGCCGAGACGGCGGCGGATGCGCGCGGCGTCGTCGTCGAGGGCGCGAGCGGCTTCCTCGCTCTCTGCCCGCGCGGCTTCCGCCCGCGCTACGAGGCGACAAAGCGGCGCTTGACATGGCCCAACGGCGCCGTGGCGACTCTCTACAACGCCGTCGAGCCCGATCAGCTCCGCGGGCCGCAGCATCACGCGGCCTGGGGCGACGAGCTCGCGAAGTGGCGCTATGCGCGCGAGACCTATGACAACCTGCAATTCGGGCTGCGCCTCGGCCGCCGCCCGCGCCAGATGTTCACCACGACGCCGCGGCCGCTGCCGCTCATCAAGGAGCTGATCGCCGATCCCGCGACCGTCGTCACCCGCGGCGCCACGCGGGAGAACCTCGCCAATCTGGCACCCGCCTTCGTGCAGACGATCATCCGCAAATACGAGGGCACGCGCCTCGGCCGCCAGGAGCTCGAGGCCGAGATCCTCGAGGACATGCCGGGCGCCCTCTGGCGCCGCGAGGCCATCGAGCGCGCCCGCGTCAAGGCGGCACCCGCGCTGGAGCGCATCGTCGTCGCCGTCGATCCCGCGGTGACGAGCGGCGCCGAGTCCGACGAGACCGGCATCATCGTCGCCGGACGCGGCGGCGGGCACGGCTATGTCCTCGACGACCGCTCGCGCCGGGCGAGCCCGATGGAATGGGCGCGCGAGGCGGTCGCCGCCTATCGCCGCCGCAAGGCCGACCGCATCGTCGCCGAGGTCAACAATGGCGGCGATCTCGTCGCGGCGACGATCCGCATGATCGACGGCGCCGTGGCCTTCAAGCCGGTGCGCGCGAGCCGCGGCAAGCAGCTTCGCGCCGAGCCGGTGGCAGCTCTTTACGAGCAGGGCCGGGTGCACCACGTCGGCGCCTTCCCCGAGCTCGAGGACCAGATGTGCGGCTTCGCGGGCGCCGGCGATCGTAGGGGCGCCGGCTCGCCCGACCGCCTCGACGCCCTCGTCTGGGCGCTCACCGAGCTTCTCGTCGAGCCGGTGGAGATCGGCATCATCGAGTTCTATCGCGACGCGGCGGGGCGGTAAGGGGCCTGCGCCGACGATCGTCATTGCGACTCCGGGCTTCGCGAGGGGGAAGCAATCCAGCTTCTTTCGCCAAGACCGCTGGACTGCTTCGTTCCGCAGCACCTTGCTGCGCCCGGTGCCGCGGTTCTCGCAGTGACGACGTTGCCGAGAGGTGACGCGAGACAATGCGGCATCGCTCGAGGGGGGAGGGCGGTGGCTAGTCGAGATTCAGCTCGCGGAAGAAATACGCTGTGGTCACGCGCGAGAAGATGGCTCGCCAGGCCCGTATGTATAGAAACAGAATGGCTAGACCGCCTACGCCGAGCGCACCGAGCCACCGCGCGGGCCAGGACTCGCGGATCGCCACCAGCCAGTCATAGACCTGGCGCGGCTGCACCTGATAGCACCAGAGGAGGAACAGCGCCGCCACCGCCAGCGCCAGGTGGAAGAGTGCGAAGCTGAGCCACATCACGAACTTGCCGAGCCGGGCAAGCACATACCAGTCGGGCGGGAACGTCACCTTCATCGCGGGCCTTCGCTCCTGGGCGCGTCGCGGCTGCGCCCGCACAGCTTTCCGTCACGCCCCTCGCGGGTCGAGCATCATTTTTGGGATGCCCTCACTCCCCCCTCCGCGATGGGCGAGGAAAACGATTCTCCAGCAACCTTCTTCTGCAGGTCGAGATGAGCTTGTGGTCCAACGGCCGCGGCGGCGCCATGGCGCGCGCCGACGGCGCCCGCGCGACGCCGCTCGCACCGGGCCTCGTCGCGCGCGCGGCCGAGGGCGTGCGCTACATCATCAGCGGCGTCAAGCCCGGGAGCTGGTTCTCGCCGAGCCAGCCCCTGCCGCCCCAAGCGCCCCCCGAGACCAAGGGGCGTGAGTTCGACTATCCCGTCGGCTTCAACATCCAGGCGCGCCCGCGCGCCTACGAGGCGCTCGGCTTCGCCGAGCTGCGCGGCCTCGCCGAGAGCTGGGACCTGCTGCGCCTCGTCATCGAGACGCGCAAGGACCAGCTCGAGGCCCTCGACTGGGCGATCCGGCCGCGCAGCGCGCCGCTTGGCGGCAATGGCGATAGCGCGGCGATCGCCGCCGTCACGGCCTTCTTCGAGCGGCCCGACAGGAGCCATGACTGGGCGCAATGGCTGCGCGCCCTGCTCGAGGACCTCTTCGTCATCGACGCGCCGACCCTCTACAAGCGCCGCGACCGCGCCGGGCGGCTCTACGCCCTCGAGCTCATCGACGGCGCCACCATCAAGCCCCTGATCGACGCCTCGGGACGGCGGCCGCTGCCGCCCGATCCCGCCTATCAGCAGGTGCTCAAGGGCGTCCCCGCCGTCGACTACACCGCCGACGAGCTCATCTACGCGCCGCGCAACCTGCGCGCCCACAAGGTCTACGGCTTCTCGCCGGTGGAGCAGGTGGTGATGAGCGTCAACATCGCGCTCCGCCGCGCGGTGTTCCAGCTCAGCTACTACACCGAGGGCAGCGTGCCCGAGGCGCTCATCGGCGTGCCGGCGAGCTGGACCGTCGACCAGATCCGCCAGTTCCAGTCCTATTGGGACGCGCTCCTCGCGGGCGAGCTCGGCGAGCGGCGCCGCGTGCGCTTCATCCCCGGCGACATGAAGTACCAGGCGACGAAGGCGCCGGCGCTCAAGGACGATTACGACGAGTGGCTGGCGCGCATCGTCTGCTTCGCCTTCAGCGTGAGCCCCGAGCCCTTCATCGCCCATCTCAACCGCGCCACGGCGGAGACGGCCCATGGCCGCGCTCTCGAGGAGGGCTTGGCGCCGCTCCAGAAATGGGTGAAGCGCCTCATCGACGCCATCATCGCCGCGGAGCTCGGCCAGCCGGCGCTGGAATTCGCCTGGGTCGAGGACCGCGAGCAGGACCCCCAGGCGGCGGCCGAGATCGAGACCGCCTATGTCCGCGCCGGCATCAAGTCGATCAACGAATCCCGCGCCGCGCTCGGCCTCGCTCCCGTTCCCGGCGGCGAGGCGCCGATGGTCTATACGGGCCAGGGCTATGTCGCCCTCGGCGCGGCGCCACCCACCGCGGCGGGCGGCGAGGGCGGCTCTCCTCTCCGGTCATGTGTGGACGGCCGAAGACCGCGAAGCAATCCAGAGTCCTCATCAAGAAGCTTGATTGCTTCGTCGCTGCGCTCCTCGCAATGACGGCCGGGGGACGGCTATATCCGTGCCGCTCGAAGAGCATACCAGGCTATCCTTCGACAAAGCCTAAAACCCGAGCCAGCCGCGCGTGCCCGAGGGCGAGACCGGCGGCGGGCAATGGACGAGGGGCGGCGAGGGCGCGGATGTCGACTCCTTTGGGGCTGCGGGCACTTCCTCTGCGGCGGGATACCTGCTGCAAAGAGCGATCACTCGTGCACTGCCTACCTAAACTGCGCATATCGGCGCCGCGCCGCCGCGCGCCTGCGCGTACCCGTTTCATTGCCGAAAGGACAGACCCATGCAGCTCTTCCTGCCCATCACCAAGGTCGACGCGGCGAAGCGCCTCGTCTACGGCACCCTCGCCGAGGAGGTGCCCGACCGCGCCGGCGAGATCTTCGACTACGCCTCGTCCAAGCCGAATTTCGCGCGCTGGTCGGCGGAGATCGCCAAGGCCTCGGACGGCCGCTCCCTCGGCAATCTGCGCGCCATGCACGGCAAGGTCGCAGCGGGGAAGCTCGCGGCGCTCGAGTTCGACGATGACGGGCGGCGCATCGAGGCCGTCGCCAAGGTCGTCGACGCGGCCGAATGGGCCAAGGTACTCGAGGGCGTCTATACGGGCTTCTCGATCGGCGGCAAATATGTGAGGCGCTGGAAGGACGAGGCCGATCCCGCGCTCACCCGCTACACCGCCGATCCCGCCGAGGTCTCCCTCGTCGACAATCCCTGCATTCCCACCGCCACCTTCACCATGATCAAGCTCGACGGCAGCGAGGAGCGCCGCTTCTTCAAGGGCGGCGCGGCATCAGCGAGGGAGGATGACGAGGCCCTCGCCAAGGCGGGGGCGCGCCATTCCAAGGTCGACAAGGCGCGGCTGCAGAAGGCCCACGATCTCCTCGTCGCCCTCGGCGCCGATTGCAACGGGGCCGCGGCGGATGACGCCGAAGCCGCCGCGGCCGACGGCGCCGATAGGGACGGTGAGGAAAAGGCCGCGGCCGGCGTCCTCGCCAAGCTCGCGGCGGCGAATGCGGCGCTGGAGACGGCGCTCGCCGATCTCGCGCCTGCGCTCGCGGCGCTGCAGAAGCGCGTCGACGCCCTCGAGGCGCAGCCGCTGCCGCCCAAGGGCGCCCTCAAGGCCATCGACAAGAAGGAGGACGGGGCGAGCGGGCTCGGCAAGGGCGAGGCGTCGCCCGATCCCACCGACGCGCTTGCTCTCGTCAAGCGCGCCCATCGCCATCCGCTGCCGATCTTCGCCGCGGGCGCCAAGCCGTAGCGCCGCGCCGAGACCCGTTGTCGCCCATCGAGGGCCGCCCCGGGGCGGCCCTTTTTCATTCCGCTATCCCGCTCCGGCGTCGTCCGACGCGCTGGCGGACCCGCGTCGCATGACGCCCATCGACCCGCGTCGCATGACGCCCATCGAAAGGAGAACGACCCCATGGAGACCATGACGCAAGAGACCCTGGGCCTGGTCCGGCAGGCCCAGCAGCAGGCGGTGACCGATCCGCAGCAGCTCGCCCTCATGAAGGCCTGGACCCAGTCCGGCTCGGCGATCTCCGGCATCACCGCCTACGACCTCGAGGCCCCCGCCAAGTCGCTGGTGCCGGTCATCACGCCCTTGCGCAACCGCATTCCGCGCGTGGGCGGCGGCATGGGCATCCAGGCCAATTGGCGCGCGATTACCGGCGTCAACGTCAACAATGCGGGCGTCGGCGTCTCGGAAGGCGTCCGCGGCGTGGTGCAGGCGGTCTCGACCCAGGACAACATCGCCGCCTATCGAGGCATCGGCCTCGAGGATTACGTGACCTTCGAGGCCGATTACGCGGCCCAGGGCTTCGACGACGTGAAGGCCGTCGCCACCCTCAACCTGCTGCGCGCGCTCATGATCGGCGAGGAGAAGCTCCTCGTCGGCGGCAACAGCTCGATCGCCCTCGGCACCACGCCGACGCCGACCCTGGCCGCCGCGGCGACGGGCGGCAGCCTCGCCTCGGGGACGCTCTCGGTCATCTGCGTGGCCCTTACCCTCGAGGGCTTCCTTGCCGCCTCGGTCGTGGGCGGCCTGCCGCTCTCGGGCACGCGCACCCTCGCCGACGGCAACACCGACAGCTACAACGCCGGCACCGCGCAGAAATCGGCAAACGCCACGGTCGCCGTCACCGGCCCGACGGGCAGCGTCACGGCGACGGTGAGCGTCGTCAACGGCGCCGTCGCCTATGCCTGGTTCTGGGGTGCCGCGGGCAGCGAGGCCTTGGGCGCCATCACCACCATCAACAGCCTCGCGATCACCGCGAGCGCCACCGGAACCCAGCTCGCGAGCGCCGGCTTCGCCGCCGATTTCAGCCAGAACGGCAAGGTCTTCGACGGATTGCTCGCCCAGGTCATGAGGCCCGGCAGCAACGCCTATGTCGCGGTGCAGCCGACGGGGACCGCCGGCATCGGCACGCCGCTCACCGCGGATGGCGAGGGCGGCATCGTCGAGATCGACGCGGCGCTCAAGTCCTTCTGGGACAATTACCGCCTGACGCCCACCGACATCTACGTCTCGAGCCAGGAGATGATGAACATCTCCAAGAAGATCCTCCAGGGCGGCACCAACACGGCGCAGCGCTTCGTCTTCCAGGTGAGCCAGGGCACCATCGCCGGCGGCGTGATGGTGCGCAGCTATCTCAACAAGTTCACCCTCGACGGCGCCCAGGAGATCCCGATCCGGCTGCATCCGAATCTGCCGCCCGGCACCCTCCTCTTCTATGCGGAGACGATTCCCTATCCGCTCTCCAACGTGGCGAACGTCGTGCAGGTCAAGACGCGGCGCGACTATTACCAGCTCGAATGGCCGATCCGCACCCGGCGCTACGAATACGGCGTCTACGCCGACGAGGTGCTGCAGTGCTACTTCCCGCCGGCCTTCGGGATCATCCGCAACATCGCCAACGGCTGAGCAACCGCGCGTCGGCATGGGCGGCGCGCGTTTGCCGTCCATGCCCAGCCGGCACGACAGGAAACGAGGAACCGTCATGAAACTGCGAGCGCCCCAGGGCGTCACCCATCTCTTCTTCCGCGGCGCGCATCACGAGATCGGCGCCGACGGCCTGATCGAGGTCCCCGAGGCCGCGGCCGCGATATTGCGCGCCCACGGCTTCCGCCGTCCGGACGAGCCGCGCGACGGGGAGGAGCCTTCGGCCGGCGTCACGATCGAGAGCAAGGGCTTCGGCCGCTTCATCGTCAAGGGGCCGGGCGGCCAGGCGCTGCACAAGGGCTATCTCGCGAAGGCGGAGGCCCAGGAGCTCGCCGCGCATCATCGCTCGAAATCCAATGATACCGAGGTGGGGCGATGAGCGTCGGCGACCTCACCTCCCTCGCCAATGCCAAGGCCTGGCTGTTCGGCGTCGATCCCCAGGGCTTCGCCGCGACCCAGAAGCCGATCCAGGCCGTCACTCAGGCGGCCAATGCGCAGGTCACCTGCGCCGGCCACGGCTTCGCGCAGGGCCAGCAGGTGCTGCTCTCGAATATCGGCGGCATGGCGCCGCTCTCCGGGCTCGTGGTGACGGTCGCGGTGATCGACGCCAACACCTTCTCGATCGGCGTCGATACCACGGGCTATCCCGCCTATACGGGCGGTGGCGTCGCCTCGGCCGAGGACGTCATCCTCGCCCGGCTCATCAGCGCCACATCCCAGGACGCTGAGACCTACATGGGGCGCGCGATCGCCCAGGCCGTCTATAGCGAGGCGTGGGACGGAAACGGGCGCGGCAAGATGTTCTTTCCCAACGCGCCGGCCTCGGCGGTCTCGGCGCTGACGGTCGGCGGCGTCGCCATCCCTGCGGGCGTCGTGACAGTCGGCCAGACCACGCCGCCCGGCTACTACATCACCGACCGGGGTGCCGCCTTGACCTTGCTCGGCTATGCTTTCGCGTGCGGCATCCAGAACGTGCAGGTGAGCTACACCGCCGGCTATGCCACGACGCCACCCGATCTCGAGCAGGCGGTGATCGAGGCCGTCGCCTATCGCTACAAGGAGCGCCTGCATGTCGGCGTGGCGTCCCAGTCCGCGGCAGGCCAGCTCTCCGCCTCCTTCAGCCAGAAGCCCTGGCCCGATCATGTGCAGGCGGTCCTCGACCGCTACAGGAAGGCGGCCCTCGCATGAGCCGCGCAAATTGCCCGCGGCGCGAGGGAGGTCGCATATGAACGTCACGCGCGAGCAGATCTACGGAGCCCTCTTCGCCAGGCTCCAGGCCCTCGGCCCGACATCCCAGGGCGGCAACGGCACGGCCGTCACCGTCTCGCGCCGCCTGCGCCATTGGCGCGACCTGCGGCCGGAGCAGCAGCCGGCGATCTACATGGTCCAGCGCCACGAGCGGCCGAGCGAGGCCCGCGGCCGCGTCGCCTATTGGGAGCTTCACGTCGACCTCTATGTCTACGCCCATGCCGGCGCCGATCCGACCGCCGTGCCGGCGACGCTCCTGAACGCCATCTTCGACCAGCTCGAGGCGGCCTTGGCACCCGACCCCGTATCGGGCGCGCAGACCCTGGGCGGTCTCGTCTCCCATTGCTGGATCGATCCCGCCGGCATCGAGACGGACGAGGGCGCCCTCGGCGAGCAGGCCGTCGCCATCGTCCCCGTCGGCATCCGCGCCACGATCTGACCTATCCGCCGCAGCGCAAAGGAGAGCAGCTTATGTTCGTGTTCGGTCCCGGGGTGCTGATCGGCACCCGCACGGACGTGGCGAGCGCCACGCCCATCAATTTCGGCAAGGTGCAGGAAGTGCAGCTCGACATCCAGTTCAGCAAGAAGGAGCTCTACGGCCAGAACCAGTTTCCGCTGGCGATCGCGCGCGGCACGGCCAAGCTCACCGGCAAGGCCAAGATGGCCCAGATCTCCGGCATCGCCTTCAACAATCTCTTCTTCGGCATGGTGATGGCGCCAGGCCAGCTCGCCACCCAGTACAACGAGGCCGCGACCATCCCCTCGGCCTCGCCCTATACCTATGCGGTGGCGAACGCCGCGACCTATCAGGGCGATCTCGGCGTCGTCTATGCCGCAACGGGCTTGCCGCTCGCGAAGGTCGCGGGCGGTCCCGCGCCCGGGCAGTACAGCGTCAACGCCGCGACGGGCGTCTACAGCTTCGCCGCCGGCGATCAGGGCAAATCCGTGCTCGTCACCTACACCTACAACCTGGCGGGGGCGGGGCAGCAGCTGACGCTCACGAATCCGCTCCTCGGCGCCGCGCCCAGCTTCCAGGTGAACGCCTACACGAGCTTCCAGGGCACGCCGCTCTCGATCCAGCTCTACAACTGCATGTCCGACAAGCTGTCGATCCCGGTCAAGCTCGAGGACTTCCTCGTTCCCGAGATCGACTTCAGCGCCTATGCGAATGCGGCGGGGAACGTCATGAATATGAGCTTCGGGGAGGCGTCGTGATGGCCACATCCTCAACGCCGGGCGGCGTGACGATGCGCCTGGATGGGCGCGAGCTCACCATAGCGCCTCTGACCTTGGGCCAGCTCAAGCGCCTCGCGCCGCAATTCCAGCTCCTGGGCACCATCGGAGGCGCCTTGCGCGACGAGCAGATCGACGCCCTCATCGCCATCGTCCACGCAGCGCTTGCGCGACATCATCCCGAGATCGCGCCGGCGGAGGTCGCGGAGCTCGTCGATCTCGGCAATGCCGGGCCGCTGCTGCGCGCGATCCTCGGCGCCTCGGGGCTCGTATCCGCGGGGGAAGCCCGCGCGGGGAGCGTCTCGACGCCGTCGACTGGGATGAGCTGATCGCCCATCTTTGCCAATCCCTCGGCTGGACCTGGGATGAGGTCGAGCGCGAGGTGACGCTGCCCCGCCTGGCCGCCTTCACGCGCTACTGGCGCAAGCATCCGCCCACCCATCTCCTCCTCGCCGCCGTGGCGGGCCATGGCGCGCGACCCGACGAGGAGCGGGGCCAAGACCTGAGCGCGCTCGTCGCCTGGTTCAAGGCCGGCGGCGGACGGGCCTGACGCCGATTCCCATGCTTTCGGAAGACAACTCATGCCCCATCACAGCCGCCGCACGGCGCCGAGCCTCGATCTCGGCCTGGCTCAAACCGCCTTCAAGGACTTCGCCGCGCAGCTCGCCACCGCTCTCGACGGCGTCAAGACGAGGCTTCGCGACGTTGCCGACGAGACCTCGGCGACCCATGGCGCCGCCGCCAGGGAGCTGCAAAGAGTCTGGACCGATGCCGCGAAGAGTCTCGAGACGTCGTTTGCGAGCGCCTTCGCCGGCCTCATCACGGGGACCGAGAGCTGGCAGAAGGCGGTCACGACGATCTTCGACAGCGTCGCCGCAAGCTTCATCCGGAATGTCGCTCAAATGACGACCCAATGGCTGGCCTTCGAGGCGCTCGGCTCGGGCGGCCGCTCAGGCGGCGGCTTGCTGGGCTCGCTTCTCGGCGGCGTCGGCAGCCTCTTCGGCGCCGCGGCGACGCCGCTTGCGGCCTTCGATGCCGGCGCTTGGAACATCCCCCGCGACATGCTGGCCGTCGTGCATCAGGGCGAGATCGTCGTGCCGGCCGATATCGCGGCGACGGCGCGGAGCGGCGCCGCCGTCTCGCCCTTTCCGCGTGGCGCCTTCGCTGGCCCCGGAGGCGCGGGCGCTGCGCCGACGATCGTCTTCTCGCCCGTCGTCAACGCCATCGACGCCGGCGGGGTGAGGCAGTTCCTCAATGCCTACGGCTACCAGATCGCGCAGACCGTCTCCGCGCAGCTCAAGCTCAATCCCTCCCTGCAACCGAAGCTGGCCTGAGCCATGACCGTTCCCGTCTATCCCGTCCTGCCCGGGCTCAGCTTTCCCGTCGAGCGGAGCGAGCTGTGGAGCACCATCATCCAGGAATCCGTTGCAGGCAAGGAGACCCGGCTCCAGAAATGGTCCTATCCGCGCCACCAGTGGAAGGTGAGCTACGACATCCTTCGCTCCGCGGCGGCGTATCAGGAATGGCAAGCCCTCGCCGGCTTCTTCAATGCGGTCGGGGGCGCGGCGGGCGCCTTCCTCTATGGCGATCCCGACGACGGCAGCGTTGCGAGCCAGGAATTCGGGGTTGGCGACGGTGTCACAACCCAGTTCCAGCTCGTGCGCGCGCTCGGCGGCTTCGTCGAGCCGGTCTTCAACATCAACGGGACCCCGACGATCGCCGTCGGCGGCGTCGCGACCTCGGCCTTCACCCTGGGATCGACCGGCACCGTCATCTTTAACACCGCGCCCGCGAGCGGCGCCGCTTTGACCTGGACCGGCGGCTATTACTTCCTCTGCCGCTTCGTCGACGATTCGGCGGATTTCTCGAAATTCATGGCGCAGCTCTGGGACGTGAAGAAGCTCGCATGGATCAGCGTGAAGCAGTGATGGTCGCCCTCATTCGTCGTCACCCCGGTCGCAGCGGAGCGGAGAGCCGGGGGCCAGATCTGGGTTCCCGCTTTCGCGCTACGGCATGCGCACAAGTCTGGATGGGCGCCGCTTCCAAAGGAATAGCCGTCATTCCGGCCGGAGCGCAGCGGAGAGCCGGAATCCAGGTTTTCCGCGGAAATACTGGCTTCCCGCTTTCGCGGGAATGACGAGGGGGAGAGTGCAGACTGAGATGTGTGCATGCCGTAGCGCTTTCGCGGGAACGACGAAGGCGGGCGGTGCGGAGTGTCGGGCGGCGAAGCAGAGAATCCCATGAAACCCACGACCACAGCCGTGAAGAACCTGCTTGCGACGGGGCAGTTCGTCATCGCCGAGCTCTACAGCCTCACGCCGGCGAATAGCGGGTCGCCCCTGCGCTACACCTCGGCCGACATCGACATCGCCTGGTCGGGCACGACCTGGTCGAGCCGCGGCCCGCGCATCTCGCGCGGCCTCGTCCACTTCAAGCTCGGCCTCGACGTCGACACCCTCGAGCTCTTTGTGGCGCCGAAGCAGGCGCCGGATCCCGAGCCCGATCTGATCGGCGGCATGCCCTGGCTCGCCGCGGTGCGCGGGGGCGCCCTCGACGGCGCCGTCTGCGAGGTGGATTTCGCGCTTCTGCCGAGCTGGCAGAGCCCGGTCGTCGGCACGGTCGTGTGGTTCCTCGGACGCGTGGCGGAGGTGGAGGCGGGGCGCAGCCTGGCGACCGTCAAGGTGAACAGCCATCTCGAGCTGCTCGGGGTCAACTTCCCCCGCAACCTCTACCAGGCGAGCTGCCGCCACACCCTGTTCGACGCCGGCTGTCAGCTCATTGCCGGCAATTTCGCCGTGAGCGGCATCGTCGGCACCGGCAGCACGCAGGCCGCCATCAACGCGCCGGGACTCTCGGCACCGGGGTCCGGAAGCTTCGCCCTCGGCCGCTTGGCGATGACGAGCGGCGCCAATGCGGGCTTCGCCCGCATGGTGTCGGGATATGCCGGCGGCAGCTTCAGCCTGGTCGGGCCGCTGCCATTTCCGCCGGCGCCGGGGGACGCCTTCACCGTCTATCCGGGCTGCGACAAGCAGCTCGCCACTTGCCAGGCTTTCGGCAACACGGCGAATTTCGGGGGCTTTCCCTATATCCCCGTGCCGGAGACGGCAGTTTAGCGCGGGCTTTTGCTGAGCCAGACAGGGAAATGGCGCCGTATCGCGGGCCGCGCGCGTTGAAAGCATGTCGCCAAAGCGTCTATAGTAGCGGCCTCAACGAGGGAGGTACTGATGCAGTTTTCAAAGGACAAGCCAGAATCGCCGCCGCTGCCTCAGAAGCCGGCCGCGACCCCGAGCCCGAGCCCCGCGCCATCGACCCCCGGCGGCTTCGCCAGGCCTTCCGGCTCGACGGGCATGCCCTCGTCTGCGCCGGCATCTCCCGCTTCGCCGTCGCCCTCGCCATCATCGCCCGTTGCTCCGCCGCGGCCGAGCATGCCCTCGCCGACCCCGTCGCCCGTCGCCTCGACCTTCGTCCCGCGGCCGCCGCAGCCGACGGCGCCAACGCCGCAGCCGCCCGTCGCACGTCCCTCGGCACCCCAACCGGCCAAGCCGGCGGCCGAGGCCCCGGCGAAGCCGAAGCCCGCCGCGAAGCCCAAGGCAGTGAAGCCTAAAAAGGCGGCCGCGAAGCCGAAGAAGGCCGCCAAGCCCAAGACGGCGGCGAAGAAGGCCGCCAAGCCGGCGAAAGCGCGCAAGGCTGCGAAAGCAGCCAGGCCGCGGAAATCGGCCAAGGCTCGCCGCCCGGCGAAGAAGGCGGCCGCCAAGCGGCGCAGCACGGCCCGCAAGACGAGCCGGCCCGCCTCGCGCCGGAAATCCGCGTCGCGTTCCCGCGCCCGACGCCGGTAGCAACGGTCACGTTTCGAGCGAATCCGGATCGGCGGGCTTAGCGCCCGCCGATGCCGTTTCGGACCCGCTTCGGCGGGCTTTTCTTTGCCCGAATTCCAGGATCCCGATGAACGATCGCGAAGCTCAACAGCGCGCCGCCGTGGTGGCGGCGTCGCCTGCTGCTCCAATAAACCCTCACGGCGCTCGACGCCCCGTTGAGGCGGCCGTCGAGGGTTGGAAGGCCGGGGCGAGTCGTGAGGCAGAAGCAAGGGCCATTGTGGTGGCCCTTGCGAGAAGCTGGATCGGCGCGCGCTATCACCACATGGCGCGGGTGCGGCCGAGCCATGCTGAGGGAGAGAAAGGGGCGACGGATTGCGCCCAGCTCCTCGCCTGCGTCTATCAGGATGCGGGGCTGATCGACGCGGTGCCCCTCGACTACTACCCGCCGGACTGGCACCTCCATCGCGGCCTCGAGCGCTATCTCGCCGTGGTCCTGGCCCATGCGCGCGAGACGGATTCACCGCTTCCGGGTGATGTCGTCCTCTACAAATGGGGCCGCTGCTTCGCCCACGGCGCGATCGTCGTCGATCCCGGCTGGCCGCAGATCGTCCATGCCATTATCGACGCGCGCGCCGTGATCCTCGACCGCGGCGATGGCGGCCGGCTGCGGGATCGGGAGAAGAAGTTTTTCACGTTGTGGTGACCCACGACCGTCATGGCCGTGCTCGTCACGGCCATCCACGTCTTTCTTCGTGACCGATAAAACAAGCGGGCATCCAGGCATGCGGCCCTGGATTCCGGCTCTGCGCGGAGCCTGTCCTCGGGCCCGCCTTCGGCGGGACCCGGGGGCTCCGGCCGGAATGACGACCTTTGAATGCGAATCGAATCTCAAAATCACAACACTCGGCGCGGCGAAGCTAGAGACTCACGCCACCTCGTCTTTCATCAGCTTGCGCGCGCCGCGCATGAGGAGGGCGGAGCGCGTCATGCCGTGGCTCTCCGCAAAGCGGTCGATCGCCGCGAGCTCGTCCTCGGGCAGTGTGACGTTGACGCGGACGACCTTCGGATGCCGCGGCGGCACCTCGACGAGAACAGCGACGGCGTCGCGGTTCTCGCGATCCTGCATGATCTCCTCGAGGGAGCTCGGCTCCGGGATGGCCTCACCGTCCTCGATCATGCCGTCGATATGGAAGGCGAGCGCCTCCGGCGCCAGCGCGCGGGCCTCATCGAGGGTGCGGCCGGCGGTGATGCAACCAGGAAAATCGGGAAAGGAGACACCGAAGTCGCTCTTCGGCTCCTTGTGGATGAGAGCGATATAGGCGGTCATGATCTTCTCCTTCATCTCAGCCGTAGACCGGATTGGCGCTCGATGCTGCGCAGCGTCGGCAGCGGGATGTCCTTCTTCGGATGCGGAACGGTGACCCGACCGGGCTTCGTCGGATGCTTGAACTGCTTGTGGCTGCCTTTCTGCGCCACTTCGTACCACCCGTCGGCATGAATAATCCGTATGACATCGCGGCTGTTCATGTGTGTGTATATATACACATTTGTCGACGACCGGTCAGCACATTTATACACACTTTTGGACCCTCACAGGCGAGTGGCTGATGGGCTTCCTCTTTCCCTCGAAGGTCAATGCGAGCAATCCGCCCACGGTGACGGGGATTCGCGTGCAGACCTCGGCGAACGGGCTGCCGATCCCCGTCGTCCACGGCATGACGCGCTTCGCCGGCAACATCGTCTGGTACGGCAATTTCCAGCAGATCGCCCATAGCAGCAACGCGGGCGGCGGCGGCAAGGGCGGCGGCGGGCTCACCGGCGGGAAGGGCGGGGGGAGCGTCACCTACACCTACAGCGTCTGGCTCGTGCTCGCGCTCTGCGAGGGGCCGATCACCGGCATCGGCGACGTGTGGTCGAGCAAGTCGCGCTATACGCCGGCCGAGCTCAACCTCTCGCTCTTCACCGGGACGGCGACGCAGGCCGCTTGGGGACCGCTCGCCAGCACCGATCCGGGGCAGGCGCTCGCCTATCGCGGCATCGCCTATGTCGCGGCCGCACCCTTCGACCTCGGCACCAGCCAGCAGCTCCCGAATCTCAACGTCGCGGTGCAGGGGGCGATCACCAATGCCATTCCCGGCGCTCCCGATGCGGATCCCGCGGCCTGCATCCAGGACATCCTCGCCAACGCGAATTACGGCCTCGGCTTCCCCGCCGGCAATCTCGGCGACCTCTCCCTCTACTCGAGCTATTGCCGCGCCACGGGCCTGGTGATCTCCCAGGCCTATACGGAGCAGCGCGCCGGCAGCCGCTGGATCCAGGAGCTCCTCGACGCCACCAACAGTGCTGCGGTGTGGTCGTCGGGGCTGCTCACCATCGTTCCCTATGGCGACCAGCCCGCGAGCGCCAATGGCGCCAGCTACACGCCGCCGAGCCAGCCCCTCTACAGTCTGGGCGACGACGACTTCCTCAATTTCAGCGGCCGGCGCAGCCAGAACGGCCCCACGCCGGAGAGCGGGCGCAACGCCGATCCCGTGCAGATGCTCCGCAAGCGCCCGGCCGATCAGCTCAACAACGTCAAGCTCGAGTATCTCGACGCCGGCAACGACTACAATCCGGCGATCGCCGAGGCGAAGGACGAGGCGGCGATCGAGACCTATGGCCTGCGCACGAGCGACACCCGGCAGGCGCATTTCTTCACCATCGCCGCGGCGGCGCGCCTCTCCGCCCAGCTTCAGCTCCAGCGCCAGCAGGTGCGCAATCAATACACCTTCTATCTCGGGCCGAAATACATGCTGCTCGACCCCATGGACATCGTCGCGATCAGCGATCCCGGGCTCGGCCTCGCCGATCAATGGGTGCGCATCCTCGATATCCAAGAGGAGGCCGATCCTGCGAGTGCGGCAGGCGGCCTCGCGCTCGCCGGCTATCGCCTCAAGGTCACGGCGGAGGACTATCTCGCCGGCACGGGCTCGGCACCGCTCTACGGCCAGCAGCCGAACAGCGGCTACGCGGCGAACTACAATTCCGATCCCGGCAGCGTCAACGCGCCGATCATCTTCGAGCCGCCGGAGGAGATCACCGATACGGGGCTCGAGGTCTGGGCCGCCGTGTCCGGCGGCGCCAATTGGGGCGGCTGCGACGTCTGGGCCTCGACGGACGGCAACACCTATCGCCATCTCGGGCGCGTGCAGGGCGCGGCGCGCATGGGGCGCCTCGCCGCGGCGCTACCGGCGGGGTCGGACCCGGACACCGCCGATACGCTCGCCGTCGATCTCACGGAGAGCGGCGGCACGCTCCTCTCGGGCACCCAGGCCGACGCCGATGCGAGCCACACGCTCTGCTATGTGGATGGCGAGCTCATCGCCTATGAGAGTGCCGCACTCGTCTCGGGATTCACCTACGACCTCGCCTATCTCCGCCGCGGCCGCTACGGCACCGCGATCGCGGGCCATGCGACGGGCGCCGCCTTCGCGCGGCTCGACGACGCCATCCTCAAGATCCCCTACAGCAAGGACCAGATCGGCCAGACGCTCTATCTCAAATTCGTCTCGTTCAACATCTTCGGCGGCGGCGCGCAATCGCTCGCGGCGGTCGCGGCCTATAGCCACGTCATCCAAGGCCCGCCGCCGCCGGCGAACGTCACGGGCTTCACCGCCCAGCAGCAGGGCGGGGTGGTCGCCTTCAACTGGAACCTCGCCGGCATCACCGACGCCTATGACATCCGCTACGGTCCGCAGGGTGCTGCGAGCTGGGACGAGATGCTGCCCCTGACCGAGGCGGCCAAGGGCACCGAGATGACCAATGCCAGCGTGCCGCCGGGGACCTGGACCTTCGCCATCCGCGCGCGGGACGTCTATTCGGACCTGCTCTCGCCCCAGCCGGCGACGGTCGATCGCGTCATCACCAACCCCAATCCGGTGGTGGCGCAGGCGCCCCAGGCGCCCGGCTGGCCCGGCACGGTGAGCGGCTTCTATCGCCATTGGAGCGGCGTGCTGGTGCCGCTCGGGACCAAGCCCGTCGCCGCCTATGCGCCGCTCGCAGCACCCGCGGCCCCGAGCCTCGGCAGCACAGCCGGCGGCGCTCTCGCCGCGGCGACCTATTTCGTGCGCGTCGCCTATACGACCGCGGGAGGCGAGACGCTGGCCTCGGCCGAGGCGAGCCTCGCCGTCCCGGCAGGCAGCCTCCTGACCGTCGCCTCGCCGCCGGCGGTGGCGGGTGCCGCCGCGTGGAACGTCTATGTGGGGATGAGCGCCGGGCAGGAGAGCCGGCAGAACGCCGCCCCCATCGCCCTCGGCATCGGCTGGAGCGAGCCTGCGAGCGGCCTCGTCGCCGGTGCCGCGCCGCCGTCTCAGAACACCACGGGCTTCGAGCCTTTCGATCTCTTCGTGCCCGACCCCGTGGCCAATCCCTATTACGAGGCGCCGCTGATCGACACCGGCTTCACCGACACGCTGCGCGTCTGGGCGGGTCTCTCCGCCGCCCTCGGTCCAGGCGTTATCGGCCAGCCCGCGGTGAGCCTCGAGATCGACGCCTATCCCGACGGCGCCGACCCCGGGAGCTTCCAGCCCTGGGTGATCGGGACGCTGGCGCTGCGCTATCTCCGCGCCCGCGTCTACGAGACGACGAGCGGCGCCGATGTGGGGGTCGCCTGCATCACCGCCTTCACGCCGACGGCCGATCGCAGCCCGAAGCTCGAGAACAGCGCCCAGAATGCGACCGTGGCGCCGGGCGGCACCGTGATCGCCTTCCCCAGCCCCTATCACGCCGATCCCAACGTGACCCTGACCGTCATCGGCGGCAGCGCGCTCACGGCGACGGCGGTCGACGTCACGCCGGCCCAGTTCACCGCCCATGTCTGGGACCACAACGGCAACGACGTGGGCGGCATCGTCTCATGGCTTGCGACAGGAAGCTGACAATGACCGTGGCCCAGTGGACCCAGACCAACTTCACGACCCAGGACCCGACGACCTACAAGGGCGCGATCGACGGCAATTTCGCCGTGGCGGCCCCCATCGTCGCCGGCTTCGCACCCCATGCCGGCAGCCCGCCGGCCATGACCGTGACAGTGGAGGCGGGGCAGTTCTGGAACGGGGCGGCGATCGTGGCGCAGCCGCTCCAGACGAGCGCCGTCATTGCGGCACCCGTCGCCAATCCGCGCATCGACCGCGTGGTGATCGACCAGGCGACGGGGGCGATCGCGGTCGTGACCGGAACCGAGGCCGCGAGCCCCGCGCCGCCCGCCATCCCCGCCGGCAAGGTGCCCTGCGCCCAAATCGCTCTCGCGGTCGGCCAGAGCGCCATCGGCAACAGCGGCATCACCGACGAGCGCAGCCTCGGCATGCTCGGACTCGGCACCGCGGCGCAGAGGAATGTCGGGACGGGCGGGGGGAATGTTCCGCTGCTCAACGGCAGCAACACGTGGTCGGGCACGCAGGCCATGTCAGGCGCGGCGATCAATGAGGCCGAGACGACCATCGCCTCCGCCGCGACGCTCAACATCGGGGCCGCTGCGGCCAATTACCTGAGTGTCACCGGCAGCAACAACATCACCGCCTTCGATACGGCCCAGGCCGGGGCCGAGCGCACCCTCGTCTTCGCCGGCGCCCTGACGATCACGAACTCGGCGAATATTATTCTTCCCGGCGGCGCCAACTATACGACGGCGGCCGGCGACTCATTGACCTTCCGCTCGGAAGGTGGCGGCGTATGGCGTTGCGTGAGCTATGCCCTGGCGAATGGTCAAGCGATAGCCGTTCCAACACCTGGATTTTCAAACCGCGTCTTTCTAACCTCCGGTTCCGGCAATTGGACTGTACCTACGGGAGTGACCAGATTTCGCGTGAGGCTCTGGGGTGCTGGTGGGAGCGGCGGGAGCGGCTATGCCAGCGATGGCGCCGGCGCCAGCGGCGGCAGCGGCGCCTATTGCGAGCGGCTTATTACCGGCGTCATCCCCGGCACGGTCATGTCGTACACCGTGGGCCAGGGCGGTGCTGGGATTCCCGCTAACGTCAACAGCGCCGGCAATGCCGGCGGATACACCACGTTTAATTCGTGGTTGACGGCGGGTGGCGGTGGTGGCGGCGCCAACGGACAAACGGGGGCGGGCCAGTCCGGTGGCGCTGGCGGCGTATGTTCCGGCACATTCGATTTCGGGATCAATGGCTATTCAGGCTGGCTCTCCAACAGTGCGGCCGTCTCGTTCGGCCCCGGCGCTCCCTTTGGGTCCGGTGGAACCTTGGGGGCGTATGCCTCGGCAGCAGGCTCATTTCCCGGCACATTCCCCGGCGGCGCCAGTCCCGGCACGATCTCGAACACCCAGGCCGGGAGCGCCGGTGGCAACGGCCTAATCATTATCGACTTTTAGGATGATCCGATAGAGCCGATGATTCTGGCAGGCTGACCAACAGCCTTCATTCCGCTTGGAATGTCGCGATTGACGAAAGACATCGCGCCGATCACGACGCGATCGCCGATCGTGACGCCCTTGGCGATCACCGTATTCGGGCCGATGAAGACACCAGAGCCAATCTTGGTGGGAGCATAGTCATAAGGTGCGTCGCCCATTGAGATTGCCCAATTGACGGAATCGTGTGAGTAGATTTGCACGCCGGCGTCAATCGAGCAGAAGTCGCCGATCTCCAACCCACCCGAGCCGTCGAGAATGACATTGGGGCCGATCCATGTCTTGCGGCCGACCCTCACCTCCCCGATGACGAGGACGTTGTCGTAGCACGTTGTTCCATCGCCCCATCCATATTCTCGGGCGTTTTGACGCCGATCGGTGAGGAGGTCGCCGATTGAGACACGGCGGTTCCACTCGGCGCGCTTTTTCGCTCGCGCGCGGTTAAGAGCGATGATCAACTGATCAAGGCTTTTATCTTCTTCCGCCATCGCGTCCTCTGTGTCCAAACGGGGCGTCACCCTACCACCACCCAGCGAGAAGGAAAACCATGGCCGACACGACCAATGGCAACGGCGGCGCGCATCCGGGCGGCTGGCTTGGAAAGCAGCATCGCCCATGAGCCTTGAACGGCCGCCTGCGGTTTTATAGTTTGCGGCGCCATGGACTGGCACGAGATTGGCGACCAACAGGTTACCGAATCGATCGATGGCGTATCGAAAGCTCTCAATCACGCCTCCGCCGTGCGGCGCATGTGGGGGATGCTCGACGATCTTCTTTTGGAGAAGCATATCGTCAACATCGCCACCGCGTTCGGTCGCGACGATTGTTTCAGCATGATCGACGTCGGCTGCGGCACGGGCTCCTTGCTCTCGAGGGTGGCTCTGCACTTCCCCAAGGCAAATTTGCGCGGGGTCGATTCCAATGCGCTCAGCATTGCCACCGCGAAAGCGCGCGGCATAAGGGCCGAGTTTTCCGAGGGAAGATTTGAGGAGATCGACGGCAACTATGACGTCGTGGCGTGCTGCGAGGTATTCGAGCATGTCGAGCAGCCGGGTAAATTGCTGGACAAGCTAATCACTCTGACAAAGCCGGGCGGCCTTATTACCTTTTCGACCCCTTCGGGCTGGATGTGGAGGGCGCCGAGATTGGCGAACCTCGTCGAAGCCATGAAGCGGTGGGACGAGTTCAAGGCCATTCGTCTTGAGCCCGAGAAGAACTGGCGCGCCGCCTTGCCGAGCCATCCGGCGATCTTCCCGAGGAAGATCATCAGGATGTTCGAGAACCGAGGGGGGAAGGTCATCTCGCGCAAATCATCTCTTTGGACCCTCTATGAGTTCAGCCGGATCTATCGCGCCGCGCAAAGGCTAGAGTCCCAAGACCCATTCAAGGCCGTGTCCCGGCTTCACGCTTGGATCTGCGCCCTCGAAGCGGCAATGGAGTTGCTTCCTCTTCTGAGGGTTTTCGAAAGCCGCTGCGTCCTGGCCGTCCGTACGCCTACGTAAGCGCATACCCCACAAAACTTGAACTCGTGGGGTATCCGTCTTATACCCTACGTAACTTAAAAACGTAGGGTATCCGCGCCATGGCCTTCCCCCTTTCCGTCCAGACGACCTACCAGGATCTCGTGGAAATGCACCGGCTCCAAGCCCTCTCGGAGATCCCTGGAACGCCGTTCTTGAAGGAGCTTCCTCAAGGGAAATACTGGTACGCGCGTCGGCGGATCGGCGACCGTACGGTCGACCGCTATATCGGCCCCGACAGCGGGGCGTTGCGCGACAAGCTTCAGCAGGCAAAGGGCAGTCAGGAAGCGCGGCGGGAGTTCGAGCGACGCGCGGCCAGGCTCGTCGCCCAGCTTCGCGGGGCCGGGCTGCCCGGCCTGGACCGCACCACCGGCAAGGTTCTCAATGCAATGGCGCGGGTAGGTGTGTTTCGCCTGGGCGGCACCTTGGTTGGCACCCATGCCTTTCGCCTCTATGCCGCCGAGCTTGGCGACCCGCTCTCGGGCGTGATAGCGACGACGGAAGATGTCGATATCGCCGCCTTCGAGAATCTCAAGCTCGTGATCGAGGACACGGTCGATCCGTCCATCGCCGACACGTTCCGCGACCTCCAGCTCGAGCCCGCTCCGGACCTCGATCCCAAGCATCGGCCGACACGGTGGGTGATGCGGGGCGGCGGCGCAATCGTCGATTTTCTGGTGCCGCGCATGCGCGAAGGGAAAACCGTCGTCCGTCTCGAGCCGCTCGGCGTCTATGCCCAGGCGCTGCCGTTCCTCAATTTTCTCATCGCCGATCCCATTCCAGCCGTAGCACTTTATCGGAGCGGCGTGCTGGTGCAGATCCCGCGTCCCGAGCGCTACGCCATCCACAAGCTGATCGTCGCGCAACGCCGATCCGGGCCCGCACGGGCCAAGGCGGCCAAGGACCTCGCCCAGGCCCAGGCCTTGATCGCGATCCTGGTCGAGGATCGTCCTCAGGCGCTGGAAGAGGCCTATCGGACTGCCTTGGCGAAAGGCCCCAAATGGCGCGACGCCATTCGGCGCTCGCTCAAGCAGCGCGCCGAGATCTCACGAGCGATTTCAAGCCTTTTATAGTGATCAGCGATTTCCTCATTCATCCGCGCCGATGCCGGACGTCGCTGGATCGGACGCAGCGATAATCCGCGCCGGCTGGCCGAAGGCCTTGCTGCCGCTCGGGATGTCGCGGTTCACGAAGGACAGGGCGCCGATCACGACGCGGTCGCCGATCGTCACCCCCATCTGGATCACGGCATTGGGGCCGATATAGACGCCGGAGCCGATCTTCGTCGGCGCCGTCTCGATGGCGTCCTTGCCCAGCGAGAGCGACCACTTGACGGTGTGGTGTGAATAGATCTGGGCGCCGGCGCTGATCGAGCAGTAGTCGCCGATCTCCAGCCCGCCCGAGCCGTCGAGGATGACATTGGGGCCGATCCAGGTGTTGCGGCCGACCCTCACCTCGCCGATGACGAGGACGTTGTCGTAGCACGAGGCGCCCTCGCCCCAGCCATATCGCCGGGCGGTCTCCCAGCGGTCGGTCAAAAGATCGCCCACCGAGACGTGGCGCCGGTGCTGCTGCTTCTTCTCGTCCTGCAGGCGCTCGATCGCCGCCCGCATCTCGTCCTCGATCATCGCTGTCTCCGCGGCAGGGTGCGCGATCCTATCACGCGCCGTCGGAGCGAGGAATCGCCGGCCCGGAGCGGGCCGCCCGGCTGCGGCGCAATGGAGAGTTCCGATGACCCCCGAAGAGCGCGACCGCCTCGCCAAGCTCGAGGAGCGCACCGATTATCTGCAGGCCGAGGTCGGGCAGATGAACGGGAAGCTCGACAAGCTCCTCGAGATCGCCAATGTCGGCAAGGGGCAGGGCATCGCCTTCCGCACCATCCTGCAATGGGGAAGCTTCGGCATCGCCGCCGCCGGCGGCATGAGCGCGCTTCTCGCCGTTCTCGGCAAGCATTGATCGGCACGACAGCGAAGGAGCGAAGAATGATCCCCATGATCCCCCGCGGCATCCGCAATAACAATCCCGGGAACATCCGCCGCCCCGCGAGGGGGCAAGCCGGCGATCGCTGGCTCGGCCTCGCGCCGGCGCAGGACGATCCCGATTTCCTCACCTTTGCAGCACCCTATTTCGGCTTGCGCGCGCTCGCTGTGATCCTCCGCAACTATCACGACCGCCACGACCTCTACACCCTCGCCGACATCATCGGGCGCTGGGCGCCGGCCACCGAGAACGACACGGCGGCCTATCTGCGCGACGTGGCGGCGCATATGGGGGCCGACGCGAACGAGAGCCTCGATCTCCACGATCCCGGGACGCTGGCCGCCCTCGTCAAGGCCATCATCCATCACGAGAACGGCGTGCTTCCCTATGACGACGCGCTGATCGCGCGCGCCGTCGAGAGCGCGCTCGCCTGATTGCCGCCCATCCCATCCATCCCCCCAACGATAGGAGAGCTCCATGACCGAGCCCAACGGCACGACTGCCCTCGATCCTTCAACCCCGCCGCCCGCCGCCGTCAGCGCCGCGCCGCCGGCCGATTTCCAGGGCGATCTGCGCCGGCTCCGCGACGATCTTGAAGCCCTCGACCGCGCGGTCGACGGCCTGCTGTCGCGCGAGGAGGCGCGGCTTCTCCGTCGCATCGATGCCTTCTTCCATACGCCCTATGGCGCGCTCGCCGGGCTTTGTCTTGGCGTCGTGCTCGGCGTCTGGGCCGATCGCGCCGCGGCCATCCGCGCGCTGTTTTAGGGGAACGGCGATGCCTGCGCTCCTCTCGGTCCTTCTGCCTGTCGTCAATGGCTGGCTCGAGCGCCTGTTTCCCGATCCGGCCGAGCGCCAGAAGCAGCTTGATCAGCTTTTGCAGACGCTTCAGCAATACGACCAGGCGCAGTCGGACGTGGACAAGGCCGAGGCCGCCAGCGCCGCGCTGTTCGTGGCCGGCTGGCGTCCCTTCATCGGCTGGGTCTGCGGCGGCGCGCTTGCCTATCAATATCTCGTGGTGCCGCTCGCGGTCTGGACCGGCTTTCTCCTCGGCCACCCGATCCCGAAGCCGCCCGTCCTCGACGACGTTCTCTGGCAGCTCATGTTCGGCATGCTGGGCATGGGCGGCCTGCGCACCTTCGAGAAGATCAAGGGCGTCGCGAAATAAGCAGCGGACGCGGGGAAGGGCCAAGCGCTTGCCGGACTATCCACTTATCCACAAGGAGGCGGCGCGCCGATGGCGCCTCTTGCAAAAGGTCGGAAGGACGATTACAGGTCGACACTCATAAAAGGCGTTCCATTGGGGTCATTCGAAAGGACGCGGCGTCATGAACCAGGCAGAGCTGATCGCGCATATCGCCAAGAAGAACAAGCTGAGCGCCCGCGAGGCGAAGGAGGCCGTGCAGGCGGTCCTCGCCGCAATCGAGACCTCTCTCGTCAAGGGCGAGGCCGTGCGCACGACGCTCGGCACCTTCTCCGTCAGCAAGCGCGCGGCGCGCACCGGCCGCAACCCGCAGACCGGCGAAGCCGTCAAGATCAAGGCGTCGAAGGGCGTGCGCTTCAAGGTCTCCCGCACCGTCAAGAACCAGCTCAACAAGCGCTGAGCGGTCTTGACCCTCCTCTCGGGAAAGCGCGCCTTCCTCGAATTGCTGCGGCAGGAAGGCGTCTCCCTTCTCTTCGGCAATCCCGGCACCACCGAATTGCCGCTCATGGATGCGCTCGCCGTCGAAGGCGGCTTGCGCTACGTGCTGGTCCTGCAGGAAGCCGCCGTCATGGCGATGGCCGACGGCTATGCCCAGGCCTCCGGGCGCCTCGCGGTTGTCAATCTTCATGTGGCGCCCGGGCTCGGCAATGCGATGGGGATGCTCTACGATGCGCAGAAGAGCGGCGCACCCGTCCTGGTGACGGCGGGACAGCACGACCAGAGCTTCAACGCGACGGAGCCCATCCTGTGGGCGGACCTGCCGACCGTCGCGCGACCCTTCTGCAAGGCCTCTTACGAGGTGCGGCGGCTCGCCGATCTGCCGCGCGCCGTCCATCGCGCTGCCAAGACGGCCCTGGCGCCGCCGACGGGGCCCGTCTTCCTCTCGCTGCCCGCGGATATCCTCAACGCCGAGGGCGAGATCGATCTCGGCGCGCCGACGCGGATAGCACCCCGCTTGCGCGGCGACCGCGACGCCATCGCCGCCGCCGCGCAGCACCTCGCGCGCGCGAGGAATCCCGTCATCATCGCCGGCGACGCCGTGATGCAAAGCCGCGCCCATGCCGAGCTTGTGGCCCTCGCGGAGCTGCTGGGCGCTCCTGTCTATCCCGAGGCGGTCGCCAGCACCGCATCCTTCCCGGCCTCCCATCCCCTCTTTCGCGGCGCCATCGCGCGGGTGGCGCCCGCCATCCGCCAAGCCCTCGCCGAGCACGATCTGCTGCTCTCGGTCGGCGGCGATCTCTTCACCCTGTCGCTGCCGTCCGAGGTCGAGCCCCTGCCGCCTGGCCTCACCGTCATCCATCTCGACAACGACCCCTGGGAGCTCGGCAAGAACTACCCCGCCCACGTCGCGCTGCTCGGCGATCCCAAGGCGACCCTGCCGGAGCTCCTCGACGCCGTCGCGTCATCCATGACGGCGGATGAGCGCGCCCGCGCTCGCGAGCGACTGGCGCTCAACGGCAAGGCGATTGCGCGCGAGCGTGCGCATCTCAAGGAGAGAGCGCAGGCGGAGGCCGCGCTCCGGCCGCTGCGACCCCTGCCGCTCCTCCAGGCGATCGGCGAAGCGCTGCCGCCGGAAGCCGTCGTCGTCGAGGAGGCGCTGTCCTCGGGTGGCGGGCTCCGGCAGCTCCTCAAAAGCGACGACCCGCAGAGCTTCTTCGGCCTGCGGGGCGGGGGGATCGGCTGGGGGCTGCCCGCCGCCATCGGGGTGAAGCTCGCACTCCCCGAGCGGCCGGTCGTCGCCCTCGTCGGCGACGGCAGCGCCATGTACACCTGCCAGGCATTGTGGACGGCGGCCCATGACCGCGTGCCCGTCATCTTCGTCATCCTCAACAATCGCTCCTACCGCATCCTCAAGCAGCGGGTGAACGCGCTTAAGGGCCACGCGGCGCAGACGGGCGTCTATGTGGGGATGAATCTCGACGATCCGCCGGTCGATTTCGTCGGCCTTGCCCGCGCCTTGGGCCTGGCCGCGGAGCGGGTCGAGACGATCCCGCAAGCGATCGCGCTGCTGCGGCAAGGGCTCGCCGGCGAGGCGCCGCTGCTGATCGACGTGGCGCTCGATCCCGCCTTCGCGCCGGTGTGAGCGCAACTTCGTAAACGGTGCAGCTTGCACGGGAAGGCGGCCAGGCTTCTCTCGTCGACGCACCTTGTCTTCGCGAGCCGATGGCCGGAATTGACTCGCCTGGGGGTCGACCGATAACGTCCCCGGTCAAACACGCGTCCGGAACGGGAGGAGAGACCAATGCGGAAGATTATTGCCGGGCTATTCGCCATCGCCTTGATGGCGACGGCGGCGAGCGCGCGGGCGGCCAATGCGCCGGCCGAGATCAAGATCGGCACGCTCTACGCCTCGTCGGGGCCCTTCGCCAGCATCTCCATGCCGGTGCATTATGGGCTCAAGCTCTGGATCGACCAGAAGAATGCGGAGGGCGGCGTCTTCGTGAAGCCCTACAACAAGAAGATCCCGATCAAGCTCGTCGCCTATGACGACCAGAGCTCGACCGGGACGGCGGCGACGCTCTACAACCAGCTCATCACCCAGGACAAGGTCGACATCCTGATCGCCGATTCCGGATCGGTGCTGACCTCCGTCGCCGTGCCGATCGCGCGCGATCACAAGATGCTGCTGATCGATCAGACCGGAACCGGCGCCGCCTTCTTCACCAAGGACAATCCCTATATCGTGCTGATGTCCGATCCGGTCTCCAGCATCTGGCCGAAATACATCGCCGACTTCCTCACCAAGGACGGCCCGGGCCTCGGCATCAAGCGCATCGCGCTGCTCTACTCGACCAACGATTTCACCGGGACCCAGGCGAACGCGGTGCGGGACTTCATCAAGAAGAGCGGCGCACCCGTCGAGATCGTCTATGACAACGGCGTGCCGACGAACACCACGAGCTATACGGTTCTCATCAACAACATCCAGGCGACCAATCCGGACGCGGTGATCGAGCTCGGCTATCCCAACAACGACATCTCCTTCCTGCGCAACCTCCAGGACAGCGGCGTCAAGTTCAAATGGCTGTTCACCATCTACCCGGGGCTCGAGACGGAGCTCCTGGAAAAGAATGTCGGCGCCAAGGGGCTGGCCTATGTCTACACCTACGTGCCGTCCTCCGAGCTCGCCTACAAGGCCGAGGTCGGCATGTCCCTGGCGCAGTTCCGCGAGGCCTGGCACAAGAAATACGCCGACGGCAAGGTCGAGTTCGGCTTCAATTCCGTGGCCGGCTATACGACGGGCCTGGTCCTCGAGAAGGCGCTCGCCGAGACCGACAGCATGGATCAGCTCGCGCTGCGCAAGGCCATCTTTGCGCTCTCCGGCAAGCTCCACACCCTCGACGGCACCTTCGCCCTCGACGAGACGGGTGCGCAGATCGGGGAGATCACGCCGCTGGGGCAGCTCGTGCCCGAGGGAAGCAGCGTCAAGTTCGTGACGGTCTATCCCCATGACGTGGCGACCGGCAAGCCGGTCTATCCCGCGCCGTAGCGACGTGGAAAGCGGCCGCCGAAGGGGCTTGAGCCCCTCGGCGGCCCGCTCCATCGATGCTCGAATACACCCTTCTCGCCGGACTCCTCTTCGGCCTTTATTTCAGCCTCGTCGGGCTCGGGCTGAATCTCGTCTTCGGGGTCATGCGCATCGTCAATCTCGCGCATGGCGATTTCCTGATGCTGGGGGCCTTCGCGGCCTTTTGGCTGTTCAACCTGATCGGCCTCAACCCCCTCGTCTCGATCCCCCTCGTCCTCGCGGTGTTCATCGTCGTGGGCGTGCCGCTCTATTATCTGCTCGTGCCGCGTCTCCTCGCCGCCAGGGATCCGGAGATGCTGTCGATCATTCTCTTCTTCGGCCTCGAGCAGGTGATCCAGGCGGTGACCACGATCGCCTTCGGCACCAGCGAGCGCTCCATTCCCGGGCGGGTGCTGGGCAGCGGCCCCCTGCGGGTGCTCCACCTCAGCTTTCCGATGGCATGGATCGTGAGCGGCATCGCCAGCGGGCTCGCCGTCCTCCTCATCTATCTCTATCTCTATCACACGCGGCTCGGCTATCTCACCCGTGCGGTCATGGCGCATCGGGAGGAAGCGCTCTCGACGGGGATCGACGTGCATCGCGTCTCGGCCATCGCGTTTGGCATCGGCTTGGCCCTGGCGGCCATCGCCGGTATCTTCGCGCCCTTCATGCTCGGCAGCATCACGCCCGCCATGGGCGCCGACATCAATATCACCTCCTTCGCTGTGATCGTCGTCGGCTCCCTCGGCAATCCCCTCGGCACCGTCCTCGGCGGCATCGTCTACGGCATTTCCCTGATGTTCATGCAGAGCTATTTCAGCTCCTGGGCCAATCTCCTTCCCTATCTCCTCCTCATCGGCATTCTCCTGGTGCGGCCCAGCGGCCTTCTCGGCCGGCAGGTGCGCCGTGCCTAGACTCCTGCGCCATATCCTTCTCATCCTCGTGCCGGTGGTGGCCGCCGCCGTCCTGCTCCCCTTCGCCTACAGCAACCAGCTCCTCCTCTTCAATTTCGTGGTGTTCCTGGCCCTCGCGCAGGGCCTGAATGTCATCTACGGCTTCACCGGCTATCTCCCCTTCGGCTATGTCGGCTTTTTCGGCGCCGGCGCCTACGGCTTCTCCCTGTCGGTGCTCCATCTCCAGGCCGCTCCCGTCGCGGCTTTGGGGACGGGCGCCGTCGCGGCCCTCCTCCTCGCCCTCCTGCTCACGCCGCTGCTGCGCCTCTCCGGCGCCTATTTCGCCATCGCCAATCTCGCGGCCTCCCAGGCGGTCTTCCAGATCGTCTCAAACCCGAACCTCACCGACATCACCAAGGGCCCTTACGGCATCAGCCTGAGCGGCGTCTTCAAGCCCGCTTTGAGCTACGGCATCGCCGTCGCGATCCTCGCCGCCACGCTCGCGCTCGTGATCTATCTGCGCAATTCGCGCTTCGGATTGTCGCTGCAGGCGATCCGCGAGGATGCCATCAGCGCCGGCATGGCCGGAATCGACGTGGTGCGCGGCCGCATCCTGGCTTGGCTGCTGAGCGCCCTCGTCGCGGGGCTCGTGGGCGGAGTCTTCGCCTGGTACATCTCCGTCTTCTATCCGGAGACCGTCTTCGATCCGGGCATCAGCATCTTCGCGATCGTGTTCGCGCTTTTTGGCGGCGTCGCGACGATCACCGGCCCCATTCTCGGAGTTCTCATCCTCTACGGGATCTACAACGCGATCGGCATCTCGACCCCGCAATATTTCCAGCTCATCTACGGCGTCTTGATCGTCGTCCTGGTGCTGTTCCTGCCGAACGGGCTGGTCTCGCTCTTCAAGCGCTGGGGGATCGATGTCCCCTGAGCAGGGCGCCGCGCCCATCCCGCTCCTCCGCATCGAATCCCTGGTCAAGCGCTTCGGCGGCTTCCGCGCCTTGGACGGCGTCAGCTTCGACGTCAAGCCCGGCGAGATTCTCGGCCTGGTCGGACCCAACGGATCGGGCAAGACCACCTGCATCAATGTGATCTCGGGCCTCTATCGCCCCGATGGCGGGCGAATTTATTTCAAGGGGCGCGAGATCGGCGGGCTTCCCTCCCATCGGCTGGTGCATCTCGGCATCAACCGCACCTTCCAGGTGCCGAAGCCCTTTCTCACCCTGACCGTGCGCGAGAATGTCGAGATCGCCGCCACCTATGGCGGCAGCGCCCGCCACGGCAAGGCGCCCGTCGATGTGGCGGCGCTCTTGGCCTCGCTTGCCCTCGGCGAGCATGCCCATCGCCCCGCCGCCGAGCTCAACAGCGTGCAGCAGAAGATGCTGGATCTCGCGCGCGCGCTTGCGACGCGCCCGGAGCTTCTCTGCGTCGACGAGCTCGCGGCGGGACTCAATCCGGGCGAGCTGGACAAAGTGGCGCAGAAGCTGCGGGAGCTCGCCGGCGCCGGGCTCACCCTCCTGGTCGTCGAGCACCTCATGGGCTTCATCGACCAGGTCACCGACCGGGTGATCGTGCTCAATGCCGGGCGCGAGATCTTCGAGGGCGTGCTGGGCGACGCCATCGCGGATCGCCAGGTTGTCGAGGTCTTCCTCGGGAGCGAAAATGACGACTGAGCTCCTTTCCGCTCGTGGGCTCGAGTCCGGCTACGGGCGCGTGCAGGTTCTATGGGGCGTCGATATCGCGGTGCATCGGGGCGAATCCGTCGTGCTCCTCGGCGCCAACGGCGCCGGCAAGACGACGCTCCTCAAGGCGATCATGGGCCTGATCCCGGCCTGGCGGGGCGATGTCCGTCTCGCCGCCACGGACGTCACCCATATGCGCACCGATCTGCGCGTGCGGCAGGGGCTCGCCTATATGTCGGAGATCGGCTGCTTTCCCGGCCTCTCCGTCGAGGAGAATATCCGCATTGGCGGGCAGTTCGTTCCCGCCGGCGAGCTGCGCGCGCTGATGGCGACGCTCTACGGCGTCTTCCCGGCGCTTGCCGAGCGGCGCCGGGCCCTTGCGAGCAGCCTCTCGGGCGGCCAGCGCAAGATGCTCGGCGTGGCGAAGGCCCTTGCCGGCCGTCCCCGCCTCGTCGTCATGGACGAGCCCTCGGCCGGCCTGTCGCCGCTTTTCGTGAAGGAGGTCATCCGTGTGTTGCGGCGCTTCCGTGGGCAGGGGCTCGCGATGCTGATCGCGGAGCAGAACGTGAAGTTCCTCGACCTCGCCGATCGCGTCTATACGCTGGATGGCGGGCGCATCGGCTTCTCGGGAAGCGTCGCCGAGATCCGCGAGAACGACGCCTTGCGGCGGGCGTATTTCGGATTGCGCTGATTGAAGCCGATGCCGCCGCACGATTGCGGCCCTTACCCGGGAGCGAGTGCCATGGCCGAGCCATCGAAATTCCAGCCCAGCTCTCTGCGCGGAGAGATCGTCAAGCTCGCAGACCTGCCTCGCTATCAGCCGCCCGGCCATACCGGCACGACGAATGTCCTGCTCGTCGAGGCGAGCTTCAACGGTCATTTCGAGCTGGTCCTGGGCACGCTCGACCCGGGCGGCGAAGCCGAGCGGCATCATCATTCGCGAGAAAGCCAGGTCATCTATATCCTCGCTGGCCAGGCGCGCGTGACATTGGGCAACGGCGAGCCGCAGACCTGCGGGCCGGAGACGGTGATCCGCATTCCACCGCGGGTGGATCACGAGGTGGTCAGCCTCGGCCCCGATCCCCTCAGGCTGATGATCGTCTATAGCCCGCCGCTTGCGCGATAATCCCGCGCCGGGCGGGACTATTCCCGCGGCCGTGGTGGCAGCATGAATTGGGCAGCGAGGGAGAGCCAGGGCTGCCAGGCGGCCCCGGCGATCGCCATCCAGAAGCCGAGCGGGTTCCGCGCGAAGGTCGAAAGGGTGGCGAGCCCCGGCTCCGCCAGCCAGCGCCCGACATCGTAGAAGGAAGGGGCCGCCCTCAGGAGAATGGCGACGCTCTCGGCGCCCTGTTCGGGCAGGTCGCGCCGGGTGATCTCCACATCGAGATAGGGCAGGCGGCCGATCAGCTTCGTTTCGTCCATGGCGGCTCCCTTTGCGGCGGCGTGGACCGGACGCTCACGAAACCGTCCGAGACTAGCTCGCTGCGAGACGATTCGTTTTTGCCGCCATGATGAAGTCGTTCTCATGGAGGCCCTTGATCTTCTTCGTCTGCCAGGAGACGGTGGCGTATCCCCAGCCGAAACTGACGTCGGGGTGATGCTGCTCCGCCTCGGCAAGGTCGCCCACTCTCCGGATGAAGTCGAGCGCCTCCTTGAAATTCTTGAAGCTGAAGCGCCGCTCGATGCGACGGCCGTCATCGACCAGCGTCCAGCCCGGCGCCTCGGCCATATAGGCTTCCGCTTCCTGCCTGCCGAGGGGCGGAATGCCGCCCTGGCAGGGTGTGCAGACCTTTGCGGCAAGATCGGCGCTCATCCGCCCACTCCTCCGTCCATGCCCGACGATACCCGACATAATACGCAGTAGCGCCTCGGCAAATTTTCCCCTCCGCGCCCCTTGAAAAGGGCGGAGACGGCACCAAATTTGCTTCGCTTGGCACTCAAAGGCCGAGAGTGCCAACAGGGAAACGTCAGATATTCCAAAAAGTTGGAGGAGTGATCATGAAGTTTAGGCCGCTACACGACCGTGTGCTCGTACGTCGCGTCGAGCAGGAGGAGAAGACCGCGGGCGGCATCATCATCCCGGATACCGCGAAGGAGAAGCCCATCGAGGGCGAGGTGCTGGCCGTGGGGCCGGGCGCGCGCAACGAGAAGGGCGAGTTGACGCCTCTCGACGTGAAGGCGGGGGACCGCATTCTGTTCGGCAAGTGGTCGGGCACCGAGGTCAAGATCGACGGTGAGGAGCTGTTGATCATGAAGGAATCCGACATCATGGGCGTCATCGAGGGCGCCAAGCCCGCCCGTAAGGCGGCGTAAGGGAAGGGTTCAGCCATGGCAGCGAAGGAAGTCAGGTTTTCCGCCGACGCGCGCGCGCGCCTGCTGCGCGGCGTCGACGTTCTGGCCAATGCGGTGAAGGTGACGCTCGGGCCCAAGGGCCGCAACGTGGTGCTCGACAAGTCGTTCGGCGCGCCGCGCATCTCCAAGGACGGTGTCACCGTCGCCAAGGAGATCGAGCTTCCCGACAAGTTCGAGAACATGGGTGCGCAGATGCTGCGCGAGGTCGCGAGCAAGACCTCCGACACCGCGGGCGACGGCACCACGACGGCCACCGTTCTCGCCCAGGCCATCGTGCGCGAGGGTGCGAAGGCGGTGGCGGCGGGCATGAACCCGATGGACCTCCGGCGCGGCATCGATCTCGCCGTCGAGAAGGTGGTCGAGGAGCTCAAGAAGCGCTCGAAGAAAGTCTCGACCAACGAGGAGATCGCCCAGGTCGGCACCATCTCGGCCAATGGCGAGCGCGAGATCGGCGACATGATCGCCGAGGCGATGAAGAAGGTCGGGAACGAGGGCGTGATCACGGTCGAGGAGGCGAAGTCCCTCTCGACCGAGCTCGAGGTGGTCGAGGGCATGCAGTTCGACCGCGGCTACGTCTCGCCCTATTTCGTGACCGATGTCGACAAGATGCGGACGGAGCTCGAGGATCCCTACATCCTGATCCATGAGAAGAAGCTCTCCGGCCTGCAGCCGCTGCTCCCGCTCCTCGAGACCGTGGTGCAGACGGGCAAGCCGCTCCTCATCGTCGCCGAGGACATCGAGGGCGAGGCCCTCGCCACGCTCGTCGTCAACAAGCTGCGCGGCGGGCTCAAGGTGGCGGCGGTGAAGGCGCCGGGCTTCGGCGATCGCCGCAAGGCCATGCTCGAGGACATCGCCATCCTGACCAACGGGCAGGTCATCAGCGAGGATCTCGGCATCAAGCTCGAGAACGTCAAGATCGACATGCTCGGCCGCGCCAAGCGCGTGGTGATCACGAAAGAGGAGACCACCATCGTCGACGGCGCCGGCAAGAAGAAGGAGATCGAGGGGCGCTGCAATCAGATCCGCACCCAGATCGAGGAGACGACCTCCGACTACGACCGCGAGAAGCTGCAGGAGCGGCTGGCCAAGCTCGCGGGCGGCGTTGCGGTGATCCGCGTCGGCGGCGCCACCGAGGTCGAGGTGAAGGAGCGCAAGGACCGCGTGGATGACGCCATGCACGCGACCCGTGCGGCCGTCGAGGAAGGCATCCTGCCGGGCGGCGGGGTTGCCTTGCTCTACGCCGCCAAGACCCTCGACGGGCTCAAGGCCGAGAACGAGGACCAGCGTCACGGCATCGAGATCGTCCGCAAGGCGCTTCAGGCGCCGGTGCGCCAGATCGCCGAGAATGCCGGCGTCGACGGCTCCGTCGTGGTCGGCAAGCTGCTGGAGAGCAAGACCGCGGGCTGGGGCTACGACGCCCAGACCCTCGAATATGTCGACATGTTCAAGGCGGGCATCATCGACCCCACCAAGGTCGTGCGCTCCGCCCTCCAGGGTGCCGCATCGGTTGCCGGCCTCCTTATCACCACGGAGGCCATGGTCGCCGAGAAGCCCGAGAAGAAGCAGACCCCGCCAATGCCGGGTGCCGGCGGCATGGGCGACATGGACTTCTGACCGTCGCAAACGCGATCGATCCGGCGACGAGGGGCCGCTTTCGAGCGGCCCCTTTTTTCTTTTTTGGGGCATCCGGAAAAGGTCGCTCGCGAAATTCGCAGCCCTGTGATGCGGGTCACTGTAAGGCGGCGCCGGGTGGTCTCTAATGTGACGAAAGTGCGGAGAGAAGCCTTGAAAAGGCCGCGTTGTTGTTCTTTAAACAGGTTTTAAACCGCTTTTCGCATATATTCGGGATCGACGGCCGATCCTCGGCGTTGATAAGGATGGGGGGAGCGGGGCATCCGTCGGTTCCGGTGGGCGTCCGCGTGGGAATTCCCGCCGGGTGTTGGATCTTGAAGAGTGGCGATGCTGTGGGGCCGTTTGGGTCGCGGCGCTTATTCTTCGCCCCGTGTCGAGGCACTTAAGTCATGCCGAGCCGCCGTGTCCTCCTCCGCGGATTCATCCGGCTTCGCCGGGTGATCGAGGATGACCGGCTCCTGCTCGTTCTCGTCGCGATCGCAATCGGCGCAGCGGCGGCCTTCGGCGTCATCGCCTTTCGCGGCACCTATGCCGTCATCCAACTCATCTCCCTCGGCTTCGATTCCCCGCACGTCCTTGAATTCGCTCGCGGACTCCCGTGGTGGCGCATTCTGCTCTCGACCACTGTGGGGGGGCTCGCCATCGGTCTCTTCGTCCGCTATCTGGTGCCGGGGGGAAGGGCCGCCGGTGTGCCCGACGTCATGGAAGCGGCCGCCCTGAGGGGCAGCCGGCTGTCGCTCAAGACCACGGTCATGGGCGCCTTCGCGAATGCCGCCTCGATCGGGGTGGGCGGCTCGGTCGGCCGCGAGGGTGCCGTCATCCATCTCGGGGCCACCTTCGCCTCCTGGATCGGGCAGCGCATGCGCCTGCCGCCGGCGATGCTGCGCACCGCCCTCGGCTGCGGCGTCGCCTCGGCGGTCGCCACCTCGTTCAATGCGCCAATCGCCGGCGTGTTCTTCGCCCTCGAAGTGGTGATCGGCAATTACGCCCTCAGCACCTTCGCCCCCCTTGTGGTGGCCTCCGTCGTCGGCACCGTCATCAGCCGGCTCTATTACGGCGATTTCCCCTCGTTCATTCTGCCGCAATACCAGATCGTCAGCCCCTGGGAGTTCTTCGCCTTCGCGTTGCTGGGGCTCGTCTGCTCCCTGGTCTCGGTCGCCTTCATGACCTCCGCCCATATGGTTCAGGAGGTCGTCGACCGCTTCAAGATCCCGCGCTGGCTCCGCCCCATGGGCGGCGGCTTCCTCCTCGGCCTCATCGCGCTGGTCTTTCCGCATGTGCTGGGGGTCGGCTATGACTCGATCGACCAGGCGCTCTTCGGCACGATCCCGCTCTGGGTGATGATCGCGCTGGTGGTGGCCAAGGTTGCCGCCACCTCCATCTGCATCGGCACAGGCTTCGGCGGCGGCGACTTCTCGGCGTCGCTCTTCATGGGGGCGATGACCGGCGGCGCCTTCGGCCTGATCGCCCAGCAGGTGTTCCCAGACCTGGCCTCCAGCCACGGCGCCTACGCCCTCGTCGGCATGGGCGCCGTCGCGGGCCCGGTCCTCGGCGCCCCCATCACCACCATCCTCATCGTGTTCGAGATGACGGGAGACTACGCGATGACCATGGCGGTGATGATCGCCGTGGTGATCTCGGCGCTCATCGTGAACGAGACCTTCGGCCGCTCGATGTATGTCTGGAAGCTCGAGCATCGCGGCATCAATCTCAAGGGCGGCCGCGAGATCAATATCTTCAGCGCAACACCCGTCGGCGACCTCATGCGTACTACCTATGCGACGGTGCGGCCGGACGCGCCGCTCGACGCCGTCGTCGAGGCCTTGCGCTCGGCGCCGCACGGGATCGTCTTCGTCGTCGACGCAGAGGGCGCTCTCAAGGGCGTGATCAGTGTTGCGGATCTCGCGCCGGTGGCGGATAGCGTCATTCCGGGCGGCCTTCCGCTCGTCGCCGCGGACCTCGCGACCCCGCGCCCGATCGTGCTCGAGGCGAGCGACGATCCCCGCCGGGCGATCCGGCTCATGGAGGCGCGGGTCGGCAGCCATCTGCCCGTGGTGAGGGACAAGGCCAGCATGCATATGATGGGCGTTGTCGACGTGCACGAGCTGGTGCTTGCCTATCACAAGGCGCTCCTCCAGGCGCGCGCCGAGGAGCGCGGCGAGGTCGAGAAGCGCCGCCATCTGCCGCGGCGGGCCGCCCGACGGATGGCGGCGACGCAGCGGCACCAGCCCCAGCCCCAGGACGACGGCTCGGCCAAGGGCAATATCGGCTCGGCGCGGACCGCCTGAGGTCGCCGCCGCGATCCCGAAGCGAGCCTGCGCTCGCGCCCTCCGCCGTGAAATCGAGGTTGACACCCGTCCTCGCCCGGGAGATCAGTGTCCCCCTTCGCGTCAAGGCACCGCTCGTCCGCCGCCGCGTGGGCAGCCGAGCGGCTCGCAGTGGAGGTAGTGAACATGTCAGAGCAAACTCAGGCCTATGCCGGCGATGTTGATGCGTCACACGCCTGGCAAATCCTCGAGCGGGACGCCAAGGCCGTCCTCGTCGACGTGCGCACAAAACCCGAATGGCGCTATGTCGGCGCGCCAGACCTCCGGCCGCTCGGCAAGGAGGCAATCTATCTCGAGTGGCAGGCCTATCCCGATCTCGCGCTCAATCCCCGCTTCGTGAGCGAGCTGGAGGCGCGGGGCATCGACAAGGATGCGCCCATATTCTTCCTCTGCCGCTCCGGTGCGCGCTCTCGCGCCGCCGCTATCGCGCTTACCCAGCGCGGCTACCGCCGCTGCTACAACATCGCCGACGGGTTCGAGGGGCCGAAAGATGCCGAAGGCCATCGCGGGCGGCAGGCGGGGTGGAAGGCATCCGGCCTGCCGTGGTTCCAGGAATAAGCCCTGCGACGGACAGTGCCGGATGGGCGTTGTCGCCGAGATAGGATAATCGGCCGATGCTGTTGACATGACATCCCGGATCATCGAGTATCCGGGGTAGCGCCGATTTGAGCAACAGCTTGCGGGCGCTTAATAAGTGCGGCTAAAGCGTTGGGCGATCCCGCCCAGCACGGCTGCGGCGGGCTTTTTGTTCCCGCTCCAACCTCGAAGGCCGCGTCGCATGATTTGCGAGGGGGAGCCGCCATGCGCGGGAATTCAAGGCCGGTCCGGGACTCGCCGCTTGGCTCGCGCGAAGGCCGCGTGCGGCCCGAATAACGGCATCTCGGTCACACATAATATCAATCTCGAGTAAAGCGATGGGAAAAAGGCATTCCGGGCGGCGCTCCTTGCGGCCGCAAACCCAGCTCGTGCGGGGCGGCGTCGAGCGCTCCGGCCACGGGGAGACGAGCGAAGCGATCTATCTGACCTCCGGCTTCGTCTACGCCAGCGCCGAAGAGGCCGAAGCCCGCTTCAAGGGAGAGGCGGACGGCTTCATCTACTCCCGCTATGGCAATCCGACCGTCGCGACCTTCGAGCGGCGCCTGGCGCTCCTGGAGGGTGCGGAGGCCTGCTTCGCCACGGCAAGCGGCATGGCCGCGGTGTTTGCCGCACTCGCCTGCCAGCTCCGCGCCGGACAGCGGGTTGTGGCCGCTCGGGCGCTGTTCGGCTCCTGCCACTACATCATTGCCCAGATCCTGCCCCGCTGGGGCATTGAGACCATGCTGGTGGATGGCCCGGACCTTGCGCAGTGGCGCGAAGCGCTCCGGCCGGGCGCTGCCGCCGTGTTCTTCGAGACGCCGTCGAATCCCGCCCTCGAGCTGATCGATATTGCGGCGGTCTCGAAGCTCGCGCACGCGGCGGGGGCCTCGGTGATCGTGGACAACGTCTTCTCGACGCCCGTATTGCAGCGGCCGCTCGCGCTCGGCGCCGATATCGTCGTCTATTCGGCGACCAAGCATATCGACGGGCAGGGCCGCGCTCTTGGCGGCGCCGTGCTGTCGTCGCGCAAATTCTACGCTGACCATCTGCTGCCCTTCATGCGCCACACCGGCCCCGCGATGAGCCCGTTCAACGCCTGGGTGATGCTGAAAGGGCTCGAGACCCTCGAGCTGCGTGTCGAACGCCATTGCCGGAACGCGACGCGGATCGCGGATTTTCTCGCCGCGCACAAAGGCGTCTCGCGGGTCATCTTCCCCGGCCACAAAAGCCATCCGCAATATCGGCTTGCCAGGCGCCAGATGACCGGCCCCGGCACCATCGTGAGCTTCGAGATCAAGGGCGGGAAAAAGGCCGCGTTCCGCTTTCTCGACCGGCTCGAGCTCATCGACATCTCCAACAATCTCGGCGATGCCAAATCGCTCGTCACCCATCCGGCGACGACGACGCACCGGGCGGTCGGCCCCGACGAGCGGGCGCGCATGGGGATCGGCGACGGCATGGTGCGGCTCTCCGTCGGGCTCGAGGACGTCGACGACCTGATCGAGGATCTCGACCGCGGCCTTGCTGCGGCGGCGAAGGGGTAGGCCCTCGCATACTCCATGCCGCGGCTTACGCGAGCCTCACCCAGGTCAGCTCGTGCTTGTTGTGGAAAAGATGGACGAGGCGAGATCCCGGTATCGCGGCGAAGGCACGCGCGGCGGCATGATCGGTCTCGCCCTGAAACTTGATCGTGCAGACAAAGCGCCTCGCGCGGCCGGACTCGAGCCAGCGGTGGACGAGGCGCAGGAGCCGCGCGGGATAGCAGACGATATCCGAGAACAGCCAATCCACGGGCGGAACGGCCGCGGGATCGAGCGCGAAGGCGCTGACCGCGCGGTAATCGACGCGCGGAAGCGATGCCACCTCGGCCGCAAGCGGCGCTTTGTCCACGCTGAGGACGCGCGCTCCCAATCCCTGTAGAACCCAGGTCCAGCCGCCGGGGCTGGCGCCGAGATCGAGACAAAGGTCTTGCGGCTCCGGCTGCGTGCCCATCAGGGTGAACAGCTCCCACAGCTTGAGATAGGCGCGGTTGGGCGGATTCTCCTTGTCCTCGACAAAGCGCACCTCGCCATGAGGAAAGGCGCTTGCGCAGCGGGGGGCCGCGAGGATGGTGCGCTCGTCGAGCAGAGTCCAGGAGCCGAGCAGCGCGCGCGGCGGTTCGGCCGGGAAGGCGAGCGGCTTGGCGGCGACATGGGGCAGCCTGGCTTGGATGAGCTTCGCCCGACGATGGAGACGAAAATCATAGAGCGCCCAATTGCGTTGGATGGCGCGAAGAGCGCGCGCGCCGTCGGCGATCGAGCCGATCGTGATGGCGCGTGGCTCGTACCATATGTTTTGCGCCCAGGCTGCCATTCGCGGTGGGCCGGGCGCCAACAGGAGACGTCCGTAACGCGTCGAGACCTCGCCCAGCTCGGTCGCGAGCTCCGCCTCGAAGCCCTCGGGCGCCAAATATCCCGTTTCCGTCATCGCAGCCGCCACGCCGGCACGAGCTCCGTGGGAGCGCGACGCTCGCGAAATCCGAGGGATTGACCCGCTCCGGCGCCACCGCCAAGATTCCGTGGCCGGCGATCGGAAAGGCAGGCGGGGATGCTCGAGGTTATCATCGAACGCTGGATCCAGCGGGACGGCCGCACGGATTTCATGTGGTCGCTCTGGCAGGATGGCAAGCGCGCGGCGATGAGTCAGCCGCTGCGGAGCGCGGAGGAGGCGGAGGCGCAAGCTCTCGACATTTGCCGACGCTCCCTCAAGCGCGAGCCCGACCGCATCACGCGCCTTTAGTCGCTCCGCCCATGCCGCTGCTTCCGCTCACGGCATGTCGAACCGTTCCATGCCGACCGTGGTCCCGAGCTTGCTCAGCAGGAAGGGCACCAAGGACTGGGTCGCGGCGAAGGAGTCCGGCTGTCGGAGCTCTCCGCTCGCGCTGCCCTGCCAGACGCGCTGGGCGGCCTGATTGTCGTTGAGCATGATCGAGAGATGCACCTGGCGCGGCTCTGCGGGCTTGCCGGTTCTGCTCGCGCTCTCCTCCTCGGTGGTGCCGAACAATCCTTGATTGAGGCCCGAGAGAAGACCTGTGCCGGAACTTTGATCGGCACGCGGAATCGGCTTGTCGATCGGGGGAAGCGATCCCTGATTGAGGCGGCGGCTTCCCGGCTTCTCGATGGCCTCGGCCCCCTGCACTTCGCTCGAATAGAATTCGAGCACGAGCGGTCCATCATTCACCACCCTGTAGCCATGCGCCCGCAGCGCCGCTTCGATATCGCCTTTAAGACGCTGGCTCTGATCGGTGTCGTCGGCCGGTTGGACCACGATCGCCGCGCCGGCCGGCAGAGGCGAATAGGAGCGCGCCGTGATCGTGCCGATAGCCGGCTGGGACGTTTGCGCCCAGGCGAGGGGAGCGAGCCCGAGCACGAGCACGGCCGTCAAAAACGATGTCTTCCTCATGATTGACTCCAGCCCCGCTCCGCCTCTCCGACGTGAAGGCCGGACGGACGGACAGGGTTCCCATTCGCTTGCAGCCTATCCGAAGAAATGGCGGCGCGCCATTGTCTCCGGAACGCTCCGCGATGCGCGCGGCGAGGCTTACGCCTGGGAGGTCGGAAGCACCACGAGCTCGGCGATCACCACATGGGGCGGCTGCTCCAGCGCGAAAATCACGGTTCGTGCGACGTCCTCGGCCGTGAGCAGGCTCTTGAACCCGGCATAGAAGGCCTCGGCCTGCTTCTCGTCGCCGCGCCAGCGCGCCGCGGCGAAGCCGGTGCGCGCCGTCCCCGGCAGAATCTCCGTCACCCGCACGGGCGTGCCTTTGAGCTCCATGCGCAGGGCGTCGCTGAAGGCGTGCACCGCGGCCTTGCTGGCGCCATAGGCCGCAAGACCGGCCATGGGCCGGATCGCCGCGATCGAGCCAATATTGACGATGTGGCCGCGTCCCCGCGCGATCATGCCCGGCAGCACGGCGCGGGTGACCCGCAAGAGCCCGGTCACATTCGTCTCGATCGTGCTGGCCCAATCCCCGGCAGCGCCCACATCAAAGCGCTGACGGCCGCCGACATCCGACCCCGCATTGTTGACGAGAATGTCGATCTCCCGCCAGTTCGGAGGAAGGCGATCCATGATGCCGTCCGCGGCGGCGGGATCGGTGACGTCCAGCGAGAGCGCATGGAAATCCCGGCCGATTTTCGCGGCGAGCTTATCGAGGCGCTCGCGGTGGCGTGCAGTGGCGATGATGCGGACGCCGCGTGCCGCGAGGTGAACGGCGATGGCTTCGCCGAAGCCGCTCGAAGCGCCGGTTACGAGGGCGGTCGCCCCGGAACCGAAGGGGGAGGGATCGCTCATGCCGCTTATTTAGCATGAGGCCCGACCGCCCACAAACGCTGCATGTCCGAAAGCGGCAGAAGCTAAGGGGCTCTTCCACAACGAGGAATCGCGCCGGCAGCGGCGTTAACAGGTGGTTTATGATTTGGCTTTATCACGCTCTTGTGGTAAAGCAATTAACCAAATTGGCTGCGCCCGAACGCCGCGAATCGATGGCGCCGCCGTAAGAAGAGGGGAGCTGGAAAATGGGGAAGCGCCTGGGCAGATCGGCGATTCCAATCGGTGCGGCGCTTCTCGTCCTCGGCTTCGCCGAGAACGTGCAAGCATCCGGCTTCCAGCTCTTCGATCAGAGCCCGAGCGGCCAAGGCAATGCCTTTGCCGGTGCCGCGGCGGCGGCTGAGGACGCCTCCACCATCTTCTTCAATCCGGCCGGGATGAGCAACCTGAGCGGCTATCAGACCGAAGCCGGTGTCCAGATCATTCTGCCGAGCCTCACGCTCCACCCGACGAAGGCGACGACCGCCGGCGGCGCCCCGCTGACCGGGCCCCAGAGCGTGGACGGCGGCTCGACGGCGTTCATTCCGAACTTTTACGTGATGGCGCCCCTTGGCGACCGCGCGAGGGTGGGGTTCGGCATCGAATCACCCTTTGGTCTCGAGACCGATTACGGCGAGAACTGGATCGGCCGCTATTACGCCGAGGAGAGCAATCTCAGGACGCTCAATTTCAATCCCTCGGTCTCGTATAAGATGGCCGATTGGATCTCGGTGGGCGCCGGCCTGGACATCATGTACTCGGATGTCTTCTTGAGCAACGCGGTCGATTTCGGGACCATTTTCGCCGCCGGCGGCTTTACCCCCCAATCCCAGGACGGGCAGCTCAAGCTCCAGGCGAACACCGTCGGTTTCGGCTGGAACGCCGGCATCATGCTGCAGCCGCTCGATCATACACGGCTCGGCCTCAGCTATCGCTCCCCCGTCCATCTCGGCTTCGATGGGCAGGCGCACTGGTCGGCGCCGACGGCAATCCGGACGTTCCAGGCTCTCATCGGCAATACGGCCTTCCAAAGCGGCGGCGCCCACGCGTCGATCAACCTGCCCGAGACCGTGAGCGCCGCGGTGGCGCAGGAGCTGGACTCGAAATGGACCCTCCTGGGCGACGTCACCTGGACTCATTGGGATCGCTTTCAGGCGCTTTCCGTCGGCTTCGACAACCCGGTCCAGCCCCCCATCGTCATCCCCGAGTCATGGCACGATACCTTCCGCGAGGCGCTGGGCGTGACCTACAAGGCGACCGACAAGGCGAAGCTCCGCCTCGGGGTGGCCTATGATCCCACGCCGACGAAATCCTCGACACGGGATCTGCGCATTCCCGATACCGACCGCTTCTGGCTCTCCGTCGGCTACAACCTGCATCTCATCGACAATCTGTCGCTGGATGCGGCCTATACGCACATCTTCGCGCTCACGGACGGCGCCGTGAACCTGACGAGCGCCACGCAGGGCAATGTCAGCGGAACCTATTCCGCTGAGGTGAATATTTTCGCCGTCGGCTTCAAATACACGTTCTGAGATTGCGCGGCGCGCCGCCGCGTCGCTTCGGGCTCGATGATCCGCCGGGCTCGGCATAGAATATGCGGGAGCAGGCGACAGCATAGCCTCGGGACAGAGCCGGTCGACGGTGAGGGGCAATGAGTGGCGATTCGCAGCAGACGGCGTTTCCCTGGGCGAAGGCCTATCCGGCCGGCGTCCCTGCCGAGATCACCATCCCCGAGAAGCCGCTCGACTCCCTGCTGGACGAAGCCGTCGCCGCCTTCCCCGAGCGTCCCGCCATCGATTTTCTCGACCGCACCTACACCTATCGGGAGCTCGGCGGGCTGGTGAAGCGCGCGGCATGCGGCTTTCAGGCGCTCGGCGTCGGGCCGGGTGTGAAGGTCGGCCTCTTCCTGCCCAATTGCCCCTATTCGGTGATCTCTTATTTCGGCGTCCTCAAGGCAGGCGGGACGATCGTCAATTACAATCCGCTTTATGCGCCGCGGGAGCTCGTGCATCAGATCGACGACTCCCGCACCGATCTCATGGTCACGCTCGACCTCAAGGTCACCTATGACAAGATCGCGTCGGCGCTTCGCCAGTCGCAGCTCAAGTGCGTGGTCGTCGCGGCCATGGCGGAAATCCTGCCATTCCCGAAGAATCTGCTCTTTCGCCTGCTCAAGCGCGGCGCGATTGCCAAGGTCGCTTGGGATGACCGGCACGTCTCCTTTGCCCGCCTGATGGCGAATGACGGCAGCGTCCGGGCGCCGGACATCGATCCCCGCCGCGATATCGCCGTGCTGCAATACACGGGCGGCACGACCGGCATTCCCAAGGGCGCTTCGCTTACTCACTACAATCTCTGGGCGAACGTGATCCAGAACGAGGTGTGGTTCCCGGAAGCCGAGCGGGGGCGCGAGCGCACCTTGGGCGTCATCCCCCTTTTCCACGTCTTCGCCATGACGGCGGTCATGAACACGCCACTGCGCATGGGCGGGCTGATCATCCTGCTTCCGCGCTTCGAGCTCGCGCAGGTGCTGAGGACGATCCATCGCAAGCGCCCGACCCTGTTTCCCGGCGTGCCCACGATCTATACCGCCATCAATACCTATCCGGGCCTCGCCAAATACGATCTCTCCTCGCTCAAGCTGTGCATCTCGGGAGGCGCGCCGCTGCCCCTCGAGGTGAAGCGCAATTTCGAGGCGCGGGCCGGCTGCAAGCTCGTCGAGGGGTATGGGCTCAGCGAGACCTCGCCCGTGGTCTGCTGCAATCCCGTGGGGGGCATCAACAAGCCCGGCTCGATCGGATTGCCTTTGCCGGGCACGGAGGTGCGCATCGTCTCGCTGGACGAGCAGCACCGGACGCTTCCCCCCGGCGAGCGCGGCGAGCTTTGGGTGCGCGGTCCCCAGGTGATGACCGGCTATTGGAACCACCCGGAGGCGAATGCCCGCGACATGACCGATGGCTGGTTCCATACGGGCGATGTCGGCTACATGGACGACGACGGCTATTTCTATATCGTCGATCGTCTCAAGGAGGTGATCATCGCCGGCGGCTACAAGATATTTCCGCGCAATGTCGAGGAGGCGATCTATCTCCATCCAGCCGTGGCCGAGGCGGCGGTGGTCGGCGTGCCCGATAGCTATCGCGGCCAGACCGTCAAGGCCTTCGTAGTGAGACGCAAAGGCGCGGCACTGGATGCGGCGACGCTCGAGACCTTCCTCAAGGACAAGCTCTCGCCGATCGAGATGCCGAAGCTTTTTGAGTTTCGCGATTCACTGCCGAAATCAGCAGTCGGCAAGATCCTCAAGAAGGACCTCCTTGCCGAAGACCAGTCGCGCGCGCCGCATCCAGGCAATCCCTGACGTCTGCCGACGCGCCAAGATCGCATCTATGATCGCTCGAGGCCCCGAGGGGCAGGAAGGAGGCAAGCTCGATGGAGAACGTGGTCATCGCGGGGTATGCTCGGTCGCCGTTCCACCTCGCCGGCCGGGGCGAGCTCGCCAAGGTCCGGCCCGACGAGATGGCGGCGCAGGTGATCGAGGGCCTGCTTGCGCGCACCAAGATCGACCCTGCCGACATCGAGGACGTCATCGTCGGCTGCGCCTTCCCCGAAGCCGAGCAGGGGCTGAACGTCGCCAGGCTGATCGAGTTCCTCGCCCATCTGCCGCTCTCGGTCGCCGGCACCACGGTCAACCGCTTCTGCGGCTCGTCGATGCAGGCGATCCACATGGCGGCCGGCGCCATTCAGCTCGGCGCCGGCGAAGCCTTCATCTGCGCCGGCGTGGAATCGATGACGCGGGTGCCAATTCCGGGGTTCAATCCGATGCCCCATCCCGGTCTCATGAAGGACTACCCGCAGGCCTACGTCTCGATGGGGATCACGGCGGAGAACGTCGCACAGAAATACCAGATCACCCGCGCCGACCAGGAGGCCTTCGCGGTCGAGAGCCAGCGCAAGGCGGCCGCCGCGCAGGAGGCGGGCAAGCTCGCCGAGGAGATCGTTCCGATCAAGCATGACGGCAAGACGATCGACAAGGACGGCTGCCTTCGCCCCGACACGACGGCGGAGATCCTGGCCGGCCTCAAGCCGGCTTTCGATGCGCAAGGCTCGGTGACGGCGGGGACCTCCTCGCCGCTCACCGACGGCGCGTCGGCGACGCTCGTCTGCACCGAGGATTATGCGCAGCGAAAGGGGCTCGCCCCCCTTGCGCGGCTCAAGAGCATCGGGGTCGTCGGCTGCGCGCCGGAGATCATGGGCATCGGCCCCGTCGGCGCCACCCGAAAGGCGCTCAAGCGCGCGGGCCTTGAAATGAAAGACATCGATATCGTCGAGCTCAACGAGGCCTTCGCCTCCCAATCGCTCGCCTGCATCCGCGACCTCGGCATCGACCGGAGCAAGCTCAATCTCGACGGCGGCGCGATCGCTCTCGGCCATCCGCTCGGGGCGACCGGCGCGCGCATCACCGGCAAGGCAGCGCAGCTCCTCAAGCGCGAAGGCAAGCGCTACGCGCTCGCGACCATGTGCATCGGCGGCGGCCAGGGCATCGCCACGGTGCTGGAGGCGCTTTGATGAAGATCGAGAGGGCCGCCGTCATCGGCGCCGGCGTGATGGGGAGCGGCATCGCCGCCCATATCGCCAATGCGGGGATTCCCGTCCTTCTCCTCGACATCGTTCCGGCCGGGGCCAACAACCGCAACACGCTGGCGGAAGGCGCAATCGAGCGCATGCGCAAGGCCGATCCCGCCCCCTTCATGTCCAAGGCGGCGGCGAAGCTGGTCACGCCCGGGAACGTCGAGGATCATCTCGGCAAGCTCAGCGAGGTGGACTGGATCGTCGAGGCCGTGGTCGAGAATCCGCAGGTCAAGCGCGATCTCTATGCCCGGCTCGAAAGCGTGCGGAAGAAAGGGTCGGCGGTGTCCTCGAACACCTCGACGATTCCCTTGAAGGCGCTCACCGAAGGGCTCCCGAGATCCTTTGCCAAGGATTTCCTCATCACGCATTTCTTCAATCCGCCGCGCTATATGCGCCTGCTCGAGATCGTCGCCGGACCGGCGACGCGCAAGGCGGCGGTGGATGCGATCTCGAAATTCGCCGATGAGCGCCTGGGCAAGGGCGTCGTCCGCTGCAAGGATACGCCCGGCTTCATCGCCAACCGCATCGGCACGCTGTGGCTCCAAGTGGCGATCGCCGGCGCCTTCGACATGGGCCTCACGGTCGAGGAGGCGGACGCCGTGATTGGCCGCCCCATGGGCGTGCCCAAGACCGGCGTCTTCGGCCTCATGGATCTCGTCGGCATCGACCTGATGCCCCATGTCGCCGCGAGCATGCTGGCGACGCTTCCCGAGGGCGACGCCTATCGCCGCGTCTTCAAGGAGATTCCACTCATCAAGAAGATGATCGCGGACGGCTATACCGGCCGCAAAGGCAAAGGCGGATTCTATCGCCTCGCCAAGGCCGCGGATGGCGGCCGCATCAAGGAGTCTCTAAATCTTGCGACCGGGACCTATGCGCCCTCCGTCGCGGCGCGGCTCGACAGCGTGGCGGCGGCGCGCAAAGGCGGGCTCCGCGCTCTCGTCGAGCATTCCGACAGGGGCGGCCAATACGCCTGGCGCGTGCTTGGCGAGACTCTCGCTTATGCCGCCGCCCTGGTGCCCGAGATCGCCGATACGATTCCGGCGGTCGACGAGGCCATGCGGCTCGGCTATGCCTGGCGCTACGGCCCCTTCGAGCTGATCGACCAGCTCGGCACGGGCTGGTTCGCCGACAAGCTGCGCGCGAGCGGCCTCGCGGTGCCGCCGCTGCTCGAGGCCGTCGCGGGCCGGCCCTTCTACAAGGTCGAGGGCGGCAAGCTCTTCCATTTCACCACCGGCGGCGACTATGCCGAGCTCGTGCGGCCGCCCGGCGTCCTGCTGCTCGCCGATGTCAAGCGCGCAAGCCAGCCTCTGGCGAAGAACGCCTCGGCGTCGCTTTGGGATATCGGCGACGGCGTCGTCTGCCTCGAGTTCCACAGCAAGATGAACGCCATGGATCCCGACATCCTCGACATGATCCAGAGGGCGATCAAGCTGGTGAAGGCGAGCTACAAGGCTCTCGTCATCCATAACGACGCCGACAACTTCTCCGTCGGCGCCAATATCGGGCTCGTGCTGTTCGCCGCGAATATCGCGCTTTGGCCCATGATCGAGGAGCAGGTCGCCAAGGGGCAGCAGACCTACAAGGCCCTCAAATATGCGCCCTTTCCCGTGGTTGGCGCGCCGTCCGGGATGGCGCTCGGCGGCGGCTGCGAGATCCTGCTCCATTCGAGCGCCGTCCAGGCCCATGCCGAGACCTATATGGGCCTGGTCGAGGTCGGCGTCGGCCTCGTTCCGGGCTGGGGCGGCTGCAAGGAGGTGCTGACGCGCTGGCTCGCCAACAAGCGCCGCCCCGGCGGCCCGATGCCGGCAATCGCTAAGGCGTTCGAGATGATCGGCACCGCGCAAGTCGCCAAATCCGCCTTCGAGGCGAAGGAGATGCTGCTCCTGCGCGAGGAGGACGCCATCACCATGAATCGCGATCGCCTGCTCGCCGACGCCAAGGCCAAGGCGCTCAAGCTCGCCAAGCGCTACAAGCCGCCGCAGCCGCCTGCCGAGCTCCGCCTGCCGGGGCCGACGGCGAAGGCGGCGCTGGAGCTTGCCCTCGACGGATTCCGGCGTCTCGGCAAGGCGACGCCTCATGACGTCACCGTCTCCGAGCAGCTCGCGACGGTGCTATCGGGCGGCAAGACCGACATCACCGAAACCATCGGCGAGGACGACCTCACCAAGCTCGAGCGGCAGGCCTTCATGGCGCTGATCCGCACCGAGGGCACTCTCGCCCGCATCGAGCATATGCTCGAGACCGGCAAGCCGCTGAGGAACTAGCCATGGCCATCTACAAGGCACCCTTGCGCGAGATCCGTTTCGTGCTCAACGAGCTCTTCGACGTCGCGCAGCTCGCAAAGCTGCCCGGCTATGAGGACGCAACACCCGATGTCATCGATGCGATCTTGGAGGAAGGTGCCAAGCTCTGCGAGAACGAGCTCTTCCCCTTGAACCGCAGCGGCGATGAGGAAGGCTGCGCCTATGAGAACGGCGTGGTGCGCACGCCCAAGGGCTTCAAGGAGGCCTACAAGCTCTTCGTCGAGGGCGGCTGGACGGCGCTTTCCTGCGCGCCCGAATATGGCGGGCAGGGGCTGCCGAAGGTGATCAACCTCGCGGCCGAGGAGATGATCTCCTCCGCCAATCTTTCCTTCGGCATGTATCCGGGGCTCAGCATCGGCGCCTACAACGCCATCGAGGCGAACGCCTCGCCGGCCCTCAAATCGCTTTATCTGCCCAAGCTCGCCTCGGGCGCATGGTCTGGCACGATGTGCCTCACTGAGCCCCAATGCGGCACCGATCTCGGGCTGATCCGCACCCGTGCGGAGCCCGCGGCCGACGGCGCCTACAAGATCACCGGCACCAAGATCTTCATCTCCGCCGGCGAGCACGATCTTACCGAGAACATCCTCCATCTCGTGCTTGCGCGGCTTCCCGGCGCGCCGGCGGGAACAAAAGGCATCAGCCTCTTTCTCGTACCGAAATTCCTGCCTGACGCCAATGGCGCGCCTGGTGCGCGCAACGGCGTCCGCTGCGGCTCGATCGAGCACAAGATGGGCATCAAGGCTTCGGCCACCTGCGTCATGAACTTCGACGAGGCCACCGGCTGGCTGGTGGGCGAGCCCAACAAGGGCATGCGCTGCATGTTCGTGATGATGAACGCGGCGCGCCTCGGCGTCGGCATTCAGGGCCTGGGGATCGCCGAAACCGCTTATCAAAGCGCCGTCGCCTACGCGAGGGACCGCCTGCAAGGCCGCGCCCTTTCCGGCGCCAGACAGGCGGACAAGCCGGCCGATCCCATCATCGTGCATCCCGACGTGCGCCGCATGCTCCTCACCATGCGCGCGCAGGTCGAGGCGGCGCGGGCGCTCGCCTATTGGATCGGCATCGAGATCGACAAGGAGGCGAAGCACCCCGACCCCGAGGAGCGCGAAGCCGCCGCCGATCTCGTTGCCTTGATGACGCCGGTCATCAAGGCCTGCTTCACCGATCTCGGCTTCGAGGCGGCCAATCTCGCGGTCCAGACCTATGGGGGGCACGGCTATATCCGGGAGAACGGCGTCGAGCAGCTTGTGCGCGATGCGCGCATCACCCAGATCTACGAGGGCGCCAACGGCATCCAGGCGCTCGACCTTGTCGGGCGCAAGCTGCCGTCCCATATGGGCCGCTCCCTGCGCCGCTTCTTCCATCCCGTCCTCGCCTTCATCGAGGCGCACCAGTCGGACCCGAAGCTGGCCGAGTTCGTGCTGCCTCTCGCCAAGGCCCTGGGTCGCCTGCAGCAGGCGACCGCCTGGGTCGCCGAGCAGGGGTTGCGCGATCCGGAGGAGGCGGGGGCGGCCGCGAGCGACTATCTCAAGCTCTTCGGGCTGACGGCGCTCGGCTATATGTGGGCGCTGATGGCGAAGACGGCCCTGGCCCGGCTCGCCGCGGGGGCCGGGGACGACGAGGCGTTCTATGTCGCGAAGCTTGCCACGGCGCGCTTCTTCATGGCGCGCCTCCTGCCTCAAAGCGGCACCCTCTTCGCGACCCTGATGGCTGGGAAGAAGCCCGTGATGGAGCTCGCCGAAGCGGCGTTCTGATCGGCGCCGGCCATTGCCTAGCCTCCGATCGGCCTTTATCGTGGCGCGCGGCGCGGGCGGGACGGCGCGAAAGAGGGGGAGTGGGCGTGGCGGCACCTCGGCGGCTCATCATCGGCATCAGCGGCGCTTCGGGAGTCATCTATGGCGTGCGCGCGCTCGAGCTTCTCAAGGGCAGCGGGGTGGAGACCCATCTCGTCATGACCCGCTCGGCGGAGGTGACCCTCGCCTATGAGACGAACCTCAAAGTGGCGGAGGTCCAGGCCCTCGCCGATGTGGTGCATCCCATCCACGATATCGGCGCCGCGATTTCGAGCGGCTCCTTCAAGACCCTGGGGATGCTCGTCGCCCCCTGCTCCATCCGCTCCCTCTCCGAGATCGCGAGCGGGGTCACCTCGACGTTGCTGACGCGCGCCGCCGACGTGGTGCTCAAGGAGCGGCGGCGGCTGGTGCTGATGCTGCGCGAGACCCCGTTGCACACCGGACATCTGCGCACCATGGCGGCGGTATCGGAAATGGGTGCCGTCGTGGCCCCACCCATTCCCGCCTTTTACATTGGGCCCGAGACGGTCGACGATATAATCAACCAGTCGGTCGGCCGCGCCCTCGATCTCTTCGACATCGACTTGGGGGTCGTCAAGCGCTGGGGCGAGAAGAGCCCCGACGGCGTGAAGCATCGGCGAGCGGCGAGACGAGGGCGTCGCTAGGCGGCCCATTGCTGCGTCGCCGGCAGGCGGTCCCGCTGCGCGGCGGGGCTCGAACGGGGAAGGGAAAGCGGATGGCGGGCAATCAGATCAGCGATCTCGCGACGATTATCGAGGCGCTCGATGCGATGGGGCGCCTTGTGCATGTGCGCTCCGAGGTGGACCCCAAGCACGACCTTGCGGGCATCGCAGCGAGGCTCGAAGGCGGCCCGCGCGCGGTTCTGTTCGAGCGCGTCAAGGGTCACGACGCACCGGTATTCACCGGCCTCTATTGGTCGCGCGCCTTGCTCGGCGACTTGCTGCAGTGCGAAGAGGCGGCGCTTCCCCAATTCGTCGCCGGCTGCATCAAGGCATGGCAGCAGCGCCCGGTGCCGCCGGTCATGGTCGGGAGCGGCTCCGTCTTCGAGGTCAGCGAGAAAGGCGTCGATCTCGCGAGGATGCCGATCCCAATCCACGCCCTCAAGGATGGCGGTCCCTATTTCGACGCCGGGGTGGTCATCGCCATCGATCCCGAGAATGGCGTTCGCAACGCGTCCATCCAGCGCTTCATGGTCCAGGACAAGAAGACGCTGCACGTCAATATCGATGCGGGTCGGCATCTCGAGCTCTATCTCGCCAAGGCGGCGGCGCGCGGCGAATCCTTGCCGTTCTCGCTCAATATCGGCGTCGGGCCCGGCCTTCACTTCGCCGCCGCGACACCCGCCGAGGCGGCGCCGGCCGATACGGACGAGCTGGGGATCGCCAGCGAGTTCCACGGCGCGCCGCTCGAGCTCGTGCAGGGCAAGGTGCTGCCCGTCCATGTCGTAGCGAACGCGATGTACGCGCTCGAATGCGAGATGGTTCCCGGCGAGAACGCGGACGAGGGGCCGTTCGCCGAGGTCACGGGATATTACGCGAAGCGGGCGCCGCGACCCGTGGTGCATGTTCGCGCGATCCACCACCGCGAGCGGCCCGTGTTCCACACGATCCTCTCCGGCGTTGAGGTGTGGAATTCGGTGGGGCTCCTCGGCGAGGCCAATGTGCTGGCGCTGCTGCAGCGGCAGGTGCCTGGCGTCAGGGACGTCTATTTCACCCATGGCGGCTGCGGCTTCTACCACGCCGTCGTGCAGATCGCGCAGAAGCGGACCGGCTGGTCGAAGCAAGCGATCATGGCGGCCTTCGCCGCCTTCCCGCCGCTCAAGATGGTGACCGTCGTCGACGACGACGTCGACATCCGCAACCCGAGCGATGTCGAATGGGCGATGACGACGCGGCTCGACCCGGCGCGCGGCATCATCCGCATCGAGAACGTGTTCGGTCACGGCCTCAATCCCAGTTTTCCGGACTATATCGGGACGAAAGTCGGTTTCGATTGCTGCCGGCCCTACCCGCACACTGCCGAATACGACCGCGCGTCGTATAAGACGATGTCCCTCGACGGGCTCGATCTCGTCATTCCCGAGATCAAAAAGGCCGCAACCGCCGGCGAGAGCCGCGACGACGCGCGCACACGACCGCCGGCGAAATCAGCGAAGGGCAAGCCTCGGGAGAAATTCGCGGCGCGCAAGCGCGGCGGCGTCGGCGGCCTCGCCTCGGGCGGCAGTGCCATGTAATCGGTTGCGCCGGGCGTCTACTCGGCGGCGACTTGCGGCAGGGCGGCCAGAGCCTTCGTGAGCGCCGCGGCATCGTAGTCGCGGTCCTCGAGCTTGCCGGCGAAATAGTCCATATAGGCCTGCATGTCGAAATGGCCGTGACCGCTGAGATTGAAGAGGATCGTGCGGCTTGCACCGTCCTCCTTACAGCGCAGGGCCTCGTCGATGGCGGCCTTGACCGCGTGATTCGCTTCCGGTGCGGGTAAGACGCCTTCCGTCCGTGCGAAAGTGAGGCCTGCCTCGAAACAGGCCTTCTGGTGATAGGCGCGGGATTCGATGAGCCCAAGCTCCTGGACGAGGCTCACCAAAGGCGCCATGCCGTGATAGCGCAGTCCACCGGCGTGGAATCCCGGTGGCACGAATCCCGAGCCCAAGGTGTGCATCTTGACGAGCGGCGTGAGATGCCCCGTATCGCCGTAATCATAGGCATATTTCCCGCGAGTGAGGGTCGGGCAGGCGGCCGGCTCGACCGCGATCGCCCGCACTTTCCGTCCGCCGCGAAGCTGGGCGCCCAGGAAGGGAAAGGCGATGCCCGCGAAATTGCTGCCCCCACCCGTGCAGCCGATGACGATGTCCGGATAGTCGTCCGCCATCTCGAGTTGACGAAGGGCCTCGTCGCCGATGACCGTCTGATGCAGCAGGACGTGGTTGAGCACGCTGCCGAGCGCGTATTTGGTGTCGGCGCGCTGGGCCGCGATCTCGACGGCTTCGCTGATGGCGATGCCGAGACTCCCCGTCGAGTCCGGCTGCTCGGCAAGGATGCGCCGGCCGGCCTCGGTTTCGCTGCTCGGGCTCGCCACGCATCCGGCTCCCCAGGATTCCATGAGCGCGCGGCGATAGGGCTTCTGCTGGAAGCTCACCTTCACCATGAACACCTTGACTTCGAGGCCGAAGAGCGCGCCGGCGAAGGCAAGGGATGAGCCCCATTGCCCAGCGCCGGTCTCGGTGGTGAGGCGCTTCACGCCGGCTTCCTTGTTGTAGAACGCCTGGGCGACGGCGGTGTTGGGCTTATGGCTTCCCGCCGGGCTCACGCCTTCGTACTTGTAATAAATCCTTGCAGGCGTATCGAGCGCCCGCTCAAGCCGCTTTGCGCGAAAAAGCGGCGTCGGACGCCACTGCCGGTAGATATCGCGCACGGGACGTGGAATCTCGATCGCACGTTCCGCCGAAACCTCCTGCTGAATCAGGGAAAGCGGGAAGAGGGGTTCGAGATCCGCCGGACCAATCGGCTGTAGAGTGGCGGGATGCAGGACCGGCTCCGGTTTGCGCGGCAGGTCGGCGACGATGTTGTACCACGTCGTCGGGATGGCGCTCTCGTCGAGCTGATACTTGACCGTGTCCCGCATGAAGCCTCCGCCCGTTGGCTGCTGGGGCAATCTAAAGGCGAAACAGAGAGCCGGCAACCGCCGAGAAATTCTCCGGCGGTTGGCGCGGCGGCTCTCCTTGGCCGCGGCATCGGCGGAGCGGTTAATAAATGCTTAACGCCGCCAATACTTATTTCGAGGCGCTTATGTTGTAAGCACGAGGGAGGGGGCATACTATAATTCCCCGTGCGCCAATTAACTCGCGTCCGAGAAGCTGCCGGCATTTGATGAGTCGTCGTAACTAGACCGCGATTCACAGGCAAACGGCACCGAGCGGGGCTGCGGACGAGGCTCATGCAAAACAGGATCGCATGACGAGAGTCGTCATCATCGATGACAGGGTGACCAACCGGCGCATCATGGCCGAGCTTGCCTCCACCCTCGAGCAGAACATCGAGGTGCAGGCCTTCGCCGATCCGCGGGAGGCGCTCGCCTGGGTGGAGGAGCACACCCCCGATCTCGTCATCACCGATTACAAGATGCCGCATCTCGATGGCGCGGAGTTCGTCCGCCATTTCCGCAAGCTGCCGTTCTGCTTCGACGTTCCGGTCGTCGTCGTCACGGTGTACGAGGATCGTGAGTTCCGCTATCGCGCCCTCGAGGCCGGGGCCACGGATTTCCTCCTCTCGCCCGTGGATCATCACGAGTTTTGGGCGCGCACGCGCAATCTGCTCGCGCTGCGCCGCCAGCAGCAGATCGTCAAGAACCGCGCCTATTCGCTCGAGCAGAAGCTCGCGATCAGCCATCGCCTGCACGAGGAGACGGTGAAGGAGATCGAGGGCCGGCTCCGCGCGGTTATCGATGCGGTTCCGGCGATGATCTATGCGACGGACGCCGACCTCCGTCTCGTCTTTCTCAACAGCTATGCTGCGGCGATCGGCGGCCGCCCGCGCGAGCAGTCGATCGGTGCGGATGCGATCCAGGCCTTCGGCGAGGCTTTCGGCCGGCGGAGCCAGGAGGCCGATCTCGCGCTCTTCACCACCGGCAAGCCGCAGCCCTCCTTCGAGGAGAAGCTCGTCGACGGCGAAGGACGGACGCGGATCATGCTGGCGACCAAGAGCCCGCTTCCCGATTCGGGCGGGCGCGCCGCCCATGCGGTCACCGTCGCCTTCGACATCACCGACCGCAAGCGTGCCGAGGAGGAATTGGTCGAGGCGAAGGAGGTGGCCGAGCTCGCCAACCGCGCGAAGAACGACTTCCTCGCCAATATGAGCCACGAGCTGCGCACGCCGCTCAACGCGATCATCGGCTTCTCGCAAATGATGGCGCAGCAGACGCTCGGGCCCATCGGGACCCCGCGCTACAGCGAATACGCCTCCGACATCAACAAGAGCGCGCAGCATCTGCTCGGGATCATCAATGACATCCTTGATCTCTCCAAGATCGAGGCCGGACGCATGGAGATCGACGAGAAGGTCGTCGACGTGCCGACGGCGGTCCGCCATGTCATCCGCTTGACCGAGGCGCGGGCGCGCGAGGCCGGGATCGCCCTCGAGGCGGTCGCTCCCGATTCGCTTCCCGCCCTGCGCGCCGACGAGCGCAAGGTGGAGCAGATCCTGCTTAATCTGCTTTCGAACGCGATCAAGTTCACGCCGGCCGGCGGCCATGTTCGCGTGACGGCGCAGGCGCTGCCGGATTACGCCATCGAGCTTGCGGTCTCCGATACCGGGATCGGCATGTCGCCGGCCGAGATTCCCGTGGCGATCTCACGCTTCGGCCAGGTCGAGGGCGCGCTGGCGCGGAAGTATTCCGGTACAGGGCTCGGCTTGCCCCTCGTCATGAGCTTGACCGAGCTGCATGGCGGCACCTGCCGGATCGAGAGCGAGAAAGGCAAGGGAACGATCGTGACGATTCGGTTTCCGGCGCTGCGCTCGATCCGCCGCGCCGAAGCCGGCTAGCAGGTCGCATGGAAGCGGGGTTCCCCTTGCGCCGCGTCCGCCGGGAAGCCGAGAATTGTCGCAAATGCCAGGGAATCTTTACGGCTTGTTATGGTCGCTTAGGGAGCATCGGGTTGCGTGCGCGGCGCTCTCGCGCCACGATGGATCGGGGCATCGATGGGTGATTTGAGCGGCCAGGTGTGCGGGGTTTATCGCCGGTTGCGCAGCAGGTTGTCGCGGCGCCCGGACAGCGAGCACGAGCAGGCGCTGATTCGCGTTGGCATCGGGCTGCTCACGGTGCTCTATTGCGGCGTGCCGCTCCTTTTGAGCGGCGGCACGCCCCAAGCCGGGCATCCGATCGGCGTAGCCTCGCTCTATTTCCCGCTCTCCCTGCTCATCGTCGCGCACATCCTCGTCATGCCGGCGGCCTCGGTTGTGCGGCGCGTCTGCGGCGCTCTCCTCGATATCACGGCGCTTTCGGTCTTCCTCTACTCCGGCGGAGGGGCGACCGCCTTCTGGTATCCCTTCTATCTCTGGCTCATTCTCGGAAACGGCTTCCGCTACGGCCATCGCTATCTCTACGGCTCGGCGGCGCTGAGCGTCGCCGGCTTCGCGCTGGTGATCGCATTCAGCCCCTATTGGCGGGGTCAGGCCTATCTGTCGGCGGGGCTGCTTGCCGCGCTCGTGCTCATCCCCGCCTATGCCTCGACGCTCCTCACCAAGCTCACCAGAGCGAAGGCCCAGGCGGAGGAAGCCAACCAGGCCAAGAGCCGCTTCCTCGCGAATATGAGCCACGAACTGCGAACCCCGCTCAACGCCATCATCGGCATGAGCGACCTGCTCAGCGATGCCAGCCTCGACCATGAGCAGCGCGACATGGTCGCGACGATCCACGCCTCGGGCCGGTCACTGCTGTCGCTCATCGACGACATCCTCGATCTCGCCAAGATCGAGGCCGGCAAGACCTCTCTCCATCCGGTCGCCTTCGACCTCCACGAGCTGATCGCCGGAATCGCGACGATCATGGAGCCTCAGGCACGGGCGCGCGGCCTCTGGTTCGCGACCCATATCGCGGCCGCAACGCCTTATCGCCTGCGCGCCGACGCCCAATACCTCCGGCAGATCCTGCTGAACCTTTGCTCGAACGCGCTGAAGTTCACGCCATCGGGCGGCATCCTGGTTCGGGTCGCGGCGATGGAGGGCGGCAAAGAGGGGCGTGCGCAACTGCGTTTCGAGGTGCGGGACACCGGGATCGGAATCGCGGCGGCGGCGCGCGACCGCATCTTCGAGAGCTTTACCCAGGCTGATGACGCTGCGACGCGGCATGTCGGTGGAACGGGGCTGGGACTCACCATCAGCAAGCATCTCGTGGAGGCGATGGGCGGCCGCATCGGCGTCGACAGCGAGCCTGGCCAGGGGAGCATGTTTTGGTTCGAGCTTGCCTGCGATCTCGACGGCGCAGAGGAGCCGCATATCCTCGCGGCAACGGGGTGCAGCGCCGTCGTCGTCTCGGCGCACGAGGAAGAGGCGGCCGCGCTGTGCCGCCGCTTGTCGGAATGGGGTCTTCCCGCCACCAGCGTGCGCACGACGCGGGCCGCGATGCGCGCCCTTCTCGTCAACACGCACGGCCCCGATGGCTGGCCGATCGTGATTGCCGATGGGCGGGGCCTCGACCTCGATCCGCGGCGCTTCGCCGAGGAGCTCAGCCGGATCGACGCTTCCCGAGCTGCCCTTCGCGCCGTTCTGATTTTCGATCCGACGATGGGACGGCCCTCCTACGCCGCCGCCGAGCGGGACTACATCTCGCTCGTTCCGGCGGATGGCGGCGAGACGCTCCTCTTTGGGGCCGTGAGGGCCGCCCTCGCGCGAGCGCGCGCAGCGGAGCGGCCGGGTGCCGCCCAGCGGGTCCGCTCCCATCGCCGCCTTAGGCTACTGGTCGCGGAGGACAATCTGGTCAATCGCCGGGTGACCGCCAAGATACTCGAGAGGGCAGGTCATCAGGTGAAAATGGTCGGCAACGGCGAGGAGGCGCTCGAGGCGCTCGATCGCGAGGCCTTCGACGCCTTGCTCACCGATTTTCAAATGCCGGTGATGAGCGGGGTCGAGGCCACCAAGCTCTACCGCTATGCCAGTCTCGGTCAACCGCGGATGCCGATCATCGGACTGACCGCGGATGCCACCCCCGAGGCGCGACAGCAGGCCGAGGAGGCCGGCATGGATGCCTGCCTCACCAAGCCCATCGAGCCGGCGCGGCTCCTCGATACGATCGAGGACCTCGTTCGGAGGATGCCCGTGGCGGGCGCGGCGGCTCAGGAGGAGCCGGTCAATTTCGGTCCCAATGTCCTGACCCATCCGCGCTTCAGCGGCGACGGCCAGCCGGTGATCGACCGCAGGACGCTCGACGATCTTGAGCGCCTCGGCTCGGGCGGCGATTTCGTCGACAGCCTGATCGAAGACTTCATCGCCGACGGCGAGGCGATCGTCGCGCAGCTCGGCGACGCGGCGCGCGCCCGCAATCTGCGTGATTTTCGCGAGCTGGTCCACGGCTTGCGCGGAAGCGCCGTCAACATCGGCGGCACGCAGCTTTATCAGCTGCTCGCTTCTCTCCGCAGCGTTGGGTCCCTCGAGTTCGAGCGCGGCGCACGCGACTATGTGGCCCGCATCGATTCCGAGTTCTCGCGCCTGCGCACGGCGCTCGTGCAATATATGCGCGAGCGCCGCGGCAGCGGGATCAGATCCTAGGCGCGCCTCCGCGCGTTGCGTCTTGCGCGGCGGCTGGTCGTGCCGTCAGGCGCTGCGGCCCAGGGCTGCGGCGCGGCGCTCCTGCGCCGCCACCAGACGCTCCATGCGGCGCAGATCGGACTCCCCGAGCGCGAGCGCCGATTCCACCCACATTTGAGTGACGTCGAGCAGCTCGTCATAGCCCAGCGGGTTTACCCTTCGCCGCACATTGTAGACGGCGCAATGGGCGCTATGGCGGCGACCGTATTGCTCGACGTAGTCGAAGACCGCGGCCTCGCCTGCGCCGTCATCGGCAAGCACATCCACCAGCCCCAGCTCATAGAGCTCCTCGGCCGTATAGATGCGTGCGCTCATGATGATGCGCTCGGCTTGCGCGGCACCGATGCGCCGGCTGATCAGGCTATAGGCGCCCATCCCGGGGAAGAGATTGAACAGCATCTCGGGAAGTCCGAACTTGGCGCTGCGCTCGGCGATGACGAGGCTGCAGGAGAGAGCGCATTCGAACCCGCCCCCAAGCGCATCACCGCGCACGAGTGCGATCGTCACGAGCGGCAGATCGAGATTGACGGCGTTGCCGTAGACCACATCGATACAGGCGGTCGCGTAGGCAAGCAGGCCCTCGCGATCGCGCTTCCGGATCAATTCGGCGAACAGCCGCAAATCGCCGCCGAGATTGTAAATTCCCGGGATCTTCGAGGACCACACCATGTAGCGGATCGGCGCTTCCGCGGCCCCCGGCCGCTCGCGAAACAGCTGTTGGATCGAGCGCTGAAGGGTGCGCCCCTCCTGCACCATCTTGAAGGTCACGCTCGGCCGCCCCGGTGGATCCATGAAGCACCATAGGATGCGGTCCTGCTCGTCGAACGCCAGCTCCAGCTGCTCGAACGTATCGAGCCGGCGCAGCCAGTCCTCGTGCGCCGGCTCGCCCGCGTCTTGTCGCAAGCCGACCACATCCGCTGCGCGCTCGGAAACCCGGCGACGCTCCGTCGCCAGCGCTGCCATGCGCGTTGCACCGCCTGGCCCGCGATGCCCTGTCGACCCCTCAAGCTGAGACACCCCTAGATTTTGTCCGTAGACACGCATTGTGCCGCCCTCCTCGATGACCCCACCTTGTTTGCCAGCCCGTTTAACGGGCCTTCGTGGCCATCAGTCTAGTCACGATGCGCGAACATCGCCAGAGTAATTCGCGAATTTCGATTGTGACCCTCGATATCGCCGAAGTTTTTCATTGTAAAAGCAGAGTATTAGGCATCCTCTTTCAAGCAAATGTCATGATCACGACAGGCTTCCGGGCGTCTGCCTCTCGCGCTGTGGCCCTCGCGAGGCCACGGCGCCGCTTGCGGGCGATTGCCTCGGTCTCTTGCGCGGCCGCGCGTGCTTTGACCCGGCGGAAGCCGACATTAGAATGGCAAAGACGTCGACGATGTCATAGCGTGGGGGTCTTATGATCAAGCGCATATTGATCGGCCTCGGCATCCTGGTCGTGCTGGTGATCGCAGCGCTGCTGATCGTGCCGAGCTTCGTCCCGGTGGATACTTACAAGCCGAGGATCGAGGCGGCGGTCCAGCAGGCGACCGGCCGGAGCTTCAAGATCAAGGGCCCCATCCATTTCACGATCTTCCCGAGTCTTTCGCTCGAGGCGAATGACGTTGGGTTCGGAAACGTGCCGGGCTCGAAGCACGCGGAAATGGCGACCCTGAAGCAGGTCGTGTTCGAGCTCAAGCTGATGCCCCTTCTTCACGGCGCCATCGAGGTGGATCGCTTCGTGCTTGTTCAGCCCGCGATCTATCTCGAGGTCGATAAGAGCGGGCGTCCCAACTGGGTCTTCGCCAAGGCTGCGGAGAGCGCGCCAGCCAAGCCCGCGCCCGGCAAGGCGGCGCCCGCTCCGGCGCAATCGTCGCAGGGCGGCGGCTTCCTTGCCGGCCGTCAGCTCTCTCTCGGCGAGGTCAAGCTAGAAGACGGGCAGATTGCCTATCAGGACGACCGGACCGGGACGAGCTATCTCGTCAGCAAGATCGCCATGACCGTGAAGCTGCCCGATCTCGAGAGCCCTTTCAGCCTCGACGGACAGCTCGATTGGAACAACCAGACCATCAAGGTCTCCGCCAAGGGCAAGGCGCTCGGGCGTCTCCTTGCAAACGAAGGCGGACCGCTGACGCTTGCGGTCGATTCCAAGCCGATTAGCGTGAGCTTCGACGGCCATGTCTCGAAGGTGCAGCCGGTCTCGCTCGATGGCAACGTGAAGCTGTCCGTGCCCTCCGTGCGCGATCTCGCCGCTTGGGCCGGGCAGCCCATCAAGGCGGGCGGCCCGGGCTTCGGGCCGTTGTCCATCGAGGGCAAGCTGTCGATGGCCGGCAACCGCATCGCTTTCGCCGATGCCGCCATCGCCGTCGACGACATGAAGGGCAAGGGCCAGGTGACTCTCGATACCGGCGGCGCGCGGCCGCATGTGGTGGCGAGCCTCGATCTCGACAAGCTCGACCTCAATCAATACATGGGTGAGGGCGAGGCCGGCAGCGCTGCGGCGAAGCCGGAATCCAAGCCGTCCGGCGCCAAATCGCCGCCGAGCGCGACGCCCGCCCTATCCTCAACGAAAGCGCCGCCCGGCGAATGGAGCGACGATCCGATCGATCTCGCGCCGCTCAAGCTGGCCGACGCCGATTTCAAGTTCTCCGTCGGCAGCATCCTGATGAAGAAGCTCAAGATCGACCAGAGCCGCCTCGAGATGGTGCTCAAGGACGGCCTGCTGACGGCCGATCTGTCCGAGCTCAACCTCTACAAGGGCAAGGGCCAGGGCCAGCTCGTGGTCGACGGGCGGGGTGCCGTTCCAACGATCAAGGCGGCGATGAAGCTCGATGGCGTCGAAGCCGAGCCGCTCCTCAAGGACGCGACCGGGAATGATCGGCTCTCGGGAAAGGGCGCCATGCAGTTCAACGGGACGGCGACGGGCCGCAGCCAGCGCGCACTCGTCTCGGCGCTCAACGGCAACGGCAACATCGCCTTCCACGACGGCGCCATCAAGGGCATCAATCTCGCCGCCATGGTGCGCAACGTGTCGAGCGCCTTCCTCAACTCGGGCTCGAGCTCCGAGGAGAAGACGGATTTCAGCTCGCTCACGGGGAGCTACACCATCGCCAACGGTATATTGACCAACAAGGATCTGGAGATGATCGCCCCGCTCCTTCGCGTCAAAGGGGCCGGGACTTGCGATCTGCCCAAGCGCACGGTGGATTATCGGATCACGCCCAAGGTGGTCGCGAGCACGCAGGGGCAAGGCGGCAAGTTCGCCAAGGCCGGAATCGTGGTGCCGGTGATCGTAACCGGGCGCTGGGACGACCTCCATTACCAGCCCGATGTCGCCGGCGCGCTCGAGCAGAACGCGGAGGGTGCCGTGAAGGGGCTGATCCAGGGCGTCAAGCCGGGGGGATCTCCGGGCGGCAACGTTCCCAATCCAGGGTCCCTGCTCAAGAACTTGTTCGGGAAATGACCTGAGCCGAGGTGCGGCGCTCAGCGGAAGGCGACGGCATCGCCGATCGCGAGCTCGAGCGCGCGATCCGCGCGTCCCTGGTTGACGGCAATTTCGGCGAGGCCGCTGGAATTCTCGTACCAGATTGCCTCGCCCGGAGGAACGTCACCGAAGCGGCGCGCCCGCCGGATGCGCCTTCCCCGCACCTCGATCAGGGTTTTCTCAGAGAGCGCCGCGGCCCGCGTGCCGGTCATCGCATTTCCGAAATGGTCGATATAGATGATCGCCGGAAGCTCGTCGGGCCAGTCGGGGCGGCGCAGCAGCTCGATAGAGCGCGCCTCGGCCCAGGCCGCCCCCGGTGTCGAGGCCGCCGGATGCTCGCCCGTCGCGAGGCGCGCGGCAATCGGCGCGAAAAGGTCGCGGCCATGAAAGGTCGACGACAAGCGTTGGGGACGCCAGGTGATTTCCCACCAGCGCGCCCGACCGGCGCGGCGGAGGAGCGGCTCGAACAAGCCGTTATCGGGTCCGACATACCAGCGCCCGTCGATTTCGGCGATCGCGGCGCGGCGCTCACCCCCCACGCCGGGATCGATCACCGCGAGGCAGACGGTCCGAGGCTCGAATTCGCTCGCGAGCGCGGCGAGAAGATAGGCCGAAGCCTTGGGGTCATGGGAAGGCGCATCGGCGACCAAATCGATGACGGGAACCGCAGGTGCCGCGCGCAACAGCACGGCCTTGACCTGCCCCACATAGGGGCCGGCCGGGCCGAAATCCGTGAACAGCACGATCATGGCGCGGAGTATGGCGGCGGGAAAGAGCGGAAGGCAAGCCAGCGCCGCGGCACTCCTTCAGTGCGCGACGATGCGATCGCGCGGCAGGCGGATGGTGACGGTGGTTCCGGCGCCCACGCGGCTTTCCAAGGTCAGCGTGCCGTCATGGAGCTGGACGAGGGCCTTGGCGAGCGGCAGGCCGAGGCCGGTGCCCTCATAGCGGCGATGAAGCGTGCTGTCGGCCTGCCCGAAGGGCTCGAGCACGCGTCCCATATCCTCGGGCGCGATGCCGATGCCGGTATCGCTGATCGAGAGCATGAATTCACGCTCCGGCGTGAGCATGCCGGTGACGTTGACGTGGCCGCCCGATGGCGTGAACTTCACCGCGTTGGACAGCAGATTGAGGACGATCTGCTTGAGGCGAAGCGGGTCGGCGCGCACGGCCGGCAGCCCGGGCGCGAATTCGTTGCTGAGCCGCACGCCGACGGCGCTTGCGCGCTCGCGGACATAGCGTATGGAGTCCTGGACGACTTGCGAAACGTCGACCTCCTCGTCGCGGAGCTCGATCTTGCCCGCTTCGGCCTTCGATACGTCGAGGATGTCATTGATTACCGACAGCAAGTGCTTGCCGCTCTCGTGAATGTCGCGGACGTATTCGGCGTAGTTCGCGTTGCCGAGCGCGCCGAACAGCTCGTTGCGCATGATCTCGGAGAACCCGATGATGGCGTTGAGCGGGGTCCGCAGCTCGTGACTCATATTGGCGAGGAATTCGCTTTTCGTGCGGTTCGCGAGCTCGGCCTGCTGCACGGCCGCCCGCAGTGCCGCTTCGGCGCGCTTGCGCGCGGTAATGTCGGTGTAGATGGTCACGAAGCCGTGGCGCGGCAGGGGCTTGCCTTGAATCTCGAGCGCCGTGCCGTTGGGGCGGACGCGCTCGAGAGCAAAAGGAATGCGCTGCCGGAACGGCTCGAGGCGCTCGTCGACCTGCCGTTCCGGATCGCCCTCACCGTATTCGCCGCGCGCCGCGTTGTAGCGGAGGAAGGTTTCGAGAGAGTCACCGGGCTTGCAGACGTCGCGCGTCAATTCGAGCAGCGTCATGAATCGCTCGTTGAAGAGCGCGATATTCAGGTCGTGATCGACGATGACGACGCCGGCCGGGAAATGGTCGATCATCGCTTGCAGCATGCTCGATTTGCGCGCCGCCTCGGCCTGGATCTCCACTTCCACCGTGATGTCGCGCCCGGTGCCGCGATAGCCGAGAAAGCCGCCATCCTCGCCATAGATGGGGCGCCCGTTCAGCCGGAAATGGCACCGGCGGCCATCGCGGCTCACCGTGCTGAACCGCTCGTCGCGAAACGGAAGGCGTCTGTCGAAGAATGTGAGGTGGCGATGGGCGGCAGCGGGATCGTCGAAGCGGGCATGGACGATCTCGGCGACGGTTTTCCCGAGCACCCGCTCCGGCCGCATCCCGGCGATCTCCTGATAGCGTTCGGACAAATAGGTAAAGCGAAGGTCGCTGTCGAGCTCCCAGAACCAATCCGATGAGGATTCCGCAACATCACGGAAGCGGATCTCGCTTTCCCGCAGGGCGCGCTCGGCGGTTCGCCGGTTGAGCTCGGTCACGACCCATTGCGTGATGAGACTGAGGAATTCGCGCTGCTTGATCGCACCCGTGTCCGGCCGATCGTGAAAGGCGATGACATAGCCGACGATCTCGCCCTTGTTGTCGGCAAACCCCATTCCGGCGTAGCTGACGGCGCCTAACTTGCGCAGCGTGCGGTCTTTGGGGAACAGCTCGCAGACGCCATCGGGATAGAGCCGATAGGGCTCTGCCGCCGTGATTGTGCCGGAGGGCGTTCCCTCGATATCGTATTCAAAGGGCGTCGCGATCCCCCCGGGGTCATTGCGGTCGAAGGCGGTCAGAACCTTCGCCCGGTTCGTCCCCTCGATGCGCTGGATGATGACGGCCCAACGGTAATTGAGCGCCGTCGCAACCGCCTCCGCGACCGTGCGGAACATGCCGTCCGGGTCGCTCGCGGCGCCGACCAGAAGGGCGAGCGCGCGTTCGCGGAAGCGCACTTCTGAGACCTCGCTCCAAAGTCCGACGGTACCGCCGTCGCTGGTGCGCCGCTCCGTCACGTCGACGACGCGGCCGTCGCGCAAGCGCTGCTCGATGGAGCCCTGCGGCGCGTGGTGATAGGCGATTCGCTGCCGCACATAGTCTTCCAATTGGTTGGGTGCAAACTCGTAGAGTCCGCGGCTTGCACAGGCACGAACGATCTCCTCGAAGCTCAGGCCGGGGACGAAAAGATCGCTGACCGACGGATACATGGCGCGGTAACGGCTGTTGCAGAGGACGAGCGCATCTCGCGCATCGAAATAGGCGAAGCCGTGAGGGAGGTTCTCGATCGCATTCAGCAGCCGCGACTGGGCCTCTTCGGCCTGCGCCTTGGCCTCGACCTCGGCGGTCATTTCGCTCGCCGTGCCGCGATAGCCGAGGAAGCTGCGCTGCTCGTCGAAGATCGGGATCCCGCTCGAGCGGAAATGGCGCAGCCGGCCGCGCCCGTCATGCAGCGCAAGATGGAAATCGCGGAAGGGCTCCCGCGCCTCGAAACACGCCTTGTGCCGGAGCCGGCGCTCGGCACTCTCACTTCCTTCAATCAGTTCCGGCAGGGAACGGCCGAGGCTGGAGTCTCGCGCGAGCCCCATGACCGCCTCGAAGCCATCGGAGAGTGAGGTGAGTCGGAGATCGGCGCCGGTCTCCCAGACCCAGTCGGTCGAGGCCTCGATCATCTGCCGGAAGCGTGCCTCGCTTTCCGTGAGCCGCTGCTCCGCCATGCGCGCGCGAAGACGTTGGCGGCTTTGACTGGCGATGACGAGCCCCACCGCGATCAGGAGCGAGAGGAACTGAGCGAGCATGAAGCCGAAGGGTGCGAACCATTCGACAGGCCGGAGGAAGGGGTAGTCGAGCTTGTGCAGGCCCAACAGCAAGAATGCGGTCCCCGTGATGCCGTAAGCGGCACCCGGATTGGCGCGGCGGCGCCTGAGAAAGATCCATCCGGTCAAGGCGAAGGCGAAGCCGGACAAGCCATAGAGGGGGACCGTCAGGGCGACGAAATTGGGATCGAGCAGCGAGAAGTAGGCGGCCCAGGCGATCGCAAGGACGGCGACGACCCCCGCGGCGCGGAGCGGCAGCCTGCGACCTATGAAGGCGTGGCTACCGAGGAGCAGCATGATGGCCGTGACGGCCTGCGCCGCCTCACCGAGAAAAGCGCCGACGGCGGTGCCGAGGACAGGATTTGGAATATCGAAGACGAAGTGGAGGGTGTAGACCATGAAGGCACCCGCCCACCACCGGATCGTCCGATCGGCATCCGCCTGGAGACAAAGGTAGACGAGCGCGAAGGCGACGATCGCGGAGCCTAGGCTCGCCTGTACCAGCACTGCGGTGAAATAAGAGAGTTCCGACATCCCCCCAACGTCAGCCGGCTCGTGGAACGCAAGTATCGGAATGGGCCGGGTTGGTTCGACGTCCCGGCTGCGGCCGCCGGCGACCTCGCCTCAGGTCCTGAACCTCCGCTTGCGCCGAGGCTGCTCCCGCCGCTGCTCGCCTCCAGAGACGTTAAAACCGATGGCGACTATGTCGCGGGATCGTTAAAGATATGGTTAAGGAGCCGATGGCGATGGGTGCAGCGTTGTAATGGGATTGTGATGCGGCGGGCGAGTTCGCAAGATCGGCCGCAGGCGGGATCGCGGCGGCGGGAGGTCGTCCCGGCGGATGACTTGGCCAGGCTGCCACGGGCCGCGCTCACGGTGATGGCGGAAGCTGGAGACGAGGTTGCCGAATGCCATCGAGTGCTGGCAAAAACCGGTGACAACGTCGTCGGCGAGATCTTGCGCGGGCAAGGCACCTTCTACGAATGGACCCACTACCCGGCAGGCGATGTCTACGACTTCGAGTCCCGCGCCCAGTATTATTACCATGCGCATCCGAAGCACGAGCGCCCGGACGAGCATGGGCATTTCCACACCTTTCTGCGGCTGAAGGGGTATCCGCCCGGCCCTGCGCCGATGCGAGCGCGCGATGGCGCCGCGCACCGAGCGCCTGACGAGCCCCTGAGCCATCTGATCGCGATCTCCATGGACGATCGCGGCCATGCGGTTCAGCTCTTCACCACCAATCGCTGGGTCACCGGCGAAAGCTGGTATGCCGCGCCTGACGTCATCGCCATGCTGGATCGCTTCGTCATCGATCTGGCGCGCCCGTCCTGGGCGGCCAATCGCTGGATCACCGCGCTCGTCCGGCTGTTCCGGCCGCAGATCGAAGCACTCCTCCGCGAGCGCGATCGCGCGATTGCCGAGTGGCAGCGCCGATATCCCGAGAGCGACGTTCTCGAGGACCGGCGGCTCGAGGTGACGTCCCGGCTGGAGATCTCGGTCGAGGTCCAGACGCAGCGCGTTCTCGCCGCGCTGCGATGACGGCGCGTTGCGGCGCCCGGCGTCGGCGCTGGCAATTCTGCGCTACTTTGCCGCTTGATGCAGATAGGCGACGATGTCTTCGCGCTCTTGGGGATTGGTGAGCCGGAATGCCATGCGCGCCCCCGGCAGGAAGGCTTGAGGATTCGCCAGCCATTTGTCGAGCTTCGCGTCGTCCCATTTGAAATCCGCCTTGGCGAGATTGGCTGAATAGCTGAAGCCGGGTGCTTTTCCGGCCTCGCGATCGAAGAGGCCATAGAGGCTGGGGCCGATGCGGTTGGGCTCGCCGGCCCTGATGGCATGGCAGATCTCGCAGCGCCGGAAGATTTTTCCGCCGTTTTCCGCATTGCCGGCGGCCTCGGCAGCTTGAGCGGCCAGCAGCAGGCCTGCGGCGAGGGCAAAGGCCGCGGAGTGGGCAATCGTCATCGAGGTCGCTCCCGATTGAGACGAGGGACGGTCCGGCACGCGGGAGGGATACCCGTCGGATGTTGTCCCCGCAAGCCGGACACGGTGCCGCAGCCGCTCGAAAGCGATCTGCGCTATGTGGCGGAAATCCGGGGAGTTTAACCGTTTTTTCATGGTCCCAGCCGGACAATTCGAGCGCGGCAATCGGTTGATCATCGGTCCGGGGAAGGGTCCCGGCGCGCCGAGCCCCGCCAAGGAGGCCCCGAGGAGGCCCATGACGGACTCTTTATCAAAGACCGATGTCGAGCAACTTGCCACCGACCGGTCTCCTGAAATCCGTGCCCAGGCGGCGAGAAAGATCGCAGGCGAGTTTCAGCGGGGCGGCCTCAATCCGCGCGAAAGGCGGCTCGCCGAAGATATTTTTCGCGTGCTCGTGCGCGACGTGGAAATGCAAGTGCGTCAGGCGCTGGCGGAGCAGCTTAAGGAAAGCCGTCTGCTGCCCCATGACATCGCGCTGGCGCTGGCACGCGACGTGCATTCCGTGTCGCTGCCGATGCTGGAATGCTCCGAGGTCCTCACCGACGAGGACCTGGTGGAGATCGTGCGCAGCCAGGACGGCCCCAAACAAGTCGCGGTCGCGCGCCGACGCCGGGTGTCGCCGCCGGTGGCGGGCGCCCTCGTCGACAGCGACAATAGCGATGCGGTCGCCGAGCTCATCGCCAATGAAGGCGCCGAGCTCGACGAATCGCTGCTTCACAAGGTCTTGGACAATTACGGCGAGCGCGCCGGCATTCAGGAGCGCATGACCGGCCGTTACGCGCTGCCCCCGACGGTTGCGGATCGCCTGGTCACCGCGGTATCCGAGCGGCTGCGCAGCCATTTGATGTCGCAGCAGGAGCTGCCCGAGGACGCCGTGAGCGATCTTGTCCAGTTCAGCCGCGAGCGCGCCATTCTCGGCATCGTCTGGGGCGCCGGCTCGGCGGATCTCGAGCGCTTCATGCGCCGCCTCCATACCCGGGGCCGCCTGACCCCGACGCTGCTGCTGCGGGCCATCTGCATGGGCGACCGGCTTTTCTTCGAGACGGGAATGGCTGTGCGCGCCAATGTGCCGATACGCAATGCCGCGGCACTCATCTATGAGGGCGGCCGTCGTGGCTTTGAGGGGCTTTACGAGAAGGCCAAGATGCCGCCGGACCTGCTGCGCGCGTTCATCATCGCCGTCAACGTCACTCGAGAGACGGCACTCGACGGTCTCGACGATCACGACCGTGAGCGTTATCGGCAGCGCGTGATCGAGCGCATTCTCACGCAGTTCGAGAGCCTCGGCGCCGACAATCTCGACTACCTCCTCGCCAAGCTGGGCCATCGCGCCGGTCCGTCTGCGGCCGTTGCGCCCTGAGGATGGCGACCAAGTCGTTTGTAAAACAAACTATCAGTAATTAAGCGATCGTCTTGCACCCCTGCCGAGGCCGTGCCAGAGTCGCGCTTGGGGCAGGCGAGGCGAGGAAGCGGGCGGCAAGCTTCCCAGGCGGGCAATCGAGGCATGAACGCGGCGGACGCAGTATTGCTGCCGACGATCGAGAAGGGCTTCGGCCATTCCCCGGCCCTCGTCTATCGTGACCGGATAATCGCCTATACGGAGGTGCTGGCCGGCGTGAACCAAGCGGGCCACGCCTTCCGCGCCCTCGGCGTGGCGCCGGAGAACCGGATCGTTGTCATGCTGAGCGACAGTCCGGATTTCGTCTCTTGCTATCTAGGGGCGATCAAGATCGGCGCGGTCGCCGTTGCCGTCAATCTGCGCGCGTCCCCTCGCGACCTCCTCTATTATCTGCGCGACAGCCGCGCGCGCGTGCTGGTGATCGCCCGGGAATTCCTTGATCTCTACCGGCAGATTCGCGGCGAGCTCGCGGAAGAGCCGGGGCTCGTCGTCGCCGAGGGCGAGACGGATGGGGAGACGGATCTCGCAACCCTTCTCGCGCGGCAGCCCCGAGACCTCGATGCGGTGCCGATGTCTCCCGACGATATGGCCTTCTGGATCTATACCTCGGGCACGACCGGAACCCCCAAGGCGGCGGTTCACCTGCACAAGGACGTTCTCAATGCCGGCGATTACCTGGGCGGCGTCCTCGGCGTCCGGCGTGGGGACCGCCTCTTCGCCAGCTCCAAGCTGTTCTTTGCCTATGCCCTCGGCAATTGCCTGTTCGGCGCTTTCCGCCTCGGCGCTACGACCATCCTTCTCGACGACTGGCCCCAAGCCGTGACGATCGCCCAGGTGATCGAGCGGCAGCGCCCCAGCGTCGTCTTCGCCGTGCCGACGATCTACCGCAACCTCCTTGCAGCCGGCGTCGCGACGCAGGAAGGCTTCCGCGCGGTCCGGCATTACGTCTCGGCCGGCGAGCGCTTGCCGGAAAGCCTGTGGGAGCGCTGGCGCGCTGCGACGGGCGTCGAGATCATCGACGGCATGGGCACCTCGGAAACCATCTACATGCTGCTCACCAACTATCCCGGCGCAGTGCGGCCGGGCTCCTCGGGGAAGCCGGCGCCCGGTGTGGAGGTGAAGCTGGCCGACGCCGAGGGCGTGGCCGTGCCGCCCGGACAAAGCGGCATTCTCTGGGGGCGCATCGCCTCGCGCGCCGATCGCTATTGGAACCAGCAGGCGCGCTCCCAGGAGGTCTTCCGCGGCTCGTGGTTTCGCACCGGCGACATGTATCGCGTCGACGGCGACGGCTATTGGTTCCATGAAGGTCGTTTCGACGACCTCCTCAAGATTTCCGGCCAATGGGTGAGCCCGGCGGAGATCGAGGATCTCCTGCTCGCCGAGCTGCCCCTGCGCGATGCCATCGTCGTCGGCACCGCGGGCAAGGACGACCTCATGCGGCTCACGCTCTTCGCCGTGGGACCCGCGGAAGGCTTCGATCCAGCCGATCTCGAGCAGCGGATCCGCGTCCTCGTCACCGCGCGCCTCTCCGTGTACAAATGCCCGAAATGGATCCGCTTCGTCGACGCCATCCCGCGTACGGCGACGGGCAAGGCCCAGCGCTTCGAGCTGCGCCGACAGGCCGAGGCGCTGCTCGAGGAGGAAGCCGCATGAAGCGCTCGGTGCTCAAGCGCATGATCAATTTCGCCGACTGCGATCCGGCGCAGATCGTGTTCTATCCGCGCTATTTCGAATGGTTCGACCGCGGCACGGAAATGATGTTCCGTTCCGTCGGGCTCGCCTGGGAAAAGCTGTTCGCCAAGGGCGAGTGGAGCGGCGTGCCGCTCCTCGATGTCGGCGCCAATTTCAAGCGGCCTTGCCGCTTCGGCGACAGCATCGAGATCGAGAGCTGGGTCGATGAATGGCGCGGCAAGACCTTCCTCGTGCGCCATCACGTGAAGAAGGACGGCGAGCTGGCGGTGGAGGGGCATGAATTGCGGGCCTGGACCGTCAAGGACAAAAGCCGTCCCGCCGGGATGCGCGCTGCGGAAGTCCCGGGCGAGGTCGTCGCCTTGTTCCAAGCGTGAGGGAGGCTGCATCATCCATGCCGAAGGAGATCATCACCTCGCCGCACGCGCCGACCACAGGCTTTACCGACAAATCGAAGGCGCCGCCCATCGCCCAGGCGATCCGCTACGGCAATATGCTGTTCGTCTCGGGCCAGGGGCCGCTCGATCCGGCCACGAAGGAGGTGATTGCCGGCGACATCGTCGCGCAGACGCGACAGACCTTGGCCAATCTCAAAAGCGTCCTGGCGCAGGCCGGCGCGACCTTCGCCAATGTCGTCAATATGCGCGTTATCCTGCGCGACGTCGCCGATTTCCCCAAATTCAACGAGACCTTTCGGGAGGTCCTCGCCGGCGAGAAGGTGACGCGCACTTGCATCGGCGGCACGCCGCACCGCAAGGGCGTCAAAGTCGAGATTGACTGCATTGCGATGTTCGATGCGGCGAAGAAGCAATAGGGAAGGAGAGCACGCATGAGTGGAGGAATCATCCGCGCCGGAGTGGCGCCCCATACTCCGCGCATGGGCATCGAGGAAAAGGCCCCCGTCTTCGTCAAGGAGCTCATCAAGGGCTCCTACGCGATGGGCGAGGCGATCCGCGCCACAAAACCCGACGTCATCGTCGTCAATTCGTCCCACTGGGTCTGCACCTTCAACTGGTACGTGACCTGCCAGGCCGAGCATAAGGGACGCTGCGTCGCCGACGAGGCGCCCGATCTCATTCCCGGCGTACCCTATCGCTACAAGGGCGATCGGGTCTATGCCGGCGCTCTCGTCGACGAGATCCGCGCCCTCGGCTATCCCTGCAACCGCAACGAGTGCGAGCATTTCAGTTGGGACTACGGCTCGTGGGTGCCCGCCCATTATCTCGACCCGCGCGCAGAAATCCCGATCGTGCTGGTGGGCACGGTCGTGAGCGCCGATCTCAAGGAGGCGATGGCGGTGGGTACGGCGGTCAAGCGCGCCGCCGAGAAGACGGGACGCAACGTCGTCTTCATCGCGAGCTGCAGCTTCACGCACAAGCTCGTGCGCGGACCCGAGCTGTGGCCGACCGAAGCACGCCAGGCGCTCGACCGCAAATTCATCGCCATGATCACCGACGGGCGCATCGCCGAGGCGAAGGCGTGGTTCCCCGATTACACGAGTGAGGTCGTCGGCGAGATGGGCGGGCGCAACATCGCGACCATGCTCGGCTGCCTTGACGACGACCGGCGCTATACGGGGATGCAGTATGGGCCTTACGGCCAATCCTCGGGAAGCGGCAACGCCAATGTGCTGCTGCAGCCCGTCCACTGAGCCGGTTCGCGATCGGGAGCGCGCGTGGAGCTCAAGGAGAGCATACCCAACAATATCGGACTGAGCGGGAAGCCAAGGCTCAAGGCCATGCTCGAGCCTTTCCGTTTCCGCTTCCTGGACTGGTGGGCCGAGCGGGGGCCGGCGGGGTTTGACGCCGCCGAGGCATACTTGCGCACACCCCTCGGCATCGACGCCCAGGGCTGGGCCCGATACGGCTATGTGCGCCTGTCGGAATATCGCTGGGGCCTCTATCAAGCCGCACCCGAGGCGGAACGGCGCGCCCTCTTCGGGCGCGTCGCCGGCACGCCGGTCTTCCACGCTCCGCCCGATGAGCTGCGCGGCGCCTTACGCAAGCTTCTCGTCACCCAAGGCGATACGGAGCCCGGCTCAATCGAGCAGTCGCGCCGCCTGGGCGCCACGGCGCCGAGCCTCTACGATTTGCGCAATCTCTTCCAGATCAATTGCGAGGAGGGCCGCCATCTTTGGGCCATGGTGCATCTCCTCTTCGAGCATTTTGGCGACGAAGGCGAGGACGAGGCGGAAGGGCTGCTCGCGCGCTGCTCGGGCTCCGCCGAGAATCCGCGGCTGCTTCAGGCCTTCAACTCTCCGATCGAGGAATGGCTCAGCTTCTTCTTCTGGTCGACCCTCGCCGACCGCGACGGCAAGTACCAGCTCCACTCGATGAGCGAGAGCGCTTTCGATCCCCTTGCGCGCACCTGCCGCTTCATGCTGACCGAGGAGGCGCATCACATGTTCGTCGGTGACGACGGCTTGCGCCGCGTGCTGCAGCGCACCGCCGAGCTTATGCGCGAGCACGACACCGACGACGTCGCTCCCTATGGCGGAATCAATCTCGCTACCTTTCAGCGCTTCCTCAATTACTGGGCGCCGCAGACGATCGATCTCTTCGGCAACGAGGTCTCGAGCTGGGCCGAGGAGATGTTCGACGCCGGGATCAAGGCGCGCCCCTTCGAGGCCGATCCTGCGCGCTATGGCGAGCACACGGCCCTGGCGGATGCGTACGCGATCGAGCGGCGCGAGGGCGATCGCCTGGTCCCCGCAACCCTTCCCATGCGGAAGCTCATCAACGAAGTGACGCGTGACGCCTATCTCGCCGAGATCGATGCGGTGATTGCCCGCTGGAATCGCATGCTGACGAAGAGGGGTGTCAACCAGCCGATCCGCCGTCCGGACAAGCGCTTCAATCGCCGCATCGGCGTCTATGCGGGCCTGCCCTTCAGCCCTGAGGGCAAGCCGCTGTCGCAGGAGGCGTTCGCACGCGGCCTGCGCGAATGGCTGCCGAGCGAGGCCGATTGGACCCATGTGAGATCGCTCATGGTGCCGTGCCTGGCACCAGGCAAGATCGCCGGCTGGATCGCGCCGCCGCAGCGCGGCATCGATGGCAAGCCGGCCCTCGCCTTCGACTACGTGCGGCTCTGATGGAGCGCTCCGGCTGCGGCGTTGCCAAGGCGGATTTGACAGGCTATAACCGCGCCTCGCGCCGGGGAGTAGCTCAGCCTGGTAGAGCACCACGTTCGGGACGTGGGGGCCGGAGGTTCGAATCCTCTCTCCCCGACCATCACCGGCAGGAAGACTTGCGCATTCAAAAGGCTTAGGTCCACAACTGGCCTAGGCCTTTTCCGCTTCCGGGCGGCGTCGGCGTGGTCGCCGCCATTCAGATCCGCATCCGGAAGCCCAGTCGATCGAGACCGCCTTGCCCCACGCCCCCCTCCCTCCTCCGTCACCTTCTGCCGATATCGGCCGGCGGCCCTGGGTGCTCGCCTCGGCCATGATGGCGATGTTCATGGCCGCCGTGGAGAGCACCATCGTCGCCACCGCGATGCCGACGATCATCGCCGATCTCGGCGGCTTCCATCTCTTCAGCTGGGTCTTTGCCGCCTATCTGCTGCCCCAGGCGGTGACGATTCCGGTCTATGGGCGCCTCGCCGATCTCTATGGGCGCAAGCGCGTGCTCTTTGTCGGCTCCGGCATCTTCCTGGTCGGCTCGGCGCTTTGCGGCTTCGCCCAGGGCATGCCGTCCCTGGTGGCCTTCCGCGCCCTCCAGGGCCTCGGCGCCGGCTCGATCATCCCGATCACGACGACGATCATCGGCGATATCTACGATCCGACCGAGCGCGTGCGGGTGCAGGGCTATGTCTCGAGCATGTGGGGCTTCGCCGCCGTGGCGGGTCCGCTGCTCGGCGCCTTTCTCGTCGAGCAGCTCAATTGGGCCACCGTGTTCTGGATCAATCTTCCGGTGGGTGCCGTCTCGATCCTCATGCTGGCCGCGACCTTCCACGAGAAGCTGCAGCCGCGCCGGCATCGCATCGATTACATTGGCGCCGTGCTCCTGATGGGCGGGACGGGAGCGCTCATCCTCGCCTTGGTGCAGGCGACCGAGCTCGGCCGCGAGGTCGTTGCCGTCTTGCTGATCGGCGCCGCGCTGGCGCTCGCCGCCCTCGTCTATTACGAGAAGCGCACCGTCGAGCCGATGATGCCCCTCGATCTCTGGCGCCACCGCGTCATCGCCGCGGTCAATCTCGGCGGCCTCGCGATCGGCGCCGTGATGATGGCGACGGCGGCCTTTCTGCCAACCTATGTGCAAGGGGTGATGGGGCTAAGCGCCTTCGGCGCCGGCCTGGTACTGGCGGCGATGTCCTTGGCCTGGCCCATCGGCAGCACGCTCGCCGGCCGCCTGATGATCCGCAGCTCCTATCGCATGATGGCCGCCATCGGCGGCGGCGCCCTCGTCGCCGGCAGCGTCGTGCTGGTGATGCTCGATCCGGCGCGCGGTCCCTATTGGGCCGGCGTCGGCGCCTTCTTCACCGGAATCGGCATGGGCTTCTGCAACATCACCTATATCGTGTCGGCGCAATCGAGCGTCGACTGGAGCCGGCGCGGCATCGCCACCTCGAGCACCCTCTTCATGCGCATGCTGGGCCAGGCGATCGGCTCCGCCATCTTCGGCGGCATTCTCAATTCCGGCTTGTCGGCGCGCGTGCCCGAGGCCGGCGACGCGGTCGACCGCCTGATGGAGCCCGCCCGGCGCGCCGGGCTCGGCACCGAGATGATTGCGCGCCTCGCCGATGCCGTGGCCTTCTCGCTCCATCAGGTGTTCTGGGTCGCCGGCCTGCTTGCCGCCGTCTCGGTGGCCTTCGCCTTCATCCTGCCCGCCCGCCTCGGACCGCGCCACGCGCAGAAGTCTTAGCGCTCGCTCGCATCCAAGGCCTCACCCCGCGCGGCGGGCGGCGGCGAGGACGTCCTCGACGGTCCCCTCGGGCGGCACGCCGAGGATATGGCGGCTGTGCCAGAGGGCGTAGAAGAGGAGGCTCCACGCCGCCTGGGAGTTGCGCTCGGGGGCGGCGAAGACCTTCCCGATATCCTCATCCGTCGCAATCTCGGCGATGCCCGGCTGCGCCGCGACGAATTGCACAATGGCCGCCTTCCGTGCGGCGATCCATTCGCCCACCGGGGGCTTGAAGCCGGTCTTGCGCGAATAGGGCTCCGAAGCCGGCACGTTCCGCGCCAGCCAATCGCGCAGGAGCTTCTTGCCGAACCTGTTCGTGACCTTGAGCGCATCCGGCAGGCGGAAGGCGAAATCGGCGACGAGGGGGTCGAGGAAGGGCGTGCGGCCCTCGACGCTGTTCGCCATCAGGCAGCGGTCGAGCTTGATGAGGAGATCGTTCGGCAGCCAGTCGGCGCAATCCACCGCTTGTAGCCGCTGCACGGCCGAGCGCCCGGGCAAGGATTCGTCCGCCTCGACCCGCGCGAGGTTGTCGCGCCAGCCCGCGAGCGAGCCTCTCATCGCCGCGAGCTCGTCGAACTCGCCGCTCAGGCGCGCCTTCCGCGCCAGCAGCCCCCACAGCCAGCGGGCGCGACGGTAACGGGCATAGCCGCCGAAGATCTCGTCGGCGCCCTCGCCGCTGAGCACCACCTTGAGGCGGCCCTTGGTGGCCTCGCCGAGGGCGAAGGTGGGGAGGATCGCGGCGTCGGTGGTGGGATCGTCGACCGCCTCGGCCGCGCGTGGCGCCAGGGTCCAGAAGTCCCGCTCGGTCAGTTCCAGGACGTGATGGTCGGCGCCCACGGCACGGGCGACGCGCTTCGCTTTCTCCGTCTCGTCGGCGGCCTTGCTGCCGGGAAAGCCGACGGTGAAGGCGACCACGGGATTGGCCGAGAAGCGGGTCATGAGGCCGGCGAGAACCGACGAATCAATGCCGCCGGAGAGATAGAGGCCATAGGGCACGTCGGCGCGGAGATGGGCTTCGACGCTGCCGGAAAGAACCTCGTCGAGCGCGCGCATCGCCTCGCCGTGGTCCTGGCGGCGCGGCCCGCCTTGGGGGATCGCCGGCCGGCGGCGGCGCTCGACGATGCGGCCATCCGCGACGACGATGGTCTCGCCGGGCAGCACGCGATGGATCGCTGCGAAGATCGTCTCGCGTCCCGTGGTGAATTTGAGCTGAAGCAGCTCGGCGCGCGCGCGAGGATTGAGCCGGCGCTCTGCGAGCCCCGCCGCCAAGAGCGCTTGCGGCTCCGAGGCGAAGGCGAAGCCGTCGGGCCGCTCGACATAGTAGAGCGGCTTGATGCCGAAGGGATCGCGCGCGAGGACGAGGCGGCCCCCCTCCGGATCGTGGATGGCGAGGGCGTACATGCCGCGCAGCTCGCCCGTAAAGTCGAGCCCCAGGCGGCGGTAAAGATGGAGGGGCGGCTCGCAGTCCGAGCGGGTCTGGAACGGCACATCCGTAAGCCGCGCCCGCAACTCCGGGTTGTTGTAGATCTCGCCATTGGCGACGATGGCGCCGCGGCGGGAATCGTAGATCGGCTGGTCCCCCGTCCGGAGGTCGACGATGGCGAGCCGGGTGCTCACCATGCCAACGGCGCCGTCGCGGTGGATGCCGGTGCCGTCGGGGCCGCGATGGAGGATGCAGGCGGCGAGCCGCTCGAGGAGACCCGGCTCGACCGGCCGGCCCTTGCCCATCATCACGCCCGCAATTCCGCACATGCCGAAAGATCCGCCTTTCGCTTTGCCTGCATCTGCGGCGAGCGCCGCGCGCCGCGCGCGAAGTCTTAACGCCGGTCGGAGGGGCGCGGCTCTGCTTCGCTCCGCAAGGCCGCCGTCGCGAATACCGCGCCGAGCCATAGCATTGTCAACCACCAAATATGCCAGAGGTCGTAGCTTGCCGCCGCCAGGATCGCCGCTCCGGAAAGCAAGGCAAGGGCGACCGCCTTGTTGGGTGCTGCGGTTTCCCACGCCAGCAGGCTGCGCATCAGGGCGATGACGAAGGCCATGCCGAGAATCACGCCGGGAAGCCCGAGGTCGAGGCGAATCTGCAGGGCCCCGTCGTGGGGATGGAGGGGCAGAAGCTCCGAGCCGACGCCGTAGGCCGTGTGGCCGCCGGGCATCCAGCGGGAGCTGTCGAGCCCCCAGCCCAGGAGAGGCCGCTCATCGATCTTCCCGACGACGAAATGCCAGATGGCGAGACGATGGGCCAGGGAGGACTCCTTGTTGCCGAGATAGGGCGCCGCAGCTTCGGTCCAGCGTTCGAGAACCGGCTGGGAGAGAAGCGTGGGTGCCGCCGCGAGCCACACCACCAGCACGACACCGACGGCCCAACCCGTCGCGCGCGGCGCCAGGCAGGCTGCGGCGAAGACGAGAATCCCGACGACATAGGCGATGACTGACGTGGTGCTGCCGCCTTGCGCCACGACGGCAAGGGCGAGTGCCGCGGCAACGAGTGCCGCGACGGGGCGGCGCTGCCGCAGCAGCACGGCGATCACGGCCCAGGCGAGGAACACCGTGAGGGTCATGGCGGTGTCGAAGGCCGCGGGGAAGTCGACCGGGCGCTGGACGCCGATGACGGCCTTGACTGCCTGGATGTTGCGTACCGCATCCAGCACGCGCCCCTTGGTCAGCAGCATGAATTCCAGCAAGGCGAGCCCGACGAAGAAGCCGATGATCAAGCCGCGCGCCCAGATTTCGCGCGCCTCGGGGCCCAGCCGCCGAGCGCCGTCGAGAAGGACTAGCCCGGCGGCAAAGGTGCCGAGGAGCCAGAGGCCGAGGCGGAACGACCGCGCTGGCTCCAGTGACCAGGCGGCGCTGACGCAGCCATAGGCGGCGACCAGCGCGCAGACGATGGGCAGCCAGCACGGGACGGCAAAGCGTCCCTGTTCCCGCAGCACGAGGACGCCCAAGGCGGCGGCGACCATCACCGGCGTGACGCTGGGCCACGACACGACCTCGAGGGGCAGGGCCAGAAAGGCCGCTGCGCCGAGCACGTAGCCGAGTCGAGGCTCTTTCGTTAATCCCTTGAACGGCAAGCGGAATGGCTCTTTCGCGAAACGGCGGCCCGGCTCTCACTCAGCCAGTCTTCAGCCGGCTTTAGGGGACGGCAACCACCGGCGGCCGAAAAGAGCGCGTAGTCAAATCAGATCGATCGTCCGAGATCAAGGCTCTCGCAATGGCCTGCGGTTGGCAAGCTCGTCAGGTCCGAGGCCGCTGCCGCACGCCCGGCGCGCCGACGAGTCTGCGCCCCGCCCCACCAAGGCCTTCCAAGCCACTGGAATGTCAGAGGTTTTGCCCTGGCGCCGTTTGTCTTTCGTTTACGATCTGGCGGGACAATCGGCGCTGTGTCGCTTTTGCTGAATTCCACACCCGGCGAAGCCGCCGTTTCCTTCCCCGCTGTGGGCGAGGGGGCTTTCGTCCGGGGGCCGCTGCTGCAGGCGCTGGTGCAGCGCTACCACGGCTTCCGCTTGGGCCTGGTGCTCGCGGCGGCCGCGGTCATACTCGCCTTGTGGTGCGCCGTCCTGGGCTTCACTTGGGCTCAGCGCGCGGCGGCGATCGAGAATGCGCGACGCGACGCGGTCAACCTGACCTTCATCGTCGACGAGCAGGTGGCGCGCACCCTGACCGCGATCGATCAGACGATGCGCTTTCTCGACGCCGAGATGCGCCGGTCCGGTCAGAGCTTCAACCTCGCGGAATGGGCGCGCCATGCGCCCGTGGTCAAGGATTTCACCAACCAGGTCACGATTATCGGTCCCGACGGCCGACTCCGGGCCTCCAGCCTGTCGGCCCATGTGCCGCCCGTCGATCTCAGCGACCGGCCGCATTTCCGCATCCATCTCGCCGAGGATGCCGGCAAGCTCTATGTGAGCCCGCCGGTCTTCGGCCGCACCGTCAAGCGCTGGGCGATCCGGGTGACGCGCCGCATCGACGGCCCCGACGGCTCCTTCGGGGGCGTATTGGTATTTTCGCTCGATCCCGATTACCTGGTGCGGCTCAAAGGCGCGCCGGGCCTCGGCACCGGCGGCAAGGTCAGCCTCGTGGGACTCGACGGGGTCGTTCGGGCGAGCAGCGGGATGCTGCTTCCCGGCCCGGATGCGCTGGCGGGCCCCTCCCTCCTCGGCACCAGGCTCTTCGACGAGATGAGCGCGGCGCCGAGCGGCACCGTGACGGAGGAGAGCCCGTTCGATAGGACGCGCCGGCTCTTCGCCTATCGCCGCGTCGAAGGCTACCCTCTCATCGTGCTGGTGGGCTTCAGCCTTAGGGACGTGCTCGCGGGGACCGAGACGGCGGAGCATCGCATCTTCCTTGCCACGGCCGTGGCGACGATGGTCCTTGCCACGCTCTTTGCCTATCTCTTCGTCGAGATCGACCGCCGGGCGCGACGAGAGCAGGAGCTCGCCTTGGAGCGAACCAAGCTCGAGGCCGCCAACCGCGACCTCCTCGTCAGCCGCGACCTGGCTCAGGCGGCGAGTCGCGCCAAGTCGGAATTCCTCGCCAACACCAGCCACGAGCTGCGTACGCCGCTCAATGCCATCATCGGCTTCTCGGAGATCATGCGGGACCAAATCCTCGGCCCCCTCGGCAATCCGCAATACGCCGAGTATGTGCTGCACATCTACGAGAGCGGGCGCAATCTGCTCGCCCTGATCAACGACATCCTCGATCTCTCCAAGGCGGATGCCGGCACGCTTGAGATGCATGACGAGCATCTCGAGCTCGCCGATCTGGTCGCGGCCTGCGTCGCCCGTGCCGCCGCCCAGGCGGCACGGGCCAATCTGGCGCTCGAGATCGACGCCGCGGGGGCGCCCAAGGCCGTGCGCGCGGATGAGGGGAAGCTGCGGCGCATTCTTGCCAACCTGCTCTCCAACGCGATCAAGTTCACGCGTCCGGGCGGCCGCATCGTCGTGCGCGCGCGGCTGGAGGCGTCGGGCGAGGCGACGCTCGCGGTGGAGGATACGGGCATCGGCATGACGCCCAGCGAGATTGCCACCGCCCTCGAGCCGTTCCAGCAGGTGGACAGCAAGCTCGCGCGCCAGTTCGGCGGCACCGGCCTTGGCCTGCCGCTCACGCTGCGTCTCGTCGAGCTCCATGGCGGCCGGCTCGAAATCGAGAGCGCGCGCGGCCGCGGCACCACGGTCTTCGTGCGCCTTCCTGCGGAGCGGGTGATCGCCGCATAACGCGCGACTGCCGCTCCCTCGCGCCTCAATAAGCGCGCTGGATGCAGAAATCGATGAGGTCGAGAAGGGCGCGCTTTTCCGTGCTGTCGGGGAAGATGCCGAGGGCGTCCCGAGCGATGGCGCCGTAATGACCCGCGCGCGCCACCGTATCGCGCAGGGAGCCGTGGCGCTCCATGAGCTGGATCGCGTGCTCGAGATCCCCGTCCTTCTGCTCGAGGGTTTCGAGGGTTCTGCGCCAGAAGGTGCGCTCGGCCTCGCTGCCGCGGCGGAAGGCCAGGACCACGGGCAGGGTGATCTTGCCGTCGCGGAAGTCGTCGCCGATGTTCTTGCCGAGGGTGTCGCGCCGCGCTGCGAAATCGAGCACGTCGTCGATGAGCTGGAAGGCGATGCCGAGATTGAGGCCGTAGCTGTCGAGAGCCTCCTCCTCCGCCTTGGGCCGGTCGGCGACGACGGCGCCGATGCGGCAGGCGGCCGCGAAGAGGGTGGCCGTCTTGGCGCGGATGACCTCGAGATAGGCCGTCTCCGTCGTCGTCGTGTCGTTGGCGGTGATGAGCTGGTGCACCTCGCCTTCGGCGATGACGGCCGAGGCGTTGGAGAGAATGCGCAGCACGTCGAGGGAGCCGTCCTCGGTCATGAGCTGGAAGGCGCGGCTGAAGAGGAAATCGCCGACCAGCACGCTCGCCTTGTTGCCCCAGACCGAATTGGCGGTGGCGAGACCGCGGCGCAGATCACTCTCATCGACCACGTCGTCATGGAGGAGGGTCGCCGTGTGGATGAATTCCACGCAGGCGGCGAGGTTGACATGGCGGTCGCCGCGATAGCCACAGAGCTTCGCCGCCGCCAGGGTTAGAAGCGGCCGCAGGCGTTTGCCGCCCGCCGCCACGATATGGCCGGCGAGCTGGGGGATGAGCGCCACCGGGCTGTCCATGCGGCGGACGATCACCCCGTTGACGCGGTTCATGTCGTCCGCGACAAGGGCCTGGAGACGCTGGAAGCCTGCTTCCGGCGCCTTGTCCCGACCCTCCTCCAGGTTGACGATGACGGCCACGCTGCTCTCTCGGTCGAAATTGTTGTGCTGGCGATGCGCCGCTTGACGCGGATGGGAACACGATCGAGCATAGGCTGCGCGCAGCGGGGGTCAAGCAGCGTCTTGCCCCGAAAGTCGCTGCTCGCCCGGATGTGACCGGGGCGCGCCTGTGCCAGTGGGGGAGGGGGGCCGAAGGTGAAGGAGCTCTTGCGGACGAACGATCCGGTGCTGCTGTCGTTCCTCGAGGCGCTGCTCGCGGAGCAGGGTATCCATGCCGTCGTGCTCGACGGCCATACCAGCATTCTCGAAGGCAGCATCGGCGCCATACCGCGGCGGCTGATGGTGGCTGCCGAGGATCATCGCCGGGCGCAGCGCCTGCTGGACGAGGCGGGTGCTCTGGCGGCGCACTGCCAGCATGCCTGATACGGCGGTGACCGAGGACGCGCTCCTCGGGGGGCGCGTCAGCCTCGTGCAGCCCACGGAAGGATATCGCGTCGCCATCGACCCGGTGCTGCTCGCCGCGGCGGTCCCTGCCGAGCCCGGCCAGCAGGTGCTCGACATCGGCGCGGGGGTGGGCGCTGCGACACTCTGCCTTGCCTGCCGCGTCGAGGGCTGTCGCGTCGTGGGGCTCGAGCTGCAGCGCCCGCTCGTGCGTCTTGCCAACGACAACGCGGCGCGGAACGGGATCCAGGACCGCGTCACGGTGATGGAGGGTGACGTGCTGCGCCCGCCGCCGCGCCTGGCGCCGGGGAGCTTCGACCATGTGATGAGCAATCCGCCCCATCTCGAGGCGCGGCGGGCTTCGCTGGCGGCGACGCCGAGCAAGGGGCTTGCCAATATCGAGGGGGCCGCCGATCTCGCCGCTTGGCTCGGCCTCTGCCTCACCATGGTGCGCGCGAAGGGCAGCATCACCGTGATCCACCGCGCCGATCGCCTCGAGACGATCCTGGCTGCTCTCCATGGCAAGGCGGGCGGGATCGTGGTCTTCCCGCTTTGGCCCATGCCCGATGAGCGACCGGCCAAGCGCGTGATCGTGCAGGCGCGCAAGGGCATCGCCGCGCCGACGCGGCTCGCCGCCGGCCTCGTGCTCCATCATCCCGATGGACGCTATACCGAGCGCGCCGAAGCGGTGCTGCGCGCCGCCGCGGCCTTAGGGGTGTAGGGCTGCATCGCGGCCCAGCGCCATTCCATTCGACGGAAATCGCTCAAGACGCCGGCTTGTAGTAGCGCATCGCCTCGGGCAGGAGCGCCTCGAGCCGGGCGATGCGGTTGGCGTCCGTAGGATGGTCCGAGAAGAATTCCGGCGGCCCTTTCGCCCCGGCGCGGGTCTGCATGCGCTGCCAGAAGGCGATCGCCGCCCGCGGATCGTAGCCGGCGCGCGCCATCAGATCGAGCCCGATATGGTCGGCCTCGTATTCCTGCTCGCGCGAGAACGGCAGCTCCAATCCAAAGGTCGCGCCTGCGCCGAGCAGCGCGCCCAAGGTCTGCCGGGATTGCGGGTCGCCGCCCAGCGCGGCGGCGGCCAAATTGGTGCCCGCCTCGATGAGTTGCGAGCGCGTGATGCGCTCAGCCGCGTGGCGCGCCATGACATGCCCGATTTCGTGCCCGAGCACGGTCGCAAGCCCGACGTCATTTTGCGCCACTGGCAGCATGCCGGCATAGACGGCGACCTTGCCGCCGGGCAGGGCGAAGGCGTTGACCTGCGGCTCGTCGATGACGATGAACTCCCAATTCTCCTGTAACCCGCTCGCCGCTGCGAGGCGCCGCCCGACGCGCTGCACCATGGCGTTCGCGGCTGGATCATGCGAGATCCGGTGCTGCGCCTTTACCTCGGCAAAGGCCTGCTCGCCGAGCTTGTCGGCGGTTGCCGGATCTACGATGTTGAGCTGCTGGCGCCCCGTGATGGGCACGGTCTCGCAGCCGGGAAGCGACACGAGGAGCGCGGCAACCGTCGCCATCACGCAGGAAAAGCCAAGGGCACGGACAAGAATCGCTTCGATCATGCGCAGCTCCGGATTCGGGTCGACGTCGGCTCTGCCAGAGCCTTCACCGCACGCCTGTGTTCTCGATCGCGTCGTCGAGCGCCTCGCACCAGCCGGCGTCCCAGTCCATGTGCTCGGCGGTCTCGGCGGGGTGGGGGTTCTCGGTGAGCGGCCGCCCCGCACCATAGGCGCCATAGCCGTCGAGATAGGCCTGGGTGCGCTCCAGCTCGGCCTTGTCGTCGCCGGCCGGGGCCTCGTGCTTCCGGATGAAGGCCCGGAACTCGCGGAACTCCGCAAGGACGGTCTCGTCGACGCCGAGAGGGTGCGCCGCGAGAACAATGCGTCCGCGCTCAGTCGCGGCGAAGCGGCCGTCGCGCCGCGGCGCCAGGAGAGCCGCGGCGTGGAGCTCGGTGACGGCGAGGGCGACGCGCTCTGTGAGGGTCGAGCGCTGGGCTTCCGCATTCTCATGGACGAGACGCAGCGTGCGGAGAAGGCGCTCGACGCAGTCGCCGGGCGAGACGGGCTGCGCCGCTGCAGCCTTGAGCACCGTCAGCATGACGTTCGCCATGTTGACGAGGGGGACCTCGCCACTATCGGTCGTCATCGGCTTCGCACCTCACGGCGGCATGGGCCACGATGGTCCGCTACCGCGCCGGCTCCGATCTTACGCCATCTCGACGAAAGATTCGCGCCACCGCGAGAATGCGGCTTGCTCTTACCGCGCAAGCCGATCACGGCTATCATGCGCCAATCGTTTGGGGGAAGCCATGAAGCTTGTCTTGTTAGCAATCGCCTTGCCATGCATCGCGCTCGTCGCCTGCCAATCGCAGCCGCAATTGTCCCCCACCGCGGCGGCCGCGCTCAACCAGCCGATCATCTGCCATGACGGCGCGGACTGCGCGATCCGTTGGGGCCGTGCGCTCACCTGGGTCACCGACAACTCGGCCTATCGCATCGACCAGGCGACGGACAGCCTGATCTCAACTTGGGGACCCTTGCCCGACGATCTCCGGCCGGCCTTCACCATCACCAAGACCGCGCAGGGGAACGGGGTCTATCTCATCGAGTTCGCCGCCGGCTGCGGCAATTATTTCGGCTGTGAGCCGTCGCTTGCGCAGGCGAAAGCCAGCTTCATGAGCTTCGTGACGGCGCCCCTCACGCCACCCAAAGTCGCACTCGGCCTCGTGGCGATCCCCACGACGCCACAGCTTGCCGCCGCTCACGGTCTCACGCCGCCGCGCGGCCTTTTCGTCACGACCGTCTCTGCCGGCGGCCCCGCGGCGCGCGCCGGCATTGTTCCCGGCGACATCATCACCGCGATCGACGGCAAGACGGTCGATCTCGACCAGGAGGCGAAGGAGGTCGTCGCGAAGATCGCGCCGGGACAGGCCGTGCCCGTCGCGCTCTGGCGCGACGGCGCCCCGACCACGGTAACGGTGCAGTTCTAGGCTGTGATTTTGACATTCGATTCGCATTCAAAGATCGTCATTCCGGCCGAAGCCCCCGGGTCCCGCCGAAGGCGGGCCCGAGGACAGGCTCCGCGCCAAGCCGGAATCCAGGGCCGCATGCCTCTGCGGCGATCCGCGTAAGCGCTCCTCGCGAGGCGACCCGGCTATCGACTGATAGAGGCCGCCGTGACTGACACCATCGCGCCGCCGCCATGTAGCTGATGCCATTGGCAAGCAGGCGCCACGCCTCTATCTTCCCGCCATGACGCAATCCTCCTCGACGCGCCAGCGACTCGCGCTGCGGCGCCTTCTCATGCCGTGGCGCGCCGAGCCGCCGCAGGTCGCGATGCTGCGCCTGGCCGGCGTGATCGCGCCCCAGCCCGGCCTCACGCGAGGGGCTCTCAATATCGGCGGCCTTGCCGCCTCGATCGAGCGGGCTTTCGCACTCAAGCCCCTCACCGCGGTGGCGCTCGCCATCAATTCGCCGGGGGGCTCGCCGGCGCAGTCGGCGCTTATCGCAGCGCGCATCCGGCAATTCGCCGAGGAGAAGAAGGTGCCGGTGCTCGCCTTCGTCGAGGACGTCGCCGCCTCGGGCGGCTATTGGCTCGCCACGGCGGCGGACGAGATCATCGCCACCGAGGCCTCGATTGTCGGCTCGATCGGGGTGATCTCGGCAAGCTTCGGCTTCCACGAGCTCTTGAAGCGCTTCGGCGTCGAGCGCCGGCTCTATACGGCGGGGGAGCGCAAGTCGCTCCTCGACCCCTTCCTGGCCCAGGACCCCGCGGATGTGGAGCGCCTCAAGGCCGTGCAGCGGGAGCTGCACGAGCTCTTCAAGGAGCAGGTGCGCCGGCGCCGCGCCGACCGTCTCAAGGCGCCCGAGGCGGAGCTTTTCAGCGGTGAATTCTGGGTCGGGCGGCGCGCGCTCGCCCTCGGGCTCATCGACGGAATCGGCGAGCTGCGCGGCACCTTGCGCCAGCGCTTCGGCGAGAAGGTGCGGCTCCGCCTCGTTGGGCGTGAGCGCAGCTGGCTGCGCCGACGCCTTGGCTTCGCCGACGGCGGGACCGATCCTTGGACGACCGCGGCCTCCGCCGCAGCGCAGCTCGCCGCGGCGTTCGAAGCGCGGGCTCTCTGGGCGCGCTATGGCCTTTAAGCTTCGCGCAGGGGTTCGCGCGTCCGACGCAACGCCTACTGCATGAACCAACCGTGGCTCACCACCATGGATTGGCCGGTGAGCGCGTTGCTGTTGTAGGAGGCGAAGAAGACTGCGAGCTCGGCCACGTCTTGAAGCGTGGTGAACTCGCCGTCGACGGTCTGGCCCAGCATCACCTTCTTGATCACGTCCTGCTCGCTGATGCCGAGCTCCTTGGCCTGCTCAGGGATCTGCTTCTCGACGAGGGGCGTGCGCACGAAGCCGGGACAGATCACATTGGCGCGCACGCCATGCTCGGCTCCTTCTTTTGCCACCGTCTTGCAGAGGCCGATGAGGGCGTGCTTGGCCGAGACATAGGGCCCTTTGAGCGGTGAGGCTTCCTTGGAATGGACCGAGCCCATGTAGATGATCGCGCCGCCGCGCTTCTGCTTGTACATCTCGCGCAGGCATGCGCGCGTGGTAAGGAAGGCGCCGTCAAGATGAATCGATACCACCCGGCGCCAGTCGTCGAAGGAGAGCTTGTCGAGCGGATCGATGTGCTGGATGCCGGCATTGCTCACCAGCACGTCGACGCCGCCATAGGTCTTGACCAGGGTGGCGATGGCGCCGTCGACCTCGGCTTCCTTCGTCACATCCATGCGCAGCCCCGTCGCCTGCCCGCCGGCCTGGCCGATCTCGCGCGCGACCACGTTCGCGGCGTCGAGGTTGAGATCGGCGATGCCGAGCTTTGCGCCCTCGCGCGCGAAAGCGAGCGCGATCTCGCGCCCGATCCCGCTGGCGGCACCGGTGACGACGGCAACCTTGTCCTTCATGCGCATGGCGAATCTCCTTATAGCTTTGGCTTCCCTTGGCTTGCTTGCTTTCCTCCGAGCGGGGTCCCGCCGGCCGACGGCACTGTCAAGATGGGGTGAGCCGAGTGGAAAACCAATGGCCGCGACGGAACGCGACACATCGCTCGTGCTCTTGCGTCCCGTTTTGCATCCCCCTGCGCGGAGCGCGGGGCAGATCGCGAGAAAAGGTGGTGTTTCAGCGACTTGTGGCGGATCGTTCCCATCTTTTCGGCGTTGAGGGGGATGCCAATGTCGCCCCCTTCAGAAACGACGCTTTTCCTTGACCCGCTCTCCGCCGGCTCCCTATATGGCGGGATGTTCGGGTTTAGCCTCGCCAAGCTCGTCGTCCTCGTCGGCATTTTCCTTATCGTCTGGTACGGTCTCAAATTCGCGGCCCGCCTCCAGGAGTTGCGCGAGGCGGAGATCCGCCGTCGTGCCGAGGACAAGCGCGGGGCTCGGCGATCCGAGCATGGACGCGGCGAGGCGGCCGTCGAGGAAATGGTGAAGTGCCGCGTGTGCGGCGCTTATGTTCCGGCCCGTGGTGCCGCCGCCTGCGGTCAGCCGGGCTGCCCCTTTCAGCGCTAGCGGGCACCCGCCTCAACTTGATTCCCCGCAAGGCCCCCTTTATCGTGCGCCGCACCAATTTGCCGGCGCCGCCCATGCCTGTCGAGATTTTTCATATTTATCAGCCTGTTAAATTTTCGCTGCGGCAGTCCGGCGGCAGCTTGTGAAGCGTAACGGGCGCAATGAGCGAGGATGGAGAGATGGTTGAGGGGAAGTGGGTCTATGGGTTTGGCGGGGGTGAGGCGGAGGGGGATGGAGGGATGGGGGAGCTGTTGGGGGGGAAGGGGGCTGGGTTGGCGGAGATGAGCCGGATTGGGCTGCCGGT
>DATGLG010000061.1:0-21710 GCA_035294245.1 Alphaproteobacteria bacterium | reverse complement strand
GGCTGGCTAGCTTCATGACTTACGATCTCGGCTACTTCGACGAGGACGCGTGTCGCCTCGAGCCGATCGCTAACCCGTTCGGCAAAAATGTGTTACCTATGCCTCAAGAATAGTCCGTTACCCATGTCTCCGGTACGGACCGCATTTCCTTGGCGACCCCTACGGGATTCGAACCCGTGTTACCGCCGTGAAAGGGCGATGTCCTAGGCCTCTAGACGAAGGGGTCGCTAGCGGGAGAGGTAACTTTTCTCGCCCGGCTTGGCAAGCCGTTTGGGCCCGCGGAGGCGGCGGCTGGAGAGCGGCGAATATCCGCTATACCTGGCTGCGCTCGACGCTGAGCCCGAAAACGGGCCGCAGCCGCGTGCCGAGGATGCTCCCGGCGAAAGCCGCCACGAGCCAGAGCCAGCCATGGAGGCTGCCCGAGGCGATGCCGCTGAAATAGGCGCCGATATTGCAGCCATAGGCGAGGCGGGCGCCGTAGCCGAGGAGGAGGCCGCCGAGGATGGCGGCAAGAAGCGAGCGCAGCGGCGTGCGCCAGCCGGGGACGAATTTGCCGGCGAGCCCCGCCGCGAGCAAGGCGCCCAGCACGATGCCGAAATCCATCACCGAGGTGATGTCGGCGAAGACACTGGCGTGGAGTGCTGCGGCGCGGCCCGGCGCCTGCCAATAGGGCCAGGCCGCGACATCGACGCCGAGCCCTGCGGCGAGCTTCGAGCCCCAGAGGGCGAAGGCCGAGGTGATCCCCCAGGGCCGGCCCGCCAGCGCAAGCGTGGCGAAATTGCCGAGCGCCAGCGCAACGGCGCCGGCGGCAAGCGGCCAGGGCCCCCGCAGAGCGCGGCGCCAGCCGCCGGATCCCGATGCGCCGGTGACGGCGAGACGACCATGCCGGTGGCGCTCCAGCCGGATCGTGACGGCCGCGACGGCGGCGAAGATCGCCAGGTTGAGCGCGAGCGCAGGCGCCCATCCCAAGCTTTGAACGAGCGCCACCTTCCCGATATTCGGCTGCGCCGACCACCACGCCAGATCCTTGGCACCCCAGGCGGAGCCGGCGATGAAGGCCGCCAGGGTCACGAGCATGCGCGTATTGCCGCCGCCCACCGTATAGAGCGTCCCGGAGGCGCAGCCGCCGCCGAGCTGCATCCCCAAGCCGAAGAGAAAGGCGCCGACCAGCACCGATATCCCGACGGCGCCGAATTCGCCATGCACGGGATGGCCCAGCAGGGTGCCCTGAGCGAGCACGGGAAAGAAAAGAACCGCTGCGATCGCCAGCATGAGCATCTGCGCGCGCAGGCCTGCCCCACGGCGGTCCGCGATGAACACCCGCCAAGCGGAGGTGAAGCCGAACAAGGCGTGATAGAGGGCGAGGCCCAAGCCTCCGCCGAGCAGGTAAAGGGCGCCCTGGCGCCAGCCATAGCCCTCACCCAGCCAGAGAGCTCCGCCGGCGAGCAGGGCAAGCGCCGCAGCCACCACCTTGCGGTTGATGTCCAGCGCCCGGCGAGGGCGCTCGGCGAAGAGAGCGGCGTCGACAGACAGATCGGTCATGGTGTCCTCGATCCTGCAAGAAGCAGCCAAGCCCTTCGGCTTGCGAGGCGGAACATAATTTTCGCAATCTAAATCGTCAATAGATCTAAAAACACATATGTTTTGTGTTTATTAGATCAAAGCGGGCTGATTTCCGCCGCATCCTCGATGACGAGCTGGACACCGTCGGGGCCAGCCCAGGCATCGACGCGCAGATGCCCGGCGATATGGAGCGGCAGCGCCGGCATACGCAGCAGGGCCTTGCCCAGGGGCGTCTCCGCGCAGCGGAAGGCGATGCCCTTGAGGCGACCGCCCCCGGGATCGGAGAGGATGCAGCGGACATGCCCGCTCCCGACGACGTCGGCCCGCACCACGCGGGCATCGCGCACGGCGAAGACCGGCTCGGCATTGCCAGATCCGAAGGGCTGCAACTGCTCGAGGAGCGCCACCAGGTCGCGACGCGCCGCCATCAGTGACAGCGCCCCATCCAGCGCCAGCGTCGGCACCACGCGCTTCTCGCTGATCTCCGCGCCGATGCGATCCTCGAGGAATTCGCGCAGCGCGGAGATTCGCGCCGAGGCCAGCGTCAATCCCGCCGCCATGGCATGACCGCCGCCATTGGTGATCAGCCCCGCCTGCTTCGCGGCAATCACGGCGGCTCCCATATCGATCCCGCTCACGGAGCGGCCGGAGCCCTTTCCGATCGCGCCCTCCAGGGCGATCACGAAGGAGGGCCGGCTGTAGCGCTCCTTGAGCCGGCTCGCGATGATGCCGATCACGCCGGGATGCCAGCCTTCCGCTGCGGCGAAGACGATCGAGCCGGCGGGCATCGCCTCGACCTTGGCGACGGCCTCCTCCAGCATCGCGGCCTCGATGGCTTGGCGCTCTTGGTTGTAGATGTCGAGCCGCGCAGCGAGCGCCCGCGCCTCTGCGGGATCGGTCGTCGTCAAGAGGCGTACGCCGAGATCGGCCTCGCCGACGCGCCCGCCGGCATTGACCCGCGGCCCGAGAAGGAAGCCGAGATGGAAGGCGCCCGGCGCCTCGTCAATACGGGCGATATCCGCGAGTGCCGCAAGCCCAGGATTGGCGCGGCGCGCAAGGATCTTGAGGCCTTGGCGGACCAATGCCCGATTGACGCCGGTGAGCGGCACCACGTCGCAGACCGTGCCGAGGGCGACAAGATCGAGCCATTGCATCAGGTCGGGCTCGCAGCGCATCCGATACCATCCGGCCTCGCGCAGGACCCGATTGACCGCGACGACGAGGAGGAAGGCAACGCCGACGGCCGCGAGCTGGCGATGGGGACTCTCCTCATCCAGACGATTGGGGTTGACGACGGCCGTCGCCACCGGAAGCTTGGGCTCCGCCACATGGTGATCGACGACGATGACGTCGAGCCCCGCCGCCGCGGCCGCCGCCAGGGGATCGTGCGCCGCCGTCCCGCAATCGACCGTGACGACGAGCCGGAGTCCCTCCGCTCTCAGGCGCAGGAGCGCCGGGGCATTGGGGCCGTAACCCTCGCGGAGCCGGTCGGGAATATAAAGGCGCACGGGTACGCCAAGGGCGGCAAAGAAGCGCTGAAGCAAGGCGGCCGAGGTCGCGCCGTCGACATCGTAGTCGCCAAAGACGCCGATGGGCTCGGCGGACATCACGGCATCGGCGATGCGTGTCGCCGCCACGTTCATGTCGCGGAGATGAAACGGGTCAGGCAGCGAGGCGCGAAGGGTGGGATTGAGAAAGCTCTCGGCGCCGTCCAAGGCGATGCCGCGGCCGGCCAGCACCCTGGCCACTGGCTCCGGAACGGCGAGGCGCTGCGCCAGCGCAAGTGCTGCGCGGTCGTCCGCCGCGCGTTGGCGCCAGCGGCGTCCAAGAAGCGAGCGCTCGACGCCGAGGAAGGCCGCGCTCGATGCCATGGCTCCCTCCACGCGCGAGCGCCTATGCGCCGATGATGCCCGGCTTGCGCTCGAAATTGTGAATGGCCTCGATGAAGCGCACCGTGCCGGTCTTGGAGCGCATGACGATCGAATGGGTGCGCCCGCCGCCCTTCCACCGGCGCACGCCGCGCAGCAGCGAGCCGTCGGTAACCCCTGTGGCCGCGAACATCACGTCGCCCTTGGCGAGCTCGGTCAAGGCGTATTTCCGATTGAGATCGGTGATGCCCATGCGCCGGGCGCGGCCCTTCTCGTCGTCGTTGCGGAAGACGAGCCGCCCCTGCATCTGGCCGCCGATGCAACGCAGCGCCGCCGCGGCCAGCACGCCCTCGGGCGCGCCGCCGATGCCCATATAGATGTCGACGCCGCTCTCCTCGAGCGCCGTGGCGATGACGCCGCTGACGTCGCCGTCGGAAATCAGCATGATGCGCGCGCCGGCCTCGCGCACCTTGGCGATCAGCTCGGCGTGCCGCGGGCGGTCGAGGATGCAGGTGACGAGATCCGAGACCTCGCTGCCCTTCGCCTTGGCGAGGCTGCGCAGATTCTCCTGGGGCCCCGCATCGATGTCGATGACATCGTCGGGCAGCCCGCCGCCGACGGCGATCTTATCCATATAGACGTCGGGCGAATTGAGAAAGCCGCCCTGCTCCGCCATGGCGATCACCGCGAGGGCGTTGGGGCCTCCCTTGGCGGTGATGGTGGTTCCCTCGAGCGGATCGAGCGCGATGTCCACCTTGGGCCCGTCGCCCGTGCCGACCTGCTCGCCGATATAAAGCATCGGCGCCTCGTCGCGCTCGCCCTCGCCGATCACGACGGTGCCCTCGATGCGCAGTCCGTTGAGGGCGGAGCGCATGGCATCGACGGCCGCCTGATCCGCCGCCTTCTCGTCCCCCCGCCCCATCAGCCGGGAGGCGGCAAGCGCCGCCCATTCGGTGACCCGCACGACCTCGAGGGCGAGGTTGCGATCCATGCGCTGGTTTTGGGCCATGACGTCCCTCCCATTCCCGTCCGGTTGTTTTGCCGCGGCGATCAGAGCGGCTCGATGCGTATCATGCGCGGAGGCTCGCGAACCGTGTCAAGCCGCTGGATGGCCGCGAGCGCGCGCACCATCGCCGCCTCCTCGGTGACGTGGGTGGTGAGCACGACGGGCACCGTCTCGTCGGGCGCGCGGCCGCGCTGGATCATCGCCTCCATCGAGACCTGCTGGTCCCGCAGCGCCGCGGCGACGTCGGCGATCACGCCGGGGCGATCGACCACCATGAGGCGAACATAATAGGCGCCGGCGTGGCGCGCCATGGGCGCTGCCGGAAGATCCTTCAGCGCCACGGCGGGAACGCCGAAGGTCGGCGAGCGGCGGCCGAGCGCGATGTCGATGAGATCGGCAACCACCGCGGAGGCCGTGGGACCCGCCCCCGCGCCGCGGCCTTCGTATTCCGTTGCCTCGACGAAGTCGCCCTTCGCCACCACCGCGTTGAGCACGCCCTCGACATGGGCGAGCGGCGTCTGGAGCGAGACCATGCAGGGATGCACCCGCTGCTCGAGGCCATGGGGCGTGAGGCGGGCGCTGGCGATCAGCTTGATGCGGTAGCCGAGCTCTTCCGCATAGGCGATATCGAGCGGCGAGACGTGGCGGATGCCTTCCATGTGGACGCCCGCGAAATTCACCCTGCTGCCGAAAGCGAGGCTCGCCAGGATCGCAAGCTTGTGCGCCGCGTCGACGCCGTCCACGTCGAAGCTCGGATCGGCCTCCGCATAGCCGAGGCGCTGAGCATCAGCAAGCGCCGCAGCGAATTCCCGCTCATTGCGCCGCATATCCGTGAGGATGTAGTTGCAGGTGCCGTTGAGGATGCCATAGACGCGCTCGATGCGGTTGGCGGCGAGGCTCTCCCGCAACGCCTTGACGATGGGAATGCCGCCGGCCACCGCCGCCTCGAAATTGAGGGCAACCCCGGCCTGCTCGGCCCTGAGCGCGAGGCGAGTCCCGTGGGTGGCGAGAAGCGCCTTGTTTGCGGTCACGACATGGCGCCCGCGGCCGAGCGCGGCCTCGACGACGCCCATGGCGACGCCGTCGGCGCCGCCGATGAGCTCGACGACGACGTCCGTGTCCGCCTGGGACGCCATCGCCACCGCATCATCGTACCAGGTAATGCCGTCGAGCGGCATGCCGCGATCGCGATTCCGTCGCCGCGCGCTGACGCCGACCACCTGCAAAGGCCGTCCGCAGCGCTGGGCGAGAAGATCGCCATTGCGGCGGAGGACGGCGAGGACACCCGCGCCGACCGTCCCCAGGCCGGCGATGGCGATGCGAAGCGGCGCGCTCAAGATGCCAAAGCCCGATGTTTCGAGAAGTCCGTCGGCTTCTTGTGGGAAGCCAGAAAAGTCTTGATGTTACGGATGGCCTGGCGGATGCGCTGCTGGTTCTCCACGAGCGCGATGCGGACGAAGCCGTCTCCGTGCTCGCCGAAACCGATGCCCGGCGCCACCGCCACATCCGCTTCTTCCAGGAGGCGTTTCGAGAATTCGAGCGAGCCCATGCCGGCAAGCTGCGGCGGGATCGGCGCCCAGGCGAACATCGAGGCCGGCGGCGTCGGCACTGGCCATCCGGCCGCGGCCAGGCCTTCGATGAGAACATCGCGGCGGCGCCGGTAGCGGCGGCGCATCTCCTCGACGCAATCCTGCGGGCCGTTGAGCGCGGCCGTGGCCGCCACCTGGATCGGCGTGAAGGCGCCGTAGTCGGTATAGGACTTGACGCGCGCTAGGGCCTCGATGAGCCGCGCGTTTCCCGTCATGAAGCCGATGCGCCAGCCGGCCATCGAATAGGTCTTGCTCGTCGAGGTGAACTCGACGGCGATCTCCTTGGCGCCCTTCACCTGCAGCACCGAAGGCGGCGGCACGCCGTCGAAATAGACCTCGGCATAGGCAAGATCGGAGACGAGCCAAAGCCCCTGATGGCGGCAGAACTCGACCAGCTCCTCATAGAAGGCAAGCGTCGTCAGCCGCGCCGTCGGGTTCGAGGGATAGTTGACGACAACGGCGAGAGGCTTCGGCACCGAATGCTGCACCGCGCGCTTCAGCTCGGTCATGTAATCGTGCTCGGAGGTGAAGGGAATGTGTCGCACCGCAGCGCCCGCCAGGATGAAGGCGTAGGCGTGGATGGGGTAGCTGGGATTGGGGACGAGCACCACATCGCCAGGGCCGGTGATGGCCTGAGCCAGGTTCACCAGCCCCTCCTTGGAGCCGATCGTGACAATGGTCTCGCGCTCGGGATCGATCTCGACCCCGAAACGCCGCGCGTAATAGGCGGCGTTCGCCCTCCTTAGGCCCGGAATGCCGCGCGACGTGGAATAGCGATGGGTGCGCGGGTTCTGCACCGTCTCGATCAGCTTGTCGACGATGTGCTTGGGCGTCGGGTCGTCCGGGTTTCCCATGCCGAAGTCGATGATGTCGCGCCCCGCCGCGCGCGCGCGCGCTTTCATCGCATTGACCTCGGCGAAGACGTAGGGCGGCAAGCGCTTGATGCGATAGAAGTCCTGGTCCATGGGATCCCGCTGCTGCGTGTTCGCCTTCGGAAGAGCTCGCGCCGTTGCGCGACGACAATGACAATGACGACGCGCTCGCCTATTTATCGCTCAAACGGTTAACTTTCGAGGAAAATTCGTCGGCGTCGGCCTGCGCGAGCCCGGCTATTTCGCCTGCAGGGTCACGGGCGTGCCATGGGGCGTCCTCCGGTAGGCTTCCGCCCAGGCTGCCTTCCGCGCTTCCAGCGCGCTCGGCGCGGCAAGCCCCTTCGCCGCGGCGAGGCGCTCCAGGGCCTTCAGCCAGTGCATATAATAGTCGGACCCGTCGTCGGGCTCACCGCGAGCTTCCGCAGCCCGAAGCTCGGCGGCCAATGCCGCCGCCCACTCCGTCCAGGTGAAGTGCCCCGCTTCCGACAGCGTCACCGCAAGGGCGAAGGCCTGGGCCTGCCAGGGCTCGGCGAAGACGGGGCCGCCATCATCCCGAGGCAGGCGGGGCAGAGCATCGAGTCGCCTTGGCTCAGGCCGGCTCAAGGTGGTCGTCCCACAAGTCGATATAGACGGCATCCCGTGGTGACGCCTCAGCGCCCCAGAGCTCGCGCGCCGAGAAGCGCACCGCGTATAGATGCTGCGGCTTCTCGCCCCGGAAATGCGCGTTCGAATCCGGAAAGACATGCACGCCGTGATCGCGCTCGATCACGCCGAGCTTGCCGCGCGCGTAGCGCGGCAGGCGCGTGTGGCCGATGGGATTGATGTTTCTGGCGCGCACCGTCATGCCGGGCTTGAAGCGCGGCGACACTGGGACGTCGCGCGTCGCCGGTCCGCCTTTCGCCAGCATGGCAGCCACGTCTCCTGCCGTGAGCGGCGGGATCGCGTGTGGCGCGCCGGGTTCCGGCCGGCCGCTCGCCAATTCCGCGCGCGTGAGGAGGCCGCGCTCGATCATGAGCATCTCGAGCCCGGCGATCCATTTCTCGTAATAGCTCATGCGCAGATAGTCGGCCGCGGGAATGCGCTCGCGGGCATGGCGCGATGCGTCGATGTTCCACTTGCGCCATGCCCCCATGGCCAGGGTGATCGCCAGGGCGCGCGCTTCCCATCGCGCGTGAAAGACGGGCTCGTTCGGCTCAGGTGCCACCGGACCCATGCCGTGCATTCCGCCCATATCGTGCACGCCGTTCATCGGCGGCCTCCGGCCTGCGGCGCCTTCACCTTCGCGACGCCGATCATGGCGTCGCGCGTGACGAGATCGGCAAGCGCCGCCTCGTCCAGATGCTCCGTTCCCGTCGGGCGCTCCGGCAGCACGAGATAGCGCACTTCGGCGGTGCTGTCCCAGACCCGGATTTCGACCTCTTCGGGCAGATCGAGGCCGAATTCGCGCAGCACGCCGCGAGGATCGATGACGGCGCGCGAGCGGTATGGCGCCGATTTGTACCAGACCGGGGGCAATCCCAAGACCGTCCACGGATAGCAGGAGCAGAGGGTGCAAACGACGAGGTTATGGGTCTCGGGCGTATTCTCGACGGCGACTATGTGCTCGCCTTGGCGTCCCGTATAGCCGAGCTCCGCGATGGCTGCCGTCGCATCGGCCAGAAGGCGCTTCTTATAGGTCGGATCGACCCAGGCGCGGGCAACCACCCGCGCGCCATTGCGGGGCCCGACCTTGCGCTCGTAGGTGTCGATCAATTCGTCGAGCGCCGCCGGGTCGACCAGCCCCTTCTCAACGAGAAGGGATTCGAGCGCCTTGACCCGCAGCGCCGGATCCGACGGCAGGTCCTGTCCGGCGTGATCATGGGAATGATCGTGATGATGAGCATCCATGAGAGCCCCAAGCCGTTATCCGCGCAATTTTATGTCCGGGCCATCTTAGCGGACCCATTCGGCGCTGTCATCGCGGCCAGGCCGGCGCTCCGTTCCGCTCAAGGAAGATGTCGACGCGCTGGTTCGCCGCCTCGCCGGCCACGCCGGCAACCGCTTGGACGGGAGCGCTGTCGCCCTCGGCGGTCACGATCACCTGGGAAGGCGACGCGCCGAGCCGAATCAAGATCCCGGCCACCGCGTTCGCGCGATCGAGCGATAAATTGAAATCGGCTGCCTTGGCCGCCTCTCCTTCCGTCGCGCCGGAGCGGCTGGCGGCGTGGCCGACCACCTGCAGGGTTCCATCGCTCTGGCGCAATTGCCGGATGATCGGCTTGAGCTTCTCGATTTGCGCCGGGTCGATCTGCGCCGAGCCCTGATCGAACAGGACGACGCCAACCCGCTCGGGCTTGCCCACGGCGCCGAAGGCCGGCGCATTGCCTGGCAGCGTCGCCTCGCTCTCGGCCGCTCCCGTCGCCCGTGGTGCCGAGGGCGGCTGTGGCTGCGGGCTCGCCGAGGAGCCGCGCGGCGATGCGGGCGTGGGCAGCGCCACTGGCTGCTGGGCGTTGACGAAGCCCGGCGGCAGAGGCGGCGGCGGCGAGGGTATCGCCAACCCGCCGGCATTGGGTTGGTAGGTCTGGCTTCGGGCGTCTGCGGTGAGTTGCTGCTGCACGCGCGCGCGCTCCTCCGACGACATGATGGGGGACGGGCGGCTCGGCACCGAAGCGAGGTTCGGATACGGCTGATCGGTCCCGGGGACGGGCTGGTCGACATGAGGGATCAGCCGATCCCGCGGATCGAGACCGCCCTGACAAGCGGCAAGCAGGGCGACGGCGGCGCAGGCAAGGCCGAGCCGCTGGAACCGCCCCGGCCGCTTGCCGGCTCCATCCCGCATCGCCATCACCTCAGTCCCTCGGCGCGCTCGCGGCAATCATGGGCGCCGCCGCCGGATATATTAATATCGGTTGTGGCCCTCCTGTAACGGAACCATATAAGATGCGCAAGATTCCGCGCGGCTTGCCGACGGCCGCCGCGCGACCGCGTTAGAACGACCGGGAGCGCCCATGTCCACCGAGGCCGAAGGCGAGCCGAACCGTCCCGACATCAAACTGCCCGACCCCGTCGAGCTGTCGCGGGCGATGGCGAAGATCGCCGAGCGCAGCCAGCGCCTCGTGACCGAGTTTCTCGCCCGTCAATCCACCGACAACCATGTCGGCATGGCGGACCCGCTCAACGTCGGCAGCGCCTTCATCGAGATGACCGCACGGCTCATGGCCAATCCCGCCAAGCTCGTCGAGGCGCAGGTGAGTCTCTGGCGCGATTATATGGCCCTGTGGCAGAACACGACCCGCCGCTGGCTCGGCGAGCCGGTGGAGCCGATCGCGACGCCCAATCCCGAGGACCGGCGCTTCAAGGACCCCTCCTGGGAGGACAACCAGCTCTTCGACTTCATCAAGCAGTCCTATCTGCTTTCGGCGCGCTGGATTCAGAACACCGTGCGCGAGGTCGACGGCCTCGACGAGAAGACGGCCAAGAAGGTGGATTTCTATACCCGCCAATTCGTCGACGCGATGGCGCCGAGCAATTTCGTGATGACGAATCCCGAGGTGTTGCGCACCACGATCGAATCGGGCGGCGAGAACCTCGTCAAGGGGCTCTCCAACCTGCTCGCCGATCTCGAGCGCGGCAAGGGAAAGCTGCACATCAAGATGACGGATATGGAGGCGTTCCGGCTCGGCGAGAACATCGCCGTGACGCCGGGCAAGGTCGTGTTCCAGAACGACCTCCTCCAGCTCATCCAATACATGCCCACGACCGACGAGGTGTACCGGCGGCCGCTCCTCGTGATCCCGCCGTGGATCAACAAGTATTACATCCTCGATCTCCGCGAGAAGAACTCCTTCATCAAATGGGCGGTCGCGGAAGGTCACACCGTTTTCGTCGTGTCCTGGGTCAACCCGGATGAGCGCCTCGCCGCGAAGACCTTCGAGGACTACATGAGCGAGGGCCTTCTGGCGGCGCTCGATGCCGTCGAGCTCGCGACCGGCGAAAGCGAGGTCAATGTCATCGGCTACTGCCTCGGCGGCACGCTGCTGGCCTGCACGCTCGCCTATATGGCGGCCAAAGGCGACGAGCGCTTCAAGAGCGCCACCTTCTTCACGACGATGGTCGATTTCGAGGAGGCGGGCGAGCTCGGCGTCTTCATCGACGAGGAGCAGCTTGCCTCCCTTGACGAGATGATGCGCGAGCGCGGCTATCTCGAAGGATCGGCCATGGCGACGACCTTCAACATGCTGCGCGCCAATGACCTCATCTGGTCCTTCGTCGTGAACAATTATCTCCTCGGCAAGGATCCGTTCCCCTTCGACCTCCTCTATTGGAACGCCGATTCCACGCGCATGCCGGCCGCCATGCACAGTTTCTATCTGCGGAACATGTACCAGGAGAACCGCCTGGTGAAGCCCGGCAGCATCACGCTTCGCGGCGTGCCGATCGATCTTGGCCGCATCTCCCTGCCCGTTTTCATCCTCTCCACGCGCGAGGACCATATCGCGCCATGGAAATCGACCTTCGCGGCCACCCGCCTCTACAAGGGGCCCGTCAGGTTCTGCCTCTCCGCCTCGGGGCATATCGCGGGCGTCGTCAATCCGCCGGCGGCACAGAAATACTGCTATTGGACGAGCAGCAAGAAGGCCAAGACGCCCGAGGAATGGCTGGCCGGGGCCGAACAGCACGCCGGCTCCTGGTGGCCGGAATGGGGGAAATGGATCGCCCAATTCGGCGACGGCAAGGTCAAGGCGCGCATGCCCGGCAACGGCAAGCTCAAGCCGATCGAGGACGCGCCGGGCTCCTATGTGCGCGTGAAATCGGAAAGGTAGAGCGCGAGAAATTTAGATTGACAGATCTCGTTTGTCGCTCCCGCGAAAGCGGGAGCATAGGAAATGCTGGAGTCCCGCTTCCGCGGGAATGACGGCTTTTGTCAGTGATCCGATCCAAACTCATCCTTGCTCTAACGATTCGCAGCGGCAGCGTCGTGCCACCCTCGCAGCGCCGCTACCCGATCGTATTGCGATATTGCGCGGCCAGCTCGCGGTAATGCGCCGCGATGTAGCGGGTCTCGGCACGGTCGTCGTCACTGAGGTCGCGCAAATATCGCGCCGGATAGCCGCCCCAGAGCTGGCCGGACTTCACGCGCTTCCCCGGCGTCACCACCGCGCCACCGGCGACCATCGCGTTCTTTTCGACGACGACGCGATCCATCACGGAGGCGCGCATGCCGATGAAGCAGGAATCCTCCAGGGTGCAGGCGTGGATCAGGCAGCAATGGCCGATCACAACGCCATCGCCGATCACGGTCGGCATGCCCCCTTCGCCATCGCGATCGCTGTTGACGTGGATGACCGTTCCGTCCTGGATGTTCGTATCGCGCCCGACGCGGATGAAGTTGACGTCGCCGCGCAGCACGCAGCCGAACCAGATCGAGGCGCCGGGGCCGATCTCCACGTCGCCGATGATGGTCACCGTCGGGGCGACGAAGGCGTCCGTCGCGATCCTCGGATGCTTGCCCTTGAAGGGGAGGACGAGTCCGGCCATGGTGCCCCTCACGGAAAGAGCGGCTGCTGCTCGAGGCCCGTCGTCTCCGCCAATCCTTGCATCACGTTCATGTTCTGGATCGCCTGGCCCGACGCCCCCTTGACCAGATTGTCGATCGCGGCCAGCAGGATCGCGCGCCCGGGGACGCGATCCGCGAACACGCCGATGAGGCAGTGATTCGAGCCGCGCACATGGCGCGTCGCCGGTGCGACACCCTTGGGCACCACGCGGACGAAGGGCTCGCCCTCATAGCGCTGCGCCAGGGTCGCGCGCAGATCATCGGCGCTGGCGCCGTCCGCCAGCCGCACATAGATGGTCGAGAGGATGCCGCGATTCATCGGCATCAGATGCGGGGTGAAGTTCACCGTGACCTTGCGCCCGGCGGCCTCCGACAGGCCCTGCTCGATCTCGGGCGCATGGCGGTGCTTGGCGACGCCATAGGCGTTGATGCCCTCGCTCACCTCGCCGAACAGCATGTCCTCGCGCGCCGAGCGGCCGGCGCCAGTAACGCCCGACTTGGCGTCGATGATGATGTCGTCGGGGTCGATCTGGCCGGCCTCGACGAGCGGCACCAGGGGGAGCTGAGCGCTGGTGGGATAGCAGCCCGGATTGGCGACGAGCCGCGCCTCCTTGATCGCCGCGCGCCTGATCTCGGTGAGGCCGTAGACGGCCTCCTTTTGCAATGCCGGCGCGCGATGGGCATGACCGTACCATTCGGCATAGGTGGCGATGTCCGCGAGGCGGAAATCCGCGGAAAGATCGACCACCTTGAGTCGCTCGGGAAGGGCCGCGATCACCTCCTGGGTCGTGCCGTGGGGAAGCCCGCAGAAGACGACCTCGGTGCGGTCCCAGTCGGCATCGTCGATCTTGATGAGGTTGGGGAGATCGAGCCCGCCGAGATGGGGGAACACCTCGGCCAGCCGCTTGCCCGCGTGGCGGTCGGCGGTGAGCGTGGTGATCTCGGCCTCGGGATGGCGCGAGAGGAGGCGGATGAGCTCGGCGCCGGTATAGCCGCTTGCGCCGAGAATGCCGATCTTGATCCGGTTCGACTTGCTTGCCATGGCATTTTGCCTTTTCGACTGGTCGAAGAGTAAGACCTGAATGCGCATACGAAAAGGGGCGTCCCCGCAAGGACGCCCCTTTTCCGGAAAGCCGATCCTCGAGGGATTAGCGCTTCGAGAACTGGAAGCTACGTCGCGCCTTGGCGCGGCCGTATTTCTTGCGCTCGACGACGCGCGCGTCGCGGGTGAGGAAGCCCGCCTGCTTCAGCGCCGGGCGCAGGTCCGGCTCGTAATAGGTGAGGGCGCGGCTGATGCCGTGGCGCACCGCACCCGCCTGGCCGGAGAGGCCGCCACCGGTCACAGTGGCGACGACGTCGTATTGGCCGAGGCGATTGGTGGTGGCGAAAGGCTGGTTGATCAGCATGCGGAGGACCGGCCGCGCGAAATAGACTTGGATCTCGCGCCCGTTGACCACGACCTTGCCGTTGCCGGGCTTGATCCAGACGCGCGCGACGGCGTTCTTGCGCTTGCCCGTGGCATAGGCGCGCTTGAGCGCATCGATGCGCGGCGCCGCCGCGATTTCCTTCTGCTCGGCCATCTCAGGCGCTCCTGACCTTGTTCTTCGGGTTGCGCGCAGCGAAATCGATTCGCTCGGGCTGCTGCGCCTCGTGGGGATGGCTCGTCCCGGCGTAGACCCGGAGGTTGCTCATCTGCTTGCGTCCGAGCGGTCCGCGCGGGACCATCCGCTCAACCGCCTTGTAGATTGCCCGCTCCGGATGCTTGCCGCCGAGGATCTGGCCCATCGAGCGCTCCTTGATGCCGCCCGGATAGCCGGTGTGCCAGTAGAACTTGCGGTCCTTGAGTTTATTGCCGGTCAGACGCACCTTCTCCGCGTTGATCACCACGACATTGTCGCCGCAATCGACGTGCGGCGTGAAGATCGCCCGATGCTTGCCGCGCAGGCGCCGCGCGATCTCGACGGCAAGCCGGCCCAGCACGACGCCCTCGGCATCGAACAGGACCCACTTCTTCTCGACCTCCGCCGGCTTGGCCGAATAGGTCTTCATCGTTCTCACCAGTTTCCGCTGGAAAACCGGGGGTTGCCGACGCCCTGCCCGGCAAGCCCCCTCGAAAGCGGCGCGGAGTATGCCATGGGAATCCCCAGTGTCAACCGAATTCCGCTAAGAATTCCACATAGTTGCTTTTGCGGTATCATGGTACCGCGCCGCTCGGGCGGTGGCCTGTGCCCGGCAAGGCATAGGTGCCGGTGATATGCGCCACGGGCTCGGCCTCGCCCTCCGAGAAGAGCACGACCTCGATCACCGCGAGCCGGCGGCCCAGTCGCAGCATGGCGGCCTCGGCGATCACGTCGACGGGCTTGGGCGCGCGTAGGAAATGGATCGTGAGATTGCTCGTCACCGCCATGACGGCATCGCCGCGCATCCCCAGCACGACGGCGTACATGGCGCAATCCGCGAGCGTCATCAGCGCCGGGCCGGCAATGGTGCCACCGGGGCGCATGAGCTCGCGTCGTGCCGGCATGCGGATGACCGCCTTGCCATCCCCGAGCGCCTCGACACGGAAGCCGAGCCACTGGCCCATGGGAAGGTCTCGCTCGATCAAGGCCTGAAACTCGGCAAGTCCCATTCGATGGGTCGTCATGTTCCTGCACCTCTCCGTCCCTTCTCCGTCGACCGCACCGCACCCTGCCGAGGCGCGTGCCGTAAAATCTCGTGCCGCCTGCGTGAGAAACGGTAAATTGACGTTTACGTAAAGAGGAGACTACCGTCGAGCATCAGTCCATGTCGACATGGGAGGCGAGCCATGGCCGTGAGCGTGGAAAGGAACGGACCCGTCACGACGGTGATCATGCGCCGTCCGGAAGCCAAGAACGCCGTCGATCCGACGACGGCCCGGGCGCTCCATGACGCCTTTCTTGCCTTTGAGCATGACCCCGATGCCAGCGTCGCGGTCTTCTTCGGCGATCACGGCGCCTTCTGCGCCGGCTACGACCTCAAGGCGCTCGCCTCGGGGGAGGGCGAGGACTGGGTCAACCGGCTCCGCTTTCCCGACGAGCCGCGGCGCGACCTGGTCGGTCCCATGGGCCCATCGCGGCTCGAGCTGTCGAAGCCCGTCATTGCCGCTGTCGAAGGTCCGGCGGTGGCCGGCGGGACCGAGCTCGCGCTGTGGTGCGATTTCCGCGTCATGGCAGAGGATGCCTATTTCGGCATCTATTGCCGCCGCTGGGGCGTGCCCCTCATCGACGGCGGCACGGCGCGGCTGCCACGGCTCGTCGGCATGGGCCGGGCCCTCGAGATCATCCTCACCGGACGCAAGGTTCCGGCCGAGGAAGCCTTGCGGATCGGCCTCTGCGAATATGTCGTGCCCAGAGGGACGTCGCGGGCCAAGGCGGAGGCGCTGGCCGCCGAGATCGCCCGCTTCCCCCAGGCCTGCGTCCGGGCCGACCGCGCCTCGGTCTATGGCCAGCAGGGGCTTGGCCTCCATGAGGCGCTGCGGAGCGAGTTCGCTCGCGGATTGCCGGTTATCGCCCAGGAATCGGTGCTGGGCGCCGGACGCTTCGCCGGCGGCAAAGGCCGCGGCGGCGATTTCCGGGACATCTGACCTCGCCCCGCGTGATCGGGCGTGGCGGCGAGATTTGCGGGGGCGAGGCGCCGGGGTATATTAACGCCACCACGGAGAAGGAGCCGCCGTCATGACTGCCGCCGCGCCGAGCATCGTCAACGAGCCGATCCTGCTGCGCGACGATCGCGGCGGCGTGACGACGCTCACCCTCAACCGCCCGCGCCAGTACAACGCGCTCTCCGAGGCGCTGCTCGACGAGCTGATCGCCGCTTTTGCCGCGCTCGCCGGCGATGAGGCCGTGCGCGTCGTCGTGCTCGCCGGCAACGGCCCCGCCTTCTGCGCCGGCCACGACCTCAAGGAGATGCGCGCACGCCCGGATCAGGATTACTATCGCGCTCTCTTCGCCAAATGCGGCCGCATGATGCAGGCGATCACGGCGCTGCCTCAGCCGGTGATCGCGCGCGTGCACGGGATCGCCACCGCCGCGGGATGCCAGCTCGTGGCGACCTGCGACCTCGCCATCGCCTCGAATGCCGCGCGCTTCGCCACCTCGGGCATCAATGTCGGGCTCTTCTGCTCGACGCCGGCGGTGGCGCTCACGCGCAACGTCTCGCGCAAGCAATCCTTCGAGATGCTGATGACGGGCGACTTCGTCTCGGCCGAGGAGGCCGTCAAGCGCGGCCTGATCAACCAGGTCGTCGAGCCCGCGGCACTCGATGGGGCGATCGCGGCGCTCGCCGATAAGATCAAGGCCAAGTCGCCTGTCGCCGTGCGCGTCGGGAAGCAGATGTTCTATAAGCAGATCGAGCAGGGTCTCGCCGCCGCTTATGATTATGCGGGCGAGGTCATGGCCTGCAACATGATGGCGGAGGACGTGGCGGAAGGCATCGATGCCTTTGCGGCCAAGCGGGCGCCGGTCTGGAAGGGCCGTTGACATCGCCGCTGCTCCTTCTTCATCCGATCGACATTGTCCGACCGCCGGGAAACGTACGAGCATGAGCGATCCGACCGACCGTGAGCACTATTCCGACGACTATCTTCTCGATATCCTGAAGAATGATCGCGTGATCGCGATGGTCGGCGCCAGCCCGAATTGGAACCGGCCGAGCTACTTCGCCATGAAGTATCTCCAGGGCAAGGGCTACCGGGTGATCCCGGTCAACCCCGTCGCCGTGGCCGAGCCCATTCTCGGCGAGAAGGTCTATGCGAGCCTCAAGGACATCCCCGTCAAGGTCGATATCGTCGACATCTTCCGCAAGTCCGAGGCGGTGCCGCCCATCGTCGACGATGCGATCGCGATCGGCGCCAAGGTGGTCTGGATGCAGCTCGGCGTCCGCCACCCGGAAGCGGCGGCCAAGGCCGAGCGCGCCGGCATCAAAGTGGTGATGAACCGCTGCATCAAGATCGAGTTCGGCCGGCTCTCGGGCGAGCTCTCCTGGAGCGGCATCAATTCGGGCATCATCTCCAGCAAGAGACGGAAGCTCCTGGCATGAGCGCAAAAAAGAACGACGGCTTCGGCTTCGAGACCCGCGCCATCCATGCGGGCGCGCAGCCTGATCCGGTGACCGGCGCGCGCAACACGCCGATCTATCAGACGACCGCCTACGTCTTCGACGACGTCGATCACGCGGCGTCGCTCTTCAATTTGCAGACTTTCGGCTACATCTATACGCGGCTCACCAACCCGACGGTGGCCGTGCTCGAGGAGCGTGTCGCCAGCCTCGAGGGCGGACGCGGCGCTGTCGCTTGCGCGTCGGGTCACTCGGCCCAGCTCCTGGCGTTCTTCTCCCTGATGGAGCCCGGCGACGAGTTCGTCGCCTCGCGCAATCTCTATGGCGGCTCGATCACCCAGTTCGTCCACACCTTCCGCAAGTTCGACTGGCACGTGCACCTCGTCGATCCGCGCGATCCGGAGAACTTCCGCAAGGCCCTGACGCCGCGATGCAAGGCGATCTTCGCCGAGCAGCTCACCAACCCGACGGGGGTGGTCATCGACATCGAGGCGATCGCGGGAATCGCCCACGAGGCGGGCATCCCGCTCATCGTCGACAACACCATGCCGAGCCCCTATCTCTGCCGACCCTTCGAATGGGGGGCGGATATCGTCGTGCACTCGATGACGAAATTCCTCGGCGGGCACGGCACCTCGATGGGCGGCATTGTCGTCGAGTCGGGCAAGTTCGATTGGGGCCAGAATGACAAGTTTCCCTCCATGACCAGGCCCGATCCGGCCTATCACGGGCTGACCTTTCACGAGACCTTCGGCGATTTCGGCTACACCATGAAGACGCGTGCCGTTGGCCTTCGCGATCTCGGCCCGGCGCTGTCGCCGCTCAATGCCTTCTTCATCCTGACGGGAACCGAGACGCTCGCGCTGCGCATGGAGCGCCATGTCGCCAACGCGCAGAAGGTGGCCGAGTTCCTCGAAAGCCACCCGGCCGTCGCCTGGGTGTCCTATGCCGGCTTGCCCTCGAGCCCGTATCACGCGCTCGCTCGGAAATACCTCCCCAGGGGTGCGGGCGCGGTCTTCACCTTCGGCGTCAAGGGCGGCTACGAGGCCGGCACCAAGGTGGTGGAGGCGTGCCAGCTCTGGTCGCATCTCGCCAATGTCGGCGACACCCGCTCCCTCATCCTTCACCCCGCCTCCACCACCCATCGCCAGCTCACCGACGAGCAGCGGCTGGCCGCCGGTGCCGGCCCCGACGTCATCCGGCTCTCGGTCGGTCTCGAGACGCCGGAGGACATCATCCGCGATCTCGATCAGGCGCTCTCGGCATCGGCGAAGCCGGGGCGCAAAGCGGCGGAATGACGGAGCGTCGGCACATCGCCGGCAGCGGACGAAAGAGATCGTTTACACGACGGGGAGATAATCCACAGAATGTCGGCTCGCGAGGCATGGTGCCGCGCCCTGTCTCGTTGCCCGCCCAGTGGATACGCACCTCGTGACGAGAGCCTCCTTCTCCGCGCCTTCCGACAATGCCAGGCTCGGCATCGCCTATATGCTGGGCTCGGCCTTCCTCTTCAATATCGTGAATGCGCTCGCCAAATGGCTCTCGGCGGACTACTCGATCATCGAGATCACGTTCTTCCGCAGCTTCTTCGCCTTCATCCCCTGCCTCATCGCAGTGGCCTCGGGGCCGGGGATCGGCGCGCTGCGGACCCAGCGCCCCTGGCTGCATCTCTTCCGCGGCAGTGCCGGCTTCACCTCGACCCTGCTCGCCTTTACCTCCTTCAGCCTGCTGCCGATCGCCGATGCCGTCGCGATCTCCTTCGCGACCCCCCTCTTCCTCACGGCCCTCTCGGTGCCGATGCTGGGCGAGAAGGTCGGCGTCTATCGCTGGAGCGCCGTCATTGTCGGCTTTCTCGGCGTGATGGTGATGGCGCGCCCGTCGGGGACAGGGGCGAGCCTCGGCTTTACGACCGCCGTCGCGAGCACGGTGCTGAACGCGCTCATCATGATTACGGTGCGTCGACTCGGCCGCACGGAGATGCCGATCACGATCCTCTTTTATCAGGCGCTCATCTGCACGACGGCCAGCACGCTTCTCCTCCCGTTCGGCTGGACGATGCCGACGCTCGCGGATTTCGCGCTGTTCGTTCTGCTCGGGCTTGTCGGCTTCGCCGGCCAGTTCTGTCAGACGCAGGCCTTCCGCTACGGCCCGGTAGCGGTGGTCGGTCCCTTCAACTACACCGGCCTCGTCTGGGCGACGGTGTTCGGCTATCTCGTGTGGAGCGATCTTCCCGGTCCCCGCACCATCCTCGGCGGCTCGATCGTGATCGCGAGCGGCATCTATATCTTGTATCGGGAAACTCGCCGCGCCGTCGCCGTGGTGAGCGCCGTGCCGCCGCAATCGGGCTAAGCCGACCCCGACACCGTCTCCTTTTCGACGTATTCGAGGAAATCCCGATTGCCGCCCCGGATCGGCAGCGCCACCACGCACGGCACGGCATAGCTGTGCAGCGCCTTCACCCGCGCCGTCAGACGCTCGACGAGCTCCGCCTTGGTCTTGAGAACGAGGGACACTTCCTCCCCCTCCTCGACCTCTCCCTCCCACCAATAGACGGAACGGATGGCGCCCAGGATGTTGGCGCAAGCGGCAAGCCTTTCCCGAACGAGCGTATGGGCGATGGCCTTGGCCTCGTCCTCGCCCGACGTCGTGATATAGACCAAGGCGATGCTCACCATGACCTCCTCTTCGGGCTGATGGTCAGGACCCCGCACTTGAACGACAAATCTGATCTACCCTAGGATAGCACGTGGTGGGGAGCGGCCGGACCTCGCGGGAGCCGCAAGGGGGCGTCAATGGACAGGGTAGGGAACGTCGTCAAGCTTCCGGTCCGACGGAGCCGGACGCCGCGGGCGCTGCGGCCGAGCACTGTGCAGCGCAGCTGGCTTTTGCGCGGTCTCGATCAGCCCGGCGGCAAGCTGCCCCTCTTCGACAGCGACGGCAGGCGCGTCGATCCGCGCACCATCAAGAGCTGCATCGAGAATGGCTGGGCCGAGCCCTGGTTCCACAACCCGCTCAAGCCCGACTGGCTCGTCTGCAAGCTGACCGAGGCCGGCCGCAATGTGCTTCAAGCGCGTTAGCAGAGCCTGCCGCGGCTGCCCGGCGCGCCGCGCGATCCAACTCGTCCTCACGGCAGCGCTTCTCATGCTCGGCGCCTGCGGCGTCAATGGCAGCGCAGGCGGCGGCGGCTCGGAAGGCGGCCAGCACGGCCATCTCAAGCTGAACCTGCCGTTCTAAAAGGACACCGAGCACACGCGCTTCTGCGTGAGGAAGAGATCGCGGCACTCGAGCGGAAGGAGATCGACCTCTCCCGCAAGACCGCCGGGCGTCGGAGACGGGGCTCACGCGAAAGCTGCCCTTGCACCAGCCCGCGATGTGTATATATTCTGCCGTCAATACACATTGACCGGATCGTAGAATGCGAACCAACATCGAAATCAACGACAAGTTGCTGTCTCAAGTCATGAAGGTATCCGGCCTATCGACCAAACGTGCCGCGGTAGAAGAGGGCTTGCGGCTGCTGCTCCGCGTGCGCAAGCAGGCCAAGGCGCTGCGGGAACTCAAGGGGCTGGGATGGGAAGGTGATCTGGACGAAATGCGTCAGGATCGCCTGACACGGCGGTCGTGATTCTCGTTGACAGCTCCGTCTGGATCGCGCATCTGCGGGGCGATCAAACGTCTGCGACCGCCAAACTCGAAGCCGCCGCCAGCCGGGAACCCCTCCTGATCGGGGACCTCATCCTGCTTGAGGTTCTCCAGGGCGCCCGCGACGAGATGCATGCCGCACGCATCGAACGCGGCTTGCGCCGATACGCTATCGTGCCGCTTCTGGATGCCGATCTTGCTCCTCGCGCCGCGCGGAATTATCGCAAGCTGCGGGAACTGGGCATTACGATCCGAAAGACGGCCGACATCATCATCGGCACCTTCTGCATCGAACACCATCACGCGCTGCTGCACGACGACCGCGATTTTGCACCAATGGAGGAACACCTCGGCCTTATGGTCGCGTAAGATCGCGAGCGAGGGAGTTCCGACGGATAACGCAGCGCATTTTGGATTTGTGCTTCCCGAGACATAGGTGACACTTCATACCGGAGACATGGGTAACACTTTGGGCATTTTCGGGGGGAGCCGGGGATGCCGTGGAAGGAGTGTCGCCCAATGGATGAGCGTATTCGTTTTGTGGCCAGGTTTCTGGAC
>DATGLG010000060.1:0-7315 GCA_035294245.1 Alphaproteobacteria bacterium | reverse complement strand
TGGCCGCTCTCCTTGCCCTTCGGGCCTTCCTTCACGAAGCTGATATTGCCGTTGATGCCCTTCACATGCACCTCCCAGAGCGCCTTGCGGATGGCCTCGGGCTCGGCCTTGCCGGCCAGCTTGATCGCCGCCGCGATCGTCGCGATGGCATCATGGCCGCGGAAGCCGTCGGGTAGACCGGCAAAATCGTAGCCGCGCTTCTTCCATTCGTTGACGAAGGCCTCGGCGACCTTGGGGTTCTCCGCCTTCTGCGGGAACCACGGGGCGAAGAAGAGGATGTGGTAGGTGCCGTTCGCACCGTCACCGACTTGCTGGATGAGCTGGGCCGGCGAGGAGTCGCCCCCGGTTGCGATCATGCGCTTCTTGAGGCCGAGGGACTGCGCCTGCTTGAGGATGAGCGTGATCTGCTCCACCCCGGTCGTCACGAACAGGGTATCAGCGTCCGACGCCTTGATCTTGGAGAGCTGCGCGCTGAGGTCCTGGGTGCTGGCATCCATCGTCTGCTCGATGCCGATCTTGACTCCCTGGCTCTTCAGCATCGCCGAGAAGGCCTGCGCCGCGCCCAAGCCCCAGTCGTTGTTCACGACGAGGAAGTCGGCCTTCTTGATGCCGAGCTTGTGCACGTATTTCGCAAAGGCCTTGGCCTCCATGCCGTTGGTGGCGGCAGTGCGGAAGATATAGGGGTTGCCCGAGGTGGTGATCTTGTCGGAGGACGAGGTCTCGACCACCATCGGGACCTTGTACTCCATGAGCTTCGGCATCACGGCGAGGGTGTAGGTCGAGCTCCAGGCGCCCATCAGTACCGGCACTTTGTCGCGCACGATGAGCTTCTCCGCTGCCGCCACTGCCTCGGTCGGATTGCTCTTGTTGTCCTCGATGACGAGCTCGAGCTTCCTGCCCAGCACACCGCCCTTGGCGTTGATGTCGTCGGCGGCCATCTTGGCGCCTTGGGTGACCCAGTTCCCGGAGGCGGCGACGGCGCCCGTGAGCGGCTCGTCCACCCCGATCTTGATCGTGTCCGCCGCCTGCGCCGAAACGGGACCAAGTGCGATGGCAAATCCCGCGGCCAGCAGAGCGACGCGCATACGCCTCGATGTCGACATGTGATCCTCCCAGATGACGGCCGAGGGACAGGCCCCTCCGGCTACGGGTGAATTTTTATTTCTATAGTCCCAACTACGGGACGACAAAACTATAGGGTGAATGACAGATGGCTTGCAAGCGCGGTCAGCCTGGCGCGTCGGCGGGCCGCCGTGGCGCGTCGCCGCGATTGAGGCGGCGCCCGTGGATGGCTATGGTCCGCTCATGAAGGTGAACGGCGTTCCCTATCGCACCATCTGGCTGGCCGAGGATGGCTGGTCGGTGATGATCATCGACCAGACGAAGCTTCCCCATCGCTTCGAGACCGCCCGTCTCGCCTCGCTCAAGGAGACAGCCCACGCCATTCGCGCCATGCTCGTGCGGGGTGCGCCTCTCATTGGGGCGACGGGGGCCTATGGCCTCTGCCTCGCGCTGCGGCAGGACGCGTCCGATGCGGCCCTCGATCACGCCTATGAGATTCTGCTTGCCACCCGCCCGACCGCGATCAATCTGCGCTGGGCCCTCGACGATATGCGCGACCGCTTGCGCAACACCCATCCGGATCGGCGCGTCGCCATGGCCTATGCGCGAGCGGCGGCGATCTGCGACGAGGATGTCGAGATCAACCGCGCCATCGGCGGCCACGGCGAGAAACTCATCCGCAAGGTCTGGGCAGCCAAGAGGGAGCGCAGCCGAGTCAATGTGCTGACCCATTGCAATGCCGGCTGGCTCGCCACGGTTGATTGGGGTACCGCGCTGGCGCCGATCTATCTGGCGCATGATCACGGCATTCCGATTCATGTTTGGGTCGATGAGACCCGCCCACGCAACCAGGGCGCCTCGCTGACGGCTTGGGAGTTGGGGCGGCACGGTGTCGCCCATACGGTCATCGTGGACAACGCCGGTGGCCATTTGATGCAGCATGGCGAGGTCGACCTCTGCATCGTCGGTACCGACCGCACCACCGGTTATGGCGACGTGTGCAACAAGATCGGCACCTATCTCAAGGCTCTTGCCGCGAAGGATAACGGCGTGCCGTTCTATGTTGCGCTGCCGTCACCGACCATCGACTGGACGCTTGCCGACGGGCTGCGCGAAATCCCGATCGAGCAGCGCGCCGGCGAGGAGGTCACGCGCATCCAGGGGCGGAGCGCCGAGGGCGAGGTACTCACGGTGCAGCTGACGCCTGACGGAAGTGCGGCCGGCAACTTCGCCTTCGACGTCACGCCGGCCCGCCTCGTCACGGGGCTCATCACCGAGCGCGGCGTCGCCGCGGCGTCGCGCGAAGGCCTCCTCGCACTCTTTCCAGAGCGGCGCTGACACGACGCGCTGCAGCACGAGTCTTGGATGCGCCGCCTACGGTCGCGCCGTCGCGATGGGATCGATCGCGCGGCTTCGTCGCTCGGTAACGACGCCGTCCCAAAATTACCTTAAAGCTGAACGGAATTTCTCTTGCCGCGGCCACTGCGCATCCCACATGGAAGGCAGACGCGAAGCGACTCTCCGCCCGCAAGCGGCGGAAGCTTTTGACTCCGCGAACGTGCATACGAGAGAGCGTAAGGAGGATGTCAATGGAAGGCCGCGGGGAGATATGGGAGACCGCGAATCTGCTCGTCGACAAGATTGGAGAAGCCGCGCCCGTCTATGCGTCGAAATGGGCGCACACCCTGCTTGAAGCGGGAGACGTGGAAGGCCGCGCCAACTGGATGCGCGTGATGGTCGCATGCAAGGCGCTGTTGTCGCAAGGCGAGCCGCGGCCGCAACTTCGGCGATAAGGGAGACAGTCGACAAGAGGAGAGGCGATCGAGTCCGATCCACCGCCCGAGAGCTCGGTGACATATCGGCCCGCTCTCAGCGGGGCGGGCAGTTTCGCGTCAGTGGCGTGCAAATCTCGCCGGTGTGCGCCGCGTCTTGCGGCGGATCGGTGCGCAGGTTGACGGCTTCGACGGCGCCGTTCCTGAGGACGAAGGTCGCATCGCATTGCACCTTCGTCCCCGACTTGCTGGAGGGCAGCGTGCCCAGCAGCGGGAGCTGCGACGGAAGCCCTTCGAGATAGCCCGGATGGAGAACGCCATTGGTGTGATAGACGAGGTAGCGACGATCACCGGCGGCGAGCGTCTGCTGCGGCGCGCCGACGCAAAGCACGAGTTGCGCCTCGCTCATGCCGACAAGAGCCGTGCGCGGATCGGCGCGGTTTGTATCGGCGCCGCAACCTGCGATGAGCAGTGCCGCGAGGAGGGGGCCCGCGGAAGACCTTGCAGGCGCCGTCTCCATCAGGAGCGGGACTCGAACGGCGCCAACGCGTCCTCGGCGGCTGGCGCAGGCCGCGGCAGCCGCGAAAGGGCCCAGATCATCGCCGCCAGCCAGCCGATGACCGTCCAGCCGAAGATGAGATTGACCACGGCGATGAGCGCCGCGTCCGGGTGCGAGCGCGAGAGCGCGATCCATAATGGCGCGAAATAGGCGATGAAGCCCGCCAGCAGATCGTAGACGGCCGCGCCGGCAAAGAGCCCGGCGGCCATGCCGAGCGCGGGTGTCGTCGGCGGATCGCCGACGGTGACCTCGAAGGCGACGATGGCGGCGACGAGCATCCCGACTCCGATTGCGGCGACGACCTTCATGACGTCCTCATCCGGATCTGGTCTCCACGCCCGCGATTCCCATGACGACATACGCGCGATTCCGGCGAAGCCTGCGCGGTCCTTCGCTGCTGCGCCGAAGGTTTGCTATCTGGATAGCGCAACGGAAGTGAAAATTCTGTGACCGCCGCCACACCTCGAGGCGTGGTTGCGGGAAGGAGATCTACACGTTATTTTAAGCCCTCTGAAAGGATGGCGGCGATGAACAACACGCTCCTGCTGGCCGGCGCCTTGGCGACGGCAATGACAACGGTTGCTTGGGCCGATGGCGGACACGACCCGTCGGCGGGGGAGAGATGCTATGTCGCGGCCAAGGACCTCGTGACCTGCGGCGCCGACATCGCGACCTGCGCGCAATCGGCGAGCACGGGAGTGCCGAGCAATCCGGCGCTCAGCGACCAGGGCGGCAAGGATGCAAACGGCCTGGCCTGGGTCTATGTCCCGGCGGGCTCCTGCGTGAAGGTCTATGGCGGCAGCCTGACGCCTCCCAAGGCGCCGCCGAAGTCCTGACGTCGCCACCCCCTCTCGGAATCCCGGCAATCTCTCGTTAACGGCCATCTGGAAAGCTTGGGCCGAAGCCGGCCGATCCGGCCCGGAGGGACGGAATGACTGCTGGGAAGAGGCCCTTGCGCCTGGCGATCCTGGGCGACCCCGACGGGGCCTTGGGACCCGCGGTCGAGGCTTCGATGCCGCTCGGCCTCGATCTCGACTGGACGCTCATCACATCGCTCGAGGCGTTACGTGTGACACTCCAGCGCGGCTGCGACGCCGTGCTCTACGATCCCGCGGCGTTCTCGGCCGCCTCGGACGCAGTCCTCGCCGAAATCCGCGGACAGGAGCGCCGCATTCCGGTCATCCTCCTCTCCGATGGCAGCCTCGGCGAGGAGCGGGTCGCCGCGCTGATGTCGCTGGGCGCAAGCGGTCTCGTCCTGCGCCACAAACCCGATCGGCTGGGGGCTGCGCTTGCCGACGCGCTCAAGAGATCGCCGCCGGAGCGCCGCCTTGGGCTGGCCGAAGCGCAGCTTCTGGAGGCCCTCGACGCCATTTCCGAAGGCTTCGTCCTGTTCGATCGCGACGACCGCCTCGTGCTCTGCAACGACAAATATCGTCGGCTCAACCCCGAGATCGCGAATCTGATCGAGCCGGGCGTGCGCTTCGAGGAGCTGGTGCGTCGCGAGCTTGAGCTCGGTCTCTATCTCGACGCCATCGGGCGCGAGGAGCAATGGCTTGCGGCACGGCTGCATATGCATCGGGCGCCGACGGCGACCTTCGAGCGTCAGCATATCGACGGGCGGTGGACACTGGTGCGGGAGCGCCGGACCCGCGACGGCGGCAGCGTCGGAATTCGTGTCGACATCACCGCGCTGAAGGAGCGCGAGCAGGAGCTGCGCCAGGCCAAGGAGGCGGCGGAGATGGCGAGCCGGGCCAAGAGCGACTTCCTCTCGAATATGAGCCACGAACTGCGGACGCCGCTCAATGCCATCATCGGCTTCTCCGAGATCATGCGCCGCGAGCTGTTCGGGCCGGTAGGCCACGGCAATTACGCCGAATATGTGCGCAACATCCACGAGAGCGGCAAGCATCTCCTGGCGCTCATCGGCGATATCCTCGATCTCTCCAAGATCGAGGCGGGCCGCTTTACCTTGGCCGAGGCCGAGGTCGACATCGCCGAGATCATCCGCAGCAGCGTCGAACTCATGGAGGAGAAGGCGCGCTCCGCGGAGCTGAGCCTCGCGGTTGACATGCCCGAGCCGCTGCCGCTCCTTGTCGGCGAGGAAAGAGCGCTGCGCCAGATCCTCCTCAACCTGTTGTCGAACGCAATCAAGTTCACCCATCCCGGCGGCTCTGTCACCATGCGCAGCGCCCTCGACCGGAGCGGCGAGATCGTGATCGCCGTCGCGGATACGGGAGTCGGGATTGCGCCCGAGGATCTCCCCCGGGCGATGGAGCCGTTCGGGCAGATCGAGACCTCGCTCGCCCGCCGGCACCAGGGAACCGGACTTGGCCTTCCCCTGGCGAAGAAGCTGGTCGAGGCCCATGGCGGCGCTTTCGTGATCGAGAGCGCGCCCGGGCGCGGCACCGTCGTCACGGCCCGCTTTCCGACCGCGCGCGTCTTGGGGCGACGCTCGGCGGCGACGGCATAGCGGCTGCCCGTCGGCTCTTCGCGCATTGCAGGCTCGTGCTATCGTAACGCGACGGCGACTCCGTAAGCGAGGGGAGCGCGGCCAGGGCGGGGGTATCAATGCCGGTCGATTTCCCGGTCTATGAGGGTGGCGACAGCCGGCGCGCGCTCGGCGCGTTCGTCATCGCGGCGCGCGACTTCCTTGCCGAGCTCATCGAAACCAATCGCGATCCGCGAGGCCAATCGCTTTTTCACGAGGAGCTGCTTCTGGAGATGCGAGCCGCCTGGGCGGAGGCCTATCCCGAGTTCGAGCGCGTGGCGCGGGCCACCCGCGAGCTCGGCGAGGCGCAGATCCGCGATCACGGCCTCTATGGGGCGCAACTCCGCTTCAAGCTCACGGTTGTGCGCTTCCTCTACGGGCGGTATCTCCAGCTTGGCGGCATTGGCCCGCTGCGTCGCGTGATCGATGCCATTGATACGTTGCTCAAGAGCATCCTCGGCGCCCTCGGTGCCGGCGAGGGCATCAAAGAGATCAAGGAATACATCGAGTATTCGCTCGAGGATTGAAAGGAACAGCCTTGACATACAGACACGTTAAACATATGTCAAGACATATGGTTGAGCGAACCACCGTCCGTCTTCCCGACGATCTGATCCGGCGCGCCAAGCGGAAGGCCGCCGCCGAGGGGCGCTCGCTGACGTCCTTGATCGAGGATGGGCTGCGCCGCGTTCTCAACGAGCGGGCGCCTGCCGACAAGGCTAACCGAGTGCTGCCCCCTGTGAGCACGGCATCGGGAGGCTTGATGCCAGGGGTCGACTTGAACGAGACGTCCGCGTTGCAGGAGATGGAGGATCAGGACCACGTCGGGCGCCTCACGTGATCGTGCCCGACGTTAGTGTGCTGATATACGCCTTTCGCAAGGATTCCGCGCGGCACGCGATCTGTAAGCCTTGGCTTGATAAGGTCGTCACCGGCGACGCGCAGTTCGGCGTGTCGCCGCTTGCGCTGAGCGCCGTGGCGCGAATTACGACCAATCCTCGGATATTCAGGCAACCCAGCCCGATCGCTGAGGTCTTCGCTTATTGTGACGCGCTCCTGAGCCAGCCGCACTGCGAGATCGTCCGGCCCGGCGCGCGACATTGGGCGATATTCAGGCGGCTCTGCACCGCCACGGGTACCCGAGGCCCCCGCATGACGGATGCTTGGTTTGCCGCCCTTGCTATCGAGCACGGCTGCACCTGGGTCACTTGCGACCGCGACTATGCCCGCTTTCCCGATTTGGATTGGCGAGAGCCGGCTCAATGAGCCTGATATGGGCAGGGTCGGACCGGCTGTGCTTCCCGAGACATAGGTGACACTTCATACCGGAGACATGGGTAACACTTTGGGCATTTTCGGGGGGAGCCGGGGATGCCGTGGAAGGAGTGTCGCCCAATGGATGAGCGTATTCGTTTTGTGGCCAGGTTTCTGGAC
>DATGLG010000059.1:0-60488 GCA_035294245.1 Alphaproteobacteria bacterium | reverse complement strand
GTTCGATCATCTCGAAGACCTGCTCAAAAGGATGGACCAATGACCGATACCGCGACCGCAACGCTTTCCGTCGTCGTCGAGCGCGAGCTGCCTCATCCGCCGGAGAAGATCTGGCGCGCGCTCACCCAGCCGCACCTGATCGAGGAATGGCTGATGAAGAGCGACTTCGAGCCCGTCGTGGGCCACCGCTTCAATCTTCGCGGGGACTGGGGCGGGGTGCTGGATTGCGAGGTCCTCGCCGTCGAGCCGAGCCGAACGCTCTCCTACACCTGGAATTACACGCACGCCGACGCGGCCTATAATTTGAGGAGCGTGGTGACCTTTACCCTCACCCCGACGGGCACGGGAACCCGCCTGCGCATGGAGCAGTCGGGCTTCCGGCCGGATCAGAAGCAGGCCTACGAGGGCGCCAAGGCGGGCTGGCAGCGGTTCCTCACCAAGCTGGAGCAGGTCGTGGCGCGGGCGGCTTGACGCCTTTCGGGAAGAACCGCGGCGGAGCAACGGGCATGACGAAGAGCGAAGCGCAGAAGAGGAAGAGCAAGTCTCCGTCTCAGCTCATCGACGCGCGGATCGAGGAGCTCGACGACTGGCGGGGCGAGATGCTTCGCCGGCTCCGTCGCCTGATCAAGGACGCCGATCCCGAAGTCGTCGAGGAGTGGAAGTGGCGGGGGGTTCCGGTGTGGTCGCATGCCGGGATCATCTGCACCGGCGAGACCTACAAGAGCGTCGTGAAGATGACCTTCGCCAAGGGGGCTGCGTTGGCAGATCCTTCGGGCCTCTTCAACGCCAGCCTCGAAGGCAACACGAGGCGCGCCATCGATTTCCACGCGGGCGACAAGATCGATGGAGAGGCGCTGAAGGCGCTCATCCGCGCCGCCGTGGCGCTGAACACGTCGACGGCCCAAGGCTAGCTCTCGTGTCGTGACTCCAACGGCTCGTTCTGTTTGATCGTCATGCCCGCGAGGCTTGTCCCCGCGCAGGCGCTACGGCATGCACATAAGTCTGGATGGGCGCCGTTTCCAAAGGAATAGCCGTCATTCCGGCCGGAGCGCAGCGGAGAGCCGGAATCCAGGTTTTCCGCGGAAATACTGGATTCCCGCTTTCGCGGGAATGACGAGGGGGAGAGTGCAGGCTGAGATGTGTGCATGCCGTAGCGCGCAGGCGGGGAGCGGGCATCCAGGCATGCGGCCCAGGATTGCGGCTCGGCGCGGAGCCTGTCCTCGGGCCCGGGGGCTCCGGCCGGAATGACGACCTTCGAATGCCAATCGAATGTCAAAATCACAACACGAGATGGCAAAGCGCCTGCTGGGAAATTGACGAGCGGCCTATGCTTCGATCGCTGGACTTGAAGGTCATCAATCCGCCGCAGATTGCCGACATCGTGTTGCGCTGTGTCTCCAGCTTTGAGCTCAAGGATCGCGAAGGAAGAGTCGGCAGGGGCTTCACCAATCTCAAGCGCATTCTGGGCCGCCCCGCTGACTTCGCCTGCGTGGTCGACCAGCTCGCTCAGACGGTCCCCGTCGGCCACGCCGTCGCAGCGTGCGACGAAGGAGCATGGGCGCTGGTTGGCGCAGTCGCCCTGAGGCTCAAGGTCCCAGCGATCCTCGTGCGGCGCAATTCGAAGACTTACTTCGTCTCGTATGGAGATGATCCGACGATCGGTGATGGACGCCTTGTCGGCGAGCGTCAGCCGCCGGGAACGCCCATCCACATGATTGATGACCTGGTCTTCTCGGGCAATACGCTTCGATCGGCTCGAGCGGCGCTCCACCGCGTTGGCCTCGACAGCAAGACCGCGTCGGCGATCCTCTGGACCTATCGGGCGGACGCTGCAAGGGAGGAGCTCGCTACAGCTGGCTTGACGGCAATCACGTGCCTGGTCAGCCAGGACCTGGTTCCTGCTTGAGTCCATGCTCGCTTTGAAGCTGTAGGTTACGCCCCGGCCGCGGCGCTGCTCCGTGGCCGCGCCCGCTCGCGAGCGCGTCATCGGGCATGGCGACGATGGAAAATCACCCATAGGGTGTTAAATTGGCGCTCTTCCGCACGAGGGCAGTGGGGCCGCCGCCATGACGACATATCGTCTCTATTTCCGCGATAGCATGGGCATCTGCGGCCGACAGGATTTTGAGGCGAGCGACGATCGCACAGCCGCCTTTGTCGCCGAGACGCTTTCGGACGCCTGCTCGGATATCAGCGGCGGTTGCGAGCTTTGGCAAGGATCCCGGCCGATCGACCTTGGGGTGCTGCGCCCGGCGCAGAGCGCTGACGAGGTCAGAGCAAGGGCGCAAGAGATCGTTGTCGAATGCGAGGAGGCGATCCAGCGCAGCCAATGGGCCATTGCCCGGAGCCAGCGCCTGCTGGAACGGATGAACGGGCTGCGTGTGAAACGCTGAGCCGGAAGGGCGGATCGATACCCCGGGGCGCGCTTTTAATGCCGCGTGCGTTTTGACGAGGCTTCCGCCGCCCGGCCGGTGGATACGACCCCGATGGATATGACCGGTGGATACGACCCTTGTGCCGCGCGGCACTCCTCGTCTAACATCGCCGCCGACTAACATCCCAACAATAGGATGATAGGCTGTCGGGAAGGCGGAAGGCGGTTTCATGACCAGCGATACGATCGCGGCGACCGGGACGAGCGCAAAGGGCGTCGGCGCGCGCCTCCGCCGCAAGGAGGACGAGCGCTACCTGCGCGGCCGCGGCCAGTTCATCGCCGATATCCGCCTCGCCGGCATGCGCGAGGTGGCCTTCCTGCGCAGCCCCCTCGCCCATGCCCGCATCCGCGGCATCGCCGTGCCCGACGAGCTCCGCGACGCCGTCTCGACCGCGGCCGATCTCGCCCAGGCCGGGGTCAAGCCGATCCGCGCCGTCTCGGGCCTGCCCGGCTTCAAGCCCTCGGACCAGCCGGTGCTCGCCGCCGAGAAGGTGCGCCATGTGGGCGAGCTCGTCGCCATGTGCGTGGCCGACAGCCGCGCCGAGGCCGAGGACATCGCCGCGGCGATCTCGCTCGATCTCGAGGAGCTTCCCGCCGTCGCCGACATGCTGGAGGGGCGCAAGCCCGGTGCCGCGCTGCTCCACGAGGAGTGGGGCGACAACATCTTCCTCGAGACCTTCGTCGACGGCGACATCGAGTCCATCGCCAGGCAAGCCGGCGTCATCAAGGTCACGCGCGAGATCCGCACCGCGCGCCAATGCATGGCCCCCATCGAGGGGCGCGGCGTGGTCGCCCATTGGGACAGCCGGCTCGAGCAGCTCACCGTTTACAGCGCCAGCCAGATCCCCCATATCGAGCGCACCGGCCTCGCCGGCTGCCTCGGCCTCGACCAGGGCCAGGTGCGCGTCATCGCCCCCGATGTGGGCGGCGGCTTCGGCTATAAGGGCATCCTCCTGCCCGAGGAGGTCGCGGTCGCCTGGCTCGCCATGCGCTGCGGCCGGCCGGTGCGCTGGATCGAGGATCGCCGCGAGGCGCTCACCGCCGCCGCCAATTGCCGCGAGCACCACTACATCATCACCGGCTATGCCGACCGCAGCGGCAAGCTGCTCGCCATCGACGCGGAGGCCACCGTCGATTCCGGCGCCTATTCCTCCTATCCCTTCTCCGCCTGCCTCGAGGCGGCGCAGGTGGCGAGCATCCTGCCCGGGCCCTACGACTTCCCCGCCTATCGCTGCCGCACCTATTCCGTGGCGACCAACAAATGCCCGATCCTGCCCTTCCGCGGCGTGGCGCGCACGGGGGTCTGCTTCGCCCTCGAATTGGTGCTCGACGCCCTCGCGCGCGAGGCGGGGATCGAGCCCTACGAGTTCCGCCTCCGGAACCTCATCCGCCCCGAGCAGATGCCCTTCGACAACATCACGAAGAAGCATTTCGACAGCGGCGATTATCCCGAATGCCTGCGCCGCGCCGTGGCGGCCATCGACGTGCCGGCGGTGCGCGCGCGCCAGAGGCGCTCCGAGCCCGACGGGCGGCTCATCGGCGTCGGCCTCTCGATCTATTGCGAGCAGGCGGCCCACGGCACCTCCGTCTATGCCGGCTGGGGCATCCCCATGGTGCCCGGCCACGAGCAGGCGACGGCGCGCGTCACGCCCGATGGCGGGCTCGAGCTGCGCGTCGGCATCCAGTCCCACGGCCAGGGGCTGGAGACCACCCTGGCGCAAGTGGCGAACCAGATCCTCGGCATCGATCCCGACAAGGTGAAGGTGGTGCATGGCGACACTGCCTATACGCCCTACTCGACCGGCACCTGGGGCTCGCGCTGCATGGTGATGGCGGGGGGTGCCGTGACCCGCGCCTGCCAGGAGATTTCGCGCCGCGCCGCGCGCATCGGCGCCAAGCTTTTGCAGACCGACGAGACCAAGGTCGTCGTCAAGGACGGCAGGGTGCAGGGGCCCTCGGGGAGCGTCACCATCGCCGATATCGCCAAGACCTGGTATCTGCGGCCGCAAGACCTGCCCGGCGACGTCGATCCCGGCGGGCTCGAGGCGACGGCCGGCTACAAGCCCGTGCGCGACAGCGGCACCTTCAGCTACGCCGCCCACGCCGCCACCGTCGCCGTCGATCCCGAGACCGGCGAGGTCGAGATCCTCGACTACGTCATCGTCGAGGATGGCGGCGTGCTGGTGAACCCGATGATCGTCGACGGGCAGATCTATGGCGGCACCGCCCAGGGCATCGGCACCGCGCTCTACGAGGAGATGCCCTTCGACGGAAGCGCCCAGCCCCTCGCCTCGACCCTGGCCGATTATCTCCTGCCGGGTGCGACCGAGGTTCCCGAGCCGCGGCTCTTCCACATGGAGACGCCGTCGCCCTATACCGAGTTCGGCGTGAAGGGCATCGGCGAGGGTGGCGCCATCGCTCCGCCGGCGGCCCTCGCCAACGCCGTCAACGACGCGCTCAGGCCCCTCGGCGCCGAGCTCACCGTCTCGCCGATGACGCCGCGGCGCGTCCTCGCCGCCATCGCGGCGGCGCGCGCCGGCTCGCCCCAGCGAGGTGCCGCGTGAAGCCGGCCCGCTTCGACTATGCGCGCCCGTCGAGTCTCGCCGAGGCGAGCCGCCTGCTGAGCGATCAGGCGGTCTTCGCCAAGATTCTCGCCGGCGGCCAGTCCCTCGGGCCGATGCTCAATCTGCGCCTGGTGCAGCCGCAGCTCCTCGTCGACATCACCGGCATCCCCGAGCTGCGCCGCGTCGAGGAGAGCGACGACGCCCTCATCCTCGGCGCCTGCGTCACCCACGCCAATATCGAGGACGGCCGCGTGCCCGACGCCACCCGCGGCATCCTTCCCGCCATCGCCGGCGGCATCGCCTATCGCGCCGTGCGCAACCGCGGCACCATCGGCGGCAGCCTGGCCCATGCCGATCCCGCCGCCGACTGGGTCTCGACCCTGGCCGCCCTCGGCGCCGAGGTGATCTTGGCCGATGCGAGCACACGGCGGCGCCTGCCGGTGGCGCAATTCATGACCGGCGTCTTCGAGACGGCGCTCAAGCCCGGCGAGATCCTGGAGGCCGTGCGCATCCCGCGCCCCTCCGCGGCGGCGCGCTGGGGCTATATCAAGCTCTGCCGCAAGCCGGGCGAGTTCGCCCACGCCATGGGCGTCGTCTTCGCCGATCCGGCGCGCGATCTTTGCCGCGCCGTCGTCGGCGCTATCGAGGCGCGGCCCATCGTGCTCGACGATGCGCGCCCGCTCTTCGGAAACGGCAACGGCCGGCCCGTCGGCGAGGTGGATCCCGCCATCGCCGCCCGCCTGCTCGAGGAGAAGGGCATGACCGACCCCATCGACCGCCAGATCCGCATCGCGGCCTTGAAGCGCGCCGCGGCGCGCGCCAACGGCGCCTGACCATGAGCCGGACAGTCACCCTCACCGTCAACGGCAAGCGCGTCGCCGCCGCCGTCGAGCCGCGCACCAGCCTCGCCGATTTCCTGCGCGACCAGCTCCTCCACACCGGGACCCATCTCGGCTGCGAGCACGGCGTGTGCGGCGCCTGCACCCTCCTCGTCGACGGCGCCCCGGCGCGCTCCTGCATCACCTATGCCGTCGCCTGCGAGGGCGCCGAGGTGACGACGATCGAGGGGCTCGACGACGACCCCGTCGCGGCGCAGCTCCGCGCCGCCTTCTCCCGCGAGCACGCGCTGCAATGCGGCTATTGCACCCCGGGCATGCTGGCGACAGCGCGGGATATCGTCATCCGCCTCCCCGACGCCGACGAGAAGCGCATCCGCACCGAGCTCAGCGGCAATCTCTGCCGCTGCACCGGCTATGTCGGGATCGTGCGCGCCATCCGCGCCGTGCTCGCCGAGCGCCGCACAGCCGGTGCGGCGCCCGTCGCCGCCGGACGCGCCGAGCTCGGGCCCGTGGGATCGCCGCGCGTAATTGCCGACCCCCACCTCACCCCACCCCTCTCCGCCCCCGGCGGGCGCAAGCCCGCCTCTTTGCATCATGCAGAAGAGCGCGCGTTCGCGCGCGCGGGCGGAGAGGGCCGGGGTGAGGTGGGGAAAACCGTGCCAGTCGCCAGCACCACCGCCGCGAAGCCCAATCAGGAGATTCGCCAGTCCTTCACCGTCGCCCATCCGCGTGACGCGGTGTGGCAACGCTTCAAGGACCCCGCCTTCCTCGCCGCCTGCCTGCCGGGGGCGGCGCTTACCGCGCAATCCGGCGATCACGTCACGGGCGAGATCCGCATCCGGCTCGGCCCCATCGCCGCCGCCTTCGCCGGCGAGGCCGATCTCGTCTGGGACGATGCCGCCTATCGCGGCAGCGTGCGCGGCGCCGGGCGCGATGCGCGCAGCGCCAGCCAGGCGCGCGGCGAGATCGCCTATGCGTTGAGCAAGGCGGACGGCGGCGCCGCCACGCGCATCGACGTGACCGTCGGCTTCACCCTCGCCGGTCCCCTCGCCCAGTTCAGCCGCTCGGGCATCGTGAACGACCTCGCCGCGCGCTTGACCGCCGAATTCGCGAAGAATCTCGAGGCCGGCCTCGCCCGGCGCGCGGAGGGCGGTGCCGCGAGCGAAGCGCCGCCGCAGCCCGCCGCCGAGCTCAAGGCCGGCGCGCTCCTCCTCTCCGTTCTCTGGGCGCGGATCAAGGCGGCGGTGAAGGGGCTGCTCGCGAGATGAAGTGCGCCAAGGCGCATCAAAGCCCGAAGTAATCAACCGCGTCCACGAACAATCCGACTCCCGAGGTCTCCGCGATATCGCGCTCGGCGGCGCTTGTACCGACCATGAAGAAAGCCCCCGGCGAGGTATGGACGGAAGCGGCGAGGCGTCGGAGCGCCGCTGTGAAGCTCGCACGGTCGTGGCTCGGAAGAACTTGATCAACATGACCGCCAGCGCTGTGGATTCTTTTGGCAAGACGCTCGTGAGCGCCGCGGCCGGACAAAGCGACGGCGCAATCCTTCAATGCGGCCAGCTTGATCACAAGCTTATCCTCGTCCTGAATGCTGAATCGATCGCTGAGCATGACAATGAGGCCGCAGAGGCGCGCGCCGCGGTCGAGTAGTGCCGAGGTATAGGCATCATAGTCGAGGCCCAGCCGCTCCGCTTGGCGCAGGCGGAGCATCATGATCTCCCGCTTCGGCCTCTTCCAAGCCGCGGCGTGGGCGCGACGCCAGATCCAGGCGGACCACGACATATCAAGGGGCGGGCCGCCGTTGTGACCGATAGGCGCGGGCCTCTGTAGAGCCCGCTCAAACGAGACCTCCCTCGATCCCGTGTACGCGAAGCGGCGGCCGACGCTCATGTCACCAGATGTCCGGCTCTCCCCAGTATCCCTGCATGCTAATGGATCGGCACCGGAGGGCAAAGACGCTAGCGGCCCGTTCGTGACCGCCCTATCCTCCTCCGCCACGGCGCCACGGCGCCACAGCGCCCGCCCGGCGCGGAAGAGGGGAGTTTTTTGATGCCCGAGAGCCTGATCACCACCGATATCGATTTCGAGGCCGAGGGCGTGCAGACCGGCGTGCTGCGCGTGCCCCATTCCCATAACCGCTCCGCCTATGGCCATATCCCGATCCCCATCTGGGTCGCGCGGCGCGGCCGGGACCCGACGGTGCTGATGACGGGGGCCAATCACGGCGACGAGTACGAGGGCCCCGTCGCCCTCATGCGCTTCATGCGGGACTTCCGCCTCGACCGGCTGAGCGGGCGCATCATCGTCATTCCGGCGCTCAACTTCCCCGCCTATCTCGCGGGCACGCGGGTCTCGCCCATCGACGGCGTCAATTTGAACCGCGCCTTCCCCGGCGACCCGCGCGGCACCGTCACGGAGATGATCGCCGATTACGTCGAATCCGTGCTGATGCCGATGACGAATTTCTGCTTCGACTTCCATGCCGGCGGGAGCTCGCTCAACTATCTCCCGACCCTGTTCGCCTTCCGCCACCAGGACGCGGCCGCGCAGGCGAGAATGGACCGGCTCGTCGAGGCCTTCGGCGCGCCGCGCGCCATGATCATGGACATGCTGGGCGAGGACCGCGTCATCAGCGCGGGAGCGCGACGCAAGGGCGTCCTCTTCCTCACCGGCGAGTTCGGGGGCGGCGCGACAATCAACCTCGACGGGCTCGAGATCGTGCGGCGCGGCATCGAGGGGGTGCTCGACAGCCTCGAGGTGCTGCCGATGAGGGAGCCACGGCGCAGCCCGGCGCCCATCCGCCGGCTCGTGGTGAAGGGTGCCGCCCATTATCTTTTCGCGCCCGTCGCCGGCATCTTCGAGCCCCTGTTCCGCCTCGGCGACGAGGTCGAGGCCGGCCAGCCCGCGGGCTATATCCACGATCCCGTTCAGCCCTGGCGCGAGCCCACGCCCGTGGCCTTCAAGGGCAGCGGCCTCGTTCTCTGCGTGCGCACCTTCACCCTGGTGTCGCCGGGCGACTGCCTCGCCCACCTCGCCGCCGACGAGACCTGAGCGCGGGCCGCGGCGAAGTGAGAGGCGCTGCGCCGTGCCCCTTGACGCTATCTCATATCTGAGAATATGTTTCATATATGGAAACGATCGACACCGCCTCGGAGAGCGACCGGCGCCTCGCCCAGCGGCTGCGCGAGCTCCGCGCCGAGCGGCGCTGGTCCCTCGACGAGCTCGCGACTCTGAGCGGCGTCAGCCGCGCCACCCTGTCGCGGCTCGAGAACGGCGAGGTGAGCCCGACGGCCCATGTGCTGGGGCGCCTCTGCGCCGCCTACGGCCTCACCATGTCGCGGCTCCTGGCCCAGGTCGAGGCGGCGGCGACGGCGCTGGTGCCCGCGGCGGCGCAGCCGGTCTGGACCGATCCGGAGACGGGCTTCCGCCGCCGCTCGGTCTCCCCGCCGGCACCGGGCTTTGCCTGCGAGCTCCTGGCCTGCGCGCTCCCTGCCGGCGCCCACATCACCTATGACGCGGCGCCGCAGCCCGGGCTCGAGCATCACCTCTATCTCCAGGCGGGCGCCCTCGAGGTCACGATCGACGGCAGCCGCCATCGCCTCGCGCCCGGCGACTGCCTGCGCTACCACCTCTACGGCGCGAGCGAGTTCCGCACGTCCAAGGCGCGCGGCGCCAAATATCTCCTCGCCATCCATTGAGGTGCCCATGACCGCCGACACCCTGCGCGCCGACACGATCCGTATCGCCGCCCTCGACCGTGCCGGGCTCGAGCGCGCCCTCGATTCCCTCGCCGAGATCCTCCATGCCTGCGTCCATGACGGCGCCAGCGTCGGCTTCGTGCTGCCCTTCACGCGCGAGGCTGCTCGCGCGTTCTGGCGGGAGACGGTGGCGCCCGGCGTCGCCGCGGGGACGCGCATCCTCCTCGTCGCCGAGCACGGCGGCGAGGTCGCCGGGACCGTGCAGCTCGGCCTCGGCACCATGCCGAACCAGCGGCACCGCGCCGAGATCGCCAAGCTCCTCGTCCATCCGCGCCATCGCCGCCGCGGCATCGGCCGCGCCCTGATGCTGGAAGCCGAGCAGGCGGCGAGGTGCCATGGCCGAGCCCTGATCACCCTCGACACCAAGACGGGCGACGCCGCCGAGCCCCTTTATCTCGCCCTCGGCTACGAGCTCGCCGGGCGCATTCCCGGCTATGCCCGCGACACCCGCGAGCCGGGGCGCTTCGATGCGACGAGCGTCATGTACAAGACGCTGCGGGATTAGCGCCGTGCGCGCCGTCAGCGGCTGCGCGAGAAGGCGAGCCACAGCCCACCGCCGATGAGGCAGACGCCGCTCGCCCGCGAGAGAAGACGCACGCGCCGGCGCGAGACCAGGCTTCCCGCCCGCCCGCAGAGGATCGCGTAGATGCTGTCCGAGACTGCGGCGATGGCCATGGCGGTGATCCCCAGGAGCGCGAGCTGGGGCAGGTCGTCGGCACGGGGATTGATGAACTGGGGAATGAAGGCGCCGAAGAAGAGGAGCGTCTTCGGATTGCTCACGGAGACGAGGAATCCTTGCAGGAGGAAGCCGCCGCGCGGCGGCGCTGGCGCCAAATTAACACCTCCGTTCGTCAAAATATCGGTTATAACCGACGCATTCCGTTTCCCGTCCGGAGATGGGCGAATGAGGCGTGCGGTGATCGGGCTGGCGCTCGCGATAGCGGCGGCGAGCAACTCGGCGCGTGCGGACACGCTCCGCATCGCCCTCATCGAGGACCGCAGCCCCGCCCATGCCGAGGCGGCGCGGCGCAGCGAGGACGGCTTCCGCCTGGGCCTCGACTACGCGACGCGGGGAACGCGCCGCGTCCATGGTCGCGCCCTCGCGCTGCGCATCCTCGACGATCGCGGCGACCCAGCAGCCTCGGCGCGGCTCCTTGCCGAGGCCTATCGCGACCGCAGTGTCGCGCTCGCCGTCGGCGCCGGCGGCTCCGCCGCCACCCTCGCCATGCTCCCGGTGGCGGCGCGGCTGCGGCGGGTCCTCCTCGTCGCCCATGCCGAGGCCGACGCCATCACCGGCAGCGCCGGCAACCGCTACGTCTTCCGCACCGCCGCCGATGCGAGCCAAATGGCGATCGCCGCAGCGCTGGCGCTCGCCCGCCCGGAGCTCAACCTCGCCGTCCTCGCCCCGGATACGGGCGACGGCCATGGCGCGGTTGAGGCGCTGAAGGCGGCGCTGAGGCGACGGGCGCAGGGCGCCTTCTTCATCGCCGCCTATTTCCTGCCGCTCGACCGCGCGGAGATCGGCCGGCGGGTCGCCGCGCAATTCGAGGCCCTTCACGATCTCCACGGCGCCAAGACCCTGCTCGCGATCTGGCCGGGCTCCGCTCCGCCCATCGCCGCGATCGCCGCCACCGATCCCGGCCGCTTCGGCATCCGCCTCGCCCTCTGCGGCGCGCTCGACCCTCAGGCGCCGCCGCCGACGGAGCTCGACGGCGTCACCTCGTATTTCTATTCGCTGCCGTCCAACCCGGTGAATGCCTGGCTGGTGGCGCGCTGGGCCGAGCGCTTCCACACGCGGCCCGACGGGATCGCCGCCGAGGCCATGACCGCGGCGATCGCCGCGGTGGCGGCGCTGGCGCGCGCCCCCTCGGCCGAGTCCGATGCCCTCGTCGCGGCCCTGGAAGGCCTGCGGTTCCGCGGCCCCAAGGGCCAGCTCGTCATCCGCCCGCAGGACCACCAGGCCTTGCAGCCGCTCTACCAGTTCCGCATCGAGGCCGGCCGCTCCCCCGCAGCGCCGGAGCTGGTGCGGACGATCGAACCGGCCGAGATGCGGCTGCCGCTCGGGCGTTCGGGATGAGGCGGCTTCTCACCACGGCAACGACCGATGATCGCGATGTCGAGTGAGCGCGGAGAACGCGGCGCGGCGCGGCGCGGGGGCGACGAGCGGCACCGCCGCCCACCATCCCGATTGACGGAAGCCAAAGCGCGGCGTTATGTACGCGTAAGATTCCTGCTCGCCGATTCGTGATCAGGCGATGGGCAATCCGGGGAAACGCGCCCGCGGTGACAGCCGGAACCGGCGGCGCCGAAGGCGCGAAGCGAGGGAGGTTGTCATGGCCCAAGGCCAGGTGGAGCCGCGCCGAGGATCGCGGTGGTGGTATGTGCTGCTGGCGGCGCCGTTCGTCGCCATGCTCTGGGTCTCGTCCTACAACAAGGTCGAGCCCACGCTGTGGGGCTTTCCCTTCTTCTACTGGTATCAGTTCCTGTGGCTGATCATCTCGGCGGTGCTGACCTGGATCGTGCACCGCTTGGTCGACTAAGTCGCGGCATCAAGCCGTGAGACGCATAAGGGGGGAACCGAGATGAATTGGACCGCGATCGTCGTCTTCGTCCTGCTCTTCGGCTTCATCACCATCCTCGGCTTCATCGCCGGGCGGTGGCGCCGCGGCGACCTCGATCTGCTCCACGAATGGGGCCTGGGCGGCCGCCGCTTCGGCAGCGTCGTCGTCTGGTTCCTCCTGGGCGGCGATCTCTATACCGCCTATACCTTCGTCGCCGTCCCCGCCCTCGTCTTCGGCGCCGGCGCCATCGGCTTCTTCGCCGTCCCCTACACGATCCTCATCTATCCCCTCGTCTTCCTGATCCTGCCGCGCTTCTGGCTCGTGGCGCATAAGCACAACTACATCACCGCCGCCGATTTCGTGCGCGGCCGCTATGGCAACCGCTGGCTCGCGCTTGCCATCGCGGTCACCGGCATCATCGCGACGATGCCCTATATCGCGCTCCAGCTCGTCGGGCTCCAGGTCGTGATCGCCGGCATGGGCGTCGAGGGCGGCGGCTTTCTCGGCGACCTTCCCCTCATCATCGCCTTCGTCATCCTCGCCGCCTTCACCTATACGAGCGGGCTGCGCGCGCCGGCCATGATCGCGATCGTCAAGGACCTGCTCATCTACCTGACCGTGCTCGCCATGATCATCGTGATCCCCATCGAGATCGGCGGCTATGGCAAGATGTTCTCCCTCGTCCCCGCCGCGAAGGTGATCCTCGCGGCGCCCAAGGCCGGCACGCTCGGCCTCTACTCCGCCTACGCCACCCTCGCCCTCGGCTCGGCCTTCGCCCTCTTCCTCTATCCCCATTCGGTGACCGGCGTGCTGAGCTCGAGCGGCCCCGAGGTGATCCGGCGCAACGCCGTCTATCTCCCGGCCTATTCGGTGATGCTGGGCCTCCTCGCCTTGACCGGCTTCATGGCGCTCGCCCTCGGGGTCGACAAGCTCCCCGAGTTCGCCGCGCAGTTCGCCCACTACAAGGCGACCTTCACGGTCCCAGCGCTCATCCTCCACGCCTTCCCGTCCTGGTTCGCCGGCATCGCCTTCGCCGCCATCGGCATCGGCGCGCTCGTGCCCGCCGCGATCATGTCGATCGCCTCGGCCAATCTCTTCACGCGCAACATCTATCGCGAGTTCTTCCGGCCCAATGCGACGGACCGGGAGGAGTCGAGGAACGCGAAGCTCGTCTCCCTCATCGTCAAGGCGGGCGCCCTCATCTTCATCCTCTTCGTGCCGACGCAATACGCGATCTATCTCCAGCTCCTCGGCGGCGTCTGGATCAGCCAGACGATCCCCTCGGTGATCATCGGGCTCTACACGCGGTGGTTCAATCCCTGGGCGCTGTTCCTCGGCTGGCTCGCCGGCATGGTGGTCGGAAGCTGGATGTCGATCTCGCTCAATTTCGCCGCCGTGTTCCCGCTCACGATCGGCGGCCTCGCCGTGCCCGGCTACACGGCGCTCTACGCGCTCATCGCCAATTTCGCAGTGAGCATCGTGCTGACCCCGGTCTGCAACGCGATCGCCGCCTCGCGCGGCAGCGACCAGACCGTGGCCGCCGATTACCGGTAGTCGCGGGCGGCAAGCGCCGCCTCGACAAAGCGGGCGGTCACCGGGTCGCGCTCGCCCCGGCGCCAAGCGAGCGCGACGATGGTATGCGCGGCGGCCGGTGACAGCGGGCGGTAGGCGACGCCATCGAGCCTTATTCGCGCGATGCAGGCCGGCGCGATCGAGACGCCGAAGCCCGCCTCGACCAGGCCTGCGACCGTCTGCCATTCGGCCGCCTCCTGAGCAATGCGCGGCGCGAAGCCGGCCGCCCGGCAGAGCCCGGTGATGCGATCGTGGAAAGCGGGGCCGAGCGCGCGCGGGAAGAGGATGAACGGCTCTCCCGCCAGCCTGCCCACCGGCACGCTGCGCCGCCTGGCGAGCGGATGGTCGGCGGGGAGCACGGCGACGAAACCCTCGCGCAACACCGGCGCATGGTCGAGCATCGCCTCCTCGGGCGGCTCGCGCAAAAAGCCGACATCGAGCAGGCCCGCCCGCAGAGCGTCGAGCTGCGGCGCCGTCGTGAGCTCCCGGAGCACGAGCTCGACGCCGGGATGGCGATCCCGATAACGGCGAATGACGGCGGGCATGATGGTCAGCGCCATCGAGGCGGGAAACCCGACGCGCAGGCGGCCGGACTCGCCGCGCCCGGCGCGCCGCGCCGCCTCGAGGCCGTCGCCGAGCTGCGCAAAGATGCCGCGCGCGACGCTCAACAAGGCGCTGCCGGCGGCGGTCAAGGCGACGCGCCGCGTGCCGCGCACGAAGAGGGGATGGCCGAGCTTCGCCTCGAGCCGGCGTATCTGCTGGCTGAGCGGCGGCTGGGCGATGCCGAGCCGCGCCGCGGCCCGTCCGAAATGCAGCTCCTCGGCCACCGCGACGAAGGCGCGGAGCTGACGGAGATCGATCTCCGGAAGCGGGATATCCATACCTTCCAAAATATCAATATGCTCGATTAATTATATTAGACGGGATGCGACGACCCGGCTAGCCTCGCCGCTCCTCGGCCAACAGGAGGGTGCAGCATGGCAAAGCGGCGGCATATCTCGTCCGGCTCCACATTCGAGGCGAATATCGGCTATTCGCGCGCCGTCGTGGATGACGACTGGATTTTCGTCGCCGGCACCACCGGCTTCGATTACCGCGCCGGCACGATTGCCGAGAGCGTCGTCGCGCAGGCGGAGCAATGCCTGCGCAACATCGACGAGGCGCTGAAGCAGGCGGACGCCACCTTCGCCGATGTCGTTCGCGTGCGCTACATCTTGCCGGACCGCCGCGATTTCGAGCCGTGCTGGCCGATCCTCAGGCGATATTTCGGCGAGGTGCGGCCCGCCGCCACGATGATCCAGGCCGGATTGAGCGATGCGCGGATGAAGATCGAGATCGAGGTGACGGCCAGGCGCCGGCGAGCCGATACTCTATGATTCTGCGCCAATGATTCTGCGCCAATCCATACGGATCAACCCGGGCGCGATGGCTTCGTCGCGAGCGCACAGAATCCTTCATCTCCTTCTATCAGGCGCGCCTCGGCGAGGCCGGCCCCAGTGAGAATTTCCGTCAACCCCTCCTTCGACCGGCCCGAATAGGGCGTGAAGCCGAGGGCCACCCTGCCGCCGGCTCTCAGGACGCGCCGGATTTCCCGCAAGCCGGCGACGGCGCCCGGCCAGAGTTGCATGGAGTTGATCGCCAGCGCCTTGTCGAAGCTCTCGTCCTCGAACGGCAGCCGCTCCACCGATCCGTGCCGCAGATCGATGCGGCCGCGCGCGATGGCCGCCTCGTTGCGGGCGCGGGCCTGCCCGAGCATCTCCCGCGATGGGTCGATGCCCGCGATATGCCCCGCCGGGGCGAGCCGCGCCAGCCGCTCGATGACCACGCCCGGGCCGAAGCCCACCTCGAGCACCGTATCGCCCGACTGCACCTCCAGCAGATCGGTCACCCAGGCGCCGCACGCCGCATTCATCCGCGCCATGACGACGCCCCCGAGCCTGCCCAGCAGGCCCCGGGGGCGGCCGAACATGCGGAGCAAGAGGCTTTGCGTCAACCTCATCGGAACAAGATCACTCCTGGTTCGATTGAAAGATTCGATTGCAAGAGTAGAGGCGTCGCCGAACCCCCGCGCACTCAGTCCTGGAGCGACGCCCCGAGGGCGTCGAGGAGAAGACCGGTGCCGTGCTCGCGCGAGCCGGCGTCGTCATAGCCGTCGAGGAAGGCGCCCTGCTCGGTGACCATGAGCGTCGTCTTCCCGTTGCCGGCCTTCAATTGGATGGTCGCCAAAGACACCGAGATCTTCTTGTCATCGAGATGCATCTCGTAGCTGTAGACCAGCCGCTCGTTCGGGATCACGTCATGATAGACGGCGTCGAAGGTGGAGACGACGCCGCCTTGCCAACGGCCCTTGAGCCGCTCCCGGCCACCGGGGCGCACATCCATGCGCTGCTCGAGCAATTCCCAGCTCCCGGGCGTGCCGCCGAACCATTTCTGCTTGGCCGCCTCGTCCGTCAGCGCCCTCCACACGCGCGCGACGGGCGCATCGTAGCTGCGCTCGAGATGGAAGGTGGCGTGCGCCACCGAGCGCGTGCCGGTCTCGGCCCCGCCCTGCATGCGCACAACCTCCTTCTCCAGCTTGTCGAGGGTGGTGCGCCACCCCTCCGGCGCGCCCGCCGCCATCCACGCCGCCGACGGGTCGATGAGCGTATAGGTCTGGGTCACGTCCATTCGCGTCCCGCCGAGCACATCGGCGAAGTCGACCTCGGTATAGGCGCGGAACAGCTTTTTCCCGGTCCCGTCGCTCACCTCCATGTCGATGACGAGGCGCGTGTGCGGGGCGATCTCGACGAAGGTGCCGCGAATCCAATGCGCCTCGCCGGCGGGCGAGCGCATGCAGACATCGAAGGGGCCGCCGACGCGCAACTCGACCTTGGCGTCGGGAATGGTGAAGGTCTCCGGGCAGAACCAGCGCCTCACATGCTCGGCGGAGCTCCAGGCCTTGAACACCGTCTCGCGCCGCGCGTGGAGGACGCGCGACAGCTTGAGCGGTGCCGGTTGCTGTGGGGCCGCACCCGCCTTTGCCTCATCCATCCGAGCCATCACGATCTCCTTCCTTCTCCAAGGTTGCCAGATACGCGCCCAGGCGATCGAGGCGGTGCTCCCACTCGCGCCGCCGGGCGTTGATCCATTGCTCGGCCTGGCTGAGGGCCTGAGGCTCGATGGCGCAGATGCGCACCCGGCCCACCTTCTCCGAGCGCACCAGGCCGGCCGCCTCCAGCACCCCGAGATGCTGCATGGTCGCGGGCAGCGACATGGGCAGCGGCCGCGCCAGCTCGCTCACCGGCGCCGGCCCGCGGCTCAGCCGCTCCAGGATCGCGCGGCGCGCCGGGTCGGCGAGGGCGTGGAAGAGCTGGCTCAGAGCGCCCGATTGGTTAAGCATATGCCTAAGTATCACGGGGTGGACAGTTAAGCAAGAACTTTAGCGTTGCCAGGTCCGAGAGCAAGGTGACATCCCGCAATCCACATCGTCGTTTCAGATTCGCGGCTGCCCTACCAAACCGTCGTGGCCGGACCCCCGGGTCCGGCCAAAGGCCGGCCCGAGGACAAGCTTCACGTCCCGGCCATCCACGGCTTTTGCTGAGGTTCAAGTCGTGGATGCTCGCGACGGGCGCAGGCATGAGGCCGAGACGGGTCAAATGCCTGTGCTCTTGCCACCGAATTCCAGTAACCAGACAGCGGTATTCCCGCGTTGTAACAAGCGAGATCAATTCATCGCGCTCCCGTCGCTGACGTTGGACGATGCGCGCGAGCGCGCGAGATCCCGCTCCCTGCCGAAACCGGAATAATCGCGGCGGGCACGCCGTCTATGCCGGTGAGGGCGGGCCCCCTTCGCGGGCGGCAAGGTCAATACGGGAACACGATCGTGAAAAGACTAGCCTTTCTCGGGGCCGTCTCGGTCGTCGTGGCGGCCTGCGCCATGCAGAGGAGCCCGAACGGCCCGAATTTCGACCGCGGCGTCTGGGGCATGCAGGCGATCAATCCGCCCGCCGGCCTCTTGACCGCGCAGCAGGGCGATCTGATCAACCGGCTGATCGCCAACCCCTATGGACCGAGCCCCCTCGCCGTCAAATACACCCTGGTGGATCCGACGACGGGCGACGCCCGCTACGTCGTCGTCACCGCCAAGGATCCCGACAACTATGTCGTGATCCCGGTCTCGGCGCTGAAGATCGCGCCGGGCGGCATCTCCACCACCGCCACGAGCGACGAGCTCGGCGACCTGCCCCATTATTCACTCGGCAAGCTCGAGGACCGCTATCCGCGCACGGTCCTCACCCAAGTGCCGGCATCGCCCGCGGCCGGCGGCGGTTCGGCCGCGCCCGCGGTCACGACGACCTCGGTCTCGCCCTACTCGACGGCGCCGCTCCCCCCGACCGGCGGCGCATCGCAGAATTCCACTGCCGCGCCGCCGGCCTCGTCCGCCACGCCGCCCGGCTCCTCCTCCGAGCCGGTGCAGATGATCCGCAGCGGCAGCTATGTCGGCGATCCCGTCGTGGATGCGAACGGCCGCCCCATCGGCACCGTCAATGCCGTCGCGGTGACCCCCGGCACCAACGAGATCCGCTACGTCGTCGTGGCGACCCAGAGCTTCGGCCATGGCAGCTTCATCATCGTTCCCGCCGCAAGCGCCCAGTTCGCGGGCGACAAGGTCTACGTCACGGGGACACCACCCGCCCAATGACACCGTGGCGCCGCGACGGTTGACGAAGCGAAGCTTGTCGCAACCTCCGGGCTCGGATAGGCTAGCCCGTTCCGCGGCGTCCGAGAGAGCCCAGAGAGGGCCGCAGCCGAGCGTGGAGCGACGCGCGCGATAGGGACAGGGAGACGGTGGGAACGAACGGGAGATCAGCCATGCTCAGGAGCTTCATGGCCGCGACCGGCGCGGCCATTGTGACGGCGATGCTATTCGCCGCACCCGCCCAGGCCGGCAAGAAGAACGACACGCTCACGGTTGCCTGGGACCAGCCGATCGACAACGCGGACGCCTATTTCAACACCAATCGCGAGGGCATCCTCCTCGCGCGCCTGGTGTGGGACCAGCTGATCGAGCGCGATCCGGTCACCTTCAAATACGAGCCGGCGCTCGCCACGGCCTGGCGCTGGGTCGACAACCTCACCCTCGAATTCGACCTGCGCAAGGGCGTGAAGTTCCAGAACGGGCAGCCCTTCACCGCCGATGACGTCGTCTACACGCTCAACTACGTCTCGAACCCCGCCAACAAGGTGCTCAACACCACCAATGTCGGCTGGATCAAGAGCGCCGAGAAGATCGACGACTACAAGGTGCGCATTCATCTGAAGGCGCCTTTCCCCGCCGCCCTCGAATACGTCTCCGGGCCGCTCCCCATCTACCCGCATGAGTATTACGCCAAGGTCGGGCCCGACGGCATGGGTAAGCACCCCATCGGCACCGGGCCCTACAAGGTCGAGAGCCTCGATCCCGGCAAGCAGATCGTGCTGGTGAAGAACGACGACTATTGGGAGGGCAGCCCCAAGGGCAAGCCCAAGATCGGCAAGATCGTGGTGACCTTCCCGCCCGAGAAGACGACCCAGATCGCCGAGCTGCTCGCGGGCGGGCTCGACTGGATGTGGTACGTGCCGACCGACCAGGTGAAGAACATGGAGAAGGTCAAGGGCATCACCGTGACCTCGGGCGAGACCATGCGCGTCGGCTATATCTACTTCGACGCGGCCGGGCGCTCGGGCAAGTCGCCGCTCCAGGACGTGCGGGTGCGGCAGGCGATCGCCTATGCGATCAACCGCCCCGAGTTCACCAAGACCTTCTTCGGCCCCGGCGCCAATGTGCTGAAGGCGCCGTGCTTCCCCACGCAGTTCGGCTGCTATCAGGGCGCCACGCAATACAATTACGATCTCGCCAAGGCGAAGGCGCTGATGAAGGAGGCCGGCTATGCGAACGGCTTCAACACCACGCTCTACGCCTTCCGCCAGCCGCCGAGCTGGGAGGACGCGCTCGCCGGCTATATGCGCGAGATCGGCGTGCACGCCTCGATCCAGCTCCTGCAATATCCCGCCTTCCGCAACAAGAACCACGAAGGCGTCACCCCCATCTCCTTCGGCGATTGGGGCTCCTACTCGGTGAACGACGCCTCGGCGATCCTGGGCAATTTCTTCACCGGCTCCGCCGACGACTTCACCGGCGACAAGGAGCTCCAGGGCTGGGTCAAGGAGGCCGACACCAATCCCGATCCCAAGAAGCGCGAGGAGCTCTACAAAAAGGCGATCGAGCGGATCATGGACAAGATGTACATGCTGCCCATGAACTCCTACAGCATCTACTACGCCTATACGAGCGACCTGAATTTCACGCCCTTCAAGGACGAGATTCCGCGCTACTATCTCTATAGCTGGAAATAGGGAAGATGCCGGCTGCGGCCCCCGGGGGCCGCAGCCGGCGGAGCGCAAGGATCCGCGTTGCTCGCCTATTTCATCAAACGAAGCATCGTCGCACTTCTGGTCGCGATCACCGTCTCGATCATCAGCTTCATGCTGCTGCATGTCTCGGGGGATCTGGCCCAATCCCTCGCCGGCCCCTCGGCGACGGCGTCGGACATCGAGCAGGTGCGCAAGGCCTACGGCCTCGACCGCCCCCTCGCGGTGCAATATGTCGACTGGGCGCGGAAGGCGCTGCGCGGCGATTTCGGTGAATCCTTCTTTCTCAAGCAGCCGGTCTTTCCCATCATCGTCCAGCGCCTGCCGGTGACGATGACGCTCGGCGTCTCGGCCCTCGCCATCGCCCTCGTCGTCTCGATCCCCCTCGGCATCATGGCGGCGATCCGGCCCAATTCCTGGATCGATCGCCTGGCCTTGACCGTCTCGGTCTTCGGGCAAGCCCTGCCCAGCTTCTGGTTCGGGCTGCTGCTTATGCTCTTCTTCGGCGTCACCCTGCGCTGGCTGCCGGTCTCCGGCACCGGCGGCTGGGAATATTACGTCATGCCCGCCGTCACGCTCTCTTACTATTCGATCCCCGCCTTCATGCGGCTCATCCGCGCCGGGATGATGGAGGTGCTGGCCTCCGACTACATCCGCACGGCGCGCGCCAAGGGCCTGCGCACGGCGACGGTGCTGTTCAAGCACGCCCTCCGCAATGCGGTCATTCCCCTCGTCGCCGTGGCCGCCGTGCAGCTCGGCTTCGCGCTGGGCGGCTCGATCGTGATCGAGGCCGTGTTCTCTCTCCATGGCGTCGGCTATCTCGGCTGGGAATCGATCAGCCGCGCCGATTTTCCCGTCGTGCAGGCGATCGTGCTCATCCTCGCCTGCTTCTATATCGTGCTGACCTTCCTCGCCGACATGCTCAACGCCGTGCTCGATCCGCGCATCCGGATCGGCTGAGGAGAGGGCCGGTGAGCGTCGAGACCTTCGTCAGCGTCGGCAATGTCCTCCAGCCCTCGGCGGGGACCCTGCTGCGGCGCCGCATCTTCGGCCACACCACCTTCCTCATCGGCGCCGCCATCTTCGCCTTCATCCTCGCCGTCGCCGCCTTCGCCCCCTGGCTTGCCCCCCACGACGCCTATGCCCAGGACCTCTCCCAGCGCCTCGTCCCGCCGGTCTGGGACGACGGCGGAAGCTGGCTTCACCCCCTCGGCACCGACCAGCTCGGCCGCGACTATCTGAGCCGGCTCATCTACGGCTCGCGCATCTCCCTCCTGGTCGGCTTCAGCGTCATGATCATGTCGGGGATCATCGGCACCACGCTCGGCGTCGTCGCCGGCTATTTCGGCGGCCGCGTCGACCTCGTGATCAACTTCATCGTGACGACGCGGCTCGCCATGCCTGTCATCCTGGTCGCGCTCACCGTCGCGGCGCTTGCCGGCAGCTCCCTCGAGAACGTCATCCTGGTGCTGGGCCTCCTGCTCTGGGACCGCTTCGTCGTGGTCACGCGGAGCGCCACGCTCCAGATCCGCGCCCTCGACTACGTGAGCGCCGCGCAGTCGGTCGGCTGCTCCACCTCGCGCATCGTCTTCACCGAGATCCTGCCCAACGTCCTCAACGCCATCATCATCATCGGCACCATAGAGATGGCGAACGGCATCCTCCTCGCGGCGGCCCTCTCCTTTCTCGGCCTCGGCGTGCCGCCGCCGCTGCCCGATTGGGGTGCGATGATCGCCGACGGCAAGCAGTACATGTTCTTCAATCCCTGGGTCATCACCATCCCCGGCGTCGCCCTCTTCGCCCTCGTGCTCGCGATCAACCTGCTCGGCGACGGCGTGCGCGACCTCACCGCACCGGAGAACCGCAATTGACCGCGCTCCTCGAGGTCGATCGCCTGAGCGTGGAGATCCCGCTCACCATCGGCACGCTGCGGCCCGTGCGGGGGGTGAGCTTCGAGGTGGCGCGCGGCGAGACCCTGTGCATCGTCGGCGAGTCCGGCTGCGGGAAATCGCTCACCTCGCTTGCGATCATGGACCTCCTGCCGCGGCGCGCGCGGCGCAGCGCGGCGCGGCTCGTCTTCGACGGCGTGGACCTCACGAGCCTTCCCGAGCGGCGGATGGCCGATCTGCGCGGCAACCGGATGGCCATGATCTTCCAGGAGCCGATGACCTCCCTCAATCCCGCCTACACGATCGGCAACCAGCTCGAGGAGGCGCTCTTGCGGCACCGCAAGGTGCCGCGCGCCGAGGCGCGCGAGCGCGCCGTCTTCCTCCTCGAGAAATGCGGCATCACCGCGGCGGGCGAGCGCCTCTCCCAATACCCGCACCAGCTCTCGGGCGGCATCCGCCAGCGCGTCATGATCGCCATGGCGCTCATGTGCGGACCGAAGCTCATCATCGCCGACGAGCCGACCACCGCCCTCGACGTCACCATCCAGGCCCAGATCCTTCACCTCCTCGCGAGCCTGCAGCGCGAGTTCGACATGGCCGTGATCCTCATCACCCACGATCTCGGCGTAGTGGCGCGGATCGCCGACCGCGTCGCGGTGATGTATGCAGGCGAGGTGGTCGAGACGGGCACCGCCGCGGAAATCTTCGCGCGCCCGCTCCATCCCTACACCGAGGGGCTGCTGCGCTGCATCCCCGTCCCCGGGCGAACCCGGCGCGGCGAGCATCTCGGCTCGATTCCGGGCATGGTGCCGAGCCTGATCGGCACGCTCGAAGGCTGCGCCTTCCGCAACCGCTGCCCCCACGCCTTCGCCGATTGCGCGGCGCGTGCCGTCCCCCTCGCCGAGACGGCGGTGGGGCGGTCCTATCGCTGCCTCCTCCCGCCCGAGGCGCGCGCCGCGGGGGCGCTCGAGGCGGCGACGTCATGAGCGCCCTCCTCCTCGAGGCCCGCGATCTCGAGCGGCGCTTCTGGATCTCCCGCGGCCTCCTCAAGGGCAAGCGCGTATTGCATGCGGTGAACGGCGTCTCGCTCGCCCTGCGCCGGGGCGAGGTGCTCGGCCTCGTCGGCGAATCCGGCTGCGGCAAGTCCACCCTCGCGCGCATGCTGCTCGGCCTTCTCGCGCCGACGCGCGGGGAGATCCTCATCGAGGGCAAGCCGATCGCGGGGCTCGGCCGCTTCGGCCTCGCCCGACGCATCCAGCCCGTCTTCCAGGACCCTTATTCCTCCCTCAACCCGCGCAAGACGGTCGGCAGCATCATCGGCCTCCCCTTGCGCGTCCACCGCGTCGGCGCGCCGGGGCAATGGCGCGGCCAGATCGAGGAGATGATGGAGCGCGTCGGCCTGCCGCGCCGCCTCTACGGCAACTATCCCGGCCAGCTCTCCGGCGGACAGCGCCAGCGTGTCGCGATCGCGCGCGCGCTCATCATGCGGCCCGAGCTCGTGATCTGCGACGAGCCGACCTCGGCCCTCGACGTCTCGGTGCAGTCGCAGATCCTCAACCTGCTCCAGGATCTGCAGAAGGAGCTTGGGCTCACCTATATCCTCATCAGCCATAATCTCGCCGTCGTCGAGCACATGGCGACGCGGGTCGCGGTCATGTATCTCGGCCGCATCGTCGAGGAGGCCGAGACCGCGAACCTCTTCCGCGCCGCGCGCCATCCCTATACGCGGGCGCTGCTTGCCTCGGTGCTGACGCCAGAGCCGGGACTCGGCGTCCCGGACACCCATCTCGGCACCGCCTTCCCCAACCCCCTCGATCCGCCGTCGGGCTGCACCTTCCATCCGCGCTGCCCCGACGCCCTGCCTCGCTGCGCGCAGGAGGCGCCGCGGCTGCGCGAGATCGGAGGCGACAAGGTCGAGTGCCACCTCTACGACGAGGCCGTTGCCGTCGGCGCGGCGCGCCCCCGCCATTACCAGGAGCAGCGAGGATGAGCCGCGTCCTGATCGCCTCGATCATGCACGAGACCAACACCTTCAGCCGCCTCGCGACGGATCTCGAGGCCTTCCACCGACGCTACGATCACCGCGGCGACGCGGTCCCCGGGGCCTTCCGCGGCACGCGCTCCGAGATGGGCGCCTTTCTCGACGCCGCCGAGGAGCATGGCTGGGCGCCGGCTCATCCCGTCGCCGCGGCGGCGACCCCCTCGGGGACCGTCACCGCGGCGGCCTGGGAGTCGCTCTCCGGCGCCGTCATTGCAGCACTCGACCGCCCCTTCGACGGCATTCTCCTCGCCCTCCACGGCGCCATGGTGGCGGAAGGGGCCGAGGATGCGGAGGGCGACCTTCTCGCCCGCATCCGCGCGCGCGTCGGCGCGAAGGTGCCGATCGCCATCACCCTCGACCTCCACGCCAACGTGACCGACCGCATGGCCGCGCACGCCAATATCATCATCGCCTATCGCAGCTATCCCCATGTCGACCAATACGAGCGCGGACGTCAGGCCGCCGATCTCCTCGCCCGCGCCATGGGCGGCGAGATCGCCCCGCGCAGCGTCGTCGCGCGGCGGCCCACCCTCGACGGCGTCGATCACGGGCGCACCACCGACCCCGCGAGCCCGATGCTGGAGGTCCTCGCCCGCGCCGCGGCCTATGAGAAGGAGCCCGGCATCCACGCGGTCAGCGTCCATGCCGGCTTCGCCTGGGCCGACATCGCCGAGGCGGGCCCCTCGGTCTCGGTGAGCGGCGACGGCGACCCCGCGCGGCTGCGCGCCGTGGCCGAGACGCTGATGGACGAGGTCTGGCGCACGCGCCACGTCACCACCCTCAAGCTCGTCCCCGTCGCCGAGGCCATAGCGCATGTCAAGCGCTCGAACGGCGCCCAGAAGCCGATCGTACTCGCCGACTTCACGGACAATCCCGGCGGCGGCGGCTATGGCGACGCGACCAATCTCCTGCGCGGCATGATCGAGGCCGGGCTCGAGAATGCCGCCTTCGCGCCGATCACCGATCCCGAGGCGGTCCAGCGCTGCCGCGAGGCCGGCGAGGGTGCTCGCGTGACGCTTGCCATCGGCGGCAAGATCGATCCGGCCTTCGGGGCGCCGCTCCAGGTGACGGGCACGGTGCTCCGTCTCGGCGACGGGGATTTCGTCTGCGACGGCCCGATGTGGAAGGGGCTCAAGATGTCGATGGGCCCCGCCGCCGTGCTGCGCGTCGGCGGCGTCGAGATCGTCTTGGCGAGCAACCGCTTCCAGATCACCGATCCCCAGCATTTCCTCTCGCTTGGCATCGATCCGCGGCGGAAGGCGGTGATCGGCCTCAAATCGGCGCAGCATTTCCGCGCCGCGTATCAGCCGATGGCGAGCGAGGTGATCGTCGTCGATTCCGGCGCCCTCACCACGCCGGATTACCGCCGCTTCGCCTATCGCAAGCTGCGCCGGCCGATCTGGCCCCTCGATGCCCTCTGAGCCGAGGGCGCGAAGCGCAGGCGCAGGATAACGGCCGCGGCGAGCATGAGGAAGGCGAGGCCGGTCGACATGTCGAGGGCGGCGCGGTCGCCGAAGCGCTCGATGACGAAGGCGTAGACGAGCGGCGCCAGGGCCGAGAGCAGGAAGCTCGGCACCAGGAGCTTGCCGACGAAGGACCCATAGATGCGCGGATCGAACAGCACGAGCGGCAACGTGCCGCGCGTGATCGTGACGACGCCGTTGCCCGCCCCGTAGACGAAGGCAAAGGCGACCGCGGCGGCGATGAAGCGGCCACCGAAGAGGCCGGCGATGAAGCAGGTGGGCAGCAGCGCCGTCGCCAGAAGGTTGAGATCGAGGGGATGGACGCGCGCCCCGAACACGACCTCGCAGAGGCGCGCCGCCGATTGCCCGATCCCCCGCAGCGTCGCGATCCACACGGCCGTCGCCGCGGCGAGGCCGAGATCGGCGAGGATGGGGATCATATGCGCCGACATCCCCGAATTGAGGAAATTCGCGAGGGTCATGATCGCGGCGTAGAGGCTGGCGGCGAGGAGCTGGCGCCCGCGGCCCGCGATCGGCGCGCCCTCGCCTCCGGCTCCCTTCGCCGGCTCGGGCTGGAAGCGGCCGCGCGGGATGGCGAGGTGGAGCGGGATGGTGAGGAGCGCGATGCCCGCATAGGCGAGGAGCGCCGAGCGCCAGCCGAAATGCTCGGCGAGCGCATGGCCGATCGGCCAGAACACCGTCGACGCCAGCCCGCCGAGGAGAGTGATCTGGGAGATGGGGCGCCGGGCGAGCGGACCGCCGATGCGCGCGAGGGCGGCGAAGGCAGCCTCGTAGAGGGTGAGGCGCATGGCGAGGCCGAGGCAGAGCCAGGCCGCGTAATAGGAAAGCGGCCCGCGCGACAGGCCGAGCGCGGCACAACCGATTGCCGTCAGGCCGGAGCCCGCTGTCATCACCGGCCGGCCGCCATAGCGATCGACCAGCCGCCCGGCGAGCGGCGACGATAAGCCCATCACCACGAGGGCCGCGGAGAAGCCGCCATAGACGCGCGACGGGCTCCAGCCGAGCTCGCCGGCGATGAGATCGCCGAAGGCGCCGATCGCGTAATAGGAGATGCCCCAGCAGACGAGCTGCGAGATGCCGAGGCACCAGACGAGTCGGCGCGTGATCAATGGCCCCGTCCGCTCAAAGGGAAGCCGGCGACGGCATATCCGCCGGCGGCATGCCGTCGCCCTCGCCGAGCGGCCGCTGCATCAGCACCGTATCCACCCAGCGCCCGAACTTGAAGCCCACCGAGCGAAGCGTGCCGACGAGACGGAATCCCTGGCTCTTGTGCAGGGCGATGGAGGGCGCGTTGCCGCTGTCGCCGATGACGGCGATCATCTGCCGCCAGCGCCCCGCCTCGCAGCGCGCGATGAGGGCGGCAAGCAGATGGCGGCCGATGCCGCGGCCGCGCAGCGCCTCGCTGACATAGACGGAGTTCTCGACCGAATAGCGATAGGCGGAGCGGGCGCGATAGGGTGTTGCATAGCTGTAGCCGACGACGGCACCGCCCGCCTCTGCGACGAGATAGGGCAGGCCGCGGCCGAGCGCGTCCTCGCGCCGGCGCGCGAGCTCCTCGACCGTGGGCGGCTCCTCCTCGAAGGAGGCCAGCCCGTGCCGGACATGATGCGCATAGATGCGCTGGATTGCTGGCAGATCGGCGGCAAGCGAATCGCGGATTATGGCGTCACTCATGAGTTCGGGCTCCTGCTTCGATTGGCATGGTCGTGTGGCGGATCTCCGCGAGGCTGGATCGGTTCTCGTGCCGCCGCGAACCGTCTATACTTCCGCCGCCGACGCGAGGGAGAGCCGAGATGCCGAGCTTCGATATCGTTTCCAAGACCGATCTCGCCGAGGTCGAGAACGCCGTGCAGGGTGTCGCGCGCGAGATCTCGACCCGCTTCGACTTTAAGGGCTCGAAATGCACCATCGAGCGCAAGGACGAGACCATCACCATCGTGGCGGACGACGCCCTCAAGCTCAAGCAGATGCAAGAGCTGGTGAAGGGATATTTTGCCCGCCGCAAGCTCGATCCCGGCTGCCTGGACTGGAAGCCGGAGGAGAAGGCGTCGGGGAATACGCTCCGCCAGCTCGTGGTCGTGAGGCAGGGCATCGACCGCGAGCTGGCGAAGACCCTGGTCAAGGCCCTCAAGGATTCGAAGCTCAAGGTGCAGGCCGCAATCCAAGGCGACGAGCTGCGCATCAGCGGCAAGAAGAGGGACGACCTTCAGGCGGCGATCCAGGAGATCAAGAAGCTTGCGGTGGAGCTGCCGCTGCAATTCGTGAACTTCCGCGATTAGGGCGCCGCGCCGCGCGGGTGAAAATCTCTATACGTATTACAATTGACAGGTCGCGGCCTCCCTCGCATAGTTCTATCTTCGGGACTTTAGATAGATGCGCCGCCAAGGCGCCGGTGATTTCGTGGTCCCCCATCGAGGAGGCAGGCGCGGATGGGCGGTTCGGCAGACAGTCAGAGCATGCGCGGCTTCCTCGAGATGGTCGAGCGCGACTACCCCGAGGAGCTCGTGCGGATTTCGGTGCCCGTCAGGCGCGAGCTCGACATCACCTCCGCCGTCTTCGAGTTCGAGCGCGCGGGGCGGAGCCCCGTGCTCGTCTTCGAGAAGGTCGAAGGCTCGACCCTTCCCGTGGTGACGAACATCGCCGGCAATCGCAAGCTCCTCGCCGCGGCCCTCGGCGTCGCGCCCGACGAGATGCCGAACGCCTATCGCGAGCGCTGCCAGCGCTACCAGCCCGTCGAGGTCGTGAACCGCGCGCCCTGGCAGGAGGTCGTGTGGGAAGGGGCCGAGGTCGACCTGGAGCGGCTGCCGATCCCGCGGCACTTCGCGGTCGACGTGGCACCCTACATCACCGCCGGGCAGATCGTCGCACGCGATCCGGAGACGGGCGTCGACACCACGGGCTTCCATCGCCTCATGCTCAAGGGCAAGAACCGGCTCGGCGTCTCGCTCCACTCGCGCCGTCGCATGTACGAGTTCCATCGCCGCGCCGAGGCGCGCGGTGAGGCGCTCCCCGCCGCCATCATCATCGGCATCCATCCCGTCCACTATTTCGGCTCGATGGCCTATCACTACCCGCCCCAGGTGCGGAAATTCGAGATCATCGGCGGACTCTTCGGGGCGCCCTATCGCGTCGCGCGCTGCGGCACGGCGGGGCTCGAGGTGCCGGCCGGCGCCGAGATCGTCATCGAGGGCGAGATCTTGAATGAGGTGCGCGAGCCGGAAGGCCCCTTCGGCGAGTTCACCGGCTACGCCTCCTATCGCAGCACCCAGAACGTCTTCGTCGCCAAGCGCGTGCAGATGCGCAAGGACGCCATGTTCCACAGCATCGCCTCGGGCATGGCGAGCGACCATATCCTGGTGAGCTGCGTCAGCCGCGAGGCCGAGATCCTCAACACGCTGCGCCGCAACCTGCCGAACGTGAAAGCCGTGCACGTGCCGACGGTGGCGGTGGGCGCCCTCATGGCCATCGTCTCCATGAAGAAGACGGCCGAGGGCCAGCCCAAGCAGGCGATCATGGCGGCACTCGGGACCGAGTTCTACGTCAAATGCGTCGTCGTGGTCGATGACGACGTCGACATCTTCAATCTCTCCGACGTGATGTGGGCGGTGCTCACCCGCACCCGCGCGGAGAAGGATCTCGTCTTCATCCCCGGCGCCATGGGCGCCATCCTCGACCCGACCTCCGACCCCGAGGACCACACCCTCACCAAGCTCGGCATCGACGCGACGAAGCCGACGGGCCGCGATTTCGCCGAGCGCTTGACCATCTCCGACGCGCAACGCGCACGGATTCGCGCTATTCTTCAGCAGGCGGGGCTCAAGCTTTAGAGAATGATGCGTTCAGGTTGAGGCACCTTTGTTGTCGTCCCCGCGAAAGCGGATTTCCAGCAGCCCTGGATTCCCGCTCCCCGCCTGCGCGGGGACAGGCTTCGTGGGAATGACGGTGTGACGATGGGATTCAGCCCGAACGCAATCTCCTCAAGGCCGTTAAAGCGGAAGGAGCGCCCGCCATCGGCAAAACGCCGCGAGGAATGAGAAGCGGCAGGAACGGGAGACGCGACATGGCTGGAAGACGAGGCAAGCTGGCATTCGCGGCCGTCATTCTGGCGGCGATCATCGGGGCGACAGTTGCGGCTTCTCCGTCCGCGCAGGCGGAGACGAAGCTGCGCTTCACCCTCGACTGGATCCCGGGCTCGGTCCACGGCCCCTTCTTCATCGCCCTCTACAAGGGCTATTACAAGGCGGAAGGTCTCGACGTCACCATCGATCGCGGCAAGGGGTCGGCCGAGGTGGTGCGCGAGCTCGCGAGCGGCGCCTATGACATGGGCTATCCCGATATCAATGTCCTCCTCGAGTTCGATTCGAAGAACCCGGACAAGGCGATCCCCGAGCTGATGATGGGCTACGAGCAGTCGCCCGCCGCTGTTTTCGTGCTGAAGAGCAGCGGCATCGTCAGTCCCAAGCTGCTCGAGGGCAAGACCCTGGGGGCGGCCGCCTCCGACGCCAACTACAAGCTCTTCCCCACTTTCGCGCAGGCCGCCGGCTTCGACGCCAGCAAGGTGAAGATCAAGTTCATCGAGCCCTCCCTGCGCGAGGCGCTCCTCGCCAAGCACGAGGTGGACGCCATCGTCGGCCAGATGTTCAACGAGATGCTGGAGCTCAAGGCCAAGGGGGTGAGCGAGGACCAGGTCGGCTATTTCCTCTATCGGGATTACGGGCTCGATCTCTATGCCAACGGCATTGCCGCCTCCCGCGACTTCCTCAAGGCCCATCCCGACGCGGTCAAGGGCTTCATCCGCGCCACCATCAAGGGCGTGCGCGACATGGTCCGCGATCCCGAGCTCGCCGTGCAGATGGCCGTCAAATACGAGCCGCTGCTCAATCCCGACATCGAGCGGGAGCGCCTCGAGCTCGCCATGCAATGCTGCATGATCACGCCCAATGTGCGGAAGAACGGGTTCGGCGGCGTCGATATGGCGCGGCTCAAGCGCGAGATGGACCAGGTCGCCGCCGCCTTCGGCCTGCAGCATATTCCCAGCCCCGAGCAGCTCTTCGATGCGTCCTATCTGCCGCCGAAAGAAGAGCGCATGGTGCAATAGGCCGGGGCGGCCGTCGCCTTCCGCCGGAGTCGAGCGAGCGTGAGCTTCATCGCGATCAGCGGCGTCGATCTCATCTATGGCAATCAGCGGGAGGGCGGGAATGAGCGCGGCACGCTCGCGCTTGCCGATGTCTCACTCGCAATCGAGCGTGGCGCGTTCGTCTCCATTGTCGGGCCGAGCGGCTGCGGCAAGTCGACTCTCCTCAAGCTCGTCGCCGGTCTCGTCGCCGCGAGCCGCGGCGAGGTGCGCGTCGCCGGCGCCGTTGTCACGAGGCCCCTCAAGATCGTCGGCATGGCGTTCCAAAATGCGAGCCTGCTGCCCTGGCGCAGCATCGCCGAGAATGTTCTGCTACCGCTCGAGATCGTCGAGCCCTATCGCTCGCGCTTCAAGCAAGATCGAGCGAAGAACCGCGCCCGCGTCGAGGAGCTCCTCGGCATGGTCGGGCTTTCGGGCTTCGCCGCCTTACTGCCCTGGCAGCTCTCCGGCGGCATGCAGCAGCGCGCCCAGCTCTGCCGCGCCCTCATCCACGAGCCCGAGATTCTTCTCCTCGACGAGCCCTTCGCCGCCCTCGACACCTTCACGCGCGAGGAGCTGTGGGGCGCCCTCCAGACCCTCTACCGGAACCGTCGCTGCACGGTGATCCTGGTGACCCACGAGCTACGCGAGGCCGTCTACCTCTCGGACACGGTCCATGTCATGAGCGCCCGGCCGGGGAAGGTGATCGCGACGAAGGCGGTCGACATCGCACGGCCACGCGCACTCGACTGCACCTTCCGGCCCGATTTCGTCGCCCTCGTCCAGGAGCTGCGGCACCATATCGGCATGGGAAAGGCGTCGTGAGCCGGCGTGCCATCGAGCGGCTGGCGCCATGGGTGACGACGATCGCCCTCCTCGTCCTCTGGGAGGTTGCGGTCGTGGTCTTCCACATCGAGAGCTTCATCCTGCCCTCGCCGGTCGAATCCTTTGCCGCCATGTACAAGTACCGGGTGGCGCTGTGGTCGAACGCGCTCTCGACGCTCTCGACGACGCTCACGGGCTTCGCCGTCGCGGTCGCGATCGGCGCCGCGCTCGGCATTCTCGTCGGCTGCTCGCGCCTCGCCTACAAGGCCCTCTATCCCGTCCTCGTCGGCTTCAACAGCATCCCCAAGGCGGCGCTCGTCCCCATTCTCGTCATCTGGTTCGGGGTCGGCCCGCTGCCCTCGGTCATCACCGCCTTCGTGCTCTCCTTCTTCCCCATCGTGGTGAACGTCGCGGCGGGCTTCGCGGCGATGGAGCCGGAGCTCCTCGACGTGCTGCGCTCCCTCGGCGCGACCCGGCTCGACATCGTGCGGAAGATCGGGATTCCCCGCTCCCTGCCCTATTTCTTCGCCTCGCTCAAGATCGCCATCACGCTCTCCTTCGTCGGCTCGGTGATCTCCGAGATCGTTGCAGGCAATGACGGCATCGGCCACGTCATGCTGGTGGCAGGATCGAGCTTCAACGTGCCCCTCGTCTTCGCGGCGCTCCTCGTCGTCGGCGTCATGGGCATCGGCATGTATGCGATTTTCGCCGCGGCCGAGCGGCGCATGACATCGTGGTCGGTGCGCGGCGTCGATTACGCCATCGGCGGATAGGCGATCGCGCTTATTGCGCGGCGCGCACGGCGACGCTCCGTGCGACGATCGGGGTCGCGAGCCGGCCGATCCCCTCGATGCGGCATTCCACCACGTCGCCGGGCTTGAGGAAGCGCGGCGGCTCCATGGCAAAGCCGACGCCCGACGGGGTCCCCGTCGCGATGATGTCGCCGGCCTCAAGCGTCATGCCCCGCGACAGCACCTCGATGATCTGCGCGATGGGGAAGATCATCTGCGCCGTGTTGGCGCTCTGCCGCGTCTCGCCGTTCACGGTGAGCGAGATGGCGAGCCTCTGCGGATCGGCGATGGCGCTCTTGTGCACGATCCACGGCCCCATCGGGCAGGACGCGTCGAGGGCCTTGCCCTTGAACCATTGCTCGTGCCGGCGCTGCAGGTCGCGCGCCGTGATGTCGTTGAGGATGGTGTAGCCGAAGACGTGGTCATAGGCGCGCGCCGCCGGAATGTCGCGCCCGGTCGTGCCGATGATCACCGCCAGCTCGACCTCGTAATCGAGCTTCTGCGTCACATTCTCGTCGAGGGGAAAGGCGGCATCCGGGCCGATCACCGCCGTGCGCGGCTTGGTGAAGAACTGGGGATGCTCCGGCAGCTTCAGCTCCTGTCCCCGCGCCCGATAGCCTTCCGCCACATGCTCCGCATAGTTGCGGCCGACACAGAAGACGTTCTTGGCGGGCCGCTCGATGGGCGCGCGCAGGCGAACCTCGCTCCACGGGACCAGCGCGCCCGCGAGCTCCCGCTCATCGGCGCGCGCGACGACGCGCACCGCCTCGAGCCCGGCCTCGCCCGCAGCGATGATAGCGGCGAGGCTTGGTGGGCTCGCGCGCCAATCGGGCGGCAAGGCGAGCCGGCCGAGCGCGGCGAGAATGCGGAACGCCTCGGCAAGGTCGATGACGCTCCCGGGCGCTTCGCCGGCAGCCCCTGTCTCCACCACCAGGCCCGGCGCGGCGACCGCGCGATTGCGGGCCTCGAACGTGACGAATCTCATGGACGCTCCCTTTCCAGCCGCGCTTCCGTTTAGTCGATTTCCCGCGCCGGAACAACGAAAAGCGACTGGCGCCCCGACGCCCGCGAGGGGGGTCGCATTGGGAGCGGCAAGCGGCGACGCGGTGCTATTGGGTGATCGTCATCTGGGAGGAGGCGGAGACGGTCATGCTGGCGAGATAGCCGAAGCCCGGCATCAGGGGCGAGAAGGGATAGCTCACCTGCACCGTCACCGTCCCGCCCGGATTATTGTTGGGGTTGTAGCTCACGCTGACGGTGGCCTGCGCGGCGGCGCCGAGGGCGAGGCGGCCCTTGACATAGGTGGCGATGTCGCTGCTCGAGGCCGGCTGGGGGCTGGCCGAGCCGCGCACCATGGCGTAGCGGGCGCCGTCGCGCGCGGCGTCGGCGACGGCGATGTCGGTGAAGGCGTAGTTGCCGAGCTCGATGATGCCGTAGATGAAGAGGAGGAAGATCGGCAGGGCGAAAGCCATCTCGACCGCGGCCGCACCCTCCTCGCCTGCGCACCGCCAGCGTCGCAGCAGCGTCGGGATCCACGGCAGCATCCGGCTCGCGCGCCTTCTCATCGCACCCGTCTCCTATTGCGACCGCATCATCACCTGGCTCGACAGGCTGAGCGGGTTGCCGATGAAGGGATAGCTGAACAGGGTCGAATAGGATTCCGAGACCTTGACCTGGACATAGATGTTGGGCGCCGCGTTGCCGGCGCAGGTGCCGCTGCACGAGACCGCGGTGCCGCCCGGGCATTGGCAGACCTGGGCCGCGGTCACCGTGAGGCTGTTGCTGGTGTCGCTCGCGTCGTTGCGCGCGGCGCTGATCATTCCCGCGTAGTCGGTCGCCGTCGTCGGGCTCTGGATTCCGTACTGCGCGCCGGCCTTGGCGGCGCTTTGCAGGCGCTCGGCCTGGAACAGCGCGTTGCCGAAATCCCAGGTGCCGCACATCAGCAGGGTCAAGACGGGCGCCACCAGCGCGAGCTCGACAATGGCCGTGCCGCCCTCCCCCAGCTTCCTGGGGCAGCGCCGGAGTTTTCGCAGGAGACCGCGCATCGCCATGCCGCCGCTACTCCGTCAAGGTCACGGTGGGAAGCTTCATGCCCGGCGGCGGCGGCACCTGGCTGTTCTGGAAATTGGCGTTGAAGTTCCAGGTATCGTTGCCGTTGAAGGTCATGGTGTCGGCGATCACCATGGTCCAGGGCGACTGGCTGTTGATATTGCCGTTGCCGTTGAAGGTGACGTTCTGCTTGCCGAAATAGAAGGTGCCCTCATAGGAGACGCTGTTGTTGCCGTTGAGGACGTTGGGGACGCTGTCCGCCCGCAAGGCGTGATCCTCGTAGACGAGGAGCCCGGCCATATCGCCCGAGGTCGGCGCGCTGAGCTGCACGGCGCCGTTGCCGTTGAGGGTGAAGGAGGTGTTGCTCCCCGTCAGGTAGAAGCCGACGCCCGTTCCCGAGATATTGGCGTTGCCGTTCACGACGAAGCCGCCATTCTTCATCACATAGACGCCCGGTTGCATCGTGACCTTGTTGGTGCCGTTGATCGTGATGCCGCCGCAATAGATGCCGGGCGAGAGGGTCACGCTCGTGGTGCCGTTGAGCGAATAGTTGTTGAAGTTGCAGCCGCCATTCGCCTCCGACGGCGCCGGCAGATTGGCCAGCGGATCCGCCATGGCAGAACATTTGCTCGGGGGCGGGCTGAAGGTCACGTTGCCGTTCGCCGTGTAGCCGCCGGGCCCGCAGGTCTTCGCCGTGTCAATGGTCACGTTGCCATTGACGAGGAGCGCGCTCGAGCTCGTCGAGTCGTTGACGAGGCTGCAGCCGGGCGCGTTGATCGAGGGATTGCCGTTCAGCAGCGACGCGCCCGCGGCGGTCTTCGACAGCGTCAGCATGCAGACGGGGGCGCCGTCATTGATGAGTCCGGCCTGGGCCACCACCTGGATCGTGGGCGCCGTCGCGAGGAACAGGCCCGAGAAGAGAAGCTGCGCCGGCTGGGAGATCGTCACCGTCACCGATTGCGGGCTGCTGACGGGAACGACGCTGACCGTGGCACCGTTGGCGCTGCTGAAGCCGTTGAGCTGGGCATCGTTGGTCGCCGAGGCGATCACGGCGCTGTTGCTGCTGCCGTTCGCGAGGTCGCGCGCCCCGGCGATGGCGGCGGCGTCGGCGGCCGTCTGCATGGCGCGGCGGGTGAAGTACCAGTTGCCGGCGTCGACCGCGAGCCCGGCCACCCCCATCAGCGACATCGCCATCAGCGCCGTCGTCAGGGCGATGGCGCCGCTGCGGTCGCGGAGAAGCCGCGCCAGCCTGGCTTGCCACCAGCGGCTGATCCCGGCTCCTCGCGGATTGTGCTTGCCACGGATGCGCATGGTCACGCTCTCCGCCTGGTCGCTCAGATCGATCCCGGCATGAGGACGAATTCATCACACCCGACGTTAAAAATCCCTTAACGGCAAGTAATACTCAAGAACAGACGCTAGAAAGCGCGATAAAGTTCAGAATAAAATTGGAGGAATTTTAGAGAAAAACCCGGGAGCGGCGGCGGACGCGCAGCCAGAGCCCGAGTGCCGCGGCGGCGAGGATGGTCCAGGGCGCCGGCTCGGGGACGCCGAAGATGAAGTCCTCGCCGAAGCCGCCCGGCCCGTCGGCGGTAAGATCGTAGCCGAAGGTGAGGTCGAGGGTGGGATTGGCGGCCCAATCCCACGGGCCGAGATCGAGCACATTGTCGGTGAAGAACGTGGTCGCCGCCGCCAGAGTAGCAAAGGTCCAGCTATTGAGCGTGGCCCCATCCGCCTGGATGAAAAAATCCATCGACTGGAAGCCGGCGCCGCCGTCGAAGCCGGTCTGCCGCGCGCTGATGAGGCCGAGAAGCAGATTGGCGCTTCCCGTCACCGGCGCGGTGAACTTGAACTCGGCGCTGGCGCTGTAGGTATGGCTCTCGCCGCTCGCGTCGCTCGCGTAATTGGCGCCGAGGATGCCGGCGCCGAGCACCGTGGCGCCGGGACGGAGAAGCGCGTCCGCGACGTGGGGCGCGCCGTTGTTGGGTGGACCGTTGACGAGCTGGTTGACATAGGTGCTGTCGGGCGCGCCCGTCGCAAAGGCATAGGCGGTCTGGCCCGGATTGACGAAGGCCTGGCCGGTGCCGGTATTCACGATGGAGTTGGCCGTGGCGGTGCTGCCGGTGGGCGCCGAGGTGACCGCTTGGAGCAAGGCGAGGCTGCCGAGGCTGGTCGAGGCCGTCGCCGAGGCGCTCCCGCCGCCGCTTCCCCTCGCCAGCGCCGTCGCCTGGGCCTGGAAGCCGTTGGTGGTGGTGGCGATGGAGGTCGCGTTGGCGGTGCCGGCGGGCTGGCCGGCATTGGCCGAGGCGCCACCGAAGGCCTGGCTATCGGCGCTTGCCGTGCCGTTGGTGCCTGTCGCCGTGGCGAAGGCATTGCCGCTGCCACCGTTGCCGCCATTGCCTGCAGCGCCGGCGCCGCCCTGCCCGCCATAGCCCAGGGCCTGGGCCGTCGCCGCGAAATTCGTCGCATTGGCGGTCGCGAAGGCATTGGCGAGGCCGCCCTGGCCGCCGCTTCCGAGGGGGCTGGCGCCGCCATTGCCGCCGGTCGCGGTGGCCTGGGCGAGGGCCGTCGAGTCTCCGGCATTGGCGGTGATGAAGGCTTCGGCAAAGCCGCCGTTGCCGGCGACTCCCGTATCGCTGCCTCCCCCCTTGCCGCCCGTGGCGGTGCCGCCGGAGATCGACGGGCCGCTCGTCGTGCTCGTCGTCAGCGACAGGATGGCCTCGGCCCCGCCGCCGCCATTGCCGCCGCCGCTGCTGTCGCCGCCCGCGCCGCCCGTAGCCGCACCACTGGTTCCGGCCCCCCCGGTATTCGTCATGCTGGCATTGCCGTTGGCGTTGCCGCCGAAGCCGCCGCTTGCGCCGTTGAGGCCATCGCCGCCGGCACCGCCCGTCGCATTGGCCGAGGCGCTCGCCACGCCGCCGGAGACACTGGTATTGCCGATGGTCAGCGCCGCGGCGCTGCCGCCATCATTGGCGGTCCCGGAATCGGTGCTGCCGCCCTTGCCGCCAGTGGCGTTGGTGGTGAGATTGTAGCTGGCGGCGCTCGAGGTGTTGCTTTCGACGAGGGAGCTCGACGCTGTGCCGGCGACGCCAGGCGCTGCGCCAGTTGTGCCCGTGCCGCCCGCGCCGCCGGTGGCGCTCTGGATGAGGTTGAGCGTTCCCGTGGTGGCGCCGGTCACCGCGTTGAAGAGCGAGACGCTCGCGCCGCTTCCGGCAGCACCCCCGGCCCCGTCGGCATTGCCGCCGGCACCGCCCGTCGCGGCGCCGGTGACCGTGACGATGCCCGTCGCCGAGACGCCGTTGACGCCGACGGTGCCGTTGCCGAGGACGCCGTTGCCGCCATTCCCCGCAACGCCGCCGCCGCTCGCTGCGCCGCCGGCACCGCCCGTCGCCGAGGCGAGGAGATTGACGCTGCCGCTCCCGCTGCCTTGGACGTCGAGGCTCGCCGTGCCGTCGGCGCCAACGGCACCCGCGCCGCCGGCCGAATTGGCGCCGCCGATGCCCCCGGTCGCGGCACTCGTCGCCGTGGTCGATGCCGCATTCGTGGTGAGGACCAGGCTCGAGGCGCCGGCGCCGCCGGCGCCGGCCGTGCCGCTATTGCCGGCGCCGCCGCGCCCGCCCGTCGCCTGCTGACCGAGGGTGATCGCGCCTGCGCCGGTGGCCTGCGCGGCGTCGTCGAGCGTCGCGGCGCCGCCATTGCCGCCGGCTCCCGTGGCCAGCAGGGCGTCGCCGCCATTGCCGCCTGTCGCCGCTGCGGTCGCGCTCGCGCTGGTCCCGCCGGAGGCCGAGGCGGAGATCCCGGCATTCGCGACATCGGCGCCGGCCTGCCCGCTCGCGCCCTTGCCGCCATTGCCGCCGGTGATGGTAGTGACGGCCGCCGCGTCGGTCGTCCCACTCGCCGTCGCCTGGGCCAAGGCGCCGCCCGCCGTTCCGCCCAGGCCCCCGGATGCGCCGTTGCTGGCGAGGCTGCCATTGCCGCCGTCGCCGCCCGTGGCCGTTGCCTGGGCGGAGGCATGGCTGACGCCGCTCACGCTCGCCGTGGACGTCGCGGCACCGCCCTTGCCGCCATTGCCGCCGAGGGCGCCGGGACCGCTCGCGGTTCCCGCATTGCCGCCCGCCCCACCCGTCGCCGTGGCAGTGGCGCTGCCATTGCCGGCGATGTCGGGAGTCGTCGTGGTCGCCGCGGCCACAGCACTGCCGCCATCGCCGCCGGGTCCGCCATTCCCCGGCGCGCCATTGGCGCCGGCGGCGCCATTGCCGCCATTGGCGATCGCCGTGTTGCTGGAATCGGCAGGCGCATTCGCGTTGGCATTCGCCGGCAGCCCGGAGGCGCCAGGCGTCACGCCGTCATAGATTCCGGGAATGGAGGGATCGAGGATGATCTCGGCGCCGGCATGATCCGGCAGCAATCCGGCGCAGAGGCCGAGGAGCGACGCGAGCGCCGCGGATGCGAATTGCGTCTTGCCCCCCATCGCCGGCGCTCCCCCTTCGATCCGACGGCGCATTCTGCCAGCATTTCGCGCGCCGAAGAAGATGTTTGCGCGCCGCTCAGGATTTTCCTCCCGCCCGGCGGCGCCGAGGATTTTGTGCCGACTCCCCGCAGCGTCTCAAATAAAGCAAAAACTTATTCTATTTTCTCAGATGATCCTTTTGGGAAATATTACGCAGCTCTGTTCCCTAGCCTTGATCTTCATCCCTTATTAAGGGGCCTGTGATCAGCTTCCCGGGCACATCCTTGCGCCCGGAGACTCCATGAGCAGCAGCGAAGCGGACGGCGGACTTGGCGTGAGCCTCACCGAATCGGGGCGCTCACCACGTTCCGAGCCGGTTGCTCCGCAGCGGCGGCCATTGTCCAGCCTCGACGGCGAGCGGCTGATCGATCTCGGCGCGCGTATCTTCGTCGCCGTCTTCTTTACCGTCTATGGCCTGCCCGATTTCCTCGGAGCCATCAGCGTGTCGCGGGAGATCGTCACGCTTGGGCCGACGCCGCCCGCGATCGCCAAGCTCCTCTCGCTGGCGAGCCTCGGCTCCTTCATGCTGCTGGTCGCCTGGCTCGCCCTCGTCCGCCTTCGCCCCTTGGCGAAATCCGCCGGCCTCGCGCCCCGGCTTGCCGCCTTCTTCGGCACCGTCCTTCCGATGATCATGTTCCTGTTCCCGGTCCGCGCCAATCTCTCGCTCGCGGAGGATTTCACCGCGAGCATCGTGACTTTTGCCGGCACGGCGCTCGCCCTCTGCATTCTTCGCCAACTGGGCCGCTCCTTCAGCATCATGCCCGAGGCGCGGCGCCTGGTGACGACAGGAGCCTATGCCGTCGTGCGCCATCCGCTTTATTGGGCGGAATTCGTCTGCTGCCTTGGCGTCTTCATCCGCTACGCCTCGGTTGCCGCCCTCGTAATCATGGCCGCGCAGGTCGCCTTCCAGCTCGTCCGCATCGGCTATGAGGAGCGAGTGCTCCGCCGCGTCTTTCCGGAATATGCGGCCTATAGCCGCCGCACCGCGCGGCTGATTCCTGGGGTTTATTAGCGTTGTGATTTTGACATTCGATTCGCATTCAAAGGTCGTCATTCCGGCCGGAGCCCCCGGGTCCCGCCGAAGGCGGGCCCGAGGACAGGCTCCGCGCAGAGCCGGAATCCAGGGCTGCATGCCTGGATGCCCGCTTTCGCGGGCATGACGGCCAAACAGAACGAACCATTAGAATCAAAACATCAGCATCGGCGATAGGATCTCATGGATGGGTCGAGCGCTGTCGTTGTCGCAGTATCTTTTCTCACTGTAGCATTTGTCTTTCTGATCGGGCAGGCGATCGAGCGCCTTCGGCCCGTGCAGCTCCGCCAACCACGGTCGCATCTCGCACTCGACGTCGCCTACGCCATCGCGCAACAAATCATCTTCAGGAGCACGGCGCCGTTCTGGGGAAGCATCGCCGTCGGCCTGGTCAACGCCGCAGGCGGCGGCCTGATTTCTCTGCGAGCGGACGGCGCTTGGTGGTTGGCATCTCTGCTGTCCTATCTTCTTGTCGCGGATCTGCTCGAGTATCTGTGGCACCGCGCGCAGCACGCCTGGAAGCCGCTCTGGGAGATGCATTCATTTCATCATAGCGAGGAATCCATCAACGCCCTGACGGCCTTCCGCCATTTCTGGCTGGAATTCTGGATCAAGACCGTCGTTGTCTATCCGCTCTTGGGGATTCTCTTCAAGACGCCCCCCATCATCTTGGGTGTTGCGTCCATGATTTATTTCGCAAGCCACGTCTGGGTGCATCTCAACATCCGCGTGCCCGCGGGTCGCATGTCCTTTTGTCTTGCGACGCCGCAATACCACCGTATCCATCATTCGATGAGACCGGAGCATCTGAACAAGAATTTTGCCGATCTCCTGCCGTTTTGGGACGTTCTGTTCGGCACCGCCTGGCGGCCGTCGCGCGAGGAGTTTCCCGATACCGGGCTCGCCCCATCGGACCTGCCCGATAATGTCCTCGACGCGCTCCTCTGGCCCTTCCGCCATGATCTAAGGTTCGCAGCGGTGAGGCTTTCCGCGCGGCGTCGCGATTGACACAAAACTTCGATAAATTTGTACAGAATACTCGCTTAAATAAAATCCATTTTATTCTATGTATCCTCAAATAAAATTTGGAGCATGCGTTTTGAGTTCTTCCTGTTAATCTCTTTTTAAGACCTCTCGACTTAGGATCGCGCGGTTACCGTCCATCTTTGGCAAGGGAGTCACATTCCATGCTCACGACTTTGAAGCAGCTCATCCAGGATGAGTCCGGGGCGACCGCGATCGAGTATGGCCTGATCGCCGCCCTCATCTCGGTGGCCGCGGTCGGCGCCTTCACGATCGTCGGCGGCGATCTGGGCAACACCTTCAACTTCATCGGCAACAAGCTCAGCACGGCCGCCAGCCAGGGCTCGGGCTCGGGCTCCGGTGGGTGATAACCGGAAACCGGCTTAGGCTGGTAGCTTCGGCACACGGGGTTGCGCGGGTCGGCCGCAAGGCCGCCCGCCGCCCCCGTCCGAGAGCCCAAGCGCCGTAGGACCCATCGGCCAGCCTTCAGGACACCGCGCCATGGCCGTCGCAGCCTCCACCGAGCATCTTCTGATCGTCCTCTTCCTCGGCCTGCTCGCCTGGGCGGCGCTTTCCGATTCACTTCACTTTCGCGTTCCCAACACCGCCTGCCTGGGGATCGTTCTCCTCTACCCTTCCCATGTGCTCGCGAGCGCAATGCCGGTCAATTGGCTCGGCGGGCTGATCACCGCGGCCGTGCTCTTCATTGCCGGCGCCGCCTTGTTCAGCCGGGGATTCATCGGCGGCGGCGACGTCAAGCTCCTCGCCGCGGCCGGGCTGTGGGCGGGCCCCCATTACATTCCCATTCTCCTCGTCGTCATGGGCGTGACCGGGGCGCTTCTCGCTTTGCCTCTCTGGTTCGCCCAGTATGCCAATCGCTTCAAGGCGGCCGGCATTCGCGGCGCCCTGAGGACTCCGCTTAAGGTCGATGAGCGGGAGGTCCTGCCCTATGGCATCGCCATCGCCGCCGGAGCCTCCGTCGTCGGCGTTCACATGCTGTTAACTATGCCCCTTTAAAAGGGGCCATTATGAAGCCGCGCGTCCTCATCCTCGTCATCCTCGCGCTCGTCATCGCCATCGGCACGGCGCGTCTCGCGAAAAGCTGGCTGGCGAGCCAGCGCGCGGCGCTCGCATCCCAGGAGATGGCCCCGAAGGACGCCTCGACCTATGTGCTCGTCGCGGCCAAGGACCTGCCCATGGGCAGCTTCGTGCGCCCGGAGGATCTGCGCTGGCAGGCCTGGCCGAATGTCGAGCTCAACGCCAACTATTTGCGCAAGGGCAAGGACGATCCCAAGGCGCTCGTCGGCGCCGTGGTGCGCGGCCTCATCGCGGCGGGCGAGCCCGTCACCAATGGGCGCGTGATCAAGCCCGGCGAGCGCGGCTTTCTCGCCGCCGTCCTCAGTCCCGGCATGCGCGCCGTCGCCGTGCCGGTGACGCCGACCTCCGGCGTCGGCGGCCTCATCTTCCCCGGCGACCATGTCGACGTCATCCTGTCGCACAGCATCAAGGTCTCGCCCGACCCCAACCAGCCGCCGCGCACCGCGAGCGAGACGGTGCTCTCGAATCTGCGCGTCGTCGGCGTCGATCAGAGCACCGACGACAAGGACGGCAAGCCGGTTCTTGCCAAAACCGTCACCTTCGAAGTGACGCCGAAGCAGGCCGAGGCCATCGAGGTTGCGAGCGAGCTCGGCAAGCTCTCTCTCAGCCTCCGCAGCCTTGCCCATGATGGCGACGTCACGGCCGACGGTACTGCGCAACCGGCCCTCGTCACCCATACCTGGGACAGCGATGTGAGCCCCCTGCTCCGCCCCCATGCGACCCCCCACGAGGCGCCCATCGCGCCCGTCGTCACCGTGCTGCGCGGCAGCTCCAGCAGCACCGTCACCACCGCGGCGCCCGCCGCGCCGGCGGCAGGACCTGCGCCGGCACCAGGCCCGGCTCCCGGCGCGCCGCCGACGATCACCCGGCCGCCGCTGCCGAGCATGTCGGGCCTCGGCTCGGTCGTTGTCCCGGGAATGGCGCTATGAGGGCGCTCCGCCTGCTCCTCGCCCTTGCGCTCGTCGTGGGCCTCGGCATCGCCGACGGTGGCCGCCGCGGCGCTCATGCCCAGGAGCTGGTGCCGCCCAAGGGCGCGCCGATCGGCCTCGACGTCAATCAAGGCACGCTCATCCGCCTCGAGCGCAACGCCGACACGGTGTTCGTCGCCAATCCCGCCATCGCCGACGTGATGGTGAAGTCGCCGCGGCTTCTCTATCTCTACGGCAAGCAGCCCGGCGAGACCTCGCTCTACGCCGTCGACAGCGAGCAGCACGTCCTCCTCGCGCGTCCCGTCGTGATCAAGCGCGATCTCGCGCGCCTTCAGGCGGCGCTCCACCAGCTCCTTCCCGCCAGCACGGTGGATGCGCGCGCCGTGGACAGCTCGATCGTTCTCGTCGGCAATGTGCGGTCGTCGCTCGAGGCCGAGGAAGCGCGCCGCATCGCGCGCCCCTTCGTCAGCGACGACAAGCAGCTCGTGGACCGCCTTCAGGTCGTGACGCCGAACCAGGTCAATCTTCGCGTCCGCGTCGCCGAGGTGTCGCGCAACGTGATCAAGGAGCTCGGGATCAACTGGGATGCGATCGCCCATGCCGGCAGCTTCGTCTTCGGCCTTGCCACCGGCGGGCCGGTGTTCTCGTCCGGCACCACGTTCAGTACCCTGACCCCGGGCCTCAACGGCACCGCGCAGAACAGCTTCTTCGGCGGCTATCACGGCCAGCGCAACGACGTCAACGCGCTGATCGACGCCCTCGACCAGAACGGCCTTATCAGCATCCTCGCCGAGCCGAACCTCACGGCCATGAGCGGCGAGACCGCGAGCTTCCTCGCCGGCGGCGAGTTCCCCATCGTGGTGCCCGAGGGCAACCAGACCGTCGGCGTCGAGTTCAAGCCCTTCGGCGTCGCCCTCGCCTTCACCCCCGTCGTCCTCAACAACGGGCGCATCAGCCTGCGGGTGCGGCCCGAGGTGAGCCAGCTCTCGACCACGGGAGAGGTGCAGATCCAGGGCTTCACCATCCCGGCGCTCTCGACGCGGCGCGCCGAGACGACGATCGAGCTCGGCAGCGGCCAGAGCTTCGCCATCGGCGGACTCCTCCAGAACAACATCGCCAATACCTTGAACAAGGTGCCGGGCCTCGGCGACGTGCCGGTGCTCGGCCCGCTCTTCCGCTCCACGCAGTTCCAGCGCAACGAGAGCGAGCTCGTCATTATCGTCACCCCCTATCTCGTCCGCCCCGTCTCGCAGCACAAGATGGCGGCGCCGAGCGACGGCATGACGCCGCCCAATGACTGGGATCTCTATTACCGCGGCCGCGACGTGCAGCCGACGGCACCGGTCGGCGGCGCAGCACCCCTCAATGCCGCTGGCGGCAAGCTGATCGGACCGGCGGGCTTCATCCTCGACTAGGAGAGCTGACGATGAGAGCGTCCTCGAAGCCACGTCTGCTCGCGCCAGTTCTCGTCACCGCGGTGCTTCTGCTTGGCGCGGCCTGCACCCCCGATACGGCGCGGTGGTCAACCGTCGAGACGCCCAAGGAGAACAAGGTCGAGCTTGTCAAGCTGACGCACGCCGTGCATTTCGCGCCGGGATCGAGCGTGCCTGAAGCGGGCGAAGAGCAGCGGCTCGCCGCCTTCCTCGCCCAGATTCAGGTCGATTATGGCGACCAGATCACCTTCGACACGGGGCCCTCGCACGGCAATCCCGCGGCCGATCGCCTCGCCGCGCGCCGCGCCGCCGCGGTGGCGGCGCTCTTGCGCCGGCGGCAGGTGCAGGCCTCGCCCGCAGCCCAGCCCACGGTCGAGGGGGCACTGGCCCGCGACGCCGTCGTCGTCACGGTCGGGCGCTATGTCGTAACCCCGCCCGTGTGCCCCGATTGGCGCAAGCCCGAGGCTGACGACTACACCAATACACCGACCAGCAATTACGGCTGCGCCACGGCGACCGATCTCGGCATGATGGTCGCCAACCCCGGCGACCTGGTGAACGGAACGCCGATCTCGCCCGGCGACGCCGATTTCGCCGCGCGCGGCATCGAGCGCTATCGGTCCGGCGAGATTTCCAAATCGATCAAGCCGGAGCTGCCGAAGCTCTACAGCGGAGGCAACGGCCAGTGAACGCGATCACCGCCCTTCGCGGGGGCGAGCCCGAGAGGTCAGGCGACGCCGAAGCGCCGCCCTTGGTCGCCTTCGTCCATGACGAGGCAACGCGGGCGGCCCTCGCCGCCGCTCTCGATTCGAGCTGGCCCGCCGCGTCGATCACCTTCGGCGGTATCGACGACGCGATCGAGCACCTCGCCCAGGATCCATCGCCGCGCTTCATCATCGTCGATCTCACCGAGGTCGCGGACCCCCTCGCCGCCCTCGATCGCCTCGCCGAGGTCTGCACGCCGGAGGCGATCGTGGTGGCGCTCGGCGAGGTCAACGATATCGGCTTTTATCGCCAGCTCATCGCGCGGGGGGTTGCCGACTACCTGACGAAGCCGGTGTCCCCGGAAATCTTCAAGGCCTGCCTGCAAAACGCCAAAAAGCGGGGCTCCGAGAGCACGGCCGAGAAGCCGGCGGAGGGCCGCGGCGAGATCTTCGCCGTCGCCGGCGCGCGCGGCGGCGTGGGGACCACCACCATCGCGACGACGCTCGCCTGGATCTTCGCGGAGGAGCACGGACGCCGCACGATGCTGGTCGATCTCGATCTCCATTGGGGTGCCGCCGCCCTCGTCTTCGATATCGACGCCAGCCATGGGCTCTGCGAGGCCCTCGAGACACCGAGCCGCATCGACGGGCTCTTCATGGCGAGCGCAGCGACAAATCTCGGCGAGAATCTCTATCTGCTCTGCTCCGAGGAGCCGCTCGACCATTCCACGGCGATCCGCATGGGCGCCCTCGAGCGGCTCTCGACCGAGCTCCGCCGCGACTTCGAGCGGATCGTGCTCGACGTGCCGCGCACGGATCCCGACCTGCTGCGCCACAGCTTCGCCGAGGCCACCGGCATCGTCGTCGCCACCGACCTCTCCCTCTCGGGCCTGCGCGACACGGCGCGGCTGCTCGCGCTCGCCAAAGCAGCGGCACCTTCGGTGAAGCCGCTTGTCGTCGCCAATCGCGTCGGCGGGCCGCGCCGCGGTGACGTGCCGCTCGCGGAGTTCCAGAAATCCCTCGGGGGCGTCACTCTCGTCAGCATACCCGATGACAGCAAGGTCGTTCCCGCCGCCATCAACGCCGGCAAGCCCCTGGCCAAGGCCGCCTCCGGCAGCAAGGCCACCGCAGCACTCCGCAAGCTCGCTGCGGCCCTGAGCAAGCCCGCGGCACCGGAGCCCAAGGGCCTCCTCGGGCGCCTCCTCGGATCCGGCGCCCCAAGGCGAGGCTGAGATGCCCGGCTTCGGCCGCAGGACGGGCGACGCGCCGCCGATATCGCGGGTGGTGCCGCTGCGCCCCGAGACACCGCCGGAGCCGGCCGGCAAGGCTGCCGCACCGCCCAGGCCCTCATCCGGCTGGGTCGACACCGTCAGGACCCAGCTGACGCCGATCGTGCATCAGCGCCTCACCGCGGACGACGCGGCGAAGCTCAGCCGCGCCGCGATCGCGGAGAAGATCGACGCCATCGTTGCGGAAATCATCGCGCGGGAGGGCGTCTCGGTGGACGCCCTCGACCAGCGCAGCCTCGTGACCGCCCTCATCAATGATTTCCTGGCAAGCCATGGGGTGACGAAGTCGCCGCGTCCGGCCGAGCGCGCGCCGCCGCCGAGCGCGCCGGCACCGGCTCGGAGCCCGATCGAGCTCGCGAAGGAGCGCATCCAGCCGAAGCTGTTCTCGCGCATCGACGCCCGCGCCGCCTCGATGCTGCCGCGCCAGGAGCTCGCCAGCCAGCTCGCCGAGTTCGTGACCGAATTGCTGGCCGAGGAGAAGCTGCAGCTCAATGCCCTCGAGCAGCGCGACCTCGTCACCAAGCTGCTCAACGACATGCTGGGGCTGGGGCCGCTCGAGCCGCTGCTCGCCGATGAGACCATCACCGACATCCTCGTGAACGGACCGCGGCAGGTCTATGTCGAGCGCGGCGGCAAGCTCGAGCTGACGGCCGTGCGCTTCCGCGACGACGCGCATGTCATGAATATCGCGAGCCGCATCGTCTCGCGGGTCGGCCGGCGCATCGACGAATCGAACCCCCTTTGCGACGCGCGGCTGCCCGACGGCAGCCGCGTCAATATCATCATTCCGCCACTCGCGATCGACGGGCCGAGCATCTCCATCCGAAAATTCTCGAAGAAGAAGATCACCCTCGACGTGATGGCGCGCCAGGGCAATCTCTCGCCGCAAATGGCGACCGTCTTGAGGATCATCGGCCGCTCGCGCCTGAGCGTGCTGATCTCGGGAGGCACCGGCTCCGGCAAGACGACGCTGCTCAATGCCTTGAGCCAGATGATCGACCCCGGCGAGCGGATCGTGACGATCGAGGACGCCGCGGAGCTGCAGCTCCAGCAGCCTCATGTCGTCCGCCTCGAGACACGCCCGGCCAATCTCGAGGGCCAGGGCGAGATCACCATGCGCGAGCTCGTCAAGAATGCGCTCCGCATGCGGCCCGATCGCATCATCCTCGGCGAGGTGCGCGGCGCCGAGGCCGTGGACATGCTGCAGGCGATGAATACCGGCCATGAAGGCTCGCTCGGCACCATCCATGCAAACCGCCCGCGCGAGGCCCTAACCCGCCTCGAGAACATGGTGGGGCTGGCGGGGATCAATCTGCCGTCGAAGGCCGTGCGCACCCAGATTGCGGCGGCCATCGACGTCATCATCCAGGTCAGCCGCATGCGGGACGGCGTCCGGCGCATCACCCATGTGATGGAAGTGGTCGGCATGGAAGGAGAGGTGATCACGACCCAGGACCTCTTCCACTTCGAGCTGGACGGCGAAGGCAAGGACGGACGGCTGGTGGGCCGCTTCGTGTCCTCGGGGCTGCGGCCCCATTTCACCCCGAAAGCCGCCTATTTCGGGCTCGACAAGGCGCTGATCGAGGCGATCGGATGAGCGGCGCCCCCTCCGCGCTGGGCGGTCTTCTCGTCCCCCTCGTCCTCGGCGCGCTCGCAAGCGTCGTCTTTCTCCTCGCAGCCGTCGGTCTGACGGGCGGCGAGCGGGCGCGGATCAAGCGCCGGCTGGCGCGGGTCACGGCGCAACCGGGCGCCGCGCGCGACAAGGCCGCCAAGGTGAATGTGCGGCTCGATCAGTCGGACAGCTCCATCCGAGGCCTCGACCGGCTGATCAAGCGATATTTGCCGCGCCCGGCCCAGCTCCGCGAGCGGCTGGCGAAGACGGGGCGGCGAATCTCGCTCGGCGAATACGTCCTGGTCAGCCTGCTCGTCATGTCGGTCGTCTTCTTCGCCTTCTCGTCCCTGCTGAGGTTCACGGCCGTGGCCTCCCTGCTCCTCGCCGTCGCCGCGGGGCTGTGGCTGCCCCACGCGGTCGTCGGCATCATGATCGGTCGCCGGCTCAAGGCCTTTACCCAGCTCTTCCCCGACGCGATCGATCTCATCGTTCGCGGTCTCAAATCGGGCTTGCCGGTGACGGAATCGATCAAGCTGGTCGGCCAGGACCTTCCCGACCCCATCGGCGTCGAGTTCCGCAGCATCGCCGGCGCGCTCGGCATCGGCCAAACGCTCGAGCAGGCGCTGTGGTCGGCCGCGGCACGGCTGGATGTGGCCGAGTTCCGCTTCTTCGCGATCAGCCTGTCCGTGCAGAAGGAGACGGGCGGCAACCTGGCCGAGACCCTCGACAACCTCGCGACAATTCTGCGCCGTCGCCGCCAGATGCGGCTGAAGATCAAGGCCCTCTCCGCCGAGGCGCGGGCGAGCGCGACGATCATCGGCCTGCTGCCATTCATCATGTTCGGCGTGCTCTACGCGCTCAATCCCGAATACATCACCGTCCTGCTGGTCGATCCGCGCGGCCGCGTGATGCTGGGGGGGGCGCTCCTGTCGCTCCTCACCGGCGTCGGCATCATGTTCAAGATGGCGAGGTTCGAGATATGAGCCTCGCCCATCTCCTCCCCGCCGGGATCGGCATCGACGACGCCGTCGCATTCTCCGCGGCCGTCGCAGCGCTACTCGCGGTCCTTGCCATCTGGCACAGCCTCGTCACCCGCGATCCCGTGGCACGGCGCGCCCGCGCCCTGACGGAAAGGCGCGCCGCCTTGCGCGCCGGTGCGCGCGCGCGGCAGGGCCATCAAATGCGCGGCAGCTTCGCACAGCGAGGCATATCGGTGATGCGCCAGGTCGTCGTGCGCTTCAACCTGCTACGCGGCCGGCAGCTCGGGCAAATCACCACACGGCTGACCCGCGCCGGCTTGCGGACCAAGGACGCGCTGGTCATCTATCTTTTCGCCAAGGCGAGCCTGCCCTTCGCGTTCGCCGTGGGCACGCTTCTCCTCGCCGGCGTGCTGCGCCCACAGCCCATGGGGCCGGGCCTGCGTCTCTTCCTGCTCTGCCTCGGCTTCGTCGCGGGATTGTACGGCCCGGACCTTTATGTGCGGAATGAGACCGACAAGCGCAAGGTGAAGCTGCGCAAGGGGCTCTCCGACGCGCTCGATCTTCTCGTCATCTGCGCCGAGGCCGGGCTCAGCCTGGATGCGGCGATGACGCGCGTCGGCCGCGAGCTGACGCGCGCCTACCCCGAGCTTGCCGACGAGTTCTCCCTCACGGCACTGGAGCTCGGCTTTCTCCCCGATCGGAAGCAGGCGCTCCAGAACCTCGTCGAGCGCACGGACCTTGCGGAGCTGCGCAGCCTGGTCAACGCCCTCATCCAGACGGAGCGCTACGGCACCACCCTGGCCCAGTCGCTGCGCGTCCTCTCGACGGAATTCCGGGAGGAGCGCCTGATGCGGGCGGAAGAGAAGGCCGCGAAGCTGCCGGCGACGATGACCGTCCCGATGATCACCTTCATCCTTCCGGCGCTGCTGATCGTGCTGGGCGGTGCCGCGGCGATCCGCGTCTTCGACACGCTGGCCAAGCTCAAGATGTGATGGACGCTCGGCGGTGGCGCTTTAACCGGCGCTGCGGGCGACGAAGCATCCCACATGGCGCTCCTGCAGCGCCGCGCAAAGGCCCTTGGCGTGATCGAGCGAGTCGAGCGGTCCGATGCGGACCCTGTAATAGGCCTCCTGGCCCGTCTTGCGCTCGACCCGCTGCACGACGTGATCGAGCCCTTGGACCAGATCCGCGTTGTGCTGCTCGATGATCGACCAGATCTCCCTTGCCTTCCGCTCGGTCTTCGAGGCCCCCACCTGCACCCAATCCTTGCCGACAATCGCGGCGCCCCCACCAGTTGCGGCTGCGGCCTCTTGTCCGCCGCCAGCCTCGGCCGGCGTTGCGTGCGCCGGCTGCAGCACAGCGATCGCGGCGGCCTGAGGCGCCTTACGCGGCGGATCGCGACCCGGCTGCGGCGGCGCGGCGCCCGCCGCCGACGCCAATGACCGGCTCTCGACCGACGCCACCGGCGCGGCCGCGAGGGGTGCTGGCGATGACGTTCCCGCATCCGCCTTCTCGGCCTTGGCATCCTCAGCGCTCGGGGCGGGATCGGCGCTTGGCCGGAGGATGGCTTGCGCGCGCGCCGTCGGCGAAAGCTGCCGCAGCTCGGCGTAATAAGCGAGATTGCTCCGCACGGCGCGTTCATCGAGATCGATGCGCGCGACCTGCGCCGCCTCGTCCATCCGTCCGGCCAGGCCGAGGGCCAAGGCGAGATTGGCGCGATGGCGCGGGCTCGCTGCGGGGTCGGTGGTGACGGTCCGGAGAATATCGATTGCCGCCTTGCTATCGCCCGCCAAAGCAAGGGAGAGGCCGAGATTGTTGCGCAGCGCGAGGTCGTCCGGTGCCAGGGCGAGACCCTTGCGATAGGCGGCCTCCGCCGCGGTGAAGTCGCCCGTCAGGTCCTCGGCCACGCCGAGGCCGTCATAGGCGCGGGCCGTCGGCGCGGCGGCGATGGCCTTATGGAACGCCTCGACGGCGGCCGCCGGCTGGTTCAGCGCCACCAGGCTTTCCGCGAGGCCGCGCAAGGCGTCGGGGTTCTTGGGGTCGAGGTGAAGAGCCTCGCGATAGGCCTCCATCGCCTCGTTCGGCAAGCCGAGCCGATCGAGCGCCTGGCCCAGCCCGACGAGCGGGCGAGGATCGCTCGGCGCCATCGCATGGGCGCGGCGATAGAACGAGATGGCCGAAGCCATGTCGCCCGAGGCGCGGGTGCGATCGGCGATGTTGAGGATTGTCGCCTCGGGGATTCCGTCGGGCGGACTGCCGGGCGCCTGCCGGCCGGCGATATCGCCGGCGTCCTGGGGACCTCCGAAACCGCATCCCGCCAGGACCAAGGTGAGCAGCGCGCAACCCAGCAAATACTTGCGACGAAAGCCCCGCTCGACCATCGATGTCCGCGCCAGGAATGGTTACCGAGGCGAGCAGGATAGCTTTGGATGGTTACCGGAACGTAAAGAGAAAATAAGGGCGTTCCTCCGTTGTTCCGGGCTGCGCCTCTCCGTGCCTGGGACGCGCCTTACTCTGGCTCGTCGGAGCCTCGCTCGGCAGTAAGGATCTCGTAGAGATGCGCGACGGTTCCGACGAGCGGACGCCGGAGCTTGCCCATGGAATCGCTGTCGCCGGCCGCCCAGGCCACAGCCTCCTCGAGCTCTTTTCGCTGCGGCTGCGCGGCCATGATCTCGGCGATCTTCACGGGCTCGATCGGGCCGGTGATGGTCACGATCTCGTCATAAGTGAGGCTCTGCCGCCCCAGCTTCTGCGAAGCCGACTCTGCCATGCTCGTCACTCCTTATCCGCGTCATTGCCACTGGGAGAACGAGTGTGCCGATACTGATCAGAGATGCCCTTCCTCCAAGTCCGAGCAAGAATAGCCGCAGGACGCAAGCCCCTCCTCCAGCAGATCACCAAGCATGGGCGTCCCGACGAGGCGCCTTAAGGCCTCGTCCCTGCCGATGCCCCGGGTCTGCTCCAGCGCCCCCGCCCAGTCGTCGCGGGCGCAATCGCCGCGCCCAAGCCGGAGCAGCGCGAGCAATTCCGCCGTCTCGTCATTGTTAAAGCTGCGCAACGCCGCGGCAAGCTCCTGGAGCGTTGCGTCGCCGGCGTCGTTTTCCAGGATCGCGATGCTGCGATCGTCACTGGGATTGGACTCCGCATGCACTACTCCCCCGGATGGGCGATATCCGACGTGCCCGGCTCTTCCAAGGAACGCGAGGGCGTCGTGATGGTTCCACCCGCCGCGGCCCGGAGCGAGAGTGGCGGCCAGAGGCGCTCCTGCGTCACCGCGGCACCACCCCACCGCCATTCGGTGTGGGCTTCTCTCCCGGCGGCGGCTCGCCTCCCGGGACGCCGTTTCCAGGACCGGGGGGCTTGATCACGGGCATGCTGTTGGGTCCGGTGCTCGGGGTTGGCTTCTGAATTCCCGTGTCTCCTGTCGGCGGTGGCGTGATCACGCCTTTTCCCGGCCCGGGCCTCGTGGGTGAGGGCTCGTTCGGCGTCGGCGGTGTGGGCGTAGTGCCGCCCGGATTGCTCTCCGGCGCCGCGCCGCCGCCCTCGGCCGCTGCCAGCCGAGCCCAGGGGTGCGACGGCAAGGACGCGGCGCAAGGCACGTCACGTCCAGGGGCGACAAGCGCCGCGCCCGCAAGAGCCGCACAGAGCACCGCCCCACCGATCCGAGTCGCTCCGGATCGCCCAGCCGGGATCGGCGAATCCCGCCACCGTCGCCGCCGCCTGCTTCCGAAAAGAGTCCCTCGCTCCATCATCCCGTCACTCGCCTCACCGTCGTGATCGTTGCGCGCCGGTCTCGATCCAAACGCCGGCGTTTCGCAGCGGGTTCCTCATCGCGCCTATGCGCCGAGGGGTGAATGCGGCGAGCAAGGCCAAGGATTCGCCGTCGAAACGGAGAAATCGCGCGCCTGCGCCAAATCAATGCGAGCGCGTCAAGGATTCACGAAAGTGAAACATGGCGCGAGGTCGCAATCTTGTAGCATTTCCAGAGCTAGGTCACGAGTTTGTCACAAGGTTGTTCCGCTTTGGTGACTCCGCCCTCGATATCCTTGCAGCACAAAATTCAAAAAGGAGTTCAGGCCATGACCTATCCAACTCGCGAGCTCGCCCGCTCTCTTCCGAAGCTGCGCCGCTATGCCCATGCTCTCACCGGCTCGCCGCAGCGCGGCGACCAGTACGTTCGCGCCTGCTTGGAGGTCATCGTCTGTGAGCCGTCGAGCGTGCAGCGGGCAAATGATCCCAAATTCGCCTTGTTCAAGCTCTTCCACGAGATCATGCGGGTGACCGACAGCGTCACCCGGAGGGAGGTGCGCGCAGCGCATGTCGACGGGGCGTCGCGATCGTCGGAAACCAAGCGACGGCTGCAGCTGCTGGTCGCCATGTGCGGCTTTTCCGAGGAGCGCGCGTCCGAGCTGATCTCGGCAGCGCGGCCATACCGCCGATCGCCAGCCTCGAGTTCCTTTGCCATGGTCGGGCATCCATCGCACCCGCCGCTGTCGATCCCCGCGCGGCACCATACCGGGCACGCATGAGCATCAACTAAGCGCGCGACATATTCGCGCCTTCGGCGCAATGCGCCGAGTGGGCGGCCGCCGCACGGAAGCCCTTCACGCGGATAGCCGGCTATCCTCAGCAGCGTCGCGCCCGCGGTTCCGCGCCGCGCGGCGCCGGCGATTGAGATGTGCGTTGATCTCGGCGCCGTAGACAAAGATCAGGCCGCTGAAATAGAAGAGCAGAAGCGTGAGAATCACCCCGCCGAGGCTGCCATAGGTGATGTTGTATTGCGGGACGCTCTCGACATAGATCGAGAACAGCGTGGCCATGATCAGCCACAGGCACGTCGTGACCACGGCACCCCACCAGACATGGCGGATCGAATTACGGCAATTGGGCAGGGCGATGTGAAGCACCATGAGCGAGGACACGCCGAAGCCGGCCCCGAGGCCGTAGCGCAGCAGGGTCCATAAGCCGTGACTGATCTCGTCGGGTGCGACAAGGCGGTGGATGAGGCGCCAGAGCACGGGCCCGAGCACGATCATCACGGAGATCAGCAAGGCGATCCCCGCGCCAACGATGACGATCAAGATGCTTTGTATGCGCAGCCACCAGATCGACCGCGTCTCCGGGACGCCGTAGCTGCGGTTGAGCATCGCGCGGAGCGCCTCCACGCCGCTCGAGGCGGACCACAACGAGAAGACGAAGCCGAAGGTCAGGAGCCCGCCGCGGCGCTGCGACAGGACCTCGTGCACGACGGGCGAGAGGGAGGACGCGACCTCGGGCGGAATGAATTTGAGAGCCGTCGAGACGAACCGCCCCACATCGCCGACGTTGTCGAGGAAGCCGGCGAGGCCCGCAAGGAAGATCAGAAAAGGGAACAGCGCGAGCAGCGCTGTGAATGCCGCATAGCCGGAAAGCTCGAAGCCCTCATGGCCGACGAGATCGACCCCAGCGTCCCAGGCAAGGACCGCCAGGCGACGGACGAAGCCCGGCACCATTCGCGACATCGCGGCCAGCATTCGCGCTCCCGTCTCGATGCGGCATCGGAGCGCCGCCTTACTTAATCGCCCGCGCCGGGGATTGGTTGCCGCGCGCGCTCGCGGCGCCGGGAACCCGATGGCGGGTTCGCGGGTTCGGCGGGATGACATCGGCGCGACGCGGAAAGCGCTGCGCCGAGGCGGGGAGAGATATGGCCGATCTTCAGGTCCCACCGGAGCTTCCCCCGGGCTCGCCGCCGGAGGTGCCTCCTGCGCCGCCGCAGCCGCCGGGGCTGCCGCCTTCGCAGCCGCCCACGGTACCCCCGCCGGAGCCACCGCATGCGCCCCAGGGCACGCCTCCCGAGACCCCGCCGCGCCCGCCGGGCTGATCGCCACGGTTGACGATTGCGGCGGCGCCGACGAAGCGCGCCAGGCGACGCCACCCGATCCCGACCCGGAAACGAATCAGCCCGCCCGCCGTTCCCGAGTCGATCGCCCGGGCGGTCCGGCACTCCCCGTCACGCGGTCTGGGTCGGCGGCCCGACGTATGAAGCCATCCGGGCCAATCGTCTGGTTCCGGGAATGATGGACAAGCTGATGGCAAGCGAGGCATTCGATGGCCGGCTCACCAACGAGCGCGGGCCGTCGGCGTGGCCGGACAACCTGTTCCGCCCCATTGCCGGCGGCTTCGGTGTCCATGGCCGCCTCGGCTTGCGCGCGAAGCGATCGAGCGCGCTCCTATGGATAACCAAGCGTCTGGTGCGATAGCATTGGCCGCCCCGACCGCAACGGCCGGAGATGACTGTATCGGAGCGTTCAAGCATGAGAATCGCCATCGCCGACGACGCCGGCTCCCCGACATGATCACGCGACTCATTCGCGCCGTCATGCCGAAGGAGGCCGGCTTCATCGCCGACTTCCAGCTTCATGCCGGGAAGATCCTGGATACCGCCGGCGCATTGCACGCGCTGATCGTCGACGGCGCGGATATCAAGACGCAGATCGCGGCGATTCATCGCTACGAAAGCGAGGCCGACGCCATAACGCTGCGCATCTTACAGAAGATACACAAGACCTTCATTACCCCCTTCGACCGCCGCGAGATTCAGGAGCTGATCACGCATATGGACGACGCCGTCGATCTGATGGAGGCCGTCGCGCGCGATATCGAGCTCTATGAAATCAAGGACTTCACGCCGGAGATGCGGGCGGTCGCGGGACACATCATGCGCTGCGCCGAGCTGGTTCTCGAGGCCATGCCGCTGCTGGAATCCATCAACAAGGAGCAGGCGCGCCTGCGCGCCATCGACGAGGAGATCGACAAGATCGAATCGGCCGCCGATCACGCCTATTTCTCCGGCATGAAGCGCGCCCGCGCCGAATTGAAGAGCGGCGCCATCACCGACACCGCCTATCGCGATTGCAAGGAAATCTACGAGATGCTGGAGACGGTCGTCGACCACTTCAATGACGTCGCCAACGTCATCGAAGGCATCGTCCTCGAGCAGGTCTGACGGTCCGCCCCGCACCATGCCGCTCGGAACGGTCACCCTCGCCGTCCTCGTATGCGTGGCGCTCGCGTTCGATTTCCTGAATGGTCTCCACGATGCCGCGAACTCCGTCGCGACCGTGGTATCGACGCGCGTCCTGCGGCCGGCCCAGGCGGTGCTTTGGGCGTCCTTCTTCAACGCCATCGCGTTCCTCGTCTTCGGGCTGCATGTCGCCGAAACCCTCGGCACCGGGCTCGTGCATGCCGGCGTTATCGATGCGCGGGTGATCTTCGCAGCTCTCTTCTCGGCCATTCTCTGGAATCTCTTCACCTGGTGGCAGGGCATTCCCTCGAGCTCCAGCCACGCTCTGATCGGCGGCCTCGTCGGCGCGGGGATCGCCAAATCGGGCTTCGCCAGCATCGTATGGTCCGGGGTCGCAAAGACCGGCGCTGCGATCGTGCTCTCGCCGCTGATCGGCTTCCTGATCGCCCTGCCTCTCGTCGTTGCCGTCTCGTGGATATTCGTGCGCGCCACGCCCTTCAAGGTTGATCGCTATTTCCGCTCGCTCCAGCTCCTCTCGGCGGCCGCCTACTCCCTCGGCCATGGCGGCAACGACGCGCAGAAGACCATGGGAATCATCGCCGTGCTGCTCTACAGCCAGGGCCTGCTCGGCGCCACGTTCTACGTGCCAATCTGGGTCGTGCTGGCCTGCCAGGCCGCCATGGCCATGGGCACGCTCATCGGCGGCTGGCGCATCGTCAAGACCATGGGATCGAAGATCACGCATCTCAAGCCGATGCAAGGGTTCTGCGCCGAGAGCGCCGGCGCCACGACACTCTTTCTCGCCACCGCCCTGGGCGCGCCCGTCTCCACCACCCATACCATCGCGGGAGCGATCGTCGGCGTGGGCGTCACCCGCGGCGCCTCCGCGGTCAAGTGGAACATCGCGGACGAGATCGTGCTCGCCTGGGTCATCACGATACCCGCGACGGCGATTTTCGGCGCCCTCATCCATGCCGTCATCGCGCTTGCCTAGGCTGGAAGCATGGAATAATCCACCCGCCGAAGGGTCAGTGAAGCAAGCCTTTGCAAGTCCGCGGTTCGCCTCGCGCGCGAATCCTTCTATGTGTATGTGGAGTTTATGTGGAGGACCCATGCTCCGCTGGGCTCTGATATTCCTGATCATCGCCATCATTGCCGGTGTGCTCGGCTTTGCCGGAATCGCGGCGACCGCCGCCGGCATCGCGAAGGTTCTGTTCTTCATCTTTATCGTCCTGTTCCTCGTCTCGCTGCTGGTCGGCGTCATGCGGGGGCGACCGCCAGCACCCTGATTCCGCCGGGAGCCCTTGCGAGAGGCAGAGGCTTGGTTCTGGGACCCCCGCGCCCCGCAACGCCTGGATTGCGTCGGCGAGGCCTTTTAATCTTCACCGCGGCGATGACCTCGGGCCGAGAGCGCTCATGCTTGACGGCGACGGGGGAAGCACCGGGGGGACGCAATGAATTCTCAACCGCGGGCAAGCCGCTCAGACGCGCATGGCCGTCGCGCGCAATGGCCGAGCGACGGTCCCAAGCGCCGCTGGCGCGATATCCTATTCCGCGTCAAGGATGCCGTTTCCCAGAAGAATATCTCGTTGATTGCCGCGGGGGCCGCCTTCTATGCCTTCGTCGCCATTCCTTCCGGGATCGCAGCGCTCGTCGCGCTTTACGGCTTGCTGTTCGACCCCGCCGACGTGCAGCGCCAGGTGCAGGGGATGCGCGAGCTCATGCCGGCGGATGCGGTCAAGCTGATTTCCGATCAGCTCACCTATCTCACCAGCCATTCGCACGAGAGCCTGGGCATTGGATTCATCGTCAGCCTTCTCGTCGCGCTATGGAGCGTAAGCTCCAGCACCACCTCGCTGATGGCGGCGCTGAATGTGGTCTATGGCGAGGAGGAGAAGCGAGGCCTTCTGCGTTTCTACGCCGTCGCCCTGGCGCTCACCGTCGTCGTGGTCTTGTTCGCGGTCGTCGCCCTGGCGCTCGTCGCAGTTCTCCCCGCCGTGCTTCGCGTGTTGCCCCTCGGCGATTTCGGCAAGACGCTTGCGTCCATCTTGCGCTGGCCCATCCTCCTCGTCTCCGTGATGATCGGCTTGGCGGTGGTCTTCCGCTTCGCGCCGTCACGCGAGCGGCCCAAATGGCGTTGGGTCACCCGGGGCACCGTCGTCGCGGCGACGCTTTGGATCGCGGCCTCGGCGCTCTTCTCGCTCTATGTCGGCGAGTTCGCCTCATACGACAAGCGATACGGCTCGCTTGCCGGGGTCATCGTTCTCCTGATGTGGCTCTATTTCTCGTTCTACGCGGTCCTGCTTGGTGCCGAGCTCGATGCCGAGATCGAGCACCAGGCGGGGCGGAGCGGCACCAAAGGGAGCGAGCCTCCGATCGGGATCCGGGGCGCTGAAATGGCCGATACCGTCGGGAAGAAGCACTGATGCGGTGGGCCGCACGGCGCCCCCGCGGCGATCTCGCCGGCCCGATATGCCGCTCAGTGGCCCGTGACGGCCGCGAGCAACAGGTAGAGGACTGACCAGCCTGCCACCGAGCCGAGTATCCACAGGCTGCACGATTCGCGGATTGCGAGGCGCTTCACGCCGGCTGTCGCGTGGCGAAGATCCGCCGAGCCGCCGACGTCATATAGGGTACGGGCCATACCGAGAGCCTCCTATGACGCGGACCCCTCGCCCTCACCTGCGCTCAGGATTCCGCTGATTGCCGGCGACTACCTGATATTTTAGCTAAATACCCGATATTTTCTTAACAAACGGTTAGCGCAGGCCATCCTGCATAACGTCGTCAAATGGGCCGCTAATGATTGGCCCGACAAGGAAATCTCCTGTTGGGGCCGCGCGTACCGAATTGAGCTTCAGCCCGCACGCACCGGGTGCACTCGTCAATGCGCTCTGAGATCGTGCCTGCTTTCGGCTGATTTACATCAAGAGATTATTTCCTTGTCGCGGTTAACGTGGCCGGCAGGATCCATGGCGAGAGGCCTTGCCGCCGCGCCGTGAGCGCTCGGCTCCGTCCGGTTCGGGAGTTACCGCATGCATCTGATCTGGTGGCCCATCGGCTTGGCATTGTCGCTCGTCTCCCTTGGCGTAGCGACCGTGCACAATGTCGACAAGGCGGCGCGGCTTGCGCGCTCTCGCGCGAAGGGGAGCTCCAACCGCGCGGGAGCGCCGCGGACGCATCCCACGGCAGAGCAAAGGGCGTGAGCCTCCGCCCGCGGTCGAGCTATCGCCACAGGGCAAGAGCGCCGGCTGTTAATGCTTCGCGGCCGGGGCGATCCCATATTGGGCGGCCGAGTCGGCAAGCCCGGCCGCGAAGGGGCGCGGCTGCAGCCCAAGCCGTTTCCGCATCGGCTCGACATCGAACCGCTTGTCCTCTTGCGCGCGGCGCCATTCCGCCGCACGGAGCGGCGGGCTCAGGCCGAGCCGCGCCAGCCCGTCGCTCAGCACCGCTAAGACACTCGAGGGAATCGCGATCGGCCAGGCCCTGCGGTCGAGCAGCTCGGCGCAGCGGCGGACGAGCTCCGCGTAGGTCAGCGGCGCCGGCCCCGCCAGGATGATTGGCGCGCCGTCGACCCCGGGATCGTCGACGGCCTTCGCCACGGCCGCGACGACATCGTCGATATGGATGGGCTGGAGCCAGGATTTGCCCCCACCGGGCAGCGGAATCAGGAGCGGCAGCCATTTCGGCCAGCGACGGATCACCCCGAGCACGCGGGCGACGTTCCGATCTCCGGCATGGCCATAGATCATCGAGCAATGGAGGATCACGCCGGGTCGCCCGGAAGCGAGGAACGCCGCCTCGCCGCGGCGGACACTTTCGCCCGCCGGATTGGCAGTCTTCATGTAGCGCCACGTCGAGCCGAGCAGGATCAGCCGCGGCCCCGGGGCGAGGCTAGGCTCCGCCCCTCCGGCCGGACGCGTCGCGCGATCGAGCGAGGCCAGGATCGCCGGAATGAAATGCCCGTGGACGCAGCCGACGACGATATCGGCGTCGCCCAGATGGGGCGCCACGGTTTCGGGGCTCTCAAGATCGACGATCGCGGTCGCGATCTCGGGCGCCAAGCGATCGAGCCCCGGGCGCGAGCGACCCAGCGCGATCACGCGATGGCCGCGCCTGTGCAAGTCGCGGCAGACCCGCGAGCCGACCCGCCCAGAGCCGCCGATTACGACGATCCGCGCCATCACGAGCGCAGCAATCGGGAATGATCGGTCGTCTGCAAGTCTTCGGCTCCGATAAAATTCGCGCGGGCGCCGCGGCGCATCGCTTTCGCCACGGCGCGGGATGTCTTGCCGGCTTGATACGGACGGCAACGGCAAGACAGGCGGCGCCCGGTTGCCGGCCGTCTCGCCCGCGCGGAATCAAACCCTCAGCCCACGTTCTCCAGCTCTTGGAGAACGCCGGAGGATCGATCTTCGCCGCATGTGCTTCCCGAGACATAGGTGACACTTCATACCGGAGACATGGGTAACACTTTGGGCATTTTCGGGGGGAGCCGGGGATGCCGTGGAAGGAGTGTCGCCCAATGGATGAGCGTATTCGTTTTGTGGCCAGGTTTCTGGAC
>DATGLG010000058.1:0-1134 GCA_035294245.1 Alphaproteobacteria bacterium | reverse complement strand
GGGGCGATCCTGTGCATGTACGACGAGAACGTCCGCTACATCACCTCGACGCTCACCCCGGGCTGGAACCGCCTGAAGCCGGGGCTGCGCTACGCGATCTTGGTCGAAGGGCGCGAGCCGATCCTCTACGAGCAGGGCGACATCGGCATCCACGTGCGGCGCCACTCGCCGTGGCTGCGGCCCGAGAACGTGCGCACCTCCTTCGCGTGGATCAAGGGGGCGGCGGGCCCGGCCTCCTCGATGCAGGTGGACAAGTTCACCGCGGCGCTGCTCGCCGACTTGGAGGAGGCCGGCGTGCGCGACCAGCCCCTCGGGGTCGACTTCATCGACATCAACATGGTGCGCGCCTTCGAGCGCGCCGGGATCACCTGGGCGGACGGGGCCACCCCGATGCAAGAGGCGCGCTCGGTGAAGAACGTCGACGAGCTCGAGGCGATGCGCATCGTCGGCGCGATCGGCGACGCCTTGCACTACGAGTTCTCCCAGATGCTGCGCCCCGGCCTCACCGAGAACGAGGTGACGGCCTTCGGCATGCAGTACCTCTACAACATCCCCGGCATGGAAGACGTCGAGGACATCATCGTCTCCTCCGGCCCGAACGCGTGGCCGAACTGGCGGAACTTCTCCGACCGCATCATCCGGCCCGGCGAGATCGTGATCATCGACCTCGCCGCGCTGACCTGGAACGGCTTCAAGTCCTGCTACTACCGGACCTTCTGCGTCGGGGGCAAGCCGACCGACGAGCACCGCCGCTACTACGACCTCGCGCTCGGCTGGCTGTACGACTCGATCGACGCCGTGCACGCCGGGGCGACGACGGCCGAGATCGCGAGCCGCTGGCCCGCGGCGCGAGACGTCTGGGGCTACGACAACGAGGACCAGGCCGCCGCCAACCTCTGGGGGCACGGGCTCGGCCTCGCCCAGTACGACCAGCCGGTGATCTCGCGCATCTGGTCGCTCGACTACCCCCAGGAGATCAAGCCCGGCATGGTCTTCGCCCTCGAGACCCAGCACGGCAAGGTGCACGAGTTCGGCGTGCGCATCGAGGAGATGCTCATCGTCCACGAGGACCGCACCGAGATCATCTCCACCTTCCCGGTACAGGAGATCACCCTCGCTGGCTGAGGAAGGCGC